>CAVWPI010000004.1:0-748317 GCA_963756895.1 uncultured Actinomycetes bacterium | reverse complement strand
TCTCCGACGAGCCGTCGATCTCTTTCTCGACGACCTGGTCTCTGCCGACGACTGGATCGTCTGGGGCAGAAGCGCTACCACCGCTGCGTACGCGCTGTGGAACTTCGAGGACTGGGACCTGTTGAGCACACGCCAGGTCGCGTTGACCGCGAGTCCGGAGCGCTCAACCCGCTCGTCATTTCGCTCAACTTCCATGCCGTCATGATCACGTGGCGGCGGCGACTTCGAAGCGGCCGCCGCGGTGGTCGCCGAACAGGAAGCGGTCAGGGAGGTATCGGAGTCCGAATGGCGTCGTACGGTGGTCAGCTGCTCGCTGGCTACCAGGGCCGCTCGGTCGATCAGTCACCTCGAGGGCCGGTGAGCGACAGCGGCGCGCTCGACAATGGAGATGGATACTCCAGACAGGTCGCGAGTCTGGCGACCGCAATACTGAACAACGGCCTCGGTCGCCACGAAGCAGCGCTTGCGGCCGCGCTGGATGTCGCGTACGAGGACTCGTTTCTCGAGCCGCTCGCTGTCACCGAGTTGATCGAGGCCGCGGTCAAGTGTGGAGATGCAGAGGCTGCCGATCGTGCGATGCAGCGGCTCATGACGTTGACGGTCCCGGGGGCGGACTGGTCGGATGGCATCGAACGCGGGGACGAGCGCTCCTGAACGTCGACGATCGTGCCGAGCAGTGGTATCTCGAATCGATCTCGCACCTCGCCCGCACGCCGCTCCTTCCAGAGCTCGCCCGTTCCCAGCTGCTGTACGGCGAGTGGCTTCGTCGTGAGGCTCGGCGTCTGGATGCACGGGAACAGCTCCGCGCTGCACACCATGCGTTGTCGACAATTGGTGCCGACGGCTTCGCAGAGCGAGCGGGGCAGAGTTGCTCGCCACCGGCGAGAAGGTCCGAAGCCGAAGTGTCGCAACCCAAGTTGAACTGACCCCGCAGGAAGAACACATCGCTCGTCTTCCGCGTGACGGGCGCACGAACGCCGAGATCGGTGCAGAGCTGTTCCTCAGTGTGCGCACGGTCGAATGGCACCTGCGGAAGGTGTTCACCAAACTCGGCATAACCTCACGTCGGAAGCTGAGCGATGTGCTCCCGCGCCATGGTGATGGCACCGAGTCGCAACCTCGTTGATCGGTGAACTGGCATTCGCGACGAGCAACCTGCATGTCTCGCCGGGTGCTCAGGTCGAAGTCAAGGCAGCAACCGACGCAGACTTCCGATAGCTGACACGAATCGGAACTCAGCCGTTCTAGGTTCGACGATTTCGTCTCTCCAATTCCTCGAGGAGTGGAAGATCCGCACGTCGTGAACGACTCGATTAAGCCAGGTCGATTGGTCGTAGTCCCGCTTCGGTTACTTGCGCGCATCCAGGGCCCGTTGGGGTCGTCCTCGACGAGCCTCTCGATCTCAGTCCAATGCAACTCGAGAACGGCTTTGCTGGTCGCGGTCGATTGGCTCTTCTTGCCCGTGAGCACGAACCCCCGGACGTGGTGCTCGACCCACGCCAGCTTCTCGACAGGCCGATAGCGGATTCGCTGATCGCGGGTGATCACGACCAGCTGCGCCGATGACCGGCAACCAGTCGTCATCCAGGGCGTCCGCGTGGTACCTCGGGCAGGTCGCGGTGGCCCGGGTAGACCACATTCGCCGTGCCCCTGCGCCGAGCGCCTTCCGAGCGCCAGGTCGTTCTCGTCGACGAAGAACCTGGCCGGCACGGCGCTACGCCGCCAGCGAGCGGAACTGCTCCTCGTAGGCGACGGCCGCACGGACGTCTTCATGTCGAGGTCGTAGCCGTCGGCGATCTCGTCGATCGTCTCGCCGGCGTCGGCGAGCTCCCACAGGCGCTCGGTCGCAACGCCCGAGACGGACGGACGGCCGAACCGGACGAGCGGATCGATCACGACCGGCGACGCCGCTCCGGCCGGGCGAGCCGGAGCGCGTCCCCTGCCCATGCCGGATCGAACTCGACCTTCTTGAAGAACTCCTTCGCCTCGTCGGCGAGCAGGATCTCCTGGCCGGAGCGGATCACGATGGCGATCGGTGTCGGCAGGTCGTGGCGTCTCCTGAACTTCGAGGACCAACTCCTTGCCGTAGACGTACGGCTCGGCGGTGGCGAGTGGATACGGCGTCTAGAACTCGCGACGCAGCTCATCGATGACCGGACGAAGCCGCTGGAGCGGAACTCCCTTGCGTCGGTACTCGCGCAGGTATCCGAGCTCGACGAACTCGCCCCAAGTGACGATGTCCTCGCCGGTGTGCTCTGTCGCGGATGACCGGGGTAGTCGACGCCCGGCGCGCGTACCCGTCGAGCCAAGCCCGCGCGCGATCAGGCCGCAGCCCGAGGAGGCCTGCCGCCTCGGATACGCCGTACACCGGGCGTTCGAGGATTGCCGGCACGGTAGTCACGCAGAGCATCATGCCTCATGCTCCGCCGATCTTCGCGGAGTCGAATCCCCGCGCCGATCGCGCGATCGAGCATAGACACACACCTGGGCCGCACGAGCCCCGTTTGATGCTCTGCGACTCGCACTGCCCGTACACCACGTGCGGTGATCTTCTCTGGGGTGAGACCCGGGAGTTGAGGACGTGTTGGTCGATAGCGTCCAGATGACCACACACTGACGCGGCCTGCTATCACCATCTTCAATCGTCCCGCCCGATCCCGGCCTGACTAGCTCGAACACCATCCGGCGCGCCTGACAACCCCTTCCCGACGCATGCCCGCCTGGCCTCTCACGACGACATCCACCTCGTCGACAGCCATGATCTCAACCTAGACACACTTGATGCCATGAAGGAGCGGGGCCTCCGCTCCCTGCGAGCTCGAGTGGTACGCCACTCGTGTTCGTATCTGCTCACAAGTTTGAGGAGGCCCCTATGGAGCGACAGTACGTCGGGATCGATCTGCATCGTCGTCGCAGCACGATCGTGCGGATGGACGAAGCCGGCGAGGTCGTCAGTGCGGTGAACTTGGACAACGATCCGATCGCGATCGCGCTCGAGGTCGCGAAGGCGGGCCCGGATCCGGAGGTCGCGGTCGAAGCCACCTATGGCTGGTATTGGCTCGTCGACGCTCTCCAAGACGCCGGCGCGAACGTGCGCCTCGCGCACTCGTTGGGGGTGCGGATGTATCAGCATCAGCGGGTCAAGAACGACCGTCGCGACGCCGCGCATCTCGCGGACCTGTTGCGGATGGGCCGGCTGCCCGAAGCGTGGATCGCTCCGCCGGCGACGCGGGAGTTGCGGGAGTTGGTGCGTCATCGCGCCAAGCTGGTCGCGTTGCGGACCGGGCTGCGTTGCCAGGTGCACGCGATCCTCGCCAAGGAGGGCGTGACCGTCCCGATGAGTGACCTGTTCGGCGTGCGCGGCACCCGGCTCCTCGACGAGCTCGATCTCGCCCCGGCGTATGACCAGCGGGTCCGGTCATTGCGGGAGCTGCTCGCGGTCTATGACCGTGAGATCGACACCTTCGAACGCGACACCCACCAGGCGCTGCGTGGCCATGCCGGCTACGAAGCCGTCCAGACCATCCATGGTGTCGGGCGGATCCTCGCCGGCGTGTTCGTCGCCGAACTCGGTGACGTCACCCGCTTCGCCGGAGCGCCGCAGCTGTGCTCGTGGGCCGGGCTGACACCGCGTCATCATGAGTCGGACACGACGGTGCGGCGCGGGCACATCACCAAGCAAGGCTCGCCATTGGTGCGTTGGGCGGCGGTCGAGGCGGTCGCGCGCCAACGCGGCCCGACGAAGATCATGGCTGACTTCCACCGCATCGCCGAACGCCGCGGCCGGCCGATCGCTCGGGTCGCCGCGGCGCGCAAGGTCCTCACGCTCGTCTACTACGGGCTGCGCGACGGGCACATCCGCTGCCTCGCCGACCAGCCCGTCGGAGGTGGCGTGAGGGGCTTGGTTCTCAGCACGGCGCGCGCTCGGGCCTTAGATGGCCCCCACACTCTGTGGCGCGGCCGGACACTTGATTGAGCCCGCCTGCTGAGGCCGAAACGGCTCCACGCCACCGTGTTCGTTCGGCGAGTTCGTGTGGCGAAGGGATGTACGGCAGCCAAGTTCGAGCCTGCCCTGCCCCAACGTGACCATGGAGCCAACTCCCGCGACACCACCGAGACACCCGCGACGACGCCTCCGACCCTGACCGCGACGACCCCGGCACACGGTCCCGCGTCACCGCGTCGACGCCTCCACCCGCGTCAACGAGCACGATCAAAACGTAGACACACTTCTCACACCCGCAAAGCGGGTGCGAGGACCAACATCCGGGAGCTATCCCCGACCCCGCGACCGATCGACCGCGCGGCTCGAAGCGCGCAGACGACCGATTCCACGCTTGACACAACCCCACTCCTTCAGGGATCTAGGGCCCGCAAGCGGGCCCTAGGCGGGAGTCATCGGGAGCGACCCGGGAGTCATCGAATCGAGTGCCTGTCTGCGATGCACGCGGTTGCGGGACGTCTCCGATCTGCGCCGAGACCTGTCCGCAGTGCAGCGGTCTCACCCGCAGGCCGGCCGTAAAACTCCCCGCGACCATCTACGCGCTTTCGATCACTCCGACGCCGACCGGTCCATCCCGGGATCACTCCCGGAGACCTGTCCATGCGGGTCGGGATCACTCCCGGCCTCGGCGCGATCACTCCCGCTTGTCCCATGGATGACTCCCGGCGACCATCCCCGCATCGCGGATCACTCCCGGATCGCGCCAGATCCGTACTGGCGCGTGGGACGGATGACTCCCGTCCCGCGCCCACGGGCGATCGGAACAGTTCCGGAGTGCAGCACCATCGCGTCGTGGACACTGCGGAGTGCGCGCCGAGACATCGCAGCAGCAGGATCGTTCCGGCGCTGACGAGGTACTCGACGGACGCTCCACGCGCAGCGCCGGAAGCGACCGCGTTCGCTGGTGGGGTCTTTGGCTTGTCGCGGTCACTCCCGGCCGATCGCTGCCGAACTTTTCCGCGTGAACGGGAGTGATTGGACGTCGATTCGGGAGTGGTCCCGGGAGTGATCGAGCGCATGGTCAGCACTCGCGAGGCAACTGAGGAGGTGCTGCGAATGACCACGCCGAACACGGCGAGCAAGCTGACTTGGCCCGACGACCGGTCTCCGAAGAGTGCCGCACGATTGCCCGTCGAGCGCTCAAGAGCGTCGAACGCAGACGACGCGGCGAACGATGGACGACCGCGTCGGGCTCGCTCGTCCGAACCGAGGGGTGGTTTTACCGAGAGTCCAAAGCTTGCGCTGACTCTTGAGGAGGCTGCAGCGGAGTTGTCGGTGTCGACTGCAACCATCCGACGAATGATCACGCGCGGGAGCCTCAGAGCCGTGCGCCTGGGCGATGGTCCACGTGCGCGTCGTCGCGTATCACGTTCCGCGCTCGAAGAGTTCCTGAACGCTGAGCGCTAGCGACGGCGCAGCTTCTCTCCGACGTGCTCCGCGGGCGCGCCGGTCCGTCGCAGGGAGCCGTGCTTGGTAGCGGTCTTGCGTCGTCGAGGTGCGGGCATGGGTGAGACGGCCAGAAACGGTCTTGATGTCGAACCCGTCGTCAAGCAGCACGGTGGCATGGAAGTTGCGTAGGTCACGCAGCTGCCCCGTCACACCGGCTGACTCCCTGACGCTGGCGAATCGCTTCGATGCGTGATCGGGGCGCCACGGCTTCGAACAGGTCGGATCTGCGGAGAAGAGATATCCCGTTGGATCGAGTCCTCCGAGGTCCTTCGAACGCATGAGCATGCGCAAGCGATGCCATCGCAGGATCGTTACCGTGTCGCGATCGAGCGCGATTGTGTGGCTGGCACCCGACTTGGTTGTCTTCTCGTACGGCGCGCCCTTGCCCATGCCAATGGCGCGCTGGTGCAGCAGCGTTCCCCTCGCAAGGTCCAGATCTGACCAGCGGAGGCCACAGATGCTCCCTCGGCGCAAACCCGTCGCCGATGCGAGCCTCAGGAACGCGTACATCTCCTTATCCATCTTGTACGCAGCCGACAGCATCGCCTTCACGCTCTCGACACCAGGCGATTCGGGCACCTTCTCGACCTGTCGGGGTGGGCGAGCGCGGGCCGCTGGGTTCGTCGTGATCCAGTCGTTCGTGACCGCCAGTTCGAGGCACAGCGCGGATGATGCCGTGGATGCGCACGACGGTGGACGGCGCGAGCGCCTTGCGGTCCGCGCTACCGGCTTCGAGCGTCGAGGTAGAGACGGTTGAGATCTGACTGGTCCGATCTTCTCGATCCGCTTCTTGCCAAGCGCCGGGGCGCACGTGGCGATCGAGGAAGATCTCGGTCTGGTACCGAGTGGACTTCTCGTGGCGGGCGATCGCCAACCACTGGTCGGCGAGCTCGTCGAACGTGATCGCCGCAGCAGGAACCCGACCCGCGGCAGCCTTGGCGAGCAACTCGCCTTCCTTCTGCTTTGCTTCTCGCTCCGCTTTGCGGCCGGTCCCCTGCACCGTGGCGTAGAAGTTCTGCTTCTTGCCGTCGGCATCGATCCCTGCATAGACGCGGATCTCGAAGCTGCTGCCGCGCCTGCGAATCATGGGTCCACGATACGGCTTGGGTGGCAAGGAGGGTGGCACGCTCAGCTGCACGAGGAAGGCCCCCTCCGGAGAGGGGGCCTGACCTGCGGTTCTGTGGAGCGGACGACGGGATTCGAACCCGCGACCCCAACCTTGGCAAGGTTGTGCTCTACCAACTGAGCCACGTCCGCGTTGGGGGACGAGAATAGCGCGGGAGACCGCGGGGCTCAGGTCCCGGCGAGCCGTGCCACCACGGGCGCGAACTGCTCGTACTGGTCGTCACCGAAGACCACGTAGGAGACACCCCACTCCTCCCGACGGGCGACGAGCGTGTCGCAGACCTCGTCGACGGTGCCTGCCAGCACCGCACCCGACGAGAGCGCCTCGTCGGCCGACACCCCGAAGCCGGGGGCCATGGCCTCGGCCAGGCCGCGGGCGTCGTCGGTGACCGCGGCGACGAAGTACCGGATCTGCAGCTCGAGCTCGTCGAACCGGTCCCCCGCGCCGTCGCGGATCCAGCCGATCTTGCGGACGGTCGAGTCGCCCAGGGTGTTCCTGGCCGCTTCAGCGCCGATGACGCCGGCGCTCAGGATCGGGTTGATGCCGACGATGTCGGCTTCGCGTCCGGCCAGGCGCAGCAGCTTCTGACCGCCGCCGCCCACGAGGATCGGCGGGCGCGGCCGCTGGACCGGCGTGGGCAGGCCGTCGTACGCGTTGATCGTGTAGTGCTCACCGGCGAAGTCGAACGATCCGTCGCCCCACGCGCCCTTCACGACGGCCAGCGCTTCGGCCAGGCGGTCGATGCGCACCCCGGGTCGGTCGTAGGTCAGGCCGAGGGCGTGGTAGTCGGCAGTCATCCAGCCCGCGCCGAGCCCGAACTCGAGCCGGCCGTCGGAGAGCACGTCGAGGGTGGCCGCCTCCTTGGCGACCACCGCGGGGTGCTTGTAGTCGTTGCCGAGCACCAGCATCCCGATGCGCAGGGTCGTCGTGGCGGCGGCCGCGAACGGGAGCGCGACCATCGGCGCCAAGGCGGCGTCGACGAAGTGATCGGGCATGAACAGCGTGGAGTAGCCCAGGTCCTCGATCGTGCGGGCCTGCTCGGCCCACTCCGCGCCCGCACGTGCGGTCGACGCCTGCACGCCGAACCGGAACTTCCGAGTCGTCACCGCAGGTCCCCGATCAGACGCCCGTCGATCCGAACCCGAAGGTGTCGCGCTCGGTGACGTCGAGCGTATCGACCTCTTTCCAGTCGACCTGCTCGACGTGCTGGATCACGAGCTGCGCGACGCGATCGCCGCGCTCGACGGTGAACGAAGTCTCGGGGTCGGTGTTGACGAGCAGCACCTTGAGCTCGCCGCGGTACAGCGGATCGATGAGGCCGGGTGTGTTGAGGCAGGTGATGCCGTGGTTCAGCGCGAGGCCGGAACGGGGCAGCACGAAGCCCGCGTAGCCCGGCGGGATCGCGACCGCGAGCCCGGTGGGCACGAGCCCGCGTCCCCCGCCGGGTGCGAGCTCGACCCGCTCGCGAGCGTGCAGGTCGTAGCCGGCATCGTCGGTGTGCTGCTGACGCGGAAGCGGGAGCTCGGGGTCCAGCCGCTGGACCTTGATGCGGACCGGCATCAGTCGGCGAAGTCGCCGGCGAGCTCGGCGCGCTGCGCGTCGGTGAGGTCGAGCTCGACCTGGTACTCGGGGTGGTCGACCACGAGGCGGGCCGGGCCGGTGGCCAGCAACTCGCGCTGCTCGGCGTCGAACGGGAAGCGGAGGTAGTGAACGGTCGACGTGATGTCGTCGCGCGTGAGCCGTTCCTCGTCGCGCGGGATCGCGACGACCCGCGACGCGGACGCGTCACGCGGGCCGAGGTCGAAGCGCACCGCGAACTCGACCCCGCGCAGCTTCGGCAGCCACTCGCGCAGCGCCGACTCCTCCGTGAGCTCGATGAACAACGTGGCCGACAGCTCACCCGGATCGGGGATGAGCTCGTTGTAGGTGGCGACCTCGCCGGCAATGGCGTCGTCGGTGAGCATGCGCTCGGCCCGCGCCATCTCCTGCACCTGCCAGCGCATGGTGTCGGTGTTCTCGAACACGATGGTGACGAAGTCGCCCAACGCGATGCGCCGACGCGCCTTCATGGCGATGATGGCGGCGCGGAACTCGTCGCGCTCGCGTTCGTAGGCGCGGTGGTCGACGATGTCGTCGACGGTGAGCTTCCTCACTGTCGCTCCTCTCTCACGATCCCCGCGGATTCATTGTCGGCTCGACGACGTTGGAGGTCGTCCAGTCACCAATGAATCCACGGCGGCGGGTTCGACGAGCCGAGCGCGCACGACCCCGGGGACGCGCCCCGGGGTCGCATACACCACAGACTGGTGGTTCAGCTGTTCAGGGATTCGAGGCCCTGGCCGAAGCGGCCGGCGTGGCTCTTCTCGGCGCGGGCGAGCGTCTCGAGCCACTCGGCGATCTCGGCGAAGCCCTCGTCGCGCGCGGTCTTGGCGAAGCCCGGGTACATCTCGGTGTACTCGTAGGTCTCGCCCTCGATGGCCGAGTTGAGGTTGTCGGACGTGGCACCGACGGCGACGCCGGTCACCGGGTCGCCCACCTCGGCGAGGAAGTCGAAGTGGCCGAACGCGTGCCCGGTTTCGCCCTCCGCCACCGAGCGGAACAGCGCGGACACGTCGGGGTAGCCCTCGACGTCGGCCTTCTGGGCGAAGTAGAGGTAGCGCCGGTTGGCCTGGCTCTCGCCCGCGAAGGCTTCCTTGAGGTTCGCGTGCGTCTGGGTTCCGTTGAGGTCGGGCATGCGTTGCTCTCCTTGGTGTGCGTTGGTGTGCGTTGGACTAGAGGGTGGACGACGGTCAGGCGTCGACCGGCTCCCCGGCGAGGCACTCGTCGCAGACGCCCCGGAACACGACCTCCACCGCCTCGACCGTGAACGCCCGTCGGTAGCGCGAGGGCACGCGCAGGTCGGCGATGTCGAGCAGCACGTCGCGCACGGTGCCGCAGCGCGTGCACACGAGGTGCTGGTGCGCGTGCTCGACGTTGGGATCGACGCGGATGCTGCCGGTGCCGATGTCGAGGAGCTCCACCTCGCCCATCGACTCGAGGTCGTGCACGGTCTGGTACACGGTCTTGCGCGAGATGGTGGGCATCTCGCTGCGAGCCGACTCGTAGAGCGACTCGACCGTGGGGTGGGTGTCGACGCCGTGGAGCAGCCGGAAGATCACCTGGCGCTGCGGTGTGACCCGCAGGCCTCCGGCGCGGAAGCGCGTGGTGAGCTCGTCGACCGTCTTCACGGCCTCCACCTTATCAACACTGATTGTCAACTACCAACTGTCGGCGTCCGGGAACATCTCGGCCGCGGCGCGCGTTCGAGATGGCAACAACGCGATCTCCCCGCACACGGAAGCCCCGGCCCCCCTCCAACCGGGGCTTCCGCTGTGTCTCCGAGCGCAGAACGCGTACAACGCGCTGTTGACGGCAGGTGGGGTCGTTCGCGTCGCGGCTGCCAGAATCGCCGCCATGACCGAACGCCACCGCGCGCTCGTGACGGCACCCTTCCGCGGTCCCGGCCTCGAGACCCTCCGTTCCATCGCCGACGTCGTGCTCGATCCGTGGATCGAACACCAGCCATTGCGGCTCTACACCGCCGACGACCTGGCGGCCCGCATCGAGGCCGAGGGCGCCGATCTGCTCATCGTGGAGTCCGACAGCGTCAAGGGTCCCGTCCTCGACCTGCCCCTGGTCGCCATCGGCTCGTGCCGCGGCGACCCCACCAACGTCGACATCCCCGCCGCCACCGAGAAGGGCATCCCCGTCTTGCGGGCGCCGGGGCGCAACGCCGACGCGGTAGCGGAGATGGCCGTCGCGCTGCTGTTCGCGGTGAACCGGGGCGTCGTGCGCGCCGACCTCGACGTGCGCGCGGGCGAGACGTACCGCGACGGCACCATCCCCTACCAGCGCTTCCGGGCCTGGCAGCTGGCCGGCCAGACCGTCGGGATCGTGGGTTACGGCGCGGTCGGGCGGGCGACCGCGTGGCGCTTCGCCGGCCTCGGGATGAAGGTCATCAGCTACGACCCGTTCGCCCCCGACGCCACCCACTCCCTCGACGACCTCCTCGCGGAGGCCGACGTGGTGTCGATGCACGCCGCGGTCACACCCGAGTCGCACGAGATGATCGGCGCCGAGCAGTTCGCCCGCATGAAGGAGGGCGCGATCTACATCAACACCGCCCGGGCAGGGCTGCACGACACGGCCGCGCTCACCGCGTCGCTCGCCGACGGCCACCTCGGCGGCGCCGGCCTCGACCACTTCGTGGGCGAGCGCCTCGACGTCGACGACCCGCTCTGCTCGATGGGGAACGTGGTGCTCACGCCGCACATCGGGGGCGCGACCTACGACACCGAGTCCAACCACACGTCCCTGATCGTCGACGGTCTGGTGACCCTGCTCGACGGCGGTTCGCCGCCGAACCTCGTGAACCCGGAGGTACTGAAGTGAGTGATGCGCCGGCGGCCACGGCCGACGAGGTGAAGCAGCAACTCCTCGACACCGCCAAGGAGATGCTGACGTCGGGCCTGGTGCAGGGCACCGCCGGCAACGTGGCGGCGCGACTGCCCGACGGCAACGTCGTGCTCACACCCTCGTCGCTCGACTACTTGACCATGGGACTCGACGACCTCGTCGTCTGCAACCTCGACGGTGAGGTGGTGGAGGGCCACCGCGGCCCGACGTCGGAGAAGATGCTGCACCTCGCGGCCATGAAGCGGTACCCCGAGATCAACGCCACGATGCACTGCCACGCCAAGCACTGCACGATGTTCGCCCTCACCCGTCAGCCGATTCCGGCCGTCATCGAGGAGTTCGTGGTGTACGTCGGCGGCGACGTCCCGGTCGCGAACTACGAGACGACCGGCACCGACGACCTCGCCGAAGAGGTCGCAGGCTGGGTGGGCGACCGCAGCGCGGTGCTCATGGCCAACCACGGACTGTTCGCGGTGGGCAAGAACCCGGCCGACGTGATGCACATCGCGGGCCTGGTCGAACGGACGGCGGAGATCGTCTGGGGTGCGCAACGCCTCGGCGAGATCGTGCCGCTGCCCGAGGCCACCAACCAGCAGTTCGCCGGCTACTACCGCTACGGCCGCACGGGGAAGTTCTGACTCCCCCACCCGAACGTCTCGAAGTTGACCGTCACATATGCACGCGAACCTTGAGATGTTCGGGGGTGAGGGCGATCAGCGCTTGCGGAGGAGGGTGAGGCCGTCGCCGAGGGTGAGCAAGGCGCTCTCGACCCGGGTGTCGGCGGCGACCATGTCGTTGAAGGCGCGCATGGCGACGGTCGACTCGTCGTCGTTCGACGCGTCGACGATGGCGCCGCCCCACAACGTGTTGTCGACCAGGATCAGCCCGTTGGGGCGCAGCCGTCGCAGGAGCTCCTCGTAGTACACGGGATACGACGGCTTGTCGGCGTCGATGAACGCGAGGTCGACGTACTCCTCGTCGGGAAGCGCGCGCAGCGTGTCGGCGGCCGGCGCGATGACGAGCTCGATCTTGCCTTCGACGCCGGCCTCGGCCCATGCCGTCCGGCCGATGCTCGTCCACTCCTCGCTGACGTCGCAGCACAACAGGTGGCCGTCGTCGGGGAGGCCGCGCGCGATCGCCAGCGCCGAGTATCCGGTGAAGGTGCCCACCTCGACGGCCTGCCGCACGCCGAGCGCACGCGTGAGCAGGGTCATGAACGCGCCCTGCTCGGGCGAGATCTGCATCATCGCCATCGGCAGCTCGGCGGTCTCCGCGATGAGCGCCTGCTGCACCGCATCGGGCGGGGTGCCGTGCGCGACGACGTACTCGTGGATCTCGGGCGTGAGGAAGAACGACTTGGGGGCAGCCATGTCGGCCACCCTACGACGCGTAGCCCGTCGGCTCAGCCGAAGACGCTCTCCGAGAGCGTGAGCATCCCGCCCCGGGCCGCGGTCGAGCAGCTCGAGCCCTTCCCCCCGACGTCGCCACGCCACTTCCGCGAGACGCGGGCGGAGGATCCGCCGCAGCGGAACGTAGCCGAGCTCCCACGGAACCACGAGGCCCCAGAACATGAGGTCGTCGTGCACACCACCCGGCCGGAGGTGGACGTGGATGCGCATCGAGCCGTGCACCACGTGGACGAGGCGCTTGGCGATCGCATCGGCCAGCACGCCTTCGTTGACGGAGACGATGCTGGCGGTGTCGGGCGGCGGTGCCGACAGCCGGTACACCGCGCCCCGCGAGAAGTCGAGCACCCAGAACGGCAGCGGCGACGACGCGACTTCGAACACCACCGGGCGGTGCAGCACCCGGCGCAGCACTCCTGGTGGGAACGCGCGCATGAACCCGTCGAAGTACGCGGCGAAATCGGCGAAGTCGAGCGTGATGCTCTTCTCCTCCACCGTCTGATCGGCGATCTTGGGCGTCACCTGCGCCGCCAGCTCCTCGAGGTGGCCGGCGCGGTCGGCGTACCAGTCGACACCCGCGAGCTCGAAGCCCGTGTCGGAGCTCCAGGAGTCACCGGGATCCATGTGCACGGCCTCGGTGACCGAGTCGGGACGGCGGGCCCGGAAGGCGTCGACCACCTCGCCCGGCGAGATCAGCTGCTCGTTCACACCCTTGCTCTCGGGATGGAGGAACGCCACCATGCTCCCGAAGGGCACGCCGTAGCGCGGTTCGAGGGCGTCGACCACCCGCACCCAGTTGTCGAGGTACGTGTCCCGGGTCACGAGGTCGAGATCGGCCGGGTCGTCGGCCGTGTAGAGGACCGGGTACGCCTGGGCGAACGAGTAGCTCTTGAACACGAACGTCGGGCGACCGAAGTCGTCGAGGATCCGTTGCAGGGTGCGACCGCGGAACTTGCTGTCGTTGATGTCGACGAGGACGTGCTCACCGTCGGCGACGACGAACACGGAGTCGTCCGGGCCGTACTGGTACGACGCCACCCGCACTCCGGGCGCGAGCTGCACGACCTGCGCGTGCGGCAGCTCCATCACCTCCGGGAAGCCCAGGCTGCGCACCTCGTCGCCGAGCGTCGGCACACCGAACTTCGGCACGAGCACGTGCGCGCCGCGGTCGAGCTTGCGCATGGACGGGAAGTGGAAGTGATCGAAGTGGTGGTGGGTGAGGTACACGAAATCGGGCGCGAGCACCTCGGGCGCCGGCGGGGCCACCGTCGGGTAGTGCCACCACGAACGCCAGTAGCACGAGCCGAACAGCCACGGATCGACCAGGATCGTGGGGCCGCTCGTCTCGATGCGCAGGCAGCTGTGCCCGATGACCGTGAACTTCATGATCCGCCGCGCCGCCGCCGAGACATCGCCGCAGCCGCGAGCACCTCGAGGGTGCCGCGTGCGGTTGCTTCCCACGTGTAGCGCGCCGCGTGCGCGTGCGCGGCCTCGCTCATGCGCGCGCGCAGGTCGTCGTCGCGCAGGACGCGGGCGAGCGCGACGCGCATCGCGTCACCCCCTCGGCAGAGGATGCCGGTCTCACCGTCGACGACGGCATCAGCGTGGCCGGCCACGTCGCTCACCACCGATGGCGTGGCGCACGCCGCCGCCTCGGTGATCGTCATCCCCCACCCCTCACGCGCCGACGCGCTGGCGAGCACCCAGGCGCGGCGGTAGAGGTCGACCTTGGCGTCCTCGTCGATCCGACCCGGCAGGGTGATCCACGACTCCGCACGCGCAGCGTGGATCTGTGCCTCGAGGTCTTCTCGCTGGTAGCCCTCGCCGACGATCACCGCTTCGAGGCCGGGGTGGTCGGCCTTGATCGCGACGAGCACGTCGACGAGCACGTCGAACTGCTTCACCGGCACCAACCGTCCGACGGCGACCACGAGTGGCGTCGGAGACTTGGCGCCGCCCGGGGCGTAGTGCGGATCGATGCCCGGCGCGACGACGCTCACCCGCTCGGGCTTGAAGCCGAGATCGTGCACCATCTCGCGCTTGCTCGACTCCGACAGGGTGACCATGGAGGTGCGGTGGTAGATGGGCGGCGCCACCCGCGACTCGAGGAAGTTGCCGAACGCCGCCAGGCGCGGCGGCAACGTCATCTGCCACATCTCTGCGTGCACGTGGTGCAACCACGTGACGTGCGCGGTGCGTGACCACAGCGGCGAGAAGAACGGCATGCCGTTCCAGATCTCGACCAGGCCGTCGCGCCCGCCGTGCCAGCCCATCATCTCGCTGAACGCAGCCCGGGGGAACACCAGGTAGCGACCCGCCTTGCGGATCACCCGGTAGCCGTCGCGCCACGACACCTGGGGGTGCCCGGCGGCGTACGACGTGCGGATGTTGACCTCGATGCCGGCCTCGGCCCACAGCTTGGCGATGTTCGACGCGTGGCAGCTCGGATCCACCGGCCTCGGGGTCGTCGAGATCACGCCACGCCAGCATGCTCACCCGGTGGAGGCCCGCGTCGGCGGCGATGTCGCCGAGCTTCGCCACCTCGATCGCGTGGTCGGGCTCGATCGCGTGGTCGGGCTCGATCGCATGGTCGGGCTCGATCGCATGGTCCTCGGTGGAGGCGCCGGGACTGGTCATTGCCGGTGCATGCTAGGAGCGGTTCCATCCCCGACCGGGGAACGGGACTGCCTAGTCTCACCGGATGGCTCGGCTCACCGGCGAGCGCCCGATGGCGGGCGCCACCCCCGACTCCCTGCTCGCGTTCCACGATGCCGGCTACCGCGAGATGGCCGAGCGGATCGGGCCCGGCACCGTCCTCGACGTCGGGTGCGGCGTGGGCGACCAGACCGCGAAGCTGGCCGGGCTGGGCCGGCTGGTGATCGGGGTCGACTACGACCCGCAGACCGCCGTCGACGCCGCCCACGAATGGGAGCCGCGCGGCCTCCGCTTCGCCGCGATGGACGGCGGCCGGATCGGCGCTCGCGCCGGATCGATCGACTGGGTGTGCTCGTCACACATCATCGAGCACTTCCGCGCGCCGGAGCAGCATGTGGCCGAGCTCGCCCGCGTCGCGAGCGACGGCGGCACCGCCCTCGTCATCACCCCGAACCGTCCCGCCGACTTCGAGAACCCGTTCCACGTGGCGCTGTTCGAGGCGGACGAGCTGGAGTCGCTGCTCTCGTTGTTCTTCACCGATGTCACCGTGCACGGACTCGAGGGTTCTCCCGAGCTGCACGCCGACTTCGCGCAGCGACGTGCGAGCGGTGAGCGGATCCTCAAGCTCGACCCGCTCGACCTGCGCCACAAGGTGCCGTACGGCTGGTACGTCTGGAGCTACGAGCGCGTGCTGCCGGTCGTCTACAAGCTGCTGGGGTCCGGGCGCACCGGCATCGGTTCGGGTCTGGACGAGTCGCACTTCTTCCTCACCGACCAGATCACGCCGACGACCCCTGGGCTGTTCGCAGTGGCGCGCAGCCCGCGCCGCTGACTACTTCGCCCAGAGACCTCTGGAGTCGGGGCGTTCGCCCGCGGCGGCGGGATCGGGATCCGCGCCGGCGGCCGCCTCTTTGAGCTGCGGCGTGAGCCAGTCGACGACCATGGTCGCCCCCGCTTCGGTGAAGTGCACGCCGTCGCCGCGGATCACCTGGCCGTTGAGCTCGTCGGAGAACTTGCCCTGCGGGGACACGAACTTGTTGAGGTCGATCATCCGGTAGCGACCGGGATGGTTGGCGAGGAAGTCGCGGTACAGCGCGTTGATGCGGTCGACCCGGGCGGGGTCGTACTCGGGCCAGTCGCGCCCGGTCTGTCCGACCAGCTCGGGCCGTGAGAAGAACGGTGTGGTGAGCACGACCACCTTCGCGCCGGTGGATGCCAGCAGCGTGGTGGCGTCGTCGAGCTGGTGCAGGAACGACGTGTCGTACTCGACGCTGCCGAACCTGACCAGGTGCCCGTCGACCTGACGGTCGAGGATGTCCCACGCCCCCACCAGGACCATCACGACGTCGGGCTGGAACACCTGCAGCTCGCCCGGCCACTCGTCGCGCCAGTTGCACGACGAGCTGACCGGCGTGAGCTCGCCGCCCTCGTAGACCTCACCGTCGTAGAACAGGCCACACCCGAGCTGACCGCGGTTCCACACCGTCAACCCGGTGGTCGCGCTGAGGTGGTCGAACCCGAGCCCGAGCGTGCCCGCGACCGAGTCACCCACCACCATCACCTTGGGCGGCGCAGCCGGTGCGGTCACGGCGGCGCCGGTCGCGGTGTCGGCAACGGGCGTGGTCGTGGGCGGTGCGGACTTCGGCACCGGCGCGTTCGCACGCAACGCCCGCTCGGTGTCGGCGGCGACCGAGTCGTTGCCGCCCATGGTGGTGGCGAACACGGCGACGACGAGCGCGCTGACGACGGCGATCGCCACGATCTGGGGCTTCGGCAGCCGGAACGTACCGGCGCGGATCGGCCGCTCCAGTGCGTAGAACGACAGTGCGGCCAGGCCGACGCTCACGGCCACCCGCGCCACGAGGAGCCAGAACCCGTCGAGTCCCGTGCGCGCCTGCGTGAGGGTCAGGTACACGGGCCAGTGCCAGAGGTAGAGGCCGTACGAGATGCGACCCACCCATCGCAGCGGGGCCAGCGAGAGGAACTGTCCCAGCACGCCGCGGTCGGGCTGGACCACCGACACGATGACCGCCGACACCGCCAGCGCGGCGAACAGGAAGCCACCCTGGTAGAGCGCGTCGGTGCGCTCCGACATGCGCCAGAACAACCAGAGCGTGTAGCCGGCTCCCACCACCGCGGCGACCCGGATCGCGATGCGTGCCGCTCGCGTGCGCAGCGGTCCGTGCATGAACAACACGATGCCGAGCACCGCTCCGATGAGCAGCGACTGCGCGCCGCGTGTCGGTGCCGTAGTAGACCGCGCGACGGATCGCGACCCGGCTGGTAGAGCACCGCCATCAACGTGGCCGACGCCACGATCATCACCACGCATGCCGCGAGCAACACGCGCAACGAACGTCGCCACCACAGGATCCCGGCCACGACCAGCGGCCACACCAGGTAGAACTGCTCCTCGATCGCCAGCGACCACATGTGGCGCAGCGGTGACGGCTGCGAGAACTGGTCGAAGTACGACTGGCCGGAGAAGATGAACCGCCAGTTGGCCACGTACCCGAGCGAGGCGTACGAATCGCCCCGGATGCGCCCCAGCTCGCCCGGCGCCGCGAACACGCCCGCATAGATCACGATGCCGACCATCACCAGGAACAGGGCCGGGAGCAGGCGCCGGGCGCGTCGCGCCCAGAACGCGAGCAGGTTGATGCCGCCCCGGTTGGTCCACTCGGTCACCAGCAGCGTGGTGATGAGGAACCCGCTCAGGACGAAGAAGGTGTCGACGCCGAGGAAGCCGCCCACCGCCCACGACTGACCGGCGTGGTAGAAGAGGACGGCCGCCACTGCGAAGGCACGGATGCCGTCGAGCGCGGGCTGGTACCCGAAATGCCGGGTGCCGCCCTGGTGCACGCCGGCACGTCGCGCCCGCTGCAACGAACGCCGCGTGAGTGCGACCGGTTCGACGGCACCGACGCCGGCGTCACGCGGCGATTCGTGCACGGTTCTGGCCAGGACGATCTCCGGACGAGCAGGGGCGGAAGTCCGAGCCAGCGTAGGCCACGACTCCGCGATCGGGGCGCCGTGCAACGACCGGGAACCTTCCCTTGACTAGCGTTGGCGCGTGGACGGCCGGCGGCGATCTTCTGACGTGTCCACTCGCGCCGGCAGCGACCTCCGGGGAAGCGCTTGACCACGACCACGACGGCCGGACCGGTCCGAACCGGCGCGCCGCCGCCCGCCCTCGACGCCCCCGCGCCCGGTTTCGCGCTTCGCGGTGTGGCTCGGCGCCGCGACCGCGGTGGGGTTCGTGGTGCGCATCCTCAACGTTCTCTGGTGGCGCCCCACCACGAACACACCCGGGTACCACGGATATCGCCTCTGGGGCGACGCGCTCTACTACCACTACCAGGCGAACGCCTTGGCGAAGGGCCACTGGTTCATCGACCCGGCGCACTGGCTGTTCTACGGCCGGGACATCCCGAGCGCCGGCCACCCGCCCGTGTACAGCACCTACCTCGCGCTCTGGTCGGCCATCGGGCTCGACGGCGTGACCGCGCACCGTCTGGCGTCGTCGATGCTCGGCACCGCGACGATCGTCGTGATCGGTCTCTTCGTGCGCAAGCTCGCGGGGAACACCGCCGGCATCGTGGCCGCAGCCATCACCGCGGTCTACCCGCAGATCTGGATCAGCGACGGCATGGTGATGTCGGAGACCGCGGTGATCTTCGCCACGGTGGTGGCGCTGAGCGCGATCTACCTGTTCTGGCGCGAGCCGCGACTCCGCAACGCGGTGTTGATGGGCGCGGCGTGCTCCTTCGCGACGTTGACCCGCAGCGAGCTCGTCCTGTTGTTCCCGCTCGTCGTCCTCCCCCTGGCGCTGCTCGTGCGTGACGTCGACTGGGGGCGACGCTTCAAGCTCCTCGTGATCGCCGGCCTGGCCGGTGCGATCGTGCTGGGGCCGTGGGTCGTCTACAACCTCACCCGCTTCACGGAACCCGTCACCATCACGGCCGGCCAGGGCGCCGTCCTGTCGGCGGCGAGCTGCGACGCGGTGTGGTACGGGAACCTCATCGGGTACTACTCGAACTGCTTCCAGGGACCGTGGCCGCCGGTGGGTCAAGACGAGTCCCAACGCGACGCCGAGCCGCGGCGCCAGGCGATCGAGTACACGAAGGACCACATCAAGCGGCTCCCGCTGGTGGCTGCCGCGCGCATCGGCCGGGTCTGGGGGCTGTTCAAGCCCGGCCAGACCACCGCCTTCGACTGGTGGATCGAGGGTCGAGGCCGTGCCGCGTCCTGGATCGGTCTGTTCATGTACTACGCGCTCGTGCCCTTCGGCATCTACGGCCTCGTGCTCATGCGACGTCGTCGTATCCCGATCATCCCGATGTTGGCGATCCTCCTCACGACCACCTTCGCGGCCGCGGTGACCTTCGGGGTCACGCGCTACCGGGCGCCGTCGGAGGTCGTGATCGTCGCCGCCGCGGCCATCGGCATCGCCGCGTGCTGGACGCGCTGGCGGAGCGGGGCGCGCGGGCACCGGCAGGTGCACCGACCACCTCGTGACCGAACGGCGCCGCTTCCTCGTCCGCCTGTCGGTGATCACGGTGGTCGCCGCCGTCGGACGCGTCGTGTACTCGGCCGCGGTCGCCGAGCCGCGCGTCCGCGGCGTCAAGCTGTCCGATCAGGTCTTCTACCACCTGCAGGCGCGCCTGGTGGCCGACGGCTGGGGCTTCATCAACCCGTTCGCGTTCTACGGCACGGGCTCGCAGCACCGGGTCGTCGACACCGCGCTCCACCCACCGCTGTACACCTCTCTCCTCGCGATCCCGGCTCGCTTCGGGATCGACAGCATGCTCTCGCAGCGCGTGATGACGTCGCTGCTCGGCGCGGCGACCGTGTTCCTGCTCGGCATGCTCGGGCGCGCCATCGCCGGCAATCGCGTCGGTCTGATCACGGCTGGCATCGCCGCAGTCGCACCGGCGTTGTGGGTGAACGACTCCGTGCTCGGCCTCGAGACCCTCTATTGCTTCCTGCTGGTGGTCGCGCTCCTCGCGCTGTACTCGTTCTGGGATCGGCCGCGACTCAGCGCCGCCATCGGACTCGCGCTGGCGCTCGGTCTCGCGTCGCTCACCCGCTCCGAGGGACCGATCCTGTTCGTGCTGCTCGCGGTGCCGACGGTGCTGCTGAAGCACGGCCTGGCCTGGCGCGACCGCGCCAAGTACCTCGGCGTGATGGCGGTGATCGGTGCGCTCCTGGTCGGTCCGTGGGTGGTGCGCAACCTCACGACCTTCGATGAACCCACGTACCTCGGCACCGGGTTCGGACTCGTTCTCGCCTACGGCAACTGCGACCGCACGTACTCCGGCGAGCTCCTCGGCTACTGGAGTGCCGACTGCGGCTTCGAGAAGTACACGGCAAAGACCGAGGAGTCGGTCGTCGACCTCCGCGCTCGCAAGCAGGGCACCGACTACCTCCGCGACCACCTCAGCCGCCTTCCCGTCGTCGTCGCCGCCCGGGTCGGGAGGGTGTGGAGTGTCTTCCGGCCGTCGCAGAACGTCGAGCTCGACGCGTTCTACGAGCGACGCGGCACCGCCGAGAGCTGGGCGGTGCTGGCCGCGTACTACGCGATGTTGGTGCTGTCGATCGCGGGCTTGGTCGTGCTGCGGCGACGCCGCATCCCCATCTTCCCGTACTTCGCCATCGCGCTCTCGGTGACGATCACCGTGGCCCTGAGCTTCGGCATCACGCGCTACCGCGCGCCGGTCGACGTGGTGATGCCGTTGCTCAGCGCGGTCGCGATCGACGCGTTCTTCCGGTGGCGGGCGAACGCACCCGATGACGAGCACGACGCGTCGGGACGCGTGCGCACAAGCACACCGAGCGAGCCGCCGATGCCTGACGCGACCACGCCCGCCACCGTCGAAGCGCACCAAGGCAGCAGTAGCCTCCCGGAGTGATGCCGACCGATCGCGCGCTCGACAATCGGCGCAACACCGACCTGCTCCGAGCAGAGCTGCCGGCGGCGCGCTACGTCGACGAGCGCTACTTGCACTGGCTCTACGACGAGAACCCCTACGGACCCGCCATCCAGCGTGGCGTCGACGAGGACGACGTGCGGGTGGCGCACTACGCGCTCATCCCCCAGCGCTACCGCGGGCCCGACGGCGTCGTGCCGGCGGCGTTCTCGCTGCACGCGGTGACCCGCTCGGGCACGCAGCGCAAGGGCTACTTCCGCGAGCTCGGGGCCGAGATCTACGAGGAGGCGTCGGCCGCCGGCTGGCAATTCTCGTCGGGCGTGTGCAACGACAAGTCGATCGGTGCGGTCACCAAGTACATGGGGTGGAAGACCCCGGGGCCGCTGCCGGTGAAGCTGTGCGTGCCGATGCACACGGGCAGCGGCGTCACCAGCCACCCGGTCGATGCCGAGCTGCTCGACAGCGACCGCTTCGCGGAGCTGACTGCCGGGCTCGACGACTTCACCGTCGGGCAGTGGACCAACTCGTACACCACCGAGCACCTGCGGTGGCGGTTGGCCTGCCCGAGCACCCGGTACGCGCTGCACGCCAGCGACGACCTCGTCGCGGTGACCACCACCGACACCCGTTTCGGCGTGCGGGCCGTCGTGCTCCTCAAGCTGCTCGTTCGCGGAGACGCGCCGGCGCGTCCCGAGCGGGCGATCGCGGCGGCATGCCGCTTCCACCGCGCGCCCTACGCGGTGTACGCCGGCTTCAACGCTCGCGTGCACGTGCGCGGGATCCAACCGCCCCGGACGCTGCAGCCGTCGCCACTCCACCTGATCCTCCGTTCGCTCTCGCCC
Organism: uncultured Actinomycetes bacterium; assembly: GCA_963756895.1. Lineage (GTDB taxonomy): Bacteria > Actinomycetota > Acidimicrobiia > IMCC26256 > DASPTH01 > DASUAS01. Next base: position 726,451 of record CAVWPI010000004.1, on the reverse strand, counting down.
GCGATCGACCAGGACGCGCTGGCCCTCGAGACGTTCGAGTTCCTCGACATGGACGCGTACTGATGTCCGATCAGGTCACGTTCACGCTCGACCTCGAGGACCATCGGCCATCGGCCGACGCGCCCGAGCGGTATCCGGCGTTGACCCACGAGGTGCTCGACTTCCTCGACGCGCGCGAGGTGCGGGGCACGTTCTTCGTCGTCGGCGAGACCGCGCAGGCGCACCCCGAGCTCGTGCGCGAGGTCGCGGCGCGCGGCCACGAAGTGGGTCTCCACGGTTGGCGTCACCAGCCGCTCACCGAGCTCACCGCCGACGCTTTCCGCGCCGACGTGCGGCGGGGCAAGGACCTGCTCGAGGAGCTCACCGGTGCGTCCGTGCTCGGTTTCCGCGCGCCGACGTTCTCGCTGGTGCCCGAGTCGCGGTGGGCGGTCGACGTCCTCGCCGACACCGGCTTCACCTACTCGTCGAGCGTCCTCCCCGCCCGCAGCCCCCTCTTCGGCGACCCGACGCTCCCCACCACCCCGTTCCGCTGGCCCAACGGGCTGGTCGAGCTCCCGTGCCCGGTGGTCCGGGTGAAGGGCCTCGGGCTCCCCTACCTCGGCGGCGTCTACCTGCGCGCCATCCCGGGCGCGGCGTCGACCACGGCACGGCGCAGCGTCGGTCGGGGTCAGCTGCTCTGGATCTACTGCCATCCCTACGACTTCGATCCCGACGAGGAGTTCTGGGTGGTGCCCGACGCCGGTCGGTGGGGCAGCCGGCTGCTCTGGTACAACCGGCGGCGCGCGTTCGCCAAGGTCGAGAGCGTGCTCCGGGGCCGGGCCGGTCCTCCGCTCGCCGAACGTCTGCACGAGGTGACTGCCAGCGATGTCTGACCGCGACTTCTCGCAGCTCGAGATGGTGCACCGCCTGCCACCGGCGTCGCTCGTCGATCGCTTCGCGTACCTGCGCGAGGTGTCCCACAACCGCCGCGTCGTCCACGTCGGCTTCGTCGACGCGGGCTGTCAGCAGCTCAACGAGCAGTCGGGAGCTTGGCTCCACGAGCACCTCGCGGGCGTCGCGTCGGAGCTCGTGGGCCTCGATCTCGACGAGGCAGGTGTCGCCGACGCACGCACGCGGGGGTACGAGGCGTACGCAGTCGACTGCCGCGACGTCGACGCCGTACGCGCCGTCGGGATCGCGCCCGCCGACGTCGTGGTGGCAGGCGAGGTGATCGAACACCTCGACGATCCGGGTCGGTTCCTCGACGGCCTGCACGCGTTGGTCGCTCCCGGCGGGCTGCTCGTCGTCACCACGCCGAACGCCGCGGGGCTCGTGAACGCGGCGGCACTCCTCGGGAACTACGAGGTCAACCACCCGGACCACATCGCCCTCTACACCTGTACGACCCTCGACACCATGCTCCGGCGTCACGGTTGGGAGCCGGTCGAGCATGCGGTGTACCTCCAGCAGGTGAAGTCGGCGGCGACCGACGCCCGCAGCCGCGTCCTCACCACGGGGGCGCGGGCCGTGCTCGGCCTGGAACGGCTCCTCGCCCGGCTCGGCCGCCCGTACGCAGCCGACGGTTTGATCGTCACCGCTCGCGCGGAACACTGATTCGATGGAGCAACGGGTGAGCCTGGTGACGCTGGGCGTCACCGACCTCGCGCGGTCGCGCGCGTTCTACGAGCAACTCGGGTGGCGGGGCCAGGAGGTCGAGGAGACCGTGTTCTTCCAGGCCGGCGGGCTGGCGTTCGTGCTGTGGGGCCGCGCCAAGGTCGCCGCCGATGCCGGCGTTCCCGACGACGGCGCCAGTGGCTTCGGGGGGATGACGCTCGCGCACAACGTCCGCTCCCGCGAGGAGGTCGACCGGATCGTCGACCAGGCCGCCGACGCGGGGGCCGAGATCGCCACCTCGCCGCGCGACACGTCCTACGGCGGCTACGCCGGGTTCTTCCGCGACCCCGACGGGCACGTCTGGGAGATCGCGTGGAACCCCGGGTTCGCCCTGGAGCCGGACGGGTCGTTGACCCTGCCCGACTTCGGCGCCGCCTGACGTTCTGGCGCCCCTCTACGGCGACGTACGCCCTGCAGGGGCGCCAGAACGATCAGGGAGTGGCGTCGCGAGGGCCGAGGCGCTCCTCGATCTCGCCCCGCAGCAGTGCGTGCTCCTCGGCCAGGGCCCGGGTGCGATCCTCGAGGCGCGACAGCTCCCAGGAGAAGTGGAGCACGAGCACCAGCAGGAAGCTGAGCGCGAGCAGCATGAACGTGGCCGGCGGGTACCCGATCCCGAAGAGGTCGGAGAGCCACACCAGCAGGTCGGGGAAGATGGCGAGGATCGCCAGCCCGAGGCCGATGGTGAGCCAGAGCACCGAGTACTTGGCCCGCAGTCGTCGGCTCCGCACGAGGTGCACGATGAACGCGATCACCGCGGCCGCCAGCACGATGATGAGGACGTGAGCAGCGGTGCTCACGGGATCTGCTCGTCGTCTCGGTCTTCGTCACGGCTCGCGGTGCGACGGGCCCGCTGCCCGCGACTGGTCGTCGACGCGAGGAGCACGATGAGCAGCCGCACGTAGTAGTAGACGAGCTTGAAGTTGCGGGTGCTCGGCGCGCCGCCGGTGCGCCCGCGCATGTTCGCGGGCACCTCGTCGACCCGGAAACCCGCGTTGCAGGCCTGCACCAGCGCCTCGACCGAGTCCATGTACTCCACCGGGTAGTTCTGGGCGAAGTACTCGAGCATCGGGCGCGAGAACGCGCGGAAGCCCGAACTGGTGTCGGTGAAGCGCTGGCGCACCAGCACCTTCACCAACCACTGCAGCACCCGCATGGCCCGACGGCGGACCCCGCTCACCGAATAGGTGACCGCACCGCCCTCGGTGAAGCGACTCCCGATCACCATGTCGGCGCCGCGGTCGAGGCCGTCGAGCAGCGCCTGTACGGCAAGGGGATCGTGTTGGCCGTCGGCATCGAACTGCACCGCGCGCTCGTAGCCGTGACGCACCGCGTACGCGAACCCGGTGCGCAACGCGCCACCGATCCCGATGTTGAACGGGAGCACGGCGACATGCACACCCGCGGCGGTGGCGAGCTCGACGGTGCGGTCGCGGGAGCCGTCGGACACGACGAGCACGTCGTAGTCGGGCGTCTGCTCGGCGAGCTCCTTGAGCACTGCCGGCAGCGATTCCTCCTCGTTGTACGCGGGGATGACGACGAGCGGACGTGCACTCACGACGACGCCTCGGCCGGGGCCCGCCGCCACAGCGACGAGAACGGCTTGTCCTTCAACCGCAGGAACGGCTTCTCGACCAGGTAGTAGCTGAGGAACGCGAGCGCGATCGCACCGACGAACGTGAGCGCGAACACCGCCGGCAGCGATCCGTAGAACACGCTGCTCGTACCGTCGGGCGCGAGCCACTCCTGCACGTTGGTCATCACCGCGAGGTGGAACAGGTAGAAGCCGAGCGAGACGGTGCCGAGCAACACGAGCGGCTTGCTGGCGAGGAACCGCCGGCCGAGTCCCTGCTTCTGGTCACCGAACATCGCCGGCGCGAGCAGGAAGAACGCGAAGACCCCGAACAGGAACCAGCGCACCCAGTACTCGGCGCCGTACACGCCCGGGGTGTCGGGGGGCGAGAACGTCGCGAAGCTCAGGCCGACCAGCGCCGCGGTGCACCACGACACCGCGGGATGGTCGCCGAGGAACCGCAGGAGCGACGGGAGGCGCATGCCCGCGTGGTGCGCCGCGCTCCACGTGGCGGTGGCCATCCCGATGGCGAAGAAGTCGACCCAGTTCGGCGCCCAGATGGTCGCCACCCGCGCCCACGACGGCTCGGCGACGAGGAAGTAGAGACGGAACAGCTGCCCGAACAGGTAGAGCGCGCCGCAGATCAGGAGCGCGTTGCGCACCTGCACCTGCGGTGCCTTCTTCGCGCCCAACCGGACGAGCAGGATCGCGAGCACGGGGAGCATGAAGTAGAAGAGGTACTCGGCCGTGAGGCTCCACGCCTGCGGGATCGCGTAGTTGCCCTCCTGCCCGGGGCCGCCGCCGAGCGCGACGTTCTGACTCGCGAACGGGAACAGCAACGAGTAGTAGAGGAACGCGTTCTTGGCGCCGCCGAGGATCTGGCCGAGGAACACCACGCAGAACGTGAGCGCGAACCAGTAGCCCGGCAGCACGCGCAGCGACCGCCGGCGCAGGAACGTGCCCGTCTTGCCCTGTGGCCGCCCGCCCAGGTAGCGCGCGACGAACGGCCGGAACAGGAGGAAGCCCGAGAGCACGAAGAAGATGGCGACGCCGACGTCCATGCGCTCCAGCAACGCCTGCGCCCACGAGGGGAGGTGCTCGTGTACCCACGGTCGCGTCGCGAACCCCGCGTGCACGAGCAGCACCATGGTCATGCCGAAGAAGCGGAACGCGTCGAAGCACGGGAAGTGCAACGTGGGACCGGCCTCGAACCCGGCGGCCCCGATCTCCTGCGACGCCCCCCCGGTCGGCACGACCGGTCAGCTCGTGGAGGAGTCGGCGACCTCTTCGTGGTACTCCTCCTCGACGTTCACCGACCACACGTCGTGGTCGGCGCCGAAGATGTTCTCCACGCTGAGCATCGCGGTGTACATCGAGTGGTCCTGGTTGTTGTAGCGGTGCATGCCGTTGCGACCCACGGGATACACGTTGGCGGTGTGTTCCTCGAGCCAGCGGCGCAGCGTCTCGACGTGGGCCTTGTACTCCCAGTCGTAGAACGGGTACGCCTTCGGCGTCCGCTCGACGTAGCCGATCTCGACCTTCGCCGGATCGACCAGGCCGAGGTGCTGCAGCTCGCGCTTGGCCTGTTCGACGAGATCGTCGTCGGCCTTGGTCCACATCTCGTCACCCTCTTGCACGAAGAACTCGAGCCCGAGGCAGGTGCGGCCGTCCTTCACCAGGTACGGCGACCAGGACGCGAAGTTCTGGATGCGACCGACCTCGACCTCGGGATCGTGGATGTAGATCCACGTGTCCGGGAACCCGTACTCCTCCGGCACCACGACCGCGACGGTCATGAAGTCGCGGTAGCGCAGCGACTCGGCGGCCTTGAGCACCTCGGACGGCACCGGCGGGTCCATCGCCTCGAGCAGCGCGCTGATCGGCATCGACGAGACGACGTCGGTGCAGTCGTACCGCGTGGTCGTGCCGTCCTCGTGGCGGGCGGTGACCGCGGTGGCGCGCCCGTCGGCGTGCTCGATGCGGGTGACGGCCGAGTCGAACACCACGGTGCCGCCGGCGTCGGTCGACGAGCTCGGTGCACTTCTCCCACATCTGGCCCGGGCCGTACTTGGGGTAGTTGAACTCCTCGATGAGGCTGGTCACCTGCTTCGACTTGTCGCGGCTGCCGATGACCTTGGCTCGGATCGGCTCCCACACCGCCGCGAACAGCGACATGCCCTTGATGCGCTGTGCGCCCCAGTCGGCGGCGATCTCCGACGCCGACACGCCCCAGACCTTCTCGTTGTAGGTCTTGAAGAAGTGGTTGTAGAGCCGCCACCCGTAGTTGGCCACGACGTAGCCCTCGAGCGTGTCCTGGTTCTTGGGCGGACGGACCTTCGCCCAGAGGTACGAGAACCCGCACAGCACGGCCTCGACCGGGCCGAGGTTCTTGAGCGCGTTCAGCGGCTTGATCGGGTAGTCGTAGAGCTTCCCGCGGTAGTGGATGTGGCTCATCCGCGGGCGGCGCAGGAAGTCGTCGGGGCCGAGGATCTCGAACCAGAGGTCGTTCACCGGCTTCACCTTGGTGAAGAACCGGTGGCCGCCGATGTCGAAGCGCCAACCGTCGCGCACCGCGGTGCGGCTGATGCCGCCGACGACGCGATCGGACTCGAGCACGGTCGGGCGGACGCCCCGCTTCGTGAGCATGTAGGCGGCGGTGAGCCCGGCCGGTCCCGCACCGATGATGACGACGTCGTGCTCGGGGTTCGGCGTGGGTTCGCTCACGTTGGCTTCGCTCACGGGCAACGGTCTCCGGGGTGGGTGCGGGGGCGCGACGGGGTCGGTCACCCGGCTGCGCGCCCCGGCAGTCTACGGGCCGGTGCGCTCCCGACCGGGTTCCTGGGAGGCGCCGATCAGGGGCCCTGGACGCCGAGGAACGCCAAGGTGGCGTAGCCGACGAGACCGGCGGCGGCGAGCACGTACGCCCCCCGTTCCACCTCGTCGCGATCGGTGACGGCGGCCAGGGCGAGCAGGAACGGGAACGTGCTCCAGCAGTAGCGCTCGAGCGAGTCGAGGTTGTGGGCCGACAGCCCGAGCAGCAGGGTGGCCGCGCCGTAGAGCGAGTACGACGCAGGGAAGCGGCGGATCAGCACGACCAGCAGCAGCACGAACCCGACCGCCCACACGATGTGGAGCCCCGAGCCGAACCGGTCACCACCGAACAGGTCGCCGACCGCGTCGACGGTGCGGGTGACGGGATCCTGGAACCCGCCCCGCAACGTCGCCTGGTTCTGCAGCGAGATCGGCTTCCAGAAGTCGCCGAACTCCGCGCCCACCCACGCGAGGTAGGTCGCCGCGCCGGCGACGGGCGCGACCACGCTCACCACCCGCGAGATCCGCGACTCGGTCGACGCGCTCGCGCCAGCCCCGTACGCCTTCGACCGCGGCGGGCACCACCAGCAGCACGCCCACCGGGCGGCACAGGCCGGCGAGGAAGCCCGCGACCGCGGCCCACCAGAACCGGTTCGAGCGCATCCCGAGGAACACGACGACGCCGAGCATCATCGCGGTGGCCTCGGCGTACCCCATGACCAGGACGAACGCGGCGGGGAACAGCGCCCCGAACCACGCGGCCCGCCGTGCGGTCGCAGCGTCGCCCGTCTCGCGCAGCGTCGAGGCGGTGCAGGAGCGCGCCGAACACGAGCGCGGACAGGTTGGCGACGATGATCAGCGCCGCGGCGCGTGTGGTCGAAGAGATCCATCCGAGACCCGCGGCCCAACATCGGCACGAGCGGGAAGAAGCGCAGCGACCCCTCCCCCACCGCCCGGTAGCCGTGCTCGGCGATGTCGCGGTAGAACGCGGCGTCCCACGCGAACAGGCCCTGACCGAGCGCGACCGGCCGCGGCGGCGTGCCGATCTCGTCGAACAGGTGTCGCGACAACGCGAGCGCGGCGACCACGAGCACCCGGGCGAGCGCCCACGGCACCACCGCGACCCGCAGGTCGCGCCCGAACGAGACGAGCTCGGCCGCGGGCTGCTCGGTGAGGTCACGTCAGCTCCGTCGCCCTCACCCGGAGCTGCGGGAGCGAGCGCGATCTCGATCCATCCCGGCGTCCGTTGCGGGACCCGGCGTAGGCAGCCTGGGCCGGCAGCAGCAGCTGGACGGTGTCGCCGGCGATGAACGGGATCACCTGGCGCACCGTCGGCGTCGCCGCGGCCGTTGCCGTTGCGCCGAACCCGGCGGTGATCGTCGCGCTCGCCGGGACCGCGACGGGTCGCACGAGGCTGGCGCCGCCGAGGAACTCCGGGTCGTTCCCGCTCGGCGCGGTGAGGTGCCACTCGACGTCGTAGGTGTCGCCCTTCCGGGAGTCGGTGGCCAGCGTCTGCTCGCGTGACCTGGTCGCCGATCTGCAGCCTCGCCACGACCACCGGTTGCGAGGGTGGTGTTCGTCACCCGGGTGTGGAGCGTCACGTCGCTGAGCTTCCACCACACGCAGTCGCTGCGTGGTGACCTCGGGTGACGGCGGGTCGTCGTTGGGCACGCCTTGCTCGGCGGCACCGACGTCTTCTGCAGGTACGGCGTGCGGTCGGGGTGCCGGCGATGAGGTCGAGGTTGGCGGCACCCTGATCGGTCGCCCACAGGATCCGGCCGTCGAGATCGGCCGGGTTCGACGAGAACGGGTTGAGGAACAGCAGGTAGGCACCCGACTGCTGGATGAAGACGATCGACTTCCCGTGCACCGCGTCGGCGCCGTCGCGCCACGGGATCTGCGACTCGCTGATGCGCCGGTTCACGTCGATGCGGTTCACCGCGAACGGGACCGTCACCAACGTGAGGACCGCGAGCACGGCGATGCCGACCACGCGCCGCTCCCGCCACCAGGTGACGATGGCGGTGGCGATCAGCACGACGAGCGGCGCGAACAGCGGGATGAAGTAGATGGGCCCGGACAGCGTGGTGGTCGCGGCCGAGACGTGCATCCCCCAGAAGAAGAAGTAGCCGAGCGGGAACGCGGCCATGAGGAACAGCAGCGCGAGCGTGCTGCGCTGGCGCCGTCGGAACCACGAGCCCGAACCCGGCGGCGACGACACCCAGGTAGCTGCCGAACAGGAACAGCGGGAGGAACAGCCCGTTCTTCCCGTGCTGCGGATGGCGGAGCCGACGGTGTAGTCGTCCTTGCCGAACGTGGGCATGAGCCGCCGGAGCCCGAACCCGAAGGTGTCGAGCGGGTCGGCGGCGGTGATCGGGAACTCGGTGAAGGTGCCGGTGACCTTCTTGTTGTAGGCCAGGGTGGCGATCACGAGCGGCAGCGCGCCGAGCCCGGCCCACGCCGCGCCGATCGCGCAGCCGCTTCCACTCGCGCCAGTGCACGACGAGCAGGTAGAGCCCGAACGCGGCGGCCCACAGCACCGCGTCGAACGGCCGGGTCATGAAGATCCAGCCCGACCATCGCGCCCGGCGACGACCAGCAGCCAGCGGCTTGCGTGCGTTCGAAGCCGGTGATCAGCGCGGCGCCGAACAGCAGTCCGAGTCCGAGCGTGAACAGGTAGCCGAGGTACACGCCGCTCTGGATGGCGAGGATCGGCGACGCGAGCATCAACGCGGCCGCGGCGAGCGACACGGTGCGGTCGGCGGTGACGGTGCGCGCGAACGCGTAGGTGCCGAGCACCGCGAGCAACGTGCCGAACGCGATGCGCGGCCGCGGCGGTGCCGAACACCACCTCGCCGACGAGCAGCACGATCGGCCAGCCCGAGCGTGTACTGCGAGAAGAAGTAGCCGTCGCCGTGACCGCTCAGCCACGGCTGGAAGAACGCGGGCATGCCGCCGTCGGTCGGCAGGATCTGCCCGTCGCGCAGCGCGTGCACCTGCCAGAGGTAGACGGGCTCGTCGCGGTTCCACGAGTACGCGGGATAGATCCAGTGGTGGACGACCACGGACACGAGGATCGCGAGCACGCCGAGCGCGAGCAGCGGCCAGTGCTCCGCCCAGAGCTCGACGGGGCCGCGAGCCGCGGCGGTCGACGTCGCTCGCGCGTCGGGATCGTCCCGACCGCGTCGACCTGCGCATCCACGCTTCGTGTCCTCCCGTCCCCAGTGTCGACCGCCCGTCGTGGCCGACCGAAGCTACCGGAGGCCGTCCGCGCGACCCGGGACGGGCGCCCCCGGCGCGGGCATGCCGCCGCCTAGCATCGCCCCCGGCATGACGGCGACCGCGGGAGCGACCGCGCGGGCACGCGACACGGGCTCGCCGCATCGACAGCAGCCTGCTCGAGACGCTCGGTCTCGCGCTCCTCGCGTACGTCCCGTTCCTGCTGTCGTCACCCGGCAACGTCGCCGCCGACACCAAGCAGTACCTCTACCTCGACCCGGGGTCGTTCCTCGGCCGCGCGCTGTACCTGTGGGACCCGCACGTCGCCGCGGGCACGGTGCCGCACCAGGGCATCGGCTACCTGTTCCCGATGGGCCCGTACTACTGGCTCATGGACCTGGTCGGCGTGCCCGACTGGGTCGCGCAACGGCTCTGGATGGGCACGATCTCGCTCCTCGCGGTGCTCGGTGCACGCTGGTTGTTCCGCGTCCTCGGCGCGCGCCGCTGGGGCGCGCTCGCCGGCGCGCTGGTCTACATGCTCACGCCGTACCAGCTCGCGTTCACCGCGCGCATCTCGGTGCTGCTGCTCGCGTGGGCTGCGCTGCCGTGGATCGTCGGGCTCACGATGCGCGCGGTGCAACGCGGCGGCTGGGCGTACCCGGCCGCGCTCGCGCTCGTGATCATGAGCGCGGGCAGCGTGAACGCGTCGTCGATGCTGTTCATGCTCGTCGCGCCCGCGCTCTGGATCCTGCTCGAGCTCGGCACGCGTCGGGTCGACGCTCGGCACGCGCGGCGGCCGCCGTCGGTCGCGTCGGTGTGCTCACGCATCGGCGCGTCGCTCTGGTGGGTGGTCGGTCTCCGCGTCCAGGGCGCGTACGGCCTCCCGGTGCTGCAGCTCACCGAGACCGTGCGGGTGGTGGCGGCGGCGTCGACCCCGCTCGATCTGCTGCGCGGCCTCGGCAACTGGTTCTTCTACGGCACCGACCGCGTCGGCGACTCGATCCAGCAGACGCACGACTACGTGACCAACCACCTGGTCGACGGTGCTCAGCTTCGGCGTGCCGGTGGTGGCGCTCGCCGCGGCCGCGATCGTGCGCTGGCGTCACCGCACCTACCTCGTGCTGCTCGTGGTCGTCGGGACGGTCATCGGCGTGGGCGCCTGGCCGTACGACGACCCCAGCCTCTACGGACGGGCGTGGAAGTCGTTCTCCGACAGCTCGTCGGTGGGCCTCGCGCTGCGCAACACGCCGCGGGTCGCGCCGCTGATCGTGCTCGGACTCGCGGGCTTGCTGGCGGCGCGCGGTGTCGGCGCTGGCCGGTCGCCGGTGGGGACGCGCACCGGTCGAGCTGGTCGCGGCCGCGCTGGTGGCGGTGCTCGCGTTCGGCGCGTTGCTGCCGGTGTGGCGGCACGGCTACCTCTCCCCGGGCGTCGAGCGCCCCGAGGACGTCCCCGAGTACTGGGACCAGGTCGCCGCGGCGCTCTCGCGCGACGGCGACAGCACGCGCGTGCTCGAGATCCCCGGCGCCAACTTCTCCGCCTACCGCTGGGGCAACACGGTGGAGCCGGTCACCCCCGGCCTCACCGACCGTCCCTACCTCGCCGCGTGAGGTCCTCCCCTACGGCTCGCCCCAGACCGTGAACCTGCTCGACGCGCTCGACCGTCGCATGCAGGAGGGCACGTTCGAACCGTCGTCGCTCGCGGCCGTGGCGCGCCTGTTCGGCACGGGGACGGTCGTGCTGCGCTCCGACCTCGCCTACGAGCGCTTCGGGCTGCCGCGACCACGCGCGTTCTGGGAGGAGCTCACCGAGCCGACCGTCGCACCCGGGCTCGACCCGCCGGTGCCGTACGGCCCGACGACCCCGAACGTCGCGCTGATCCCGTTGATCGACGCGTCGACGCTGCGCGACTCGGGCACGGCCGATCCGCCGGCGGTGGCGCTCTTCGGTGTACGCGACGCAGTGCCGATCGTGCACACCGCGCCCGTCGACCAGCCAGTGGTGCTGTCGGGTGACGGCGACGGCATCGTCGACGCGGCCGCCGCGGGGCTGATCGACGGCAACCAGCTCGTCCAGGAGCTGACGGCGATGAGCGACACCGAGCTGGCCGCGGCTCTGGCGCGCGGCGCCGACCTGGTCGTCACCGATTCCAACCGCCGCCGCGCCGACACCTGGTTCAGCTCACTCCGCGACGACAAGGGTGCAACCGAGCGCGCCGGGCAGACGCTCCCCGATCCCAACGGCGACGACTACCGCTTCGACCTGTTCCCCGGCTCGACCGACGACTCCCGCACCGTGGTGGAGCAGGAGGGTGGCACCGTCGACGCCTCGGCCGACGGGGGCACCGCCCGTCCCGAGGACCGCGCCACCCGGGCGTTCGACCACGACCTGCGCACCTCGTGGCGGGTCGGCGGCGCCGAACCCGGCCGGCGCCGAGCTCACGCTGCTGCCGGCCGCGCCGGTGCACACCGACCACGTCACCCTCGTGCAGCCGCAGGACGGCCCGCGCGACCGGGTGCTCACCCGCGTGAGCGTGATCGTCAACGGCGGCGCGCCGATCCCCGTCGACCTCGGACCCGACTCGCTCACCGCGAGCGGGCAGCGGGTCGACTTCCCGGAGACCGACGTGCGCGTCGCTGACCATCCGCACCGACGCCACGTCGACGCCACCGTTCGATCCCGCGCTGGCGAACGCGGTCGGCTTCGCCGAGGTGCGTCTCGGCGACGTGGAGGTCACCGAGACGGTGCGGGTCCCGGTCGGAGACCAGCGAGCGCGTCGGCGACCGCGCCTCCGGCCACTCGCTCGACTACGTGCTGTCTCGTCTGCGCTACGACCCGACCGACGCCGCGCACCAGGACCAGGAGCTGTCGCTGCGCCGCCGCATCGACGTCCCCGGCCCGCGCACGTTCGGCCTGGCGGGCACCGCGCGCGGTGAACCCGAACGCGCCCGACGCGGTCGATCGACACCGTGCTCGGCACCACCGCGCCCGGCGTCGAGTTCACCGCGTCGGGTCACCTGCGCGGCGTGCTCGACGCGCGCGCGTCGCGCGCGTTCGACCGCAACGCTGCGAGCGCGTGGACTGCGCCCATCGGGCCCGCAGCAGGGCGTGTGGGTGGGCGTCGACCTCGACGCGCCCGTCACCGTGGGCCACCTCGACCTCGACGTCGTCGCCGACGGGCAGCACTCGATCCCCACCAAGGCGCACCTCGAAGCCGACGGCGCAGAACGTGGCGAGCTTCGACCTCCCCACCATCGCCGACGCGTCGCCGACCGGATCCGCGACCCAGGGTGCCGCTCGACTTCGCCCCGGTGACCGCGTCCTCGCTGCGCCTGGTCGTCGACGAGTACCGCCCGGTCGACCCCGGCGGTGGCGACGGCGATCAGGGCCCGACACGCTGCCGGTGTCGTTCGCCGAGGTGACCATCCCCGGCGTGGCCGCTCCCGCCGCGCCCACCACGCGTGGACGGCGACGTGCCGCGACGACCTCGTCCGGGTCGACGGCACCGCGGTGCCGGTGCGGGTCACCGGTGACGTCGCCGACGCCCGCACCGGACTGGTCGCTCGAACCGTGCACCGGTGCCGCTCGACCTCGCCGCCGGCAGCCACACCGTCACCACCGCCACCGGCCTCGACGTCGGCATCGACGTCGACCGGGTCGTGCTCTCCTCCGCCGCCGGCGGCGGCGCAGCCATCGGTCGCGCCGCGCGGGGCGCCGCTCGACACCGCCGGTGCGACGGTGAAGGCGGTCGACGCGGGCAACACCTCGAACTCGATCACGGTCACGACCGACGGCAAGCCGTTCTGGCTGGTGTTCGGGCAGAGCCACAACGACGGCTGGGAGGCCAGCACGTCGGACGGTTCGGTCGGCCCCCATCAGCTCGTCGACGGGTACGCCAACGGCTGGCTGATCCGGCCCGACCACGCCGGCACCATGACCGTCGACCTGACGTGGACGCCGCAACGACTGGTGTGGATCGGCCTGGCGGTCTCCGGCGTCGTGGTGCTGCTCTGTGTCGGCATCCTCCTCGTCGCTGGCGCCGCCGTCGCGCGAGACGACGACGCGCCGACGAACCGGTCGAACGCCCCGGCGCTCGACCTCTCGTTCACGTACGCAGGCACGACCCCGCTCGTCGTCAGCACGCTCCTCGCCGGCGTCGCGGTCGGCATCGGCACCGCCGTGGTGTCGCGCGCGTGGATCGGCGCGGTCGCCGGCGTCGCCACGGTCGCCGTCACGCTCGTGCCCCGCGCCCGCATCGGCGTCGCGATCGCCATCCCATTGGTGCTCGCGCTGAGCCGCATCGTCGACGAGCCCGAGCTGGCGTGGCTCACGATCGCGCTGCTCGTGGTCGATCTCGCGGCGCGGTGGGTACGCGGGCGCGCCCGTTCACGTGTCACACCGGCACCCGCGGTGGTGCCCGACTCGCGGTGACGAGCTCGAGGCCGTCGGGGAGGTTGGGGTTCCCGACGAGAGCGAGGAGGCCGTGCGGGATCAGGAGTCGATGGTGCGCGGGGCACACGCAGCCAGGTTCGAGATCTCGTCGGTGCCGTGCCAACTCCGGGGCACCAGGTGGTGGACCTGCAGCCCGCGCCGACGAGCACAGCCGGGAACCCGGCAGCGCGCGTCGCGCAGCAGCACCGCACGTCGTAGCTTCTCCGAGATCGCCGGCGCCGCCCGCCCGATCGCCACCACCGCACCGTCGTCGTCGACCAGCACCGGTGTGATCGACGCGTTCGCCCGCAACTGCTCCACCAGACAATCGGCGATCGGGATCCCGGCGATCTCCGCCGGACCGTGCAACGGCACCGCCGCCTGGATCCCCGCCAGCGGCGCCAACGTCGCCGCGTGCTCATCGTCCGTGGGAACTGGATCACACAACGCGACCAACGCATCCGCGGCGCGTTGCTCGAACGGCGCCCACGCCTGACCCTTCTTCGGCTTCATCTGCTCGGCGAGCCCGTCGATGGTCGCTTCGAACTGCGCGCCCATGTCGTCGGGCAACTGACCCCGGAACTGCAACATCGCCGAACCCCGGCCCCACCACATCCGCAGCTCACGCGGACGCGAACCGCGCCCGCGCATCCTCCGCCGTGGGCTTCGACATCTTCCGCGCCATGCGGGACAGCTCCAACGGGTCCACGTTGGGTGCCCGCCGGGCCCACTCGCGATCCGACTCCTCGTCGGCCAACTGCACCACCGACGACAACTGCTCGTCGGAGAAGCCGCCCTCCATGGCCACCGACGCGATCGCCGGCAACGACTCCAACGCACGCGCCGTCTCGGTCTTGTCGCGCAGCGTCCGCGCCGATTCCCCCTGCGAACCCATCGAACAATCGACCTGGCCGCGCTCGTCGAGCACGCGCAGCACCGCCAACTCCCGCGTGCGGAGGTTCCGCTGCTGCGCGATCAGGTCCTCGCGTTCGCGCCGTAGCCACTCCGTGGAGTGAGTCCGGAAGTCGTCGACCAGCGCGTCGAACATGCACCGATCAAACCACGGGGGTATGACACTCATCCGCCCGGTTTGGGATCGGCATCGCAATTGTTCCTGCGGTCGATGCCCTCCGTGGTTACCGTGGACCATGACGTTCTTCGCCGACCCTCCGCTCCCGCCCGGCACGGGCTGGCGGCCGCCGGCCTGGGACCGCCCGTCGGAAGCGGTGCTCGGCGCGGTGGTCCCGGTCAACCTGCTCCTCGGTCGCAACGACGACTACGCGTTCGCCCTCGACGAGCTCCGGGCCTATCCCAACGGCTTCACCTTCAGCGTCGTGATCCTGCGCAACCCGTTGGTGCCCCATGACCCCTGGCCATGCACCCGATGGCGCTGCACCCGATGATGGGGCGCGGCCCGCGGGTGGGGTTCGAGTTCTCCGACGGCACCCGGGCCCGGGCCGACCGGTCACCCTTCGCCATGCCTCCCCTCGGCATGCCGCCCCCCGGCGCCGGCGCCTCGCAGAGCGTCGGCATGCTCGTGGCGTCGCCCGGCCCGGCGCGCTCCAACCCCTTCGGCATCCAGACCGACGACGAGGGCATGCCGCTCGACCGATGCTCATGCCGCGCGGCGGGGGCGGCGGCGGCGATCGGTACGCGCAGACCTACTGGTGCTTCCCGCTCCCGCCGCCCGGGACCGATGACGATCCACGCCGACTGGGCCGACCAGGGTCTCGACGAGGTCGCGATCCCGTTCGACGCCGACCGCATCCGCGACGGCCGCGCAGGACGCGGTCACGCTGTGGGAGCCGGACGAGTAGCCGCGATCCGCTGCACGCACGCGGGACGCGGCTCGTCGACCACGACGTCCTCGTAGGCGACGACCCGCAGCGAGTGCCGGGCCGCGAGGTCGAGCAGCTCGCCGGGACGCAGCAGGAAGTCGGGGTTGGTCGGGCGTGCCGAAGCGCTCGTTGCCCACCGCGAACGTCTCGTAGAGCAACCAACCACTCGGGCGCGAGCAGCGCGACGAGGTCGTCGAGGATCGGCCGCCACAGGTAGTTGGTGACGACGACCGCCGCGGACGACGCCCGGCGCCACGGGGATCGGCGCGCCGACCTCGAGGTCGCACTCGACGAGCTCGACCCTCGCGTCGATCGCGCAGGTCGGCGACGCCGGAGAGGTCGCGGTCGAGCGCGACGACCGGATGACCGCGGTCGGCGAACCACCGCGTGTGTCGTCCCCCGCCGCACGCGACGTCGCACACGACGCCGCCGGGTGCGACCGACGTGCCGAAGCGCTCGATCCACGGCGACGGGTTCATTCCCGCGGTCGCTCGCTCGCGCGTCGGCGGAGCACCTCGATCACGACGTCGGCCAGCAGCAGCACCACCGCCAGCCACGCCAGGTCGTTCACCGACGCGAACCGGCCGGGCCAGTCGAGGTCGGCGACGTAGTCGTGGCGGTACTGCTGCACCACCACGTAGAGCGCGGCCACGCCGAGCGCGACGCGGCGCGCCGAGCGACACGAGGAAGCGCGTCCGCGGCACGCACGCGACCAGGGCCACCAACGCGGCCGCGAGCAGGCCGACCCACCAGCGCGACACCACTGCGCCCACGATGCCGACCGCGAGCGCGCCGCCGACGATCACGAGCACCCGCGGTCGCGCACCCGTCGGCGACGAGCGGGTTCGCCAACGCGGGTACGCGTCATCGTCGCGATCGTCGTCGGCGCTCGTCGTCGTCGGCATCGGCGCGGCGGCGGCGCAGCGCGAGCCAGAGGCACAACAACAGCGCGACCACCGACACCCCGATCGCGATCCACACGTTCCGCTGCGGCGTCCACGTGAGCGTCACCGAGAACGAGCCCGACGGTGGCTGCACCCGCCAGCCGTTCGCGTACC
The DNA here is from genome assembly GCA_963756895.1 of uncultured Actinomycetes bacterium. Lineage (GTDB taxonomy): Bacteria > Actinomycetota > Acidimicrobiia > IMCC26256 > DASPTH01 > DASUAS01. The sequence continues at coordinate 709,873 of CAVWPI010000004.1, read as the reverse complement.
CGTCGACCAGCGTCGAGCCGCCGATGTTCGAGCCGTCGACGCTTCGCCTCCCAGCCCGGCGTTGTTGCTCTCGCCCAGCACCAACCAGAACGGCGTGCCCTTGCGCGCGCCGGTGACCTGCAGCTCGATCTTGGTGCTGCCCTTGCTCGTGACCTTCACCTTCGGCGTAGCTGCCGGAGCGGCCGCCACCTGCGTCACGTCGTCCTCGGCAGCGTGCCGCGCGGTCCGAGCGCCATCGCGGCGCCGCTCGGCATCGGAGCCGAGCACCAGCCCGTCGACGTCGATGTCCGGTCGTCGTGCCCGGCGTCGACCGCACGACGTGGTCGCCGCGATCGAGCGGGAGGTCCTCTTCCGGCATCTCGGCGTTGCAGCGGAAGAGGTCGATCGGCTTGCCCGCCTCGGCGTCGGCGGTCGATCTCGTTCGACCGTCATCGCCGACGTCGCGTCGCCGTCGACCTGGACCAGATCGCTCCGACACTCCGCCGGGAATCGCCGCCGGCATCGGCGCGCGCTGCACGCCGGGCATGCCCACCTCGGCGAGCGCCACCGGCATCACCTGCGGCTGGCGATCGGGGTAGCTCAGCGTCTCGACCGGCCGCACCTCGGCGACCGTGATCTTCACGTCGCTGCCGGTGAGCGCGGGGAACGACACCGGCACCGCGACCGGCGCGTCGCCGACCTTGCCGTCGGTGATCGCGGGAAGGTCGACGGTGCGGGTCTCCCCGCCGGCCTCGATCTGCAGCTTCGTCGGCACCGAGTGCTGGCCGTCGGCGACGACCTGCAGGTCGAGATGGTCGAACGTCACCGGCTGCGGGCGTCACCACGTCGACCCACTGCCCCTGCGGCGACCCGATGGCGGTGCTCCACGCGGTCGCGGGATCACCGTCGAACGCCGACGAGCCGCGGGCGGCGATGTCGGCCGGAAGGTGCTGCGACGACGTGACCGTGATGCCACCGGTCTTCGCGCTCGGGGATGCCGAGCAGCGAGTCGAGCACGTCGTCGGGTGCGGCCGGATTCAGCCGCGCGGTGCCGCCGCCGCCGAAGACGCGCGCGTCGGGCACGCGGAAGCGGCGCACCAGCGCGGTCTCGTCCTCGGAGTACCGCGGCGGCACCACCACGTTGCGCTCGCGGCGTCATCTGGTACACGAGCGGACGGCTCAGCGGCCGTCGCTGCCCGCGGCATCGACGAGGTCGGTGGGCATGCGCACGATCTCGTTCGGCCCGCACGTCCTCCGCGCCCGGCGCGTCGTCGCGGAGGCGGATCTCGGCGAAGCCGACGCTGTTGAACGTGGGCTGGGCGGCGCTGTCGCCCACGTTGGTGTCGGCCAGCGTGATGTCGAGTCGCGAGAACGTCCGCGACGGGAACGTCACCGTCTGACCCGTCGGGCGTGCGCGACGAGTCGTCGAGCGTCACGCGGATCGGCGCGCCGCCGTCGAACGACTGAGGTCGACCGCGGTGAGGTACCGCTGGTTCGGCCCGACCTGCGGCTGCACCAGGTTGACCTGGTCGGTCGTGATCGGCTGGTCGAGATCGAGCCGCAGCTGCTCGCCGATCACCTTGGTGTGCGCGCCCACCTCCCACGCGGTGTCGACGTCGCCGTCGAACGCCCGCGCCCCGCGCACCTCGGGCTGGTAGAAGCCGGGGTCGCCGTAGTGGCTCGTGCTCACCTGCGACGCCGGGCGTCTGCATCACCGTGAACGCGTCGGTGCCGGCGTCGGGGAACAGCTCGAGGCGGTTGTCGGTCTCGTCGCGCACCAGCGCCGATCTGGTCGACGCGCTCGGTCTCGCCGTACGACGTCGCGCACGCTCGTCCACCGGCGGGCCCGCTTGCGGTTGGAGTCGGTGACGATCAACACCGAGTTCGGCTCCGCCGCCTCCGACTTCAGCTGCGACGGGTCGAGCGACGCCGAGTAGAGGATCGACGCCGTCGCCCGAGAGCGCGCCGATGCTCGCGAGGTCGACCAGCGCCTCGCCGTCGCCCGACACGATGCATCGGCGCCGACGCGTCGGCGGTGCGCACGATCGAGCGCGGGTCGTCGACCGGGAAGATGCTCACCGGCGGCGGTTCCGGCGCGTCGGCGGGCAGCGCGAGTTGGAGCTCGTCGTCGATCTGGTCGTGCAACGGCGGGCCGAGGCTGGTGCCGAACTGCTGGGGCTTGCCCAGCCCCGTCGGCTCCGGGTCGGTGAGGAACTCCCACAGCGGGATCGAGCGCACCAGGTTGTAGCGGTCGGTCTGCAGGTCGGCGCGGTAGACGATCGCGCCGCTCGCCAGCAACCGGGCGATCGGGCGCGAGCGCGTCGGCGTCGAGCGTGCCCTCCTGGATGCGCTGGTCGAGCGCGTTGAGCAGGTCGGCCGACGCCGCCGACCCCCACGGCACCAGCTCGCGCGCGACGTACGGCCGGTCCATGAGTCCCGGGGTGATCGGGTCGACGGTCTGACCCCACCGGTAGGCGGCGAAGTCGGCGCCCGGGATCTCGAGCACCCGGGTGTCGTGCGACTGCGCGTCGAGGGCGGCGATGGCGTCGGTCCAGTACTGCGGCAGCGTCTCCTCGCGCGTGAGGTCCTGGGTGTAGAAGTCGCCGGTCCAGAGCGCGGGCAGGTTGACGATCGCGAGGACGATGACCACGCCCGCCACCACCAGCGTGCGCACCGGGACACCCCGCACCCTGCGCCCCTTCCCTGCCCACGCGCGCGCCAGCGCGTTCACCGCCACGCCGAGCAGCACCGCCAGCCCGAGCGCGACCAGCGGCACCGCGCGGCTGGTGCTGCGCAGCGCGAGCCCGAAGCTCGACGACTCCGCGAACGACTTGAACGTGCCGCCGAGCGCCGACGGGTCGTCGTAGGGGTTCGCGCCCGACCGCCACCACGACGCCGACGAACGGTGAGCAGCACGAAGTAGGCGCGGTGGCTGCCACCGCACGCACGCGGCGCCGAAGCAACGCGAGGACGGGCAGGGCGAAGCTCACCACGAGCAGCCCGAGGTTCCTGCATGTACGGGACGCTGGCGTCGGTCCAGTGCCCGATGCGGTCGATGCCGTAGAAGAACCAGTACCCGAGGCCGCGCAGGGTCTCCAGCGGCGTCGACGACACCGACACCACCTGCAGGGTCTCGGTGAACTTCAGGATGTTGAGCCCGTACTTGCCCTGCGCCCAGAGGCCCGCGATCCACCACAGACGACGTGACCAGCGTGAGCACGCCGATGCGCGCGGTCACGCCGAGCGCGCGTCGCCAGTCGACCTCGCGGATCGCGACCGCGTAGAGGATCCACAACACCGGCGCGAGCCCGGCGAACACGAGCGCGGTCGCGTTCACCCCGCCGACGACCTGCACCACGATGCGCGAAGATCGCCGCGTACCGCCACGCGCTCCGACCGTCGCGCGCCCGCAACGCGCGGATGGTGAGCGCGAGCATCCACGGCAGCCCCGCCCACGGCATCAGGATCACCGAGATGCGCGCCGCGAAGTCGAGCGTGTACGGCGTGAGCATGAACAGCACGGCGGCGACGACCGCGCCCGGGCCGCGCACGCGCAAGGTGCGCATGAGGAACAGCACGCCCACACCGGCGCCGAAGAGCAGCGAGCCGAACCAGAGCCGCTGCGACACCCACGCGGGCACGCCCAGCTCGTGCATGAGCCAGTAGTACGGGCCCATCGGGAACAGGTAGCCGATGTTCTGGTGGGTGACCGTCCCCATCCCGATGTTGGGGTCCCACATCGACGCCGGCGCGCTCGAGCAGGCGCCCGGGGTCGAGGTAGAGGTACGACTTGGTGTCGGCGACGACCTTCCCCGGCTTGGTGAGCAGCACCGGCACGTAGGCCAGCAGCGCGAGGAGTGCGTAGCCGAGGACGCGCCACCGACGCGCGTCGACGTCGTGCACGACCGTGTCGGTCGTCGTCATGGTGCGGCGATGCTAGGCGGGGGCCTCGACCGCGGCGGGCGCGTCGCGACGCCGGTTCGCCTCCGCAGGCTCCGAGCGACCTCCCAGCCAACCGTCGACCGCCACCGCCGCGAGCACCACCAGGCTCACCTCGGCCGGAACGCGGAAGCGCACCAGGCCGTAGATCGCGGCGGCGGTGACCGCCACGACGACGAACTGCGAGACCAGCGGCGTGATCGGCACGCGCCGGCGGCGCAACCGCACCGCGCCGACGACCGCGCACGGCACCAGCACCCAGAACGCGAAGAACCCGGCCCACGACACCTCGACGTCGCGCCCTTCGTTCACGTTGTAGTTCGCCATGAACCCCGGCGCGTAGAGGCTCCACACGCGCGCTTCGCGCACCGCGACCACCACGGGCAGCCGCGACAGGTGGTCGCCGATGAAGTCGAGCCCGCGCTTCCGCAACGTGTTCGACACCACCGATCGGTCACCCTGCACCGGGATGCTCGCGCAGTCGAGCGCCCACACCCCGGTGCCCTCGCCGTACCAGGTGCGATCCAGGTTGGCGCCGCACAAGCGTGAGACCGTCGTTGGTGGAGAAGAGCACCGGCTCGTCGAAGCGGGTGAGGTTGGCGATCAGCCACGGGCTCACCACCGCCAGCGACACCACGCACGTGAGCAGGAACAGGAGGAGCTGGCGCGTGACCGGCAACGCCTTCAGCATCAACGCGACCGGGAGCACCATCAGCGGCAGCAGCAGCCCGAGCTCGGCGCGCGCCAGCATCGCCAACGCCGACCGCCACGCCCACCCACGCCGCGGTCGCCGGGCGCGGCGAACGGATGAACCGGTACGTGAGGAGGATCGCGAGCGCCACCGCCAGCGTGGCCAGCGTCTCCGACATCACCAGCCCGTCGTTGATCCAGAGGTTCGGGTACACCGCCGCGATCGCGGCCGCGACCAGCCCGGCCCGGTTCCCGCCGACCGCGCGGCCGAGCAGACCCGATCACCAGCACCACCGCGGCGCCGAAGATCGTCATGGTGAGGCGCATCGCGAGCACGTGGTCGCCACCCGAGCTCAGCTGCTCGGCCGACCCACGCCGTGGGCGTGAGCGCGAGCGCGGTGAGCGGCGGGTGCTCGGCGGTCTGCGAGCCGTCGCGCGGATCGGTGAAGCCGTCGCCGCGGGCGAGCGTGTTGGCCTGGGCGACGTAGTAGATCTGGTCGCCGAGCGCGGGCTCGTGCCGCTTGGCCAGCAGCACGTAGCCGACGCGCAGCGCCAGTGCGGCGAGCACGATCAGCAGCAGGATGCGCCAGAAGCGCCGGTCGTCGGTCATCGGTGTGCAGCGGTACCTGACGCGTCGGTCAGTACATGTGGAAGGTCAGGATCACACAGAACACGAGCAGCGTCGGGACCAGCAGCACCGGGACCGGGAACCGCGCCCGTGCGGCGTCCGCCCAGCGGAACGGCAGCGAGCCGATCGCCACCGGGATGCAGCACGACCAACGGCATGAAGTAGCGGGGCTGGATGCCCCCCACCTCGCTCGAGCCCGGTTCGGTCCAGTACAGGTAGTTCGGGATCGCGACGAGCAGGCATCCGGTGAGGAACACGATCAGGACCAGCGCGCGGTGCAACCAACCGAGCGGGATCGGCGCCTCGCTGCGATCGCGCAGCAACGACGGTGACGCCGTAGACGGCGAGCCCGAGCACGGCCAGGATCGCCGGGCCTGCGGTGACGCTCGGCCCGACGCTGACGAGGGTGTGCACCCAGTACCAGAGCTGGTGGACCACGGTGCGGGCCAGGTCGGCGCCGAATTCCCACGGCTGGTGGAGCAGCTCGTGCTTCTGCGCCACCTCGTCGACGTTGATGCCGAAGTAGCCGGCGTCGGTCTTCCAGACGTTCGCCCGCGGCGGAGGTCCACAGCAACGACACGATCGCGCCCAGCACCGGCGCGAACACCAGCGGCCAGCGATCGGTGCGACGGCGGGCGCCGAGCAGCGGCAACAGGTAGAGCCCGGCGATCACCACGTACGCCGGCTTCACCGAACCGAGCACCGCGCTGAGGACGAGCGCCTCGATCACGAGCGCGCGCGTCGTCGTGCCCTCGGGTGGATCGAGCGCCCGCAGGGCCGACGACACGACCAGGAGTGCGACGGCGGTCGTGAACGCGTCGTGCGAGATCGACGACGCGCTCTGGAACACCGCCACCGGCATCAGCCCTGCGGCGCACAGCGCCCACTTCGAACGGGGTGAGCGGGCGATGGCGATGCCCACCAGCGCGACGTACATCGCCAGCACCACGAAGCGGGCGACGATGAGCATCACGTCGGCGCCGAAGCCCAGGGTGCGGGTGACGAAGATGGACGCGGCCTGCGGCAGGTACGGGACCGGCGACGGGAACGTCGAGAACGTGACGAAGCCCTCGCTGGGGTCGCCCGGGCACGGCTGGATGGGACCGGGGTCGTAGACGACGGGCGTGCCGGTCCCGGGATCGACCACCCCCTTCAGCACGTGCTCGGCGAACACGCGGGAGTCGGCGCGCTGCGCGCGGATGACGTCGCGCGGGATGCAGGCACCGCCGAAGCCGTCGGCGCCTTCCTTCTCCGGCACGAACGTGCCGGTGGAGATCTGGTACGAGCGGTAGAAGTGCGCGGGCTCGTCGATGCCGGCGAAGTGCGGCACCACGCACACGAGGTACACGCCCACGGCGGCGCCGAGCACGAGGAAGGTCGCGAGCGGATTGCGGAACAGCCCGAGCGGACCACCGGCGCGCCGCGGCCGGCGCAGCCGGCGACGCGACGCTGGGTGCTGCGACGGTCACCGCCGTCAGCTGGTTGCGTCGCCGGATTCGTGCAGGGTGTCGACGATCAGCACGCTGCACGGCGCCTTGTGCGACACCGTGTTGGGCACGCTGCCGAGCAGGCGGCGCCCGCCCTGCATGCCCTTGTTGCCGACGACGATGAGGTCGGCCTGGAGGTGGGCGGCGATGTCGCACAGCACCTCGGCCGGGCTGCCGAAGCGGGCGTGGGTCTCGATGCGGGTGTCGCAGGCCGCGCTGGGCGGTCACGGCGGCGCGCGAGAGGGTGTCCTCGAGCTCGGTCTTGATCTCCTCTTCCCAGCTGCGCTCCGCGGCGACCGGGGCCGCGGCGGCCATCTCACCGGCGGCGACCGCCGACGGCGAGAGCGGCTTCTGCACGGTGACGATGTGGAGGACCGCCTCGGGCTGGGTGGCCGCCAGCTCGGCGGCGGCGAGCACCGCTTCCGACGCCCGGTCGGACCCGTCGGTCCCCACCACGATCGACTTGAACATCTGCCGCCTCCGCTGCACCCGTTGGCCACCGCTCGACGGCCCGACGCTACCCCGAGGCGGTTCGCGATCGGAGGAGCGCCCGGATCTCGGCCACGTGGTGGGTGGCGGCGACCGGCAGCGTGACCGTCCCGAGGTACTGCATCCCGAAGTCGAGGCCGAACGCGGGCGCGGTCACGTGCGCGAGCCCGGCCCAGGTCACGTAGAGCACCAGGTCGTGGTCACCCCGGCGGCGGAACGTGGCCCGGAGCGGCGAGGACCGGTCTCCCGGTGACGATCCGACCGACGTGGTGCCGTCGGCGAACGCCCAGCCGTACGCGACCGGGTGGGCGGCGACGTCGACCACGTAGCCGTCGAGGATGACGGTGGCTCGGGCGTCGGGCAGCGGGTCACTCCAGAACTGCGACTCGAGGTTGACGATGCCGGGCCAGTCGCGGGTGCCGGGTGGAGACGAGTGGATGTGGGCCCGCGGCAACGGGGTCTGCTGCCAGATCGTGGCCGCGTCGGGTGGAGCGGGCGGGAGCGGCTCGCCGGGCTCGGCGCACCGCGGCACGAGGAACACACCCGGGCCACCATCGCGAGGTGTCGCGGTGTCGACCACGAACGTGCCCGCGGGCACGGCGCCCGGCGGGAGCGGTGCGTCACCGTCGAGCTTGAGCGCACCCGCGGGCGCGCCCTGCAGGATGCCGACCTGGACCGGCGAGTACGGGAACGCGGTGATGCCCGGGAGCGGCGTGACCGACCCGACCAGTTCCGGCGGGACCGCCCCTCCGAACACGACACACCGGGCGCGCGGTCGTGGCGCGTTCCCACGTGTAGGGAGACTCGGTGGTCGGCGCGGCAGCGGGGAGACCGCCACCAGGGAACGTGCCCGCGCCGAGATCGCTCGCCGTGGCGCGGACGTAGTCGGGCCCGAGCTCGCCTCCGCCGGCGGTCTGCGCCGCCGCCGGCGGGACGAGCCCCATGACGCCCACGGCGAGCGCGAGCGCGCCGAGGGCGAGGCGCCTCATCCTGCCCGCCGCGGGGTCGCGGTCGCGACGACCCTCACCGTGAGGTCGCCACCCGGATCGACCACCCCCAGCAGCGAGAACCCGATCTCGCCGTGCACGACCACCGTCACCGCGTCCCGTTCGGCATGCACGACGACATCTCGGAGCGCGCCGGCGTCGAGCTGCCGCGCGACGTGCGTCCGAGCTCGGCTCTCCGCGAGCGCGGGATCGAGCTGCACCACGCCGCTGCGCCGGTAGGCGTCCTCGTCGATCGCCGACGCACCGGCGAGCGCGGCCGCGTCGGCCGCGCTCGCCATCGAGCGTCGCGCCGAGAACCCGCGCCACAGGTCGAGCGAGATGCCACCGAGCGCGAAGAGCAACAGGCACAGGCCGAGCAGCCAGAGTGTGATCGTGCCCGACTCGTCGCCGGTCGTCATCGAGCCGGCCTCATCGGGCTGCCTCATCGGGCGGCCGCGTAGCGATCGACCGGTTCACGGTGACGGGCGGTCCACGACCACGCTCCCACCGCGCCGAGCCCGGGTACCTGCACCGCCGGCATCCGGACGGTCACCGTCGCCTCGACGTCGCTGCCCGGTGCGAGCTCGGCGCCGTCGGCACAGGCGAGGTCGACGGTGACGTCGGCGGGCGCGACGCCGAGGTTGCGCGCCATCGTCGACCCGAGGGTGCGTGCTGCGCTCCGATCGCAGATCCCGTCCCGAGCGGCGCGGCGTGCCACCTCCCGACCGATGACGCGCGCGGTCACCTGTCGTTCGGACCAGCGCGGGAAGGTGAGCACGAGGAGCGCCACCGGGAGCACGAGCAATGCCACGCCGAACGCGAACTCCGTCGCCACGAACCCGGACTCCGCCTCGCGGGTCACGGCAACCGCTCCTTGACGACCTCGCCCTCGAGGACCATCGTCCACGTCGGGATGCCCGGGAGCCAACCCGCCAACACGACGCGCGCCCGGGCCCGCATGGTGCCGCCGACCTCACGACACGTCACCTGCACCGCACCCGCGGTGACCACACCGTCGAGCACGTCGCGTGCGCCCGGCTGGCGGCAGTCGGCCGCGGTCGCGTCGAGCGCCGCACCCGAGCGGGCCGCCTCGTCGATCGCCGCCCGCGCCACTCCACGCACGTAGAGATCGACGACCGCGTTGGCGAGCGCGACGAAGAGGAGGAGCGAGAACGCGGTCGCCACGACGTACTGGATCGTGGTCAGACCCGCAGCTGACCGCGGATCCAGTCGACCACGTCGAGTCCGAGCGTCTGCATCACCGCCCAGATCGCGACCAGCGCCGCGATGCCGAGCGCGGCGTTCCCGAGCAGCTCCGCGGTCGTCATGCCCGCTTCCGGCTCCGGTGCCCTCCGGGACCTGGCGGACCCGACGACCGCGCGTGACGATGCGACGAACGCGTTCCATGGCTGCTCCTTGGTTCGAGGTCGGGCACGCGCCGCGACCGCATGACAGCTGCGTGGCGTCGGCCGCCCGCATCACCGGCTCCCGAACACGATCGAGGGCAACGGCGCGGCGATGAAGAGCAGCATCACCGGCGCGAGGACCGCGATCGTGGGGACGAGCATGGCGGCGCGACGCGGGTCGCGGTCTGACGGATCTCCTCGCGACGCGAGTCGCGGAGATCCTCGCTCAGGGCCCGGAGCCCGTCGGCGAGATCGACACCGCGTTCGGCCCCGGCGCGCGAACAGCTTGTACGTGCGCGCCGGCCGCGGGCTCAGGCGTGATCTCCGCTGCGTACCGGAACGCGTCGGGTTCGGCGATGCCGTTGCGCATGGCCGCGAGCACGGCGCGGAGCTCGTCGACCACGTCGCCCTGACCGCGGTCGACGATCCGCTGCGTGGCCTGCACCGGGCCCGCACCGGTGCGCACGTGCATCGCCAGCAATTGGTTGACCGTGTAGAGCTCGAGCCGGATCCGCTCCCGACGGTCGGCGATGGCGCGCTCGAGGCGACCGCGCGACCGCGACGCGCCGAACAGGACGCCGCACACCGAGAGCCCGACCGCCGCGAGCGGACGGTGGAAGACCACGACGCCGAATCCGGAACCCGCGGCCCCGAACGCGAGCGTCTGCAGCGCCATGCGCGTGCGGTAGTCGTCGGGCGTCACGTCGACGAAGCCCGCTTGCAGCAGGGAGCGGGCGAGTGCTGCGTCGGTCCGACGTTCGAGCAGACGGCCGACCCGCTGCACGAGCGCGACCACCGGCGGACCGAACAGACGGCCCACGCTCGACGACGTGCGACGCCGGTGCCAGATCGGCGACGTCGGCCGTGCGCTCCGAAGCGAGCGCGCGCCGCGATCGTGTAGGGCCGGACGCGCGGCGCCAGCCGTCGCGTCGGTGGGACCAGCACCGCGGCGGCACCGACCGCGGCCACACCCGCGCTGATCATCCCGATGGCAACGGTGGCGTCGATCATGCGGACGCCTCCAGGGGGTGGACGCTGCCGAAGACTCGCCGCTCCTGGTGGGCGCGACCGAGGCGCCCGATCCACCACGCGCCGAGGGCACACAACGCGGCGCCCACGAGGACGACGACGAGACCGGCGGGCGACGAGTAGAAGTCGCGGAAGGCACCACCGCGGATGGTCAGCGCCACCAGCACCAGCCACGGCATGACCAGCACCGCCCGCGCGTTGAGCTTCATCTCGAGGCCTTCCGACTCCACCTCGTCGAGGACCTTCACGTCCTTGGTCGTCGCGGTCACGAGGTCGTCGAGGATGCGGGCGACGATCGGGCCGCCGCGCTCCTGCGCCAGGATCAGCACCTCGATCACGCGATCGCTGGTGGGATCGGCGAGCTCGGCCTTCACGACCTCGAGTGCCGCGACCGGCCCGAGCATCCGCGTGAGTGTCGGAAAGCGGCTGAAGGCGGCGCGGAGGGGTGGCGGACCGGTCTCGGCCAGCGTGACGAGGGCGTGCCCGACCGAACGGCCTGCGGCCAGCGACGCGCCGATGTCGCGCAGTCCGTCGGGCCACGCAGCGTGCAGCTCCCGCATGCCGCGCGAGGCGTCGACGGCCGAAGTAGGCCCGGGGCAGCATCGCCGCCGCCACCGCGGGCACGAGTGCGACCAGCGCGGTGCCGGTCACGAAGTAGGTCGCCGCGAACGCGACGAGGCCGACCCCGAGCGATCCGAACCCGAACTGGGTCGGCGACATCGGGACCCCGGCCTGAGCCAGCCACAGTCGCGCCGACCGGCGACCGGCCCCTGCTGGGGTCCAGGTGCGCCATTCGACCGGTCGGCCGACGAGGTGCCCGGCGAGCAGGACGCAGAACGCGCCGACCGCCAGCGAGGCGACCAGCGTCACGACACCTCCCCCGCGGCACCGATGACGTCGTGCACACCCGCATCGCTCACGCGGTCGAGACGTGCCGCCAGCGAAGGCGGGAGCGCGCCGGTCCACCGGAGTGGGGCTCGCGGGTGCTCACGCACGAAGAGCGGTTCGACGGTGAAGTCGTCGCGCAGTGCAGGGACCACCGCGGCGATCTCGACGACGCGCCGGCTGATGCCGTCGGCGTCGCCGTTCGTCACGTCGTCGCGGTCGAGGTGCACCACGACGTCGAGCGACTCCGAGAACACCTTGCGCACGATGCGCTCGGTGACGTTCTCCCCCGCCATCAGCGCGGCATTGACCAACGCATCGAGCGCCTCGGACGCACTGTTGGCGTGCACCGTGCAGAGGAACCCACAACCGGCGTTCACCGCGCGACTGAGCTCGAACGCCTCCGCGCCGCGCACCTCGCCGACCACGATGCGGTCGGGCCGCATCGCGAGCACGAACTTCACGAGGTCGCGGAGCGCGATCTCGCCGGTGCCGTCGAGTGCCGGTGGCCGTACCTCGTAGTACGAGCCGTGCGTGATGGGCACGGCCAGCTCGCGGATCTCTTCGCACGTGCGCACGCAGTGGTGGGCAGGGGCGGCCGCGAGCAGCGCGGCGAGCAGCGTGGTCTTGCCCGCACCGGGTTCACCCGACACGGTGACCCGGCTGCGGAGCTGCATCAGCAGGTGGAGGAACGCCGCCGCCTGCTGCGAAAGGGCTTCCCGGGTTACCAGATCCGCCAGGGTGACGTTGCGCACGACGTAGCGCCGCAGCGTGGCCGAGAGCTGGTCGACGACGGGCGGAATCGCGGCGGTGAGGCGCGCGGTTCCGCCGAGCACCCGGGCCTGGACCATCGGGTGCTTGGTGTTGAGCTGCCGGTCGGTGACCGACAGCATGCGCTCGACCACGTGACGGTTCTCGTCCTCACTGGTCGGCATCGCGAGACCGCGCAAGCGCCCGGAGCCGTCGAGGTACGAGACCCGCGGTCCTTCGATGAAGATCTCCTCGACGTCGCGTCGGGCGAGCAGGTCGGTGAGTGGACCGAGATCGGTGATCGAGCGCAGCACACGTTCGGCGAGGTCGGACGGGTCGGCGAGCGGCAGGTGGGCGCCGAGCATCGCGGCGCGCTGGTACTCGTCGACGGTGGCACCGACCTCGCCACGAACTGCGTCGAGGTCGACGTCGGGTCGCAGACGACGGCGATCGATGCGGACGTGCACCTCGCGCCGGATCGCGTCGTACGCGTCGACGGTCATCGCGACCACCGTCGACCGCGTGGGAGCGGCGCGGGCTCGATCGCAGCACCTGCGCGCGCGCACGCCTGGTGGAAGGCACCGCGCCCGACCGCAGTGCCGTCCCACGCCGCCTGTTCGACGGCGCGGTCGTGGGGACACCACTCGATCGCCGAGGGTCGGATCGTCCGGGTGATCTCGGCGCGGATCTCCTCCTGGCGGAACCGGCTGCGGGGCGCATGGTTCACGATCAGGTGCAGCGGCGTGGCGCGGTTGCCGCCGAGCGCGCCGTCGATCCATTCGAGCGCCGCGGACCACACCGACCGGGCTCGCGTGGACGACGCCGACGACCAGGTCGGCGACGCCGGTCACCGCCCGGGCGGTCGCCGAGCGCTCCTCGAGGTCCGCGACCACGAACCCGCAGCTGCGCCGCGCCGCGGTCACCACGTCGAGCACGTCGTGCGTGCTCACCTGCGACGCGGCGACCGCGCTGGGGTGGCCGGCCACCGCGTCGAGTCGCCCCGCACCGCGCTCCACGACCGGCACGACGCAGTCGGCGAGCGACCCCAGACCGTGCGCGCACGCGTCGACGGCGGTGCGGAGGTTGGGTTCGAGACCGAGGCCCAGGCGCCCGGCGAGCGCAGGCGCGGATTCGTGCGCGTCGAGGAGCAGGACCGACCGCCGCCGTTCCGCCAGCGCGACCGCGATCCCGAGGGCGACCTCGGTGACCCCGCTACCCCGGGGACCCGACACCGCGACGACCACACCCGACGGCCCGTCGTCACGAACGTCGGCAATCAGCGGGGGCGCGCCGGGGTCGCCGGAGACGCGCGTCGTGGTGGCGTCCAGCGCGTGGAGTGCGGTGAGGAACTCGGTGATCTCGGCGTCGGAGGCGATGGTGACATCGACGCCGAGCGCCAACAGGTGGTCCTTGCCCGCGGGCTCGTCGGGATCGAACACGCCGAGGATGCCGCGGCCGCGCTCGTGCAGCGCACCGACGAATCCGTAGGTGAGCGCGGGCCACCGATCGCTCACGACGAGGACGTCGTACTCCTCCTCGAGCGCGATCGACGGCTCGACGACGATCTGACGCACGCGCGCGCCACCATGGTGCGAGAGATGGCGATGGAGCTCCTCGACCCAGACCTCGGGTGAGAACACCAGGGCCACGGACGGCTCCGACCCGATCACCCGTCACCTCCGTCGTCGACGGTGACGCGGTCGAGTGCTTCGGGCGCGACGCCGCGCGCCGAGTCGGCTCCGGTCGTCCGCGCCAGCGAGATCTCGCCGCCGGCGACCGCGGCGGCGACCAGTTGGGACTGTCGTGGCGTCACCGCGATGGTCACCGTGAACGGGCTCGAGGACTCGCCGATGCCGCCCCGGCCCCGCGCGTCGACCGCGAGGACGGGTGCGTCGGCGACGACGATCGAGACCGCCTGCTGGCCCGCGAACAGCACGTCGACGCGATCGCCCGCGCCGAGCCGACCGCCGACGGCGCGTGAGGGATCGATCGGGATGCTCATCGCCCGCAGACCGTGCGGTGCGGCGCGCCGACGCAGCGTGCGGTTGGTGACGAGCTCGCCCGCCGCGATCGTGGTGCCGGCGATGCGACCCTGCAGGCGGTGCCGGTCGCCCGCTCGCGCCACGGTCGCCAGCACCTCGGGCGTGAGCGTGACCCGGGTGGTCCGGAAGTCGTCCGCCGAGATCCGTTCCCCGGCCCGGATCTCGTGGGCGGCCACGAGCACGGAGGTGTCGCCCTCTCGCGCCCGGAGCACGGCGAACGACAGGACGACGCCGACGATCCCGGCGAGGGCCATCACCACGTGGCCTCGCGACACCCGACCGCGGTGGCGCGGCGACGGTGTCGGTCCGGCCGGTGCGAGCACCGGGTCGGCTCCTCGTGCACCGCCGAGCGTGGCCGTCGCCATCCGCTTCCCCTGTCGTCCGGAATGTCCGAGTTCGACCTACCCGGGCAGTATGCACATTTCCGGAGGTCTCGGTCAACCCCTATCGAAACCGGACATTCCGGTACTACCGTGTCCCGGCGTGGAGCCCACCTCCCCGCCGGAGCACGCTTCCGGGTCCGCCTCCAGGTACGCCTCCGGGGCCGGCGCCCAGGCCGGATCCGGAGTCGATTTCCCGCCCGTGCTCACGGCGGCGATGGCGGCGGAGCTCCTCCAGGTGAACGTGGAGTACCTGCGGCGGATGGTCCGCGAGGGTCGGGTCCCCTGCCACCGCTTCCCCGGCGGGCGGGAGTTGCGCTTCCTGCGCGACGAGCTGCTGGCCTGGCTGTCGGCGCTGCCGGGCGACGATCAGTCGTCGAGCGGGCGTACCCACCAGACCGACCCGGTCGGCACGTAGGCACACCCGCCGTCGCGGTCGGTCAGGCGCAGCTGGTCGCGGCCGATCCGCAACGAGCCCTCGAGCGCCCCACTCGACGTGCCGATGTACACCTCTGTGCCGTCGAGCTCCCGCAACCGGGCCACGAACGTGGTGACCACGTCGTCGTGCCGCCACGCATCTGCCGACCCCGAGCGCATCCGCAACACGAACGGCGCGTCGGGCGCGAGGCGCACGTCGACCCGCTCGGTGCCGGCGTGGAGGCAGGCGAGGTCGTGCCCGACTGCGACGATCGCGCCCGACCAGGTGACCGAACCGAACGCGAACGACGCCGTGTCGCCCCGGTGCATGCAGTCGCGCGCGACGTCGGCCAGGCCGCGTCCGTGCTCCCACTGCTCGAGCGCGGCGCGCGACCACGTCTCCTCGTCGGCGCGCCACTCCGCTCGCACCGCGGCCGCCGCGTCGGAACAGTCGTCGGGCATGGTGTCGGACACTCCGTCTGATTCGAGCAGATTGCGCACCTCGGTGCCAGCGCGCGCTTTCGATCAGGGCACCTCGCTACCGTGATGCGGATGCCCCGCAGCCGCCTGAGGAGTGGTGTCCTCGTCGCCGTCCTCGCGCTGCTCGTCGTCGGCGGGATCGCGGTCACTGCGTTGGGCCAGACCGACGCGCAGGCGCAGACCAGCGTGACCAACCCCAATCCGCCGCCGACCACCACCACCGCTGCGCCGACGACGGACAAGGACGGCGTGCAGCACCTGCACTTCGAGTACGGGCTGCTCGACATCGCGCCGGGCCAGAACGTGATCGAAACCGCCAAGACCCTCATCCCCCAACCCACCGAGGACGGCTGGATCGTCGGCTTCCGACCGAACCTGAAGCTGGCGAACGGCAAGGTGCCACCGGTCGACGTGCTGCACCTCCACCACGGCGTGTGGGCGGTCTACAACCGGTTCGACTCCACCTTTCCGATCTTCCCCGAACGGTTCATCCCCGCAGGCGAGGAGAAGACCGCGCTCGAGCTCCCCGCGCCGTACGGGTACCGGTACAGCCTCGCCGACCGCTGGTACCTCAACTACATGATCCACAACCTCACCGCCAAGCCGTTCCAGGTGTCGCTCACCTACGACGTCGACTTCGTGCCCGCGTCGTCCCCCCAGGCGTCGGCGATGAAGGACGTCCACCCGATCTGGCTCGACGTGCAGAACGGGAAGATCTACCCGGTGTTCGACGTGCACAAGGGCAGCGGCACCGACGGCAAGTTCACCTATCCCGACGACGATCCGACCGCGCCACGCATCAACAGCTACACGCTGCCGAGCGACGGCGTGCTGGTGAAGACGTTCGGCCACCTCCACCCCGGTGGCCTGTACGACACCTTCTCGGTGACGCGCGGCGACCAGACCGAGAAGATCTTCACGTCGAAGGCGAAGTACTACGAACCCGCGGGCGCGGTGTCGTGGGACGTGTCGATGACGACCACGCCCGACGACTGGGACGTGGCGGTGAAGGCCGGCGACACGTTGACCCTGTCGACCACCTACGACACGCGGCGGGCGTCGTGGTACGAGTCGATGGGCCTCGCGGTGGTGTGGATGTACGACGGACCCGGCGGCAACGACCCGTTCGCCGGGCCGATCAACCAGAAGGGCATCCTGACCCACGGGCACCTGCCGGAGAACGACAACCACGGCGGCAAGGACACCACGACGTTCGCCGACGCTCGCGACGGTGCCGCGGGTCCGCTGACGGCGATGATCCCGATCGGCAGCTTCGAGTACGGCGCCGGCGACATGGCGGCCAAGGGCAAGGTGCCCACCGTGACCGAGGGCCAGCAGATCACCTTCGACAACTTCGACGCCGCCGACCAGAACGTGTGGCACTCGATCACCGCGTGCAAGGCACCGTGCACCGGGTCGACCGGCATCGCCTACCCACTCGCCGACGCCGACGTGCAGTTCGACTCCGGCCAGCTCGGCACCGGAGGCCAGCCCACCGCGGGCACCACGACGTGGAGCACACCCGCCGACCTGACGCCGGGCACCTACACCTACTTCTGCCGCGTCCACCCCTTCATGCGGGGCGCGTTCCGGGTGGTCCCGCCGCCGTCGTCGGCACCCAAGTAGCTCGCGATCACCCGCGCGTCGGCGCGCACCTGCACGGGGCTGCCCTCGGCGATGACGAGGCCCGCTTCGAGGCAGTAGACGCGGTCGCTCACCGACATCACCAGCGGCATGTCGTGCTCGATGAGCAGCACGGCGGCGCCGAGGTCGCGCTGGATGTCGCGCAGGCGGGGCGCGAACGCCTCGGTCTCGCGTTGCGACAGTCCCGCGGTCGGCTCGTCGAGCAGCACCACCCGCGCGCCGAGCGCGAGCTGGCCCGCGAGCTCGACCAGTCGACGGGTGCCGGTCGACAACGCGGCCGCGGGTTGGTCGGCGGTGTCACCGAGCCCGAGCGCGGCCAGGATGTCGTCGGCTTCGGCGCGCTTGCGGCGTTCGGCGCGCGGTGATGGCGGGACGTGCAGCATCGACGGCAGGATGCGCGAGCGCTCACGCGCTTCGAGCGCGACCATCACCGTCTCGCGCACGGTGAGGTCGTCGTAGAGGCGGGCGGCCTGGAACGTGCGGCCGAGTCCGAGCCGGTGACGGCGGTACGCGGGCAGGTCGCTGACGTCGCGCCCGAGCACCTCCACCCGCCCCGCCGCGGAGACGAAGCCGCCGATCGCGTTCATGAGCGTGCTCTTGCCCGCGCCGTTGGTGCCGATGAGGCCGACCAGTTCGCGCGGCCCCACCCGCAGGTCGACGTGGTCGACCGCCACCCGTCCCCCGAACCGCACCGTGACCCCCGTCGCCACCAACCAGTCGCGCTCCGGCCCGTCACGCTCCGGCCAGTCGCGTTCTCGAGCCGCGAGTGCGCCCTCCCCCACCGAGGTTGCGTCACCTGAGGGCGTACCACGCCGTTGCGTGACGCAACCTTGCTTGGTGGGGCGACCTCGGTCGAGGAACCAGGCCTCGGCGGTGCGGAGGATGCCGGCGAACCCGCCCGGGGCGAAGAGGAGGATGGCGAGGATGCCGATCCCCGACACGAGGAACGGCACGACCGGGTCGTCGGGCCAGATGGCGGGCACGCCGACGACCCACAGCGCGCCGAGCACCGGGCCGACGAGGGCGCCCAACCCGCCGATGACCACGATCGCGACGACCTTCACCGACTCCTCGGGCGCGAACGTCACGCCGGGTGTGTTGCTCGGGAGCAGCGTCACCAGGAGGCAACCGGCGAGCGCGGCCATGCCGCCCGACACCGCGAACGCGAGCAACTTCATGCGGACGGTCGAGATGGTCATGCCCGCGGCCGAGTCCGGGTTGGCGCGCGCTGCGATCACCGAACGACCGACCCCGGTGCGCCGCAGTTGCGCGACCAGCGCCACGCATGCGAGCAGGAACGCCAGGCACAGGTAGTAGTACGAGCGACGCGACGCGAAGTCGACGATGCCGGCGTCGGGTTTGGCCAGCGTCGGCAACAGGCCGCTGGTGTCGAGGAACGTGCCCTGCGCGACCAGCCACACCGACACGAACACCGCGAACGCCAGGGTCGTCACCGCGAGGTAGAGGCCCGGGATGCGCAACGCGGGCAGGCCGACGAGCACCGCCACCGCGGCCCCGACGAGCACGCCGATCACGACGGCAACCCCCCACGGCAGGTGATGCAGTCCGAGGATGCCGTCGTCGCCGACCAGCTTCACGGTGACCAGACCGCCCACGGCCGCGAACCCGAACTGTCCGAGCGACACCTGCCCGGCCCAGCCGGTGAGGATGGTGAGCGAACACCCGGCGATGGCGAAGATCAGCACGCGCGTCCACAGGAACGACTCCGACGCGCGCGAGAAGAACACCGGGATCAGCACGAGGACGCCGAACAGGGCGACGATGCCGACGCGACCGAGGTGGCGCGACCACCAAGGTCCGCCGGCGACGACCGTGCGCGTCGCAGTCGCCGCGGTCACCCTCCATCCGCCGTCCTCGATGCCGCGCGAAAGCCTGGAGAACACGAGCACGATGACGAGGGTCGCCACGAACAGCCACAGCTCGGTGACCCCGAGATCGGAAGGGTCGACGTTCTGCTGGAGGATCACCTCGACGATGCCCACGCCGATGCCGGCGACCAGCACCATGGGCAGCGACCGCATGCGCGCGAGCAGCGCGACCACCAGTGCGCGCAGCAACAGCTGGTAGCTGAGCGCGCCACCGGCCGCGGCCGCGCCGGCGAGGCTGACGCCGCGCACCGGTGCCAGCGCGATCGCGGCCACCGCGGCCAGCGCGCCCGAGATCGCCCACACCACGTTGGCGGTGCGGAACACGCGGATGCCGACCAGCCGGGCCTTGTCGGGGTTCGACGCCGAGGCGCGCACCATGAGGCCCATGCGGGTGCGGCCGAGGAACACCCCCAGCGCCAGCACGAGGACGGGGATGACGACGAGCACGCTCCAGTCGCGGCCCTGGACGAGCAGCTCGGGGCTCGCGGTCCACGTCCAGTCGAGCAGCGGAGGGAAGAAGCCACCTTCCAACACGTCGGGCAGCAGCAGCGCCACCAGGAGCAGCACCTGCGCGATGCCGATCGTCGCCACCAGCACGACGAGGCGCGGCGCGTCGGCCAACCGGCGGATGATCGCCCACTCGGCGAGCGAGCCGGCCAGCGCGGCGGCGATGGTGGCGATCACGAAGGCGAGCCAGAACGGCGGGTGCCAGTCGGCGATCCCCCCACCGAGCAGCACGGCCATGAACGCGAGCGCGGTGGTGCCGAACGCGGCGACCGCGAAGTTGATGATGCCACTCGCGCGGTACACGAGCACGATGCCGGCCCCGAGCACCGCGTACGCGAGTCCTTGCACGATGCCGCTCAGCAGCATCTGCTGGCTGACGTCCCAGCCGTGCAGCGTGATCACGACGGCTCGTTCGGCGTCGGGGGTCCCCCCAGGAACACCGCGCGAGCCAACTCATCGTCGGCGGTCAGGTCGGCGGGCGCGCCGTCGAAGCGGATGCTCCCCTTCTCGACGAACACCACGCGGTCGGTGAGTCGGGCGGCGACCGCGAGCGACTGCTCGACCACGACCATGGCCTGACCGTCGTCGCGCAGCGCGCTCAGGACGTCGAGGAGACGCTGCACCACGAGCGGCGCGAGCCCCAGCGACAGCTCGTCGACCAGCAGCAGGCGCGGCTCGAACAGCAGCGCGCTGCCGAGCGCCACCATCTGCTGCTCGCCGCCCGAGAGCGACGCCGCGTCCTGCTTGCGGTGCGGGACGAGCGCGGGGAACACGTCGTAGACCCGGGCGATGCGTGCCGCCGCGTCGCGCCGCGCCTCGGGATGCGCGACCAACGCCGCGCGCAGGTTCTCCTCGACCGTGAGCCCCTCGAACACGTCGGCGCCGCGCACCTGCACCACGCCGCGCCGGGCCCGCGCCTCCGCACTGTCGTGGCCGAGGTCGTCACCGTCGAGGGCGATGGTGCCCGCGGTCGGCCGCAGCAGGCCGCTGACCGCAGCGAGCAGCGTCGTCTTCCCCGCACCGTTGGCACCGAGCACCGCGACCGCCTCGCCCGGCGCGACGTCGAGGTCGAGGCCGAAGAGCACCTGCACCCGCCCGTACCCGGCGTCGAGACCCCGGATCCGGAGCCGCGGCGCGGTCGACTGGTCCATCGCGTCCGCCGGCCCGTCAGTGCTCGGGCAGCCTCGCGAACTCGAACACCTCGGGTGGCCACGGCGGGCGGTGCAGCACCGCCTCGCCGCTGCGGTCGGAGGCGAGCAGTTCCACCACGGTCGCGGCGAGGTCTTCGGGTTCGTAGGCGACGATGCCGCGCTCCCCGAACCAGGTGTGCGGGTCGTCGCCCATCAGCGGGGTCGCGACCGCGCCCGGGCACAGCGCGTTGATGCGGATGCCACGCCGTTCGAGCTCGCCGTGGACGCTGCGGACGAAGCCGATGAGCGACCACTTGGTGAGCGCGTACAGCGGGTTGGCCGGCAGCGGCATGATCCCCGCCATCGACGAGGTGACCACGACTGCGCCCTGCGCCACCTCGAGCAACGGGATCGCCTCGCGGAGCCCGAAGAACACGCCGTCGACGTTCACGCCCGTGTAGTCCCGGTAGCGGGCGTCGGAGATGGTGGTGATGTCGGCCAACGCGGTGTCGTAGATGCCCGCGTTCAGGTGGAGCAGGTCGATGCGGTCGAACGACGCGAACAGCGAGCGCCACTCGTCGGGGTTCGACACGTCGAGGTGCACGTAGGTGCCGCCGGCGGCGTCGGCGGCGTCGGCGGCGCTCGCGCCGAGCTCGTCGTTCACGTCGAGCAGCGTGACGGTCGCTCCCGCGTCGGCGAGCGCCTTGGCGGTGGCGCGCCCGATCCCTGAGGCCGCGCCGGTGACGACAGCCGTCTTCCCCTCGAAGTCGGTCATGGCGCGCACCCTACCGGGATCGGACCGCTCACCATCGAGGTTCCACGGATCGGGCACACCAGATGTGCCCGAGTCACGCAACTTGGTGGAGGATGGGGTGATGGACCTCAGTGGGATCGGCATCTGGAGTGGTGAGCTGCGCTACGGCGACGCGGGCGAGAAGCGCGAAGCAGCTGCGGAGCTCCAGGAGCTCGGGTACACCGCGGCCTGGATCCCCGACGTCGGCGGCGACGTGTTCGGCGCGCTCCGCGAGCTCCTCGACGCGACGACCACGCTGGTCGCGGCGACCGGGATCCTCAACCTCTGGATGCACAGCGCGTCGGAGGTGGGCGACGGCTTCGCCGCGCTCGAGGCCGACTTCGCGGGCCGCACGCTCCTCGGCATCGGCGTCAGCCACCACCTCCTTATCGACTCCAGCCACCCGGGCGAGTACACCAAGCCGCTGGCCAAGACGCGCGCCTACCTCGACGAGCTCGACGCCGTCTCCCCCACCGTCCCGAGTGACCGGCGGGTGCTGGCTGCTCTCGGCCCGAAGATGCTCGGCCTCGCCCGCGACCGCGCCGCAGGGGCGCACCCCTACCTGGTGACGCCCGAGCACACCGCGGTCGCCCGGGCCGAGCTCGGCGAAGGTCCGTTGCTCGCGCCCGAGCAGCACGTGGTGCTCGAGACCGACGCCGCCAAGGCCCGCGCGGTCGCCCGCGAGGGCCTGAGCGTGTACCTCCAGCTCCCGAACTACGTGAACAACTGGCGCCGGCTCGGGTTCACCGAGGACGACTTCGCCGACGGCGGGAGCGACCGACTGGTCGACCACGTCGTGGTGTGGGGCGACGAGGCCACCATCACGGCCCGGGTGCAGGCCCACTTCGACGCCGGCGCCGACCACGTGTGCGTCCAGGCGGTCACCGGTGCCGAGCGGACGGACGTCCCCCGGGCAGAATGGCGGGCGCTCGCACCGGCCCTGGTGGGCCTGACCCGAAGGTGACCATGGACATCGAAGAGTTCTACGACGCCGATCCCCGCCGCCGAGAGTCGGAGGAGATCGAGTTCGGTCGCGAGTGGTCGGATGCCGGCGGCATGCGCACCGAGCTCTCGTGGGTCGCCGCCACCGGCGAGCTCTACGCGATGGCCGAGCCCGCCGGGTCGGTGGAGATGGATCCCGTCGGCGACACCCGGGTGGACGACCTGCCCACCGAGCTGGTGACGGTCGAGATCCTCGGCACCGTCGCCACCCGCGCCGAGATCGACCAGCTGCTCGCCGGCTGGGACGGCGTGATGGAGAAGGGGCCCAACAGCCTGCAGTGGGTGCGCGACCGCCTCGCGGCGCGCTGACATGGCCACGCCGACCCCACCGACACGCCTCCCCAACCCAACGGCCGCCGGTCGCTTCGTCGGACAGGCCGTCCCCCGCAAAGAGGACCCCCGCCTCCTCACCGGTCGCGGTCGCTACACCGACGACATCGATCTCCCGCGCATGCTGCACGCGCACTTCGTGCGCAGCGACCTCGCACGGGCGAAGATCACGAACCTCGACGTCAGCGCGGCGCGCGCACTTCCGGGCGTCGTCGCCGTGCTCACGGGCGAAGACCTCAACCCGCGGGTCGCGGTCTCGATGTACCCGTCGATGTTCCAGGGCGCCGAGGAGTTCATGTCGCCGATGTTCCCGTTGTCGGTGGACGACGTGCGCTTCGTCGGCGATCCGGTCGCGCTGATCGTCGCCGAGAGCCGCTACCTCGCGGAAGACGCGGCCGAGCTCGTGGAGATCGACTACGAGCCGCGTCAACCCATCCTCACCTACGACGCCGCGCTCGCGGGTGACGACCTCATCCATCCGAACCGCCCCAACAACGTGCTCATGGAGATGGCCGTCCCGCTGAGCGACGAGGGTCGCGAGGCGCTCGACAGCGCAACCCACAAGGTGTCGGAGAGCTTCGTGCAGCACCGCTACAGCGCGGTGCCGATGGAGTGCCGCGCGGTGACCGCGAGGTGGGAGCCGTACGACCAGCGCCTCGACGTGTGGCACGCGAGCCAGAACCCGCACGAAGCGCGCCTGGCGTTCTCGCGCGCGACCGGGGTGCCGGAGAACAACGTCCGGGTGCAGATCGGCGACGTCGGCGGCGGCTTCGGCCTGAAGTCGTTCGTGGGCCGCGACGAGATCACCATCGTGATGGCGGCGCACATGCTCAACGCCACGATCAAGTGGACCGAAGACCGCCGCGAGAACCTCATCGCGTCGGCGCACGCGCGTCAGGAGCGCGTCGACGCGACCATGAGCGTCGACGCCGACGGGATCATCCAGGCCTGCGACATCGCGCACTTCGACGACGCCGGCGCGTTCCCGATGCCGGGTGGCTCCGCCGGCCCGCTCGTCGGCATGCTCTTCACCGGTCCCTACAAGGTGCAGCACCTCGGATGGTCGAGCACCACCGTGTACACCAACACCTGCGGGAGCGCCGCGTACCGCGGCCCGTGGATGATGGAGACCACCGCACGCGAGGAGATGCTCGACCGCGTCGCGCGCGAGATCGGGCTCGACCCGCTCGAGCTCCGTCGTCGCAACATCCTCCAGACCTCCGACTTGCCCTACATGTGCCCGGGCGGCATGAACATCCAGCTCGTCACGCCCGCGGAGACCCTCGAGCAGGTCGCGACCGAGCTCGGGTACGACGCGTTCCGCGCCGAGCAGTCGAAGGTCACCGCCGACGGCCGGTACCGGGGCATCGGCCTCGCGGTCTACGTGGAGCCGCAGACCAACGTCGGCGCGTACGCCACCGATCCCGCGAACATCCGCATGCACGCCAACGGTCGGGTCGAGGTGTTCATCGGCTCCGGCGCGCACGGCCAGGGACTCGAGACCACCACCGCCCAGCTCGTGGCCGAGAACCTCGGGGTCGACTATGCCGACGTGACGGTGCGCCAGGGCGACACCGAGAGCGCGCCCTTCGGGCCGGGCACCGGCGGGAGCCGCAGCGGCCCGATGATCGGCCAGGCCGTCACCGAGGCGTCGCTGCTCCTGCGCGACAAGGTGGTCGCCATCGCCGCGCACCTGCTCGAAGCTTCACCCGACGACCTCGAGGTCGTCGAAGGTGTCGTGTCGGTGAAGGGCACGCCCACCAAGTCGGTGCCGGTCGCGCAGGTGGCGTGGGCGGCGTACCAGCAGTCGGGCACCCTGCCGCCCGAGCTCGACCGCACGCTCGAAGTCGTGCACCGGAGCGTCGCGCCCGACGGCATGTGGTCGAACGCCGCCCACGGGGCGATCGTCGAGGTCGACCCCGCCACCGGGAAGGTCGAGATCCTGCGCTACGTGGTGTCGGAGGACTGTGGTCGCATGATCAACCCGAGCATCGTCGACGGCCAGGTGTACGGCGGCGTCGCCCAGGGCATCGGCGGTGTGCTCTACGAGCACAACGTCTACGACGACGACGGCAACCCCCTGGCGTCGACGTTCATGGACTACCTGCTCCCCACCGTGCACGAGATCCCCGTCATCGACACGTTCCACATCGAGTCGCCGGCAGCCACCGTCGGGGGCTACAAGGGCGTCGGTGAAGGTGGCGCCATCGCGGCGCCCGCGGCGGTGTTCAACGCGGTGGCCGACGCCCTCGCCCAGCACGGCGTGATCGTCACCGACCAGCCGCTCGACCCCGACACCATCGTGCGCGCCCTCACGGGCTCGTAGGGACTCGTCGGGGCGAGATCAGACCGGCACCCGCCGGGCGCGCGTACGCTCGGGCCATGACCGTCACCGACGTCTACTACGACCCGTGGGACTACACGATCGACGCCGACCCGTATCCGGTGTGGCGTCGGCTCCGTGACGAAGCGCCCGTCTACCACAACGAGCAGCACGACTTCTACGCGCTGAGCCGCTACGACGACGTCCTCAACGGGCTCGTCGACACCGAGACGTTCAAGTCGGGCCACGGCATCGTCCTCGAGATGATCACACCCGAGCCCTACGAGAACATACCGATGATGATCATGAAGGATCCGCCCGAGCACACGCGCCTGCGCAAGCTCGTGGCCCGGGCCTTCACGCCGCGTGCGATCTCCGATCTCGAACGTCGCGTCGGGTTGCTCTGCGGGGAATTCCTCGACACCGTCGACGGCCAGGACGAGTTCGACTACGTCGGTGCGTTCGCGGGCCTGCTGCCGCCCACGGTGATCCTCGCCCTCGTCGGGTACCCGGACGGCCACGCCGACCAGTTCCGCGAGCTCGCCAACAAGACCCTGCACGTCGACGAGGGCGACACCCACCAGGGCGGCATGGGCTCGATGTCGTCGATGGTGACGAAGACCGGCGAGATCGGCCAGGAGGCCTTCGCCATCATCCCCGAGCTCATGGAGCAACGCCGCAAGGACCCGCAGGACGACCTCCTCACCGGACTCGTGCACGCGGAGATCGAGGACGACGGGAAGACCCGCACGCTCACGCTCGAGGAGATCCTCGGCTTCGTGCAGCTCATCGCGCTCGCCGGCACCGAGACCGTCGCCCGACTCCTCGGCTTCGCCGCGGTGACGCTGGCGCAGCACCCCGACCAGCGCCAGGAGCTCGTCGACGACCCGTCGTTGCTCGGGAACGCGGTCGAAGAGCTGCTGCGCTACGAAGCGCCGTCGCCCGTGCAATCGCGGTGGGTGTCGCGCGACGTGACGCTGCACGGGGTCACCATCCCGCAGGGCGCGCGCATCTCGTTGCTCAACGGCGCAGCCGACCGCGACGAGCGCCACTTCCCCGACCCCGACCGGTTCGACATCCACCGCGACATCGACCGGCAACTTGCGTTCGGGTACGGCGCGCACTTCTGCATCGGCGCCGCAGTGGCACGGCTCGAAGGCCGCGTGGCGTTGCACGAGACGCTGAAGCGGTACCCCACGTGGGAGATCGACGAGAGCCGCCTGGAACGCATCCACACGTCGACCGTGCGCGGCTACACCTCGGTGCCCATCCGGGTGCGCTGAGTGGGCGCGCTCTCTCACATCCGCATCTGCGACCTGAGTGGGCAGCTGGCCGGCGCCGGCGCCACGCGCTACCTCGCGGCGGTGGGCGCGCAGGTGATCCGGGTCGAGGACCCCGTGAAGCAGGGCACGTGGGACATCGTGCGGGGCGCGGGGCCGTTCGTCGACGACCGGCGCGGCATCGAGTTCGGCAGTGGCTTCAACAACCACAACGTCGAGAAGCTGGGGATCACGCTCGACCTGCGCCAGGAGCGCGGCAAGCAGCTGCTGCGCGACCTGATCGCGATCTCCGACGTCGTCACCGAGAACTTCGCGGCCGGGGTGATGGCGCGCATGGGCTTCTCCTACGACGAGATGCGCGCGATCAGACCCGACATCCTCTACGTGTCGAACTGCGGGTTCGGCGCGTGGGGCCCGAACTCGTCGTTCAAGACGTGGGGCCCGATCGTGCAGGCGGTCTCCGGGCTCACGTTCAGCTCCGCGCTGCCCGACCAGGCGCCGGCCGGGTGGGGCTACTCGTACATGGACCACATGGGCGCCGACATCATGGCCGTCGCCGTGCTCGCCGGGTTGATCCACCGCAACCGCACCGGAGAGGGCCAGTGGATCGACATGTCGTGCACCGAGGCGGGCACCACGCTGGTCGGTCCCGACCTCCTCGACTACACGGTCAACGACCGCCCGCTGCGGCGCGACGGCGAGCCCGACTCGAACCGCAGCCACGCGCCGCTCCGCGTGCCGCACGGCATCTACCCCGCCGAGGGCGACGACAACTGGGTCGCCATCGTGTGCCGTGACGACGACGACTGGAAGCGGATGGCCAAGGTGGTCGACGAGCCGTGGGCCACCGATCCGCGCAACGACACCCTCGCCGAGCGCGCCGCGGTGCAGGACGCACTCGACGCCCGCATCAGCGAGTGGACGCGCACGCGCGAGCACTTCGCGGTCGCGGAGTCGCTCCGAGCCGCCGGTGTGCCGGCGAGCGTCGTCGCCCGACCGGAGGACCGCATCGACCACGACCCCGCGACGAGCGAGTGGGGACTCTGGCCCACCGCGCACCACCGCGAGATGGGCGACGTGCGCGTCGACGGCATCCCGCTGCACTTCTCCGACACCGACTGGACGATCGAGCGCGGCGGTCCCTGCCTCGGTGAGCACAACCACCAGGTGTTCTCCGAGTTGCTCGGCCTCGACGACGCCGAGATCGAGCAGCTCACTGCGGACGGTGTGGTGTGAGTCCCGACACGCCCCCGGGTCCGCTGCAGGGGCTGCAGGTCGTGGAGCTGGCGTCGGAGCACGCCGCGCTCGCGGGCAAGATGCTCGGCGACCTCGGCGCCGACGTGATCGTCGTCGAACCACCCGGCGGTCACGCCAGCCGCGCGCACGAGCCCTTCGCCGACGATGTCGACGATCCGGAACGCAGCCTCTGGTGGTGGTACTACAACACGTCGAAGCGCGGGGTGGTGCTCGACCTGGCGACCCCGGAAGGCGTCGAGCAGTGCCGCGGTCTGATGGCCGTCGCCGACATCGTGCTCGAGGGAGAAGCGCCGGGCGCGCTGGCCGCGCTCGGACTCGATCACCGCGAGCTGCGGGCGGCGAAGGAGCGGTTGATCTGGGTGTCGGTCACGCCGTTCGGGAGTGAGGGCACGCGCGCGGACGAGCCCGCCACCGACCTCACGTTGCTCGCCGGTGGTGGCCCCGCGTGGAGCTGCGGCTACGACGACCACACGCTTCCCCCGGTCCGGGGCGGCGGCAACCAGGCGTTCCACATCGGCAGCACGTGGGCGGTGATGGGAGCGCTCACCGCGGTGCTGGCGCGCGACGTCACCGGACGCGGGCAGCACGTCGACGTGAGCATGCACGCGGCGTGCAACGTCACCACCGAGATGGGCACCTACGGGTACCTCGCCGGTCGCGAGACGGTGCTGCGGCAGACCGGGCGGCACGCGATGCCCACCATCAGCATGCCGACGCAGATGCGCTGCGCCGATGGCGTGTACGTGACCACCGGCTTCCCGCCGCGCTCGCAGCGCGACTTCGAGTCATTGCTCGACTGGATCGAGACCCTCGGCTTCCGCGAGGAATTCCCCGAGACGATGCTGCTCGACCTCGCCATCGAGCGCGGTGGTGTGTCGATCGCGGAGATGGCCACCGACGACCTCGCGCGCGACATCTTCGGGGCCGGACGCGAGGCGTTGAACTTCATCGCCGAACGGATCCCGGCCCACGACTTCTTCATCGGTGGCCAGACGCGTGGCCTCGCGTGCGGCGTCGTGGCGTCACCGGAGGAGGCGTTCGAGACCGAGCACATCAAGGCGCGCGGGTTCCAGGTCGAGGTGGACCACGAGGCGCTCGACCGCACCGTCCGCTATCCCGGGGCACCCTTCCTCATGCCCGCGTCACCCTGGAGGATCTCGCGGCGAGCACCGTTGGTCGGCGAGCACGACGCCGAGGTCCTCACGGAGCCTTGAGCAGCTCCTCGATCCGCGCGTTCAACCGGGCCTGGTCGGCGATGTGGACGTAGACGTCGTGGGCGCGGTCGACTGGTCCTGCCATGACAGGCCGCCGTCGGCGTTGATCACCGCGGCGCCGCCTTGGCCCAGCTCTTCGAACGCGGCGGGAAGATCACCGATCGCGTACAGCAGCGTCGGCGCATCCCAGTCGCCGTCCGTGGGCGGACCGCAGCCGAACAAGGCCTCGTACGCGATGCGCATCGGATGATCCGCGGGCGTAGTGGTGCACAACGCGGCGCCGACCCGCGTCGCGACGCCGACCGTGCCGTCGGCCCACGCGATGGGGCCGGGCCATCCGGGTTCCGTCACCACCTTGCTCGCGGCCGCGAGATCGAGCTTCTGGTTCGTCACCGGTCCGAAGCCGCCCGGGAACAGGCCGTCCATGATCACGAGGCGCTTCACCTTGTGGGTGATCAGCTTCCGGCCGCCCGGGGCGTCGAGGAGGCCGGCGAGGTTGGTGTAGCCGCCGAGAGAGACGATAGTGACGCTCCCGTCCGGGGCGCGCCGCAACAGCCGCTGGTAGAGCGCGACCGCGTCAGGGGTGTCGGCGCTGTCGTGGACCGAGTGCCGGAGCTTGCGGGCCAGCGCGTCGGTGTAACCGTGGTCGAACGTGCCCCTGTCGCTGCCCGCGACGTCGCCGATGGGGGTGTAGCCGTGGCCGTAGGCGGTGTCGATGGCGTCGATGGCGGCGACGGCGGCCGGGTTCGGGACATCGGACATGATCCCCAGGAGCTTGAGCTTCCCGCGCTCGTGCAGGACGTTTGCGATGCCGAGCGCGGTGACGTCGTCCCACCACTTCGAGAAGTCGGTGTCGATGATGATGCGTGGTGGCGACGATGCAGCCGGTGACGCAGTCGATGATGCCGCGCCCGCCACGGATCCGGGGATCGACGTCATCACCGCGGCCGTCATCACCACGACGACCACCACCGCGGTCAAGGTCCGTCTCGTCGTCATCGGAACACTCTGGCAGGGTTCCGGTGTCGGCGCCGTGCGACACTGACCGGCGTGGACCAGCAGAGCATCACCGTGTTCCGTTCGCGCCTGCGCGACGACGCCCCGGGGCGGCGCTACGGCAGCCTCGCCGCGGAACTCGAAGCCAAGGCCGCCGCCATGCCCGGCTTCGTGGAGTTCAAGGAGTTCGTCGCCGCCGATGGCGAACGCCTGGCGCTGGTCACGTTCGCATCGGACGAAGCCGAGGCAGCATGGCGCGACGATCCCGACCACCGGTCGGCCCAGCAGGAAGGGCGGGACGCGTTCTACTCCGAGTACGACGTCGCCGTCTGCGCAGTGCAGCGCCGTCAGCGGTGGACGCGGTGACCGCCGTGTCCACCACGTCTCCGGCCTGGGCCCGGTCGGCGATGGTGGCGACCTCGAACCGGCTCGCGGTCGAGGCCGCGCTCTGGGCGCTCGGCGAGGGTGGCAGCGCGGTGGACGCCGCGGTGGCCGCCGACGCGGTGCTCGGTGTCGTGCAACCGCACTCGAGCGGCATCGGCGGCGACGCCTTCGCGCTCGTCGCCGAGCCGGGCGGTGCGGTCGTCGGCTTCAACGGCTCGGGCCGTGCGCCCGCAACGCTGACGCACGAGCGGTGCCTCGCACCCGACGCGTGGTTCGAGCGCAGTCCGCTGACGGTGACGGTGCCGGGCGTCGTCGACGCCTGGGAGCAGCTCGTGGCGCGGTTCGGACGTCTCGACCTGAGCACCACGTTGCGTCCGGCGGTGGAACTGGCCGAACACGGCTTCCCCATCGGCAGGATCGCGGCGATGGAGTGGTCGAGCGCGTCCGAGCACCTGCGTCCCGGGCACGGGCTGCCCGAGCGACCGGTACCGGGACAGCGCATCACCAACGTCGCACTCGCCGAGTCGCTGCGCGCCGTCGGCCGCGGCGGACGCGACGCGCACATGACCGGTGCGTGGGCCGCGTCCGCGGTCGACGCGGTGCAGCGCGACGGCGGCTGTCTCACGATCGACGACCTGGCACAGCATCGCGGCGAGTGGGTCACGCCGATCACCGGCGCGTATCACGATCACGAGGTGCTGCAGCTCCCGCCCAACGGTCAGGGCGCCGCGGTCCTCGCGGCCCTGGCACGACTGGCCGACGCGCCGGCGAGCGACCCCGACGACCCGGCCGACGTGGTCGCGGTCGCGCGAGCAATCCGGGCCGGCATGGAAGACGCACACGCGCACGTCGCCGACCCCAGCGTGGCGGAGGTGCCGCGCTTCTGGGAGACAGGCGTTCGCAAACCCGTCGGGCGCGACACCGTGTACACCGCGGTCGTCGCCGACGGCCTGGCGGTGAGCCTCATCACGTCGGTGTACGTCGGCTTCGGCTGCGGCGTCCACGCCGGCGGTGCGCCGCTCCAGAACCGCGGCTTCGGCTTCTCGCTCGATGGCGACCACCCCAACGTCGTCGCCGGCGGCAAGCGCCCGTTCCACACCATCATCCCCGGCATGGTCCGGCGCGATGGGCTCCTCCACCTGGTCTACGGCCTCGTCGGCGGACCGATGCAACCGCAGGGGCACGTGCAGGTGCTGCGCCACGTGCTCGATCACGGCCTCGACCCGCAGGCCGCGCTCGACCGGCCGCGCACGCTCTGGCCGATCGGCAACCTGCTGGGCATCGAGCCCGGCTTCGCCGACGACGCCGCGGTGCGACGGGCCGCGACCGACGACGGCTGGGACGTCGTCGACATCCCGCAGCGCTGGTTCGGGGCCGGACAGGTGATCCGGGTCCATCCCGACGGCTGGCTCGAGGGCGGCAGCGATCCCCGCCACGACGGAACCGCGTTCGGCACCTGACTCCCCCACACTGTTCCTGCGTCAACGTTCCGCCCTATGGCGTCACTTTTTGACGCATGTTCGTGGAGCGGTGAGGATGCCCGGCGTGCTCTTCCTCCACGAAACTCACCTCGTCGCCGGTTACCACGAGGACGCGTTCGAGGCCGCGTTCCGCGACCACTGGATGCCCACCCTCGCCGAAGACGACGACGCCCGCCTGCTCTGGTACTGCAACTTCACGCACGGCAGCACCTGGTCGTACCGAGCGGTCACCATCACCGCCGTCCGCGACGGTGCCGCCTACGAACGGCTCACCCGCCGCATCCAGCAGGGCGACCTGCAGGACTGGATGCGCGAGCTCGACACGTACCGGCACGATGCGATCGGCAAGGTGCTGGTACCGCTGCCGTGGTCGCCGCTCGCCGACCTCGACCTCACCACCGTCCCCGGCAGCGACGTCGACCGCGACCCCGTCGTGTACATGCAGGACACGATGTGGCCCTACGAGGACAAGTTCCTCGACTACATCGAGGCGTCGGGGAGCGTCTACTCGAAGTCGCTCGAGCACCGCGACAGCGGCGCGCCGCGCTTCCTCGACATCGAGGCCGGGTTCCAGCCCGCGTTCGGCTCGCACCTCCGCCGCGAGGTCGTCCTGATGCAGCGCATCCTCGACGTCGAGCGGCTCGGCACCCTGCTCATGACCGACATCCCCCGTGAGATGCGGGCGCCCGGCACCTGGATGCACGACGCGCTGGCGCTGCGCGACCGATGGGAGAGCCTGCTGTTGCGCACCGCCCGATGGTCGCCGGCGCCACTGCAGCCCGCGACTGCGGAGGTGGCGTGATGCTGTTCGTCCACGAGACGCACGAGGTCGTCGGGCTCGAGGAAGACGAGTTCGAGACGCTGTACCGCACCGGCTGGATGCCGATGCTCGCCGAAGGTGACGACGCCCGCCTCCTCTGGTACATGAACCACGCGCACGGCAGCGGACCCGCCTACAACGTCGTGACCATCACCGGCGTGCGCGACGGTGCGGCATGGGAGCGGCTCGACGAGCGCATCCGCACCGGCGACCTGCGCGAGTGGATGCATTCGGTCGACGGATGCCGGCACGACGTGAAGGCCAAGGTGATGCTGCCGGTGCACTGGTCGCCCATCCAGGAGGTCGACTTCGCCGACGTGCCCACCGACGGGCGCGAGCACGAGCTGCACCTCTTCATGGAGGACACCGGCTGGCCGACGTCGTCGCTCGACGACTACATCCAGGCGTGGGACGACATCTACCGCCAGCCGCTGCTGCGCTACGCCGACGACATGCGCGCCATCCCCATCGACATCCAGGCGTGTTTCCAGAACGCGCACGGTTCCTCGACCCGGCGCGAGGCGATGCTGTGGCAGTGGATCCCCGACCCGCAGACGGTGATGAACCTGATCGCCACCGACCTGCCGATCGAACGGCGCGAGCCGGGGACCTACATGTACGACGCGCTGGCGTTCCGTGACCAGTGGCGGAGCCGGTTGCTCAGGACCGCGGCCTGGTCACCGCTCTACTGACACGACGTGCGTCACGTCGGCCGACGACCGGCCGACGTGCAGCTCGTACGTACCGGGTGTGACCTGCCAGTCACCCGCGGTCGGATCCCAGTACCCGAAGGCGCGGGCGTCGAGCACCAGCTCGACGGCGGTCGACTCGCGCGGGTCGAGCCGGACCTTGGCGAACGCCTTCAGCTCCTTCGGCGGACGCGTGACGGTGCGCGAGGTCGGTGGCGCCACGTAGCACTGCACCACCTCCGTGCCCCGACGGTCGCCGCTGTTGGTGACCGCCACCGACACCGTGACCGTGTCGCCGTCGACGGCCACCGTCGGTTCGGCCAACCCGAACGTCGAGTACGAGAGCCCATGCCCGAACGGGAACCGCGTCGGCAGCTGACGGGCCTCGTACCACCGGTAGCCCAGGAGCACACCCTCGCCGTAGCGCAGCTCGCCGAACTCGCCGGGGAAGTTGCCGTACGACGGGTTGTGCTCGAGCCGTACCGGGAAGGTGGTGGGCAGGCGTCCACCAGGCTCCGCGTCGCCGAAGAGCACCTCGGCGACCGCGTTGCCCATCTCCTGGCCGCCGAACCACGCCTGCACGATCGCGGGAACATCGTCGGCCCAGTCCATGGTGACCGGCGATCCGGTGTTCACGACGACCACGGTGTTCGGGTTGGCGGCCACGGCGCGCGGCGACCAGGTCGTCCTGACGTCCGGGGAGATCCATCGAGCGTGCGGTCCTCTCCCTCCGTCTCCCAGTCGTCGTTGGTGCCGACCATGACGATCACCGCGTCGGCGTCCGGCCGCGGTCGCGATCGGCGCGGTCGAGCAGATCGGGCGGGCTCGGACGGCGATGACCGACCTTGATGCCACGCAGGAAGAACGCGTCGGGCGCGACCGAGAACTCGACGACGACCTCGACGGCCTTGCCCGCGTCGAGCTCCACCCGGCGCAGCGCCTCCGCGCTGGCGAATCCGAAGAACTCCGTACCGGGCCCGGGCGGGTCGGCGACCCCGTCGAGCAGTACCTCACCGTCGAGCAGGATCCGCCCGCGCCCCGCCATCTGCACCAATGCGAACGTGTGGGTGCCAGCCTCGTCGGGGACGTAGGTGGCGGTGGCGCGGAACGAGAACGTCGCCGGACGGGACCCCGTCGGGCAGCGGATCGACCACCAGGAGCTTGCCGTTGCGATAGCGGCCGCGCGCGACGGGCTCCCCGCGCGAGATCCGACCCGGCGAAGTACTCGATGGCGAACGGTGCGTACAGCGGTGCCGTCGTGCGGTCGATGTCGACGCCGCGCTCGAAGCGCACCTCGACGTCGTCGTCGAGGGTGCCGCGCAAGGCGTCGAGCAGGCTGATCTCGTAGTGCGGCGCGAGGTTGGCGGAGCCACCGCCCATCATCTGCGGACGTTCGGCGTTCGGACCGAGCACCGCGAGCGTGCGCAGCTTCGAGCGATCGAGCGGCAGGACTGCCCGGTTGCCCTGTCGGGTCTCATTGCGGAGGAGCACGGTGGCGGCGACGGCGGCCTCGCGCGCGAGCGCGCGGTGCTCGGGGCGGTCGATCGACGTGCTGGCCCAGTCGGGATCGTCGTCGAGCGCGCCGATGCGGTCGAACACCTGCAGCAGATGCGTGACGTGCTCGTCGAGCTCGGACTCGGAGACAACTCCCGGCGGCGACCGCGTCGCCGAGCACCTTCCCGTAGAACGCGCCCGGCCCGGGCATCTCGAGGTCGAGGCCGGCCGCCGACGATCCGTTCGTGGAGCCGGCGCTCAACCAGTCGGTGAGCACGAAGCCCTCGAACCCCCACTCGCCGCGCAGGATCTCGGCGATGAGCTGGTGGTGCTCGGAGCAGTGCGGCCCGTTGAGGCGGTTGTACGCGGTCATGATGCCGAGCGCACCGCCCTCGCGCACCGCGAGCTCGAACGGCACCAACGTGAGCTCCCGCAGTGTGCGGGCGTCGATCACCGAGTTGATGGTCTGGCGCTCGAACTCGGCGTCGTTGCCCGCGAAGTGCTTGACCGTGGTGACGACGCCTTCCGACTGCACGCCCCGCACGAACGCGGCTGCGGTCTTGCCCGACAGCAGCGGGTCTTCGGAGTAGCACTCGAAGTTGCGACCGCCGAGGGGTGAGCGGTGCAGGTTGACGGTCGGCGCCAGCAGCACGCGGCACGCCTTGGTGAGCGCCTCCTCCCCGAGCATCGCGCCCACCCGTTCGACCAGCTCGGGGTCCCAGGTGGCGCCGAGCGCCGACCCGCAGGGCACGCACACCGCCGTCTCTCCCCCGAGCCCGAACAGTGCGCTTCCCCGCGCGCCGTTGGGCCCGTCGGTCACCCGGATCGGTGGGATGCCGACCCGCTCGTTGGCCACCAGGGTCCAGAAGTCGGCGCCCGCGGTGAACGCGGCCTTCTCCTCGACGGTCATGGACGCAACCAGCGCGGCGATGTCTCGGCTCATGCCGCGGGAGCGTACTGATTCCACCAACCGGCGTCGCTCGTCGGGGCGAGAGTCCCGATCAACGACGCAGGTTCGTGAAGGGTCAGACGGCGCGGCGGTAGCGATTGACGGCGATCGGCGCGCACACGGCGACGATGCCGACGATCCACGCGATCGCCTTGATCACGTACTCCGACGTCGGACCGCCGATGGTGAGCGCGCGGGCGGCGTCGACCACGATCGACACCGGCTGGTTCTCGGCCCAGCCCTGCAGCCACGACGGCATCGTCGACACCGGCACGAACGCCGACGACGCGAACACCAGCGGGGCCAGGATCGGGAACGACACCGCCTGCGCGGTCTCGGCGTCCTTCACCATGAGACCGACGATGGCGAACACCCACGACAGCGAGTACGAGAACGCGAGGATGATCCCCGACCGCGCCGAGCAGACCCCACACGTTGGTGCCGATCGTCCATCCGACGATGAAGCCGACGATGCACATGAGGATCACGACGAAGAAGTTGCGCAGGAGGTCGGCGAGGGTGCGGCCGACCAGCACCGCCGAGCGCGCCATCGGCAACGAACGGAAGCGGTCGATGAGACCCTTGCTCAGGTCGTCGGCGAGACCGACGCCGGTGGTGAGCGAACCGAACACGATGGTCTGCACGAAGATGCCGGGCATCAGGAAGTTCACGTAGGTCTGCCCCGGCGGCAGGCTGCCCTGGATCGCGCCACCGAACACGTACCGGAACATCAACACGAAGATGACCGGCTGGATGGTGGCGAACACGAGCAGCTGCGGGTTGCGGACCAGGTTGAGGAGGTTGCGCCACGCCATCGTCAGCGCGTCGCCGACCGCGTGACCGCGGTTGACGTGCACCGTCGTGCGGCGCGTCGGCCGTGATGGTCGTCATTCGTCGCCTCCTTCGCCGTCGCCGTCCGTCGTGGCGTGGCCGGTGAGCTCGAGGAACACGTCGTCGAGCGTCGGCTCGCGCAACACCAGGGCCGCGGGGTCGAGGTGGGCGCCGTCGAGGATGCGCACCGCCTCGAGCATCGACCGTGCTCCGGCGCCGCCGGGCACGTTGACCCGCACGAGCTTGCCGTCGTTCGTCGCGCTGCCCACCGGCGCGAGGAGCTCCACCGCACGCTTGGTGGCGTCGTCGTCGCGCATCGTGATCTCGACCACCGTGGCGCCCATGCGCTCCTTGAGCTGAGTGGCCGAGCCCTCGGCGATGACGCTGCCGTGGTCGATGACCACGATGTTGTCGGCGAGCGTGTCGGCCTCCTCGAGGTACTGCGTGGTCAACAGCACCGTGGTGCCGCGGCTCACGAGATCCTCGATCACGCTCCACAGCTCGTTGCGCCCCTGCGGATCGAGCCCGGTGGTGGGCTCGTCGAGGAACAGCACCGGCGGACGGTGCACGAGCGCGGCGGCGAGGTCGAGTCGCCGACGCATGCCGCCCGAGTACGTGCGGCACACGCGGTCGGCGGCGTCGCTGAGCGCGAACTGGTCGAGGAGCTCGGTCGGCCCGGGCGGTGATCTCCGCGGCCGGCAGGTGCGTGAGCTTGCCCACGAGCGCGAGGTTCTCGCGCCCAGTGAGGTTCTCGTCGACGGCGGCGTACTGACCGGCGAGGCCGATGCTCCCCCGCACCCGCTGCGGGTCCTTGCGCACGTCGACGCCGAGAACACGGGCAGTGCCGCGATCGGGCTTCAGCAGCGTGGTGAGCATCCGCACCGCCGTCGTCTTGCCCGCGCCGTTGGGCCCGAGCAACCCGAGGACCCGACCCTCGGGGACCTCGAACGAGACCCCCTTCACCGCCTCGACGTCTCCGAAGTTCTTCACCAGGCCGTCGGCCACGATCGCCGGTTCAGTCACGGCATCCCACCCTACCGAGCGTTCGCCTGTGTCTCGTGACGATGTTCAGCTGCGTGTCAACCCGATACGTCATCGCGTTCCACTCCTTCCGTGCCCGCTGCACGAGCACTGTCGACGTCGACCAGCGCGAACACGGGATGCCGTGGTGCCTCGGCGGCAAGCGCGGCGTCGTCCGACGTCGCGGTCACGTCGAAGTCGCGGCGTACAAACCGTTCGGACGGCATCGACAGGTACGCGCGCAACACCGGAGTCGCCTCCGAGGCGTCAAGCTCGCGAGCAATGTATTCGGCGCGTGCGTCGCCGCGTCCGAGCTCGATGCGCCCGGCAACGCGCGCGTTCCGCACCCACTCGACTTCGCCGAACGGCGACACCACCCAGCGCCGGTCGCCGTCCACGACCGGGACGACGGGCGTGGTGCGGAGCCGGCCGCTCGAGCGCCCGCGCACGGTGAGCAGCTGCATGAACGCCGGGCCGCGTCCACGACGCAGCATCCGCATGAGGACTGCGTTGGCGACGCGCTGGGACCGTGAGAGCCGGTGCGGGGCCACGGTGCTCGACGCGCTCACTGCGGCACCCCCAAGAAGCTGTACTGCACACCGGCGATCCGTGGATCCGAACTCGCCGACACGATCGTGAACGCGACCCGCGTGTCCGGCGGGGTGGGGTTGCCGCGGGCGGTGCCGACCGCGTGCTGGTGCGCCACCGCGATGGCGGTGTCGCCGTGACGGTGGATCGTGACCTCGTCGAGCGCGAGCTCCTCGTAGCTGAGTCCCTGCTCGAAGCGCGCCAGCCACGCGGGCTTGTCGAGGACGAACCCGACGGGCCCGATGCCGACGAAGTCGTCGGCCAGGAGGCCATCGAGGGTCCCGGTGTCGCCGGTCCGTTCGGACTCGGCCCAGGTCGTGAGCAGCGTGTTCACGTGGTCGGTCATGTCGGTTCCTTCCTGTCGTCGAGAGACGGCGAGCCGACGTTGTCGGCGAGTCGTTCCAGCAGCTGGCGGAGCACCAGCAGCTCGTCGTCGGTGAATCCCTCCCGGAGCCGATCGTCGAACCCGCGCACCACGTCGACGAGCGACGCGAACCGGGCGTGGCCGGCGTCGGTGAGCTCGACCTGTTGGGTGCGCCGGTTCTGCGGATCACGCGCCCGGACCACGAGCCCATCTGCTTCCATCCGACCCAGGTGGTGGGTCAGCGTGGGCCCCTCCACGCCGACGGCGGCGGCGATCGTCCGCTGCGAGCCCCGCAACCCGCCCTCGAGCGACGCCAGGACCAACCAAGTGGGCAACGACCCGCCCCGTTCGGCCAGCGCCGCGTCGAAGGCCCGGCTCAGGGCCTTCGACGTCCGGGTCACGAACAGGCCGATGGGCTCCTCGTGGGATCGATCACGGTTCCGCATGCCTCAACGTTAGACGTCGAATCATTCGATGTCAAACGTTTCTCGCAGAATCTTCCGATTCTCTGGCGGACCTCGACGCCACCCGTCACGGGTTGGCGACGCTCCGGCGCGGGTAGCGGAGTCGGGTGTCGCGCCCGCTGATCTTCTGCTGCATCGTCGCCTTCGTCTTCGCGGCGGCCCCGACACCGGCAGACGCGACCACGCACACCATCCGGGGCACCGTGGTGGTGCGCGGGGGTGTCGCCCTCGAGGACTGCGCCGGTGCGGACGACCGGAGCGACATCCATCGGGGCAGCCGCGTCCGCCTGCAGGATGACGATCGGCACGTCGTCGCCCGGGCGCGCCTCGGCCCCGGTCGCGCCGGTGGCGGGGGCATCGCACGGTGCAAGTTCCGGTTCACGATGCGCGACGCGCCGTCGAGCCCGACCTACACGTTCCTCGTCGCCGAACGCAGCAAGGGTCGTACCGTCACCCGAGGCCACCTGGCGGCGCACGACTGGCGGGTCACGCTGACGCCGTCGTAGGGGACGCCGATTGGTCTCAGAACGGTGGCTTCATGCGGACTTCACGCGCGACGAGCGCGTCGGCCCACAGGTCGGTCGCCTCGCCCGGGTTCTCCAACCAGATCGTGCGCACGAGCGCGACGTCCGGCGAGCCGGGCATGATGTTCTGCAGCACGCGCTGGTCGACGACGAAGATCGCGTCAGCGGGCGGCGCAGGCACGTCGGACACGTCGGCGTAGCGCACGAACACCTTGGCACCGGGCGCGGCTTCGCCGAGCGGCGCGTCGGGCAGCGCGCCGTGCACCACCACTTCCTCGACCGCGTAGGCGTCGTACGGGCCGATGAACGAGTCGTGGTCGGCCATCATCGTCTTGGCGTCGTCCTCGGTCGCGAACGACTTCGAAGGATCGAAGAAGTCGGCCATCGATGCGGTCCAGATCTCGGTGACCGCGTCGACGTCGCTCTCGCTGTCGACCAGGTTCACGGTGTAGCCGTCCATCGTGACCGTGACGCGCAGACCGAGCGGCGCGTGGTGGTGCAGGTAGTGGTCGTGGAACTCCTCGCGCGAGATCCCGTCCTTGCGGCTGAAGAAGAAGACGACCTTCTCGCGATTCATGACGCGCACCGTACTGTGTCGCCCATGGAGCTGCTCTCGGGTCTGCGCGTCGTCGAGGGGTCGGCCTTCGTGGCTGCCCCACTCGGAGGTCTCACCCTTGCCCAACTCGGCGCCGACGTCATCCGCTTCGACACCATCGGCGGTGGCCTCGACTACCGCCGTTGGCCGGTCACCGAGGAGGGCGTGAGCCTGTACTGGGCCGGGCTCAACAAAGGGAAGCGCTCGATCGCCATCGACCTGTCGCGCCCCGAGGGTCGAGAGCTCGCCACCGAGCTCATCACCGCTCCAGGTGACGACGCCGGCCTGTTCCTCTCCAACTTTCCCGAGTCGGGGTGGTTGGCCGACGCCCGGCTACGCGCCCGACGCGCTGACCTGGTGTACGTGAACATCGTCGGGAACCCCGACGAGAGCACCGCAGTCGACTACACCGTGAACGCGGCGTCGGGCATCGCCAACGCGACCGGCCCGGTGGGGTCGCTCTTCCCGGTGAACAACGCGTTGCCGGCGTGGGACATCGCCACCGGGCTCAACGCGGTGATCGGCATCCTCGCGGCGGAGCGCAGGCGCCGGAGCACGGGCGACGGTCAACTGGTCAAGATCTCCCTTGCCGACGTCGCGTTCACGATGGTCGCCAACCTGGGCTTCCTCGCGCAAGCGGAGGTGTCGCACGAGAACCGGCCACCGCTCGGCAACGACATGTACGGCGCATTCGGGCGCGACTTCGCCACCAGCGACGGCCGGCGCGTCATGGTCGTCGCCATCAGCCTCAACCAGTGGCGCACGTTGGTGAAGGCGACCGGCATCGAGGAGCACCTGCCGCCCATGGAGCGCGCGTTCGACGCCGACTTCACCAAGGAAGCCGACCGCTACCGCGCGCGCGACGGCATCGCCGCGCTGCTCAAGCCGTGGTTCGAGCACCGCACGCTCGACGAGGTGCGCAAGGCGCTCGACGCGCACGGCGTGTGCTGGGGTCCGTACCAGACGTTCACGCAGCTGCTCGACGACGACTGGCGCATCGCACCGACGAGCCCGGTGTTCGGTGACGTCGACCACCCCGGCATCGGCACGCTGCGCACCCCGGCGTCGCCGATGAAGTTCCCGACCGAGCCCCCGGTGCCGCCCGCGACCGCGCCGCTCCTCGGCATGCACACCGACGAGGTGCTCGCCGACGTCCTGGAACTGTCGCCGACGGAGATCGGCACGCTGCACGACGACGGTGTGATCGCCAGCGCGGTGCCGCTCTCGTGAGCGTCGAACCCGCGCTCGCCGACGCCGGCTTCGTCGAGCTCGCGCACGACCCGGTGCGCCTCGAGCAGGCGGGGCGACTCGCCGCCTGCCTCGACGTCGACCCCGCGGTGCTCGACCACGGGCTGCTCCCGGCACTCTGGCACTGGGCGCTCTTCCATCCTGCGGTGCCGACCGCGGGCCTCGGCGTCGACGGTCACTCCCGGCGGCGGGCCGAGATGAACGAGTTCCCGCAGCGCATGTGGGTGGGCGGCCGCGTGCGCGTCACGCGACCGCTGCGCATCGGCGTCGACGCCGAGCGCGTCTCACGCATCGTGAAGGCCGACGTGAAGGAGGGCGGCGCGGGACGCTTCTGGTTGGTGACCGTCGGCCACACCATCGAGCAGGAAGGTGCGCCGCACGTCGAGGAGGAGCAGGACCTCGTCTTCCGCGCCGCGGGCGTGCTGGCTCCCGTCGGCCCCGACGCCGACGCCCCCGCCGACGCCGAATGGGTCGAGGAACGCGTGGCCGACCCCACGCTGCTGTTCCGGTTCTCTGCGGTGACCGCCAACGCGCACCGCATCCACTACGACCAGCCGTACGCGACCGGGATCGAGGGCTACCCCGACCTGGTGGTGCACGGTCCGCTCACCGCGATCCTCCTTGCTGAACTCGCACGCACGCGCCGCGGCCAGGACGCGCGCGAGGTGTCGTACCGAGCCCGCGCGCCACACTTCGCCAATCGTCGATTCTGGTTGGCGGGGTCGCCCGCGGAAGGCGGTGCGGCGCTCCGTGCGGTGCGCGCCGACGGCGAGACCGCGATGACGCTCGACGTGCGCTGACCGAATGACCGGGGCTCAGCTGCTCGAGGCTCCGGGGATGGCGTCAGGGCCGTGCATCATCACGACCAGCTCGCCGTAGTCGGGCCCGCTGCGCAGCGAGTTGCCACCGTCGACGTTGAGGATCTGGCCGGTCATCCACTGCGACTCGGGCCCGAGCAGGAAGCGCACCACGTGCGCGATCTCGTCGGGCTCCCCCACCCGCCCGAGCGGCGTGTTGACGAGATAGCTCTCGTACGTGGAGCCCTCGCGCGAG
Source organism: uncultured Actinomycetes bacterium (assembly GCA_963756895.1). Taxonomy (GTDB): domain Bacteria; phylum Actinomycetota; class Acidimicrobiia; order IMCC26256; family DASPTH01; genus DASUAS01. The sequence continues at coordinate 667,417 of CAVWPI010000004.1, read as the reverse complement.
ATGCCCTCCATGATCTCGGTGCTGATGAAGCCCGGCCGGATGGCGTTGAAGCGCACGCCGAGCGCGCCGTACTCGTCGGCCGCGTTGCGCACGACCTGCTCGAGCGCGCCCTTCCCGGCGGTGTAGCCGGTGAAGTAGCGGTGCGTGTACGCGCCGGCGAACGACGACATGCCGACGAAGGAGCCCTTCGTCTCGATCAGGTGCGGCAGTGAGTACTTGGCGGTGAGGAAGGTGCCGGTCGCGTTCAGGCGGATCACCCGCTCGAACTCGTCGACCTCCTGCATCGCCAGTGGCTTCAGCGATCCGCCACCACCAGCGTTGGCGACCACCCCGTCGAGCGTGCCGGTCGGCTCGACCGCGGCGGCGACGATGCGCGCGACGTCGTCCTCGACGGTGACGTCGCCGATCACGTAGCGGATGCTCCCGCCGTTCGCGGCGGCGCCGGCGATCTTCTCGACCGACGCCTGCAGCGTGGCCTCGGTGCGCCCGCAGATCGTGACCGCGGCACCGTCGGCAGCGGCGACCCGCGCGCACGCGGCGCCGATGCCGGTGCCGCCCCCGGTGACCAGCACCCCAGTTCCCTCGAGACCACCGTTCGGCTTCAACTGTGCAGGCATGCGTCTCCCCCTCGCGGCACGGTTCCGAGCGCAACGCAAAGTAGTGGGTTCCTGGGAGTCCAGGTAGCGTCCGGTCCTCTCCGACCCACCCGACCCGCGCCGAATTCGAGGAGCAAACCGTGGCCGAACCGTCCGGGCGACTGCTGCCCGAGCTGACCGACAACAACGAGTTCTTCTGGACCTCGGGCGCGGACGGCACGCTGCGGTTCCAGCGGTGCTCCGAGTGCGGCGAGCTGCGGCACCCGCCGGTGTCGGTGTGCCCGTACTGCCACTCGAACGAGTGGGCGCCGGCCGAGGTGTCGGGCGCGCGGTGGTCGCCGGATTCACGATCAACGAGCACACGTGGCTCCCGAGCTTCCCGCCGCCGTACGTGATCGCGATCGTGGCCATCGAGGAGGACGACCGGGTCCGCCTCACCACCAACATCGTCAACTGCGAACCCGGTGACGTGTTCGTGGGCATGAAGGTGCAGGTGCGCTTCGAGCACGACGACGACGTGTGGATCCCGCTGTTCGAGCCCAGCGGCGAGACCGACAAGGGACCGTTCCCCCGGGTCGACGAGACCTCACGCGTGGCGCGGCCGATGCCAAAGGGCGCGAAGAAGTTCGAGGACGAGGTCGCCATCACCGGCATCGGCATGTCGCAGGTGGGCCGGCGTCTCATGGTGGATCCGATCACCCTGACGGTGGCGGCGGCGAAGCAGGCGATCGCCGACGCCGGGCTCGAGCCGTCGGACATCGACGGTCTCTCCACCTACCCGGGGCCCGGGATCGGCGTGGGCATGTCGGAGGGCGGCATCACCGCCGTCGAGGAGGTGATGCGCCTCCGACCGCTGTGGATCAACAGCGGCATCGAGCTCCCCGGCCAGGCCGGCTCGATCATCGCCGCGATGCTGGCGGTCGCGGGCGGGCTGTGCAACCACGTGCTGTGCTTCCGCACCGTCTGGGAGGCCACGTACGCGGCCAAGGAACGCGCGGCGATGAACGAGCGCGCCAGCACCGGGATGCTCGCGCTGCAGAAGTCACCCCGCATGGGCGGCGACATGCAATGGCGCATGCCGTACGGCGCGTCGTCGGCGAGCAACTGGATCGCCATGCAGGCGAACGCGCACTTCGACCGCTTCGGCACCACCAAGGAGACGCTGGGCTGGATCGCGCTGAACGCACGCAAGAACGCGGCCCGCACGCCGTGGGCGATCTACAAGGAACCGCTCACGATGGACGACTACATGAACGCGCGCACGATCACGACGCCGTTCGGCCTCTACGACTGCGACGTTCCGTGCGACGGGTCGGTGGCGGTGATCGTGTCGCGCAAGGATCTCGCCGGCGACATGAAGCAACCCGCGGTGCACCTCGAGGCGGTGGGCACCGCGATCACCGAGCGCATGAGCTGGGACCAGGGCGCGCTCGACCACGAGCCGCTGGTGCAGGGCCCGGCTGCACACATGTGGACCCGCACCGACCTCAAGCCGACCGACATCGACATGGCTCAGCTCTACGACGGCTTCTCGTTCAACTGCCTGTCGTGGATCGAGGCGCTCGGCTTCTGCGGCTGGGGCGAGGCCAAGGACTTCCTCGACGGCGGCACCAACATCGCGCTCGACGGCATGCTCCCGCTCAACACGCACGGCGGCCAGCTCTCGTCCGGTCGGCTCCACGGGTACGGCTTCGTGCACGAAGCGGTGACGCAGCTGCGCGGCCACGCCGGTGAGCGGCAGGTCGCCGACGCGGAGACCGCGGTGGTGAGCAACGGCGGCGGCGCGCCCGGCGGCGTGTTCCTCTTCACCAAGGCGCGTTGAGCGCCGAAGGCAGACCTATGCAGCGCTTCTACGACGACGACGGGATGAACTTCGCCGTCCTCATCAGCCTCGGGTTCGCGTACGCCAACATCACCGATGTCGGCGAGACGCTCGCGACCATCGAGCGCATCCCCGAGGGCGACATCGAGGCCTGGGTCACCGAGTGGACCACGACCGCCGACCGTCTGGTGGAGCAAGCCGACGCGTCACTGGCCGGCGGACACACCGTGAGCGCACGCACCAAGCTACTGCGCGCGTCCACCTACTACGACCATGCCTCCGCGCAGTCGCCCGGCACCAAGGACCCGTCGCGGTACACGACGCTCTGGGAGCTGCACCGCAAATGCTGGGACCGGGTGGTCGAGATCTTCGAGACGCCGGTCGAGCACGTGCAGATCCCCTACGAGGGCACGACGCTCGAGGGGTACCTCTTCACCCCGAACGGCGACATGACGACGCCCCGTCCCACCGTCGTCCTCAACAACGGCTCCGACGGACCTGTCATCAGCCAGTGGAGCATGGGTGGGCGCGCCGCGATCGCGCGGGGCTTCAACGCGCTGACCTTCGATGGTCCCGGTGAGGGGGCGTCCCTCCACCGCCAGCAGCTCAACTTCCGGGCCGACTGGGAGCAGGTCGTCACCCCCGTCGTCGACTGGCTGGTGACCCGACCCGAGGTCGACCCCGCGAAGATCGCTCTGCAGGGCGTCAGCCAGGGCGGGTACTGGGCGCCACGCGCCGCCGCGTTCGAGCACCGGCTCGCGGCGTTGGTCGCCGACCCTGGCGTCATGCGGGTGGCGTCGTCGTGGGAGCAGCACCTGCCCGACGGGCTCGTGCAGCTCATCGACGACGGCAATCAGAAGGACTTCGACGCGCTCCTGGACGCCAACCCGAACGAGCAGCAGAAGGCGATGCTCGCCTGGCGCATGGCGCCCTACGGCACCACGTCGTACTACGAGGCGTACGTGAAGGCGCGCGAGCAGACCCTCGACGCCACGACCGTCGCCCAGATCCAGTGCCCCACCCTCGTCCTCGACCCCGAGCACGAGCAGTTCTGGCCCGGACAGTCCCAACAGCTCTACGACGCGCTCACGTGCGAGAAGCAGCTCGCCCGCTTCAGCGTTGCGGACGGCGCCGACTGGCACTGCGAACCCGCGGCGCAGAGCCTGCGCGACGAGGTCGTGTTCGACTTCCTCGAGACCGTGTTCGCGCGCGTCAGCGATAGCCGCCCACGACCGTCGCGCCCATCGCCACCGGCGGGACGTCGCAACGATCGCCGATGTCCTGCACGAAGGCCTGGAACGCGGGGACGTCCTGGAGCGAGTCGGGCTCGTCGACATCGTCGTGCTCGACCACCACGTGCACGAAGCTCACGCCGTCCTCGAGGCGGAACACCTTGTAGGTGAATCCGTCGGGTTGACGCCGCTCGAGGTCGGCGAACACGGCCTCGACCAGCTCCTGGTTCTCGTCCGCCCGCTCCGGATTGGTCTGGTAGCGCACCACGGTTGCTCTCATGCCGTTCCGACCGCCTCCCCAAGACGAATTCATCGACCGTGCGATGAATTCCGTGCGTCGCGGCAGTCGTACCGACATGGACGCGAAGAACCTGGCCGACCTGTACGACCTCCCGACGCTGGACTGGGAGCCGTTCGCGGCGAAGCTCGCCGCCGGCTACACCCAGGCACCCGGCACCGGAGGCCCCAACCGGCACTCGACGTGGTTCGCGACGATCGACGCCGACGGCAGCCCGAACGTGAACGGCATCGGCTCGTTGTGGCTCGACGGCGCATTCATCTTCGAGACCGGACGCACCTCCCGCAAGGGCCGCAACATCGAGCGTGACCCGCGTTGCACGATCAGCCTGGCGCTCCAAGACTTCGACCTCGTCGTCGAAGGCGAGGCCGAGCTGATCACCGACCCGGAGCTCGTGGCCGAGGTCGCGCGGCGCTACGCGGAGGACTGGCCTTGCCGCGTCGACGAGAGCGGGATCGCGCTCACCGCCGACTTCAGCGCGCCCTCCGCGGGCCCGCCGCCGTGGCACGTGTACCGAGTCGTCCCGAAGACCGCGATGGTGTTGAGCATCCAGGAGCCGGGAGGCGCGACTCGCTTCACCTTCTGAGCCACCCTGCCACCGTCGGGGGGCGGGTCAGTTTTCGCACTTCGGCTCCGGTTCCAAGCCAAAGTCGCGTGAACGGTTCACGCCTCCAGGGTTACGGCGCGAGCGCCTTCGCCTTACCGGTTTCGAACTCGGCGTCACTGATCACACCCTGCGCCTTGAGGTCGGCAAGACGCTGGATCTCGTCGGCGGCGCTGCCGGAGGTGCCGGCGGCCTGCTGGATGTAGGCCTTGGCCGAGGCATCCTGCGCCGCGGCGGCCTGCTGCACGTGCTGAGCCATCTTGCTGCCCCGCACGATCAAATAGAGCAGCACGCCGAGGTACGGGACGATGACGATGCCGATCACCCACGCCGCCTTCGCCCAACCACTGAGGTCGTGGCTGCGGAACAGGTCGCTGAACACGACGATCAGCAGCCAGATCCAAATGAAGAACAGGACGAACATGAGCAGATCGACGAAGACCTGGCCGGCACCGAAGTCGTCCGCGAGCACCATGGTTCTCCTCGGCAGGATCGGAACTGCTCAGGGAAAGCTGCCTCTCTCCCCGGCTGCGCACTCCGTCAGGATGACGCAAACGTACGCCGCCGGCGTGTTCGACGCCACGGAGCGCAGTGCGGCAGATCGTGCCGGCCAGCGAGAACGTCGCCACAAGCCGTGGCCATTCGACTCGATACCAGGAGTCGAACTCCTGGACCAGTTCGCGCCTCCGCACTCCCACGACCGTATAAGTCGTCAGCAGGCCAGAACCTTTATGCCGGACGCGGCCGAGGTCGGGTCTTTGGACTACGGGGCAGGACAGGTCACCTGGACGTACAGGGCGATCTTGCAATAGGTGTCGCGCGAGAGGCGCCAGGAGCCGTCGATCTTGAGCGCGACGGCGGTCTGGTTGCCGAGGGTGACGATGCTGCCCTGGAGGAGGTCGTAGTTGACGATCGCATGGTCGTCGCCAACGAGCTCTATGGAGTGGATCCGGGTGCCCTTGTCCCTCGCCGCCTGGACCTGGGCACTCTCCCTGACGGCAGTGATCGTGTCGCGCAAAGCCTCGCCGTCCTCGACCACACCGACCGTGGCGTCGACGCTGGGGCTGTTGCCCCAGATCGTGATCATCTCCGCGATGGCCGCCTGTTCGCCGTCGAACTCGGTCTCGGGAGCCGTCGTCGTGGTCGGCAGACTCACCGTCGGCGACGGCGCATCGAATGTGGTGGTCGGAGTGGTCGGAGTGGTCGGAGTGGTCGGAGTTGGTGTCGTCACTTGTCGCTCCAGTGCAGATGCGATGAGCTGTCCGTAAGCGTCAAGTCCTTCGGGGCGGAGGTGGATGCCGTCGTCGTAGAACAACTCAGGGTGGGTTCCGCCAAAGCCGTGCCAGTCCACGAGGACGGCATTCCCGTACTTCGGGACCTCGGCCGCGAACACTCCGTTGTTGGGTGCCTCCCAAGGTCGGGGCACCTTGTCATTCACGACAACGACACGCTGCGCGTCGGCCAGTCGCTCCATGATCTGCGCGAACAGGTCTGGCGTGAGGAGCCCGTTCGTGCCGACGTGCAGGATGACGACATCGCCGAGATGTCCTTCTTGACGCTGCTGATCGAGCAGCGCGGGCACGTCACTCGGCAACAGTGACTCGGCTGCGGCGAAGTAGATCGCCGAGGGTGCGGCTGCAGTCTCGAGCTGCCGTTTGGTCGCCTCTTGAGCGCCGAACATCACGCTGTCGCCCACCATCGTGACTGTCGGATGCGCGAGCGCTGGCGTCTCAGTCGTTGGCGTATCCGCGGGTGCTTCCACCCGAACGGGGTCACGTTCTTGCGCGACTGCCACCACACCGACGGTTGTCGCAACGATGACGCCGAGCGCGCCGACCACTGCGGTGCGCCGCATGTTCCGGCTCCGCTCTGCACACCGACGCAACGCGCCGACAGTCTCCTCGCTTGCTCTCCCGGCAGGACCGGCGAGGCCATCGAGAGACTCGCGAAGCTCATCGAGGTTCACAGTTCACCGTCCGCAAGTTCGATCCGCAGTTTCGACAACGCTTGATGCAACGTCGCCTTCACCGTTCCTTCAGCGCATCCCAGCGCCGATGCGATCTCCGCAAGCGGAAGGTCGGCGAGATACCGCAAGACCACCGCGGTCCGCTGACGAGCCGTCAACTGCGCGAGCACGTCCCGCACCGTGACCGCAGTCGTCACCAGACCGGCATGGTCCCGAACCGACACACCGTCCACGTCCCGTGAGGCAACGATTGGTGCGCGACGCCAAGAACGCCGCTCTGCGTTGATTGCCACCACCAACACCCATGCCTCCGGTTTCGTCATCGACCGGACCGACCGCCACTTGCGAAACGCTTTCAGGAACGCCTCCTGTACCGCGTCTTCCGCTCGCGCACGGTCACCACTGGCGAGCGCGACAGTTCGCAGCACATCGCTGTAGTGCTCCGCGACGAACTCCTCGAACTCGCTCACTGGCCCATCCTGGCCGTACAAGCCCAGAACCTGCGTCGGGGTTTAGTCAGCAGCGCAAGAGCGCGCAGCCTCGGGGTGACGATCGAGCGATCTCCCTCTGCCGCGTGTGCTCCCAACCCCTGGATCATTCGTGATCGCACGCACCGTCGTCCGTGGGGCAGTTCTGGCGCGGCGTGCGCGCGCCCCTGATCCGGCGATAGGCGCGCCCTCCAGCGGCGTTGCGACGAGAGTCGCCAGGCTCGATTGGTCTTCGTCACAATGCTGCACGACAGGATCGCCAGGGCCGACGTCGACTCCTTTCGGTGGTGAAGGAGATCGAGACAGCGGTCGCGCTCGCCGACAACGCAGGTACGTAGCCGGCCGCTTGATTTCTTACAAGAGCGACACCTCACGACACGCCTATTTTTGGGGCATCCCAAGCAGAGGAGAGCCCCGTGGGCAAGGTGGTCATGTACAGCTCGGTGTCGGTGGACGGCTTCGTCGCCGACGAGAATGACCAGCCCGGATCGCTGTTCGACTGGTTGGGCAGCGGTGACGTCCCGTTGGACGAGAGCGGCGCGACGAAGGTGTCGCAGACGTCCTACGACTACCTCCGACCGTACTGGGACCAGATCGGGGTGACAATCGTCGGCCGCCACGTCTTCGACATCACGGACGGCTGGGACGGAAAGCCTCCGAGTGGGATCGACCACGTGGTCGTCGTGACGCACCGGCCGGAGCCCGAGGGCTGGGACCCCGAGGCGCCGTTTCACTTCGTCGACGGCGTCGAGGCAGCCGTGGCCAAGGCGCAGGAGCTTGCGGGTGACCGCATGGTCGAGGTCGCCGCTGGCGACGTCGGTGGCCAGGTGCTTGCCGCGGGCCTCATCGACGAGGTGCGCATGGACGTCGTACCCGTGGTGTTCGGGTCCGGCAAGCGCTACTTCGGGTCGGTCGGCGCGCAGCACCTGTTGGAGGATCCTGACGTGGTGATTCAGGGCAACCGGGTGCTTCACCTGCGCTATCGGGTGCGCCGTTGACCGACTGAGCGGGCACGCGAAGAACTCACTGCGAACGGCACAAGATCGGGCCACCGGCCACGGTCGAAACGTGGGCTTTGAACGCCGACTCCTGCGTCAAGTGGGCCCGCACGTGACTCACGACGCGGGCATCGTCGCCATCGACATGGCGATCACCGACGACCTTGACCCACCAGGACCGGTTGGCGTGGTCGTAACCGACGCCGAGCTGCTCCTCGTCGCATCAGGCAGCGACGGCGGACACCTGACAAAGCTCGCAGTGAACGAAGTCGCGACGGTCGACGAGATCGAATCCGATGTCGTATCCGTTGGCGTCACGGCTCAAGACGGAACTCGCCGTCAGATCGTTCTGGACTTTCGGTATTTCGGTGTCATGGACGACACGATCGCCAAGCTGCGCAGTCAGTTCGCACAGGGTGGCTAGCAACGCCAGTTCGAGGCAGTTCTGGCGCTGATCGACCGCCCGCCGTCAGGCGTCAACATGGCCGGTGGATGCGCAGTCTGTTGTCTGAGAGATGCACACTGAAACGACCGGCAGGCGATGCGTCGACGAGGAGCTTGCGAAGGTCGTCTTCGAAGTCCGCGAGATGTTCTCCGAAGAGAAAAGGCGCAGTTGAAGACATCGACAGCACCCATGCGATCACGTCGTCGATCGACCTGTCGACGACGCGGCCGTCGGGAACGACGACGATCTCTTCAGGCGCGAACCCCGCCGTTTGGAAGACCTCGTCCTCCCCGCTCGGCGAGGTGTTCCGTGAGCCCTGGCCGGCCCGGCGATCCGAACCCAACCACTGCACACGCAGCGCGTCGATGGCCTCCTCGGGCACCGACGGGAACAGACCACTCAGCCGAACATCGGGTGGCTGACGGTGCCACATGTCGACGTGCACGACTGCTCCTCCGGGGTCGAGCATTGCGCGGGCCACGGAGGCGACCCGGGCGCGGTCCATCCAATGGAACGACTGCGCGAACGTGATGACACGGAAGCGCCCGAGGTCAGCGGGTAGCTGCTCGGCTCGCATCTGCAGCCACTCCACATTGGCAACGTCCACCTCGGTCGCGGCGCGTCCTGCCTCACCCAGCATCTCGGCATCGGAGTCAATGCCCACCACGCCCTCGAAGAGCGGTGCGAACAACAACGTCACGCTGCCGGGTCCGCACCCCACGTCCAGCAGACGCCCGCGCCCGTCAAGGACGAGGTGCCGAGCCAGCGCATCGGCCAAACCCGGCGCGTACGGGTAACGACCCTTCCGGTAGTACGGAGCAGTACCTCGGAAAACAGTCTCGTCCCAGGTCCAGTTCTCCCACCCGAACCGACCATGCTCTTCGGACTCGGGCACAAGTACAGAATGCCAGCGCCGGTGTGACAGTGCTGGCAGTTCCGGCGCGGGCGTTGCGCCCCTGATCCGGCGTTTGGGGCAGCTCCCGGGTCTGCCACCGAAACTCGTTCGCTCGGGCCCGCCCACTCAGCGAGACTCTGCCGCCGTGGCCGAGACTCGCTTCGACGACTGGATCGCTCGTCACTACCGAACGTTGTGGCCGGATCTCTTCGAGCACCCTCTGCTCGACGCCGCCCTCGGGTTCCTGACCGAGCTGACACGGCCTGGCCGAGCCCTCGAGTTCGGGATCGGCACGGGTCGTGTCGCGCTGCCACTAGAACGCGCCGGCGTGCCGGTCCACGGCATTGAGCTGTCGCTGGCGATGGTCGAAGAACTTCGACGACAAGAAGATGGTTCAGAGATCAACGTGACGGTCGGCGACTTCGCGACCACGATCGTCGGTGGAACATTCCGAGTCGTCTACCTCCTGCGCAACACGATCACCAACCTCACGACCCAAGGTGAACAGGTCGAGTGCTTCAAGAATGCCGCGCGCCACTTGGAGCCTGGCGGCTTCTTCGTGATCGAGAACTTCATCCCCGAGCTGCAGCGGCTCCCGCCGGGTGAAACGAAACACGTCTTCGCGGCAACGCCAACTCATGTGGGTGTCGACGAGTACGACCTTGCCAACCAGATCGAGACGTCGCACCACTGGTGGATCATCGACGGTGAGCTCAAGACGTTCTCATCGGATCACCGCTACGTGTGGCCATCCGAACTCGACCTCATGGCCACCATGGCCGGCATGACACTTCATGAGCGCTGGAGCGACTGGTCTCGAGCACCGTTCACGAGCGAGAGTCGAAATCACATCTCCGTCTGGCAGACGCGCCCCTAGAGGCGGCGCAAAACTCCTTCGCTTGCAGTGGCGTCGATGGCTGACTACGAGCTCGGCGGACAACAATCCGTACCGATGTTGGGCGGCTACTTCATCTGTGCAACGCCTCGGACTGGCAGCACGTTGTTGTGCGGGTTGCTGGCTTCTTCGGGTGTCGCCGGTCGCCCGGAGTCGTACTTCCGTGCGCAGGACGAGCAGACATGGGCGACGCGCTTTGGGCTTGGCGGCTCATACAGCTACGGGAACTTCGTCCGTGCGGCGCGAGCTCACAGCACGACAAAGAACGGCGTCTTCGGCGCTCGCCTCATGTGGGGCACCCTGGGGGAGCTCGTCGACCGGGTTCGGCCGACGACCAGCGCCAGGTCCGACCTCGACGTCCTTCAGGCAGCGTTCGGTGAGCTCCGCTTCGTCCACTTGTGGCGTGAAGATGTCCTGGCTCAAGCGGTGTCGTGGGCGCTGGCCGAGAAGTCGAACGTGTGGCAAGCCCCCGGCGAGCGGCGCGACGTCGTTCACGAACCTCAGCCGTTCGACCGTGCAATGGTCTCCAAGCTGCTGACCACGATCGACACACACAACCGGGCATGGCGCAACTGGTTCGCCAGCGTCGACACGCAGCCCTACGATGTCCGCTACGAGGACCTCGACCGCGACCCACTCAGGACCGGTGCTCACGTCCTGCAGACGCTCGGCCGCGCCGAGCGCGACGACGCGACTCGAGGTTCGCGTCGAGCGTCTCCGCGACGACACCAACCAGGCGTGGATCTCGCAGTACCGCGACCGCCGATGACCGTCGTCTTCAAGACGCGTGCGAAAGACTGCCGATAATGCAGATCCGTCGGCGTCGCAGCACCGACGTGGAATCGCTTTGCGGTCTCATACGCGATATCCATCTGCGTGACGGCTACCCGGTTCTCTTGCAAGACGACGTCTCGAGCTTCATTGTCACCGAGAACTGCCTCGCAGCCTGGGTGGGCGAGATAGACGAACGCATCGTCGGTCACGTTGCGCTCCACACGATCTGGTCCGACGAGTTTGCCGACCTTGCAATGTCGTCGTTGCGTCGTAGCCGAGAGAGCCTGGCGTCGGTGTCGCGGTTGTTCGTCGATTCCGCCTATCGACGTCTCGGTCTCGGCGAGCAGCTTCTCGACATCGCGACGAGGGAAGCCTACGACCGCGAGTTGTGGCCCATTCTCGACGTGGTGACGACCTACGCACCCGCAATCGCGCTCTACGAACGCTCCGGATGGACACGCCTCGGAACGATCGCCTACCCGATGCCGGACGGGCGGTCCATCGACGAGCACGTTTACGCATCACCAGCTCGTTGAACCGAACCCTACGCGCGTACCCCTCTCGATCCCGAGATGCGCGAGCGCCAGACCGCCCCGGTTGTTGAGCTGCTCGTGCAGGTCGGCGCGCAAGCAGGCGGCGGTCTGGGACGGTGGCGAGTGGACCATCGGTTACGGCTCATCGACGCGTCGGACGCAAATTCCGAGCGCCGCCCGTCACCAACTGCTGGACTCACCCAGGTGAACGACGTTCGGTATCGCCCCGCCGAAGCCGAGGACTTCCCCTTCCTCGCGACGATGCTTGGTGCGGGCGCAGTCTGGCGACCTGACAAGCCGACGCCGACCGGTGAACAGGTGATCGCCGATCCGCGATACGAGATGTACGTCGCTGGATGGCCGCGCCAAGGCGACTACGGGCTGGTCGCCGAACAAGATGGGCCGGTCGGCGCGGCCTGGTATCGGTCCTACACCGCGAGGATCCATGGCTACGGCTTCGTCGCTGAGGACGTCCCCGAGCTGTCGATCGCAATCATCGAATCACGGCGACGCGAAGGAATCGGACGCCGCCTGCTGATCGAGCTCATCGACGCCAGCGTTGCTCAAGGACACGCGGCTCTGAGTCTCAGTGTCAACGCCAGCAACCCTGCGCGTCGCCTGTACGAGTCGGTCGGCTTCCAGGGTGTCGGGTTGCACGGATCGACCTGGACGATGATCCGACCCGCTGCTTAGTCCCTCAGCTGGTCGCTCCTGAACCGTGCTGCTTGCCCGACTCGCGCAATCGCAAGCGTCCATCGCGGCGCCCGTCGAGGTCGTCGTGTCGAGTGGGTCGCCAGATGGGAGTGACGTCTGGCTCGGCGAAGCCGGGCCGATGGATGACTTGCTGTAGTTCGAGAACGGCGTCGCGGTCGTTGACAGGCCTGTCGGTGGTGACGAGGCGTTCGCGTGGCCAGCCGACAAGTTCACAGCCGTGTTCCTCGGCCCATCGAGCGAAATCGGCGTACACCTCGACGAACGTCTCGAATCGAACATCGGCAACGATGACGCTCACGGCTTCGTCGACGGCGGGGAGATCAGCAACTCGGGCGGGGAAGGGAACCTCTTCCACCGTCGACGCGATGGGCACCGCGGCGTACGCCATGAGATCGCCCGCATCCGGATCACCCAGGAAGAAGTCGAACGGCGGGCCTACGACATCGATGTCGTGTTCGGCGAGGAGCGTGATCAGGTGCGCGTACGCGGGTTCGAGTATCGGCCGGAGCGCGTCCGGTTCCCAGCTCTCGACCGACCCTCCAAGCACAGCTACATGTTCGACGGGAAGGGGTTTTATCGCGATCTCGTACTTCGGCATAGTGCCTTCCTTGTCGATCATTCGAAGCCGCGTCTCGATCCTCGCTAACCGGTCGCGTTGAGCCCCGAGGTCCGTCTCGACCTGTGCTCGGCGGAGCATCAACATTCCGCGCAGCTCATCGGCAGTGACCTCCGCGATGAGCAGCTCGACCTGATCGAGCGAAAAACCGAGGTCCTTCAACGCGACGATACGACTGAGGCGCGGGAGCTGCGCCGCCGAGTACCACCGATAGCCAGTGGCCGGATCGACCACCGCCGGAACCAGCAACCCGAGATCGTGGTAATGGCGAAGGGTCGCCACCGATACCGACCCGACACGAGCGAACTCGCCAATCCTCAGCATGCCGAACCAACAATGCACCCTCACCCAACAAGAGAGTCAAACCCCACACCGAATCGGGAGCGTGATCGCTACCGCACTCCACCGTCATGTCACTTGCCGGCGATAGAGGATGCTCTGTGGGAGCCTGGGTTGGTGAGGGCGGACATCACCGCGGCGATTGAGGTCGCTGAAGCGTTTGATGTGGTGTCAACGGATCCGATGCTCCTCCAGGAGACGAACAACACCGTGGTGTGGCTGCGCCCGCACGCCGTCGTCGCGAAGGTCGCGACTCGTCTGGACGCGAGGAACGATCTGCGGTTGGAGCATGCGATAGCCCGTGAGCTCGTGGCAGTTGGAGGCGAGATCGCGGCGCCCCTGCCAGCGACCGAGCCGGTCGCTCACGAGGAAACCGGCTTTGTCGTCACGTTGTGGGAGCGGCTCGACGGCTTCGATCGAGCACCGGTGACCGCCGGCGATCTCTTCCAGTCGCTGGGACGGCTTCACGACGCACTCGCCGAGACAACACACCCGCTGCCTTCCTTTCGTTCCTCATTGACGCGCGCTCGAACAGCTCTCGACGACGACTCGTTGATGACCGCTCTGCTGCCGGCCGACAGGGCGTTTCTGCAGGATGCCTCTGATGAGGGGCTGTCCGTCCTAGGCGACACGGCCACGTCGGAGTATCGGCTTCACGGCGAACCGCACGACGGCAACCGACTCGTGACATCCGCCGGTCTTCGATGGATCGACTTCGAGAGCTGCTGTGTCGGGCCCCTCGAGTGGGACTTCGCGTTCCAGCCTCGTGACGTCGATGCCCACCTCATCGACATCGACCACGCGCTCCTCGCGCTCCTGCGACGGCTCAACAGCGCCCGGGTCGCCACCTGGTGTTTGGCCCAGTCCCGCTTCCCAGGTATGCGACGTCACGGGGAACTCCATCTCGCGTTGCTTCGCGACTAACCCCACCGACACCCAGCCGGCGACAATCGCGAGCGAACCCTGCTCCGCGTCTTGAAGGCTGGCGAGGTGCGACGAGTCCTCATCTTCGGTTGCGGTGGCGCGGGGAAGTCCGTGCTTGCTCGACAGCTCGGCGCAACGAAAGACCTGACCGGTCGTCGAACTCGACAAGGAGTTCTGGAACGACCGACTTGATCCGCTCCCAATCGCCGACTGGCGCGAACGACAGAATGCTCTGAGTGCGGGTGACGCCTGGATCCTGGACGGCGACCTCGGACCCTACGACGATCCCGAGCCGAGGCTGAGGCGAGCTGACACCATCGTCGTTCTCGACGTCCCGCGCTGGCTGTGTCTCTGGCGATCGGCGCGGCGCGGGCGGGAGCGCCACGACTACTGGCAATGGGTGTTGCGATGGCGCCGTGACAGCCGGCCGAGGCTCCTCGATGCGATCGCGCGGTGGGCTCCAGACGCCGAGCTCGTTGTTCTGCGCAACCGTCACGCCATCACCGATTGGATGCGCACCGAGCGCGGGCTGATCCGGCGTTCGGGGATGCAGCTCGGAAGGCTCAGCGGAGCGCTTCGAGGATTGGTGCAGTGTTGTCGATCGATCGAGTTACGAAGTAGCTGAAGTCCCAATGGTCTCGGGCTTCGGTGAGCTGCTCGATGATCTGCTCGATGGTTCCGACGAGGAGGTACGGAGCAGTCATCATCTGGTCGACATCTCCGCCGACCCTCGCGGCGATCGCTTCGATCACCCCACGTCGATCGGTCGTGATCTCGATGTGTTGCACCAGCACGTTGAGCTCAAGGTCGTCGTAGCGTTCCCCGGCCGCCGTGCGCACGATGCCAACCTTGCGGTCGATCTGCTCGCGGGACCATTCGGTGTCGTGCTGTTGACCGTCCGATCGCGTACGGCCGAGTCCAGTGAACCCGACGATGTCAGCCATCCGCGCCGCGAGCGCAAGGACACGATCACCGTTGCCGCCCACCAGCAGGCTCGGGCGGCGCTGCGGGATCAGCCGCTGGTCCCTCACTGCGTAGTGCGAACCGTCGAAGGTGACCGTGTCCCCGTCGAAGAGGCGGCGGAGGATCCCGATCGCCTCCGCCAGTCGAGCGACCCGCTCGGCTGGCCGATCGAAGGGCACGCCGAGCGCCGCGTACTCAGGCTCGGCGTGACCGGCCCCGATTCCGAGCTCGAGTCGTCCTTCGGACAACAGATCCAATGCAGCCGCGTCTCGCGCCACCAACACTGGATGGCGCAGATCGTTGTTCAACACGAACGTACCGACCCGAAGCCGCGTCGTCGCTGCGGCCATCGCGTCGAGCGCGACCAGCGGAGGAATCAGCCCGTCGAGCACATGATCCGGGACCAAGACGGTGTCGAACCCGTTGTCCTCGGCACGTCGAGCCTGGTCGCTGCCATTGCGCCCGCGACTCGGCTGCGAACACCTGCAGACCCGAACCGGAAGGCGCGCGCGCTCACAGGCCGACGCTACCGGCGGAGGCTCACCCGCCCAGCCCGACCGGTTCGACAGGCGGGCACCTCACCGGCGTTCTGGGGCACCTAGACGGCGTCGCGCCGATTGAGTGTTCTGGGATGCTGGACTCACGGCAGGCTCAGGACTCGACGAGGGCGACCGCGTGTTCCTCGACCCAGGCGATCTCGAGCTCGGCCTCGTCGAAGAAGCCGCGGCGCGCGAGCTCGACCTCCCACTCGGAACCCCGCGCCGCGAACTGCAACTGCTGTTCGAGAAAGTGGCGTGCTCGTTCGATCCCCGCGTGGACGATGCTGAGGTCGCGCTCGATGCCGTAGGCGTCGAGCAGCAGTCGGAAGCGGCGTGCCTTGTTCGCGACGCCGATCGGGAGCCCCGTCGCTCAGGCACTTCTCATCCCGAAAGAAGGGAACCCACCGCCACGCCGCCCATCCGAGGTCCCAGGCGCGCGGCCCGGGCGCGGCGGTGTCCCAGTCGATGAGCGCCACGGGCAGGCCGTCGCGGAAGACGGTGTTCGACGGGAACACCTCGTTGTGGCAAATCGTCTCGACCGGCTGTCGAGCCTCGTAACACCATTCGCGGTCGGCCCACGAAAAGGTTGCCGCGGCGTCGTGGTATGCGCGGAGCAGCGCGCCGAGATGGACCAACACCTCGTCGCGCCAGACGAAGTCCGGGAGCCGAAGGTCGAACCGGCCGCCTTCGTCCGGGATGAACTCCACGCCGCGCGCGACTTCGCCCTCGATGAAGGTGAGCACCTCACGGCCTTGATCGTCGAAACCGAGCGCACGCGGCGCGCCGTCGAATCCCTCGTGCTCGACGTGCTGCAGCAGATCGACGACGGCCGGCGACCACGCGTAGCTGGTGCGCCGGACCGTGTCACCAACGCGGATCCGGACTCGCGGCGGTTCGCCGTCGGCCATGTCCCGCGGTGGGACGAGGTGGGTGATCTCCCGCTCGGGCATTGTCTGGTTATAGATGGAGCACGGCGGCCACGACAGCGAATTCTCGGGAGACGATCGCGTGGTTAGCGGACGGACTATGCCACTCGACGACGATCCAGCGCGCGGTTGACCCGGCGATCAGGGTCACCCAACGACAGAGTGGCGCCGGGAAACTGCACCCGTCATCGGAGGACCCAGGCATGGCGCCGTAACGTCGGAGACCGTGGCGTTCTTAGGCACTCCGCTACCGGACGTGGGCACAGCAGCAGCTGAGGCTCGGGGTATTCACAACTGGTCGCCCCGGCGATGAAAGAGCCCGAGGCGGAGACGCACTGGCTCGACCAGCACGGCGACCCGACGGGGGCTGCCGTCGTCCGGTCTCTGGCTGCCCAAGTCGTCGCCCAACACGGCGGTGATCTCCGTGGGATGCGGCGGGCTCTCGGGATCTCGAACGCGACCTGGGTCGGTAGTGGCCTCGCCGTGCGGATCGCGAATACGTCGGTCGTCGACGGCATGGCCGCCGAGGTTGCGCTCGTCCGCGCGCTGCCGCCCGAGGTCGGACACCCGAAGATCCTCGGGGTCGGCACGATCGAGGGCCATGACTGGATCGTGACCGAGGAGGTTCGAGGCCAGAACCTGCACGAAGCGTGGCCCACGCTGACGCCCGAGGAGCGGCGTCGAGCGATCCGCCAGCTGTGGGCGCGCGTGCGGCTCGTGCACGACGCCACGCCCTCGCTCCGTCTGCTCGTCGGATCGCACGCGGGCTTCATACCGGCAACAGCTGACGACGCGACGGCCGCGGCCGATCGCGTCAGTGCTGCGTTGGGTCTGCCGGATGTGCAGCGGTCGCGGTTCCACGAGATCATCGGCGACTACTACCGAGCCGCGCCCGCCGTCGAGCAGGTCGTCAACCACGGCGACCTCGCGCTGATGAACGCGCTGTGGTTCGGCGAGGTGGTCGCCCTCCTCGACTTCGAGTTCGCCGTGCTGGGCCCGGTGGAGATCGACCTGTGCCGGTTGGTGTGCGAGGCCCTCGTATCCGAGGATGGGCAGCGGTCCGACACCGACGCCGGCGCGGCCGCGTTCGCCATCGCTGCTCGTGAACGGGATCCAGTCCACGGTCGCCGCGCTGCTCCTGGGCGCCGCGGTGCTCGACCAGCTCCGCGATCTCGAGATCTGGCTCGGCCGCGACCGGACCGAGGACCGGTACGAAGATTGGCGCCCGGACCGGCTGCTCACCGGCTTGCTCGAGACCGACGGCGGCTACCTCGAACCCGCGCTGACATGAGCCGCAGGTCCTCCGTCGGGCGTGGCGACCTTGAGCCGGTGGGTCAGACGGCACTCGCTACGGCGCCGCGCGATTCGTAAGACCGCGAGATCGGACTTGCTGGGGTAGCCCCAGAAATGCCGATCGGCGACGCGCCAGAGTGCGTCGGTCGGCACGGCGCAGTGCGGCCGCTATGTACGGCGGTTGGAGGCCAGGCTTGTGTCAAGCGGCTTTGTCGCTGCCGGGCACGTAAGGCCGCTTGAGGAGTCTCGCCACCCGCTTCTGAAAATGGCTGAAGCCCGAGACTACGAACGTGGATTGCCGGGCCGCCGCCGAGTTGTAGCCCCGGTCAAGACAGTAGAAGCCAGCCGAATCGATGAACCCGAGATCAGCGCAGTCCACGACGACATCACCCGACAGACCCACGAGCGCCGCATCGAGAGCGGGCGCGGACCCGATGTCGAGTTCACCGACGAGGACCAGTCCAGGAAATTCGTCGGGGGCGAGAACAGTGAACTCAGACATGGCCGATCCCTTCAAACGAGGGAGTGCCAGGGTCCGGAGCAAGCCCGCCTCGCGACGATTGCCGCACCCTCACCATGCACAAACATAAGTTGCTGGCCGTTTGTGCGCGACCAGGAAGGGCAACGCCGCCAGCGACTGTTCGTCACCGGGGATTGCTGCACCTGTAGTACAGGTCAAAATGTCAACCAACCGTGCAGTAGTCCCTCGCGGCGTACGGCCGATCGCGTGAACTCTCGCCCACAAATTGATGCCCGGTCCGGCGTGCCACCACGAACTCAATCAGGCAGTTCGGGCGCGACGCGCTGGACGGGGACCAGGATTGCGGGTCTTCGTCCCGGGACCTAGCGTCACGCCTTCAGTCCTCGACGAACAGTAGGAGCGCCATGCCGACGGTCATCGCGTACCACGATGTGAAGGACAAAGAGCATTGGCTCTCCTCAACCACTCGCGAGGAGTTCTTCGGACCACTCGGCGTTACCAACATCCGAACCTTCGTCGACCCAACGACGCCGACCCGCGTCGGCATATTGATGGATGTGCCTGATCTGGACGCAGTTGCCGCCGCGCTTCAGACCCCCGGCGCCGCCGAGGCCGAAGCGCGAGATGGTGTGGTCAGCGAGACGATCGTGATCCTGGTTGAGGAGAGCGCCGGACCCAAGTCGTAGGCACGCGGCGGAGGCGATGGTTCTGCTGGCGGGGCGGTGCGCTCGCTCGCGGCGCCTCGTGAACACTTCGTCCTGCAGGTCACACAACGACCCCCCGAATCGGGGCCCCAGCGAGCGCGCGGCAGTGCTGGCGGAATCGGGGGTGGTTCTGGGCCGAGCGCAGCTATGGCCTCTCCGCGCGAGGCGCACCGAGCGTCCGCCGTCGTCATCATCCTCGATCCCAAACCCACCGTGGGCCGTCGCGGACCTACACCTCGCGAAGCGTCGGAGCAAACGGGTGACAGTCGCACGAACAGCCGACCATGGACCGCTCATTCACATGCCGAATGGCGCTCGCTCGACGGCTTCGACAGCCTCTCCGGCGCCGCTGACTTCGACGTTCGCCGCGCCCTGACGGCCAAACAGGTGGAGCAACAGCTCACCGGGCAGCCCGGTGAGGCGAGCAGTCGGATTTCCTCGACGTGCTCGCAGCACCCGGCTCGTCCCTACCCACTCGAGCTCGAGCCCGACGCCGCGCAGTCGCCGTGCGAGGAACCACCGGGCGAAGCCGACATTGCGCCACAGCGCGTCGTCCAACGCCGCAGCATTCGTCCGTCGATCAAACCCGTTGGCTCGACGGACATGCTCATGGTGAACGAAAAACTCATTGAGGTTCGGACCGCGGCGCACCCACCCGACGCGAAAGAACCCGCGCGGCGGTCCCGAACAAATCGTCGCGAGTAGCGTGCCGTAGTCGCTCCGACCAAGCGCGCTTCTGCGTCGTTCGGCAAAGCGGCCCCACGCACCGGGAACGACAAGCCCCGGTGCCGCCCTGTAGTCGTGCTCGCGAACAACGAGGTGCGCCGCGAGATCGTGCGTCGTCCACGGCTCGAGAAGCGTTGGAGCCTCGGAGCCGAGCTCGTTCATGAGATCGCACAACCTCGCGCGTTCGATGGCGTCGAGCGGCAGGTCAGTCATAGAGACTCCGTCTCCCATGCACCACCGTTCGTTCGAGACGTCGTCAGCCACGCACACAGAATGCCCGACCGAGCGATGGAGCGGCAGCTAGGTGTGACGACCGGGGACGTTATCACTAACAAAATAAAATGACGTGATACAACAAATAAGATAAAACCTACGAGCGAGGCTGTGGGTGTTCAACGACTCACATCTCGCCAGGAGGGCTCATGGTATCACGTTAGAAGCCAGCATCCAAACGCGCCGTTGACGCCGGAGAGTCGTCGACGGATGGTAGTCGTGTGTCCTCGATGATGGGTGGACGATCGAGGCGACCGCGGAACGGTTCCAGGTCAACACGAAAACGGTGCGGAAGTGGCGTGACCGGTTCCTCGCCGAAGGCGACGTCGGCCTGTTCGATCGGTCGTCGCCCCGCATCGGTCACCGAATCGGACTCGACGGTCGGTGCGCCGTCGGGTGTTGCATCTGCGTCGGAAACGTCGTTGGGGTGCCGATCACATCGCTCATGAGCTCGGGGTGTCGTCGTCGACGGTGGGCGCGATCTTGCGCGCCGCGGGTGCAGTCGTCTCGATCGAGGTGATCGGGCCACCGACCGACCGAAGGTCCGGCGTTATCAACGGGAACGGCCCGGCGAGTTGATCCACGTCGATGTGAAGAAACTCGCGGGGATCCCTGCTGGTGTGGCTGGCGCTCAACAATGACGCCGAGGGTTTTCTAGCTACTAGGAGCCGCGGCTTTGAACTCGCTGTGGCACGTCGTCGTGATCGTGTGGTTCTGCTCGACGGTCATGCTGCCATCGGGCTTTGCCCAGGCTGTGAGGGCTTGAGCGAACGTCGTCAACTTCGCGTCCTGTAGGGCAGCGGCTTGAGCCTCATCGACCAGAGTCGCAGGCTTGGCTTTGTTCGCGAGCAGCCCCCCGCACACCTCGTAGCGCTTTTGCTCCGCCGAACTCCCGGCCCCGCCGCTATCGCAGGAGACGAACGCGACCGAGAAGAGCGCTACCAGAGCGATGAGCAATCGCGGCCCGGAATGCTGCCCAACCATCCGCACATGATGCCGCTCTGGAGCGGTTGTAACTGCAGAACCCGGCTCTCGTTCACGGCACGATGATCGGCGCCGCGCCACTCCACGGTGCGGCGCGCTCGTCGTAGGACACCTGGAACGCGTCGTCGAGGTCGTCGGTGACGTCCCAGGTCGCCGTCAAACGGCCCATGCCGACGTCGAGGGCGCAGTTGAGCCCGATCTCGACGAGCTCGCCTTCGGTGAAGTAGCGGCGCAGGTCGTCGTAGACCGCATCGTCGATCGCGAGGTGGTTGGTGGCGAAGAGATCGGAGAAGCGCAGCGCGGCGCGTTCGGCGTCGGTGAGGTCGTCCGCCTCGGCAGGGCGTTCGAGCGAACACACCAGCTCTTCGGTGACGCCGTCCTGGACCGCTTCGTCGTAGCGGATGGCCATGCAACTGCGGCACTGGTTGTGGAACGCGATGCGCAGGCGGATGAGCTCCACCAACCGGCGCGACAGCGTGCCGTTGTGGTTGATCGCCTCGGTCACCGCGCCGAGGCCGGCCGCGATCTCGGGCCGGTGCGAGATGATCCCGCCCACGCCGAGCTGCACGCGCATGGGTCGGTCGAGGTCGGCGGGGTCGACACCGAGGTCGACCGGTTGGATCCGGGCCATGTCAGCTCCCTCCAGGGGGCGATCCCCAGTGGTCGAAGTAGGTGATCTCCTCCACCGGGCGACGGTCGGCCGGTCGGAAGTCGGCGCCGGTGTAGTACGCGACCGGCAGCAGGCACGTCTGCACGAAGCCGTCGGGCACGCCGAGCAACGCGGCGGCCTCCGCCTCGCGGTAGAGGTGCACGGTCGTGAGCACCGAGCCGAGCCCACGGCTGCGCAACGCGAGCATGAAGCTCCACACCGCGGGATAGATCGACGGCGCCCATCCCGCGGCACCACCGACGTCTTCCACGCACGGCACCACCAGCACCGGCACCTCGTGGAGGTGCTGCATGAGGTACCCGGCGGAGTCGCTGACCCGCACCTGCTGCTCCTCCGGCGGCGGCACCGAACCGAGGCGCGTCACCGGACGATCGGAGGGCAGGTTGCGGTACAGATCGGCGAGCGCGACGCGCACCTCGGGGTCGGCGATGACGAGCCAGCGCCACGTCTGCTGGTTCGAACCCGTCGGCGCCTGCAGCGCGAGGTCGAGGCACTCCATCACGACCGCGGGCTCGACCGGGCGCGTGAGGTCGAGCCGCTTGCGCACGGCGCGCGTCGTGGTCAGCAGCTTGTCGACGGTGTCGAGATCCAATCCCGACGCGCCGCGCTCCCGTGCGCTCAACCGATGTCGTAGAGCGCGAGCGCGCTCTCGCTGGTGATCACCGACTGCTGCTCGTGCGACAAGGTTTCGAGCGCCTCGGCCAGCTCCTCGGTGACGCCGGGGAACTTGGCGTCGGGGTGCGGGTAGTCCGACGCCCACACGATGCGGTCGGCACCGCAGAGCGGCGAGTTGGCCGTGAACGCGAGCATGGACTCATCGGGGTCGAAGCTGATCCAGCACTGCCGACGGAAGTACTCCGACGGCAACATCTCCAGCCACGGCACGTCCCACTCGAACTTCTTGCAGTGGTGGTCGAGTCGCTCGAGCCAGGGCACCAGCCAGCCGCCGTTGGCTTCGAGGAACAGGAACTTGGTGTCGGGGAAGCGCTCGCACACCCCGCCCGCGGTCACGTAACAGATCGAATGCATCACGTCGACGGGGTTGGCGATGGCCTGGGTGAAGAGGATGTTGCCCATCTCCCACCCGCCCTCGGGTTCCTGGTCCGACGGCGCGTAGCTCCAGTTCGGCGAACGGCCGCGCCAGCTTCAGACCTCGGCACGCGCCCGGCAGGTCGGGCATCAGGAACGGGTGGAACGCGAGCACGAGGCCGGTTTCGGCCGCCGCCTGCCACACCGGGTCGTAGACCTTGTCGTTGAACGGCCGCCAGTCGACCGACGGGTTGGGCCGGAGGAACACCGACACCATGCCCGGCTTCTCGGCGACGCGGCGGATCTCCTCGGCGACCGCCTGCACGCCGTCCTCGTCGTTCATGGGCGGCACCGCGCCGGCCGCGTACAGACGTCCTTCACCGTCCTGGGTGTGGTCCGACGCCCAGTCGTTGTACGCGCGCGCCTGCACGCGCGCGAACTCCTCGTCGGCGATCGACTGCAGCCCGAGCATCGACGTCGGGTAGAGTACCGCGAGATCGATGCCGTCGACGTCCATGTCGTGTAGGCGCGCCTTGGCGTTGTGCGCAGCCGGGCGCACCTCGCTGTAGCGGATCTCGCCGTTGCGGACCTGGTCGACCTTCTCGTCGGGGAACCCGGCGGTGCCGGCGAGCGACAAGCCGTTCGACGGCATGACGATGCCGTTGTAGTGCAGGTACTCGACGCCGTCGTCGTGGGTCTCGATGTGCCACACCCGATCGCGCCATTCGGCGGGCGTGTAGTCGGGCATCGCCGACGGGTGCTCGAGGATGTGACCATCCGAGTCGATGTAGCGGAGACTTTCCGTCGCGGTCATCGGTGTTCCCCCTGGAGGCGAGTCGGCTCCGCCCAGCGTTCCCCGTCCGCCACGAATCCGCAAATTGCACGCCGCCGAATTTCTCCTCCGGCCCCCCGTTGCGGTAAGCACAGCGCATGGAACTCAACGGAGTGGGAGCAATCGTCACCGGCGGCGCCTCGGGTCTCGGCGAGGCGGCCGCCCGCCGCCTGCACGCAGCCGGCGCCAACGTCGTCATCGCCGACGTCAACGCGGAGGGCGGCGAGCGGATGGTCGCCGAGCTCGGGCGCAACACCGAGTTCGTGCGCTGCGACGTCGAGAACGACGAAGAGGTCGAGGAGGTCGTACGGGTCGCGTCGAGCCACGGGCCCCTGCGGGTCGCGGTGAACTGCGGGGGCCGCGCCGGCGGCGGTGGGCGCATCGTGGGGCGCGACGGCACCCCCGCCTCGCACGAAGGCTTCTCGATCACCGTGGAGTCCTTCCTCGTCGGCACCTTCAACGTGATGCGCATCGCGGCCGCGCAGATGTCCAAGGAAGAACCGCTCGAGGACAACGAGCGCGGCGTGGTGGTCATGACGGCGTCGATCGCCGCCTTCGAGGGGATGATCGGTCAGGCCGCGTACTCGGCGGCGAAGGGCGGCATCGTCGGCATGACGCTGCCCGCAGCGCGCGACCTGGCTGCCGTCGGCGTGCGCGTCGTCACCATCGCGCCCGGCACGTTCGCCACCCCCGCCTACCGGATGATGCCGGAGGACCGGGTGAAGGCATTGGAAGAGCTGAACCCGTTCCCGAAGCGCATGGGCAAGCCCGAGGAGTACGGCGCGCTGGTGGAGCACATCTGCACCAACACCATGCTCAACGGCGAGGTCATCCGCATCGACGGTGCGGTGCGCTTCCCGCCCAAGTAGCAAGGTTGCGTCGCTCGACGGCGCTCTACGCCCTCAGGTGACGCAACCTCGTGCTCAGCGGGCCAGCGCGACGGCGCGGCGGGTGAAGTCGGCGAACTCGCGGGCGTGCGTGCGGTGCACGGTGTGGCCGGCGTCGCGGAACACCACCACGTCCGCGTCGAGCAACGTGGAGAGCCGGTCGGCCGACTGGTAGTCCCACGGCGTGGTGTCGACGCTGCCGCCCACCAAGCACGGGACGTGCACGTCGGCGAAGTCGAACGGCGCGGTCTCGACGAACGAGAAGTCGCGGGCCATCGAGATCTCGTCGGCCGCGCGCTGCTCCGGCGTGCGGCGCGGTTGTCCCGTGCTCCAGCGGGCGAGCATCGGCTTGAGGTCGAGCGACCGGCGCATCATCTCGTCGTGATCGGGCCACCAATCGGTGAACGGCATCGTCGGTTCGAACACCGCCAGCGACGCCACGAGATCGGGGCGCTGCACCGCCGCCATGAGCCCGACGACGCCGCCGTAGCTGTGCCCGACCACCGTGGCGCGGCGGCCCGCAAGGGCGTCGATCGCGTCCTGCGCGTGGTCGGCCAGCGACGTCGGTGGATCATCGTCGCGTGGAGCGCCCCCACCCCCGTCGGTCGTAGGTGACGACCGTGTGGTCGGGCACCAGCTCCGCCACCATCCCGTCGAAGCTGGTGAGCGAATCGGTGAGGCCGTGGATCAGCAGGACCACGGGCGCGCCCTCGTCGCCGGGGTGTTCCACCACGTTCATCAGACGCTCGCCCCCGCGGCTGGTCCGAGCGCGACCGCGTGCCGGACGAAGTCGGCGAAGCCCTTCGGCTGCATCCGGTGCGCGGTGTGCCCGGCGTCCTCGATCTCGACCAGCTCGCAGTCGAGCTCGTCGCGGAGATGGTCGGTCGTGCCGAAGCGCCACCGAGCCGACAGCGTGCCCCGACCCACGACGCGTGGGACCGTGAGCTGCTCCGGCGAACACGGCGCATGGGCGATGAGCGTGAGCTCGTGCTGCAGGAGCGCCTGCTCGCGGTCGCGCTCCTCCCGTGTGCGGCGCGGCTTCCCCTCCAACCCGGCGCGGAAGTGCGTCTGCTCGTAGGGCGCTTCGGCGGCGATGGCGTCCATCGTCGGCCACCAGGGCTGCCACTGCATCGACGGCTCGAACAGCCCGAGCGCGGTGACCCGCTCCGGTACGCGGACTGCAGCGAGCAGCGACACGGTGCCGCCGTAGCTGTGGCCGACCACCGTGGCACGCCGGTCGCCGAGCACCGACAGCAGGTCGTCGGCGTGGTCACCAAGGGACGTCGCCGGCGCGGCGTCCGCCGAGCGTCCCCAGCCGCGGCGGTCGTAGGTGAGCACGGTGTGATCGGGCATCAGGTGCTCGATGACGCCCTCGAAGCTCTCGCAGGAGTCGAACACGCCGTGCACCAGCACCACGACCGGCGCGTCGGGCGTGCCGCGGTGCTCTTCGACATGGAGTGCGGGGTCGATCATGCGCGGAGGAGGCTAACGAGCCGCGGGACCGCGCCCCAAGTCAGGTTCGGGACCGTGAAGCGGAGCTCGGCGTGGTGCGGTCCGAAGCCCATCGGGCTCGGGGCGTCGCCGAGGTTGCCTACCCGTCGGCGGTGATGTCGGCCTCGACGACGGGGATCGCGCGGGGCGACTCACGATGATCTGCACGATCGCGATGAGCAGAACCGCGATGGTGAGGGCCCGTTCGGCGAGGGGGACGTTGGTGAAGAGCCCGTAGACCTGGAGCGCGAGCGCGAAGCACTGGGCCGCAAGCGGCAGCGCGATCGCCTTCCAGCCGTAGACCTCGACCGGGTCGAGACGCCCGGGGTGCGGGAGCCACGCGGCGTACGCGATCATCACCAGGCCGCCGAGCCAGAGCGCGTCGAACACGGTGTCGGAGCTGTAGCTGTGCCCGAGCGCGTCGACCGAGTAGACCGCGTCGGCGAGGCCGAGCGCGGCGAACCCGACCACGAGCGCAAACCACATCGGACCGGCGCGCCATCCCATGAGCGCGAGCACACCGAGCATGGCCCCGACGATGATCGCGTCGCCGAGGGGATACGCGAAGTCGACCGCGTCAACCACCGAGGACGAGTTCGAGTGGCTGGCCGCGGGCTCGAGGAACAGTGCGACCCACGGTGTCGCGACCACCAGCATCACGATCACGCCGTCGATCCAACGGTGCAGCTCGAAGCGGGGGACGCGGTCGCGCACCAGCAGCACGAGCGCGGCCACGATCAACGGGTACCACGCCAACCAGAACACGTCCGACACCGTCGCGCGCTCGCCTCGGGATCGCCGCGGATCGCCCAGATGACGTCACCGACGGTCCAGAGCGCCATCCCCACCGCCACGAGCAGCCACGCCGCCCGGTTCCGCTCCGACCGGAACGCCGCGACGGCACAGAGCACCGCGGCGAAGCCTTCGGCCACGCAGCTCAGCCACTCGTCGAGCAACGTGTGGATCCCGGATCCGCCCAGGCCCACGAGCCCGTGCACCGCCAGCCCGATCACCATCGCGACCAGAGCGACGAACAGGATGCGCACGAACGTCGGCACGCCGTCGTGCCACACGGCGAACCGGCGCGGCGAACTGCCGGTGGCGGAGGGAGTGCCCAACACCCGCACCCTAACGAGCGGGCAACGTAGGGTGACGGAATGGATTCCCTGCAAGAGACCATCGACTACGTGGCGGTGAGCCGGCTGCACCACGCGTACGCCGACATCGCGAACGCGGAGGGCATGGGACGAGCTCGACGAGATCTTCGTGCCCGAGATCCCGGTGACCGTCGACCTGCGTGATCGCGACCCGTACGTCTTCGACAGCCGCGACGGCTTCAAGGACTTCGTCAGCGCCGCGGTCGACCGGTTCGAGTTCTTCGAGTTCGTGATCCTGAACTCACGCGTGTACCTCGAGCACGAGGGCGATCCCGACGCCGCGGTGGCGCGCATGTACATGAGCGAGCTCCGCCAGGACCTCGCGGAACGGCGTTGGACCGCGGTCTACGGCGTGTACCACGACCGCTTCCGTCGGATCGACGACCGCTGGTGGTACGTGGCGCGGCGACTACTCGTCGCTGGCCCGCCCCGCGGACGACGTCGACTCGTTCCCGTTCCCCAGGACGACGCGCTTCGAGCTCCAACCGGCGGCGTTGGCCTCGTCGAACATCGCCTTGACCCGCTCGACGTCGAACGGGTGCTCCGTGGGCGGATCACCCCACCACTCGCTGCGCGGCTTGGTGAAGAAGTTGCCGCCGTACACGTGGATGGCGCCGGCGCACTCGCCGGTGCGGTTGGCCACCTCGTGGACGACGTCGTCACCGAGGAGGCACACATCGCCCGGTGCCAGCGAACGTTCGCCCGAGTCGACGAGCGTCGCATCGGCCCGCCGGAAGAACCGGTTGTCCTCCCCACCCGAGTAGACGCCGATGGCAGCCCACATGCGGTGGTCGTGCGGCCCGAGCACCATGCCGGGAGTCCACACGATCTTGAGCACGGTCAGGGCGTCGGACACGTGCAGGGGAACGATCTCGCCCCGCTCCGGCGGCAACGCCGCGGCGATCGCACGCGGGTCGGCCACCGCGCGCTCGACGACCGCCTTCACCGCGAGCCGGGGCTCCGTCTCCTCGATGGCCGCGGCGCACGCGGCGACGAGCTCGTCGACGTCGAACATCGTGCCTCCCGGGTGTCCCCACGACCGTACCGCGCCGGCGGACGGGAATCAGCCGGTTGTGACGATCCGCACGCAGAGCATCTTGGAGATGTTGAAGAGCAGCTTCGCCGCGACCCCGGGATCCTGGTTCACCATCTTCCGTAACGTGCTTTCGCTCAGGCTGAGCACCCGGACGGAGTCGGTCGCGGCGTAGACGTCGAGGGTGCGGGGCTGTTCGAGCAGGAACGCCATCTCGCCGAACACCTCCCCGCTGCGGATCACGCCGACGACCTGCTCGCCGTTGCGCGCTTCCAGGGTGCCGTCGAGCACCACGAAGATGTTGCGGGCGACACCACCCTGCTTGAGGACGCGGTCACCGGCGGCGCACTCGATGACGTTGCTGTGGCCGAGGCAACGCTCGACCTCCTCGTCGGTGAACTCGTGGAAGGCGGAGATGTCCTGCGCCTCGATCTCGTGCATCACCGCGCGGAGGCGCTGCGTGTAGTCGTCGGCGCCGGTCATGAGCGGGCTCAGCACCGCGCCGCCCCCGCTGGAGAAGATCTGCGCCACGCTGTCGGGCAGCTCCCCGGCGGCGGTGCCGGTACCCACCCCGGTCAACGCCTCCGGGCCCTCCGGGAACGCGACCAACGGGATGAGATAGCCCGCTTCCTTGGTGTTGATGTTCGTGCGCGCGTAGGTGCGCCTCCCCTGGCCGAGGTAGAGCGACAGGAGGTGCGGTTCGCACGCGCTCGAATTGGATGCGCACGTCGCGTTCACGCGAGGTGCGATCCCTGCGATCCATGAGCTCCTCGACGAGTCCCGTGCCGCGGAGTTCGGGCGTCACCATCACCCGCTCGCCGACTGCGATGTGCTCGTGCGGCAGCTCGGCGAGGAACGGGGCGAGGCTGTACTCCTCGATCTGGCGCTCCGAGAAGCCGAAGCCGCCCCAGCTGAGTCGTGCCGTGCCGACGACGCCGTCGTCACCGCGAACGTAGAAGACGAAGCTCTGCTCGTCGTCGGGCTCCACCAGCCGCCGCCCCGCGTGGTCGGCGCTGCCCTGGTAGCGGCCCATCTCCTCGACGTACACCGAGTACCGGAAGCGGTACACCGCCTCCTTCTCCTCCGCCGTCTCGGCCAGGCCCACCTCGTAGGTCATGGCCAGATGCTGGCAGCCACAGCCGGGCGCCGTCGGCATCGGGACTACACCACGGCTTCCCGGGGTACCGAACAGGCCGTGCCCAACGCGAGTGCGACCCGCGGCGGGTCCGGCGCGACATCGTCCGGCTGGCCCATCGTGGCCTGGGCGTCTCCGACTTCGTGGAGGCGGCGGCCCGTTCGCTCCGAGGGGCGTTGCCCTTCGAGGGGATCTGCCTGTTGACGATCGACCCGGCCACGCTCCTGCCCACCGGCGAGTACGTCGAGAACGGCCTCCCCGCGGGATTGGTGCCCCGCCTCACCGAGATCGAGCTCCGCGAACCCGACGTCAACAAGTTCGCCGCCCTCAATCGCGCCACCAGCGCGGCCGCGAGCCTGAGCGGCGTGACGCACGGTGAGCTCGATCGCAGCCTCCGTCAGCGTGAGCTCCGCCACCCCAGCGGTTTCGGCGACGAGCTGCGCAGCGTCCTCACCGATTCCGTGGGCGCCTACGGCGCGTTGACGGTGCTCCGGGAGACGGCGAGCCCGAACTTCACGCCCGCGGAGGTGCGCTTCGTCGCATCACTGGCCGCACCCCTCGCCGAGGGCGTCCGGCGGGCGACGATGCTCGGCGAGACCGCCGACCGCGACGACGAGGTCGGCATCCTGGTGCTCCGCCCGGACGACACCGTGGAGATGGTTGATCGAGGCGCCCGCCGCTGGCTCGAGGAACTGGGCGCGGGCACCGACCAGGACGCGCTCCCGCCGGTCGTGCGCGCCGTCGCCACCCGCACGCGCGCGAGATCGGCGGCTCAGCCGACAGCGACCGAGTTGACTCTGTGCACGGCGCGGCGCGGGCGCGAGCGCGCACCACCTCCGGGCGTTGGATCGTCGTGCGCGGCTCCCTGCTCGGCGCCGACGACACCGCTCCCGTCGCGGTGCTGCTGGAGGCGGCCCGGCCCCCCGAGCTGGCGCCCCTGATCGCCGATGCGTACGCGTTCACCGACCGCGAACGCCTGATCACCGAGCTCGTGGCGCAGGGGCACTCGACCAAGGAGATCTCCGAAGCACTGCACCTGTCCGCGTACACGGTGCAGGATCACCTGAAGTCGATCTTCGACAAGTCGGGGACGAGCTCCCGTGGGGATCTCGTGGCCCGCATCTTCTTCGACCACTACGCGCCCCGCCTGACCGATCCGCAGGAGTCGTAGCCGCGCGTCGGAGTGGAAGATCCCAGCGATCTGGGATATCAGGACCTGGCCGCACGCGTCACCCTTGATCGCACGACGCGAGCACCCGCACGGATGCTCGCTGCGAAGGGAGGACGATGCACACCGGACTCGGAGAACGACGAGTGCTCGTGACCGGCGGATCCGGAGCGATCGGACGCGCCATCGCGGTCGCATTCGGGCGTGAGGGCGCGGCCGTGGCCCTCACGTACTGCACCGCCGGCGACGCGGCACGTCAGGTCGCGCGAGAGGCGACCGAGGCCGGTGCCCCAGCGACGATCGTCGTGCGCCTCGACCTCGGCGAGCCCGCCGCGATGCGAGCGTCGGTGGCGACCATGGAGCACGACCTCGGCGGCACCATCGACATCCTCGTCAACAACGCCGTCGCGTGGCCGGACGCGCCGCCGGATGTGCGGTTCGAAGACGCCCCGCTCGCGGCGATGCGCGCATCGGTCGACGCCAACCTCGTCGGCGCCTACGCACTCAGTCAGGCGGTCGTGGGCCCCATGCGCCGCCGACACCGGGGTCGGATCGTCCACGTCTCCACGGGGTTGACCGAGGACGGCTTCCCCGGCGCCGCGCCGTACACCACGCCCAAGGCGGGGCTCCACGGACTGGCGCGCACGATGTCGCGCGAGCTGGCGGCCGACGGCGTCCTCACGAACGTCGTGATGGCCGGCTTCGTCCCCCACGGCGAGATTCCCCCGTCGCTGCTCGAGCAGGGACGCCGGTCGGCGGCGACGGGTCGCCTCACCACGCCCGAGCACGTCGCCAACGTGATCGTGTTCCTGTGCTCCGAATCCAATGGTGCCGTCACCGGCGAAGCGGTGCGGGTCGACGGCCACTTCTACCCGATCGCCGCGTAGCCACGCGGCACCAACGAGGAGATCCTGATGGGAACACTGGTCGTCACCGAGTACATCACGCTCGACGGCGTGATCGAAGCCCCTGGCGGCGGCGAGGACTTCGTCCACGCCGGCTGGACGTTCCGCATCGAGCGGGGCGACGACGGCGACGCGTTCAAGCTCGCCGAGACCCGCAACTCCGCCGCGCTGGTGTTCGGGCGTCTCACCTATGAGGGCATGGCGGCGGCATGGCCCTACATGACGGGTGAGCTCGCCGACCTGTTCAACGGACTTCCGAAGTTCGTCGTGAGCACCACGATGCAGGACGCGTCCTGGAACAACACCGAGGTGCTGGGCGGAGACCTCGCCGACGACGTCGAGATGCTCAAGCGCAAGTTCGACGGAGACATCGTCGTGCACGGGAGCGCCCGTCTCGTGCAGGCGCTCCTCGAGCGCGACCTCGTCGACGAGCTCCGGCTGATGGTGTTCCCCGTCGTCCTCGGCACCGGGAAGCGCCTCTTCCGCGACTCCGACGACGGCGACGCGACCCGCCTTCGGCTCGTGTCCACGTCGGTGGTCGGCGACGGCATCGCCATCCTCACGTACGCACCGGTCGCGCACGCACGGGCCTGAACCCGCCCCCGCGAACACGGAGGTCTCAGCATGTCGGAACCTGCAGTTCCCATGGCTCCTGCCCGCACCCCCGAAGGGCTCCACGCGATCCTCGAGGATGCGTTCAACCGGGCCGACCTCGATGCCTACACCGCAGCCCACGATGACGACGCCACCCTCGTCGTGCCCCCCGACGGCTTCACGGTCCACGGGCACGACGGCATCCGCACCGCGGTCGCTCCCATCTTCGCCCGCCACCCCCGGCTGACCAGCGTGGTCCAGAAGAAGCTCGAGGGCCACGAGCTGGCGGTCACACACGCACGGTGGACGCTCGTCGTCCCCGGTGACGACGGGGCGCCGATCGAGACCAGCGGCCGGGGCACCATCGTGTCGCGTCGCCGACCGGACGGCACCTGGCGGATCGTGCTCGACGATCCCCTGACCCCGGTCTGAACCTCGTCGAAGGACGGTCCGATGCAGCAACGCCACGTCCCGATCCTCGTCGTCGGCGGCAGCCTGACCGGGCTGTCGACCGCGCTGTTCCTCGCCCGTCACGGCACCCCGAGCCTCACGATCGAACGCCACCCGACGACGACGATCCAGTACAAGTTCCGCGGGATCTCGCCCCGCTCGATGGAGATCTTCCGGGACGCCGGAGTCGAGTCGGCGATTCGAAGCGCGTCCACCCTCACCCAGGAGGCCGAGATCGCACGCGGTCGCAACCTGGCCGACCCGGACATCACCTGGATGGGCGATGCGTGGCCCGACACGACGGCGGTGAGCGCAACCGGGTTCGGCACGCTCGACCAGGACCGGCTCGAGCCGATCCTCCGTGCGCGGGCCGAGGAGCTCGGCGCGACCTGCTGGTTCGACACCGAGCTGGTCGACGTCGCGCAGCACGACGACCACGTCACCGCCCACGTGCACCACCGCGACACGGGCGTGGACGAGATCGTCACCGCCGACCACGTCGTCGCGGCCGACGGTGTCGACGGGACGATCCGGGAGCGCGTCGGCATCGGCCGACAGGGCCCGGGTCCGCTGCAGCACTGGATGAACCTCATCTTCGACACCGACCTCGAACCCCGCATCGACGGCCGTGCGTTCACGTCATGCTTCGTGACCGACGTGAACGGCACCCTGGTGCCGCGCGACGCGGGCCGCTGGTTGCTCTCGGTGCAGTACGCACCGGAGGCCGGTGAACGTCCCGCCGACTTCGACGACGAACAGGTGCGCACCCTCGTTCGCCGCGCCGCCGGCCGTGACGACGTACGCGCCGACCTCTTCGACGCCCGGTCGTGGGAGGTGGCGGCGTACGTCGCCGACCGCTTCCGATCCGGTCGCGTGTTCCTCGTCGGTGATGCGGCGCACGTGATGCCCCCCACCGGTGGCTTCGGCGGGAACACGGGCATCCACGACGCGCACAACCTCGCGTGGAAGCTGGCCGCGGTGCATCGCGGCGACGCGCGCGACGCGCTCCTCGACACCTACGACGCGGAGCGCGGCCCGATCGTGCGCGCAACCGTCGCGCAGGCGCTGGCACGGCTCTCGGCCTGGTTCGAGGACCCGGCCGGCAAGCTGCCACCGCCGGTCGAGATCGTCGATGGGCTGCGGGTGATCTTCGGCGGCGTGTACCCGCACGGGGCGCTCGTCCCGGAGACCAACGCCGGTGCACCACCGTTCGAGGACCCGTTCGAGGACCCGTTCGAGGACCCGACGACGCCCAGCGGCCGCCCCGGGGCGCGCGCACCGCACACGCTCGTGGGGTCCGACCGGGTCGCCGTCCACGATTGCTTCGGCGACGGGTTCACACTGGTCACGACCCCGGCCGGTCGCGGGTGGTCCGACGCCGCTGCGGCCGTGGGGCTCGGGGTCGTGGAGCTCGACGACGGCAGCCGCTACGGCATCGGTCGCGCCGGCGCGTCGCTCGTGCGTCCCGACGGCGTCGTGGCGTGGCGCACAGCAGAGCCGCCTCGCGGCGCGGCCGCTGCACTGGCGGACGCCTTCCGCGCCATCGACACGCGCGTCGGGCGAGCCGTTCCCCGGACGCGCTAGTCGGAGGTCCGCAAGGACAGGTCGAGCGACGTGGTGCTCGTGAAGACCAGGCGCGCCACCGGATCACGCGCCGATCACGTGCCGGCGGCGTACGCCTTCACCACGGGCTCGAGCTCGGTCGGCGTGGCGCCGTGCATGATCACGCCGTCGCACCCGAGGTCGAACTGGTTGCGCACCGCGGCGACGCACTGGTCGGGCGTGCCCTTGGCCATCGGCTCGAGCCACTCGTCGGGGATCAGCGTGGCCACGTGCTCGAGCTGTTCGGAGGTGGCGGCGCGGTCGATGGCGCCCTGGAACGTCGACACGAACTCGTCGGCCCGGAAGCGTTCGAGCACGGCCGGGTCCCAGTTGTTGGTGCGCACGAGCAGGTCGCCGTAGCCCTGGAGGTAGGTGGCGAGTCGACCCACCGTCTTCTTGAGCTGGAGGTCGGGTGCGATGTGGTCCCCCACCGTGGCGAAGCACGACCACACCTTCACGGCATCGGGGTCGCGCCCCGCCTGCTCGGCCGCGTCCTTCACCGTCTTCACGACACGCGCGGTGGTCTCGTCGGTGAAGAACGTGTGGAGCACGATCTGGTCGAACGCGCGCCCGCCGAGCTTCAGGGAGTTGGGACCGAACGCGACGAGCCCGAGCGGGATGTCGAGGCCCTCGATGCCGTCGAGGTTGAGGTAGGGCCACGATCCCGCAGGTCCGTCGTGGCCCAGGATCACCTCGCCCGCCCAGAGGCGCCGCATGAGGCCGGCGAAGTCCTCCATCTGCGCGGTCGTGATGTGCGGGAGCCCCATCGCGTCCCAGAGCCGATCGACGCCCCGGCCGATCCCGAGGGTGAAGCGGCCGCCGGTGAGGCTGTGCATCGTCGACGCGTAGGCCGCGGTGATCGTGGGATGGCGGGTGTGGTGGTTCGTCGCCGCGGTGGCGATGGCGATGCGCTCGCTCACGGCACCGACTGCGCCCGAGACCGTCGCCGCCTCCTTCACGTTGAAGCGCTCCGAGATGAAGCAGTGCCCGAGCCCGAGCTCCTCGGCGGACTGCACCTCGGCGATCAGGTCACGGGTCGACGCGGGTGCGCCGGCGAGCGTGTAGAAGCCGAGTTCCTCGAAGTGCGCCACCAGTCGACTCTCCCTACGATCGTGCGATGTCCGAGCATCCTGTCACACCCGCCTACGCGTTCGACCCGGAGGTGGCCGGGCTCGCCGCGCTCTCGGTGATGCCGCCGCC
Source organism: uncultured Actinomycetes bacterium (assembly GCA_963756895.1). Classification (GTDB taxonomy): domain Bacteria; phylum Actinomycetota; class Acidimicrobiia; order IMCC26256; family DASPTH01; genus DASUAS01. The sequence goes on along the minus strand of CAVWPI010000004.1, from coordinate 632,236 downwards.
GACCAGCGCGGACGAGGCGCGCGAGGTGACCGCGTCCATGTTGGCGATCATGTCGGTGGACCTCGACCTGTCCGACCTCGACGTCGACGACCGCGCGATCCCGGGCGCCGCCGGCGATCCCGACGTCATCGTCCGGGTGTACGTGCCGAAGGTGCGGGCCACACCAGTTGTCCCCGCGATCCTCTACATCCACGGTGGCGGCTTCTACGTCGGCAGCATCGAGACGGAACACGGTGGCTCGGCGCGTCTGGCCCAGGAGCTGGGCGTCGTCGTGGTGTCGGTCGAGTACCGCCTCGCGCCCGAGCACCCGTTCCCCGCGGGGCTCGAGGACTGCTACGCCGCGCTGGTGTGGCTGCACGACCAGGCCGACGCGCTCGGCGTCGATCCCGCGCGCATCGCGATCAGCGGCGGCAGCGCCGGCGGTGGACTCGCAGCCGGACTCGCGCTCCTCGCGCGCGACCGTGGCGGACCCGCGATCTGCTTCCAGTACCTCGGCATCCCCGAGCTCGACGACCGGCTCGACACGCCGAGCATGCAACAGTTCCACGACACGCCGATGTGGTCGCGCCCCCAGGCTGAGCAGAGCTGGGAGTGGTACCTCGGCGACGCGCACGGCTCCGACGACGTGTCGCCGTACGCGGCGCCCGCTCGGGCCACCGACGTCGCCGGCCTGCCGCCTGCGTACATCTCCACCATGGAGTTCGACCCGTTGCGCGACGAGGGGATCTTCTACGCGCTGAAGTTGCTGGCGGCCGGAGTGTCGGTGGAACTGCACTCGTTCCCGGGCACGTTCCACGGCTCGGCCATCGCCACCGACGCGGCCGTGACCCGGCGCGAGGGCGTCGAGCGCATGACCGTCCTACGGCGCGTCCTCGGCCTCGACGGCGGCTGATCCCTCGGCGACGCCGAGTGCGGCAAGCGCGTCGCGGGTGAGCGCGATGGCGTCGTCGAGCGTCGTCGGCGGAACGTCCATGGGATCCGGTTCGGGCAGGTCGGGAAGCACGGACCGCGCCACGCTCGCACCGGTGGGCGTCGCGAACAGGTAGGCGTGCAACGGGCCCGCGGCCGAGCTCGCCGACCGGCGCAGCACGCAGAGGCACAGGCTGAGCAGGGTCGCTTCGGAGTTCCCGAAGTACGACTGGAGACGGTCGAGGCGGTCGAGCAGGTGCGCGGCGGCGACGTCGGTCGGGAGACCGAGCGTCGCGAGTGATCCCCACGCCGACGTCGTGGCGATGATGAAGGTGTCCGCCGTCTCCTCGGCGAGGTCCTCGGCACGACGCAGCGCCAGCAGCGCCGCGCCCGGGTCCGTCTCCCGCAGCGACATCGCGAGCGTCGCGTACGCGACAGGGACCCCGACGAACTCTGCTGCCGTGGTCGCCTGCACCGCGCGTCGGGCGGCGTCGGGATCGGTCGCGGGCGGCAGGTTGCGCACGAGCGCGGCGTACAGCTCGAGGTTCGCACGTTCGATCGACGAGAGCCCGGGCGTCGACAAGGCTTCGTCGAGCACCGCGACGGGATCGCGCCCATCGCTCGTCGCGAGGATGGCGTCGAACGGCGCGATCCACGCGCGGTTCCGCGGCTCGCGCGACGCGTCCTCGAACGCGGCGATGTGACGGGCCATGCTGTCGTAGTCGTTCCCGGAGGCGCTCGCGATCGCCATCGTGTAGTGCAGCCAGTGCGCATCGGGCAGGTCTTCGATCCCGGCGACGGTCATCGCGCTGGTGGTCCACCGTCCCGTTTCCGGATCGGCTGCGGCGCGCGTGTGCAGTCCGGCCAGGCGGAGCGCCAGCACCGGATCACCCGCGGTGACCGCGAAGTTGACCGCCTCACGCCAGTTGTCGTGCTCGGCGGCGAGCGTCGCCCGGTCGACCCGTCCCTCGACGTACCAGTCCGCGACCGGATGGTCCACGATGTCCGCCATCCACGCGGCGTGGGCGCCACCGACCGCCTCGGCCTCGCCGGCGGCCGCGAGCTGCTCCAACGCGAAGACCCGCACCGTCTCGAGCAGGCGGTAGCGCCCGGGCTGCGGTTCGCGCTCGAACTGCACCAACGACTTGCGCACCAGCGACGCCAGCGCGGCGTCGTCGCCGCACACCGTGCGCGCCGCGTCGGCGGTGAACCCACCGGCGAACACCCCGAGCCGGCGGAGGAGCCGTTGCTCGACGTCGCCGAGGAGCTGGTGTGACCACTCGAGGGTGGCCCGGAGCGTCTGGTGCCGGTCGACCGATCGGCGGCGGCCCGAAGCGAGCAATCGGAAGCGGTCGTCGAGACGGGCGGCGATGTCCGCGGCCGCCATCGTGTCGACCCGGGCGGCGGCCAACTCGATCGCGAGGGGTACGCCGTCGAGCCGGGCGCAGATCTCCTCGACCGCGTCTCGGCTGGCACCGTCGAGCAGGAACTCGGGATCGACGCTCTGGGCGCGCTCGACGAAGAGCGACACGGCGTCGGTCTGCGCGTCGAGCGGACGCACGGGGACGACCTGTTCGCCCTCGACGTCGAGGGGCTCGCGGCTGGTCGCGATCACGACGACGTTCGGGCAGCGAGCAAGTACCGCCGACGCGAGGTCGGCGGCGGCGTCCACGACGTGCTCGCAGTTGTCGAGCACGAGGATGCTGCGGGTGGTGCCGAGATGGTCGCAGACCGCGTCGACGGCCGCTCCGTTCGAGGCCGGCGCGGCGGCCAGCGCTCCGACCACGACCGAGCCGACCGCGTCGGGATCCCCGGTCCGAGCGAGCTCGGCCAGCCACGCACCGCCCGGAAAGCGCGGTTGCACGTCGATGGCCGCCTGCAGCGCCAGACGGGTCTTCCCCACTCCACCGACCCCGGTCAACGTCAGGAGTCGTCGCGACACCACGAGCGCACGCAGCCGTTCGAGGTCGCGCGCACGGCCGACGAACGAGCTGAGCTGTGCCGGAAGGTTGCCGCTGGCGACGTCGAGCGACCGAAGGGCCGGGAACACGTGCCCGAGCTCCCGGTGCGTCACCTGGAACACGTACATCGGCGCCGCGAGGTCGCGCAGCCGGTGCTCACCGAGATCCACGAGCTCGACCTCGGGTCCGACCGAGTCACGGACGAGCTGCTCGGTGAGCTGCGAGATCACCACCTGACCGCCGTGCGCCACGCTCATGAGCCGAGCGGCGCGATTCAGCACCGAGCCGTAGTAGTCACCTTCGCGCAGCTCCGCGGTTCCGGTGTGCAGGCCCATCCGCACGCGGATGGGTCCGGTCTCGCCCCAGGCCTCGTCGTCGAGGAGCAGCTGGCCGGCGACCGCGGCGCGGACGCCCGCGTCGGCGAGCGCGAAGACCGCGTGCACGCCGTCGCCGGTCGTCTTCACCACGGTCCCGCCGTGGTCGACGACCGCGCTCGCCAGGATGGCGTCGTGACGCGCCAGGGCCCCGCGCATCGCGTCGGGGTGCTCCTCCCAGAGACGGGTCGAGCCCTCGATGTCGGTGAACAGGAAGGTGACCGTCCCCGACGGCAGCTCGGTCACACGCTCCCCCGCACTCGGCCGAGCGACCAGTATCTCAGGCCGTCGTAGAGTCCGGGACATGCGTGCTGCCGTTCTGAACGACGCCCACCAGCTCGAGGTCGCCGAGGTTCCCGACCCCACACCGGGGACGGGCGAGCTCGTGCTCCACGTGACCGCATGCGGCATCTGCGGCTCCGATCTGAAGCTGCGACCGTCGATGCCCGCCGGCCTGGTGATGGGCCACGAGTTCTGTGGCGAGATCGTCGCCACCGGCGCCGAGACCGACGACCAGTGGCGGATCGGTCGACACGTCACCGCGCTGCCGCTCATCGGCTGCGGCCGGTGTCTCGCCTGCCTCGCAGGCGAGCCCGCGCACTGCGAACAGGGCGACATGGTCGGCGTCGGTGGAAGCCCGGGCGGGTTCGCCGAGTACGTCCGCGTCGACCAACGCGAGACGGTGGCCCTCCCCGAACGCCTCGACCCTGCGCTCGGCGCACTCGTCGAGCCCCTCGCGGTCGGTCTGCATGCGGTCGAGCGGGCGCACATCCGATCCGGCGACACGGTGCTCGTCGTGGGCGCAGGACCGGTCGGGCTGTCGGTGATCGCGTGGGCGGCGAGGAGCGGCGCGAGCGAGCTCGTGGTGTCCGACCCGTCGGCGGTGCGACGCGACGCGGCCGCGCAGTTCGGCGCGACCCGCACCGTCGATCCGTCCGTCGAGCCCCTCGAACCGCGCTACGACGTCGTGATCGAGTGCGTGGGTCTGCCCGGCATCACCGATGTGTGCGTCGGTGCGTCGGTGCGCCACGGGCACGTCGTGATCGCGGGGGTCTGCACCAAGCCCGATCCGTACATCCCGATCGCCGCGCTCGTGAAGGAGCTCAGCGTCGACTTCGTCGTCTACTACACGCGGCGCGAGTTCTTCTCGGTCGCCGAGGCCCTCGCGCACGATGCCGTCGACGCCGCCGCGTTCGTGAGCAAGCGGGTGGGACTCGACGACGCCGACGCGGCGTTCACCGAGCTCATCGAGGCCAAGGACCAGCGCAAGATCCTCGTGCTGCCCTGATCGCGAGGCGAGGGGTCAGGCCAGGGCGACGGTCGCGGTCGCCGGCACCAGCACGGTGTCAGGCGCGTCGTGGTCGAGCACCGTGAGCTCGAGGTCGACGAGACGTTCGCCATCCTCGTCGCGCACCGCGGTGACGATCCCGCGCGCCTCGACAGTCATGCCCCGCAGGTTGGGCGAGCGGAAGCTGCAGCCCATCGCGACGATGCGGCCATCGTCGCCCATCCAGTCGCGGACGAGGTTGTGGAGGTACGACCACATCAGGTTGCCCATGCCGAACGCGCCGGGGAACCCCTGCGCGCGGCCGGCGTCGTCGTCCATGTGGATGGGGACGAACTCGTCGTTGACCGCCGCGTAGCGGTTCCAGTTGTGGAACCCGGTGGTGCGGACGAACGCGGGGAGCTCGGTCCCGACGGTGACGGAGTCGCGGTCGACGGCCATGTCAGTACCGGATCAGCGTGCCGCGCGACGTCTTGACCGTCTCGCCCCGCTGGTTGGTCCAGGTGTCGATGTTCGTGCTGAAGAGCATGAGCCCCAGGCGTCCTTCTCGTTCCTTGTACTCGCCGAGCGTGGTGGTCGACGTGATCACGTCGCCGGGTCGCATCCGTACGCCGTAGTCGACCTCGGTGCCGCCGTTGATGATCGCCGTCGTGGCCGGCGCCGGGAGCCCGAACGTCTCCTCGGGGCCGACGAAGCCCCCGGTGGCCCGATCGACCACGCCGGCTTCCGCTTCCGTCTGGGTGAGCCAGGCGAACGGGTTGAAGTCCTCCGGGGCGACGATCCCGCCGTGCGCCGTGCTCGCGGCGTACGTCGCGTCCCAGAAGAGGCGCGGCGCCGGCTCCGGGTAGTACACCGCGATCGCCCACCGCCGGATGTCCGAATCGGTGATGGGGAACGAGGTGGAGCTGCGCAGCTCGAGCCCGACGAGATCGAGCATCTGCGGCGTGATGTGCGAGTCAGGCATGCGGGCGGAGCATAGGCACGTCGGCTCGTCGAGACGCCAGCCGGCGAGCAACCTCGGTGCCCGCACACACGTCGACTCCACGCGCTCCGGAGCAGTTGATCTCGTCGTGTCGTGGGTAGGGAACGCCGATGAGCAGCCTCACCTCACGGCAACGAGCCAACCTGCCCCCGAAGGCGTTCGGTCTCCCCGAGAAGGCCCGGACCAAGAAGGCCCGGAAGGGCACCGGGAACTACCCGATCCCCGACAAGGGCCATGCCATCAGCGCGCTACGGCGGTCCGAGCGCGAGTACGAGCGCGGCAACCTCACCCGCGACGAGTACGAGCGCATCCAGCGCAAGGCCAAGAGGAAGCTGAAGAAGAAAAAGAACAAGACGAAGAAGTAGAGGACGATCGCGCTACGCAGACCGCGTCGCGGTGGCGGCGCGCTCGCGGTAGGCCTTGGGGCTGAGCCCGTAGCTGCGCTTGAACGCGGTGCTGAACGTGAACGGGCTGCCGTACCCGACCTGCTGCGCCACGTGGGCGACGGTCGTCCCACGTTCCGACAGGAGATCCGCCGCGAGCGCCATGCGCCAGGACGTGAGGAACGTCATCGGTGGTTCGCCGACGAGCTCGTGGAACCGCCGCGCCAGCAGCGCTCGCGACACGCCGACGTGTGACGCGAGCGACCCGACCGTCCACGGCATGTCGGGCTCGTTCTGCATGAGCCGTACCACTCGACCGATGATCGGGTCGGTCTGCGCGTTGAACCACGCCGGCACGTCGATCGAGTCGGACGCGAACGCGGTGCGGAGGGCGGTGACGAGGAGGAGATCGAGCAGCCGGTCGAGCACGACCTGCTGACCGGGGTCGGCCCTGGTCATCTCGGCTTCGAGGAGCGCGACGATCGGGTTGTCCCATTCGGTGGCGCGCTGCACGACGACCGCGGGCAGCGCTTCGAGCAGCCCGCGGCTGATCTCACCCTCGGTCTGGTAGGCGCCGACGACCATCACGTCGGGGCCGTCGGCAGCGTTGCCCCACGTCCGTACACCGAGCTCCATGGTCTCGGCGAGGCTCGTCCCGTCGAGCGTGCGACACGCGCCACCCGGATCGACGACGATGGTGGGCTCGGCCTCGGGGTCGTGCGCGACGACGTAGGGGTCGGGACCGCGCACGAGGACGACGTCACCACCCGCGAGCACGACCGGGCCGTCGAGTGCGTCGTGGCGCAGCCACACCTCGCCCCGGGTCACGACGATCACCGCCAGCGGCGCCTCGTCCTGCACCCGCACCGACCACGGCGGCGCGAACTCGACCTTCACCAGGAACGCGGCGTGGGCCCGGGGACCGTCCAGCAACGACGTCAGTGCGTCCATCCGGCAACCGTAGACGACAAGACATGGATTGGAGCGTTCTGATCATGGAACGTCTCAGTCGGATGTGGCTTGATGACCGCATGACCGACACCGTGCTCGTCCTCGCCACCGTCACCGTGGGGCTCACCGCCGGCGTGATGTTCTGCTACCAGATCGCGATCATGCCGGGGCTCCACGAGCTCGGCGACCGCGACTTCATCCGCGCCTACCAACGCCTCGATCAGAAGATCGTGAACCCGCTCTTCGTCGGGGTGTCGTTCCTCGGTGGCGGGGCGCTCCTCGTCGTCGCCACCGCGCTCCAGGAGGCGGGGACGTCTCGCTTCACCCTCCTCGGTGTCGCCACCGTCGTCTACGTGGGTGCCGTCCTGCTCCTCACGATGGCCTTCCACGTCCCCCGGAACAACGAGCTGGCCCGGGTCCCGGTCGACCACGCGTCGGACGACGACCTCGCGCGGGCTCGCGCGCGGTTCGAAGGACCGTGGAACCGTCTGCACATCGTGCGCACGCTCGCCTCCATCGCGTCGCTCGCGCTGGTCGCGGCCGCGCTCCTCGACAGCACACCGTGACCGTGCCGCCGACGGGTGTCAGAGCCGGTAGCCGCCGTCGACCGAGATGACCTGGCCGGTGATGCCCCCACCTTCGTCGGACGCGAGCAGCGTGGCCATGCCGGTGAGCTCGTCGGGCTCGAGGACGCGGTGCTGCGCGTTGTCGGCGTGCGCGACCGCCATCGCTTCGTCGACGGACGTCCCCGCACGCTTCGCCACCTTCTCGAAGTCGAGCAGCGACGTGTTGGTCCATCCCGGGCACAGCAGATTGACCGTGATGCCGTGCTCGCCCCCCGACACGGCAAGTTGCTTGGTCATCCCGATCAGTCCGTGCTTGGCGGTGGTGTACCCGACCGTGCCTGCCGCGCGCTTCGACGCGCCCGACCCGATGCTGATCACCCGCCCGAACCGGCGCTCACGCATCCCCGGGAGCGCCTCCCGTGTCGTCCAGAACGCAGACGTCAGGTTGAGCGCGAGTGTGTCCTCGAAGCTGGCGTCGTCGCCGTCGAAGGGATCGTGGCCGCGCCCGGGATCCGCCGACGTTGTTGACGAGGATGTCGACACGGCCGAACGCCTCGATCGCCTCGCGCACGGGGCGGCGGGCATCGTCGCGGTCGGAGGCGTCGGCGACGACCGTGAGCGCGGGTGCGCCGCCGTCGTCGGCGATCTGGGCCACCACCGCGTCGAGGTCGGACTGCGTGCGTGACGAGATCGCCACGGTCGCGCCCTCGCGGGCGTAGCGGAGCGCGATGGCGCGCCCGATGCCCCGTCCACCGCCGGTGACGACCGCCACGCGGCCCGGGAGCTGCCCCACGGGCCGACCTTATACTCCGCGCCATGGCGTGGGATTTCTCGACCGATCCGGAGTTCGCGGCGCAGCTCGAGTGGATGCGCACCTTCGTCGACGAGGAGATCGAGCCGCTCTCGCTCTTCTTCGACGACATGACCGACGACGCGTGGGCGCGCGCCACCGCGCCGCTCAAGCAGCAGGTGAAGGACCGCGGCTTGTGGGCGTGTCACCTCGATCCCGAGCTCGGTGGTCAGGGCTACGGACAGGTGAAGCTCGCGCTGATGCACGAGATCCTCGGCCGCTGTCGGGTGGCGCCGAACATCTTCGGCAACCAGGCCCCCGACTCCGGCAACAGCGAGCTGATCGCCATCGGCGGCACGCCCGAGCAGAAGGAACAGTGGCTCGAGCCGCTGCTGCGCGGCGAGATCACGTCGTCGTTCTCCCTTACCGAGCCGCACTTCTCGGGCAGCGATCCCACGATGATCAACACGCGCGCCGAGCGCGACGGCGACGAGTACGTGATCAACGGACACAAGTGGTTCGCGTCGAACGCATCGAAAGCCGACTTCATCCTGATGATGGCGGTGACCAATCCCGAGAACCCGCCGCACAAGGCGGCGTCGTTCTTCATCATCCCGAAGGGCACGCCGGGCCTCGACATCGCGCGCGACGTCTTCAACATGGGTCACCCCTACCCCGGCCACTTCCGTTCCGGCGGCCACGCGGAGATCTTCCTCCGCGACTGCCGTGTGCCGGTCGCCAATCGCGTCGGCGCCGAGGGCGACGGCTTCGTGCTCGCGCAGCAACGGCTCAACGGTGGCCGCATCCACCACGCGATGCGCTGGGTCGGCCAGTGCGAGGCGGCGTTCGACATGATGTGCGAACGCGCCGTCAGCCGCGGCACCAAGGGCGAGCTCCTCATCGAGAAGCAGATGATCCAGGAGATGATCGCCGAGTCGTCGGCCGACATCCGGGCGCTGCGCCTCATGGCGCTGCACAGCGCGTGGTTGTGGGACAACCTCGGCGCCTCGAAGGCCCGGATCGAGATCGCGGAGCTCAAGTTCTGGGGTGCGCGCGTGCTCCACGACGTGATCGACCGCGCCATCCAGGTGCACGGCGCGCTGGGTTGGTCGATGGACCTGCCGCTCGCGAGCTCGTACGTGATGGCGCGCCAGTTCCGCATCGCCGACGGCGCCGACGAGGTGCACAAGTCGTTCGTGGCCAACAAGAGGGCCAAGGCCTACAAGCCGGTCGAGCAGGGGTGGCCGAGCGCGCACATCCCCACCCGCAAGGCCGAGCTGCGGGAGCGGTTCGCCGAGTTCCTCGACCACGAAGCGGCGAACTTCTAGGGAGCAGGCTGATGGCAGCGGAGCAGACCAACCCGGTCGAGATCGACGAAGCGGTCCCGCCTGAGCGCCTCGGACCGTGGGTCGCCGAGCACGTGCCCGGCGCGAGTGGCGACGTCGAGGTCACGCAGATCGCGGGTGGCTCGTCGAACCTCACCTTCCGCGTGCGCGACGGGGAGCACGACTGGGTGTTGCGGCGCCCACCGCTGCGTCACGTCCTCGCGACCGCGCACGACATGGGACGCGAGCACCGCATGCAGTCGGCGCTCCAGTCGACCGACGTGCCCATCGCCGCGCAGGTGGCGGCGTGCGACGACGAGTCGGTGATCGGTGCGCCGTTCTACATGATGGCCCGCCTCGACGGCGTGGTGTACGACGACGTCGACGCCACCGCGTCGCTCACCGACGACCAGGGACTGGCGGCATCGTTCGAGCTCATGGACGTGCTCGCCCGTCTCCACGGCGTCGACTACGAGGCGGTGGGCCTCGGCGGCTTCGGTCGACCCGCCGGCTACCTCGAACGTCAGGTGAAGCGCTGGCAGACCCAGTGGGAGAAGTCGAAGACCGTCGAGATGCCGGTGGTCGACGAGGTCGCGCAGCGTCTGGAACGTCACCTCCCCACCGACGGCCGGCACGCCATCGTCCACGGCGACTACAGCTTCAACAACACGATGTTCCGGCGAGACGACCCCACCCGGATGCAGGCCGTGCTCGACTGGGAGATGTCGACGCTGGGTGACCCGCTCACCGACGTCGGCATGGTCGCGGTCTACTGGACCGACGTCGGCGAGATCATGTGGCGCAACCGCAAGCCGCAGGCACACCGCGCCAACACCGGCTTTCCCGACGTCGACACGCTGCTCGACCGCTATGCGACCACGAGCGGCACCGACCTGGGGCAGATCGACTTCTATCGCGCGTTCGCCACTTACAAGTTGGCGGTGATCGCCCAGGGCGGCGCGCGGCGCGTCGAGCAGACCGATCCGGAGCGCGCCGCGCGCGTCACCGGCACCGTGCAGCAACTCGCCGACCTCGCCCTCGAGCTGACCAAGGGGTACTGATGACCGTCGCCACTCCCGTCGACTTCGAGGCGTACGGCGACTATGCGCCGCCGCCCGGCGCGTACGAGCAGCAGGGCAACATGGCGACGCTCGTGTACCCGATCGACGGACGCGTCGCCGACGACGGCTCGACGCCCTTCCGCGCCGACGCGGGCCGGTACCACCTCTACTACTCGTACTACTGCCCCTGGGCGCAGCGCCCGATGATCGCGCTGAAGCTGCGCGGCCTCGACGGCGTGGTCTCGTCGTCGGCCGTCGACCCGGTCCGCGACGGGCGCGGCTGGGCGTTCCGCGAGGGTCGGGGTCACGGACCCGATCCGGTCAACGGGTTCCCGCTGCTGCGCGACGCGTACCTCGCCACCGCACGGGCGTTCGCCGGGCACGTCTCCGTCCCGGCCCTCTGGGACCGCGCGACCGACCAGCTCGTCAGCAACCACTACACGACGATGACGATCGACCTGGAGACGCAGTTCGCCGAGTGCGCCGATCCCACGGTCGACCTCCGTCCCGAGGCGCTCGACGACGAGATCCACGAGCTCAACACCGCGATCGTCCGATCGCTCGCGACGGCGGGATACGCGGCGATGGCCGTCACCACCCAGGCCGACTACGACGCGGTCAGTGATCGCGTGTACGCCGCCCTCGACGACTTCGACCGGCGCCTCGCCGATCGGCGCTTCCTCACCGGTGACACCATCACCGACGCCGACCTGCTCCTCTACGTGCAGCTCGTGCGCTTCGATCTCGTGGCGGTGCCGCTCGGTCGTCTCACGCGGAAACGGCTCGTCGACCACCCGAACCTCTGGGCGTACGCGCGCGACCTGTACCAGCGTCCCGCGTTCCGCGACACGACGGACTTCGACCACATCGCCCGCGGCACCTTCGGCACCGGCGCGGGATCCGCACGCACCGCATCGTCCCCGCCACACCCGAAGCCGGCTGGGACGAGCCGCACGGCCGGCGCTGAGTCACACCGCCAGCTCAACCGAGGGCGAGGAGCTTGGCGAAGCTGAGCTCGTGGCCGTCGGGGTCGCGGATGTGGAAGTAGCGCTCGCCCCACGGCGCGTCGGCCGGGGTCATCTCCGGCACGTACCCGCCTGCGACCGCGCGGTCGTACATCGCGTCGACATCGGCGACCCAGAAGATCACGCGACCCCAGATCGCCGGGACCGGTGCGTGCGCGGGATCGAACTGCACGTTGAGGAAGCCATCGCCGACCCGGTACGTGGTGAAGGGAGCATCGGGCCCGCCGAGGACCGACTCGAAGCCCAGCGCGGCGTAGAACGCGGCACGACGCCGCCATGTCCGCGGTCACCAGCGTGACCGCGTTGATCATCTCCAGGTCGCTCAACCAGCCACCCAAGCCTTGATCAACATCTGTTCGCAGTCGTCGGCCGACACCTCGATCATGCTGCACCTCCGGGTCGGAAGCCTGGCCGGTCGGAAGTCTGGCGGGTCGAAAACCTGGCGGGTCGGAAACCTGGCGGGTCGGGACCTGGCGTCCAGCATGCTCGCGTGCCACGCTCGCGCCGTGCCCAAGGACCCGGCGGAGGTCGTCCTCCCGCTCCTGCAACCCCTGCTCGGCGACGGCGAGGAGCTGCGGGGTTGGTGCCTCGCGACCGAGCAGAGCACCTTCAGCGGTCACACGACGGTGGTCGGCGTCACCGATCAGCGACTCCTCGTCCAGGCGGTCGACCGCAAGTTCCGTGCGAAGGACGAGCTCCTGGCCATCCGGCCCGACGAGCTGGCCCAGGCGAGCGCGGACGGCGCCGGCGGTGGTTGGTGGACCGCCAGCGAGGCGATCCTCGACGCCACCGCGCTCACGCTGAAGCTCGAAACCACGAGCGGCGCCAAGCGCAAGCTGACGATGATGCGCGGTGGCGGCGGGACCTTCGGGAAGCTCGGCGGCGGCGAGGCGCAGCAGCAGGGCATCGACGCGCTGGCCGAGTGGCTGCGCGCCGCCGGCTGACCTAGCCCGGTCGCTCGTCGGCGCGACGGACGGCGCGCACGAGGCAGCGCGGCGCGCCGAGCGCGAACGGACGGCCGTCGAGATCGCCGTCGATCCGCTCGAGTGCGAACCCCGCGCGCGCGAGCGCGTCGACGACTTCGCGGCACGTCATCACCCGGTGGCGGACGACGCGCTCGGCACGCTCACCGCCGCGTTCGAGCACCATCCGCGTGACGAGAGTCGACGTCGGCGCGTCGTACTCGTGGGCATTGGTGAGCGCGACGTCGCCGGACTCGTGGCGATCCGCGTCCGCCGGCGGTCGAGGTGCGGGAGGATCGATTCGGCGGCAGTGGCCACGTCGATCAGGAACGGCGCCCCGGGACGCAGCACGCGCGCCACGCCCGGCGAGGAACCGGTCGGTGCCGGCGGCGTCGAGGTAGCCGAACGAGTTGCCCATGCACCACGCGCCGTCGAACACCGCCGGTTCGGGCAGCACCGCGGCCAGGTCGCGCATGTCGCCGAGACGGGCGCGTGACCCGGGGCAGTGCCCGGGCGGCGAGCGGCTCCACCGCCGCGACCGGCGAAGTCGACCGCGACGACGTCGTGTCCGCGGGCGGCGATCCGGGCCGCGAGCCGACCGCGTCCGGCGGGTACGTCGAGCAGCGTGCGCTCGCGCCCGTCGGCGAGTCCGAGGCACGCGGCGAGCCACGCCGACTCCTCGTCGGAAGCGGCGTCAGGGACCAGCGCGTCCCACACGTCGTGGGCGAGCGCGTCGAAGAAGGTGTCGTACCAGTCGTTCATCGGTTGGTTCCTCTCGGAGCGAGAGGCGCGGCGGTCTACCGGAGTCGGGGCGCGCGCCGTCGGGGTGCGATCAGGTGGTGCGATCGGTTGCTCACCACGGCACCCTCGGGTCCGGCTGACGAAGGCAGCCAGCGTACGCCAGACTCCCGGGCATGAGTGGACTCGTTCTCTCCGGGCTCGACGGCAAGGTCGCGGTCGTGACCGGCGCCGGTCGCATGCGCTCCATCGGTCGTCCGATCGCAGTGGAGCTCGCACGTGCTGGCTGCGACGTGGTCCTCACCGGGACCGGGCGCCCGGTCGAGCGCTACCCCGACGACGAGCAGCAGGTCGGATGGCGCGACATCGACTCGGTCGCCGACGAGGTGCGCGGCGCTCGGACGTCGTGCGCTGCCCGTCGTGAGCGACGTCTCGGATCCCGACGCGGTCGATGCGCTCGCCCGGCGCGTGCTCGACGAGCTCGGTCAGGTCGACGTCGTGGTGAACAACGCGGGCGCCGCGCGCGGTGACGACCGGGTGCCCGTGGTCGACCTCCCGGTCGAGCAGTGGCGCACCGTCATCGACGTGAACCTCAACGGCACGTTCTACATGAGCCGCACGTTCGGCCAGCACCTCGTGGCGCAGGGCAACGGCGGCAGCATCGTGAACATCTCGTCGATCGGCGGCAAGCTGATGGCTGCGCGCACGGCGGCGTACGCGGCGTCGAAGGCGGGCATCCATGCGCTCACGTGCGCGATGGCGTCGGAGCTCGGTGGCGACGGCGTGCGCGTGCAACGCGATCTGCCCCGGCATCATCGACACCTTCCGCCTCGACGACATCCCTCGCGGCGAGCGCTGGGACGCCATGGTCGAGCGTCAGATCCCACTCGGTCGGGCCGGCACGGGCGAGGACATCGCCTGGATGGCCGTCTACCTCTGCTCCGACCAGGGCTCGTGGATCACCGGCCAGCTCTACACCGTCGACGGCGGCACCCTCCCCGGCCGCTGACGCTCCTGTTCCGCCAACATCTCGAAGTTGACCGTCACATACGTACGCGAACCTTGAGATGTTCGGGGGGGGCGGGGGCGGGTCAGCGCGGGGTGGGGAGTGAGACCAGGTCGCGGGTGAGGGCGTCGACGTCGCGGGCGCCGATGAGGGCCATGGTGCGGCGGACGTCAGCGTCGAAGAGGTCGAGGACGTGGTCGACGCCCCGCTCCCCTCCGGCCCCGAGGCCGTAGAGGTACGCGCGACCGGCCATGCACGCGCGTGCCCCGAGCGCGACCGCCTTGACGATGTCGCTCCCGCGCCGGATGCCGCCGTCGCAGATGATCTCGATGCGGTCGCCGACCGCGTCGGCGACCGGCGCCACCAGATCGGCGATGGCGGGCGCGGAGTCGAGTTGGCGTCCGCCGTGGTTCGAGAGCGCGATGGCCTCGATGCCCTCGTCGGCGGCGATCTTCGCGTCGGCGACGGTCTGGATCCCCTTCACCACGATCGGACCGTCCCAGACCGAGCGCAGCCACTCGGCGTCCTTCCACGTGAGGCCGGGGTCCATCTGGTGCGCGATGTACTCGGCCAGGGTGACCGCGGTCGACCCGTCGCCCACCTGCTCGCCGGCGACGTTGGCGAAGCGGATCGGTTCGCTGCGCACGAAGTGCCAGGTCCAGCCCGGACGGGTGGCGCCGTCGAACAACGTGTCGAGCCCGATCTTGGGCGGCAGCTCGAAGCCGCGTCGCACATCGCGGTCACGCCGACCGTGCACGGTCAGGTCGACGGTGAACACCAGCGCCTCGAACCCCGACGCCGCGGCGCGCTTGATCATCTCCTCGCACAGGCCGCGGTCGCGGAACATGTAGAGCTGGAACCACTTGCGACCGTCGCTGACGTCGGCGACCTCTTCGATGGACCGGGTGCCGAGCGTGCTCAACGTGTACGGCAGCCCCGCCCGCGCCGCGGCGCGCGCGCACCGCGAGCTCGCCCTCGGGATCGGCGATGCGCGTGAAGCCGGTAGGCGCGAGCACGAGCGGGTACGACAGCGGCTTCCCGAGCAGCGTGGTCGACGGATCCGGTGTGCCCACGCCCTGCAGGATGCGCGGGTGGAACCCGATGCGGCGGAACGCGGCGGTGTTCTCGCCCATGGTGTGCTCGTCCTCGGCGCCGCCGTCGATGTAGTCGAACACGCCCCGCGGGAGGCGCCGGCGGGCCATGAGCCGGAGGTCGTGCACGTTGGCGGCCCGGGCCAGGCGGCGCGTGACCGGGTCCAACTCGAACCGGCGGAACCGCATCACCGAGCGGAGCGTCTCGATCATCGACATCGGACGAATGCTAGAAGAGGGCACCTCGACGAGGAGGGGTTGCCATGGAACGGTTCCAGGATCGACGCATCATCGTGACGGGTGGCGGCTCGGGCATCGGGCGCGCCACCGTGCTGCGACTGCTCCAGGAGGACGGCATCGTCCATACCGTCGACGTCGACGAGCCCGGGCTCGTCGGCACGGTCGAGCTGGCCGAGGCCGAGGGCATCGGGCGACTGCTCACCACCGCGGTGCTCGACATCTCCGACGAGCAGGCGGTCGACGCCGGCGTGGGGGCGACGGTCGAGCGTCTGGGCGGGCTCGACGTCCTGGTGAACGCGGCGGGCATCCTGCGCGCGTCGAACACGCACGAGTGCACGCTCGACATGTGGAACCAGGTGATCGGCGTCAACCTCACCGGCACGTTCCTCATGTGCCGGGCCGCCATCCCCGCGTTGCTCGAGTCGGAGCACGCCGCGATCGTGAACTTCAGCTCCACGTCGGCCGCGTTCGGTCACCCGTACATGGCCGCGTACGCCGCGAGCAAGGGAGGCATCGACGCGATGACCCACACCCTGGCCGTCGAGTACGGCAAGCGCGGCATCCGCGTCAGCGCAGTCGCGCCGGGCAGCATCCAGAGCGGCATCACCGAGACGACGGGCGGCATGATCCCCACCGACGCCGACTGGGCGCTCTTCTCGAAGATGTCACCGGTCGTCGCCGAAGGCTTCGCGCCGCCCGACGTGGTCGCGTCGGTGATCGCCATGCTCGCGTCCGACGACGGCGAATTCGTCACCGGCACCGCCATCCGCATCGACGGCGGCGCGCACGCCTGATCCGCGTCTCTCGCGCCTCCTACGGCGTGGTGAGGTCGGTCTGGTACGTGTAGCGGTTCGACTCGGTGCAGTCGAAGGTGCCCGCCTTCTTCGGGTACATCCGGTTGAACTTGCCGCCCTTCCACTGGACGACCATGAAGCAGCTCGACGGCACCTTGCCACCGATGTCCACGGTCCCCGTCATGCCCCCGGCGTCGAAGCTGTTCAAACCCTCGAGCGCGGTGAGCAACGACGCGCGGGTGAGGCCGTCGGACGACTTGTTCGCCGTGTCGGCCGCCTCCTTGAACGCGAGCACCGCTTCGAAGCCGTAGACCCCGAACGCGCTGGCGTTGTCCTTGCCGATGTACTTCAGGTAGCCGGCGAGCGTCTTGTTCGACTTCGCCTCCGAGAACGGCAGGAACCCGAGGTCGACGTACTCGCCGTCCATCGCGTCACCCGCGGCAGCCATCGCCTGCTCGTCGTAGCAGGCACTGGTGCACTGCCAGACCACCGACGACGAATCCACGCCCTGGAGCGCGGCCTCCTGCCGCAGCAGCACCGCACCGGGTGTCGTGAGGCCGTTGTCCGACCAGTTGGAGCCGTCGTTCTTCATGGCGGTCACGACGGGCGTGAACGCGCTCTGCGGCGACGAGTTCGACAACGACGGCATGCTGGTGACGTCGATGCCCGCGTTCTTGGCCGCGTCCGCGAGCGAGTCGGTCGACCGCGCCGCGTCGGGCGAGTCGCTGCTCTTGATGAACGGGCCCTTCAGGTCGCCCTTGTGCTGCTTCGACAGGTACTTGAAGACGCCCTGGTTGGTCCGGTACGTCTGCGGGTTCTTCCCGACCGTCGAGCAGTCGATCATCGACGGAATCACCGGGAACGACACCGGCGCGCACGCCTGGGGAGTGCCGAGCACGATGGAACCGATGTCGGGCAATCCGGTCGCCTGGCCGGCCTGGTCCTTGCACCCGGTGAGGTCGTCGAGGCCGGTGAAGAGCGCGGTCGCGGTCCCCACCATCGCCAGGTCCTGGCCGCACGCGGTGATGATGGCGTTGCGCGTGTCGTTGGGGTTGAGGTGCGAATCGATGAAGTCCATCTTCAACGTGCGCCCGGCGACGCCCCCGTTGGCGTTCACGAACTTCACGCCCGCCTCGGCGCCGTCGACGATGGGCTTGAACGCATTCGGCGCGAGTGAGTTGTCGACGTCGGCGATCACGGCGACGTTGATCGTCTTCGCGGTGACCCCGATCTCGCTCGCCGCCTCGGCGGCACGGGGCGACCCGGCCCCGGCGGGCAGCACGAACGCGGCAACCAGCGCCACCCCCGTGACGAGCACGAATGCAGTACGACGGACCTTCGGCACGGTTCCCCCCTGGATCCCGACAGCGGGCCGAGGGTATTAACCACCCCTGCTTACGTCAAGGCGGACGGTCAGCGGGCGTCAGGGCCGGGTTCAGGCAGGGGTCCACGCCGAGACTGCGGCGGCCACCATGGCCACGAGGTTCTCGACGAAGGCCTCGTCGTCGAGCACGTGGCGGGACGGACGGGTCGTGCGCTCCTTGGCCCGCTCGCGATCGGCGACCGCCCGCAGGATGAACGACGTGATGAGGCTGCACCGCTCGTCGAGGATCGACTGCGGGACCGCGGGCATGCGTTCGGCGAGCAGCGCGTAGACCTCGTTGCCGCCCGTGCGGGCGAGCACCGACTCCAGTTCGGAGCTGAACCGCGCCGGGTCCTCCCCCGCCAGCTCGGCCACGATCAGCAGGCACGCCCGCCCCCGCCAGCCGCTGGCCGCGAGCTCGGCGGCCGGGCGCACGATCGCCTCCACCACCGCGCCGACGTCGTCATCGGGTGTGCGCATCGCCTTGGCCAGCAGCTCGCCCTCCCGATGGGCGAGGAACTCGACGTGGCGCTCGAGGACCGCGCAGAGCACGGCCTCGCGCGAGCCGAAGTGGTACCGGAGCGCGGCGCGGTTGCGCTGCCCGGCGCGGCGGGTGACCTCGATCAGCGACGCGTTCCACACGCCCTGCTCGGCGAACTCGTGCGCGGCTGCGTCGAGGAGACGGTCGCGGGTCGTCGACGCATCGCGAGGCATCCGGAAATCGTAGGGCGACCGAGGCAACCGTCCGGATGAAGACACGATCGGAGAGGTGCTGCTCGATCGGCCGGTCGGAGCCCGCGGAGCAGGAAAATTCGCACGCCCCGACGGGATCTGACACTGTGTCAGATCCAAACCGCGCATCCGGGGGAACGTGATGGAATTCGGGATCTTCGTCCAGGGGTACACGCCGGGGTTCCGCCAAGAGGTGGACCCGGAGGCCGAGCACCACTCGCTCATGAACGAGCTCGAGCTGGTGAAGGCCGCCGACGCCGCGGGCTTCAAGTACGTGTGGGTGACCGAGCACCACTTCCTCGACGAGTACTCGCACCTCTCCGCCAACGAGGTGTTCCTCGGGTACCTCGCACACAGCACCGAACGCATCCACCTGGGTTCCGGCATCTTCAACCCGCTCCCCCAGGTGAACCACCCCGCCAAGGTGGCGGAGAAGGTCGCGATGCTCGACCACCTCTCGGGTGGTCGGGTCGAGTTCGGCACCGGGCGCGGCGCGGGCAGCCACGAGATCCTCGGGTTCCTCCCCGACATCGAGGACCTGACCGGGACACGCGACATCTGGGAAGACGTGATCCGCGAGTTCCCGAAGATGTGGATGCAGGACGAGTACCAGGGCTACGAGGGCAAGTACTGGTCGCTCCCGCCACGCAAGATCCTGCCCAAGCCCTACGTGAAGCCCCACCCGCCGATGTGGTACGCCGCCGGCAACACGAGCAGCTACGAGATGGCGGCGCGCTACGGCCTCGGCGTTCTCGGCTTCTCGGTCGGCAGCATCGACGAGCTGAAGCCCGTACTCGAGGCCTACAAGCGCGAGGTCGCGAACGCCGAACCGATCGGCGCGTTCGTCAACGACAACGTGATGGTCACCGCGGCCGCATTCGTGGCCGAAGACCGCGAGGACGCGGTGCGATCGATGGCGAACGGGCGCTTGTCGTACCTGCAGAGCAACGTGTTCCGGTACCACGACACGTTCCCGCGCCCCGACTGGGCACCGGCCTGGCCCGAGCTCATCCCCGACCCGACCATCGACGAAGTGCGCGCGTCGATCGGTCAGCAAGGCATGGTCGTGGGCAACCCGGACGACGCGCTCACGGCGTGCCAGGAGTGGGCCGACGCCGGGGCCGACCAGCTGGTCTTCGGGCAGGGCATGGCCACCCAGGAGGAGGCACTCGAGACCATCCGGCTGATCGGCGAGCACGTCATCCCGAAGATCGACACCGACCCGGAGCACCGCACGACCCGGCTGCGGCGCGGTGAGGGCGCGAAGATCTGACCGTCCAACCCTCCTCCCGCTTCGAACGACAGGAACCCGCGATGAGCAACCCCTTCAGCTACGAGAACAAGCGCGCCGTCGTGACCGGCGGCGCGACCGGCGTCGGCGCCGGCCTCCTCGACGTCCTCGCCGAGCAGGGTGCGGCGCACGTGACCGTGCTCGACCTCAAAGAGCCGACCGGCCCGCACACGACCTTCATGCAGTGCGACCTGTCCGACCTGGTCGCGGTGACCGCGGCGGTTGCGGCGATCGACGGTCCCGTCGACGTGCTGTTCAACAACGCCGGGGTCGCCGACACGCTGCCGCCGGCCACCGTGATCTCGGTCAACTACCTCGCGCTGCGCTCGCTCTCGGAGGGCCTGCTCCCCAAGATCCCCGACGGCGGCGCGATCGTGAACACCGCCTCGATCGCGGGCGGCCAGTGGCCGACGCGCCTCGACATGATCAACGAGGTGCTCGACCTCGGCGGCCAGTGGGAGTCGACCCTGGCGTGGCTCGACTCGCACGACATCGGCACCCAGCCGTACGCCTTCTCCAAGGAGCTCGTGCAGGTGTACACGATGCGCTCGTCACGCCCGACCCAGGAGCGAGGGGTGCGCACGAACAGCGTGTGCCCGGCGCCGATCGACACGCCGCTGCTCAAGGACTTCCGGGAGACGATGACAGACAAGCTCATCGACTGGACCGTCGAGCAGAGCAAGGGCCGTCCGGTGTCGCCCCGCGAGGTGGGCCTGGTGCTCGCGTTCCTCGGCAGCGACGCGGCCGCGTACGTCAACGGCGTGAACCTGCTGGTCGACGGCGGCTTCACCGCCGCGATGACGACCGGCCAGGTCGACTTCGCCGCGATCTCGTAGCTCGAGCCTCGGACGCGAGACCATGTCGACCGTTGCCGTCGAACCGGCGGGCGATGCGATCCGGGTGGTCCGGCTCGCGCGACCCGAGCGACTCAACGCGATCTCGTTCGAGCTCGTCGCGGATCTCCACGACGCGCTCGACGAGGTCGCGGCCGACGAGGCGTGCAAGGTCGCAGTGCTCACCGGCGCCGGTCGGGGGTTCTGTGCCGGACTCGACCTGCGCGACTTCGGCGCCCCACCGTCGGCCGGCGAGCACCCGCACTTCCCCGCCGGCACCACCGGCCAGTCGTTCATGGCCAACCTCACCCAGCACATCCGCGCCACCCCGCAGATCGTGCTGGCGGCGGTCAACGGCCCCGCATACGGCGGTGGCCTGTCGCTCGCACTCGCCTGCGACCTGCGCGTGGCCGCACGGTCGGCCACGTTCTGCTCCGCGTTCATCAAGACCGGGCTCACCGGCACCGACATCGGCGTGACGTACCTGTTGCCCCGCCTCATCGGCGCGTCGCGCGCGTTCGACCTCATCGTCACCGGCCGAACCGTCGACGCCGACACCGCCGAGCACCTCGGCATCGTCTCGCAGGTGTTCGACGACGACGGCTTCCTCGATGCCGCGCTCGGCATGGCCGAGGGCATCGCCGCCTACACCGGCATCGGGTTGCGCATGACCAAGGAAGTCATGTGGGCCAACCTCGACACGCCGAACATGGCCGCGTGCATCGCACTCGAGAACCGCAACCAGGACATCGCCGGGCGCTCACCCGAGGTGCAGGAGTACATGCGCGCCTACAGCGGGCGCGTCACCAGCTAGCGAGCGGGACTAGCTGGTCTGCTTGACCAGTTCGATCAGGTAGCCGTCGGGGTCGCGCACCATGGCGACCGTGAGCCCCATCTGTTCGATGGTGCGGGGCTCCAGTTGCGACGTGCCACCCTCGGCGAGCGCGCGCTCGTAGACCGCGGCGACGTCGTCGCACGCGAGCACGATCTTCTCGTACCCGGTGCCGATGTCAGGTGCCTCGGTGCGCGCCGTGTGCTTGATCAGCAAGATCGACACGGCGTCGCCGTCGGAGCCGATCAGCACCTCGTGCATGTGGCCGAGGTCGTACTTGCCCTTCTCCTGCAGGCCCAGGCCGCGTGTGTAGAACTCGGTGGACCGGTCGAGATCGGCGACGTTGATGCCGAAGCCGGAGATCTGGTTGCCGTTCATCGCCGGGGGACATTATCGGGGAGCGGACGACGCGTGGGATACTGGCCGGATGGACACGCCCCTCCTCGGGTTTTCGCACCTGCAGTTGCGAGTGCACGACGTCGATGCCAGCCGCGAGTGGTACACCACGGTGCTCGGCGTCGAGACGCTGACCGCGTCCGACGACGGTTCCTACGTCGCGCTGCAACACAAGCCGTCGCACATGGTGCTCGTGATCTCGCGCCGCATCGAGGGAGCGGCCGAGGGCGCCACCGACGTACCGCTCGACCACATCGCGTTCGCGGTGCCCGACGGCGACACGCTCCGGCTCTGGGCCGATCACCTCACCGAGGTCGGCATCGATCACGCGGGCGTCGAGCTGGAGCTGGGCAAGCCGTCGCTGCAGCTCGTCGATCCCGACGGCATCAGCATCGAGCTCGTCGCGCCGGCACCCCGCCGCAACTGACGCCGACGCGCGCCAGTGCCGAACTCTTGGCATTGAGTACCGCTGACGTGCACTCACGGCCAAGAGGTCGGCGTGGCTCAGGTCGCGCGAAAGTTCGGGTTGCGGATGAAGCCGACGACGAAGCCCTGCGGCGATGTCACCGTCGCGGTGATGATGCCGTCGCCGACCTCTGCCGCCGCGACGTGCACGGTCGCGCCCAGTGCGATCGCGTCAGCTACCGCCGCGTCGACGTCGTCGACGCCCCAGTAGACGAGGGCACCGTCGGCGGGGTTCGCGTCGGGGAGCAAACCCAGCTCGTAGCCGCCGACCTCGAACCCCACGTAGAACGGCTCGTCGAAAGAGGGCCCGAACCCGAGCAGGTCCGTCCACCATTGCTTCGCCGCGCCGAGGTCGTCGACGGGGTGGATCACGGTCCGGAGTCCCTGCATCGGTGTGGTCATGGGACCACTCTCGCCGATGGTGCAAGGATGCGCGCATGACGACGTTCGATCCACTCAGCGCACCCGGCGACTCCCCTGGGCTCGAGGAGCTGCGGACCGGCTGCCCGGTGGCGCACACCCCTGCGGGCCCGTGGTACCTGGCCCGCTACGCGGACGTGCTGGCGGCGACCCAGGACGTCGAGCTCTTCCAGGCCAGCTTCCGCCAACCCGGCGTCGTGGTGCCCGACGAGGAGCAGCTCATCAACGAGATCCCCGAGCCGCGCCACGGGCAGGTGCGGCGCATCATCAACTCGGCGATCGCGGTGCATCGCCTCGTGAACATCGAGCCGTTCTGCGAGGACCTCTGCAACGACCTGCTCGACGACCTGCTCGGGCGCGGCGAGGCGGTCGACCTCGTGACCGACTACGTGATGGCGGTGCCCAACAACGTGATCGCGCACCTGCTCGGCGCGCCCCGCGAGGACTACCACCTGTGGGCGGCGTGGTCCGACGAAGTGGTGCAGGGCACGTGGCCCGCGCTCAACCGCAACGAACGCGGCGTGGGTCTCCCCGGGGCGCACCCCGAATTCTCCGACTACGTCGACGCCCTGATCGCGGCGCGTCGCGACGTCCCCCGCGACGACTTCATCACCCGGTTGCTGCAGAGCGAGGTCGACGGCCGTCGTCTCACCGACGTCGAAGCGCGCACGCAGCTGGTGTTCCTGTTCATCTCCGGGAACGAGACGACCCGCCACCTCATCGGCAACCTGCTCTGGACGGTGACGCAGGATCCCGACCTCTACGCCAGCCTGCGCGCGGACCGGGAGATGATCCCCACCGCGGTCGAGGAGTCGCTCCGTCACGATCCGCCGATCCGGTTCCTCCTGCGCAACTGCATGCAGGACCACGACCTGCACGGCGAGCACCTCGCACCGGGTGACAAGGTCGCGTTCGGGATCCTGTCGGCGAACCGCGACGAGGGCGTGTTCGACGATCCGCACGCGTTCCGCCTCGACCGGCCCGACCCACGTTCTCACGTGGCCTTCGGTGGTGGTCCGCACGTGTGCCCGGGCGCCAGCCTGGCGCGGCTGGAGGCGCGCGTCGCGCTCGGCGTGTTTCTCGACCGCGTCGCCGAGGTCAGGCCCGTCGATCCGGGCGCGTACGAGGAGGTGCCCGTGATGTGGGCCCACGGTCCCCAGCGACTGCTGGTCCAGCTCAGCGCCGCTTGAGGTCGGCGACGACACCGGCCCAGTGGTCGGGGTCGGGTGCGCGGTTGTTGGTGAGGCTGACCGCGTCGGCGATGCCGTCGAGGCGGGCCCGCAGCTTCGGCGCGATCGACGCCGGTTCGCCGACGACCGCGATCGCGTCGAGCACGTCGTCGTCGATGAGGTCCGCCATCTCGTGCCAGCGTCCGGCCTTCGAGAGGCGGTTGAGCTCGGGGTGCAAGTCGCCCCAGCCGTGGCACTCGAGCGTCGGCGCGTACGCAGGCGTCGATCCGTAGAAGGCGAGCTGCTGGCGGGCCACGCCGCGGAGCCGCTCGAGCTCCTCCTCCCGATCTGCGGTCACGACGAGCGTCGCGCACACGACCTGCACGTCGGCACGGGAACGGCCCGACGCGGCCAGGCCCTGTTCCAGTGCGGGCAGGGTGATCGTCTCGAGCGACTCGCGCGTGGTGAACGGGTGCGTGATGAGCCCGTCGGCCACCTCACCCGCGACCGCGACCATGCGCGGCCCGAAGCCACCCACGTACACAGGGGGACGGCCGAACGGGTTCGGACCCGGATCGAACGCCGGGATCATGAGCGTGTGTCGGTAGAAGTCGCCTTCGAACTGCAGCTCGCCCCCCGTCTCCCACGCCGTGAACACCGCCCGCACCGCGCGCACCAGCTCGTGCATCCGACGCGCCGGCTCTGACCACGTCGCGCCGAAACGGTGCACGATGTGCGGGCGCACCTGCGAGCCGAGCCCGAGGACGAATCGACCGCCGGTGACGAGCTGGAGGTCGTTGCCGAGGTAGGCGAGGTTCATCGGCGTGCGCGCGAACGCGATCGCGATCGCGGTACCGAGCTGCACGCGCGCCGTGTGCTCGGCCGCCACCGCGAGCGCGACGAACGGGTCGTGCTTCGCCTCGAACGAGAACACGCCGTCGTACCCGATCTCCTCGAGGCGCGGGTACGTGGCGCGGACGTCGCGCGGATCCTCGAGCGCGCTGGTGGTGAAGACCCGCACGCGCCGGTCAGGCGTCGGTCTCGATCGCGATCAGGCGCCGGCCGGCGTCGATGAGCGCGAGGTGTGTGAACGCCTGCGGGAAGTTGCCGAGGTGCTGGCCGGTGGTGGCATCGATCTCCTCCGCGTACAGGTGCAGTGGGCCGGCGAACGACAGGAGCTTCTGGTACAGCGCTCGCGCTCGCTCGACCTCTCCGATGATGGTGAGCGCGGACACCAGCCAGAACGAGCAGATGGTGAACGTGCCCTCCTCACCCGAGAGCCCGTCGTCGGTTGCGTCGACCCGGTACCGCAGGACCAGCCCGTCCTTGGTCAGCTCGTCGGCGATCGCGAGCACGGTGGCCCGCACCCGCTCGTCGTCACCAGGAAGGAAGCCCATGATCGGGATGAGCAGGTTCGACGCGTCGAGCGCCTTGGTGCCGTAGTACTGGGTGAAGACTCCGCGGTCGTCGGTGCCCTGGTCGAGGATCTCGGCCTTCATCTTCTCGGCGGCAGCCTCCCATCGCTCGATGCACTCGTCGTCGTCGCGCTCGCGCGCGATGCGCAACCCGCGGTCGACGGCGACCCAGCACATCACCTTCGAGGCCACGAAGTGCTGCGGATCGCCTCGCATCTCCCAGATGCCCTGGTCGGGCTCCGGGAAGCGTTCGATGGCCTGGTCGACGAGGTACGTGAGACCGGACCAGATGTGGTGCTGGATCTGACCGCCGCGCCGCTGGAACGAGTTGACCGCGTCGAGCAGCATCCCCCACACGTCGTGCTGGTGCTGGTCGAACGCGCCGTTGCCGACGCGCACCGGCCGCGAGTTGCGGTATCCGGAGAGGTGGTCGAGCGTGTGCTCCGTGAGATCCGTCTCGCCGCCGATGCCGTACATGATCTGCACGTCGGGCCTGCCCGCCGCCATCTCGGTTGCGAGGGTCTCGAGCATGAAGGCGAAGTACTCGAACGCCTCCCACTCGAAACCGAGATCGTGCAGCGCGCGCAGCATGAACGCGGTGTCGCGGATCCAGGTGTAGCGGTAGTCCCAGTTGCGCTCACCGCCGGGGGTCTCCGGCAAGGAGGTGGTACCCGCGGCCATGATCGCGCCAGTGGGCGCGTAGCTGAGCGACTTGAGCGCGAGTGCGCTCCGCTCCAGGTACGGACGCCACGCGTGGTCGTGGATCTTGGCCAGCGCGAGCCAGTCGCGCCAGTACTTCTCGGTGGCATCGCGCTGCGCCTCCGCCTCCTCCAGTGTCGTCGGCGCGTCGCCGCCCCAGGACAAGGCAAGCCACGCCGACTCCCCCTCCTCCAGCGTGGTGCGGCCGTAGGTGCGCGGCCCGAGGATGCCGAGGCGCATGCTCCCGGTGAGGTCGAGCGCGAGGTCACCGTAGCGGCACGTGACCTTCTCGTAGCCACCGTCGTCGTAGGTCCACTCGCCGCTCTCGCGCCCGTAGTCGAACTGGGGCACGCAGTTGGCCTGCACCTCGACCCGGCCGTCGCAACACGTCGCGATGCGCAGGAGCGTTCCCTGACCCATCGTGTCGCCGGGTACGCGCCGGTAGCGATCACGGCGTTCGTCGGTGGGCGCCGGACCCATCACCAGCAGGTCCCACACGATCACCCAGCCGGTGGGCGTGTGCCACGTGGTCTCGAGCACGTTGGTGCCGGGCACGTAGCGCCGCTGATTCGGGACGTCGATGCCACTCGGTCCGAGGCGAAAGCTGCCGGCGGCGCGATCGAGCAGCGCACCGAACACGCTCGGCGAGTCGGGCCGCGGGAGGCACAGCCACTCGACCGAACCGTCGGGCGCGATGAGCGTGCTGATCTCGCAGTCGGACAGGAACGCGTAGTCGGCGATGTCGGGGAATGTGGTCACCATTGGCCTTTCGTCGCCGAGAGTCTGGCACTTGACCCCCGTGGGGAGGTCGACGGTATGGCGGTACAGTGCCCGGCATTCCGGAGTCTCACAGGGGGAACTGATGGCACTGCCGTTCAGCTACGAAGGCAAGCGGGTGGTCGTGAGCGGGGGCGGCGGTGCCGGCATGGGCGCCGCGGCGGTCGAGGGACTGGCGGAGCTCGGCGCCGAGATCCACGTGCTCGATCTCAAGGACCCCCCGGTGAAGGTGGCCAGCCACCAGATCGTCGACCTGCGCGAGCCCGACGCGGTGTCGGCTGCGGTCGAGACCATCGGCGGCAAGATCGACGCGCTGTTCAACGCCGCCGGCCTCCCCGGCGCGCCGTTCCCCGACGTCGACACCATGCTGGTGAACTTCGCCGCACCCCGTCACCTCACGTCGTGCGTCGTGCCCCACATGACCGACGGCGGCGCGATCTGCAGCATCTCGTCGACCGCAGGCAGCGGCTACCTCCTCAACCTCGAGAAGTGGATGCCCCTCGTCGACACGCCCGACTTCGCGTCGGCGAAGGCGTGGTGCGAGGAACACCCCGACGACATCCTCGGGGCGTACTCGCAGTCCAAGGAAGCGCTCATCATCTGGACGATGAAGGCTGCCATGGACCTCAACGCCCAGGGCATCCGCCTCAACTGCATCAGCCCCGGCCCCACCGACACGCCGATGATGCCCGCGTTCGAGGACATGGCCGGCGGCGGCCAGATCATCGACCTCTTCGCGCAGGGCCTCGGCCGGCGCTCGACGCCGGCCGAGCAGGGCTGGCCGATGATCTTCCTCAACAGCGACGCCGCGTCCTACATCTCGGGCGAGAACCTCAACACCGACGGCGGCACGGTGGCGGCCATCACCACCGGTCGCCTGGTGCTCGAGTTCGACCCCGAAGCCCTCGGCATCCAGCAGTAATCCCGGCGCTCACCCGAGCGGTTCAGGTGACGGCGAGGGTGAACCGGCAGCTGAAGCCGTCGCCCGGCGCGACCAGGCGCGTGTCGCCGGTCACCAGGGCGTTGGTGGGCGCGGCCATCGGCTCCAGCGCGGCGAAGGGCTTGCCTGCGGGCACCCACACCTGCGCGTAGGGCATGTGCGGGCTCCCGAGCATCTCGACGGTGGCGCCGTCGTCGCCGGTGAAGGCGAGGCGCCGGTCGCGCCCGAGGAGGTAGAGGTCGTCGAAGGTCCGACGGCCGATCACCTCGTCCTCGGCCGGTTCGCGCCGGGACGTGCCGTCGGGGATGCCACGATCGTCGAGGCCGAAGCGCTCACGCGCGGGGAGCCGCAGCGACCACTGCGCACGGGGCGTGCCCGGCACCCGGAGGTACGGGTGCCAGCCGAACGCCACCGGCACCTTCCGGTCGCCGGTGGGCACGAGCAGGGTGTCGATCACGAGGCGGTCGTCGTGGAGCGCGACCGAGACCTCGAGCAGGTGCGGGAACGGGAAGGCCTTCGCGTCGACGATCGTGGTGGCGACGAGATGCGCGACGTCGCCCCGCGCACGCGTACCCGTGACCTCCCACTCGGGCCAGCCGACGAGCAGCCCGTGGATCGGGAGGCCGTTGTCGTCGGTGTGCAGCTTCAGCCGACGGAGATCGACGTCGACCCCCGCGGCGGTGTAGCGGCGCGCCGCGAGCCGGTTCGCCCACGGGGCCAGGAGCGGGAGCCCGCCGGTGTGGCCGGCGCGCAGCGCGGCAACCCCTCCCGGGAGCGCAAGATGTTCGTGGCCGTCGCGCCGCAACGACACCCCGGTCATGCCGACACCGGGGACGAAGGTGGCGCGCAGTGGGCCGCTGCGCAACTCGAGCGCGGGCGTGTCCTGGAAGCGCCGCTCGACGACCGCGGCGCTCACTTCGGCCAGACCAGCTCCAGGTTCTCGACCATGCGCAGCCCGGCGGCGTACTGCAGCTCGACCCCGGGCTTGATCGAGTACTCGGGGATGCGACGGTGCCACTCGCGCAACGTCACCCGCAGCTCGCGGCGGGCGAGGTGCGAACCGAGGCAGCGGTGCACACCCCCGCCGAACGCCAGGTGACGGTTGACGTCGCGGTCGAAGCGCACTTCCATCGGGTCGTCGTACTCGGCGGGGTCGACGTTGGCCGCGCCCACGTTGACGAGGACGAACGATCCCTGCGGCACGGTGTGACCCTCGACGGGGCACCCGTCGGTCATCGCCATGCGCGGCACGTTCGGCACCGGCGTCTCCCAGCGCAGCAGCTCCTCCACCGCGCTCGGGATGATGTCGGGGTTGTCGACGATCTGGCGACGGTGATCGTCGTGCTGGGCCAGGAACGCAAAGAAGCACGAGAGCGAGTCGGTCACGGTGTCGAGGCCGGCGATGAAGAACAGGAAGCAGATGTCGAGGATCTCCTCGCGCGTCAGCTTCTCGCCGTCGATCTCGGCGGTGTTGAACCGGGTGAGGATGTCGTCCTTCGGCGCCCGCAGACGCTCGTCGAGGATGGCGTCGAAGTAGGCGTAGAGCTCCTGGCCGACGTCACGTTGGATCTGCTGGCGCTGCTCCTGCTCCATCTCGATGCCGCCGGGACGGATGATGCCGTCCTTCAGACGGAGGAACGTGTCGAGCTCCTCCCAGGGCAGACCCATGAGCCCGAGGAACACGGCCGACGGGAACTTCTCCGCGAACTCGTGGGTGAAGTGGCACTCGCCGCGCGCCTCGAACTGGTCGATGAAGTGGTTGACCCGTCGCAGTGACGTCATCCTCGATGGCGTCCATCTGACGCGGCGCGAAGATCGGGATCCAGGATCTTGCGGTACTTGAGGTGACGCGGCGGGTCGACGCTGAGCGGGATGAGCGGGCGCACGTTGCCGAGCTCGAGGAAGCCCTCGGACGAGAACACCTCGGTGTTCTTGAACGTGGCCTCCACCGCCCGGCGGCTGGCGACCATGCACATGCCCTCCGACACGCTCACGACCTCCGCCGCCACCAGGTGCTGGTAGATCGGCTGGGGGCAGGAGGCGTCGCCGAGGCTCTCGGCGGCCAGCATCACCGCGGTCGAGTCGCCGCGATCCGCCGCGATGACGTCCGAAGGGAACGACTTGGTGTCGTGGGTGTCCATCGGGCGAGGGTACCCGGCCGCCGAACGGGCTCCCGACTCGGCGCTGGACACAGACTGATGGCATCAGGCATACTCCGAAGGCTGTCAGGAAGGTGAGGACACCGTGACCACCTACGTGCCGAGCACCATCGAGATCGCCGACGACTCGCCCGAGGCGATCGCCGAGCTGTTCGAGGCCCGCGGCCTGGGCGACGGCCTGCCGGTGGTCGCGCCGACCGCACCGCGGGTCGATGCCATGCTCGAACGCGCGGTCGGCGATCCCGACGAAGTGCTCGCGACCCTCCTCCCCCGCGCCGGGATCGTCACCCGCCGCGTCGTCGCCATCAACGCAGTGCTGGCGGGCTGTACGCCGGAGGCGTTCCCGGTGGTGCTCACTGCGATCCGCGCGCTCGCCCGTCCGGAGATGAACCTGCGGGGGGTGAACGCGACCACGCATCCGGTGGCGCCGATGGTGCTGGTGCACGGCGAGATCGTGACGACGGCGCGGTTCGCGTCGGGGTCGGCGCGTTCGGCCCCGGCAACCGGGCCAATGCGACCGTCGGCCGCGCGGTGCGCCTCCTCCTGCTCCACGTCGCGGGAGCACGCCCGGGCTCGGGCGACGCAGCCACGCACGGACAACCCGCGAAGTACACGTTCTGCGCGGCCGAGAACCTCGACGCGTCACCGTGGGAGGGCTACGCGACGAGTCGCGGCGTGCTCGCGCCGAGCGCGGTGACCGTGCACTGCGGCGAGGGCCCGCACAACGTGCACGACATGGAGAAGGACGGCGATCCGCAACTCATCCTCGACAAGATCGCGTCGTCGATGGCCTCGCTCGGCATGAACAACGCGCCGATCAGCCAGGGCGAGTTCTTCGTGATCCTGGGCCCTGAGCACGCCTACAGCCTCGCCGGCAACGGCTTCTCGCGCGACGACGTGTCGCTGTACCTCTACGACCGGGCCCGGTTGCCTGCCGCGACGTTCCGGCGTCACTTCGAGGAGCTGGCGTGGACGCAGTGGATGAAGGCCATTCCCGACGATCACGCGTTGCCCATGACCGGTGAACCGGGCAACATCCGGGTGCTGGTGGCCGGTGGTCCCGGCAAGCACACCCTGCTCGTCCCGTCGTGGGGCATGACCCGCAGCGTGACCCTGCCCGTGGAGGGATGACATGGCGCTGACCGTCTACCTGCCCGACAGCGAGCCCGGGCCCGAGATCGTGCACCTCGCTCCGTCGCCGGCGTCGCTCGAGGGGCTGCGCATCGCGGTGCTCGACAACGGCAAGCCCAACGCGGCGCTGGTCATGGCGCGCGCCGCCGAGTCGTTGGCCACGCGCACGGGCGCACGCGTCGAACTGGTCACGAAGAAGGGCCCGCAGGGTCGCTCCGCGAACGCGGCGATCCCGTGCGCGCCCGACATCTTCGAGAAGATCCTGGCCCAGGCCGACCTGGTGATCACCGGCACCGCCGATTGCGGCAGCTGCACCGCCTACAGCGTGTTCGACACCATCGAGCTCGAGAAGGCCGGGCGGCCGTGCGTGGTGGTGACCACCACGCAGTTCGCTCCTATCGCCGCCACCATGGCGTCGAACTTCGGGCTGCCCGACGCCCGCACGCTGGTGCTCGATCACCCGATCGGCGGCACCGCCCGCGCCACGCTCGAGCAGTGGGCCGACGCGGCGACCGACCGGCTCGTGGCGTTGTTCACGGGCGGCACCTGACCGCTCGGGCCGACTCAGGAGGCGGGAGGGGTCGCCGCCTTGTCGGTCTTGGCGAACACGTCGGGCACCGGGTACTCACCCAGCACGTAGTTCAGGATGGCGACGTGCTGCGCATCGATGATCTGGATCGAACCCGCGAGCTGGACCGCGTCCGGGTTGGAGATCTTCGGGATGGCCGACTGGTACGTGGCCGCCGCGATCTCCTCGAGGTCTCGGGCCAGCTTCGCCGCGGTGCCGAAGTCGGTGACCCCGGGCAGGCGCTGGTCGAGCACGCCCTGCAGGGCCGCATCGGGCGCGATCACGTTCGGCTGGCCACCGCTCGTGAGGATCCCGTTCCACTTGTCGAGCTGCTGGCTGTGCTGGTCGTACGCAGTCTGCGCGTACTCGGCGCCCGCAGGTGGCACGGCGCCGAGCTTGCCGGCCTGCGCGGCGTCGAGCACGGCCTGGTACGCCCGCAAGGCGACCACCTCGAGGCTGGCGGCGAAGGCCGCGATCTTCAGATCGTCGCTTGCCGACTGCGACGGTGCACGACCGGGGAGCCCGGCAGGGACGGCGGTCCGGCCCAACGTGGCCGCACCGGCTCCGGAGCCACTGGTGGTCACCAGCACTCCGGCGGCCGCCGCAGTTGCTCCGGCGGCGGCGAGGAACCCCCGCCGACTGAATTGGAAGTCACGGGGCTCGCTCATTTCACTGCACCTTCCTGCGGAGGACTGGCCATGGTGACGGGTTCGAAAGCAGCGGGGAAGGCCACGCTGCCCGCCGCCGCAGGGAGCGCGGCAGCGTCGGTGGGGATCGCGATCAGGTTGTCGGCACCGCCGGCGAGCAGCGCACCCACGGCACGGAGCGTCGCCAGGTGCTGGCACTCGACGCCCATGACGCTCGCGAAGAGCTCCTTCGACGTCGTGTCCGAGAGCTGGCCCAGGTCGCTGAGATAGGTCTCGGTGGCGACCGTCTCGAGCGTCGCCGCCAATGTCACGACGTCGGCCGGTGTCTTCAGGCTGGGCTTCATCTGCGTGACGATCGCGGCGTACTTCGGGTTGGGCTTGGTCTGCTTCTTGCCGCCCAACGACTTCGTCTGCGCCTGGAACGCCTTGTTGTGCTCGTCGTGCTGCATCCGCGTGGTCTGCGCGAACTTCTTGACGACCGCGTTCCCGTTCTTGATGAACGGCAGCGTCAATGCCGCTCCGTAGGTCGCCACCGCGAGGATCTCGAGCGACGATGCGGTCTGGAGGATCTGCACGTCGAGCTTCTTGTCGGCCGCGGCCGGCGCTGCGAGCAGCGCCGCGAGCATCGCTCCGATTCCACCCACCAACGCGCCCTTCTTCAGCAGACCGTGCTCGGCGATGCCGAGATCGCTGACGAGGTCGCGACGGCTGGCGTCGAGACGCGTCGCCGCGGCCGGGTCGATTTCCTCGCGTCGAGTGTCCGAGGCGTGGTCAGCGAGATCGGGCATCGTCGCCGTGTGCACCCGCATCGCGTCCGCGTGCAGATCCTCGGACTCCTCCAACAACTCGTGGAGTCCCTGTTCGTCGAGTGACATTCGCGGTACCTCTCAGATCGTCGGTGCTCGTCTACGACGAGCGCGAACGCCAGCCCTCCCGTGCCCCGGGTCCTGTCCTGCTTTCGAAAAGGTGTTCGGCGCGGGCTGCGCCCCGGATGGATACCGCCGTAGGCTCACCGCCGTGGGGTTCTGGACTGACGAAGTGGTGCCGCGGATCACCGACAAGATGCTCGGGTCACGCGAGGTGATGAAGCTCCGGCGCCGGGCGGTCGATTCGCTCGCCGGACAGGTCGTGGAGATCGGCTTCGGGTCGGGACTGAACGTCCCGCTCCTGCCCGCCGAGGTGACGCGCGTCTATGCCGTCGACCCGTCGCTCGTCGGTCGCAAGCTGTCGCAGGAGCGTGTCGAGGCGTCGCCGGTGCGGGTCGAGTTCGTCGGTCTCGACGGCGCCCACCTCCCGCTCGACGACGCGTCGGTCGACGCGGCGCTCAGCACGTTCACGTTGTGCACGATCCCCGACGTCGTGAGCGCGCTCAGCGAGGTGCGGCGCGTCGTGCGCCCCGGCGGCACGTTCCACTTCCTCGAACACGGGCTGTGTCCAGATCCCGATGTCGCCCGCAAGCAGCACCGGTTCAACGGCATCCAGCAGCGTCTGTGCGGGGGCTGCCACCTCGATCGCCCCATCGACGCGCTCGTGAGCGAAGCCGGCTTCGAGATCGACCAGATCGAGCACGACCACATGCCCGGGCCGAAGTTCATGCTCCCCTGGGGCTACCTCTACGAAGGCGTCGCCCGGCGGCCGGAAGGTTCCGCAGCGTGAGCGAGCCGCGGTGGCTCGACCCTGACGAGCGGCGCATCTGGTTGGGCTGGGTGTTCACCAGCCGCCTCCTGTGGGAGGAGATCGAGCGCGACCTGCAGCGCGACTCGAGCCTGTCGTGGGGGCACTACGAGATCCTCGTGATGCTGTCGGAGGCGCCGGAACGCTCGCGGCGGATGAGCGAACTGGCCGACGCCACCCAGTCGTCGCGCAGCCGCCTGTCCCACGCCGTGGCCCGGCTCGAGGAGCTGGGCTGGGTGCGGCGCCGAGACGTGTGCCACGGATCGGCGTGGTCAACTCGCCGTCCTCACCGACGACGGGTTCGCGGCGCTCCAAGCCGCGGCGCCGATGCACGTCGAGAGCGTGCGCCACCATCTCTTCGATCAGCTGTCGGCGGAGCAGCTCCTCGCGCTCCGCGACATCCAGACGACGCTCCTCGAGCACCTCCTCCCGACTCGCGAACGCGCGCGGTGATGCGCGCTCGAAGATCCTCGAGGAAGCTCGTGCGCAGCTCGAACGCTGAACGGGCCTGACGCGCGTGCGCGACGCGGAGCGGGGGGCTGCTCCCCTACTGCATCGTCGCCGGGAGCATGTCGCTCGGCTACGGCTCCATCTACACGCTGCTCGCCGACCTGCGGGATCGGTACGGCTTCACCGAGGCGCAACTCGGCTACATCGTCGCCGCCGGCTTCCTCGCCGGCTTCGTGACCCAGCTCGCGCTGGCACGACTCGCCGATCGCGGGTACGCGCCGCTGCTCGTGCGCGGCGGGATCCTGCTCGCCATGGGCGCCATGATCGGCAGCGCGGCGGCCACCGAGTTCTGGGCGTTCCTCGTCGCGCGCCTGCTGCTCGGGCTCGGCAGCGGCGCGGTCGGCCCGGCGATGCGCCGCATCGTCATCACGCGCGAGCCCGATGCGGTCGGGGCGAACCTCGGACGACTCGCCGCGTTCGACGTCGCCGGCTTCATGCTCGGTCCGCTGGTCGCGGCCGTCGTCGCCGAGGCGTTCGGCATCCGCGCGCCGTTCGTGTTCCTCGCGGTGGTGTTCGTGGCCGTGCTGTTCCTCGCCACGCGCCTCGATCTGACCGCAGGCACCGCAGGTCGAGCACTCGGGACGGGTCCTGCGCCGGCTGCTCGCGCGCCCGGCGATCCAGGCCACGCTCGCCGCGAGCATCGCCTTCTACCTGACCGTCGGGATGTTCGAGGCGATCTGGGCGGTGCTGCTGCGCGACCACGGCGCCGAGACCTGGCTCATCGGCCTCACGCTGTCGCTGTTCACGCTCCCGATGATCTTCTTCGCGCCGATCGGCGGCCGCGACGGCGCAGTCGCGTGGCCCGTTGCGCGTGGTGGCGGTCAGCCTGACCGTGGCGACCGTCTGCACCTTCTCCTACGGCGTGCTGCCCAGCCTCTGGATGCTGCTCGGCGGTCTCGATCGTCCATGCCATCGCCGACTCGTTCACCATGCCGAGCAACCAGGTGGCGGCCGCGCTCGGCAGCCCGCCCGAGCACCTGTCGGCGGCGCAAGGTCTGCTCGGCGCCACCGGGCTCGCCGCCGCCGGGCTCACCGGCCTGGCCGCGGCTTCGTGTACGAGGAGGTCGGGCCGCTTCGCGGTGTGCACCGGCACCGCCGTGCTCATGACCGTGTTCCTCACCATTGCGCTCACGCTCGGTCGCCGCGACCTCGCGGACACGCCCGAGATGGTGGGCACCGACGCGCCCCTCGCGCCCGACGCCATCGGCAGCGGTGTCGCCGACCTGCCCTGACGCCGACCCCTCGTCGGCACACGCCCCGTCGCTCATGGAGCGATCGGCGTCGCGCAACACCGCATGCGGCGAAAAGCGCGCAGCTTCAGGCGGTGGCGGCGATCGCGGCGGCGAGCGCGGGGACCTCGGTGAGGCAGCGGAGCATGTCGTTGAGGTGCGTGCACGCCTGCAGCTCGGTGAGCGTGGTCTGCACGTCGGTGCGGAAGCTCTGCACCGGTCGGCCGACGAGGAGCTCGACGTGCTCGGGCGCCCACTGGCACTCGAGGAACGGCAACACGCGCGGCGTGGCCGCGACCGACAGCAACGTGAGATCGACCGCGTCGACCTCGGCGACGACGTTGTACTCGTGCAACGCCATCTCGGTGCCGTCGGGCTCCCAGTAGCTGTCGCGGAAGAACGCGTCGATCTCGAGGACGCCGTCGACGGGCGTGACGTCGACGCGACGATGACGGCGCATGCTCACGACCGGGCGCTCGGGGAACTCGTGCCACGCGAGCGCGTCGTCGTCGATCACCAACGCACCCGCGGTGCGGATCGCGTGCGCCGACTCGTCCTCCCCCGAGAACGCCTGCTGCGCGGTGCCGCCGGGGCGCAACCCCGAACAGATGATCTTGCCCTTCCGCTGCCCGAAGCCCGACGGCCGCGACTGCCGCAGCGCGGCGAACTGCTCCGGATCCATGTGGCGGGTCCAGACGAAGCCGGCGATCAGGCTGGTGCCGGCGATGTCGTCGAGCATCAGGTGCAGCGGAGTCGCGGCGTCGCGCTCGCCGGGCAGCGACTCGTCGATCGCACTGCGGAGGTAGGTGCCGCCCTGGGCACCGACCAGACCCTCGATGCCCGGACGCGGGGGCGTCGCCTCGATCGCGGTGATGCGGCGCTCGTTGTCGACGACAACGTGCATCGCGGCTTGGTCGACGACGACCGCGTCGCCGGCGCGTGTGTGACGAGGTCGCGCGCGCGGCCGACGAGATGGAGCGACGTGCCGACGCCGTCGGGCCACATCATGTCGAGACTCGACGTGCGCCGCGCCGATCCCTTGCGGCGGACCGGCGTACCCGTCTGCGAGTCGTCGAGCGGGTCGGGTAACGGACGGGGCGTCGCCACGGAGATGTCGGTCACCGGGTCACTCTACCGAGCACGCCGCTTTCCGCTTCCGGTGTCACGCACTACGTTCCCTCGCATGGCCGACCTGTTCGTTCCGTACCAACGCACGCGGCGAGCGTGTGTGCACGCTCCTCCTCGACGCAACGCCGGATGCGCTCGCGCGCACGGTACCGGCATGCCCCGAATGGTCGGTGCACGACGTCGCGGCCCATCTCGTCGGCACCCCTGCGGAGCTTGCTGCCGGGAACTTCCCGACCGGCGACATCGGAGCCTGGTTGCAGTCGATCGTCGACGCCCGTCAGGACACCGACATGCAGGCACTGGTCGACGAGTGGCACGCGCTCGACGGCACGATCGAACCGATGATGCAGGGGCCGGGTGCGCGGATGTTCGCCGACGTCGCGGTGCACGAGCACGACATGCGGGCGGCGCTGGATCGCCCCGACCACGAGGCGATGGAGGTCGACGCGGTCGTCACGTTCGCGTTGGAGTTCGTCGCGGACTCCGCGTGCGAGGCAGGGCTGGGAGCGCTCGTCGGTGCAGCACGACGGTCAGACGTGGCGCAGCCACGACGCCGACGCCGGTTGGACACTGCACGTCGAACCGTGGGAGGCCGTGCGCGGCGCTCTACAGCCGGCGCACTGCCGACGAGCTCCGGGCACTGCCCGCCGACGGCGACGCCGAGCCCTACATCGCTCTCATCGAAGCCCATCTCCCGTTGCCGGAGCACTCGCTCGGCGAGTGAACCGCTACGTCGAGAGCACCCACTCGAGCCCACCCGCGAGATGGCGGAGGTACTGGGGCTCTCCCACGCCTCCGGGAAGTGACCCAGGCTGGTGGAGAACACCCGGCCCGCACCCTCGGTGAAGCACCACGCGAGCGGGTAGCCGAACGACGGCGGGCGCGCGCCCGGCACGCCGAGATCGAGCTCGCCGTCGCGGACCGCGAGGAGCACGTGCGCGTCGGGTCGGAGATCGCGGAACTGGTACACCTCGTCGTGCCACTCGCCACGCATCGCCGAGGTGCACGCACGCAGGATGGTCGGTGTCGAGCACGTCGGCGGTGAACGGTCTGCGTCCACGGATGGCCGTCGAAGCGAGCGCCGACCAGCGCGCCGTAGTCGTCCCACCCGTAGCAGGAGTCGGTGGCGGAGTGGATGGCGACGATCGACAGTGCGCCGGCGCGCACCCGGTCGACGATCGCGCGCGCGTTGCGACGGACTCCACGGCGTCTCACCGATCGTGAACAGCGCGAGCACGCGCGCGTTGCGGATCCCCGCGTCGGGCAGCGTCCGGACGTCGTCGATGTGAAGCGGCTCGAGGCCCTGCATCTCGCCGAGCTGTGCCATTGCCGTCGCGGCCTGGTCGAGGACGCCGTGCACGCCTGCCGGGCCGTCGACGTACGGCGCCACCTGGGTCACGAACAGCAGCGAGTCGCCCACGCGCGCACGTTACCGCTGGCCCGGTCCCGCGGCGAGGAGCAGGCTGGCGAACTCGCGCGGCGATGTCGCGGTGGCTCACGCCGGCCGGCTCGACGATCACGCTCACGACGGTGCCCGCCGCCACCGCCAGGATCAGCGACGCCATCGCCTCGGGTGCGACCCAGACCGGCACCACCCCACCGGTGCGCAGCTCGGTGATCACGGCGGCCAGGCGAGCGCCGAGGTCGGTCCAGGTCGCGGTCACCGGGTTGGCGGGGTCGGGGTCACCGCGGCGTGGACGAACACCTCGAGCAGCCCGGGCAGGCGCTCGCGCTGCTCGTCGAACGTCGCGTTCAACGCGCTCACCGCGCCCAGCAGCCGGGTGGCGGGATCGCCGGGTTCGTCGAGCAGCTCGAGCACCGGCTCTCGTCCAGGCCTCCAGCTCGGCGGCGAGGGCGACGGCGACCAGCCGCTCCTTGGAACCGAAGTGGTAGGTGATCGCGGCGAGGTTGGCGCCGGCGAGGTCGGTGATGGCCCGCGACGACGTCTCGGCCAGTCCCCGGGTGCGGAGGCACCCGCGCGGCCTCCACCAACCGCTCCCGGGTCCCCGTCTCACGGCGGGACTTCGACCGCCGTTGGCGTCGTGCTGTTCATACGAACGTATGATATCGAGCGAATGAACGGAGGCCCGGGGATCGACGGCCGCGAGGTCGGGCACGGCCGCCTCGTGGTCGGCGTCGGCATCGTCCTGACCCTGGCGCTCGTCGGCGGCCTCGTGCGCACTGCGGGCACGTCCGGACCGGAGCGCTCGGTCACGGGCGACTGGGGAACGCTCGCGCTCGTCCTCGTGATCGTTCGCGCCCGCGGTGCTCGCCGCTCATCGGCATGCAGCAGCGGCCCTGGCTGCTGGTCGCCGCCGGACTGCTGCTCATCGCCGATGTGCTTCCTCTCGTTCTCGTTCCTCTTCTTCCCCCTCGTCGTCCCGCCGGCGCTGTTCCTCTCCGACGCCATCGTCCGGCCGCGGCGCGAGCCCTCATCCCCTCGGGCAGTGCGGTAGTGCGATCCCACTGCTCGCGGTCTTCGTCGTCGCCGCGGTGTTGAGCCTGTTCGCGCACAGGATCCGGTGAGTTGGAGCACGTTCGACGCAGTCGGGCACCACCAGCGACGTGATCACGATGAGCGAGGCTCCTCACGTCGATCGGCTTTCTCGTCGCCGTCCCTCGGGTCGCTCGGCGTTGACGCCCCGCGACGGAACGCCGCGGTGAGCGCGTGACGAAGCTGCAGACGATCTGGCTGCGATCGGTCGTCGAGGTGGGGCTACGTGGCGAGCGTCGCCGTCCTCGCATCGTCGCGACCAGCGATCCGAGCCACGATGGATATCCGACGGGGTCTTCGCCTGCGACGATCGCACTGTGCATGCCGTCGCTGCTGCTGCTCATGCCCGTGTTCTACGTCGTCGTCGAGCACGGCATGGAACATCACCGGCGCGGATCACGGCGGGATCACCTGGCCCGTGACGGCGGCGTACGTCGTGATGTTCACCGCGGCCGCCGTCCTGAACGTCGGACTCGTGAGCATCCTCGTCGACGCCCGCCGCCGGCGCCGCACCGCCAGAGTGCCCTGACCGGCGCCTTCCGCGGGACCTGTCCACCGGCCAGAGGTTGGAGGCGGCGGCGGGAATCGAACCCGCGTCGAGGGTTTTGCAGACCCTTGCCTGAGCCACTCGGCTACGCCGCCAGGACCGTGTGTGACACACGGCGGAGGCCGAGGTTACCCCTTCACCCCTTCGCCTCTCGCGCCGTTACAACAGGATGGCTCCGGACACCGGCCCTGCTGTCGCGCTCGCGGGCGTCCGACGCTCGTTCGGCAACGTGGTCGCGGTCGACGACCTGACCTTCGAGGTCCCGCGCGGCACCGTCACCGTGCTGCTCGGGCCGAACGGCGCGGGCAAGACGACCGTCGTGCGTCTGGTCACCGGCGCGCTGCACCCCCACGCGGGCGCGGTGCGCACGCTCGGACTCGATCCCAACGACGACGACCAGGGCATCGAGGTCCGTCGCCGCTGCGGTGTCGTGCCGGCCCGGCCCGCGCTCTACGACCGCCTGTCCGGCACCGACAACCTCGCCTACGCCGCCGCGCTGTTCCAGGTGGACCCCCACCTGATCGACGCGCGCATCGCCGAGGCCGCGAGTCGCTTCGAGATCTCCGACGCGCTCGATCAGAAGGTCGGCGGCTACTCGACCGGCATGCGCGCCCGTCTCGCGCTGGCGCGGGCCGTCCTCCACGAACCCGACCTGCTGCTGCTCGACGAGCCGACCGCCGGCCTCGACCCCGAGTCGGCCCGGGCGGTGCTCGGGCTCATCGACGAGATGGCCGAAGGCGGCAAGACCGTCCTCATGTGCACGCACCTCCTGCTCGAGGCCGAGGGGCTCGCCGACCAGGTGATCGTGATGGACCACGGGCAGGCGATGATCTCCGGTTCGCCCCGCGACCTCACCCGCCAGTTCTGGCCCGCGCCGCGCGTCGTCGTCGACGCCGACGACCCGTCGCTGCTCGACACCGCGCAGGCGCTGCCGTTCGTGCGCGGGTACCACCGCAACGGCGTCGCCACCGTCGAGCTCGAGAACGAGACGGACGTCCCCGACCTCGTCGACGCGCTCGTTGCGTCCGGCGCCCGCCTCACGCGGGTGGAGCCGCAAGCGCCCACGCTCGAGCAGCTCTACTTCGCGATCCGCCAGGAGCACCAGTGAGCCGCCGAGCCAAGCGACGCCAACCGCGGCCCTCGTGGGTGATCGCCCGCACCGACCTGCGCCAGCTCCTGCAGGCGCGCGACTTCTGGCTGCCGCTGATGATCGTGGCGCTGCTGTTCTTCGTCATCATCCCGACGTTCCTGCTCCTCATCCTCGGCTCGGTGAAGGACGCCAACCTGGCCAAGAAGCTGAGCGACGTCGTCGGGAGCCTGCCCAAGGACCTCCAGGCCAACGTGCACGGCCAGAAGGGCCCGGCCAGCGCGTCGTACGCGCTGGCGGTGTACCTGTTCGCGCCGCTCGCGATCATCGTGCCGCTCACGGTGTCGTCGGCGGTGGGCGCGCACACGATCGTCGGCGAGCGCGAACGTGGGAGCGGCGAGTTCCTCGCCCACTCCCCCGCCACCGAGCGTCAGATCTACCTCGGTAAGTTGATGGCGAGCCTCATCCCCGGCTACTTCACCGCCGCGATGGGCTTCCTCCTGTACTCGCTGGTGGTGAACCTGATCGTGGGCCCGAAGGTCGGCGGGTGGTTCTTCCCGACGTCGAACTGGTGGATCCTCATGCTGTGGGTCCTCCCCCCGTTCATCGCGCTCGCGCTGGCGGTGATCCTCGCCATCTCGGCCCGGGTGTCGAGCGCGGCGGCCGCGCAGCAGGCGTCGGCGCTCGCGACCCTGCCGTTGATCGTCATCGCCTACGGCGTGTCGAGCAACACGTTGTTCCGGGGGACGGGCGTCGCGCTCGTGATCGGCGGGCTCGCGTGGTGTGGCGCGATCTTCGCGTTGTGGCGCACGTCCAAGGCGGTCTCGCGCGAACGCCTCCTCGGCATGGGCGCGGCCTAACACGCCCCCATTCGGCGTCACCTGTGCGCCACTACGGCGCACTGCTGACGCCAAAACATAGAGTCGCCGCGTGTACGAGAGCTTCGCCACGGTGTGGGAGCGGGTGGCCGACGCCATCCCCGACGCACCGGCGGTCGTGCAGGGCGAGCGGCGGGTCTCCTACCGCGAGGTCGAGGACCGCGCCACGCGGTTGGCGAGCGCGCTGGCGGCGTACGGCGTGGGCCACGACACCAAGGTGGCGCTGTTCCTGCACAACTGCCCCGAGTACATGGAGCTGCTGTTCGCGCTGTCGAAGCTGCGGGCGGTACCCGCCAACGTCAACTTCCGCTACCTCGGCGACGAGCTCGTGCAGCTCGTCGACAACGCCGACGCCGAGGTGCTCGTGTACCACCGATCGCTGCGCGACCGCGTCGACGCCGCCCGCGACCGCATGCCGAACGTGCGCCACACCGTCGAGATCGACGACGACGGTGGGGCCTCGGAGCACGAGGCGCTCATCCGCGCCCACAGGCCGTCCGACCGCGTCGCCCGCTCGGGCGACGACCTCCTCCTCTGGTACACGGGCGGCACCACGGGCCTACCGAAGGGCGTGCTCTGGCACCAGGGCACGTTGCTCGGGTACGGCCTGATCGCCGCCTACGCGCTGCAGGGCGAGACGCCGGCCGAGGCACTCGACCAGCTGATCGACGACGTGCGCCGCTGGCGCGACCGCGGCACTCCCCTGGTGTCGCTGCTCACCACACCACTCGTCCATGCCACCGCGGTGCACCAGGCCAACACCGCGTTCGCAGTGGGCGGCACCATCGTGCTGCTCGAACGCGGTCGCACGGACGGCGACACCATCTGCACCACCATCGAGCGCGAACGGCCGAGCGTGCTCGAGATCGTGGGTGACGTGCTCATGCGGCGCGTCGCGCGCGCACTCGAGGTCGCCGACGCGCGCGGCACGCCGCACGACCTCTCGTCCCTGCAACGCATCCACAACTCGGGCGCGATGGTGAGTGCACCGCTCAAGGACGCCCTGCTCTCGCGCGGCACGATGCACGTCTACGACTCGCTCGGCTCGAGCGAAGCGGTGGGCTTCGGGGTCGCGCTCACCACCGCGGCCGGCGAGGGTGAGACCGCGCGCTTCCGCCTCGGTCCCAACGCGCGGCTGCTCGTGGCGGCCGATCGCGACGAACAGGTCGAACCGGGTTCCGGCGTCGTCGGTGTGCTCGCAGTGCACACGTCGTGCGCGACCAGCTACTACAAGGATCCGGCGCGCACCGCGGCCACGTTCCGCACGATCGACGGCACGCTGTACGCGATCCCCGGCGACCAGGCCACGCTCGACGTCGACGGCACGCTCACGCTGCTCGGCCGCGGCTCCAACTGCATCAACTCGGGCGGCGAGAAGATCTGGCCCGAGGAGGTCGAGGAGGTGCTGAAGGAGCACCCGGCCGTCACCGACGCGGTCGTGCTCGG
Source organism: uncultured Actinomycetes bacterium (assembly GCA_963756895.1). Taxonomy (GTDB): domain Bacteria; phylum Actinomycetota; class Acidimicrobiia; order IMCC26256; family DASPTH01; genus DASUAS01. The sequence goes on along the minus strand of CAVWPI010000004.1, from coordinate 588,963 downwards.
CGTGCCCGACGACGAGTGGGGCGAGGTCGTCGCCGCGGTCGTCGCCACCACCGGCGATCCGCCCGACGCCGACGCGCTCGGTGACTGGGTGAGCGCGCGCCTCGCCGGGTACAAGCGTCCCCGCCGGTTCGTGTTCGCCGACGAGGTCGGTCGCAACACCGTGGGCAAGCTCGATTACGAGTGGGCCCGCCGCGCCCTCGAGTGACCTTCTGGCGTCACCTGTGCACCACTACGGCGCACTACTGACGCCAAACGATCAAGTCAGGTGTTCGCGGACGAGGGCGGCGGCCCTCGCGGTGTTCTCCTGCACGAAGAAGTGCGTGCCGTGCACGGTCACGAGGTCGACGCCGGCGCGCTCGGCCTGGGCGGCGAACATGCCGTCGGGCAGGTCGGTGCCGTCGGCACACACGATCGTCACCTCGGCGTGCAACGACGCGAGATGGTCGAACGACGCCGGCGCGCCGTCGGGTCGCGTCCCGCACTCGAAGAACCACGCCTCCACCTCGGGCGGGCACGAGAGCTCCACCTGACCGTCGGGACGGTCGCGGAAGCCCCACCGCACGTAGCCCGCCAGCGCCTCGGGCTCGAGCACGTTCATCGGAGGGCGGCTGCCGTACGACTCGCGCACGGTGTCACGGTCGGGCCACACCGCGCGCCGCTTCCGTGCCATTGCCGACATGTGGTTCTCGCCGCCCTGGCCCGGGAGGCCGTCGATCGCGGGCATGGCGATCGCTTCGCACAGGAGCAGCTTGCGTACGAGGCCCGGCCGCAGGCGGTCGACCAGGATCCCGGTACCACCGCCCAGCGACTCGCCCAGGATCACGACCTCGTCGAGATCGAGATGGTCGAGCATGGCCACCACGTCTTCCGCGGCGGCCACGAACCCGCAGTCCTCGAACCGGGTCGGGGCGTCGCTGATGCCATGGCCCCGCAGGTCGAGCCCCAGCACCCGGTGCTGGGCCCGGAGCGCCCGGGCCAACGGGTCGAACACCCCGGCGCAGAACCCGTTCGGGTGGAGCAGGACCAACGGCGGGCCGTCACCACCCCAGTCGAGGGCGCCGATGGTGAGCCCGTCGCGATCGACCGCCCACCGTCGGGGCCCTTCCGGGCAGGAGGTGTCGGGGGTGGTCATCGACCGGGCACGCTACCTCCCTCCGACTGGCCAACCCTTCGTACGCGTTGGGTATCCTGCGCAGCATGTCGACCGCAGCTGGAAGTCGCTTGCGCTGTGAGAAGTGCGAGACCGAGATCATCGTGGTGAAGGGCACCGACGGCGAGGTGTCGTGTTGCGGGCAGGCCATGGCCGCCCGCGAGGGGTGACGAGATGCCGAACCAGATGGGCAAGCGCTACACGTGCGCCGAGTGCGAGGCCACGGTGCTCGTGACCAAGGCCGGCGACGGCGAGTTGAGCTGTCACGGCGTGGCGATGGAGATCGCCCAGGCGAAGCCGCTCCCGTCCTCCGACTGATCACCAGCCGGTCGATCGAGGCCAGCAGGACCGTGAGCCCAGGGGGGCACTCGTGAACATCGCCATGATCCTCGAGATGGCGGCCGACGCCCTCGGGGACCGCCTTGCGTACGGCACCCGCGCCGAGGGCCTCTCCTACGAGGGCCTGCGCGCCGCCGCCCGCGGCATCGCCGAGCGGGTCGACGGCAGCGGCGCCGAGCGCCTCGCCCTCATGGAGCCCAACGCGCCCATCGTGCCCGCCACGTTGTTCGGTGCCGCCTGGGCCGGGGTGAGCTACGCGCCGCTCAACTACCGCCTGCCCGAAGCGCAGCTCGAGGCCCTGCTCGGCCGCATCGAGCCCGCAGTGGTGGCGGCGCCGCACTGGCTCGACAACAAGGGCACCAGCGACCGCTCGTTCCCCGACGCCCCCGACGCACCGGCCGTGCTCCTCTTCACCAGCGGCACGTCGGCCGAGCCCAAGGCCGCGATCCTCGAGCACGACCAGCTCCTCGCGTACATCTTCAACACCCTCGAGTTCGCGTCGGCCGGCGAGGACGAGGCGGCCATCGTCGTGGTGCCGCCGTTCCACGTCGCCGGCGTCGCCGCGGTGCTGTCCAACACCTACGTGGGCCGCCGCATCGTGCCGGTGCCCGGGGTGCGCTTCTCGGCCGAGGACTGGTTGGTCACGGCCCGCGACGAGGGCGTCACCCACGCCATGCTCGTCCCCACCATGCTCGGCAAGATCGTCGAGGCCATGGAGGCCGACGAGTCGCTGCGCGTGCCCACCCTGCGCGCCATGTCGTACGGCGGCGCCAAGATGCACCCGTCGATCCTCCGGCGGGCGCTGGTCCTGTTCCCCGAAGTCGACTTCGTCAACGCGTACGGGCTCACCGAGACCAGCAGCACCGTCGCCATCCTCGGCCCCGACGACCACCGTCTCGCGCTCTACAGCGACGAACCCCTCTTCACCGCCCGACTCGGATCGGTCGGCCAACCGGTCCCGGGCATCGAGTTCCGCATCGTCGGCGCGTCGGGCGAGACCCTGGGCCCCGACGAGCCCGGCGAGATCCTGATCAAGGGCGACCAGGTCGGCGGCAAGTACGTGGGCACCGACTCGAAGGTCGACGCCGACGGTTGGCTCCACACGGGCGACCGCGGCTGGCTCGACATCGAGGGCTACGTGTTCTGCGAGGGCCGCGCCGACGACACCATCATCCGCGGCGGCGAGAACATCGGTCCGGCCGAGGTCGAGGACGCGCTCCTCCAGCACGACGCGATCTCCGTGGCGGCAGTGGTCGGTCTGGCCGACGAGCAGTACGGCGAGAAGATCGCGGCGATGATCTCGCTGCGCGGCGGCGTCGACGAGGTCGATCTCGACCACGTGCGTGAGTGGGTGCGCGAGCGCATCGGCTCGCTCAAGACGCCGGAGGACATCCTGGTCGTCGACGAGGTCCCGCAGACCGCGACCGGCAAGCTCCTGCGCCGCGAGGTCAAGCGACTGCTCGAAGAGGGGTAGTCAGCGCTCGATCGATCCGACCGCGGATTGGGCGGCGACCTCGCTGGTCACGTCGTCGAGACGTTCGGGGTGGCCCTTGAGGGTGCCGTCGAAGAACGCCACCGTGATCGAGCTCGTGAGCTCGAACGCGGGATCACCCGGCTGCGTGTACGGCGGCACGTGACTCGAGAACAGTGACACCATCCAGCGCGGCGCGGTGAGGTTGTCGCGGTCCCACTGGATCGAGTGCGGGTAGGGGTCGTACTCGTCGTCGGTCTCCATGACGTGGAGGATCGGCGTCCCGGTGTCGCGCACGTGCGGGTTGTTGGCATTCGACAGGTCGCCCGCCATGGCGAGCACCGAGCGCACCCGCGGATCGCGGCAGCACTCGAGAAACCCGACACCGAACGACACCACCTCACCGTCGGAGTGACCGGCAGCCGCCATGCGATCGGGATCGACCATGCCCGCGAGCGGCTCGCCGCTCCCCAGCGCGAGCACCTGCGTGATGACGAACGACGCATCGCCGAACGTCTTCTCGTAGTCGACGTGGCTGGCGCCGCCGTCGGAGCCGCTGAGGATCGGGAACACCGGCGCCGCGACCACGTAGCCGGCGGCCGCCCACCGCTCGAGCAGCGGGGCGTAGAAGTCGGGCGTGACCGCGTAGCCGTGCGCGAACAGCACCAGCGGGTACGGGCCGTGGTCCCGGTCGGGGGTGGCGTCGGCCACCGCGCCACTGCCCGTCGCACCCTCGGCCGGATACCAGAACTCGGTGGGCAGCGTGCGGGTCGACGCACCGCCGAACGACCCGTTGGCCGACGTGGTGCGCGACGAGTCGACGAACGTGATCGTGCGGGTGCCCACCGCGTGGCGGCGGTCGACCTCGAGCGTCTGGCCGGACCGATCCGGGGCCGTCACGGCCGCAGGCGCGCTCGTCGGTGCGGGCGATGTGGTCGCGGGTGCGCCCGACGTGGTGGTCGAGCCCGGGCGGATCGTGCGCCCGACGGAGGCCGGACCGTCGTCGTCGCCACCACCGAAGAGCGCGAGGCCGCCGGCGACCAGTGCGACCACGAGCACCACCGCGGCGCCGCCGACCGCGGCCGCCACCCGCCGGCGACGGCGCCCGTCGAGGCGACGCTGCGCGCGGGGCATGGTCATGGCCGAGGAAGCTACCGGTGCGGGCCGAGCCGATCGGCGCGGCCCGTCCTCCTACTTCTCGGCCCTCGGGCTTCTCGGCCCTCGGGCTTCTCGGCCCTCGGGTCAGCTCTCGTCGATCGAGATCGCCTGCTTCGGGCACTGGCGGACGGCCTGGTCGCACTTCTCCCGCAGCTCGTCCGGAGGGTTCTCCTGGAGCACATAGAGGAAGTTGTCGTCACGGACCTCGAACACTTCGGGGACGATGCCCATGCAGATGGCATTGCTCTCGCAGAGGTCGAAGTCGACCACGACCTTCCAGGCCATTGTGCCTCCAGAACGCGCGTTGGAACGTTGGGCCGACTCTACTTGGCTCGTCTCTGCGGAGTCGCTGATCGTCACCTAGACGCTCGTGCCGGTGCTCATGCCACCCGACACGGGCGTTCGGAGCGGCCGGAAGAACTCCCGGACGTCGGCGGCCAGCAGCTCGGGTTCTTCGAACGCAGCGAAGTGACCACCCCGGGGCATTTCGGTCCACCTCCGGAGGTCGTAGCGGGCTTCGGCCCAGCGCCGGGGCGGCCGGATGATCTCCTTGGGGAAGGCGGCCACCCCCACCGGGACCTCGACCCGACTGTCGGCCACGAACCCGCGGGTCTGCTCGGCCTCGTAGTAGAGGCGCCCGGCAGAGTGGGCCGTGCCCGTGAGCCAGTAGAGCATCACGTTGTCGAGCAGCTGGTCCTTGGTGAACCGCCGCTCGACGTCGCCGTCGCAGTCGCTCCAGGTGCGGAACTTCTCGACGATCCAGCCGGCGAGGCCGGCCGGCGAGTCGTCGAGCGCGTAGCCGATGGTCTGGGGCTTGGTGCCCTGGATCTTCGAGTACCCCGAGTCGACGCGCCCGTAGTACTCGTAGGTCGCCAGCGCGACCTGCTCGTCCTCCTGCAGGTGCTCGAAGTCGAGATCGGGAGGCGGTGGCGCCACCACCATGTTGAGGTGCACACCGACGACGTGCTCGGGGTCGGCGAGGCCGAGTTGGGTGGAGATCATCGAGCCCCAGTCGCCGCCCTGCGCGCCGTAGCGCCCGTACCCGAGGCCGGCCATGAGCGTGGCCCACGCCTCCGCGATGCGCCGCGGTCCCCAGCCCCGCTCACGCGTGGGGCCGGAGAACGCATAGCCCGGGATCGAAGGGCATACCACGTGGAACGCGTCGGCCGGATCACCGCCGTGGGCGCGGGGATCGGCCAGGGGACGGATGAACTCCATGAACTCGATCACCGAGCCGGGCCAGCCGTGGGTGACGATCAACGGGAGCGCGTCGGCCTCGGGCGAGCGGGCGTGGATGAAGTGCACGCGCGTCCCGTCGACCTCGGTGAGGAAGTTGTCGAAGGCGTTGAGCATCGCCTCGGCGCGGCGCCAGTCGTACTCGTCGCGCCAGTACGCGACGAGCTCGGCGAGGTACCCGCGCTCGGTGCCGTAGTCCCACCCCGCGTCGGGGAGCTGCTCCGAGAGCCGGGTGCGCGCCAGTCGCGCACGCAGGTCGTCGAGGTCGGCGTCGGGGATCGCGATCGTGAACGGCTCGATGGCGAGTGACATGGGTCGACGCTATCTTCCACCGTCGCTATCGTGCTGCGAGCGATTGCCGACCCGACGAACCGCGAGGATCAGATGGATCACACCTACAAGATCACCGAGATCGTCGGATCGTCACCCGACGGCATGGACGCCGCGATCCGCAACGGCATCAAGCGCGGGTCGAAGACGTTGCGCAACCTCGACTGGTTCGAGGTCACCGACGTGCGGGGCGCCATGAACGACGGTGACCTCGCCTGGTTCCAGGTGACGATGAAGGTCGGGTTCCGCCTCGACGACGGCGACTGACCTTCCCCCGATCGCGCCGCTAGCGCGACGGGGTGGTCGTGGTGGTCGTCGTCGACGGCTTCACGCGTCTTGACGACGATCGGCTTGCCGCAGGCGTAGGGCTCCACCACGAAGTACCGCGAGCCGTCGCTCTGCACCAGCGCGCCGCACGGCACACCCTGGGCGTGCGCCGCCGGCCACCGGAGCGCACCGATGGTCGACGGCACCGCGTAGGAGAACCGCCTCGCCACGGCCAGGAACCGCTCACGCGTCAGGCGCTTGCCCGTCTCGCCGAGCATCCGTAGGAACAGGTCGGCCGACCAGTAGCCGGCCACGACACCCGGCGTCAGCTGGGTCCCCGACGCGAAGGCTTCGACGTCGGCCGCCAGGCGGCGGTTCGCCCCGGTCTCCTGCTCCAACGGCGCGTAGGGCATGAGCACGGTGAGACCGATGGCCACCGCGGGCGTCGTCGGCTGGTACAGCGACGCGTCGGTGGCGACGGTGCCGGTGAACCCGACCTGCGCCAGCAGCCGCGCGATGCCGCTGGTCGCCGCGGGCGAGGTCAGCAGCAGGACGGCCGCCGGTGCACCGGTGGCGAGCGTGCCCGCGACCGGTGTGAGGTCGGGCAGCGGCGCGGGCGGCGGCGGCACCGTCACCGCCGTCGCGATGCTGAACCCGGCAGCGCGCAACGAGGCGCGTGCCTGCGCTTCGCGCGCCGCGCCGAGCTCACTGTCGTCGACCGCGAGCGTGACCTGCGAACCCTGCGCGGTGCCGAGCAGCGAGCGGAGACGTGCCCCCCACGCCGGGCTCACGACCTTGGTCTGCAGTGCGGCCTGGACGCCGGCGAAGCCGAATCCGAAGCGGTTGCCGTCCCACGAGGTGGAGGCCGCCGACCCCACGAAGGGCGCGCCGGCCTGCTCGAGCGCAGCCGCGTCGAGGGTGTCGCTCACCGCGGGCACCACCGCGAACACCGACGCCGCGGCTGCCGCGGTGTCGGCCGCATTTCCCGCGTACTCGATCGTGCGACCGGCCACTCCCCCACGCCGGTTGGCGCGAGCGAAGCGGGCCTGCGCACCGATCTCCGCACCGGTCGACGCGGGGTCGGCGCCGACGAGACCGCCGACGGTCACGGTCGTGCGGGTCACGCCGGTCGTCGTCGACGTCGCCGCGCTCGCGCTCGTCACGGGCACGAGCGCCGTCGCGACGAGCAGCGCGACGAGTGGTGCGAGCGTGGCCCACGCGCGGCCTCTGCGGTGCACCATTCCTACCCGATCGGGACGACGCGCCCGCACGTGTACGGCACCTTCACCGCGTATGCGGTGCCGTTGCTCGACACGAGCGCGCCGCACGGCGTGGGCAGCGAGTGCGCAGCCGGGAAGACAGTGGGGCCGACGGTGTTCGGGACCGCGTACGTGAACTTGCGGTTGGCGGCGCGATCGAGCGACGCGGGCGTGAGGTCCTTGCCCGCCTTCTGCACCGCCGCCAGGAAGAGGTCGGCCGACCAGTATCCGGCGATCACCGACTGGTCGATCGGCTGATCGGGCGCGACCTTCTGCACGTCGGTGACCAGTTGCTGCATCGCCGGATTCTCGGCCGCGGTTTCGACGGGCGCGGTCTGCGTGAGGACGATGGCGCTGACCGCGGGCGCCACCAGGTTCGGCGCGTACTGGAGCTGATTGGTGAAGAGGCCGAGGTAACCGTTGGCGATGAGCGCCTGCTGCATGCCGAACACGTTCGAAGCCCCGCCGAGCACGAACACGGCGTCGGGGATGCCCCCGTTGTTGCTCGTCATCACCTCGTTGGCCACGGCGTCGTAGTCGGGCGTGGACGGCGCGGCGAGCGACGTCTTGGCGTAGGCGACCCGGAACTTCACGCTCGTGGCCGCGGCGCTGAGCGCGCCCACGTCGTACTGGCCCGACGGGGTGTTCTCGGCGACGATCGCCACCGCGCGGCCCTTCGCCCCCGTCGGCAGCAGCTTGCTGATGAGCAACGGCCATGCGTTGCTGGTGGCGTTCTTCGGGAACCGGGCAGCCGGTGAACCCGAAGCCGTAGCGCGTGCCGCAGAAGTTCGACGACAACGCCCACCCGAAGTACGGCACCTTCTGTTCGACCAGATAGGTCGACGCCGCGAGATCGGGGGTGACGGTCGGTACGACCGCGAACACGCCGTCCTGTTCGACCAGCTTCTGCGCCGCCGCGCTGCCGGCCGTGGGTTCGCCGCCGTCGTCGTCGAAGCCGAGGTACTCGATCGTCCGACCGTTCACGCCACCGGCGTCGTTGGCACGCTGGAAGCGCGCCTTCGCACCGACGTCGGCGCCGCCGTAGACCGCCGAGTAGCCGAGCCCGCCGACCCGGATCGACGTGTCGGTCACGCCCCGCGTGCCGGCAGCCGGCGCCGCGGTTGCGCCCGCGGCGGGTGTGGTGGTGGTGGTCGTCGTCTGCGCGGCGGCACTCCCCGCCGCCGCGGCGATCAACACGAGGGCCCCGACGACGATGGCGACGCGCGGCCCGAGGTGGGCTCGGTTCACGCGGCGACGCCTTCCCAGACCGGCCGCAGGACGGTGAGCAGCTCGTGGATCTCGACCGCGCACTCGTGGAAGACCTCGGGCGTGCCCCCGGCGGGGTCGTCGACGTCCTCCCACGGCTCGAGCTCGACCGCAGCGAGGTCGAGCGACGCCACCCGCTCCGCGAGCGTGCCCGAGGTGGCCGGCAGATCTCGCGCCAGGCGTTTGAGGGTGCCGGTGCGCGGCGCGGCCTCGGGATGACGGCGCCGCACGTACTCGACGTGTTCGCGCGCCATGGCGAGGACGAGATCCGCGGCTCGGAGATCGGCCGCGGCGAGCTGGCGACTGCGGTGCCCGTCGGCCTGGGCACCGAGGGCGACGATGGCGTCGCGCGTCCGCCAGCTCATGGGCATGCCCTCGATCACGTGCGTGCCGCGCGTGGCGACGACGACCGCGGGGACGTGCTCGGCGAGGATGGCACCCGCCATCACCGACCGCGCTGCGTTGCCCGTGCACAACGTGACCAGGTGGGGCATCGGGCGGAGTCTAGAGACCATGGTCCGGCGCGAGGGACGCGGACATACTGCAGTGATGAGCGTCGACATCCGCCCGGCGGCGACCCGGTTCCACACCGAGCTCGACTGGCTCGACTCGTGGCACAGCTTCAGCTTCGGCCCCCACCACGACCCTCGGAACACCGGCCACGGACTCCTGATCGTGAACAACGACGACGTCGTCCGCGGCGGCGGAGGCTTCGGCACCCACGCCCACCGAGACATGGAGATCGTCACCTGGGTGCTCCGGGGCGAGCTCGCCCATCGCGACAGCACGGGGACGGACGGGATCATCTACCCCGGGCTCGCGCAGCGCATGAGCGCGGGCAGCGGTATCCGCCACTCGGAGATGAACGCCAGCGCGACCGCCGACGTCCACCTCGTGCAGATGTGGGTGCTGCCCGACACCGAGGGGATCGCGCCCGGCTACGAGCAGCGCGACCTGAACGACGCCCTCGCGGGTGGAGGACTCGTCGTGGTGGCGTCCGGACAGGGCCACGAGGGCGCGGTGTCGATCCACCAGCGCGACGCGGCCCTGTCGGTCGGGCGCCTCGCCGCCGACGAGACGGTGGCGGTCCCCGACGCGCCGCACGTCCACGCGTTCGTCGCGGTGGGCGACGCGTCGCTCGACGGCAGCGCGCTCGCGACCGGCGATGCGGCCCGACTCACCCACGCCGGGTCACCCGCGCTCACGGCCGGCGGCGACGGCGCCGAAGTGCTCGTGTGGGCGACCTCGTGAGTGTGGTCGCCGTCGACTGGTCGGGGCGGAAGCGCGGCGAAGGCCGGTACCTCTGGACCGCCGAGGCGCAGCGACGGCGTGCTCCTCCGCCTCGAGGCCGGTCGCACCCGTGACCAGGTGGTCGACGAGCTCGTCGACCGGGCTTGCGACGCCGAGGGCGTCGTGGTGGGCTTCGACTTCTCGTTCTCGCTGCCCGAGTGGTTCCTGCGCGAGCGCGGCTTCGCCGGTGCGCGCGAGCTCTGGGACGCCGCCACGACCGAAGGCGAGGCCTGGCTGCAGGCCTGCGAGACGCCCTTCTGGGGCCGTCCCGGCCGGGCGCGACCCGAGCTGCCCACGCACCTCCGTCGCACCGAGGCCGCGGTCGCGACGGTCCGCGGCATCCGCCCCAAGTCGTCGTTCCAGGTCGGCGGGGCCGGCAGCGTCGGTACCGGTTCCGTCCGCGGGTTCCCCGCCCTCGGCCGGCTGCAGGACGCCGGCTACGCGATCTGGCCCTTCGACGCCCCCGCGGCCCCACCGGTGGCGGTCGAGATCTGGCCCCGGACGTTCACCGGACCGGTCGTGAAGTCCGATCCGGCGGCGCGCGCCGCGCACCTCGATGCGCACCTGCCCGAGCTCGCTTCCCGGTGGCGCGACGCGGCCGTCGGCAGCGAGGACGCATTCGACGCCGCGGTGTCGGCACTGGTCATGTCCCGCCACGAAGCCGAGCTGCGCGCGCTCCCCGCGCTCGACGATCTCGCAGCGCGCGCCGAGGGGTGCGTGTGGTCGCCCGGGGTCAGTCGGCTGACTGCGTTCGCTGCAGGCGGTTGACCGACTTCACGATCGCCGGCTGCAAGTTGGCGGAGATGTCGGTGTCGGACGTCCACGAGTAGCCGGCCACTGCGCCACCGACGCGCGAGGACACGATCCCCAGTCCGATCGTCTGCGTCGTGCCGTCCTTCATCGCGATGTCGACCGTTCCCTGATAGGCCACCGCTTCGTCGCCGATGCGCACGTCGGTGACCGGCGCGATCGAGGTGTTCACCGAGACGATCTGGCCGGCGACATCGGACTGCTTCGCGAGTTGCTGCTCGAAGACCGAGCTGAACAGCCGTTGGAGGCAGTCAGGCAGGCCGGGATCGGAGAGCATGTGCAATGCCGCGCTCGCCTTCGCGGTCGACGGGTAGACACTGACCGTGTTGGTGACGTTCGACTGCTCGTGATCGAAGTTCGGCGATTTCGCGCGGGTTCTTCTTGTTGGCCCGACTGAAGGCGAGGAACGGCCGGCACGACTCGACCTGTTCGGCAGCGGCGTCGAGCGCGGCGTCCGACGCCTGTCCCCGTGTGCTCGACGTCCAGTCGGACGGGAAGTCGGACGGCACGAACACACCCGCACGGGCGATCTCCTTGTCCGACGGCGCCGCGGTCGCAGGTGCTGCACCGGCGACGATCACACTCCCCGCGAGCAGCGCCCCCAGGAGCGCGCGACCGATCCGGTGCTCGATCATGTGCCCTTCGCGGCGAGTGCGGTACGCAAGCGAGCGACCGACGCGTCGATGCCGGGGGTGAGCACGTCGCCGAGATCGGGCCCGGTGGTCGTGTACGTGACGAGGTCGATCGACCGGCCGACGCGCACGGCCGCGCTGCCCACCCCGATCTGGTCGCCCGATCCGTCGTCGTGCGTCAGCGCGACGTGACCCTCGTACACGACGCTGTCGTCGCCCAGACCGGCGATCTCCTGGCGATCGAGCTTGGCGACGACCTCGTCGTAGGAGTCACGGAGTTGCGGGTCCTGGCCGACCTGCTTCTCGGCCAGGTTCTCGATGCACCCCACGACACTCGATTTGGCGTAGAGCGTGAGTGCCGCGCTGGCGGCACGGTCGGACGGGTACACGAGGACCTCGTTGCTCACCGAGCGCACATCGTCACCGAACGACGGTGATTTCGCCTGTGGCAACGGGATGGACGCCTTCAGGAGCGTGACGTAGGGCCCGCAGCCGCCGACGCCCTTCGCCAGCTTCACCGTCTCGCTCGCCGACGAGTTCGAGCCCGGCAGCGCCTGGAAGGCACTCGGGAAGTCGGAGGCGACGAACACGCCCGCGCGCGTGATCGCGGTGTCGGCCGCCTGCGTCGTTGCTCCGGCGGAGCTCGCCACGCACGAGACCGCGGCGATCACCATCGCGACCGCGCAGGCGCGAGTCGACCGCCGGAGTCCAGAGCCCATCGCCGCAATGTATGGGCTCGCCGCGCGCATACTTGATCACCTTGGCCTCCGTCGAGCTGCGACTTGCCCGCATCCGCCCGGCGCTTGCCTGGGTCGCGGCGACGATTGCATTCCTGCTGATCGTGCAGCTGCTGTGGGGGCCACCGGCGGGGATCGTGGTGCAGGGGGCGTTGCTCGGCGGGCTCAGCGCGCTCCTCGCGCTCGGGCTCGCGTTGGTGTACCGCGCCCACCGGATCCTCAACTTCGCGCAGGGCGACCTCGGCGCCGCCCCGGCTTCACTGGCGGTGCTGCTGGTGGTCACCAGCGGCGCCAGCTGGCTGGTCGCGTTCGTCGCCGGGCTCGCGACCGCGGTCGTGGTCGGTGTGCTCGTCGAATTGCTCGTGATCCGGCGCTTCTTCCGCGCGCCGCGCCTGGTGCTCTCGGTGGCGACGATCGGTCTGGCGCAGGTGCTGGCCGGGATCGGGCTGCTGCTTCCCGGTTGGTTCGGTGTCGACCTTCCTCCGCAGAGCTTCCCCGCGCCGATCGACGTGTCGTTCACCGTCGAGCCCCTGCGCTTCGGCGGCAACGACGTGGTCGCACTGATCGCCATTCCCCTCGCGTTCGTCGGGATCGCGCTCTTCCTCCGCACCCGCATCGGCCTCGCGACCCGCGCCTGCGCCGACGACGTCGACCGGGCCGCGCTCGTCGGGATCCCGGTGCGACGGGTGCACTCCGTGGTGTGGGCGATCGCCGCGCTCCTGGCGTTCCTCGCGGTGTTCCTCCGCGCCGGCATCGTGGGACTCTCGCTCGGCACCGTCCTCGGCCCGTCACTCCTGCTGCCTGCGCTGGCGGCCGCGGTGATCGGACGGATGGAGCGCCTGCCCACCATCGCGGCCGCCGCCATCGCACTCGGCGTCATCGAGCAGTCGGTCGTCTGGGGATGGAACCAGCCGAGCGACGTGTACCCGGTCCTGTTCGTCGTGGTGGTGGTGGCCGTGTGGCTCACGCCGGCCGGCGCCGGACTGCGGAGCCGGCTCGAACCGTCGACGTGGCGCGCGGTGCGCGAGCCGCGTCCGGTCCCTCGTCAGCTCGCCGCGCCTGCCCGAGGTGCGGATCGCGCGGGCAACGCTCCTGGCCCTCGTCGCGGTCACGCTCGTGCTCGTGCCGGTCGTGTTCACCGAGAGCCGCACCAACCTCGCCGCGGTCGCGGTGGTGTACGGGATCATCGCCCTCTCGCTCGTCGTGCTGACGGGTTGGGCCGGTGAGATCAGCCTCGGACAGATGGCGTTCGTAGCCGTCGGTGCCGCGGTGGGCGCGTCACTCACCGCTCGCCTCGGTTGGGACCTCGCACTGGGTCTGCTCGGCGCCGGAGTGGTCGGGGCCGCCCTCGCCGCGCTCATCGGCCTGCCCGTGCTGCGCCGACGCGGGCTCACCCTCGCCGTCATCACCCTCGCGTTCGGGCTGGCGACGACGGCATGGCTGTTGAGCCCCCGCATCTTCGGTGACGGCACCCGCTTCGACTGGTTGCCACCACCACGAGTCGAGCGCCCGCATCTGTTCGGCGTGATCGACGTGAACACCGAGTCGCGCTACTACGTCCTCTGTCTCGTGGCGCTGGCGCTCGTGATCGCGGCCGTCGTCGGCATCCGTCGGAGCCGGACCGGACGCGCCCTCGTCGCGATCCGCGAGAACGACCGCGCCGCGAGCGCGTTCGGCGTGAATCCGCGCACCACCACGCTGCAGGCGTTCGCGGTGTCGGGCTTCCTCGCCGCATCGGCGGGCGCGCTCTTCGTGCACCAGCAGAACGGGCTCCAGCTCGACTCCTACGGCGCGGGCGAGAGCCTGGTGGTCTTCACCATGGTGGTGGTCGGCGGTCTCGGCTCGGTGCCCGGGGCGCTCCTCGGCGCGCTCTTCGTGCGCGGCGTGACGTGGTGGCTCCCGGTCGACTGGCAGATCCTGGCGACGGGGGCCGGGATGCTCGTCGTCCTCCTCGTGTTCCGCGGCGGACTCGGCGCTGCGCTCGCCGACGCGCGCGACCTGCTCCTCCGGTGGGTGGCACGGCGGCGCGGCATCCCGGCGCCTGCGCTCACCGGCACCGTGGGGCGGGAGCCCGAGCGAGCCGTGTCGACGCCGACGCGGGAGTCCAGCGACGCGTTGCTGCAGGTGCGTGGGCTCGACGTCGAACACGACGGCGTGCCCGTGCTCGACGGCATCGACCTCGACGCGCATGCGGGCGAGATCGTCGCACTGCTCGGCACGAACGGCTCGGGGAAGTCGACGCTGCTGGACGCGATCGCGGGCCTCCACCGCCCTCGCGCCGGTCGCATCACCATCGACGGCGTCGACACCACCCGCACCCGTGCCGACCAGGTCGTGACCCATGGCCTCGCCGAGGCTCCGGCCGAGCACGGGGTGTTCCCCACGCTCACGGTGCGGGAGAACCTGCGCCTCGCCACCTGGCGCGTCCGCGACCGCGCCGCGTCACGAAGCGCGCTGGCGGACGCGCTCGAGCTGTTCCCGGGCCTCGGAACGAGGACCGCACAGCGCGCCGGCGACCTGTCCGGCGGCGAGCAGCACATGCTCACCCTCGCGATGGCCCTGGCCGCCGCGCCCCGGCTGCTCCTGGTCGACGAACTCACCCTCGGCCTCGCGCCCGAGGCCACCCGCCGGGTGCAGGACCGGCTGCGATCCGTTCGGGACGCCGGCGGGGCGGTGGTCGTGGTGGAGCAGTCGATCGACCGCGCGGTGGAGCTCGCCGACCGCGCCGTCTTCCTCGACCAGGGCACGGTCCGCTACCGCGGCACGCCCGCAGGCTTGCTCGAGCGGCCCGACCTGGTGCGCGCGACCTTCCTCGGGGCGGCGGCTGCGGTGCGGACGCACGCCGCTGCCCGACCCGAGGCCGAGCCGAGCACGACCGGCGCGCCCGCGCCCGCGCTCGCGCTGCTCGACGTGTGCGTGCGCTTCGGTGGAGTCGACGCACTCACCGGCGTTTCGCTCTCCGTCGCCCGCGGCGAGATCGTCGGCGTGATCGGGCCGAACGGCGCCGGCAAGACCACGCTGTTCGACACCATCTCGGGGTTCGTCCGCCCCGACGCCGGCACGATCATGCTGCGTGCCGAACCCGACACGGCGGCGCGCGACGTGACGCGCGCGTCGCGCCGCACACGCGCGTGCCTCGCTCGGGCTCGGACGTTCGTTCCAGGACGGCCGGCTCTTCCCCGCCCTGACCGTGCGTGAGACCATCGCCGTCGCGTGCGAGCGTTCGGTGCGCGTCCGCAATCCGGTCGCCGCCGCGCTCCACCTCCCCGCCGTCTCCCGCTCCGAAGCGACCATCCGCGCACGCGTCGACGAGCTCGTCGACCGGCTGCGTCTCGGCCCCTATGCCGACCGCTTCGGTCACGAGCTCTCCACCGGGACGCGCCGCATCGTCGACCTCGCGTGCGTGCTCGCGCACGAGCCGACGGTCCTGCTCCTCGACGAACCTGCGTCCGGCGTGGCCCAGCGCGACGCCGAGGCGCTCGGGCCGTTGCTGACCGAGGTGCGCGACGGGCTCGACGCCGCGGTGCTCGTCGTGGAGCACGATCTCGGGGTGCTGGGCGACGTCGCCGACCGCATCGTGGCCCTCGACCAGGGCCGTGTCGTCGCCGACGGGAGCCCCCACGGGGTCCTCACCGATCCCGCGGTGATGACCGCCTATCTCGGCGCATGACCCCGCCAGGACCGCTCGGTGCGCGACCATCGCGCCCGTGCTTCCTCCCCGTCGTCTCACCGGTGTGATCGTCGCGCTCGCGGTCGCGGGCACGCTCGCAGTGAACGCCGCGCCCAGCGGCGCCGCGAGCGGCTCGGGCGTCGGGTCTGCCGGGCCACTCACCTTCGACCAGGCGAAGGCGCAGGGCAAGGACGTCGACTGGGGCCCGAAGTGCGACACGACCACCGGGAAGGTCGCGGTGCCGAGTGGCTACGCGCCCCCGTGCGTGGCCCCGTGGAAGGGCGGCGACAACGGCGGCGCAACCGCGCCGGGCGTCACCGCGGACACCATCACCGTGGCGCTGTACCAGGCCCAGCCCGACCTGCTGCAGCAGGCGTTCTTCGAGGACACCGGGAGCGACGAGAGCCTGGCCACGGAGCGCGACACCACCCAGGACTACGTCGACTACTTCTCCGCCCACTACGAGCTCTCCGGGCGGACGGTCAAGCTGGTCACGATCAAGGCGAGTGGCGCGCCCGACGACGCCGTCGCGGCCAAGGCCGACGCGATCAAGGTCGCCACCGAGCTGCACGCGTTCGCGTCGTTCGGCGGCCCGGGCCAGACCACCGCGTACGCCGACGAGCTGGCGGCACGCGACGTCCTCTGCGTGGGTGACTGCGTGATCGCCGAACCGCAGTCGTTCCTCGACCGCCACGCGCCCTACGTGTGGCCGACCACGGCGTCGCCGGAACAGGCGAGCGAACACTGGGCCGCGTTCGTCGGCAAGCAGCTCGGCACCGGCAAGGCCGCGTACGCCGGGGACGCGCTGCGGTCGAAGCGGCGCGTCTTCGGGGTCGTGCACTACGACGACGACGCCGGCACGTTCGCCAAGAGTGTGAAGCACTTCGAAGCGCGCCTCGCGTCCTACGGCGTCAAGCCCGCGACCACCGTGCCGTACTCGCTCGACATCGCCACTGCGCAGCAGGACGCGCGCACGATCGTCGCCAAGCTGAAGAGCGCCGACGTCACCAGCGTGATCCTCGCGGGCGACCCCGTGTTCCCCACGTTCCTGACCCAGGAGGCGACCGCGCAGGACTGGTTCCCCGAGTGGGTCGTGCTCGGCTACGCGTTCACCGACACCGCGGTGTTCGGTCGCCAGTACGACCAGCAGCAGTGGGCGCACGCGTTCGGCGTGTCGTTGTTGCCGGCGCGCACCGCCGACGACGTCGACGAGCTGGGCAACCTCATCACCTGGCAGACCGGGCACCCACCCCAGGCCAAGACGTTCCGGGAGCTCGTCCAGGCCCCGCTCCTGTTCTTCACCGGCGTGCACCTGGCCGGCGCGAAGTTGACCGCCAAGACGTTCGCGGCCGGGCTCGACCGCTTCCCGCCGGCTGCGACGACGACGCCGACGCGCCTCCACCTGTCCTGGGGGAAGCACGGCATCTGGAAGGGCATCGACCTCACCGGGGGCGACGACGCCACCGTGATCTGGTGGGATCCGCAGGCCAAGGGCGCCGACGAGGTCGGACGCGAGGGCACCGGCCTCTACCGCTACGCCGACGACGGCACGCGGTACCTCCCCGGCCAGTGGCCCAAGGCACAGATCACGCTGTTCGATCCGAAGACGTCGTCAGCGGTGCTCGACACGCTGCCGCCGGAAGACGAGCCGCCCAGCTACCCGTCGCCGGCGGCGTGACCCGTGCCGTGCCCGGCGCCGTGGTCGGCGCCGGGCTCGGTGCGCACCCACCCCTGACCCTGGACGTACTGGCGGATCACACGCGCCGGGTTGCCGACCGCGACGCTGAAGTCGGGGAGCGCGCCGGTGACCACGGAGCCCGCACCCACCGCGACGTTGCGCCCGATGTCGGATCCCGGCAGCACGACGGTGCCGTGCCCCAGCCACGACCCGCTGCCGATGCGCACGGGTCGGGAGGCCGCGAACTGCTTGCCGAGGGCCACGGAGATGTCCTCGTAGCCGTGGTTGGCGTCGGTGATGTACACGTGGTGACCCGTGAACACGTCGTCGCCGATCTCGACCGTGTGGTGGCCGACGATCCCGCTCCCCTTGCCGATGAGGACGCGGTCGCCGATCGTGACCACGGGCGAGTGGTCGAGCACCTGACCGGGCATCACGCCCGCTGACAGCGAGCAGTAGGGCCCGATGATGCAGCCCTCGCCGAGCTCGATGTACTCCTCGCCGTAGAGCGCGGCCACGGGGAAGCAGATCGCGGAGCCGGCGCCGAACCGACGGAAAGCACGCGCCCGCCGGCTGCGCGGGCCGATGGTGCCGAGCCGTTCGATCCGCTGCCACCCGACGCGGATGGCGTCGCCGGCCGCGACCTGGGCATGCTCGATCCAACGCTCCCAGGGTCCCGTGGACGGATCAGCCATCGAGCGGTCCCGAAGTCGCGTGGGCGGCATCCCAGGCGCGTCGCAGGAACACCACGGCGGCGAACAACCCGCCGAACACGACGACCACGACGCAGAACACGAGGACGGGCGGCCAACTCGGGTCGTGCGCGTTCGGTCGGACGCGCACCAGGTCGGTGACGTCGGGGCCCGCACCGGTCGTGGCGGTTGCCGCGGCCGCGAAGAGGCCGGCGGCCGCTGACGGATGCATCGACACTCACTGTACGATCCGAGCCAGGGGCCGGAGGTTCCGGAGCCTCGATCAGAAGCCCTCGGCACCTGAGGTGCGGGAGGTGGGCGTGGAAATCATCGTCGGCGTCGTCGTGCTCGCGATCATCGTGATCGCGATCTGGAAGTCGTTCCACTCGATCGGTGCGGCGCAGGTCGGTCTGGTCTCCAAGCGCTTCGCGGTCCGGAAGCTCAGCGAGGACAACCCGATCGCCTTCCGCGGCGAGGCCGGCTACCAGGCCGACATGCTCATGCCGGGATTGCGCTTCAAGCTGTGGCCGGTCTTCGGAGTCAAGAAGTTCCCGTGGGTGCAGGTTCCGGCGGGTGAGATCGGCGTGGTCATCGCCCAGGTCGGCGATCCGCTCCCGATCGGCGCCAAGAGCGCGGTGTACAAGCCCGAGCTCGCCAACTTCTCGAGTCTCCGGACCTTTGTGGACGTGGGCGGGCAGAAGGGCGTCCAACGACCGGTGCTCCCACCGGGCACGCTCGTCCCGGTCCACCCGGTGGCGTTCCTCGTCCTCACGCCCCAGACCGTCTACGGCCAGCCGGTGTCGCCCGAACTGGCCGGCCAGTCCCGGGGTGGCGTGCTCACGCCGGAGTCGTTCGGGCTGTCCGCCGATCAGCTCCGCGTCGTGGTGATCGCACCCGACGCGGGCGTCGACCTCGTCGGCGTGGTCACCGCGCTCGAGGGCGAACCGCTGCCATCGGGTGACATCGCCAGCCGGCTGGGCGGCTTCGCCGACGTCTCCGCGATCGAGGCGTCGAACGCCGGCGGCAACACGACGACCACCGACGCCGAGCTCATCGACCTGTTGCTCGGCAGCAAGAACACGCTGCACAACAACTACCAGGACTTCCAGGCCTTCCTCGATCACGGCGGCAAGATCGGGCTGCAGCACGACACGCTCCTCTACGGCGCGTACCTGCTGAACCCGTTCCTGGTGCGCGTCGACCTCGTGCCGATGCTGGTCGTGAACCAGGGCGAGGTCGCGGTGATCAAGGGGTTTGTGGGCCTTCCCACGGCCGACACGTCGGGCGAGGAGTTCAAGTTCGGCTCGATCGTCCGCCCGGGGCATCGAGGCATCTGGCAGGAACCGTTGCGCACGGGCAAGTACGCGATCAACCCGCGCGTCTACGCCGCCGAGATCGTGCCCACGTTCATCCTGACCCTCAACTGGGCGGACGCCACCTCCGAGGCACACGACCTCGACGCGCAGCTGTCGTCGATCGTGGGCAAGAGCCGTGAGGGCTTCATCTTCAAGATCGACCTGCAGGTGCAGATCCACGTGCCCGACACCAAGGCGCCGAAGGTGATCTCCATGGTCGGCACCATGCGCAACCTGGTCAGCGAGGTGCTCCAGAGCGCGGTCGGCAACCACTTCCGCAACACGCTGCAGGCGCTCGAAGCGGTGAAGTTCATCGAGACCCGTCGCGAGGTGCAGGCGTCGGCGTTCGAGGCGATCACGCGGTACCTCGGCCAGTACGAGGTGGAGACCAAGGGCGTGTACATCCAGGACGTCACGTTCCCCGAGGCACTGGTCCTCGTGCTCACGCAGCGCGAGATCGCCAACCAGGAGAAGGCGACGTTCGAGGAGCAGCAGCGCGCCGAGACGTCGCGCATCGAGATGGAGAAGGCGAAGGGCACCGCCAACATGCAGTCGCAGCTGGCGTCGGCCCAGGTGGGCGTGCAGATCAAGTCCAGCGAGGCCCAAGCCCGCGAGGCCGAGGCGAAGGGTGAGGCGGCCTACGTGCAGCTCACCGGTGAGGCGGAGGCGTCACGGCGCCAGGCCATCGGCCTCGCCGAGGCCAAGGCCACCGAGGCGCTCGGCCTCGCGCGCGCCACCGGCTTCGAGGCGCAGAAGGACGCGCTCGGCGGTCCGGCGACGGCCGTGGTGGCGGTCGCGAACGCAGTGGCCGACGGCCACATCACGGTGGTGCCCGAGGTGCTGGTCACCGGGGGCGGTGGCGGCTCGGTCGACGGCCTGGCGGCCACGCTGATGCGCTACCTGGGCACCGGCTCGTCGAACGGGAAGACCGCGCCACCCGCCGCACCGGTCCCGCCGCCGAAGTCCGACGGGAAGCCGGCCGACCCGATCGACGTGGCCACCGACGACGATGCCGCCACCGGCGCCGGGGTGCCCACCGACGTGGCGGCCGCCGAGCTGGCCGACGACGAGAGCCGGCCCGACGGGACGGGCGGGGACATCGTCACGCCGTGACGTAGTCGAGCAGCTCGCGCCCGTGATCCGACGCGAGCTCGATGTCGCTCGCGTCGAGGGTCACCCGTTCGACGTACTGGTACCGCAGCACGTCGCAGTCGTGCTGTCGGTTCGGGAAGATCCCGCCGAACGCGAAGCCGAGCTCGCGCAGACCGTCGCCGTGACGCTGGGTACCAGGGTCGGCGAGGGGAAGGTCGACGTACACGCAGTCGGCCGCGCGCGCGAGTGCTTCGTCGCGCGTCGTGAGGATCGCTTCGAGCAGGTCGTTGCCGACCGTGCGCGCGGTCACGACGCGGTCGTTGTGATCGGCGCGGTCGTCGACGTGGAGGTCGGAGCGCGCGGGTGACGGCGACTCGGAATCGGCGTCGCGCACGCGGCCGCGCAAGCCCGCGCGCTGCAGGATCCGTTCGACCATCGCCCGATCGCGGGGCGGTGCGTACACGGGCCGCGTATGCCCGTCGTTGGTCTTCAGGTAGTAGAGGACGACGGACTGTCGGTGCCGGCGCGCGTCGATGGCCTCGTACTCGACGGTGGCGGGGATGTACCCGATGAGCAGTCCGGTCTCGACCGCGCCCAGCGCGACGTTGGCGCGTTGGCTGTACGGATGCGCCGCGGTGGCCTCGCTGTAGAGACCGAAGAGACCGCGCTCGGCAGCTCGATCCGCAGCCCGGCGCTTGAGGAGCGTGAAGAGGTGGCGACCGCGGTACTCGGGGGCCACCACCGCCTGGCCCGATTCGGCGACCTCGCTGTCGGAGCGCTCACGCGCCAGCCCCACGTGGGCGACCAGCTCGCCGTCGTCGGCCACCCCGACCGTCGACCAGAGGGTCCCCCGGCGGAGGCGCTCGGCCACCTGGTCGGGGTCGTAGACCCAGGCCGCGTCGTAGGAATCGCCGTAACAGCGTTGCACCAGGCGGGTGAAGCCGTCGGCGCCCGCGGGGTCGAGGAAGCGGACCGCGACGCCGGGCTCGGGGTTCTCGTGCTCGTCCATGAGTGTCATACCTCGGCGCGAAGGTGCGACACATGTACAGTTGGCCCCTGAATCACACGTCTGTGATTCTCGAAGCAGTGCTTCATGCCGGGGCGGACGGCGACCAGCCCAGGAGGCCCTTGCCATGAGCCCACGACTACTCCGCATCGACACCCACCGGCTCGACGCGATGGTCTTCCGCGCCGATTCGGTGCGGTTCGAGGCGTGCGCCACCTTCCGGAGCACGCCATTCCCGGGCGATGGCGACGCCGAGCTGTGCGAGTGCGGCTGGCTCGAGGCCGATCACGCGGTTGTCGTGGTCAGCCGACGCCAGTTCCCGGGACGCCGGCCGCGCCGGGTCCAGACCGCGGCTGCTCGCGCCGCGTCCTAGCCCGCTAGGCCGACTTGCGGGTGCGCTTGGCGGCGCCCGCGGCCTTCTTGGCCGTCGACTTCTTGGTGGTCTTCGCCGGCGCCTTCTTGGCCGCGGCCTTCTTCGCGGGGCGCTTGGTGGCGGTGGCGCCGCGGCCGGGTTGCTTGGCGCCGGTGCGGGCCAGGCTCGCCTCGAGCGCGGCCATGAGGTCGAGCACCTTGGCCGGCTCCTCGGGCGCCGCCGGGGCGACGATCTCCTCCCCCGCGGCCTTCCGCTCGATCAGCGCGAGCACCTCCTCGCGGTACTCGTCGTGGTACTTCTCGGGGTCGAACTCCCCCGAGAGCGTGTCGACGAGCTGGCGGGCCATGTCGAGCTCCCGCTCGCTCGGCTCGGGCTGGGAGTCGACGAGCTCACGGTCGACCGCGAGCACCTCGTCGGCGTACCGCATGGTCTCGAGGCACAACATGCCGTCGATCGGACGAATCGCCACGAGCGACTCCTTCGACCGCAGCACGAACCGTCCGACCGCCACCTTGCTCTCGTCCTCCATGATGCGCGACAGGAGGCGGTAGGCCTTGGCGGCGTCCTTGTCGGGCACGAGGTAGTAGGGCTGCTCGAAGTACACGGGGTCGATCTCGGACAGGTCGACGAAGTCCTCGATCTCGATCATGCGGCTGGCCGTCGGCTTGAGCGCGGCGAGCTCGTCGTTGTCGAGCACCACGTAGTGACCGTTCTCGAGCTCGTAGCCCTTGACGATCTGGTCGTTGGGCACCTCTTCACCGGTTTGCTCAGACACCCGCCGGTAGCGGATGCGGCTACCGGTCTCGGCCTCGAGCTGGTTGAAGCGGACGTCCTGCGACTTCGTGGCCGACACGAGGCGCACGGGCACCGTCACCAACCCGAAGCTGATCGAACCCGTCCAGATGGCTTGCGGCACGGTGGTCTCCCCGTTCTCGGCCCTTGCTCACAGAGGGCTACTACCTTCGCAGGTCGTGGCCCCTTCCTCCAAGAAGCGCCCACTCCGCCCGGGTCGGGCAGGGGCGGAAGCGGCGACGACCGTGGAGGTGGAGGGCCGGCGGCTACGCCTGACCAACCTCGACAAGGTGCTCTACCCCGCCACCGGCTTCACCAAAGGTCAGGTGATCGACTTCTACGCCCGGATCGGCCCGGTGATGCTCCCCCACCTGCACGACCGGCCCGTGACGATGGTGCGCCTGCCCGACGGCATCGCCGGCGAACGCTTCTTCGAGAAGCGCTGCCCGGGGCACCGGCCGCAGTGGCTCGACACCGTGCCCCTCGACGCCGACTCGGAGATCTCGGCGTGCTCGCTCGACAGCGTGCCCGCGCTCGTCTGGACCGCGAACCTCGCGGCGCTGGAGCTGCACACCCCCCAGGCCCGCGCCGCCGAGCCGTGGACGCCGTCTGCGATCGTGTTCGACCTCGACCCGGGGCCGAACACCGACCTCGGCGACTGCGCGCGTGTCGTGCTGGAGCTGCACGACCTCCTCGACCAACTCGGGATGCGCGCGGTCGCGAAGACCTCGGGCTCCAAGGGTCTGCACCTGTCGGTCGGCATCCGACCCTCGGTCGACGCGGAGACGACGAAGGGTTTCGCGCTCGCGCTGGGGAAGGTGCTCGAATCGCGCGACCCCAAGCGCGTGACGGTGACCATGGCCAAGGAGCAGCGCGGCGGGCGCGTGTTCGTCGACTGGAGCCAGAACGACCGGCACAAGACGACCGTGTGCGCGTACTCGCTGCGCGCGACGGAGGTGCCCGGCGTGTCGACGCCGGTGTCGTGGGACGAGCTCACCGAGCTCGCCGACGGTGGTGATCCCCGCGCCTTCGCGTTCACCCCTGCCGAGGTGATCGAGCGCGTCGAGGAACTGGGCGACCTCTACGCCGACAGTCTCGCCGGTGACCACGACCTGCCCGAGTTGGGGTGAACGACCGAGTCGGTAGGGTTCCGGCGTGATCGACGCCACCCATCCCTACCGCCCCCGGCACATGACCGACACCACGATGGCCGATGGGCGCAGCGAGGTCACGTGGACGCCTCCCGACGACTGGGGCAACCCGGTCGGCAACGTGCACGGCGGCTACATCGCGCTGCTCGTCGACGACACCGCGGGGATGGCGCTGCTGTCCGTCATCGGCACCGGCGCGCCCACCGTGAGCCTGCAGGTCGACTACCTCCACGGCATGCCGCTCGGGCGTGAGTACGTCGCCCGCGGCGAGGTGGTGCGCGTCGGCAAGGCGACCGCGATCGTCGACGTGCACGTGTACGACGCCGACGATGTGATGGTCGCCCGCGGCAAGTGCTACTTCCAGCTGCCGAGCTCATGGCGCGACCCGCGAGCGGCCGCCCGGGTCCGAATCCCGCTGAACCACCGAGGGAGTGCTCGTTGCTCGACATGAGGAACCAGGCCGCGATCGTCGGCATCGGCGCGGTGCCCTTCGGGCGACGCGGCGAGTTCGCCGACCAGGGACTCGTGCGCCTGGCCATCGAGGCCATCACCGCCGCGTGCGCGGACGCCGGGATCCGGCCCAAGGACGTCGACGGCTACTCCTCGTACTACAGCTCCGTCGAACCGGCCGAGCTCGTGACCGCGTTCGGCGCCGAGCGGCTGCGGTACGCGTCGCAGACCTGGGGCGGTGGGGGCGCGTCGATGTGCGGTGCGTTCCAGAACGCGGCGATGGCCGTCGCCACTGATCAGGCCGATTTCGTCGTCGTGCACAAGGTCGCGACGATGGAGGCGAACAAGCGGTACGGGCAGGCGTTCGGGCAGATCGGACAGGGCATCCCCGCGGTGGGCGGGCCGTTCGCGTTCTCGGTGCCCTACGGCCTGCAGTCGCCCGGGCAGATGTTCGCCCTCGCGGTGCGCCGCCACATGCATCTCTACGGCACCACCAGCGAGCAGATGGCCCACGTCGCGATGAACGCCCGCGACATGGCGCGCACGAATCCCAATGCGCGGTTCCGCGAGCCGATCACCGTCGACGACCACCAGGCGAGCGCCATGATCGCCGACCCACTCCGGCTCTTCGACTTCTGCATGGAATCGGACTACGGATGCGCGGTCGTGATCGCGTCGGCGGAACGAGCGCGCGATCTGCGGCACGAACCCGCCTACATCGCGGCCGCGTCGGCGGGTGCTCCGTTCCGGTTCGGCAACGCGTTGATGAGCTTCTACAACCAGCCCGACCTCGACTTCGCGTCGAGCGGGCACCGGGTCGTCGCGGAGGAACTGTTCCGGCTGTCGGGCATGTCGATCGGCGACATGCACGCGGCGATGGTCTACGACCACTTCACCGGCATGGTGTTGATGGCGCTCGAGGACTTCGGCTTCTGCGCCAAGGGTGAGGGCGGTCCGTACGCAGCCGACGGCAACCTCGCGCTGGACGGCCCGTTGCCGGTGAACACGCACGGCGGCAACCTCGCCGAGGCGTACACGCACGGCATGACCCACGTGAACGAAGCGGTCCGCCAGATCCGTGGGACCGCGATCAACCAGATCGACGGCGCGAGCAACGTCCTGGTGGTCGGCGGCGCCGGACCGGCGCCGACCAGCGGCATGATCCTGACGGGAGCCCGATGAGCGACCAGATGCCGGGACTGCCCGGCCCCGCACCCGATCCCACCACCGAGGGCTACTGGCTCGCGGCCGGGCGGGGGGAGCTGGTCGTCCAGGTGTGCAGCTCGTGCGGCACCCACCGCCACCCGCCCACCGAGGCCTGCTACGTGTGCAACGCGCTCGACTGGTCGTGGGCGCCACACGACGGACGCGGCACCGTCTACACGTACACGTGGACCGACCGCCCGGTCGTGCCCGCGCTCGCGCACCTCGGCGTCTACAACGTCACCGTCGTCGAGCTCGACGGCACCGAGGGCGTCGTACGGATCCTCACGCGCGTCACCGACGTCGAACGCGACGACCTCGTGGTCGGACTCCCCGTCGAGGTGCACTTCGATCCCGCCGGCGACGACGTCGCGCTGCCGCTCTTCCGTCCGCGCGTCAACGACTGACGGGGAACTGCAGCTCGATCACGTTCTGGTCGGGGGCTACGGGGTCCCAATGGAGGGTCAACTCGCGGCCGCGGTCGGCGATCGTGTAGCCGTTGTCGTCGATCCACCGCACCGCGGCCTCGTAGGTGTCGCTGATGGCGTGCGGCATGCCCCGGTGCAGCGCAGACGCGACCTCGACCGCGGGCAGCTCGACCACGCGCACCTCGTCGCCGTCGAGGGAACGTCGCGTCGCCGATGTCGAACCCGAGGTGGACGACGACGGTGCCGTCGTCGTCGGGCCAGTCGTAATACGCCACCACCGGACCCGGCTCGATCCCCGACTCGACCATCTGCTCCCACACGACCGGGAGACGGGCCTCGAAGACGGGACCGATGTTGTCGTGACCGAAACCGGGCGAGACGCCGGTGGTCTCGGCCACCCGCACGCCCTCGATCTTCTTGACGACCATGTCGATGGTGCGCATGACTGCTCCTCGCTCGAGTGCACCGAGATGGTGCGCGACCCGCCGCAGCTGCGCCTGCTGCTCCGCGATCGACACCGAGATCTCGGACTCGCGCAGCCGCAACATCCCGCGGAGCTCCACGACCGAGAGGTCGCCGTCCGCGCCGAGCAGCGCACGGATCTGGTCCAGGCCCACGCCCAGCTCGCGCAACGCCAGGATCCGTCGGAGGTCGGCGAGCTGCCGGAGCTCGTAGGAGCGGTAGCCCGTGGCCGGGTCGACGTGCGCCGCTTCGAGGATGCCGACGTCGCCGTAGTGACGGATGGTCCTCGGCGACACCTGGCCGAGTCGTGCGAACTCACCGATGCTCAACATGACGACGTGAGTTCTACGCCTTGACGCGACGTCAAGGTCAAGCCCCGATCTGCGTCAGCGGGGGTCGACGCGATCGAGGTTCCAGTGGCGGGTGACGCTGACGATCCAGTTGCTCGGATCCCCGTCGTCGCCGAACGGCACCACGGTGAAGCGCGAGATGGTGCGCTGGCCGCCCTCGAGGTCGCCATAGAGCAGCTCGATGGTGAACCCCTCGCGGCGTCCGATGACGTCGCCGAAGGCCGTGAGCTTCTCCGGATCGCCGTCGCGGAACGCACCCTGCCAGAAGCTGCTGTCGGTGGGTGGGACGTAGAGATCGCGCGACTGGGGTCGGAACGTCTCGATGGGCGCGTGAGCGCTCATCGCGATCTGGAGGTCGGGTTCGGCGTGCCAGCCGTGGATGACCGCCATGCCCGCGCCCACGTTCCGCAACGACATGCACAGGTACACCGCCTCGGGTGTGGCCTCGACCCACGCTTGGCCTCCGGGGACGCGCGACCAGTGCCCGTCGCCCCACATGACCTTCTCGAGCGGATCCTCCCGACGCGACTGCACGAGCACCGGTCGCAGCCGGGCCTCGAACGCGCGCTCGGCGGTGCGGGCAGCGCGGTTCGCACTGCGCGTCGCTCCGAACGTCGCGAGGGCCAGCACGAGGGTGCCGCCCGCGGTGGCGAGCGAGGCTACCGTCGCCCAGTCGGTCAACTCTTGATGTCTTTGCGCTTGAACCACCACAGCGCGATCAGGAAGAACACCGTGATGTAGACGAGCTGCAGGAGCACCCCGCGCCACAGGTTGGCGTTGAACTCGCCGCGCGTCAGCAGGTCGATCCAGGTGTCGAAGTAGTGGGTGGGGAGCACGTAGCGGATGCTGCCGAGCGACGAGATGGCGTCGAGGATCAGCGACGCGAAGTACAGGCCGACGCCGGCGAAGATCGCGCCGAACGGCGCGTCGGTCATCGACGACACCATGAACGAGAACGCGACCACCCCGGTGAGGCTCCACGCGACGTAGGCGGTCGAGACCAGGAGGTGGTACAGGATGTCGCCGGACGACTGTCCCGGGAAGAACGGCGGGAACGACGGGATCGAAGCGGTGCCGAACACGATCGAACCCACGATCAGTGCCGTGGCCACCACGAGCACGACGGCGATCCAGGCGCAGAACACGGCGACGACGAACTTCGAGACCACCAGCCGGCCGCGCTTCACGGGCCGCATCAGGAGGTAGCGGAGGTTGCCCCAGCTCGCCTCGCCGGCGATGGCATCCCCACCGAACAGCGCGACCACCACGACGAGCATGAACGCGCTCGTGACACGCAGCGCGAACCCGGGCAGGAGCAGCCCGGTCTGTGACGCGAGGACGAGCAGGCGGCCCTCGCCTCGCGCGTCGGGCGGGTTGAGGTTGATCGCCACCGCCATGATGATCGGGATCAACACGAGGATCCCGTACGCGACGTAGGTGCGAGGCCGACGGAGGCTCTTCACGAGCTCGGTGCGCATCGTGGCGAGGGTGAGCATCACACCCCCTCGACCAGTCCGAGGAACGCGTCCTCCAAGCGTCGGCGTGCGGTCACCGTCTCGACTGCGATGCCGGCGGCGACCAGTGCCGCCACGAGGTCCGAGCGGCGTCCGCCCTCCATCGTGACCGCGAGGCCGGGCGCCTCGTCTTCGATGCGCCGCACCGACGGGATGCCCTCGAGCACCCCACGCGCGAGGGCGAGGTCGTCGACCTCGAGGTAGACAGTTCCGGCCGCTCCGATGAGGTCGACGACCGAGCCGGTCGCGACCAACTTGCCCTTGTCCATCACGACCGCATGGGTGCAGATCTGCTCGACCTCGGCCAGGACGTGGCTGGAGAAGAGCACCGTCGAGCCCGCCTCGGCGACGCGCCGAACGAGCTGGCGCACCTCGCGCATCTCACCCGGGTCGAGTCCGTTGGTGGGCTCGTCGAGCACCAGGACCTCGGGCCTGCCCAGCAGCACGCGCGCGAGCCCGAGCCGTTGGCGCATGCCCTGCGAGTAGGTCTTGACCCTGCGGTCGATGGCGGAGCCGAGGTCGGCGATGGCCAGGGCCTGCTCGAGATCGGCGTCGGCCCACTTCCCGCCCCCCGCCTCCCACCACAGTCGGAGGTTGCTCATGCCCGAGAGGTGGGGCACGAACGCCGACGACTCGATGAGCGCGCCGAGGCGGCGGAGCTCGTCGGTGCCGGGCGTCACCCGTTGGCCGAAGAGCCGCGTCTCACCCGCGCTCGGACGGATCAACCCCAACAGCATCCGCAGGCACGTGGTCTTGCCCGCGCCGTTCGGGCCGAGCAACCCGCACACCTGACCGCGCTCCACCGCGAAGGTCAGGTCGTCGACCGCGAGCACGCCCGCGCCGAAGCGCTTGGACAGGCCGAGGATCTCGACGACGGGTTCGGTCATCGGCAGGAAATGGTGCCGACAGAGCGCGGGGGAAGCACTGCGGCGAGCGTAGCGTGGCGCCTCATGGCTTCGACCCCCGGCCGCCGGCCCCGCGACGCGCAACGACGCCGCGTGTACCTGGCCGAGACGCCTCTGCCGTCGAGCCCGCTCCCCGGTCTCGACGCCTGCGCGCGGTTCGCCGACCGGGTCGTCGGCACCTTGTGGTGGCACGAGCGCTTTCCCGAACGCGATCTCGGCAATGTGCCCCGGCTCCGGCCGGGCAACGGCGCGCGTCAGGCCTTCTACCGGGAGGAGGACACCGGACCCACGATCACCCTCCCCCGCCGGTACCGCACCAAGGGCGTCGTGTTGCACGAGCTCACGCACTGGGCGCTCGGCATCGATTCCGGCCTCCCTCACCACGGCCGTACCTTCGCCCGCGTGCTGCTCGACGCGATCGGAGAGTTCTGCGGTCCCGAGCACGCCGCGGTCCTCGCCGCGTCGTACCAGGAGCACGGTGTGCACATCGCGCGTCCACCGCGACGCGGTCCCGACGGCCGTCTCCACTACGGCTGGGACGAACGTCTGCGCGTGAACAAGGGCGCGACGGGGCTCGTCCGCATCAACTGGAACACCGACGGCGACGAGCACGAGTTGCACGGTTGCTTCGACGGCTACGAGCGCGGGTCGTCGGTCCTGCGGTGTCGGGCTGCAGACGGCGAGCTCGTGCGCATCCCCACCAAGTCCGTGTGGGCGGTGCGCGATGTCGGCTGAGGGGACCCGGCGCGCGATCGTCGCCGCGTTCCTCGCCAATCTCGGGATCGCGATCTCCAAGTTCTTCGCGTTCCTGATCACCGGATCGGCGTCGATGCTCGCGGAGTCGATCCACTCGGTCGCCGACACCGGCAACCAGGGCCTGCTCTTCCTGGGCGGCAAGCGCGCGCGCAAGGCACCGACCGCCGAGCACCCCTTCGGCTACGGCACCGAGCGCTACTTCTGGGCGTTCATCGTCGCGCTGGTGCTCTTCTCCCTCGGTTCGATGTTCGCCCTCTACGAGGGCATCCAGAAGCTCATCGATCCCCACGAGCTCGAGTCGCCGATCTGGGCATTCGGTGTGCTCGGTCTCGCGATCGTGCTCGAGGGACTGTCGCTGCGCACCGCGCACCGCGAGGCGACACCGTCGCGCGGGTCACCGGTCGTGGTGGACGTTCATCCGCACGACCAAGAGCCCGGAGCTCCCGGTCGTCCTGCTCGAGGACTCGGGCGCGCTGGTGGGCCTGCTGTTCGCGCTCGTCGGCATCAGCCTGGCGGAGATCACCGGCAACGCGCGCTGGGACGCCATGGGCAGCATCGGGATCGGCCTGCTGCTCGGCGTGATCGCGGTGATCCTCGCGATCGAGATGAAGAGCCTGTTGATCGGCGAAGCGGTCGCGCCCGAAGTCGACGCGACGATCCGGACCGCGATCCTCGGCGGCCCCGAGATCGCGCGCATCATCCACCTGCGCACCTCACACCTCGGCCCCGACGACGTCGTGCTGGCGGCGAAGCTGGAATTCACCTGCGACACCACGGCCGCACTCGCCGACGCGATCGACACCGTCGAAGCACGTGTGCGAGCCTCGGTGCCGATCGTTCGGCTCATCTTCTTCGAACCCGACTTCTACGACCCGAGCCGCGCGGGCGACGAGGAGGTCGCGATGACCGGCACGGCCGACGCGGTGGACCGCTTCAACGAGGCGTTCAACCGTCACGACGTCGACGCGGTGATGGCCGCGATGACCGACGACTGCGTCTTCGAGAACACGTCACCACCGAACGGGCAGCGCTACGAAGGACCGGCGCAGGTGCGCGCGGCGTGGGAGGCCTTCTTCGCCGCGTCACCCGACGCGCACTTCGACGGCGAGGACGTGATCGTCGCCGGTGACCGCTGCATCGTGCAGTGGGTCTACTCGTGGACGAACACCGACGGCACCGCGAGCTCGCTCCGTGGTGTCGACGTGCTACGCGTGCGCGACGGCAAGGTCGCCGAGAAGTTCGCGTACGTGAAGGGCTAGCAGTCAATCGATGCGACGAAGGTCGCGGCGGTAACGATCACCGTTGCGGACGTACTCCCCGGCGTTGCGCAGGGTGTCGGCGACATCGACCGAATCGGGACGGATCTTGGCGGGCACACCGAGCGCCATCGCGCGCGCCGGCACGACCATGCCGTTCGGCACGACCGCGCCCGCGCCCACGAGCGCGCCCGCCTCGATCACCGCGTGGTGCAGCACGATCGAACCGGTGCCGATCAGCGCGCCATCGTGCAC
Organism: uncultured Actinomycetes bacterium; assembly: GCA_963756895.1. GTDB lineage: Bacteria > Actinomycetota > Acidimicrobiia > IMCC26256 > DASPTH01 > DASUAS01. The sequence continues at coordinate 557,630 of CAVWPI010000004.1, read as the reverse complement.
GGTGCAGCACTCGAGGTGCGCGAGGTGGCCGATCACGACGTCGTCACCCACGACGGTGGGAGTGATCGGGGTGGTGTGCAGGACGGCGCCGTCCTGCACCGAGGTGCGGGCACCCACCCGGATCACGCCGTAGTCGCCCCGCAGCACGGCCTGGGGCCAGACCGTGGTCCCCGGGCCCAGCGTGACGTCGCCGATGACGGTCGCGTCCGGGTGCACGTAGGCGCTCGGATCGATGGTCGGCTCGACGTCGCCCAGCGCGTAGATCGCCATGGGCTGACGCTACTGGCGAACGCTCCGGCACAACGCAAGCCACACCCGGCGTAGATCACGCCTCCACGAGTGGGCTGACGCTACTGGCGAACGCTCCGGCACAACGCAAGCCACACCCGGCGTAGATCACGCCTCCACGAGTGGGCTGACGCTACTGGCGAACGCTCCGGGACAACGCAAGCCGCACCCGGCGTAGATCACGCCTCCACGAGTGGGCTGACGCTACCGGCGAACGCTCCGGGACAACGCAAGCCGCACCCGGCGTAGATCACGCCTCCACGAGTGGGCTGACGCTACCGGCGAATGCTCCGGGACGGCGCCAGCCGCACGGCGCGCGTAGATCACGCCTCCACGGATCGACTGACCCCTTCAGGCGAGCCGCACGGCCGCCGATACGAAGGAGCATGGCCGAGGCGACCACCACGATCAGCGTCACGCCACAGCAGCTGGGCAAGCACCTGCGGTCGATTCGCCGCAAGAAGGGTTTGTCGCTGTCGGAGGTGGCACGGGGTGCCGGATTGAGCCGGCGCGAGCTCGTCAACTACGAGCGCGGCAAGGCCGCGATCCCCGAGAGTGACCTCTGGGTCCTCGCCGGTTCGTGCGGCGTCGACGTCGCCGAGCTCATGCCGACCACGTCGACGATGGAGCTCACCGCCGCGGCGAGCACCACGAGCATCGGCGACACCGTCAGCCAGCTGCGTCGTGGCCAGGAGGACGCGGGCATCACCGCGTACCTGCACACGCTCCAGAAGCTCCAGGCCCTCCCCGCGGGCAAGCGCATCCCGGTGAAGGAGCGCGAGCTCGACGCCATCGCCACTGCGCTGGGGTCCACGCCGCGCTCGATCGAGCAGAAGCTCCAAGAGGTGCTCCAGGTCTCGCCCGATGAGGCGGAACGCCTCCGCGCCATGATCCTCGTGCCGCCAAACGGTCGCGGCAAGCCGCGTGCGCTCGCGGCCGCTCCCTCCGTGCTCGCCGCCGCCGCCCTCGAAGCCGCGCCGGCCCCCGCTCCCGCGCCGCCGCCGATCGCCCCGGTCGCGCCCGTCGCCCCGGTCGCCCCGGTCGCCCCGACCGTCCCGATCGCGCCGGTGCCGACCGCCAACCCGTTCGAAGCCGAGGTGGCGACTCCGTTCGCACCGGCGACACCGCCCGAGCCGATGCCGGCATTCCCGGCGGCGCCGGCGGCGTTCCAGCCGCTCGACACCCCGATCGAAGAGCTGCAGGGCAACAACATCGACGTGTTCGAAGAGCTCGCGCGCCTGCCCGAGCCGGTGCCGCTGGGCGACCCGTCGGCACCGCTGCCCGACCTCCTCGCACCCCAGGACCCGTTCGCCGGCGTGGCCGCGATCGGACCGCCCGAGGGCGCCGTGGAGCTCGTGGACAGCACGATGCCGGCCGCCGCTGCCGGCGGTACCTCCTGGAACGCCGCCGAGGCGCCCCCCATCGACGTGGCGATGCGCAAGGGTTCGTCGACGTGGGATCTCGGTGAGCCCCCGCTCGTCGCCCCGTCGACCCCCGCTCCCGACGCCACGACCTGGGAAACCGACGGCTGGCAGCCGCCGGCACCCGCAGGTGACGAGGCCGCCGCGGGAGGATTCTGGGAGGGCACCGACGAGTGGACCCCTCCGCAGGACGCCGCCTCCGACCCGATCGCGGCCGAGCCGGTCTTCGCCGACGCGGTCGACGGCCCGAGCGCCGAACCGGTGGTCCTCGGCGAGGACACCTGGGCCGGTGCCGCCTGGGACCCCGAGCCGTGGACGCCGCCCGAACCTGCGGCCGCCGACGCCGCCTCCGACGTGAACCCGTGGTCGATCGAGGACTGGCCGAAGGAGCCCGCCGATCGCGGTGCCTGGGACCACCGACCCGACCCCGCAGCGGTCGACACCGGGTTCCACGTGGACTGGGGCACGCCCGAGACCGAGACGCCGCCCGGCTGGGACGTGTTCGCCGACCCCACCGCCTCGGCACCGACGACCACACCGGCACCCGACCGCGGCAACCGGACCGACACCGCCGCGCGGTTCGACGATCCCGGCGCATCGCTCGAAGCCGACGCGCCGCAGTGGGACACCGAGCCGACGTGGGACACCGAGCCGACGTGGGACGCGTGGTCCGAGCACGCCGTCGCCGCGGACACCACCGACGCGATCGTCGACGAGGCCGACCAGTCGGTCGAGGTCGAGCCTGTCGAGGTCGACGTCGAGGTCGTCGAGGTCGAGGCCGACACCTTGGTCACCGGCACCTACGACAGCAACGGCTACGACACGGGAACGTTCGAGACCAGCACCTACGACACCGGCACGTTCGACCGCGAAGGGTTCACCCCGCTCGAGGACATCGAAGCCGACGTCGCGGTCGAGGCTCGGTCGCCTGCGGTCGAGCCTGCGGTCGAGTACGTGATGGAGCCGGTCGCCGAGCTCGCGCCGATCAGTTGGCGCGCCGACGGATCCCAGCCCGAGCCCGAACCCGCACCGACGGCATTCGCGCCCGTCGAAGCCGACGCGGTCGTCGACATCGAGTCCGCACCCGAGCCCGTCGCGTTCGCGAACGAGTGGGCCATGGGAGCCGACGCGGCGCCCTTCGGCGCCGACCGCGACGAACGGCACGACGAACGGCTGGGCGGATCCGACGCCGGCCTGGAATGGTCCCGGCGAAACCGAGACCCCCGCCACCGAGACCCCGGCCACCGAGACCCTCGAGACCGAGGCGCCGGCCTGGATCGCACCGGCCGCCGCCGCGGTCCCCGAGCCCGAACCCGAACCCGGTCCCGTGGTCGAGGAGTTCGTGGCGGCCGGCCCCGACTGGCAGCTCGGCAACGCGCTGCCGCTCGTCGAGGTCCGCGGCCAGGGTGGCCTCGTCATGCGTCGCGCCGATGAGCGTTGGGCCCTCGCCGACGTGACCACCGCCCCCGACTTCGTGGCCGAGGTGGAGGTCGACTTCCGCTCCGGTCCCGGCCTCGGGGTGCTGTTCCGGTCCTCGATCGACGACGAGGGCCGCATGTCGGGCTACTCCTTCGACATCGACCCCATCTACGACGGCGGCGGCTACCTGGTGCGCCAGTGGCAGGCCGATCGTGAGCTGTGGAACCCGATCGCCCGCGTGAGCGGCGACGACCCGGCGTCGATGTACGGCACGCTCCTCGTGCGCCTCGAGCTCATCGGTGAACACCTGAGCGCCCAGGTGAACGGGGTCGAGGTGCTCGCGGTCGAGAGCCTCGAGCAGGCCTCGTCCGAGCGGGGCCGCGACGGTGCGACCGGCGATCGTGTCGGTGTGCAGGCGTGGTCGTCGTCCGACCTCGTCATCGACACCGTGCGCATCGCCTCGCGCTGACCGAGCCTCCCGGCACCGTCGGCCCCCGGTACCCTCGCCGCGAGTGGAGCTCGAGGAGTACGCCGCGCATCGCGGAGGTCGAGGACGAGCACTGGTGGTACCGCAACACGCGTGCCCTGGCCGCCGACCTGCTCGCCCCCTGGCTGCACCGCACCGACCGGCTGCTCGACGCCGGCTGCGGGCCCGGCGGGAACGGGGCGTGGCTCGCGGAGCATGGGACGGTGGTGGGCGTCGACCTCTCCCCCGACGCGCTCGCCTTCGTGCGGGCCCGCCGCCCCGCCACTGCACCGGTGCAGGCGAGCGTCGAATCCCTCCCCTTCGCCGACGAGGTCTTCGACGCGGTCGTCGGCCTGACCGTTCTCTACACGGTGCCCGACGACGCCGCCGCGCTGCACGAGCTCGCCCGGGTGACCCGGCCGGGCGGCGCGGTGGTCCTCGTGGAGCCGGCGTTCGCGGCGCTGGGTCGTGCCCACGACGCCACCGTCCACGGCCGGAGGCGCTACCGCCGCGCCGGCCTGGCGGAGCTCGCCACCGCCGCCGGGCTCACGGCGCAGCGCTGCACCTACGCGTACTCGTTCCTCGCGCCACCCGCGGCGACGCTCGGCGCGGTCGACCGGTTGCGCCGCCGTCGCGAGCACACCCGCGGGCTCCAACGTCGACAAGCGCGCCCTCGACCGCGTGTTCGCCCCGCTGGCCGCCCGCGAGCGCCGGTGGCTGGCCCACCACGATCTCCCGGTGGGGACCTCGGTGGTGTTGCTGGCTACCCGCTGACCGAGGTCGTACGCCCGCGTCGCAGCACCACCAGCTGCACCCACAGCCCGGCGAGGTCACGCAGCGTGCGCGCGATCGCACCGATCCGGAAGAACTCCGACGTGCCGTGCACCCGCCGGTAGTGGTGGACACCGACCTCCGTGAATCGCGCACCCGCGTCCTGCAACTTGCGGACCAGCTCCACACAGATCACCCCGGTCGTGTGTACCAGCGTCACCCGGTCGAGCGCGCTCCGGCGGATGAGTCGGAAGTCGCAGTCGGTGTCGCGGATGCGCAACCCGAACATGACCTTGACGAAGCGGTGGTACACCCGTCCGATCACCGCGCGCAGGACGCCGTCGGCGCGCCGCAGCTTGTAGCCCTGCACCACGTCGACGTCGGCGGACGCCCGTCGCACCAGCAGCTCGAGCTCCGCGGGGTCGAACTGTCCGTCGCCATCGGTGTAGAAGACCCATTGCTTGGTCGACCCGGCGAACCCCGAGAGCAACGCGCCGCCGTAGCCGCGGTTGCGCTCGTGCGTGACGACGCGAAGCAGCGGCTCGCGTGACGCGAGGTCGTCGAGGATGGCGGCCGAACGATCGGACGACCCGTCGTTGACGACGATGACCTCCGCGTCGTCGATGCCGACCCGTCCGAGGGTCGCGACCGCGACCTCGACCATCCGGGCGATGGTGGCTTCGTCGTTGTAACAGGGGAAGAAGACGGAGACGGCTTCGACTGCCGGGTTCACCGGATCGCTCGACACACCGCCTCGATCTCGTCGTCGGTCATCTCGGGGAAGCAGGGGAACGATACGCACTCGGCCGCCCAGCGCTCCGCTTCCGGACAGGCCGAGCGCACGAACCGTTCGTACGCGGGCTGCTGGGTCAGGGCGCGGGGGTAGTGCACACCGGTGTCGAACGGGAGTCGCGACCGGAACCCGTCACGTTCAGGGACCCGGGCGACGCACAGGTGGTACACGTGGCGCGGGTGCTCCGCCTGCCAGACGAGGTCGGGCGCCGCGGCCCGGTAGCGCGCCGCGATCTCGCGGCGTCGGGCGTTCTCCGCCGCCACCCGCGGCAACCCGACTCGCAATGCCGCCGCGGCGATGTCGGACAGGCGCGCGTTCGTGGCCACCAGCGTGTGCACGTAGTCACCGGCGTGGCCGTGCGCCCGCAGCAACCGGAGGGTCGCCGCGCGCTCGTCGTCGTCGGTGACGACCGCGCCGCCGTCGGTGATGCCACCGAGGTTCTTGGTCGGGTAGAAGCTGTACGCGGCCGCCGCCGACCCGCTGGCGGGATCGAGCGCTCCGAAGGCCTGGGCGCCGTCCTCGACCACGGGCACGCCGAGATCGGGCAGCACGGCGGGTCGACCGTAGAGGTGGACCGGGATGACGCCGCGGGTGCGCTCGGTGCACGCGGCGCGCGCCGACGTCTCGTCGAGGGTCGCGGTGTCGGGCTCGACGTCGGCGAACACCGGGATCGCGCCGGTCGCGCAGACTGCGGCGGCGGTCGGGACCGCGGTGAACGCGGGCACGATGACCTCGTCGCCCGGACCGATGCCGAGGGTGACGAGCGCGAGGCGGAGTGCGTCGGTACCCGACGACACACCGACCGCATGGCGACGGCCGGTGGCCGTCGCGAGCTCTCGTTCGAAGGCGTCGAGCTCGGCGCCGAAGAGGTAGGTACCGGAGCGCACGACACGGGTCACCGCGTCGGTGAGCTCGGGTTCGAGCGCCGCCGCCCGGCGGGCGAGGTCGACGACGGGGATGCGCGGCGGCGCGGTGTCGTCGGGCGTCACAGGTACCAGGCCGCACGAGCGCGGTAGAACGCGAGCGTGCGGGCGATCCCGTCGGCGAACGCCGTGCGCGGCTCCCAGCCGAGCATGCGCTTGGCCTTCGACGAATCGCCGAAGTACGAACCGATGTCGATCGCGTCGCGATCGGGAGGCCACGGGACGTGTTCCACCCGGCCGGTACCCGCAACCTCGACCACGGTGTCGGCGATGGCACCGAGCGAGAGCCGCTCGTCGTTGCCGACGTTGAAGATCTGACCCGGCGCGTCGCTCGCCGCCGCGGCGAGGAGCAGGCAATCGACCACGTCGTCGACGTACAGGCAGTCGCGCTGCTGCTCGCCGTCGCCGAACACCGAGATGGCGTCGCCGGCGAGGGCGCGTCGCACGAAGATCGGGAGGAACCCCTGGAGGTCGTCGCGCAGCCGCTGGCGCGGACCGAACACGTTGGTGAGGCGCACCGCTGTCGCCGGCAGTCCGTAGACGTCGTGGTAGAGGAGATGGAGCTGCTCGGTCGCGTACTTCGTGATCCCGTTGACGTCGACCGGGGCGACCGGGTGCTCCTCGTCGACGGGCAGGTAGCGGGGCTTGCCGAAGATCTGGCGGGTCGAGGTGTAGACGACCGTCGCAGTCGGGTTCTCGCGCCGCAGCAGCTCGAGGAAGCGGAACTGGCTCGTGGTGTTCACGTCGAGGTCGAACAACGGATCGTCCATCGAGTCGACGTGGCTCACCTGCCCGGCGAGGTTGAACACCACGTCGGCTGCGACGGTCGCCGCCCGTACATCCGGTCGGTCCGTGTCACCGATGTCGGCCTCCACCACCACGATGCCGGCGTCAGGGTCGGTGTGCTCACCGTCGGGCACGAGATTGCGCGGGTTGGCGCCGTGGCGCGCGACCCGCGCGTCGATCACGGTGACCTCGGCGCCGCCCGCACTCAGCGCGAGCGCGAGATTTGCTCCGATGAAACCGAGTCCGCCGGTGACGACGCACCGGCGCCCGGCAACGGCGTCGACAGGAATGTGACCCAGAGCGCGGACAGTGTAGAAGACGCCGTCGTCAGACGCCACGACCGAGACCCGCAACGGTCACGGTGGCGGACACCCGCACCTCGCCGCCGACGACCAGCCACAACGCGAGCACGTCCTCGTCGTCGTCGTCGGGCTCGACGGTGCTCACGAGGGTCACCGAGTCGTCCCGTTCGAGCGTGCCGCGGTACTCGACGCGGGCCCGGAGCGCGACCCGGCCCGGAAGCCGGCGCACGAGCTCGTCCTCGACCGCCTCGAGCGAGCGGGCGTTGTTCACGTGATCGAGCACGTCGAAGTCGCTCGTGCGCAGTGGCCACGGACGCGACGCCGCACCGGCGGGTGGCGCGTCGTGCACCAGCCGACCGCGCACGCGGCGGCCGCCGGCCGACTCGCCGTACCGATCGTGGAAGTCGTCGTCGAGCGGAAGCGGACGACCGTGCTCGCGGTCGATGAACACCCACAGGCCCGCCGCGTCCACGGTCGCGCCCCGGTCGCCGACCAGGCGCGTGCGTCGCTCCGCCCACCGCGGTCCGGTGCCGCTGCAGAAGGTCGCCAGCTCCACCGACTCGTGGTACACGGGCGTGGTCACGATCTCGAGGTCGCTGGAACGCAGCACCCACACGCCGCGCGCTTCCGACAGCCCGGCGTCGTCGGCGTCGTCGGTGGCGACGTCCTGGAGGAATCGGGCGAGCGCTTCGAGGCGGAGGGCGCCACCGGCGTCGACGTCGCCGAGGTGGACCCGCCGTGCGCCACGGAACACACGACCGCGCGCCGGCACGTCCACGAACTCGGTCGCCACGGGCCCATCGTCGCACGGGCTCCGGAGGACTTGCGTATCAAGGCGCCGCCAGGGTGCGCCGAAACAGTACAGATCGGTGACAGCATGTCGACCGACGAAGGGGCAACGGTGTCGGGATTCCTTGATCGCCTGGGGCGGCGCGCAGTGCGCCACCACTGGTGGTTCATCGGCGTGTGGATCGTGGCCGCGGTCGCCATCGTCGCGCTCGCGGGAGCCCTCGACGGCCAGTTCAGCGACACCTTCCGCATCCCCGACACGCAGTCGCAGGAAGCGCTCGACCTGCTTGAGCGCGACTTCCCCAGCGCGGCCGGTGACAACGCGCTCGTCGTGTTCGAGACCCCCGACGGCATCACGAGCGCCACCGCGCAACCGCCGATCAGCGCGAGCATCGCCGCGCTCGGGAAGATCCCCAACGTCACGTCGGTGACCAACCCGTACGGCCCCGTCGGCAAGGCGTTCATCTCGAAGAGCGGCAACATCGCGATCGTCACCGTGCAATTCGACACCAAGGCGCAGGACCTGCAGAAGGACGTCTTCGACCAGCTCGAGGCCGCGACCGCGCCGGCGACCCAGGCCGACATCAAGGTGGCGTACGGCGGCGCGGTCGTCGACTACGCCGATCAGCCTCCTTCGGGCAACGCCGACCTCATCGGTCTGCTCGCCGCAGTCGTGATCCTGCTGTTCGCGTTCGGTTCGGTCGTGGCCATGGGTCTTCCCATCCTCACCGCGCTGTTCGGCCTCGGCGTGGGCATCTCGCTCGTGCACGTCATCGCGTCGTTCGCCGAGATCGGCACGGTCGCGCCGGTGCTGGCGACGATGATCGGCCTCGGCGTCGGGATCGACTACTCGCTCTTCATCGTCACCCGTTACCGCGAGAACCTCGCCAGCGGGCTCGACGTCGAGGCCGCGGTCGGCCGCTCCGTGGCGACCGCCGGCTCCGCGGTCTTGTTCGCCGGCACGACCGTCGTCATCGCGATCTGCGGGCTCCTGATCTCGGGCATTCCGTACGTGGCGCGCCTGGGCTACATGGCCGGGCTCGTCGTCGCGGTGATGATGCTCGCTGCGCTCACGCTCCTCCCCGCGATCATCGGTGCCGTCGGGCACGGCATCGACCGCTGGAAGGTGCCGAGCCTCATCCACCACCCCGACCGCGCGGTCGCCGCGGGTCGCGACCCCGAGCCGCCGTCGGGGACCGTGTGGGAGCGCTGGGCCACCCTGGTCGCCCGGCATGCCTGGCCGTTCGCCATCGCCGCGGTGATCATCCTGCTCGTCATCGCGTGGCCGGTGCTGTCGATGCGCCTCGGCGAGTCCGACGACGGCAACCTCCCCACCTCCACCACCCAGCGCCAGGCCTACGACCTCGTCGCCGAGGGCTTCGGCCCCGGTACCAACGGCCCGCTGCTCGTCGTGGTGCAGCTCCCCACCACGGGTGGCGACGCGGTGCTGTCCGACATCACGAGTGCGCTGGAGAAGACACCGGGCGTCAAGGCGGTGCTGCCGCCGCAGACGAGTCCCAACGGCGCCGTCGCTCAGATCGGCGTGTTGCCCACCACTGCGCCCGACAGCGCGCAGACCGCGACCCTCGTGGGCACGCTCCGCGACTCGGTGCTCCCGACTGCGGTCGGCACCAGCGGTGCTCAGGCCTACGTGGGTGGGGTCACCGCGGCGTTCATCGACATCGGCGACCGGATCAGCAGCCGTCTCCCGTACTTCATCGGCGCGGTCGTACTGCTCTCGTTCATCCTCCTGATGCTGGTGTTCCACTCCGTGCTCGTGCCGCTCACGGCCGCGGTGATGAACCTGCTGTCAGTGGCCGCCGCGTACGGCGCGACCGTTGCGGTGTTCCAGTGGGGATGGGCGAAGGGACTCGTGGGCCTCGAGAGCACCGTGCCCATCGTGCCGTTCGTGCCGATGATGATGTTCGCCGTCCTCTTCGGACTGTCGATGGACTACCAGGTGTTCCTGCTCACGCGCGTGCGCGAGGAGTACAACCGCACCGGCGACACCCGTCAGGGCGTGGTGCGCGGACTCGCGCGCACCGCGCGCGTCATCACGTCGGCTGCGCTGATCATGATCTTTGTGTTCGGCGCCTTCGTGCTGAACCCCACGCCCGAGGTGAAGATGTTCGGCCTCGGGCTCGCGTTCGCGGTGCTCGTCGACGCCACCATCGTGCGCATGATGCTCGTGCCGTCGATCATGGAGATCCTCGGTGACGCCAACTGGTGGTTCCCGAAGTGGCTCAACTTCCTCCCCCGCCTCGACATCGAGGGCGGGGACGACGCGGAGACGGCTCCCGACGCACCGGATCCACAGGACCGCGTCCCCGCAAGCGTCTAGCAACGCGTGGCTATCGGGCGAGCTGGACAACCATCAGGTTCGTCAACCGGCAACCGTCAGTCCAGGAGCTCGTTGACGCGTTCACTCGGCCGGGCGATGACGGCCTGGTCGCCCACGAACACCACCGGCCGCTCCATGAGCTCCGGGTGCTCCAGCAAGACCGCCACGACCTGCTCGCGCGTCGTGTAGTCGGCGGCGTCGAGCTCGAGCTCTTTGAACCGCTTGTCCTTGCGCACCAGCGCGGCGGGCTCGTCGGAGATCGCGTCGACGATCCGCTCGAGGTCGGCGCGACTCGGGTTGGCCCTGAGGTACTCGATGACCTCGGCGTCGACGCCGCGGTCGCCGAGGATCTCGAGCGCGCCACGCGACTTGCTGCACACGGGGTTGTGGTACACGACCACGCTGTCATCAGTCATGGTGGGGAGGCTACCGCTCGCCGGGATCGGGCAGCGTGGTGATCGGCGGGCGCGCGATCGCGTCCGCGACCAGTTCGAGGTAACGAGCACGCGTGACGTCGACCGCTCCGAGCGACGCAAGGTGCGGCGTTGTCCATTGCACGTCGAGCAGGGATCCGCCGCCCGCGCGCAGCAGGTCGACGAGCGCGACCACCGCGACCTTCGACGCGTCGGACACTCGGTGGAACTTCGACTCCGCTGCGAACAGGCCACCGATCGCGACACCGTAGAGACCACCGACCAGCGCATCGCGTCCACGTACGTCGACCTGCCAGGTCTCGACGCTGTGCGCCCACCCGAGCTCGTGGAGCTCCGAATACGCGGCCACGAACTTCTTGTCGATCCAACCGTGCGGTCGCCTCGGATCCGCGCACCCGCGCATCACGTCGACGAACGCAGTGTCCACCCGGATCTCGAAGCGACGCTGCGACCGGCGCAACGAACGACTGACGTGCATCCCATCGAGGGGCATGACGCCGCGAGGGTCGGGCGACCACCATCCCAACTGCCCGAGTCCGAGCGGTCCCCGGGCCTGCAACCGCATCGGGAACAGGCCCCGGCGGTACGCGGCCAACAGCGTTCCGGCGGCCAGATCAGCGCCCACGCCGGCGATCTCGGCGCCATCGGGCATCCGGGCCGGCGACGGCAGCTCCCAGCGGCTCTGCGGCGGCTCGACCGGCACGCCTGCACGCTACCGAACCGCTCTGACCTGGGACTTCGCGCCACCTCGGGGTCCTTTCGGATGCGCACTCGGCAGTCTCGCTAGCGTGTCGGGATGCCGCTCGTCCGTCGATCGGGTTCGCCGCGCGCTCGTTGCCGGTGTGCTCCTGATGCTCTTCACCACAGCCGGCGCCGCGCTCGCCCCCTTCGCACACGCGCAGAGCTCGAGCAACGCGAGTGATCTGCGCGCCCAGGCCGACGCGCTCTCCTCCAAGTACTTCACCGCGCTCGAGCGTGTGCAGGCGCTCGACGACGACATCGCGCGCAGCGAGCAGATCGTCGACGAGTTCCTCGCGCGCGCCCAGCAAGCGCGCGCGGCGGCACGCAGCGTGTGCACAGGTCGCGTACACGTCGTCGGGCACGCAACTCGAAGCACTCGTCGACAGCGCAGACACACTCGACACCGCGCGACGCGCGCACCTCATCGATCGGGTGAACGCGCACGATCAGGACGTGTACGAGGAGTTGCAGAAGGCGACGCGCGCGCTGCACAAGCAACAGCGCGAGCTGCGCGCCACGCGCCAGGCGCAGAACGACGCCCTCGACGAGCTCAAGGCGCAGGGCGCGACCATCGACTCCAAGCTGGCGCAGGCGGAAGCGCAGGAGCAGGCCCAGGCGTCCGCCGCCGCCGCGCAGGCGGCTGCCGCCACCGCGGCCGATCCCACCACGACGACCGAGGGAGGCGCGCCAGCCGCGGCCGCGCCACCGAGCAGCACCACCACGACGGTGGCGGCGCCGAGCGCTCCGCCCGCGCCGCCCGATTACTCGGGCACGCCCGGGGTGAGCCCCCACCACGACGACCCGTTCCTCGCGTGCGTCCGGCAGCGGGAATCGGGCGGCAACTACGGCGTGGTGAACCCGTCGGGCCCGTACCTGGGCGCCTACCAGTTCCTCCAGTCGACCTGGAACATGACCGCGGCCCACGCCGGGCGGGGGGACCTCGTCGGTCTGCCGCCCAACCTCGCGTCGCCCTACGACCAGGACGAGATGGCCTGGGCCCTCTACCAGTGGCAGGGCACGGGACCGTGGGGCGGCTCCTGCTGACGTCCCCGTCAGCCGAGGTCGATCTCCTCGCCGGTCGCGGCGACGGCCCGGGTCAGGTCGAGCGCCTCGAGCAACCGGCGGTCATGGGTGACCACGAGCAGGGTGCCGTCGTAGCCGGCGAGCGCTTGTTCCAGTTGCTCGATCGCCTCCAGGTCGAGGTGATTGGTGGGCTCGTCGAGCACGAGGCAGTTCACGCCCTGGGCGACGAAGCCGGCCAGGACGGCACGGGTGCGCTCACCCGGGGAGAGCGTGCCGGCGGGCCGCACCACGTGGTCGGCCCCGAGACCGAACTTGGCGAGCAGCGACCGCGCCTCGGCCAGGTGCAGTCCGGTGGCGCCGATGAACGCGTCGAGGAGCGGTGCTGCGGCGGAGAACGCGGCGCGGGCCTGGTCCATCTCGCCGACCACCACGCTCGCGCCGATGGCGCGTTCGCCCGCGACCAGGGGCAACCGACCCAGCAGCGTGAGCAGCAACGTGGTCTTGCCCGAGCCGTTGGGCCCCACGATCGCCACGCGATCGCGCCAGCCGATCTCGAGGCTGACGGGCCCGAGCGTGAACGAACCGCGCTCGACGACCACGTCGCGCAGGCGCATCACGACGTCGCCGCTCCGCGGCGCGTTCGCGACCTGGAACCGCAGGTCCCAGCCCTCCCACGGCTTTTCGACCGCATCGAGCCGATCGATCGCCTCGCGGGTCGCGCGCGCCTTCGCCGCTTGCTTCTCCGACGAGGCCACGCGGAAGTGGCGGATGAACTTGTCGCGCTCCGACGTGTCCTTCTTCGCGGCTCGGGCGCCCTGCACCGACCACTCGCGTTGCGTGCGTGCGCGTTGCTCGAGCCGACCGCGCTCGGCGCGGTACGTGGCGTAGTCCTCCTCCGCGTGCCGTCGTGCGGTGGCCCGCGCGTCGAGGTAGCTCAGCCATCCCCCGCCGTACTCGGTGCCCGTGCGGGTGTGCTCGTCGAGCTCGAGCACTCGGCTGATCGTGCGTTCGAGGAACGCCCGGTCGTGGCTCACGAGGACCACACCCCCGGGCAGGGCATCGACGAACGCCTCGAGTCGCTCCAGGCCGGCGAAGTCGAGGTCGTTGGTGGGCTCGTCGAGGAGGAGCACGTCGTGACGACTGAGCAGGACGGCGACCAGCGACGCGCGTGCCGCTTCACCTCCCGACAGGACGCGGATCGGCGCGTCGAGCAGGCGGGACGCGAGACCGACGTCGTCGCAGGTCGCGCGGGCGCGGGCGTCGAGGTCGGGCCCACCCACCGCGAGGTAGGTGTCGAGGGCAGCCGCGTACGCATCGGCGCCGTCGTCGGGCGCGTCCGCGAGCGCGGTTGCGGCCCGTTCCAGTTCCGCCTCCGCCGCGGTCACGCCGGTCCGGCGGGACAAGTACGCCAGCACGGTTTCGTCGCGACGCTCGGGTTCCTGCGCCAGATAGCCCACCTGCAGTGCGGGCGGCGTGACCGTGACCGTGCCGCGGTCGGTGCGTTCGAGTCCGGCGAGCAGGCGCAGCAGCGTGGTCTTGCCCACACCGTTGGGCCCGACCACGCCCAGCCGCGTGCGCGGTCCGATCGACACGTCGACCCCGTCGAGCACGGTGTGGGCGCCGTGCTCGCGCGCGAGGTCACGAGCGACGAGCGAGAAGGAGGAGGACGACGAAGAAGGTGACGAGGGGGAAGGCATGCTGATCCCAGGGGTCGCGAGGCGGGCGGCGAGCGGGTGGGATCAGCGCGTCACATGCGGGCCACGGTAGCCGGACGCACGCCCCACGCGTAGCCTGGTTCCGACATGGTGCATGACGCGGCACTCCGGGAGGAGCTCCTCGCGCTGACGACCGGCACCGGGGCGACCATCCGCAACGACCGGTTGTGGGAGGTGCTCGACGACTACGAGTGCTGGCCCGGCTGGAAGCTCGTCGGCACCGACGGCGCCGATGCCGCGTGGCTCATCGCGCAGTGGGCGATCGACGACGTGGGGCTGCAGCGTCGCTGCCTGGAGATGCTCGAGATCGCGGTCGCGTGCAACGACGCCGATCCGGTGCACTTCGCCTACCTCGCCGACCGCGTCCGCATGAACGACGGCCGCGACCAGCTCTACGGATCGCAGTTCGTCCTGGGCGCAGCGGGTGAGCTCGAACCCTGGCCGGTCGACGACTACGCCGCGGTCGACGCGCGCCGCGCGCGCCTCGGGCTCCCGCCCTTCGCGACGCACGCGGCGGCGATGGCCTCGGAGTGGCACGCCCGCCATCATCCGGACGACTGATCAGAGCAGCGGGTCAGAGCTTGGTGTCGGCGGCCCGCCAGCAGTACCAGGCCGCCAGCGAACGGTACGGCCGGAGCGGATCACCGAGCGCCTCCATCTCGCGCTCGGTGGGCATGTCGGGCCGGCCGTGGATCACGGCGAAACCCTTGCGGACGCCGAGGTCGCCGACCGGCCAGACGTCGAGCCGGCCGAGCTGGAACATGAGGAACATCTCGGCCGTCCACCGTCCGATGCCGCGCACCAGCGTGAGCTCGGTGACGATCTTCTCGTCCGAGAGGCGCGCCACGCGGTCGAGCTCGACGTCACCCGCGAGCACGCGCTCGGCCAGGTCGCGGATCGACGCGGTCTTGTTGGCCGACAGTCCCGCGGCGCGCATCGTCTCGACCGGGAGCGCGAGCACGGCTTCGGGTGTGGTGTTGCCGTCGAGCGCCAACTCGAGCCGACCGTGGATCGTGCGCGCCGCGGCCCCCGCCAATTGCTGGAAGCAGATCGCGCGCACGAGTTCGGCGAAGTGCGTGCGCCGGGGTCGGGCCCGGCGCAGGTCGGCCGGTCCGAACGCCTCGACGTAGGGCTCGAACTGCGGGGCCTGGCGGGCGAGCGCCGCGGTTCCCTCGACCACCGCCCGGCGCGCCACGCGCGGCACCGTAGCCGGGATCGCCCGGTAGCCTCACCCCGTGCTTCGCCGGTTCACCCCGTTCTCCGCGTGTCTCGTCGCGCTCGCGCTCGTGCTCGTCGGGTGCGGTGGCGACGACGGGAAGGCCACCCTCGGCAAGCCGGTGTCCACCACCGCTCCGGCCGTCACCGCGGCGCCGACGAGCACCACGTCGTACATCGCGACGGTGAAGCCGGAGATCACGCAGGTCGACGTCTTCGCGGAGCCCGGCGACGACACGCCGGCGCACGAGTTCGACAACCCGTGGCTCTACGACCCGACCGTCCCCACCTCGAAGGTGCCGCAGGTCTTCCTGGTCAAGGAGCAGCGCGGCGACGGCTGGGTGCAGGTGCTGCTGCCCGTGCGCCCCAACGGCAGCACCGGTTGGCTGAAGGCCGCCGACGTCACGCTCCAGGCCAACCCGTACCGCATCAGCGTCGGACTGGGGGCCCACACCATCACGGTGAACAACGGCGCCAACGTCATCTACACCGGCCCGGTCGCGACCGGTGCCACCGACCCGCCGCTGCCCGACGTGGGCAAGCCGACGCCCACGCCCACGGGTGAGTACTACCTCCGGGTCCTGCTGCAGGCACCCGACCCGACCCAGGTGTACGGCCCGTACGCCTACGGGCTCTCGAGCCACTCGGAGACGCTCGACTCGTTCGCGGGAGGCGACGCCGAGGTCGGCATCCACGGCAACAACGACGCCTCGGTCCTCGGCACCGACGCCACGCACGGCTGCATCCGGATGGACAACGACGCCATCACGATGCTGGCCAAGCAACTGCCGCTCGGCACCCCGGTCACCGTCAGCGCCTGAGCCGTGCGCACCACGCGGTTCGCCGCCGGACTCGTGCTGCTGCTCGCGTGCGCGGTCGGGTCGGTCGGGCTCGGTGTCGGGTCGGCAGGGGCCGGGGAGTCGTCGTTGCCACCCGCCACGCGCAAGAACCTCGTCGCCATCTTCGACAAGAAGGTGAAGCCGTTCGGATTGCGCGTGACGCGCGCCGCGCTGGTGAACCCGGCGCAGGAACGCGACCCGGACGGCACCCACCTCGCGATCTACGTCGAGCCGACCGGCGAGTACACCATCGACGACTACCTCGCCGGCACCGTCGACGTGTCGAAGGTGTTCCTCCCGTACGTGTTCGAACGCTGGAAGGGCCTGAAGTCCTTCGACGTGTGCCAGGAGCCGCGACCCGTGGTCGACGACAGCGCGACACCGGTCCCCGAGACCCAGGTGTACGCGAGCCGCGCCGGCAACAAGCTCGTCGACTGGAAGACGGTCGACCTGGCGACCATGATCACCACGACACGGAGGGAAGCGGCCCTGGCGGGAACCAAGCGCCAGGCGCGGTTCTCGCTGTTCGTGGCCAAGCACCTCCAGAACACCCCGGCGTACCAACAGCAGGCGGGCACGGCCGCCACCACCACGCCGGCTCCTACCCCGTCGTCACCCACCGTGCGCGACTACGGCTGAGCGAAGGACACCGAGTGGAGATCGAGGGTGCGAACGTCATCGTGACCGGGGCGTCGTCGGGCATCGGCGCCGCGCTGGGCCCGCTGCTGGCGGCGCGAGGTGTGACCGTCGGTCTGGTGGCGCGGCGGGCCGACCGGCTCGAGGAGGTGCTGACCGAGTGTCGCGTGCACACCCCGGAGTCGCGCGCCTGGCCCGTCGACCTCGGTGATCTCGACGCCGCCGAGGCGCTCGTGCACCAGGCCGCGCGCGAGTGGGGCCGGGTCGACTGCCTGGTGAACAACGCCGGCATCCCCGCGCGCATCCCGGTGCCGCACCTCACGGCCGCCGACGTCGCCCACGTCATGGACGTCAACTTCCACGCGCCCGTCCGCATGTCGCTGGCGCTCCTCCCCGACTGGCTGGCGCGTGCCAGCGGCTGCGTCGTCAACGTGTCGAGCCTCGGCGGGCGCATCCCGATCGCCAACGAGGCCGCGTACTGCGCGAGCAAGTTCGCGCTGTGCGGGTGGACCGAGGGGATGGCCGTCGACCTCCACGGCACCGGCGTCGAGGTGAAGCTGGTGCTGCCCGGCCCCATCGACACCGAGATCTGGGATCAGCCCGGCAACGAGCCCGCCGCCTACCAGGGTCCGTTCGTGCCCGCGGCCGACGCCGCGCAGTCGGTGGTCGACGCCATCGAGGGTGACGGCTTCGAGTGGTACGCGCCCCCCGAGTTCCCCGGCGGTGGTCCGCAGCACGCGATCGTCGTCGGCAAGAGCAACGACCCGGGTGCCTTCGTGGCCGCGATGGGATCGATGCGCACGTGAGCTGGAGCGAGCCCTCCGACCGGCTGTACTTCCGCCAGCTCCTGTCGGGCGCCGACTTCGCGCGCGACGACCCGCTGGCGCGGCAGATGGTCAACTTCGTCTACCTCGTCGGCGACCGCGAGACGGGCGAGGCGGTGGTGATCGATCCCGCATACGGCGTCGGCGAACTGATCGACGTGCTGGCGGCCGACGGCATGCGCCTCACCGGCGCGCTCGTCACGCACTACCACGCCGACCATTGCGGCGGCGACATCATGGGCTACTCGATCGAGGGACTGCGCGAGCTGCTCACGCTGGACGGCGGCGGCGTGCCCGTGCACGTCCAGCGGGCCGAGGCCGAGTGGGTGAAGCGCTCGACCGGCCTCTCCGATTCCGACCTCTCGGTGCACGACAGCGGCGACGTCGTGCACGCGGGAGGGATCCCGATCGAGCTGATGCACACGCCGGGGCACACGCCGGGCAGCCAGTGCTTCGTGGTCGACGGCCGCCTGGTCGCCGGCGACACGCTCTTCCTCGAGGGCTGCGGCCGCACCGACCTGCCCGGCTCCGACCCCGACGCGATGTACGAGAGCCTCACCCGCCGCCTGGCCACCCTCCCCGACACCACCGTGCTCTACCCGGGTCACCGCTACTCACCCGCGGCGTCGGCGACCCTGGGCGACACGCGCGCCACCAACTACGTGTTCCGCATCCCCACCCTGGAGCAGTGGCGCGCCCTCATGGGCGCCTGATTCCACCGAACATCTCGAAGTTGACCGTCACCGGCGCACGCGAACCTCGAGATGTTCGTGGTGGTGCTACGGCACGAGGTCGTAGCGGGCGGCGACGAAGGCGAAGAGCACGAGGCCGACGGTCGACGCCGCGAAGTAGAGCGCCCGCACTAGGGACGACCAGCGCTCGAGCAGCTGACCGATCCCCACGAACGGGGGGAAGCACTCGTTGGCGTAGCGGCCGACGCCGACCATGCCGAGCTGCAGCGACGGGATGAGATAGAGGGCGCCGAACACCAGCCACGCCACGGGCAATCGCTTGCGTTGCACGACCAACACCGCCAGCGCGCCGATCGCCAGCAACACGTGCGGCAGCACCGACCACTTCACGTGCCCCTCGAACAACCCCACGAACGTGATCTCCTGCCACCGCGACTTGGTGGTGAGGAACACGAGCGGATCGCCGGTGCGGTCCCAGCACCAGACGCACCAGGCGGCGACGGCCACCACCGACGGTCCGGCCACGAGCAGCGCGCGGCGCCAGGCGTGCACCGCGACCACCAGCGCGATCACGAGCACCGCCCCGTTCGGCCGCACCAGCGCGGACCCCACCGCGACCAGGCCCGCGGCGAGGTCGTGCTCGTCCTCCACCAGCACGAACGCCCACACCGACGCCGCCAGGAAGATCGCCGACGGGTAGGTCATCGAGAACACGAACGACGCCGGGAACAGCGCCAGCGACCACACCGACAGCTGCGCCACCGTGGTCCCGCCGTGCCGGGCGGCGAGGCGGTACACCCCGGCCAGTGCCACCAGGAACAGCACCTGGTTGACGACGAAGATCGCCGCCTTGTCGTCGGCCACCTCGCTGAGCGCCCGGATGAGCCCCGGGAGGAGCGGGAAGAAGGGCCACTTCGGGAAGTCGACGTCGACCGGCCCGTAGCCGAAGCGGGCGATGTCGAGGTAGAAGGCACCGTCCCACCGCGTCGCGACCTGCACGAAGCGCGAGCCGCGCACCGGATCGTTCACCGCCGCCAGCAGCACCGCGATCGAGACGACCCGCGACAGGAGCCAGGGAGCAACGACCCCGCGCCACGGGAACAGGCGCGCGACGCCCTGCGCGGCTCCTCGTGCGGCCCCGGTCGTCAGGTCGCGTTCAGCCACCGCCACCGGGCCACCGTAGGCGAGGCCGCCCGGCCGGAAGCGCCTCCCGCGCCGAGGGGTACGCTGCTTCGCGGACCAGGAGGAGCCACACGATGAGCGAATCGCCCGCCGTACTGCGCATCGGCAGCGACGAAACCGAACTGCCCATGATCGTGGGCACCGAGGGCGAGCGGGGGATCGACATCTCCAAGCTCCGCGCCGAGACCGGAGCGGTCACCCTCGACAACGGCTTCGTGAACACCGCGTCCTGCGAGTCGGCGATCACCTTCATCGACGGCGAGGCCGGCATCCTCCGCTACCGCGGCATCCCCATCGAGGAGCTGGTGTCGGTCCCCGTGCCGTCGTTCCTCGAGACCTCCTACCTGCTCATCTACGGCGAGCTCCCCTCCCGCACGGAGCTCGACGAGTTCCGCTTCGGGATCCGCAAGCACACGCTCCTCCACGAGGACGCCAAGCGCTTCTTCGACGCCTTCCCGAAGGACGCGCACCCGATGGGCACGCTGTCGTCGGCGGTGAGCGCGCTGTCGACCTTCTACCAGGACAGCAACGACCCCCACGACCCCGATCAGGTCCACCTCTCGATCCTGCGCCTGATGGCGAAGCTGCCGACGATCGCCGCCTACGCCTACAAGAAGTCGATCGGCCAGCCGTTCCTCTACCCGGACAACTCGCTCGACCTGGTCGAGAACTTCCTCACCATGATGTTCGCGGTGCCGTCGGAGCGCTACGAGGTGAGCCACAACACCGTGGTCACCCTCAAGCAGCTCCTCATCCTGCACGCCGACCACGAGCAGAACTGCTCCACCAGCACCGTGCGCCTGGTCGGTTCCAGCGAGGCCAACCTGTTCGCGTCGATCGCCGCCGGCATCAACGCGCTGTGGGGCCCGCTGCACGGCGGCGCCAACCAGGCCGTCATCGAGATGCTCGACCGCATCGCCGACGACGGCGGCGACGTCGACAAGTACGTCCGCATGGCGAAGGACCCCGACGACCCGTTCCGCCTCTCGGGCTTCGGTCACCGCGTCTACAAGAACTACGACCCGCGGGCCCGCATCCTCAAGGACGCCTGCCACCGGGTGATCGCCGACCTCGGCGCCATGGACCAGCAGCTCGACCTCGCGCTGCGGCTCGAGGAGGTCGCGCTCAGCGACGAGTACTTCGTCGAGCGCAAGCTCTACCCGAACGTCGACTTCTACTCCGGGCCTCATCTACCGCGCCATGGGCTTCCCCACGCAGATGTTCCCGGTGCTGTTCGCGATGGGCCGCCTGCCCGGGTGGATCGCGCACTGGGTGGAGATGATGGAGAGCCCGGCCACCAAGATCGGCCGGCCGCGCCAGATCTACACCGGCGCCACCAAGCGCCCGTACGTCGCCGATCGACGAGCGGGGCTGACGCTCCGCTCGTTCCGTCGAGCCGGTGCGCGCTACCCGCCGAGCGGGTGTTGTAGTCGTCGATCGCGGCGGTCGCGTTCTTCGAGGCGTTCTTCAGCGCGGCCTTCGGGTCGGTGCCGTTGAGGAACATGCTGTTCTCGGCGTCACGCACCGCGTCACGCGACGCCGGTGTAGTTGCCGATCACCGAACCCGACGTCGCCGCGTTCGTCGGGCCCGTCGAGCAGCTGGTCGTACGCGACCTTGTACTCGGGGTTCTGCGCCCAGTAGGCCTGCATCTCCGGACTGTCGGCCGACGCCTTCGAGGATCGGGAGGTAGCCGGTGCCGATCGCCCACGTGGTCATGTTCTCCGGGTCGTCGAGGAACCTCAGGAACTTCCACGCCGCCGCCTGCTTCGCCGGCGCCGACTTGTTGACCATGTAGAGCGCGCCGCCGCTGACGAGCGCACCGCCGTCGCCTTCTTGCCCGGCGCCGGGAACGGCGCCACGCCGAGCTCGACGTTCGGCGCGTGCGCCGCCCGAGAGCACCGCGCTGATGGTGCCGAGGGCGGCGCTGGTGTCGAACGCCATCGCGTGCGAGCCGCTCTGGATGCCGAGCAGGTTGTCGAAGTTGCCGGTGCCGAGGTCGGGGTTGGTCGTGGCCAGCCCGTCCTTCACCATGCCCGACAGCCAGGTGAAGATCTGGCGCCCGGTGGCGTCGTCGAACACCGTCTTGGTGGCGCGGGCCTTGCGGCCGTTGCTGTTGTTCACGTAGAGCTTGTTGGCCATGCGCGCGCCAGTGCTCGAAGTAGCCGGGCTCGGTCTTCAGCCCGAGCGGCGCCTCGACGCCGGCGGTCTTGAGCTTCTCGGCGGCGGCGCGCACCTCGTCGAGCGTGGTCGGCGGCGAGTTCGGGTCGAGGCCGGCCGCGGTGAACGCCTTCTTGTTGTAGAAGAGCACCGGACCCGAGGTGTTGAACGGCATCGCGTACTGCGTGCCCTCCACGGTGAAGTAGCTGATCACCCGGGGCAGGAAGTCGGAGAAGCTGAACTTGTCGGCCTTCGCGCACACGCTCGCCGGCAGCACGGTCTGCGTGTCGATCATCTGCTGCTGCTCGGTCTCCTGGAGCTGCACGATGTCGGGCAGGTCACCGCTGGCGAGACCGGCCTTGTACTTGGTGAACGTCTGCACGTAGTCGATCTGGTTCACCAGGTTGACCTTCACGTCGCTCTGCGACGCGTTGAACTCGTCGGTGAGCGTCTGGAGCGTCGTCGCCGAGGGCCCGGTTCATCGAGTGCCACATGGTGATCTCGACCGGCTTCGTCGCCTTCTTCAACGCCGCCAGCGGGCAGGTCGTGCTGTTGCCGCGCCCGCGCCGGGCGCGGTGGCAGACCGCCGAGAGCCCCGTCGGCCAGCACCACCACCGCGAGCCCCGAGCCCGCCCACTGCCTCAATCGACCGCATGTCCGCATCTCCCCCGTCGATCACCTCTTGCTGCGGGCTACAGCATGGCCGATGGCGCAATGCCCGCGGCGTCAGCGGCCCGTGCTAGCCGCCGATGCGGCTGTTGTAGTCCTCGATCGCGGCGGTGGCGTTCTTCGCCGCCTCCGCGATCGCCGCCTTCGGGTCGGTCGCCCTCGAGGAACATCCGGTTCTCCGCGTCGCGGACGGCTCGGCGCACCTCGATGTTGGGGCCGATCACCGAGCCCGCCGTCGCGATCGTTGTCGGCGCCGCCGACCAGCTGGTCGTAGGCGACCTTGAAGTCGGGGTTCTTGGCCCAGTAGTCCTGCATCGCCGTGCTCTCGGCCGACGACGTGCGGATCGGGAGGTACCCGGTGCCGATCGCCCAGGTGGTCATGTTCTCGGGCGTGTCGAGGAACTTCAGGAACTCCCACGCCGCCGCCTGCTTCGCGGGCGCCGACTTGTTCACCATGAACAGCTCACCGCCCTGCACGAACACGCCACCGCGGGTCGCGCCGGCGCCGGGGCCGGGCATCGGGCGCGACACCGATCTCGATGTTGGGGTCGTTGCCGGCACCCAGGATCGCGGTGACCGTGCCGAGCGCGGCGCTGCTGTCGATGGTCATGGCGTGCGCGCCGCTCCGGATGCCGAGGAAGTTGTCGGAGGATCCCGTGCCGATGTCGGAGTTGATCTCGGCGAGCCCGTCCTTCACCATGCCCGTGCATCCAGCTGAAGACCTGGCGGCCGGTCCGCGAGTCGAACACCGCCTTCGTGGCGCGCGCCTTGCGCCCGTTGCCGTTGTTCGCGAACAGCCGGTTGCCCATGGCCGTCCACTGCTCGACGAAGATCGGGTCGGTCTTGAGCCCCATGCGGCGTCGCGACGCCGTTCGCCTTGAGCTTCTCCGCCGCCGCCCGGAGCTCGGTGAGGTTGGTGGGCGGCTTCTCGGGGTCGAGCCCGGCCGCCGAGAACGCCTTCTTGTTGTAGTAGAGGACCGGCCCCGACGTGTTGAACGGCATGGCGTACTGCGTGCCCTGCACCGTGAAGTAGCTGATCACCCGGGGCAGGAAATCCGAGAAGCTGTACTTGTCCGCCTTGGCGCACACGCCCGCCGGGACGACCGTCCCCGTGTCGATCATCTGCTGCTGATCGGTCTCCTGGAGCTGCACGATGTCGGGCAGGTCACCGGTGGCGAGACCGGCCTTGTACTTCGCCAGCGTCTCCTCCCATCCCACCTGGTTCACCAGCGACACCTTCACCGCCGACTGCGAGCCGTTGAACTCGTCGACGAGCTTCTGGAGCACGTCACCGTTGGCGCGCAGCATCCAGTGCCACATGGTGATCTCGACCGGCTTCGACGCCTTCTTCAACGCGCCGAGCGGGCAGCTGGTGCTGTTGGCGGCACCCGCCGGCGACGCCGGCAGCAGCGCCGAGCGCCGTCGCCGCGAGGAGTCACCACCATCGTCGAGACGCACCCGTCGAGTTCGTCATCCCTTCACCGCCCCTGCTGTGAGCCCGCGCACGAGCTGCTTCTGGAAGAACAGGAGCAGGATCACGAGTGGGATCACCGCGATGACCGCCCCTGCGAACACGATGTTGAGCTGGTCGATGCTCGACTGCTGGAGCTGCTTCAGCCCGATCTGCACCGTGCGCAGCTTGTCGTCCTTGGTGATCAGCAGCGGCCAGAGGTACTGGTTCCACGCGGCGAGGAACGCGAACACGGTGAGCGCGGCGACGGCCGGGCGCGCCAGCGGCACCGCCACCCGCCACAGGAACCGCCAGTGCCCGTAGCCGTCGAGCGCGGCGGCGTCGCGCAGCTCGTGCGGGAGGGTGAGGAACGACTGGCGCATCAGGAACGCGCCGAAGCCGGTGGCGAGGAACGGCACCGCGAGGCCGGCGTAGGTGTTGTACCAGCCGAGGTCGCTGATGGTCGCGCACGTTGGTCACGATGGTGACCTCGAACGGCACCATCAGCGTGGCGAGGAACACGACGAACAGCAGGCGCTTGAACGGGAACTCGAGGAACGCGAACGCGTAGCCGGCGAGGATCGCGGTGAGCACCTGGCCGACGGTGATGAGGAACGTGACGATGAAGCTGTTCTTCAGGTACGTGCCCATGTGCCCGGCGTTCCACGCGTCGGCTGTAGCTGCCGAACTGCGGGTCGGTGGGGAAGAGCTTGGGCGGTTGCGACAGGATCTCGCGCGACGGGAGCAGCGAGTTCACGACCGTGATGTAGATCGGGAACAGCACGATGATCGAGAGCACGGTGAGCAGCGTGTAGCTGCCGACCTTGCCCCACACCTTTCGCCGGTGCAGGCGCGCGTCGGCCGCGTCAACGCTCATAGGACACCCTCCGCTCGAGCAGCCGGATCTGGGCCGACGCGAGGATCAGCGTGAGGAAGAACAGCGCGACCGCGAGCACCGCGGCCTTGCCCGGGTCGCTCTGGCGCTGCAGCGTGTTGTAGATGAAGTAGGTGAGCACGTTGGTCTTCTTCAGCGGGCCGCCCTGGGTGAGGATGTCGATCTGGCCGAACGACTGGAACGCGAAGATCGTGCCGATCACCACCGCGAAGAAGATGGTGGGCGACATCATCGGCAGCGTGACGTGCCAGAAGCGCGACCACGCGCCCGCGCCGTCGACCCGCGCCGCTTCGAACAGGTCGTCGGGCACGCTCTGCAGCCCTGCGGCCATGAGGATGAACGTGAGCCCGAGGGTCTGCCACACCGTGGTGACCGCGACCGCGATCAGCGCCCAGTCGGGGTTCTGCAGGATGGTCGGGTTGGTCGTGAGCCCGAGCCACGGCAGCAGGCCGACCTGCGGGTTCATCAGCGTGCCGAAGATCACCGCGGCGACCGCGACCGACGTGGCGACCGTCGACGAGAAGAAGGTGCGGTAGACGCCGATGCCGCGCAGCTTCTGGTGCGCCAGCACCGCCAGCCCGAGGCCGAGCGCGATGCCGACCGGCACGGTCATGAACGCGAACAGGAACGTGGTCTTGACGCTGTCGACGAACTGCTGCGACGTGAGGACGTCGCGGTACTGGTCGAAGCCCACGTAGGTGCTCGGCAGACCCGGGAACGGCGGGTTGCGGAAGAAGCCCAGGTAGACGTTGTGCACCAGCGGCCAGAACACGAAGACGCCGAAGATCAGCAGCGACGGGATCAGCAGGAGGTAGGCGAGGCGCCGCTCGCGTCGCCGGAGGCGGCGTGCGGGCGGGGCGAGACCGTGGCGCGCCACGACGTCAGGCGCCGACCCGGGCGCCGGTCTCGGGATCGAACACGTGCAGGGCGTGCGGCGTCGGCGACGAGGAAGGTGGTGCTCTCCTCGGCCGGCGCCGCTTCGTGGGCGTCCTGGCGCACGATCACCAGCTGCTGGTCGGCGAGGCGGCAGATGACGTGGCGCTCGTGACCGAGCGACTCGACCACGCTCACCAGCGCGGGGATCCCCTCGGCGCGCGTCGAACCGGAGGTCCTCCGGGCGCACGCCGATCACCACTTCCTGCGACCCCGGTCGCTTCGACCGCGTGGGCGAGCACAGGATCGAGAGCGGATGTCACCGCCGGGGATCTCGCGCGACGAGCGTCCCGTCGATCCGGTCGACGCGTCCCGGTCACGGTGTTCATCGGCGGGCTGCCGATGAAGCGGGCGACGAAGAGGTTGGCCGGCCGCGCGTAGACGTCCTGCGGTGCGCCGATCTGTTGCAGCACGCCGGCGTCGAGCACCGCGATGCGGTGTCCCATCGTCATCGCCTCGACCTGGTCGTGGGTGACGTAGATGATCGTGGCCGACGAGCCGCCGTTGCAGCTCGACCAGCTCGGCGCGGGTCTGCACCCGCAGCTTGGCGTCGAGGTTCGAGAGCGGCTCGTCCATGAGGAACGCCTGCGGGCGCCGCACGATCGCACGCGCGAGCGCGACCCGCTGGCGTTGCCCGCCGGACAGCTGCGCGGGCTTGCGGTCGAGCAGCGCGCCGAGATCGAGGCTCTCGGCCGCCTCGCTGCACGAGTTGCGCGCGCTCGGCCGACGGCACCTTGCGCGAGCGCAGCGGGAACTCGATGTTCCGCCGCACCGTCATGTGCGGATAGAGCGCGTAGCTCTGGAACACCATCGAGATGTCGCGATCCTTGGCCTCGACGTCGTTCACGACGCGGTCGCCGATGGTGATGGTGCCCGACGTCGGGTCCTCGAGACCGGCGATCATGCGCAGCGCGGTCGACTTGCCGCAGCCCGACGGGCCGAGCAGCACGAGGAATTCCTCGTCGGCCACCTCGAGGGTCAGGTCGTCGACGGCGGCGACGTCGTCGAACCGCTTCGACACGTGCTCGAGCGCGACCCGGCCCATGGTGCGAGTTCCCCCGGTCCGCGTTGCCGCGGTCAGGCGGCGGTCGAGTCCTTCTTGGGTGGGCGCCAGAACGCGACCAGGAACGCGCGCGGTGCCGCCGATGCCCACGATCGCGGTGATGATCAGCGCCTTCTTCGGGTCGAACGGGAAGGTGAAGTCGAAGGCGTGGTCGAGCGACCACTTGCCCGGCCCGAGGGTGCCGAGCGTGATCGAGAGCACCGCGACGGTGAGCGACGTACTCGTAGCCCTCCTTGGCGCTGGTCGAGGAAGAAGCCGTTCTTGAGGTGGTTGGTGAGGAGCGCCACCACCATCAGCGCGCACACGCCGCCGTAGCAGAGCGGCGTGAGGAAGCCGAGCGCGAGCAGCGATCGGGATCGCGACCTCGGTGAGGGTGACGGCATCAGGCGTGGAAGTGGTCCGGGCTTGAGGCCCGAGGCTCTCGAACCAGTTCGCCATGCCCGGGCCCGACTGGATCGCCTTCACGTGCCGCCAACCGTGGGCGAAGATCATGATCGCCACCCAGACCCGTGCGAGCAGCAGCGCGAAGTTCGCGGCGTCGCTGCCGAGGTACATCTCGCCCCTCCTCGTCGGGAATGCCAGTGACCGTCAGGCCGCGTCCGCGGCAGGACGCTACCCCGCGACGTGACGGAGCCGCGGCACCAGCCCGGCCTTGGCGAGCATGCGCACCGCCCGCTCCTCCTCGACGTCGATCACCAGCGCCTCCCCGGGCTCCCGCCCACGACGAAGCTCACCACGCAGTCGTCGCAGCCGGCGGTCCCCCGCATCACGCACTCGCAGCAGTCGATGGTCATCATGCGACCACTCTGACGCGAGGGTGTGACAGTTAAGCCGGGTCCGGCTCCTCCGCCGGGAGCTGCTCGATCGCCTGCTGCTCGATCGTCTCGCCGGACGCCCCGCACCAGCGGCAGCTCACGGTCTCGATCGTCTCGTCGAGGACCTCCTCGTCCTCGATCGAGAGCTCACCACCCACGCTGAAGTGGTGGAAGGCGCGGGTGCGGCGCGACGCCACGACGTCGAACCGGGTGAGGTTCCCGCAGGCCGAGCAGCGGAAGCGGCGGGAGCCGGTCGTCATGCCGCGGTGGCGGCGCGGGTCCGGCGGCGTCGGTTGGCCCGGGCCCGTCCCCCCTCGACGAAGAGCTGCACCAGCAGCGCGGTGACGATCGCCCACACCAGGGTGACGATCGCCGAGGCGCAGGTACCGGCCGGTGCCGGTGCCCACGAAGATGTCGAGGAGGTCGTCCTTCTTGATGAACCCGAGCTCGTAGGCCGGCCACGCGGTGACGAGGAACCCGAGCGGGACCGCCACGATCCAGGCGACGACCCGCCAGTACCAGTGCACCTTGGCGCGCTTCGCAGGTGCCGCCGCAACTGCGGGCGGCGGCACCGGACGGGACCTGCGACCCCGACCCGACCCACCGCCGTCGGCGTCGGCGTCGTCGACGGCCGCGGTGGCGGCGACGGTCGCCGACACGCCGGCGGCGCTGCGCACGGGCACGTCTCGGGTACGCCCGTCGCCGGCGGGGTCGTTCACGGTGCGGCGCGGCGGTGGCGCCACGGGCGCGGGCGCGCCGGTGCGGGCCGGCGGCGCGCTCCCCCGCGGGCGGTGGGGGCGCGCCGGGGTGCGAGCTGACCGGGGTGGGTGCCTTGAGCACCTGTCCGCACTGCTCGCAGCGGAACGTGTCGGCGTCGGGGATGTCGTCGAGGCGGTGGCGGTGCCCGCACGCCGGGCACTCGAGTGCGCGGGCCATCAGCCGAGCCCCGCTTCGCGTGCGGCGACGCTCACCCGCACGAACGACTCGAGGGTGGCCGCCGCCCGCCCGTCGTCGATGACGGTGCGGGCGACCTCGACCCCGGCGGCGAGGTCGGGCACGACGTCGCCCACGAGCATGGCCGCGGCCGCGTTGAGGGTGACGATGTCGCGGATCGGGTTCTGCGCGCCGGCGAAGACCTGGTGCACCGCCTGGGCGTTCCCCGCGGCGTCGCCGCCCGCGAGGGCACCGAGCTCGGCGTGCGGGATCCCGACGTCGAGCGGGTCGACGTCGTAGATGCGCACCTCCCCCGCCTCGAGCTCGTAGACGGTGGACGTGGTGGTGACGGTCAGCTCGTCGAGGCCGTCGTGACCGAAGAACACGAGGGCCCGTTCCACGCCGAGCACTGCGAGGGTACGGATCACTCGCTCGGCCATGACCGGATCGGAGACACCGACCGTGCGCCGGGTCGCGCCCGCCGGATTGGCGAGGGGACCGAGGAAGTTGAAGGTGGTGGGTGTCCCGAGCTCGCGCCGCACCGGAGCGGCGAAGCGCATCGCCGGGTGGAAGCGCTGCGCGAAGCAGAACCCGATGCCCACCTCGCGCACGCAGCGCGCCACGCCGTCGGGACCGAGGTCGATCACCACGCCGAGCGACTCGAGCACGTCGACCGATCCGCACTTCGACGAGGCGGCGCGGCCACCGTGCTTGGCGACCCGTGCGCCCGCGGCGGCGGTGACGATCGCGGCCATCGTGGAGACGTTCACGGTGCCGGCGCCGTCGCCGCCGGTGCCGCACGTGTCGACGAGTGGAGCGTCGACGTCGCTGAGGTCGACCCGCTCGGCGAACTCGCAGCATCGTGCGCACCAGCGCCGCGAGCTCGCCCGCAGTCTCGCCCTTCGCGCGCAGGCCCACCGCGAAGGCTGCGATCTGGGCATCGGTCGCGTCGCCGGAGAGGACGACCGCCATCGCGTCCGCGATCAGGTCGTCGGGCAGGTCCTCACGCCGGAGCAGACGCCCGATGACATCCGGCCACAGCGCTGGATCCATCCGCCGGATGCTACCGGGGACGACCCGCCGCGAGCGCCGCACGGAGCGGCGCACGTCAGGCGGTCTTGCGACGCTGGCGGACGAGGCGGCGGCGTTCCCGCTCGTCGAGGCCGCCCCACACACCCTGCTTCTCGCGGGCGGTGATCGCATGCTCGAGGCAGGGCTCCCGCACGGGACACACCGCGCAGACGGCCTTGGCCTCGAGCGACCCGTCGTCCGACTCCGACGGCGGGTAGAAGATCTCGGGGTCGGCACCCAGACAGCGGGCGTATTGGCGCCAATGGTTGTTCATCGGTCTCTGTGCTTTCTCGACTCCGCCCGGAGAGAGGGCCGGTGAATCTCATCCAACACGGTGAACTTCGGCCGTTCTTCCCCTGTTCCTGAGAGTTCATTCGCTGTTCGTCCCCGGTGGATTTCCCGCTCCCGGGCCGTCCGGAGGGCCCGGAAGCCCGGAAACCGGCCCGTAGCATGGGGCGGGTGACCCTGACGCCCCCCGAGAGCACTCCTGTGGCGCTCCGGGGCCCCCGGGGTCAGGTGCTGGCGCTCACGCTGGCGGCGCTCGCCACCCTGCCCGGCGTGGTGTCGCGGGTCGGCGGGATCGGCCTCGGCGACGTCGTTGCCCCGGTGGTCTTCGGGTTCGCCATCCTCGGTTCCGCGTTCCTCCTGGCCTGGGCGGCGGAGACCCTCCAACTCGACGTGTCGCAGGGGCTCGCGCTCACCGTGCTCGCACTCATCGCGGTGCTGCCGGAGTACGCGGTCGACTTCACGTTCGCGTACAAGGCCGGCGAAGACCCGGAGAAGTTCGCGCCGCTCGCGCTGGCCAACATGACCGGCGGCAACCGGCTCCTCATCGGCATCGGGTGGTCGATGGTCGTGCTGCTCGCCGCGTGGCGGATGACGAGGATCGCCCGCAAGCGCGGCTACACCGGCGAGCTCGACACCGACGTGCACCTCGAACGGCCGCACGCGATCGAGATCACGTTCCTCGCGCTCGCAACCGCGTACTCGCTCACGCTCCCGTTCAAGCACACGCTCACGCTCGTCGACTCGCTGGTGCTGATCACGATCTTCGTCGCGTTCGTGTACCGGCTCTGGCGCGGCGCCGGCGGAAGAGCCTCACCTCGTCGGACCCGCGCGGCTCATCGGTGCGTTGCCGACCACGCAGCGACGCATCGTGGTCGGCGTGTTGCTCGCGTACGCCGCCGGCGTCATCTTCCTGTGCGCCGAGCCCTTCGCCGAGTCGCTCGTGCACCTCGGCGAACAGGCGGGCGTGGACACGTTCCTGCTCGTGCAGTGGGTCGCGCCGCTCGCGTCCGAAGCACCGGAGCTGGTCGTGGCCGCGCTGTTCGCGTGGCGACTCAACACCAGCGCCGGACTGGGCACGCTGCTGTCGTCGAAGGTCAACCAGTGGACGTTGCTCGTCGGCTCGCTCCCGATCGTCTACGCGATCTCGGCCGGCCACCTCACCGGTCTCCCGCTCGACTCGTTGCAGCGCGAAGAGCTGTTCCTCACCGCCGCGCAGTCGGTGTTCGCGATCGCGGTGCTCGCGAACCGCAGCATGAGCGTCCGCGAAGCCTGGATGCTCTTCGGCCTCTTCATCGCGCAGTTCGTGCTCGGCGGGGTGCTGCCCGATGGACTGCGTGAGTGGGAGCGCATCGGGGTGGGGATCGCGTACCTCGTGCTCGCGGCGGTCTTCCTCGTGCAGCAGCGGGCGGCGCTGAAGCCGCTGGTGCGCGACGGCCTCGTCGTGCCCGTCGACCAACTGTTCCACGAAGAGGCGCCCGACGAGGCAAGATCGTGACCGTGAACGATCCCGCCCCCGGTGACGACGCCGTCATCCACTGGAACGCCGTCTTCCGCGGCGCGACCGCCGGCCTGTTCTTCCTGGTGCTGGCGAGCGTGGTCGAGGCGATCCTGGACCGCAACATCGACTCCTTCCGCGACAGCGGGTGGATCTACCCGCTGTTCGTCGTCATCCTGTTCGGCTACACACTGGGCGGGTTCGGCAGCCGGGCGCCTGGTGCCCCAGGCGGCCCTCAGCAACGGCCTGCTCGCCGGTGTCGGCGCGTTCGTGCTCTGGATCCCGGTGCGGATCGTGATCTGGCTGCTGCGCGACGAGAACCGCGGCCTCTTCACCGGCCACTCCCCCGCCCTGCGCCCGGGCCAGATCTTCGGTCACCTCGTGATCGCCGCCGCGCTGGGCATGTTCGGCGGCTTCCTCGGCGCCCGATCCGCCATGCGCGGCGTCAAGAGGTAGCGATCTGTTCCACATCTGAAACACCTCGCGACCTTTTGCCGGGGTTGAGGCGCGTCGTAGACTTGGTCCTCGCAGCGAGTCGGCCGGGTGGCCGCGGACCAGCGTGACTGGTTCGAGGAACGTCCGGACTCCACAGGGCACGGTGCTGGGTAACCCCCAGTCGGGGCGACCCGCAGGACAGCGCAACAGAGAGCAGACCGCCGATGGCACCCGGTCTCCGGATCGGACGCACAGGTAAGGGTGAAACGGTGCGGTAAGAGCGCACCAGCGCCCGGGGTGACCCGGGCGGCTCGGCAAGCCCCACCGGGAGCAAGGCCAAGCAGGGTGAGGACGGCCCGTCCGACGACCCCGGGTAGGCCGCTCGAGCCGTCGGGAGACCGGCGGCCCAGATGGATGGTCACCACGGACCTCGGTCCGAACAGAATCCGGCGTACAGGCCGACTCGCTGCACCCCCTTACAACCGCAACGGTTGTAGGGCTCTGGACACAGCAAATAGGTCCCTCTGGACACACCAGCCTTCACGCCGGGTCCCACGGAGCGCACGTACGAACCAATACGCACGTACGAACCAACGATCGGAGTCGGAAGTTACTCGTCGTCTCGCGTCTCCAGGGACCGCGCCCCTCAAATCGAGTGGACCCGACCCCACCGGACGATGCGCCGCCCCACACTCCCCGCCTTGTTGAGTCCGCTCCCCGACTCGACGCCGTACTGGTGGCGCTCGGGCCGGACCTCGCAGCGACGGCAGTACGCGAGCGCTCGCTCGGACCCCTGCGACGGTGGTCGAGGTCGTCGTCTCGGAGCCCGAGCACCGAGCACGCCACGTACATCATCCAAATCTCATCGGTCGCAATTCCGCGTCCAAGAGGTCCTCGGCGGACCGCCCTGTGAGGTCCAACAGGGTTAGTCGTTAATCGGTTGGGCGTCCGCCGCAAAACTCTCCAGGTCCGGGTCCGGGCTCGGGCTCGGGAAGCACTCGGGATTCACGAACAGCTTGACCCACAGCACGACCGCGAGGGCCTGTGCCACGACCACGTACGCCCGTTCAGCCCACCCATCATCGAGGCCGTGCTCGTGCTCAACGAGCACAGTCATGGCGTCGACACATCATCCAAGACATAGGGAAGCGCCACGTTCACACAGTGTCCTCCAACAGTTCGTCGAGGATTCGTCCCAGTAGGGAGCCGCCGTTGTCGCTGTCGTTGCCGCTCACGACTCGGCCCCGTCGTGCAGGTGGTCTCGTAGCATTGCTAACGCCTCGCCAGTACGTAGGTCGGGTTGCCGTCCTCATCCCACTCCGGACCTTGGATGAGTCGCCCGTTGCGGACGAGGATCACGAGGTCGTCGCGAATGTGCATGGGTTCACGCGACGGCCAGCCGAGTTCGACGTGGGCGGAGTACAAGTGCGCCCGCCGCGCTGATCGACTCCCCGCGGCCGACGAGGACTCCGACTGCGAAGGCTGTGTCAGCGTTCTCCGCTCGCACTCCCCCGTCGTTCACGTACAGCACACCGACACCGACAGCGACCGGCCAGCGGCTCATCAATTCCGGAGCCTTCGCAGCCCCTCCCCGGCATCCCGTCGAGGCAGTCGGCAAGCTTCGCGCGGACCACGTCGGGCTCCATCACCTCGTCGTCGAACTGACCTTCGTACGCCTCCCAGGCGAGACGTTCGCCGGTCATGGTGAACATGACGAGTGCGTAGAACGCTCCGCGTAGATGTCCTGGTGCGTGTTGCATGGGTGCTATCACCTTCCGGTCGTGACGTTGGTGCTGCTGTCAACTGATCCTCCGGTGGTAGCGGTCGCGAGCTTCACACGGTCGCGCGCGCTCCGTCCACGGACACTGCTGGTCACTTGTGTCCCTCGCGTGTCCCTCGCCGCGCGACGACGACGCCCGGTCTCCGGTACTGAGACGGAGACCGAGCGTCGTGCGTCGGGCGGCGGCCGGTGAGGAGCAGGAGAAGCCACGGCGCCGCGCACCGGATCACGTCAGGGCGAAGCTCCCTGACGGACCGCGCACGTCCCCACATGACAAGAGGACGTCCACGCACCCAGCGAGCTACTGGTTCTGCAAAAGTCGAAAACCAACGTCGTTCACCGAGTTGGCGCCGAGCCGTGCCCATGCGAACAGACCACGCTGACCGGTAGATCGGCGAAACTCGCCCGAAGATGCGGCGGCCTCGACGCTCATCCCGGCCCGGCGCGCCACCACATAGTTCGACGGTCGCCCACCACGAGGATGTTGGCCGAGCCCGTCGTGGAGACGAAGTCGGGCCAGTGCGCAGGCTGCTCGTACACCGCCCGGTTGAACAGCGAGTCAATCGCGCCCGCAAAAAGCCCGCGGTCTTGGCGTCCACTTGGTCTGGTCACCCATCCCGATGCGGTCCGTAGACCGGCTGCGTGCTCATGAACCACGCCGCGTTGCGGCGGTACTTCATCGGGAGCGCCTCCCAGACCTTGTAGATGTCCTCGCTGCCGAACGCGCCGTCCGTGGTCGGGGTCACCTCGTCGTTGGTGTTCGCGTCGAGCACGGTGAGCAGCCCCACCGCGGCTCACCGGTACCGCTACCGGTCGCCATCTTGTCCGCGGCCAGCTCGTCGTAGCCCTCGCTGAGCAGGCAGGCGCGCCATCTCTTGCTGGAAGCCGGGCCAGTCGTTCCCGACCTCGATCGAACCCGGATCAACCCGCGTGCCATGTTCACGGTCACCGAGGGCTGTGCGATGGTGATGCTGTCGTCGAAACCTCTGCGGCCTCCGAGTCGAACGACCAGGACACGCCAGCGGCCGACACGCCCTTCCATGCGTTCGTGTTCACGTCTTCGACAGCGGGCCGGGTCCGAGCAGCGGGTTGCCCGACTCCTGGTTGGTAAGGATCACCGATGGGTCGATGAAAACGGGTAGAGAAAATCCACCTTGTGTGGTCGCGCCTTCGTTCATCGCACGGTAGCTGTACGCACGTGCGAGCGCACCGCGCTCGTCGTCGGACATCACCAGCCCAGCTTCCGCGGTGCCGTGGATGAGGACCTTCCCGAACGCGGAGTTGTACACGTCCAGACCGTCGACCGCGACGTACTCGCCCGGCGTCCCTTCGCGCACCGAGGGTGTGGACCCGGTGGCGCCCGCGCGTCGACATCTGGCGATCTACTTTTCCAACATCCGCAGCGCTTCGCCCTCAGGTATCAGTGGTATGTCCGATTCGTGCGATTAACACGGCGTCCATCAAGCATCCGTTAAGTGTTCTCTGCAATTGCCTCAACTGCGCACCGCACGCTGGAGCCGCGTCGATCCAATGCGGCTCGGACTACGCCGCTCGCCGGCGGCGCGCGGCAGCGCGGTCCTGCTCGTCGAGAGAACGGCTGCGTCCGGGACTGTTGGTTCTGGGCGTCAAGCATAGCGCCGATGGCGTCGCGCTGACGGATCAAGATGAAGATCGGACACGGAGCACTTAAAGGACAGCACGCCGTCGGAGGGCGCGACAAGAACGGGTCCTTGCTCCGGAGTGCGACGTGCTCGCGAGTCCGGATCGGAGTGCCAACGATCGGCGGGTCCTGGCCCTCGATGTGTTCCCCGTGCGGCTAGCCAGCGGGTCGGGTCACACGTCGAAGGACTGCGCACCATCGTACTGGTCCGCGTGACCGAGCCAGAGCGGGCAATCTGTGCGGGTGGATGACGAGAGCCGCCGGTCGGTTCCAGGCCAAGCCCGGACCACATTCGCCAGCGAGACGAACAGTTCGCCGAGACACTCGTCGGCCAACGAGAAGAGGATGCGCTACACGAAGCTGAGGCGCGTGGAATCACGGTCCGCATCGCAGGTCGCGACGGACAATCGTTCCCGCTTCGTGCTGACATGCGGTTCTCACCGCGTGAACCTCGTGATCGACGATGGCATCGTCACGCAAGCTCGGGCGAGCTAGGGGTTGGCGCAGAACTGCCGCACTGTCGCTAAGTATGAAGGGGCGCGGTCTCGGGCAAAGATGGGCCGTGCGTAGGAGCCAGAAGGTCGCGTTCGGGATCTTCGTTGCGGTGGCAGCCTGGTTCGCGTTGGGCCTGGTCGGAGCCTTGGTGAGAGGCAACTGGGGTTTCGCCGCAGTTGCGGGTGTGGCGTTGGCCGTGCAACTGGTAACCGTCTTCGGCTACCTGAGCACGCATCGCCCCACCACGACGACCCAGCCAGTACAGACGACTGACACGGTCGGTGGGAGCCACATCGAGCGCATAACTGCCAATCTGGCCGACCAGCGCGCCGCGGTTCGACCCACCTCCACGACCCTCCTGGTCGACCGCGAGCTCTGACCGGACGCACGATCGTCCCCGAACGCGGGAGGCGGTCACTGAGCGGGTCCGGACCCCCTTCCACGACACCGATTCCGAAAAACCTGAGAAACTGAAGAAAGGAGCCGGAGGCGACCTAGCTGGGTCTCGCGTGGGGGGCGCAGCGTCGTAGCGCCAGACCCCCCACCCCCACCTACGCGCCGGCACGCACATGGCGTCGGCAGGCGGCGTCCGCGTGCAGCTTGCCGTGCAGGTGCAGCAGCGCAGGTAGTGCGTCGCCGCCATCAGTTCGTCGTCGTCGTGCTCGTGGTCGACGGCAGGTCGAGTCGCTGACCGATCGCTTCCATCGGGTCGACGCACGAACCGCACGCACGACAGCGGGCAGCGGCGTAGTCGGCGTTGCCGTCGAGCGGGTCGAGGGTCCAGCCACTCGTGGAACCGCACGGACACGTGAACGTCCACGATGTCGGTATCGTCGGCTCGCCTCGTGCGATCTGCACGTTCTCACACGCCCTGTTTCCCATCTGCTTCACGATGTCGAGCAGGTCGTCATGGTCGTCGGCGCTGTCGGCCCACACGCCGTCTTGGATCGCATCGAGTGCGTCCTGAGCGGCGTTTCACGAACCTCACTGACTCGATCCATGCGTCGAGGCGGCGCTTCGACTTCCTCGTACCTGGCGTCGTTGGGTTGGTGTACGTTTCCTTCTCGGTCGTCGAATCGCCGATGAGGTTCACCCGTCGGTACCGTCTCCAAGGTCTGCTCCGGTCGTCCCAATTTGTTGGCCTCGTACACGTTACACACCTTCGGTGTGGTAACGCCGTAACGCGTGGCTCCGAAGGTGTTACGAGGCGTTACGACGGGTGTTACGGCGTTGCGGTTGCTGGGGGTCGCGGGTCGCGTTTACGAGGGGTGTTACGACGTGCCCGTCGAGGGGTGTTACGAGGGGTGTTACGGTCACGATCACCGACGCTCCCGGCGCTCTTTCCGGTACCGCACGGCTGCACTGAGCACGGCGTTGGTGGCGGTCTTCCCGGCGCTGCTGATCGCTTCCCTCGCCTGTCGCATCGTGTCGTCCACCGACACCCTGAGCGTGTCGCGTAGCGAGCCAGGTCCGTCGTGCAGCGCGGTACCGTCATGGTTCCCAGCAAGCATGTAAGAGAGTCGGTCCTACGGACGAGGGCCACCTTGTCGGGCACCCATCGACATGCGTGCGGCGTCACGCGTTGACGATGATCCCACCGCTGTCGCCAGCGGCTGAGCTTACCAGATCACGTCCACGTCGTCGCCCTTGCCCGAGCTTCCACGCTGGCCACGACTCTCGTCCTTCCCGGCATCGTCCGCGCGAGCGAACGTCACGCCCACGTTGCTTCAAGCCCGATGCCCGTCTGGTCCAGAATGCTCGGTACGGTGTCGGCGTCGTTTCCTCCTCCAGCCACGGCACGTCCGAGCGTGTCGATCGAACACCACCATGTCACGTCGGGGTGAGCCACGTTATCGTCGTCGACCATTGCCAACAGCGCGGTTAGGTCCCGCTCCCGGTCGGTCGAGTGGTTCCAGTAGCGGCAGCAGACGCGTATCGCAACCGCGACAGGTCACTCTCGGCGCCGTAGCCCATGTCGGCGAGACGTTCGTAGCACGTCGTCCTCGCCCATCTCGTAGTCGAGGTAGATCACGGTCACGTCGCTGCGTTGCACGAGCTCGGCTGCGATCCACAGCAGCATCAAGCTCTTGCCCGTCTTGTGTATCGCGTAGATCGCATGTCCACGGCCGCGGCGAGGATCGACTCGAACAGCCAGTCGGCGTCACCCCAGTCGCGGTCCAGAACTTCCTCCCATCCGATGAACACGCCGGTGTCGGCAACCGTGCCATTCCCAGCAACGGCGACCAGTTCGGAGAGGGAGCGACTCGCGTGTCAAGCAGCACGTGCACGTCGCCGTCCTCGTACGCAAGCTCGGCGATGTCGCTGGCGGTACCGAGCAGTCGACGTTGCGCGTTCCCGAGGTCGTGGACGACACACACGTAGTGGGCGGCGTTCGCCGACACGCCCGGGGTGCTCGCCTGGATCATGTGCAGCGTCGCCTTGCCGCCGATCGCGTCCAGGAGGCCGCGGTGTCGTAGCTCTTCGGCGACGGTCACGAGGTCGACCGGCGAGCACTGGTCGTAGAGGTGGGCACGGCTTCGTAGACGTGCTGGTGGGTCGGTACGTAGAAGTCGCTGACGGTGACGCCGCTCGTGTCGGCCGCGACGATGGCGTCGTGGGACAGGAGCATCGACCCGAGCAGCGATTCCTCGGCGTCGCAGTTGTGCGGCGGGACGTGCTCAGTGCGATGGGCCATCACGCACTCCTGCATCGAGGGCGTGACAGGATGACTGCACTTGCTTCGCGTACGTGAAGGCGGGCCGCGGCCGCGGCCTCGTTCAAGCACCGCGGTGGCGTCGTCTTCCGTGACGAAAGATGCGGCGACGAGACGACCGAGCTTGTAGGCACCGATCGCGAGGGTGGCCACACGGCGAGATCGACGGCGCTCCGGCAATCTCGTCGAGCAACGTCCTCGATGATGTTGACGGCGTGTGGTCGAGCGCGGGTCGCGGCCCCGCCTTCCGCTCGCGATACGCACGCTGCCGACACGTCCCCGAGCAGTACCGGGCGTCGGACCGGTACCAACGATATAGCTCAGCCGCACACGGAGACACATAGCCGTAACGGGATGACGTGAGAGCGACGGCGACGTTACCCGTGCACGCTGACGGTCCTTCGTTGAGGCTCGTCATCATGGGGTTCACAGTTTCGGGGCGGCGGTCTCATCGGGCTCGCCGCCCCGTTCGCGTTGCGGGTGTGGAGGTCTTCTTCTACCTTCGACTCATAGGCGACGGTACCACGTCGAACGCTCGCGTCGAGGTCGGGTTCGACCCGTACGCACGTCGTCGTGCGCATCGGAGCAGCGCGGAGGTGCTGACCTCAGCGCTTCACGGACCTCGGCCAGGTCGAACTCGAGGTAACAACCCACGTCGTAGCCGGGGATGCGTCCGGCCTTGTGCAGCTGCCGCACAGTATCGACTGTGGACGCCGGTTTCCCGCAGCGGTCGTGAACCAGCTTTCAAGACGGCATGTAACAGGTCGATCACCTCGCCACAGTGACGTCGCGTGCTCAGCCAGGGCAGCGAGCACAGCACCCAGGTACGAAGCGCGGCCCGCGACCGCACTTCACGCCGGGGATGACGCCTCGCCGGTACAGACGCCGGACGGTTTCCGTCCGTCACGTCGAGCGCAGCGGCGATCGCAGTTGCGTTGCGCAGCGGAGCGTCTGGGGCAGCCGTGAGAGCGCTTTTCGACATGCACCCATGGTGACCAACCACATGAATGTCACTGCAAGTTCGACACGAGTGGCTTTCCGCAGGTCAGGTGAACTACCGCGAAAAAAGTTCGACCGTCGAGCGCGGTTTCACTCCCCGAGCACCGACCGCGAGTCCACACGTCGGCGGCGCCGCGGTCGGTGATGTGCACGTACGTGCGGAGCAGTTCCTCGACCGAGTGACCCATCATCTCGGCGACCTCCCGCGGGCGGGAGGCCCGCCTCCATGGTCGTGGCTGTGTGCGGCGGAGGACGTGGTCGCCGCGCCCCCTGCAGGGAGCAGCGTACTCCGCCTTGTCCGAGCACCTTCCGAGCCGCGACGAATCCGTCCTGCAAGGTCGACTTGGGCCACGGATCCCGTCGTCACGCGTGAACACAGAGTCCGGTGCCGTCGAGCTCCACCACCGGCTACGCGGCCTTGTGTCACCGAAGCCGCGGCGACGATCGACGGCGTGAGACAACACATAGCGAAACTTCTTATCTTTCGTCTAACGCACCAAGCTGGAACGTGTCCACGTTGTAGTCCAACTGCCGGTCGACGAGCAGGGTTCCAGCATCGAGGTCGAAACAGTCCCAGGTGATGCCGATCGACCTCGACGCGGCGGAGACCAGTTGCGGCGACGAGACGGGCGTGAGAGCGCGAGCTTCAGCGACGCGCGTGTCAACCGCGTCGAGCAACACGGTGGTGGTCTCGGTGTCGAGCGCAACGCCTGGGACTTTGGCCACCTTGCGACTCGCGGTCCGAGCCGGTTCACGGCGAGAACCGCGGTTGTCGGCCCGGCGCCCTGAAGGGTCATCGACAACGTCCGGTGGATCGAGGCGACGTCGCCGGACGAACAATTGCTACCTTCTCCGTTCTCGGTGCCACGCCTACCGCATCGCGGTGCGTGATGTCGTCCAGCAGCATCTTCCCCGAACGCTGGCTGGATGAACCGCCGCCAGTGAAGGTCGTGCGTGTCGCGCGACGACTGGACCCACGGGCGACCCGGCTCCCACCGCGCCCACCACTTCGCCAGCGTGGCAGGCGTCTCCGGTGTCGACCACGGTCGGCGCCTGCCCGTCGAGGACGGTCCGAGCTTCGACCTTCTCCTTGAAATCCAGTGCTTCCTTTTCCTGTCGAACGACTCGATCACCTGTCGCCCCGCGGCGTTCCGCCAGCGGACCTGCCACTTGCTCCCGTGCTTCCAAACACTCACCATCCATACATCCCTTCTGTTCCGACCCACGCACCACGCTCTGTCTACAGCAGCACGTCCGGAGCACGCGTGTCCAAGCGGCGTAAGGTTTCCGTACAGTCCGACCGCTCGTTTGACACACTGACACAAACGAGAGTCTACGAGGTCGGCGACGACCGACGACATCCGCTCTGACCATGACTTATGTGTGGTAGGTGGGGTCGTCTTTAGAATCCGGCGTACAGGCCGACTCGCTGCACTCCTGTACGGCACAAGGGCGTAGGGATCCGCTTCGGTGTCACACCCCGGCAGTACGTTCGCTCCAGCGAAGCGGGCGGGCTCACAAATTCTGGGCTCAATGAACGGCCGCAACACACGACGGGCTCCGGCTTCGGTCGGGGCCTTGTCGCGTCGTCACGACCGCGATCGCCCTACGCTGGCAGCGTGCTCATCGTCGCACTGATCATCGCGGCGCTCGTGTTGGCCGCGGCTGCGTGGCAGACGTACGACCTGTACGGCCCGGCGCTCGGTCTCCGGAGGCGACGGAAGTCTCCTCACAACTGAGCGGCGGTGAGGGTCAGCCGGATCCCTGGTCGCGCAGCTTCTCGTTGAGGCGCGCCGCCTGGCGGGTCTGATGGTCGCGCTCGGCCAGGTTCGGCGCGTTGCGGGCGGCCTCGGCATAGAGGCGGGCAGCCAGTTCGAGGTCGCCGTTCTTCTCGTGGAGGTACGCGGCGACGGCTTCGCGGCGTGGGACGTCGCCGTCGACGTGGGCCAGAGCCACCAACCCTGCGAGCGCGCCGTCGGCCTGGCCGATCGCGACCGCGCGGTTGAGGCGGACGACGGGCGTGTCGGCGAAGCGGAGCAGCTCGTCGTACCACTCGACGATCTGGACCCAGTCGGTCTCCTCGACGCGGGGCGCGTCGGCGTGGAGCGCGGCGATCGCCGCCTGGGCCTGGTACTCGCCGAGCTGATCGCGCGCGAGCGCCTGCTGCAGGATCGCGACTCCCTCGGCGATGCGCTCGCGGTCCCACTCGCTCCGGTCCTGTTCGGCGAGCGGCACGATCCGTCCGTCCGGGCGCGTGCGGCTGCGCCGGCGCGCATCGTGCAGCAACATCAGTGCGAGCAACCCGGCGACCTCGGCGTCGTCGACGAGCGAGGCGAGCTGTCGGGTCAGTCGGATCGCCTCGGCCGCGAGGTCGACGTCGCCCGAGTAGCCCTCGTTGAACACGAGGTAGAGCACCCGCATCACCGTGCCCACGTCACCCGGACGATCGACGCCGGTGCGGCTGACCGTCCGCTTGGCGCGGCTGATGCGCTGGGCCATGGTGCTCTCGGGCACGAGGTAGGCCTGCGCGATCTGGCGCGTGGTGAGGCCGCCCACGGCCCGGAGCGTCAGCGCGACCGCCGACGACGACGTCAGGTCGGGGTGCGCACAGAGGAAGTAGATGCGCAACGTGTCGTCCGCGCTCGGGGCGAGTCCCGCCGGCGGCTCGGTACCGAATCGGGCCTCGCGGTCGTGACGCGCCGCGTCCGACCGGACCATGTCGAGCAGTGCGCGCCAGGCGACGGTGATGAGCCAGCCCTTGGCATCGGCGGGCGCCTCGTCCTGCCAGGTGCGATGGGCCCTGATGAGCGCCTCCTGCACCGCGTCCTCGGCCGTCGCGAAGTCTGCTCCGCGACGGACGAGGACGCTCAACACCTGCGGGACGAGCGCACGCAGCTCGACCTCGTCCACCGTCACTCCGTGACCGTGGGCGGCTCGGTCATGAACGGCCGGAGCTCGAGCCATTCGTGGATCGGCTCGCCATTGGCTCCCGGGTGCGGCGGACAGCTCGCCGGCGAGCTCGACCGCCCGCTCGTAGCTGTCGACGTCGATCACCATCCATCCGGCGATCAGGTCCTTCGTCTCGGCGAACGGGCCGTCGATCGCCGGGCGTCCCTCACCGTCGGAGCGGACCCAGACCCCGTCGGGTGACAGCGCCTGTCCGTCGACGAACTCACCGCTGGCTTCGAGCCGGGTGGCGAAGTCGTTCATGAACTGGATGTGCGCCTCGACCTCGTCCGGCGTCCACCGGTCCATCGGGACGTCGTTGACGGGAGCCGGCGCGCCCCGGTAGTGCTTGAGCAACAGGTACTTGGCCATGGTGTTCTCCTCGTGTCGGCGACCCCGTTGGCCGCGTTCAGACCCAGGACGGAGCTGAGCACCGATTCTCGACATCGTCGACCGCGTTTTCTGCCGCCGAGGCGAGGGACTTCGGGGTCAGAGGATGCCGGAACGGAGGCGCTCGAGCTCCTCGAGGTGACTGCGGCTGAGGCGGGTGAGCTTTGTCTCGCCCGCCGGGTCATGTGCAGCCGCACGACGCGGTGATCGTCGGGATCTCGCGTGCGCTTCACCAGGCCCGCTCGGGCCGCCCGGTCGACGAGCTCGCTCGCGCTGTGGTGCCGCACCAACAGCGCGTCGGCCACCGCGCCGACGGTCGCACCCCGCTCGTCGGGGTTGCCCCGCACCGCCAGGAGCAGCTGGTGCTGCATGGCGGTGAGGCCCTCCTCGGCGGCCCGCTCCTCGCTCCACGCCAGGAACCGCCGCAG
Organism: uncultured Actinomycetes bacterium; assembly: GCA_963756895.1. Lineage (GTDB taxonomy): Bacteria > Actinomycetota > Acidimicrobiia > IMCC26256 > DASPTH01 > DASUAS01. The sequence continues at coordinate 514,414 of CAVWPI010000004.1, read as the reverse complement.
CTCGGTGCGGAAGGCGAGGAGCCGCCCGTACTCGGCGTCGTCGAGGGTTCCGTGCGGTCGTCACAAAATAGATCGTAGTACGATCTATTCGTGCGACGACCGAAGCTGCGTCTCCCCGGCGTGTTCGACCCCGACCTCTTCGGCGTCGAGCCGCGTGTCGTCGGCCTCGTCGTCGTCGTCGGGGTGGCGTGCGGCGCGTCGGCGGCCTGTACCTGCTCGCGCTGCACCTGTTGCAGCACGTGCTGTGGCCCACCGAGTGGAGCGGCGCGGTCGGGTTCGCCATCCTGGGCGGCGTCGGGCTCGCGGTCGGGCTGCTCGTGACGTTCCTGGGCCCGTCGGGTGACGTCGAGCTCATGGTCGACAACATCCACGTGTCGGGGACGGCGACCGGCGTCCGCATGCTGCGGTCGCTGATCCCGACGTCGCTCCTGTGTGTCGCGTCGGGTGGCGCCATGGGTCCCGAGGCCCCCCTGGTGCAGACGACGGGCTCGCTCGCGTCGTGGACCGCGACCCGCGCCGGACTGCGCGTGCGCGAGTCCCGGGTGCTCACCGTCACCGGCATGGCCGCCGGCTTCACCGTGCTCTTCGGCGCGCCGCTGGGCGCGGCCGTGTTCGCGCTCGAGCTCCTCCACCGCCGCGGGCTCCAGTACTACGAGGCGCTCCTCCCCGCCGTGATCGGATCGCTCGCCGGGTACGGCGTCTACGTCGCCGCGAGCACCGCCGGACTGGAACCGGTCTGGCACCTGCCGTCGCCCGATGCCCTCCAGCTCGCCGACCTCGGCTGGGCCGTCGTGGCAGGCATCGGTGGCGCGCTGATCGCGATCGCATTCACCTACTCACCGCCGCGCTGCGATGGGGAGCGCGGCGAGTACCTGCTGTGTTGCGCCCCGCCACCGGCGGCCTCGTACTCGCCGCGTTGGGTCTCGCGTCGGCGTACTCACTCACCTTCGGCGAGGCGCAGATCAACGAGATCCTCGACAAGCACGGTGCGACGGCCGCGTTCTTCGCCCTCGCTGCGCTGGCCAAGTTCGCGGGCACCTCGGTGACGCTCTCGTCCGAGTGGCGCGGCGGCTTCATCATCCCGCTCTTCTTCATGGCGCGTGTCTCGCCGCGCGCTCCACGGGATCGTGCCCGACGTGAACGAGGCGGTGATGATCGCCGCGTTCATGGCCGCCGCCAACACCGGCGTGACCAAGACACCGCTGGGCTCCACGCTCGTGGTCACGGAGATGGCCGGCTTCCAGCTGCTGCCCACCACGCTCATCGCGGTCGTCGTCTCGTTCGCGCTCACCGGCGAAGTGGGACTGATCCACAGCCAGCGCGAACGCGACCCCGTCGGCCAGGACGAAGCGCGAGCGCGACGAGGAGGGCTCGGGCGAGACCGGCCTCGAGAACTAGGGGCGCATCTCGGGCGTGGTAGCACCCCCTACCCGGGTGCGAAAGCGCCCTGGTCACGTCGGGCTTTCCGCGGGACGATGGCCGCGGTGACGGCGATCCGGTACGTCCTCCGCGCCGAGCTGCGCAGCGCGTGGCGGAGTGTGCTCGCCCTGGGGCTGGTGATGGGCCTCGCGGGCGGCGTGGTCCTCACCTTTGCCGCCGGCGCGCGACGCACCGACTCCGCCTACCGCCGCTTCCTCGTGGAGCAGCACGCCTACGACGTCCTGATGCGCGTCGACGTCCCCGGCAGCCCGCTCACGGCCGCGCGGGTACGACAGCTCCCGGGAGTCCGCGAGGTCGCGCCGGCGGGAGCGTTCTTCCTCATCGCCTTCGGAGCGGGCGTCGGGGTGCTCGTCCCGCCCGACGAGCGGATCGGCTCCGAGATCAACACGTTCAAGATGCTCGAGGGCCGTCGTCCCGACCCGCGCGACCCGACGGAAGCGGTGGTGAGCTTCACCCTCGCCGACCAGTACCACCTCCAGGTCGGCGACACGATCCAGGTGCTGCCCGACGACGTCCTCGGTCCTCCGCCGGAGGACGCGGATCCCGAGGAGGTCGCCGCGCTGCTCCCGGCGCGAGATCGCGTGCTCGCGCTCCTGCCGCGCAACGAGCTCACGATCGTGGGGTTAGAGGCGTCACCCGGCGAGTTCCCTCCCCAGATCGAAGGCTCCGGTCGGTACCTCGTCCACACGTCGCCCGCACTGCATCCGTTGCAGGACGACCTCGCGCTGTTCTCCGAGGCCGGCCACCAGCTGATGGTCCGGCTCGACCGCGGCAGCAACGGCACACGCGAGTTCATCGAAGCGGTGCATCGCGTCGCCCCGACCACCGACCTCGGCGTCCAGTCCGACCTCTCGACCGGCGTCAACCGCTCGCTGCACACGCAGGCAGTGGCGTTCGCGCTCATGGCCCTCCTGACCGCCCTCGCCGCGCTCCTCATCTTCAGCCAACTCGTGGCGCGGTTCCTCGCGTCCACGCAGAGCAACATGGATGTCCTCGCCGCGCTCGGCATGCGGCGGACGGGTCGCAGCGCGCTCGGCGTCGCGCGCGCTCGTGGCCGGACTCGTCGCCGCACCGGTGGCGCTCGTGCTCGCGACGTCGGCGTCGGGGCTGTTCCCCACCGGCCTCGCGCGCACCGCCGAGCCCGATCCAGGGCTGCGGCCCGACGGGCTCGTCCTCGTGGTCGGCCTCGTCGTGATCCCGCTCGTCGTTGCATTGCTGGCGGCGTGGCCGGCGTGGCGGGTCGCCAGCACGGCACCCGATCGGATGCTCGTGCCTGGTCGCCGTTCGTGGTGGGAGCGGTTCGTGTCGCGCCTGCAGGCACCCGCGCCGCTCGACATCGGGATCCGGATGGCGTTCCCGACCCGCCAGGGGTCCCGCGGCGCGGCGGGGACGACGAGCCTCTTCGCGGTCGCGCTCGGCATCGCGGCGCTCGTCGCCGCGCTGATCTTCGGCGCGAGCCTCAGCCACCTGCTCTCCACTCCCGCGCTCTACGGGAAGTCGTGGGACGCCGCGCTCACCACCTACGACCCCCTCGTGCCCCGTCAGGGCGTGCTCGTGCTGCGGGAGGATCCACCGCGTGACCGGAGTCGGTGTCGGTCGGCTCCGCGCCGCCTTCTCGGTCGACGGACGACGCGTCGACGGGATCGCGGTCGACACCGTCAGCGGCGAGCTCGGGCCGACCATGCTCGAGGGTCGCCGGCCGCAGAAGGCGTCCGAGATCGTGCTCGGGAGCCGGACGCTCCGATCACTGGATCGCGACGTCGGCGACACCGTCGCGGTCACACCGTTCGCGTCGAATCGTGAACCGGTGCGCATGCGGATCGTCGGACACGCGGTGTTCCCCCTGTTCAGCGAGCTGGGGCGTCTCGGCGACGGGGCCTACGTCAGCCGAGCGGCGTGGCAACGGGTGACGGGGTCGCGCCTCCGCGCCGCCGAGAGCGTCGCCCTCGTGCGACTGGCGCCGGGCGTCGCGCTCGACGACGTGGTCGACGACCTCCAACGGCGCATCCAGGACCCGTACGGCATCGCCGTCATCTCACAGGGCAAGCCAACCGACATCGTGAACTTCGGACGGGTCGAGAGCACGCCGTACGTGCTCGGCGCACTTCTCGCGCTGGTGTCGCTCACCACCCTCGCCTACATCCTCGTGAGCAGCGTGCGCCGCCGTCGGCGCGAGCTCGCCGTCCTCAAGACGCTCGGCTTCGTACGCCGTCAGGTGCGGGTCGCCATCGCCGGCCAGGCGACTACCGTCGCCGCACTCGCGCTCCTCGTCGGGATCCCGATCGGTGTCGCGCTCGGGAGGTTCGCGTGGACGCGCTTCGCCGATGACCTGGGCATCGTCACGGTCAACGTGGTGTCCGTGCCGACCATCGTGGTGAGCGTCCTCGCGGTGCTCGTCGTCGCCAACGTCGTCGCTGCGGTGCCGGCCACGCTCGCGGGCCGCACTCGACCCGCCGACGCGCTCCGCACCGAGTAGCTCACGGGCACGCGCACGGCACGGCGTTGCAGCGCGGACATCCCGACGAATAGCGAGCGGCCGCCTCCTCCAACGAGAGGTCGAGCTGGTTCGCCAACGACGCCAGCCAGGCGAGCACGTCACCGAGCTCGTGGCGCTGCTCGTCGACGGTCCCCTTGCGGGCCGCCTTCGCCAGCTCACCGATCTCCTCCGCGAGCCACGCGACCGTGGCCGGCACACCGCGGCCGCGATCGCGCTGGCCGTAGATCGCCTCCATCGTGCGCTGGAACTCCGCGAGCTCGGTCATCGTCGTCCTCGTTCCGGGCCCGCAGGATCGCACATCCTTCAGCGGCCGGCATCCGCTGCCGACATTCGGTGCATGGCCGACATGCCCCCGTGGCTCTCACCTCGGATCGATGCCGCCCGCAAGGAGCGGACCGACGCGCTCGCCGCGGTGGGTACCGGAGACACCGGTGTCATCACGTCGCTCGATCCCGTGAACGTCGCCGTCGACGCGACCCTCGACCGGTGGCTCGCCAAGCAGGGTCGGAGCTGCGCGCACCTCCGGGAGCCCGCGCCCGCGTACCTCGCGTTCGGGAACCCCCGCGTGCTGTGCAGCACCTGCCTCGACTTCTACCAGGCCGGCGTCAGCGGCACGCCCGACGACCGGCGCTGCGACCTCTGCGGCGAGCAGATCCTCACGCCGACCCTGGCCCCGCTCATCGTCGAGGTCGGTCCGGTCACGCTGATGGGCGGCGTCTGCCGCGAGTGCCGCGACGCGACCGACTGAGCACCGGTCGCCCACGTCTCAGGCGTTGAGGTTGCCCTCGAAGTCGCCGAGGTCGGGCTCGTCGGGATCGAGCACCTCACGCTCGCTGTCGGGCACCGGCCCCGGCGGCTGATCGGGGTCGGGCTCGACCTCGTCGTGTGCGAGCTCGTCGGGGTCGACTTCGCGAGGTTCGGGGGCATCCGGGGTGCGCTCGGTCATGTCGTCGCCGTACCCAGACCGGCCCGATCCATCACCCCGGCCGACACCTGACGCACCAAGTCGCAGCCGCCCGACGCGCGGTATCAGGCCTCGGCGGTCTGCTTGATGTTGGCGAGCGTCTCGGCCATGCCGGTGTGGGTGCGGTCGACGACGCTGTCGAGGTAGTCCTCGACGTTCGAGTCGGGCGCCACGCTGGCCCAGAAGTCGGCGTAACCCGGGAGCACCTCCCAGTGCTCGGCGAGCTCGGTGCCCGCGGCGGCGGGAGCGAACGTGTACGACCAGCGCACGAGCTCGCGGCTGCCGTCCATGCCGAGGTTGGTGAACGTGAACTCCTTGCCCGGCTCGGCGACGTCGACGCGGCACGTCGTCGACCACTGCATGTCGGGCAGGACGTTCTCGCCGGTGAAGGTGGTGTGGTCGTCGTCGAGCCACTGAGCCGACCTGCACACGGGGCTGAACTCGCCCATGCGCGTGATGTCGGCGATGAGCGCGTACACCGCGTCGGGAGGCGCAGCGACGGCGACGGAGTCGGAATGGCGGTACTTGTTCAGGTCCATGAGCCGGGAGCATACGGTGTGCCCGTGGCGTTCACCGGGTGGCCGGTCGAGGCGGTCGAGTTCTTCGAAGGGCTCGAGGACGACAACTCGCGCGCGTACTGGCAGGCGCACACGGCCGTCTACGAACGGTGCGTCAAGGGTCCGATGCAGGCGCTCCTCGCCGACCTGGAGGACGAGTTCGGGCCGGGCAAGGTGTTCCGCCCCTACCGGGACGTACGCTTCAGCGCCGACAAGACGCCCTACAAGCTGACCTGCGCCGCCCACCTCACCGGCGGCTACGTCTCGGTCTCCGCCGACGAGCTCTTCGTCGGTAGCGGGCTCTACATGCCGATGCCCGACGATCTGAAGCGCTTCCGCGCCGCGATCGACGCCGACCGCGCCGGCGCGGAGCTCGAACACATCGTCGGCGCGTTGCGGAAGGCGAAGTACGACGTCGGCGCGCACGACACGTTGAAGACCGCGCCGCGCGGCTACCCGAAGGACCACCCGCGGATCGAGCTCCTCCAGCTCAAGGGCATCGTGATGTCGAAGTCGTGGCCGGTGGGCGGGTGGCTCGGTACGAAGAAGGCGAAGGACCGTGTCGTCACGACGCTCGAGGCCGCGCGCCCGCTCAACGCGTGGCTCGCCGACCACGTGCGCGCGCCGGCGACCTAGCGCATCCGCCCGAGCAGCGGGATCGCCGCCACCTTCTCGTCGGTCAGCTCGTCCCACCGGATCCGCGGCAGCGCCCAGCGCCCGGGTCGCGGGCAGCGCACGATGCGTTCGGGCGTGACGATCACGTCGACGTGGATGTCGTGTCCCGTCGTCGGCACCGCGCCGGCGGTGAGCACCTGGCGTTCGTGCACGGTGGTGACGACCACCGTGCGCGCATCGACGAGCCCTGCTTCCGCCGCCAGCGCGAGCTCCAGATCGCTGAACCCCCCGCCTTTGCCGATGCGGGCGCCGGCCTCGTCGACCGCGACGCACCCGGTCACCACGAGATCGACGGGCTCGAGCTCGTCGACGCCGATGGTGCGGGCGCTGCGTGCCGCCCCCTTGATCGAGCTCGCCGCGCGCGGCGCGTCGGCGAGATGCTCGGGGTCGAGCAGGAAGAACGGATCCGCCTCCGCGAGTCGCGGGACGGCCATGTAGACGACCTTCCCGTCCTGGAGGGCGCGCGTGCGCACCGGCCACTGCGGCGAGTCGGGGTTCGACTTCACCGTCGCCGCGGCACTCCACTCGTCGGTGCCGGCGAGCAGCCGCGCCGCCGCCTCCGCGCCGACGAAGTTGGGGATGCGGTTGGCCGGCTTCGGGAAGCGGGCGACCCCGGGCTGGTCGAGGTCCGCCCACACGCGCTCCCGCAGGTCGGCCTTGGCGGCCAGCAGCTCGGGGTCACCGCCGGCGTCGGCGTCGTGACGACTCGGCCGCGCGGCTGCTCGCTTCGCCATGCGGGCGAGCCTGGCACACGTGGATGCCGCCGCGGACCTCGTTCAGGTGAGCGACGTCCGCACCTTCTCCGCGAGGTGCGTGAAGTTCGGATACACCGCGCGCCCGCCGATGGCGTCGATCGACGGACGCCAGAGCTCGAACCGGTCGACGAGCTTCTGCCCGAGCAGCGCTTCGATGAGCCCGTAGTCGAATCCGCCGTGCTGCTCCATCGCACCGAGCTGCTCGAAGTAGTCGAGCTCCCGGAAGAGCACGTACGCCTCCACGTCGTTGGCGGCGATGTGGCGGACGAACACGTCCCGGAGGTTCTCCGGCGATCCGTACGTCGCGACGAGCCGCCGCGTCTCCACCATCGGATCGTCGCTCCAACGCCGGAAGAAGTCGGCCGCCACCTCGGCCTGACGGCCGATGCGCGCTTCCCGCACCTGCTGGCCGGCGAACATCGCCGCACCGATGGCGCCCACAGCGCCGAGCGCGAGGACGACGGTGGCGACCGCCGTGACCTCCTCGGCCCAGTTCGGCATCAGCCCTCGTCGCTCTCGTCGGCCGGGTTCTCCAACTCGGCACGCGCGGCCTCGAGCACCTCGCGGGGTACGACCAGGCCGAGGTCGCTCAGTGTGTCGGCATCCTCGATCCGGTGGGCCACGTCATCGGCGTCGTCGCGCCGGTTCGTCCCGTCGTCGATCATGCGTTCTTCCTCACATCCTCCGCCCGCAGGGCGAGCCTTCCCCGACCTGGCGCCCGGAAAACGGCTCGGACGTGATCGGCGCTGGTGTGCAGACCCGTTGGATAGCGTGCGGCCATGGCCCAGGAACCCACCGACGTCCCCCCGATCCCCGACTACCAGCGCCTCCTCGACGGCAAGGTCGCCGTCGTGACGGGAGGTGGGGACGGCATCGGCGGCGCCATCTCCCGGCTGTTCGCCGAGCACGGCGCGGTCGTCGAGATCGCCGAGATCGACCCCGACCGCGGCGCGGCCAAGCAGGCCGAGATCGAAGCCGCCGGCAACACCGCGCGCGCTCACGTCGTCGACGTACGCGAGGACGACCAGGTCGCGACGTTCGCAGAGGCCGTGCTCGCCGCGCACGACGGACGCGTCGACGTGCTCGTCAACAACGTCGGCGATTTCCGGCCGCTCGTGCGCTTCGCGAAGTCGACGCCCGAGTCGTGGGACGCGATGTACCAGATCAACCTGCGCCACTTCTTCTCGGTGACGCGTGCGTTCCTGCAGCCGATGATCGACAGCGGTGGCGGATCGATCGTCAACTTCCACTCGGTGGAGGGCATGCGGGGCTACCCCGGTGAGCCGGTCTACGGCGCGATGAAGGGTGCGGTCGCCCACTTCACCACCTGCCTCGCGGCCGAGCAGGGCCGCAACGGTGTGCGCGTGAACGGCATCGGTCCCGACCTCACGCAGTCACCGCAGGTCGACTACGGCCCCGAGAGCGAGCACGACGACATGTGGGAGTCGTGGGCCCCGGTGGGACGCCTCGGCTGGCCCGAGGACCAGGCGCGCGTCGCGCTCTTCCTCGCCTCGGACATGTCGGCCTACGTCACCGGGCACAACATCCCGGTCGACGGCGGCACCAAGACCGGCGGCGGATGGTTCTGGTCGCCGTCGGCGCGGCGCTTCACCAACCGCCCGACGACGCTCTGACGTTCCTGCGTCGCTGCGGCGCAATTATCACGCCGTAGCGACGCCGGAATGCGCTGAGGTCACGCCCAGACGTAGTCCTTGGGCTCGAACGTCTTCGTCCACGTCCAGTACGTGGGGATCGGCCACGGCGAGATGGTGAAGATCTTGCCCTCGGGGTTCTTGAAGTGGGAGTGCTTCACCGACTCGTGCGCCCACACCATCTGCGAGATCTCGCTCGAGTAGCGCGACGTGTACTCGTCCTGCACCTCGGGTCGCGGTTCGAGCGCGCGATGGCCCGACGTCAACAGCTCGCGCAGCGCCTGCATCACGTAGTCGACCTGGTTCTCCGACTGGTAGATGAGGCTGGCGCCGTGGGCCAGGTTCGTGCCCGGTCCGTAGAGGCAGAACAGGTTCGGGAACTGCTTGATGGTGATGCCGAGGTAGGCGGCGGGTTCGATCCCCCACTCCTCGCGCAGCACCGCGCCGTCCCGCCCGACGATGTGCATCGGCCAGAGGAAGTCGTTGTGCCGGAAGCCGGTGGCGTAACAGATGATGTCGGCGGGACGGAACGTGCCGTCGTCGGTGATCACGCCGTCGGCCACGATGCGCTCGATGCCCGTGCGCACCAGCTCCACGTTGTCCTTGCGCAGGCACGCCAACCACGAGCCGTTGTCCTGCAGCATGCGCTTGGCGGTCGGCGGGTAGTCGGGCATGACCTTCGCCTGCAGCTCCTCGTCGTCGCCGAGTTGGGCGAGCATCAGCGCAGAGAAGAGCTCACGCGTTGCCGCGTTGCTCGCGCTCACCGAGTGGCCGTCGTCGTCCCACTCGGGATCGACGCGGTTGCGGTCCACCGACAGTCCCGCCCCCGGGTAGAAGGTGATGAAGCGGAACCAGCGGCCGAAGAACGGCAGGTGGCGGATGGCCCACCGCTCGCCCTCGGGCACCGCGCGGTGGTAGTTGGGGTTGGGGAACACCCACTGCGCGGTGCGCTGGTACACGGTGAGCTGCGCGACGTCGTCGGCGATGGTGGGCGCGATCTGGAAGCCACTCGCGCCGGCACCGATGAGGGCGAAGTTCGTGCCCGCGTAGTCGACGGTGTGGTCCCAGCGCGCGGAGTGGAACGACGGACCCTCGAAGTCGTCCATGCCCGGGATGTCGGGCATGCGCGGCGAGTTGAGCGAACCGACCGCGCTGATCACCGCGCGCGTGTCGAGGGTCTCGGTGGTGCCGTCGGGGTTGGTGACGTCGACGGCCCACCGACCGGTGTCCTCGTCGTAGGTCATCGCGTCGACGCGCGTGTTCCAGCGACAGTGCGGCTCGAGCTCGTGCGCGTCGAGGACCCGCCGGAAGTACGCGCGCAGTTCGGGGTGCTGCGAGAAGTACTCGGTCCAGTGATCGGCCGGTTCGAACGAGTAGCAGTAGAAGTGGCTGCCGATGTCGACCCGCGCGCCCGGGTAGCGGTTCTCCCACCACGTGCCGCCGGGTCCACCGTTCTTCTCGATGACGGTGAACGGCACCTTCGCCTGTGCGAGCCGCAGCGCCGCGAGCAGTCCCGATTCGCCGCACCCGATCACGATCACGTGCGAGTCGGCGCGCACGTCGTCGGGAATCTCGTCGGCCCAGGTGATCGAGCGCGCGTCGGCACCGTCGAGGTGGAGATCCTCGAGGAACATCGGGACGACGTCGTCGTCGAGGGGCGCGCACGCCAGGAACGCCATCATCTCGCGGATGAGCTCGTCGGACGGTGCCGGAGGTAGCACGCAGCCGCCGTCACGGAACTCGAGGATCGCGGGAAGTGCCCACGCGCGGGCCGCGGCCTGCTCCTCCTCCGACATGCCGCCCGTGTAGTCGTTCAGCATCGACGAGTGCGGGCGCAGCTCGCTGCGGATCCACTGCGGGTCGCCGGTGACGTGCACCAGCGAGCAGAGCAGCGCGGGGACGCTGAGGTCGTCGAGCGCCGCGGCGATGGTGGCGTCGTCGTCGGTGAAGGGATGTCCGGCGTGTGGGTTGTGGTCGGCCTCGGACATGGTCGTGAGGATACGACTACGGATACAGGAGCTCGGCTGAGCGTCCTCAGGCGGGGGTGTCGGTGGCCTTCGACTCGACGACCGTTGCGTCGCCCGGGGCCGCCTTCGGCTCGTCGTCGTCGTGGAGGCCGCTCCGGAACTCCTTGGCGGCCTGCCCCATGCCCTTGGCGAGCTCGGGGAGCTTCTTCGACCCGAAGAGCAGGAGCACCACGGCGAGGACGATCAGCAGTTCGACAGGTCCTACGTCCATGACTTCATAGTAGTCCTTCCGGATGACCCGTACTCGTCAGGGAGTCAGGGTCAGACGGCGCGGCGGGCCCGGCGCCAGACGTCGCCGTAGGTCTCGAGGCCCTCGGGCGACAGCCAGCTGTCGGGCCCGGCGGCGATGCCGACCCGCTCGGGCACGGTGCCCCACACCGGCACGCCCGCCTCCCGCCACATGGCCACCGTTTCCTGGTAGTCGCGGGTGAAGGTGCGGGCGGAAGCGAAGACCAGGCCGGCCGGCAGGCGCTTCGGCACCATGTCGAGGACGGCCTCGACGCGCGCCGTCTCCACCCCACCGACCCGGGTGGGGATCACCACGACGTCGGCCCGTTCCAAGGCCTTGGCCAGGAGCCGTTCGTGGCCCGGGGGCGTGTCGACCACGGCGACGTCGTCGCCGTCGATGCGCTCGAGCGTCTTGACCAGGAGTCGCTCGGTGGGCGCCTCCACGACGTCCATGGACTCGAACACGTCGTCGGCGGCGTGCTCGACCCAGTCGGCCGCGCTCGCCTGGGGGTCGCTGTCGACCAGGGTCACCGCACGCTTCCCGCCGCCGGCCACCGCCGCCAGGTACACCGCGGTGGTGGTCTTGCCCACCCCGCCCTTCAACGCCGCCACGACCACGATCACGCACGGCACCCTAGCGAGATCGGCTGCGCCCGTGCCCGGCCCGGTCAGAGGGCAGGGCGATTGCGGGCCAGGTGGGCGCCGTTGTCGCCGAAGACGACCTGGCCGGTGACGCTGCGGCCGAGATCGGAGGCGAGCGCGACCACGAGCCGACCCAGGTCGTCGGGTTCACCCAGCCGACCCAACGGATGCGCGTCGACCAGGGCTGCGACCTGCTCGTCGGACAGCGCCGCCGCCACCACCGGCGTGAGGGTGGTGCCGGGCGCGACCGCGAGCACGCGGATCCCGCGTGGTGCCAGCTCGACCGCGAGCGTCTCGGTGAGGTGGTTGATCCCGGCCTTGGCCGCGCCGTAGTGCGCCATGCGCAGCGACGGTCGCGTGGTCTCGCCCGACGTGACGTTGACGATCACGCCCGCGGTGTCGGCCGCGAGCATCGCCTTCGCTTCGGCGTGACAGGACCACATGGTGACGAACAGGTTCTGCTCGACCACGTCGCGCAGCGCGTCGTCGTCGAGGTCGACGAACGCCGCCGGCGTCCGTCCCGCGAGCGAACCGACGTTGTTGACCGCGACGTCGAGTCCTCCGAGCTCGTCGACGACTCGCGCGACGAGGGCCCGCACCGTGTCGGGATCCCGGAGGTCGGCGGTCACCGCGAGCACCCGCGTGCCGGCGCCCGCGACCTCGGCGCCGGCTTCGGCCAGTGTGGCGCCGTCATTGTCGGCCAGCACGACGTCGCACCCGGCCGCGGCCAGCCAGCGCGCGATGCCCCGACCGATGCCGACTGCGGCACCGGTGACGAGCGCGCGCTTCCCATCCAGCCCGAGATCGACCGCCATCACGGTCAACGTACCGCGGCGCGGTCACCACGCTCAGCGATCTCTCAGCCGTTGCCCACCACCATGAGCGTCGGGAGAGTCGACCCCCGGGAGGATCGGGACCATGACCGACGAGACACCGCAACCCGAGAGCGAGCCGTCACCGGCCGCACCCGAGGAGGCACCGACCGCCGAGACCAAGGCGTTCACCTACGACGACGCGGTCGCGCACTCGGGCGACGAAGACGACCTCGCGCCCGCGGCGGAGGCACCCACTCAGGCGACACCCGCCGCACCTGCTGCTCCAGTGGCCGCGGCTCCGGTGGCCGCGGCGCCCGCTACCGCGGAGCGCCCGGCCGGCATCTTCGTCCCGAAGTGGGTGGGCCTCGTCGCCGCCGCGATCGTCGCCGCGTTGATCTTCGGCGGCATCGGCTACGCGATCGGCGACTCGTCCGACTCGGGCTCGACGCAGAACGCCAGCACCGCGTTCCCGAACGGCACCGCGAACGGCGGGCAGCAGCTCCCCAACGGCGGCGAGTTCCCCAACGGGGGTCAGCTGCCGAACGGCGGCCAGCTCCCCGGCGGGAACGGCAACTCGAACGGCAACGGCGACGGCAGCACCGCGAGCAACGCCGGCTTCCTCGGCGTCGGCGTGCAGACCAGCACCGACCCCGAGGGCGTCGAGATCACCGACGTGGCCGACGGCAGCCCCGCAGCCAAGGCGGGCCTGCAGAACGGTGACGTGATCACCGCCATCGACGGCCGCGACATCGCGTCCGCGGAGGCGGTGCGCTCGGCCATCCAGGCCAAGCAGAGCGGTGACGAGATCAGCGTCACCTACACCCGCGACGGCCAGTCGAGCACGGTCAAGGTGACGCTCACCAGCCGTTCGCAGGCGCAGTCGAACTGAGGTCCGTCCCGGGGCCGGGGATCGGGTTCCGCCCGGCCCCGGCTCGCAGGGACGGAGCGAGGGGAAGGGGAAGTCAGCCGTCGAGGACCTGGGTGACCAGGGCGGCAATGGCCGACCGCTCCGATCGCGTCAGGGTGACGTGCGCGAAGAGCGGATGGCCCTTCAAGGTCTCGATGACGCTCACGATGCCGTCGTGGCGTCCCACCCGCAGGTTGTCGCGCTGGCCGACGTCGTGCGTGAGCACCACGCGACTCCCCCGCCCGAGGCGGCTGAGCGCGGTGAGCAACACGGAACGCTCGAGGTTCTGCGCCTCGTCGATCACCACGAAGCTGTCGGTGAGGCTGCGGCCGCGGATGTGCGTGAGCGGGAGCACTTCGAGCAGCCCGCGGTCGACGACCTCGTCGATGACCTCGCGCCCCACCATCGACTCGAGCGCGTCGGTGACCGCGGCACCCCACGGTGACATCTTCTCGCTCTCGGATCCGGGCAGGTAACCGAGATCCTGGCCGCCGACCGCGTAGATCGGCCGGAACACCACGACGCGTTGGTGCGTGCGACGCTCGAGCACGGCTTCGAGGCCGGCCGCGAGCGCGAGCACGCTCTTGCCGGTGCCCGCGCTGCCGCCGAGGCTGACGATGCCGATCTGGTCGTCGAGGAGGACGTCGATCGCGATGTGCTGCTCGGCCGATCGACCGCGCAGGTCGAACGCCGACTGGTCGGTGCGCACGAGGTGCAGGCGCTTGTCGGGATGCACACGCGCCAACGCCGACTGCGAGCCGGAGTGGAGCGCGACGCCGGTGTGGCAGGGCAGTTCGCGCGCCACCTCGAGGTCGGCGACCTTCTGTTCGTAGAGCTCGTCGATGACCGTGCTCCACGCGTCGAGCTCCACGAACCCGGTCCAGCCGGAATCCGTCGCGAGCTCGTTGCGGTACTCGTCGGCCTCGAGCCCGACGACACCCGCCTTGAGGCGGAGCGGCAGGTCCTTGGTGACCACGACCACCTCGCGTCCCTCGTGCCCGAGGCTCAGGGCCACGGCGAGGATGCGGTGGTCGTTGGCCGGCGAGGTGAGCGGCTGGGGAAGCGCCTCGAGCTCCTGGTGGTTCAGCTCGACCCGGAGCGTGCCGCCTTCGTCGTTGACCGGCATGGGCTCGAGCAGGGACCCGTGGCGGGTGCGCAGGTCCTCGAGGAAGCGGAGGCTCTGGCGGGCAGCCCAGCCCAACTCGGGGTGGTGGCGCTTGCCCTCGAGCTCGGTGAGGACCACGAGCGGGAGCACGACCTCGTGCTCGGCGAAGCGCGTGACCGCCAGGGGATCGGCCAGCAGAACGGAGGTGTCGACGACGTAGACGGTCCGCGTGATCAAGGCACGGGGGACGCTAGCTCGCGCCGCGAGGCGCGTCGCGCACCCTCGCGTCACGGTTTCGGAACGCGGTGCTCACGTGGTTCTCAGGTTCGCTGCCTAGGGTGTTCGCAGCAGTCGACCCCTCCGGCGGGAGGTTCTACCCCGTGGCCCGCGGCCGCACCGACGCGATCATCGCTGGCGTCAACAAGGCAGGCACGACGTCGTTGTTCGTGTCCCTCTCCACGCACCCCGACGTCGCGCCGTCGTCCATCAAGGAAACGCGCTTCTTCCTCCCCGCTCGTTACGGGAAGCCACTGCCCCCGGCGGCCGAGTGGGACGCGTACTTCGCCGACGCCGGCGACCGCCCCGTGCACCTCGAGGCGACGCCGTCGTACCTCTACGGCGGTGCCGCCGTCGCCGAGGCGATGCGCGAGCGCCTCGTCGATCCGAACGTACTGGTGGTGCTCCGCGAGCCCGTGAGCCGAGCCATCTCGTTCTTCACCTACCAGAAGATCCGGCTGCGCTTCCCCGCCGACTACCCGGTCACCGCGTACCTCGCCGCGGCCGACCGACTCACCCCGGCCGACTTCGACGATCCCGAGAACGAGAAGTACATGGCGTTCCGCGGTGGCTGCTACGCCGAGTTCCTCCCTGGCTGGTTCGACGTGCTCGGCCCCGATCACGTGCGGATCGTCGACTTCGACCGGCTCGTCGGCGACCCGGTCGCCACGCTGCACGAGACCGCCACCTGGCTCGACCTCGATCCCGCGCGCTTCCCCGTCGACGCACTGAGCTCCGAGAACCGCACCACCGGCTTCAAGAACCAGGGATTCCAGCGCGTCGCGCTGGCGGGCAACGACAAGCTCGAACGGGTGCTGCGTCGCCACCCCGAGGTCAAGCGCAAGCTCCGCGCCTTCTACTACCGCCTCAACGGACGCCCCGCCGGGGAACAGATCCCGGACGAAGTCGTTCAGGAGCTCGCGGTGCGCTACGAAGAACCGAACGCCCGTCTCGCTCAGCTGCTCGACGGCGCCGGGATCCCGCTCCCGGGTTGGCTCACGCCCGCGACCGACCGTTCCGGCGCCGCCGACGGCGAGTAGTCGCGCCACTTCGACACCGATTCGGAGTTCGGGGTGAGGGCGACGAACACCAGGGCGCACTCGAAGACCAACGCCATCACCGCGGGGATCGCGACGCCGGAGTCGTTGAGCGCGTAGCCGAGCGCCGCGACGACCGCGAAGGCGAGGACCGTCTGGCGGATCACCGGCACCGAGCGGAACAACGGCCCGATGCGGCCGCCGTGCAGACGCCAGAGGTACCACGCCAGGAGCACGACGACGGGCATGACCCACAGCAGCTTGGTCCCGCCGAACGACGCGAGGTTGGCGTCGAGCTTGCGCCGGATGGTGAGGAACGAGTCACCCGGCGCGCCGTTCACCAACTCGTCGAAGAAGCGGCCGATGTGGGTCTGTTGGTCGCGCGGGCGCAGGAAGTCGGCGAAGCCGACCAGCAGGCCCGCGACCACGAGCACCCCGCCGAGGATGACGATGGTGCGGAGCCGGATGGTACGGCCGAGCAGCAGCCACGCGAACAGCCCGAAGCCGGGGGCGCCGGCGATGGCGGCGCCGAAGTCGCCGCCGAAGGGTGGAGCCGCCATCACGATCAGGGTCACCAGGAGCATGGCGATCACCGCGTAGACCGTGCGCCGACCGGGCCGTCGCCACACCGCGAGACCACCGAGCAGCAGCACCGCCGCCGTCAGCTGCGAGAACGTGATGTTGCCCTGGCCCGCGACGCGGATGCCGACGGTGGCCGAGTAGCCGAACACCGTGTTGAGCTCGAGGCGCGCACCCGCGACGAGGTCGAGCACGTGCACGACGACGGTGACGGCCAACACGATCGCGAGCGGGCGGTACGGACCGCGTCCGCCGAGGAGCCGGCACGCGACCGCGAAGACGAGCGACACCACCACGAGGAACCCGAGGTACGCAGCCGAGTTGTCGCTGCGCCCGAAGTGCAGCGGCTCCGCCGCGTACGTGGCGAAGAGGAACCCCAACACGCCCAGGGCGAAGAGCCGCACGAAGCCCTCCGACGGCCGCTTGATCCTGACCGCGAGCGCAGCGGCGACCGCGAGCAGGATCGCGAGCGTGATGGCGACGTTGTTGGCCAGCCCGACCTTGGAGTCGCGGAACACCGCGTCCTCGTTGGCGTGCACGAGCGTCGTGACGCGTTGGTCGCGCGCGGGCCCGTGCACCACCTCCATCGCCCGTCCCTCCATCTCCTTGGGGACGTCGATGCCGAGCAGGTCGAGGATGGTGGGCGCGATGTCGATCACGTAGACGAAGCCGTTGCGTCGGCTGGTGGCCGAGCGGAGGAAGTCGGGCTCCACGCCCGGCGCGCGGATGCCGGTGACCGCGAGGCCCGAACCACGACGGGGTGACGCCGGGCTCACCACGAACACCGCGTCGTGGGCCGGGTCCACGTCGGCGAGCATCCGTCCGACCAGCTCGTCGACCCGGCGCAACGCAGCCCGCTTCTCCGCGCGGGCCTGGTCGTCGGTGAGGAACTCGGTGTAGAGGTCCGCCGCGCAACAGGTCGCTGCCCTCGACGAGGACGACACCACCCTGTTGCCACGCGTCGGAGAACGCTCGGTACGCGGCGTCGTTGTCGGTGCGCAACCCGAACGGCGCGTGCGAGTCGGGTTCGAGCAGGTCGTCGCTCACGGTCCCGGCGGGTACGCGGCCGTCGCTGCCCATCAGGGCGTTGACCGCGGCGCGCTGGTACGGCTGCAACGGCTCGTCGACCACGGGCTGCGCACCGTCACCGTTGGCGACGACCCCACGCGACACCTTCGCCTGTTCGAGGGTGTCTCCCAACGCGCCGATCGTCGGGTCGTACAGGCCGTCGGCGTTCTCCTGCACCAGCGCCTCCAGACCCAGATGCACGATGCCGCTGGTGGCCTCGTGCCCGGTGCGCTGCTGGTACACGGCCCCGGCAGTGCTGTCGCCGTAGGACTCGGTGGTCTCGAACGCCTGCGGGGCCAGGAGCGTGTTGGCCGACGCCCGACCGCCGGCGCCGAACGCGGTGTACCCGGCGGCGATCGAGCTCTTGCGGCCGGCCGTGCGCGTGATCATGTCGGCGACGGCCGACTGCGTGAAGAGCTGCTGGAGGTTGGGATCGTCGCCCGACTGCACGTCGCCCCACGACGTCGCCGGCAACGAGATGACCAGCACGCGCCGCACCGCGTTCGACTGCTGCTGACCCTCGGCGGCGGTGGCCGACGACGCGAACTGCGTGAGCACGAGCGCGGTCGCCAACACGATCATGACCGTGCCCGTCAACGCCGCTCTGGTGACGCGCCTCGAACCGGGTTGGCTCACGGTTCGACCGCGAGGTCGGGATCGATCGGTTCGAACGCGCGTTCCAGCCGATCACCACGCTTGGGCAGCATGCGCAGCAGGAGCACGTAGAGACCGAGCCCGACGAGACCGATCGCCACGAGTACGAGGATGTCGGCGATCCGGCCCGACGGCCCCACGAGGCGCTCCACCAGCCACGCGGCTCCCCCGAGCGCGACCGACGCCCCGAGCGCGGGGAGGAAGGCGTGCGGGAAGAACCCATGGCCCACCCGCTTGCGCAGGACCGCGCCGAGGACGAGCGTGCCCACGAAGTACGCCGCGCTGTGCCCGAGACCGAGCGCCGCGACCTTGGCCGTGTCGCTCTCGAACGCGAGCCCACCGACGACCATGACCGCGGCGCCGACCAACGCGCTCGCGCCCGCGATGATCGCCGGCGTCCGGCTGTCGCCGAGCGCGTACGACGCCCGCGCGAAGAACAGGAACGTGCCGTACGTGAACAGCCCGACGCCCAGCGACGCGAGCACCGCCGCGAACAGCTCGGCGTCGTTGCGGCTGTTGCCGACCGCGAGCACCCGCATCGCCGGGAGTGCGAGCGCCACGTATGCCGCGCTCACGGGGAGCAGCAGGCGCGACATGGCGTCGAGCCCCCACCGGAGCCGATCGGCGAACGCAACCATGTCGCCGCTCGCGACATCGCCGGTGAGCTCGGGGAGGATCGTCGTGTGGATCGGCTGCGCGAGGATCGCGTAGGGCGCGAGGAAGGCGACGAAGCAGAACTGGTATGCCACCACCCCGCCCGCGACCTGGTTGCCCATCACCAGCGCGGCCGCGAGCAGCACCGCGACGTCGGGCTGCAGTGCGACCCAGGCCGACAGCCAGAGCAGCTTGCGGAGGTGGCGGTCGACGGCGCCGAGCTTGGCGCGCAGGCGGAATCCGGAGCGCAACAACGCGATCGTGGGGACGGCGACGAAGCCGACGACACCGAGCGTGCCGCCGATCGCGAGCACGAGCTCCTCACCGGTGGTCAGGTCGAGGCTCGGGTTCGGGCCGTGCATGGCCCGGAAGATCGCCATGGTGGCGACGAGGATGACGGCGTTGGCGATCGGTGCGATCGCCACGATCACGAAACGCCGCTTGGCGAAGAGGACCGCGGTGGCGACGGTCCCGATGGCGTAGAGCAGCACCTGGGGCACGAAGAACCGCAGGAAGAACGCCGAGAGCGCCACCTGCTGGGACTCGACGTGGGCGTTGGGGGCGCCGCTCGAGAGGATCCGGGCGATGGGTTCGGCGAAGACGACGCCGACGATCGAGACGACGGCCATGACCGCGAGGGCCATGCCGAGCACCCCCGAGGCCAGGCGTTCGGCCTCGCGGTCGTCGCCTGCCCGGAAGAGATCCACGAAGGTGGGGACGAGGACGGCGGAGAGGGCTCCGGCCGCGATGAGCTCGAAGAGGATGTTCGAGACCGAGCTCGAGGCCTGGTAGGTGTTGCCCAGGTAGGTGGCCCCCAGGACGGCGGCGATGACCCACACCTTGACGAAGCCGACCCCGCGGGACGCCAGCGTGGCGACGCTCATGCGCGCCGCGGCCCGCGTCGGTCGATCCTCGCTCGCCACCACCAGCGGGCAAGCCTACGGGGGCGCGCGCGTTTTCCGGTGGCGAGCGGGCATGCTGGCGCCGGTCGCCCACCCGGCCGCCGTCGACCCTGCTGGGGGGACGGGACGTCCGGCGGCGGGTGGGCGCTCTGAAGGCCGGGACAGGGTGCCCGCGCCACGGACGCTCGCCTCTAGTCTGACGGGCCATGCACGACGCCCTCCTGGTCGCCGAGACCGCGCTGCTCGACGAACGCCGCTCGCTCACCCGAGACGAGGTGCTCGCGGTCGCCACCGTGCCCCTCGACGAGCTGCCCGACCTCGTCGCGCTGGCCCACCGCGTGCGTCTGGCCTACTGCGGCGCCGAGGTCGAGCTCGAGAGCCTGATCAACGCGAAGTCCGGCGCGTGCCCGGAAGACTGCGCCTTCTGCTCCCAGTCCTCCCGCTACTCCACCGACGTCGACGTCTACCCCCTCCTCCAGCTCGACGAGGTGCTCGAAGCCGCGCACGCCACGCGCGCGGCGGGCGCGACCCAGTTCTGCATCGTGGTCGCGGTGCGCGGGCCGTCGGAGCGGATGCTCACCCGCGTGATCGAGGCCGTCGACGCGGTGCACCGCGAGACGGGCCTCGAAGTGGCGTGCTCGTTGGGTCTGCTCACACCCGAGCAGGCCGAACGCCTCTCGGCCGCGGGCGTCAAGCGGTACAACCACAACCTCGAGGCCCCGCGTGCCCTGTTCCCGTCGATCGTGAGCACCCACACCTACGACGACCGGGTCGAGACGGCACGCCTCGCCATCGGCGCGGGCATGGAGCTGTGCTGCGGCGGCATCCTCGGCATGGGCGAGACGCTCGAACAGCGCGTCGACTTCGCGTTCGAGTTGGCCGAGCTCGAACCGTGCGAAGTGCCGATCAACTTCCTCCTGCCCACCGGCACCCCGCTCGGTGACCAGCGGCTCATCAGCCCGCGAGGCGCTGCAGGCGATCGCGCTGTTCCGCCTGGTGCTCCCGAGCGCGTGGCTGCGTCTCGCCGGCGGACGCGAGTACGTGCTGGGCGAGCTGCAGGCGATGGGCCTGCTCGCGGGCGCCAACGCGTTGATCGTCGGCAACTACCTCACGTCGACCGGTCGTCCACCGGAGGAGGACCACGCGCTGCTCGAGGCGCTCGGCATGCCCGTCGCCGACGGCCCCGGTGAGGGTCGCTTCGTGGTCGACTCCCTCGGCGCGCACGCCCGCCCCGCACAGCCGGTCCGCGTCGGCATCCCCGTCCGCGCCGAATAGACCCCTCAGGGGGACGACGTGAGGCGGCCGGCGCGGAAGAACTCCGCACGGGGGCCGGGCAGGTAGAGGTCGTACTGACCGACGACGACCCAGCACACGAAGAGGCCGACGACCTCTTCGAGCACCATGACCCACAACGTGGGCAGCAGGCCGTCGTGGGTGAAGTCGGCGCCGAGGAACGGCCACCAGAACAGCTCGCTGTTGCCGAACGCGCCCGACAGGATCAAACCCGCGAACACGCCGATCGGCAGGCACAGCCACCGCCGCCGGACGAGCCGCGGTCGACCGATGGTGGCGACCATCACGATCGCGAGGAGCGCCACCGCGAACAGCAACGTGTAGCCGTAGGCGCGGTAGCCGAACGCGAGGTCGAGGACGAGGGGCAGCAACGACCCGCCCGCGATCAGGCGGTAGTCGATGCCGACGCTGCGGAAGATCGTGGCCACGCCGAACACCGAGAGGCCGACGTACCAGAAGAACATCGGTTCAGGGCAGGTCGAGCGCGGCGTTCACCAGCGCGTCGGCGTCGCCGTTGAACTCGCGACGTACGTGGGCGAGGTCGACGACCTCGTAGCCCTTCAGGAGCTCTTGCGCCCGGGCCCGCAACGGCCGCAGGTGCTCCTGCTTCACCTTCCATCGCCCGGCGACCTGTTCGATCACGAGCTTGGAGTCGCCCCGCACCTTCACTGCGCGCGCCGGTGTGGCGGCCGCGGCTTCCAGGCCCGCGATCAGCGCGCGGTACTCGGCGACGTTGTTGGTGGTCTCACCGATGCGTTCGCTCACTGCCGCGAGGCGGGTGGGCGGCACGCTCGACGGGTCGAGCACGACCGCGCCGATCGCCGCCGGCCCCGGGTTCCCGCGCGCGCCACCGTCGAAGTAGACGACCACCTCGTCGAGCATCAGGGCACCAGGATCGCGCCGCAGTTGTCGCAATGCGCGATGGGCTGACCACCCGAGCGCTTGATCTGCTCCGCCTCGATCGCGGGGATCGAGAGGTGACAGCCCTGGCAGGTGGTGCCCACGAGGCGGGCGACGCCCGCACCCTTGGCGAGCGACCGGCAGCGCTCGTACTCGCGCAGCAGCGCGGGGTCGATGCTCGCCGCGAGTTCGTCGCGGGCCGACCGCTCGGTCTGCATCTCGGCGATGATCTCGGCTTCGGCCGCGCCGAGAGCGGCGGCGTCACCGTCGATCTCGGTCGTGAGTGCAGCGCGCTGCTGCTCGAGGTCGCCGACGGTGGCGTCGAGCGGCTCCCGCGCCTCCATCAGCTCGAGCTCGCGGTTCTCGATGGTGCGCTGGTGCCGACGCAGCTGCTCGACGTCGGCCTGCATGGCCTGCAGCTCCTTCGGCGAGCTCACCTCGCCCGAATACATGCGCGCCTCGACCTCGGTGGCCTTGCCCGCGAGCGAGCGGGCTTCGTCGTCGAGCTGCTGTTCCTCACGCGCGACGCGATCACGGTCGGCGCTCGTCGCGATCAGGCGCGCGTCCAGCTGCGCGGCTCGGGCCTCGGCTTCGTGCAGCGCGTTGCGCTCGGGCAGCGTGTGGTGACGGTGGAGCAGTCGTTCGAGGGTGCTGTCCCGCTCCTGGAGCTCCAGGAGCACGTCGAGCTCGCTCGTCACTGTCCGCCGTTCCCGCGGTCGGCCGGCGCGGCGGCCGCGGGTGCGGCGGGTGCCACCGTGGCGGGCGGCGCGGTGGGGGTCGGTGCTATGGGCTGCTGCTGCACGGTCGGGAGCTGCGGGATGACCGGGACCACGGGAGCCGCGGCCGTGAACCCGCCGTCCTGGTTCACGATCCTGCCGCCGGGACGCGCGCACACCGGCCCCGGAGCCGGCATCGCGCCCGATCCCTGGCCTGCGAGCGCGCGCGACATGAAGGACTGGAAGATCGGCGCGGCCGAGTCGCCGCCGAACCCGGCACCGCCGAAGTTGCCCTTGTAGTTGCCGAACCAGACCGCAGTGGCGAGCTGCATCCCGCCACCGGGCGGGTTGGCACCGATGAACCAGGCGTCGGTGGTGTGGTCGGTGGTGCCGGTCTTGCCGAAGATCAGCTGCCCGTCGACGTGGGCGTTCCCGCCGGTACCCCCGCCGTCGACCACGTTCCTGAGCAGGTTCGCCTCGCAGTTGGCGACGTCGGCAGGCAGGGCCTGGTCGCCCGGGTCGTTGCTCTTGTCGAGGACGATCTTGCCGGCGGCGTCGACGACCTTCTGCACCACGTAGGGCGTGTGGTGCACGCCGCTGTTGGCGATCGTGGCCATCACCGTCGCCATGGTCTGCGTGTTCTGCTCGTACGTGCCGAGCGTCTCACTGAGGATGGGTTCGTTGATGTTGTCCTTGGTGATCCCCATGGCGTGCGCGGTGGCGATGACCTTGTCGTAGCCCACGCTCGTGGCGAGGCGCACGAACGCGCAGTTGATCGAGTGCGCAGTCGAGTGGTCGAGGGAGTGCATGCCGTCCTCGGCCCCGTCGGCCGAGTTGTTCGGCCACTGCTCGGGCGGCACTGCGGGGAACCGGCTCGGCACCGGACACGCCTCGCTGCCGTCGACCTGGTCTTCGGGCGAGTAGCCGTTCGCGAGCGCGGCCGCCAGGGTGATGACCTTGAACGTCGAGCCCGTCTGACGCCCGCACCTGATGCACGACGTCGTGGCGATGTTGGTCTGGTCGACCGCGTAGTCCTGCCCCGAGACCATGGCCTTCACCGCGCCGGTCGAGGGATCGATCGACACCAACGACGAGACCCAGTCCGCTCCCATCTGCGGCTTCACGGTGGTCGTGGCGTCCTGGGCCAGGTCCTGCAGGCCCCGGTCGAAGGTCGTGTAGATCTTCAGTCCACCCTTGAGGATCTTGTCCCCTCGCTCCTTCTCGGTGCCCCCGAGCAGCGGATTTGCGAGCAGTTGCTGGAGCACCTCGCTGGTGAGGAAGGTGGTGCCCACGATGGGGTTGGCAGGGGGCTTGATCGACGGCGGCGGCTCGTTGTTGGCGACGTCGGCTTCCTCCTGCGTGATGTAGTGCTCCTCGACCATCGCCCGGAGCACGTCGGCGCGCCGGCGGATGGCACGGTCGGGGTATGCGAACGGGCTGTTGCCCTCGGGGTTGGAGATGAGCCCGGCGAGCATCGCGGCTTCACCGATGGTCAGCTCGTCGAGCTTCTTGCCCCGGGGATACGGAGAACCCGGATCCCATGTGTAGAAGAAGCGGGACGCCGCGGCCTGGATGCCGTACGAACCCGAACCGAGGTACACGGTGTTGAGGTACTCGATGAGGATCTTCTCCTTGGAGAACTTCTCGTTGAGCCGCAGCGCGTCCTCGATCTCCCTGATCTTGCGGTTCACGTCGCGCTTCGAGGTGAGGATCCGGTTCTTCACCAGCTGCTGGGTGATGGTGGAGCCACCCTGTTCGATCTTGCCGGACGTCAGGTTGGTGAGGAACGCCCGGAACACGCCACCGAGGTCGATGCCGTCGTTGGTCCAGAACGACCGGTCCTCGGTGGCGACCACCGCGTCCTGCACCACTTTCGGGACCTCGGCGAGCGACGTGACGTTCTGGCGCGCCTCGAGCCCCAGCGACGGACCCATCTGCGTGCCGTCGGCCCAGTAGATGGTGGACGGCTCGGCCAGGGCCTTGAGCTCCTTGACCTGCTCCGCGGTGTAGTGGTGCGCGGTGGCGACCTCGACCGTGCCCGGGATGAGGGCGGCGAGGCAGGCGCCGACCGCGACGCCGCCGACGACGATCGCGATGACGACGGTGATCAGCGTGCGGGAGAGCGTGTGCATGGGGCCTCCCAGCTTGGCACACGGCCCCTGCGCTCAGGGGGTCAGGGCGAGCCGGCTCCCGTCAGTGCCTGGGCCACATAGCGGGCGTAGGCATCGGCGCCCTCGGGCTTCAGATGGATGCCGTCGTCGTAGAAGAACTCGGGATGAGCGCCGCCGTAGCCGTGCCAGTCGAGCAACACGGTGTTCTTCTTGTACTTGGCCGCCCCGGCCGCGAGCGTGTCGTTCACCTGCTGCTCCCACGGGCGGGGCACCTTGGCGTTGATCAGGACGACCTTCTGGCGGTCGGCGAGCAACGCCATCATGCGATCGAAGTCGCCGGGGTCGATGAGCCCGTTGGTGCCGAGCTGCACGACGACGATCTGACCCAACGCGCCGGTGTCCTTGCGCTGCTGGATGTCGTCGACGCCGGTGGAGAACTGGCGGTTCTCGGCCGCGTCGACGGTGGTCACCTGCGGGACCGTGGCGGTGGCGAACATGGGGTCGATGGTGGCGATCAGCTGGTTGGCGGCGCCGAGCATGACCGAGTCACCGATCGCGGTGACCGCCGGGGGCGACGTGCCGGGGGCGAGCGTGGTGGTGGTCGCGCTGGGTGCCGTGGTCGTCGTGACCTGGCCGGCGACGGTGGTGGTCGACGCACCGGGACCGAGGACGACATGCGTCGGACCGGCCAATCCCGCCGGCGCCGCGGCACTCCCGCCGTTGCCGAGCCCGATGACGATGATCACCAGGCCCACGGTGATACCGGCCGCGCCGAGCAGGAACCGGGTCATCAGCTTCCGCTGCATCTCCGCGGGCGCGGCACGGTACTGCCCCCACCAGCGTTCCACCGCGCCGTGGCGGATCGGTTCCTCGACGTACTTGTACGACAGCGCGGCCGCGACGAACGTGAGCACGAGGCGGAACACGAGCAACGGGATGCCGGTGAACGGCACATCGGAGTGGGGCCGGGTGACCATGTAGATCGGCCAGTGCCAGAGATAGATCCCGTAGGAACGGACGCCGATCCAGCGGAACACCGCGAACCCCAACAGCCACGGGACGAACTTCGACGCCGGGTGCACGGTGGACGCGATGAGGATCGTCGAGACGACGGCAACGGCGAGGAACCCGCCGCGGTTGTAGAGCCCGGGATCGAATTCTCCGACGTTGAGGAACATGTAGAAGAGGAGGAAGAGACTGCCGGCCGCGATGAGATCGAGCAGGATCCCGGCGTTGCGTCCCGTACGTCCGATGAGTCGCCACGGCGCCCACACGAACGCGAGCGCCGAACCGAGCAGCAGCGCGGCGACGCGGCGTGTCGGTGCCGTAGTAGACGCGGGAAGGATCGGTGAAGGGGTGGTACAGGATCGCCATCTCGAGCGTGGAGATCACGACCCCGCAGAGCACGCCGATCAGCAACGCCTTGCGGCTCTTACCCCACACCGTCAACACCAGCATCAGGATGAGGGGCCAGAACAGGTAGTACTGCTCCTCCACCGCCAGCGACCACACGTGCTGCAACAGGGGCTGACGGCCCACGTTCTGGAAGTACGAGAGGTCGCGGAAGATGAGGAACCAGTTCTCGACGTAGAGCAGGGCGGCGATCACCTCGCCCCGCAACTGGCTGAGCACGTCGGGCAGGAAGAAGATCGCGTACAGCGACACCACGAAGAGCATGGCGAAGAGCGCGGGCAGGAGTCGGCGAGCGCGGCGGTACCAGAAGCGCTTGAGGCCGATGCCGTTCGTCTGCTGGTAGTCGGAGAGCAGCAGGCACGTGATCAGGTACCCACTGATCACGAAGAACACGTCGACGCCGAGGAAGCCGCCGGGGATCCATTTCTGGTCGGCGTGGTAGAGCAGCACCGCGACGACGGCGAGCGCGCGCGAAGCCGTCGAGCGCGGGGATGTAGCCGAGTCGCGGGAGCTGGGTGCTCGGGCGCGACTCGGTCCGGTGCTGCCACTCCGGCCATCTTCCCATCGTCGCGCGCGAGACTGCCGGTCGTGGGGGCAGAACTCGCGGGTCAGGTCGCTGTGGTCACGGGCGCGTCGAAGGGGATCGGACGGGCCATCGCCGCCTCGTTCGCCGACGCCGGGGCCGCGGTGATGCTCTCGTCACGCAAGCAGGAGGGCCTCGACGAGGCGGCGGCGACGATCCGCGAGGCCACGCCCGGTGCGCAGCTGGCCACGTTCGCGGCCAACGCCGGCGAGCCCGACCAGGCCGCAGCCTGTGTGGCAGCGTGCGTGGAGCAGCTGGGCGCGCTCGACATCCTCGTCAACAACGCCGCCACCAACCCCAGCATGGGGGCCACCATCGACGCCGACCTCGGGGCCTGGGACAAGACCTTCCAGGTGAACGTGCGGGGCGCCTTCGTGTGGAGCCAGCTGGCCTGGCGGGCGTGGATGCGCGACCACGGCGGCTCGATCATCAACTTGTCGTCAATCGGCGGATTGCGGGGCGACGCCGCCATCGGCGTGTACAACACCACCAAGGCTGCGATCGTGCACCTCACCCGCATCCTGGCCCTGGAGCTCGGGCCCGGCGTCCGGGTCAACGCCATCGCCCCCGGCCTGGTCAAGACCGACTTCGCCCGCGCGTTGTGGGAGCCGGCGGGCGACGCCGTCGCCGCCGGCCTGCCGCTGCGCCGTCTCGGCGAACCCGACGACATCGCGCACGCGGCCCGGTTCCTCGCCGGTCCCGGTGCGTCGTGGATCACCGGTCACACCCTGGTGGTCGACGGCGGCGCACTCGCCGGAGCCGCGCCCATCACCCGCCGCGACGACGCGGTTCCCGAGGAGAGTTGATTCGCGACCATGCCCGACTTCGAGAGCTTCGACGGTCTCCGTCTCTCCTACCTCGACGACGGTGACGGCCGTCCGGTCGTGCTGCTGCACGGCTTCGCCGCCGACACCAACGTCAACTACGTGCGCTCGGGCATCCTCGACCTGCTGCTCGACGAGGGCTACCGCGTGGTCACGCTCGACGCTCGTGGTCACGGGCTGTCGTCGAAGCCCACCGATTCCGAGGCCTACGCCGACGACGCGATGAAGCGCGACGTCGTCGCCCTGTTCGACCACCTCGGACTCGACGACGTCCTGCTCGTCGGCTACTCGATGGGTGCGCACCTCGCACTCCGGCTGGCGCCCCAGGAGCCCCGGGTGAAGGCGGTGGTGCTGCTCGGCATCGGCGAGAGCGGGACCGGGGGCGAGGACGGCGCCGACCGGCGCGACGCCCTGGTCGCGGTGCTCGAAGCCGAGTCGCCCGACGACGTCGACGACGCGTCGCTGCGCCAGTTCCGGGTGATGGCCGGGCTCGACCGCGAGCCCCTGCTCGCCTACGTGCGGGCTCCCGGGGCCGTGGGGCCGGCGCCGATCGACGGCATCGACGTCCCCGTCCTGCTCGTGGTCGGCGACGACGACGAGAACGCGGGCGATCCCGCTCCCCTCGCCCAGCGCCTCGACGCCACCCTCGTGCGCGTCCCCGGCGATCACTTCACCGCGAACTCGCGGCCCGAGCTCCATCGCGCGCTGACCGAGTTCCTCGGCGCGCAGTAGCTCGCGTCAGAGCTTCTCGACCTGCACCATCCCGAGGTGCATCACCGCGATGTGGTCGGCGGGATTCGCCGGCAGCGCGGCGCGTTCGGGCGATGCGTAGTACTCCGCTTCGACGGCCGCGAAGTCGCCGTCGTGCGCCACCGCCCAGGTGAACTCGTTGCGCTCCTCGTCGATCAGTGCGAACGCCACCCGGAACCCGTAGTGCTCGCGGACCACGAACGCGGCGCGGACGGCCTCCAGGAACGGCTCCATCTCACCCGGGTTGATCTCGTAGCGTCGCAATTGCACCGAAGTCATGCCCGGAAGCTATCGGTCGTGTCGGCGGACCGTCGTCGGTGTCGAACCTCCGCCAGCGGGTAGACCGGTGGGCGTGAAGATCGAGTACCACTGCCCCACGCACGGCAAGGTCGAGCCCGACAACGAAGGCGCGCCGGTTCCCACGTGCCCCATGATGATCCGCAGGGAGATCGACGGGAAGGTGGTCCCCGAGACCTGCGGGCAACCACTGACCGCGTACATGGGGTGAAGTCGATGAAGGAATTCGAAGCGCGGGTCGCCGTCGTCACGGGGGCGGGCCAGGGCATCGGGCGCGCGCCTCGTCGAGAAGTTCACCGACGAGGGCATGCGGGTCGTCCTCGCCGACGTCGTGCCCGCGCTCGTGGAGCAGACGACGGGCGAGTTGCGCGACCAGGGTCGCGACGTGGTCGGTGTCGTCACCGACGTCACGTCGCTCGAATCGGTCGAGGCGCTGCGCGACGCGACGCTCGAGGCGTTCGGCGCGGTGCACCTCGTGTGCAACAACGCGGGGATCGGGTCGGGTTCCGAAGGCCAGATCTGGGAGCACCACGTCAACGACTGGCGCTGGTCGCTCGACGTCAACGTGATGGGTGTGGTCAACGGCATCAACGTGTTCGTCCCCACGCTGCTCGCGAGCGGCGAGCCCGGTCACGTGGTCAACACGACATCGGGCAACGGCGGATTCACGCCGCTGATCAACAGCGCGGTGTACGCGACCACGAAAGCCGCGGTCACCACCATCACCGAGTGCCTCTGGGGTCAACTGCGCGAGATCGGCGCCGACGTCGGCGCGTCGCTGCTCTACCCGTCGACGCGCACGCCGGGGATGCTCAACACCGGCATCTGGCGTCCGGGCGCGAACCGACCCGACCGCTACGACCGTCCGGGGGCGCCGCCGCAGGAAGGCCGCGACGCGCTCGGCGAGTACCAGCGACGCATGGACGCAGCCGGCATGCCGATCGTGTTCGCACCGCTGTCGGAGGTCGCCGATCTGTGCTTCGAGGGCGTGCGCGACGACGTGTTCTGGATCACGTACCCGAGCGAGCCGCAGCAGGAGAAGATCCGCGCCCGGGCCGACTCGCAGATCGCCAGGACACCGCCCGACTACCTGCTCGAGGCCCACATGATGGCGGCCAAGCCGGCCGACCGGGGGTGACCGGAGGCCTCCTCCGCCCGATCCGGGACGCCTTCGCGGTCCCGCGCGAGATCGCGTACTTCAACACCGCGACCCTGTCGCCGCAGCTCCACCGGGTGCGGGCCGCCGGGGAGGCTGCGCTCGAGCGCCGGTCCCGACCGTGGACGTTCACGGCCGACGACTGGTTCTCCGACGTCGAGCGCCTGCGTGCTGCGTTCGCGCATCTCGTGGGCGCCGATGCCGAAGGGATCGCCCTGGTCCCGGCGACGAGCTACGGGTTCGCGGTCGCGGCGCGCAACCTGGCGTTGCAGCCCGGCGAGCGTGTGCTGGTGCTGGCCGAGGAGTACCCGTCGGGGATCTACACGTGGCAGGCGGCCACACGCGCCCGCGGGGCCGAGATCCTCACCGTGCACCGCGAGCGCGGGCAGTCGTGGACCGACGCGGTGCTCGGCGCCCTCGACGACCGCGTGCGGATCGTCAGCGTCCCGAACGTGCACTGGACCGACGGCGCCCTCGTCGATCTCGACCGCGTGAGCGCGCGCACCGCACGAGCTCGGCGCGCACCTCGTCATCGACGGCAGCCAGTCGATCGGCGCGATGCCGTTCGACATCGCGCGCATCCGACCCGACTTCGTGACGACCGTCGGCTACAAGTGGCTGCTCGGTCCGCTCGGCGTCTCGTACCTCTACGTGGCGGAGCAGCATCGTCGAGGGCACGCCGATCGAGCAGAACTGGATCGCACGCGAGGGTTCCGAGGACTTCGCACGGCTCGTCGACTATCGCGACGACTACCAACCCGGTGCGCGCCGGTTCGACGTCGGACAGCGCAGCCAGTTCGAGCTCGTGCCGATGGCGATCGCGGCGCTGGAGCAACTCGGCGAGTGGGGCGTCGACCGCGTCGCCGACCGGCTGGCCGAGGTCACCGCGTCGCTGACCGCCACCACGAGCGCGCTCGGACTCGACCCGCTGCCGACCGACCAGCGCGGACCGCACCTCCTCGGCGTGCGCCTCCCCGACGCCGTGCGCGGCGCGGTCGTGCCCGGCCTCGCCGCCGCCAACTGCTACGCCGCGGTGCGCGGTGAGATGCTCCGGCTCGCGCCGCACGTGCACGTCGACGACGCCGATCTGGCTCGGCTCGCCGACGCGCTCGCCACGGTGCTCGGGCCGGTGCTCGGGCCGGTGCTCGGGCCGGTGCTCGGGCCGGAAGGATCCGGCTAGCGCAGCGACGGGCGGATGCCCTGGTGGTTCTGGAGGAGCTCGATGAGGTAGCCGTCGGGGTCCTTGATGAACGCGACGGTCACCGGCCACCGGTCGAGCTGCTCGGGCGGTGACACCGACTCGCATCCCCACGCGATCGCCTTGTCGTAGAGGCCCTGGCAGTCCTCGGTGTCGACGTACAGCTTCCACATCGCGGTGCCCATGTCGATCGGCCCGTCCTGGTCGAGCTGCTGGGCGAGCTGGATGCGCGAGCCGCCGATCTCGGCCTGGAGCACGACCTCCTTGGCGATCGGGATCTCGGTGCGGCTCTGCACGGGGATGCCGATGACCTCGCTCCAGAACTCGACCGAACGGTCGAGGTCGCTCACGTTGATGCAGTACTGCCCCAGGCTGTTCTCGCGACCGGCCATCAGTCCAACTCCTCCTTCACCCAGTCCAGCAGCGTCGGCGCCAGCAACGGCCACCGACCGAACAACGCCCCCTCGCCGGCGAGGCGGGCGGCGGAGCGGTCCAGCCACTCGCGGTCACCCCACGGCGGTTCGACGATGCGGGCGTTCGGCAACCCCGCAGCGACGGCTTCCGACGTCGCGCGCGTGTGCCACGCATCGCTCTCGCCGCTGCGGAACACGAGCGTGGGCATCGTGATGCGCGCCGCATCGGCGTCGTCGACCCCGGGCACGAGCTGGTCGTCGCGCGGGTAGTACACGAGCATCCAGCGCTCCATGGTGCGCACGAACTCGGCGCGGTCCTGATCGAGGATGCGCTGGTGGTTCGACGGGTTGCGGGCCAGCACCTCCTCCCATTCGGGCAGGTCGGCGACGGCATCCATGCCCTCGGTCCACGCCTTCACCAGGTTCTGCCCGCAGTAGTGCACGGCCAGGCTCATGAGCCCGAACGGGCCGCCACTGATCCACCACATCGCCAGACCTGCGGTGAGCTCGGGGTGGCGGGCGGCCGTGAGCATCGACACTCGTGCGCCCCCCGATCCACCGATGACGACCGTCGGGCCCAGACCGAGGTGCGTGATCAATGCGGCGAGCGTGTCGGCCTGCAGGGTCGACTCCGACTCGCCGGTGAAGGCCACCTGCGACGCGCCGCAGTTGGGTCGGTCCCAGATGAGCACCTGGTTGCCCTCGGCCGCGAGGGCCTCGGCGAACTCGCGGATCCCGCCGTCGTCCTTGCTGAACCGACCTCCGGGCGTGATCACCCACGGGCGCCCCTCGCCGATCAGTTCGTAGGCGATGTCGATGTCGTTCACGTGTGCTTCGGGCATGGGCGGACCCTAACCCCGCGGTCGTAGCCTCTGCCGATGACCGATTTCGCCACGGTCGACGCCGGCGACCGCGGTGCGTTGGTGGCGATGATGGACGCCACCGACGCCTGGCCGGCCGTGCACGCAGCCCGGTCGTGGGTGCTCGACCAGGTCGAACTGGGCGACGACGCGATCGTGGTGGACGCAGGGTGCGGACCGGGCACCTTCGGCCGAGACGTACGTGCCACCGTGGCCGATGTCGATGTCTCCGTGGTCATGCTCGACGAAGCGCGGCGGCGCCACAGCCGCGCCCGTGTCCTGCTCGGCGACGTGGCGACGCTGCCGGTGCGAGACCGTGCGGCCGACCTGGTGCACACCGAGCGCGTGCTGCAATGGACGATCGATCCGGTCGCCGCGCTGGCCGAGCTGCTCCGAACGGTCGCGCCGGGCGAATGGCTCGCGGTGACCGACACCGACTGGGGCACCTTTGCCGTCGACCATCCCGACCCGTCAGCGGCCGAACGTCTCCGAGCGGCCGCGCTCGAATGGGTACCGCACGCGCGCGTCGCTGCGCGACCTGGATTCGACGATCGCGGCACTCGGCGCGCTCGACGTGCGCCCGCGTCACGACACGGTGACGATCACGGCCTGGGATCCGGACGATCCGATGCAGCACGACGGTCCGCCCGGGCTGCCGTTGCATTCCATCGCCGGCGTGTACACGGCCGATCTCGACGTCGTCGATGCCCGCGCCCGGGCAGGCGAGTTCCACGCCGAGGTCACCATGGTGACCTGCATCGCCAGGCGCCGATCCCAGGGTTGACCGGCGCACGCCCGCCTTCGTCGGTGAACTCCCGTGCGCGCCCACGCTTCCTCATCGGTAACCGGCGGCGGCGAGCATCGATTGATCCCAAGCGTTGTTCGCAATGGGGTGAGGGTTCATGATCGACTCGCGATCCGTGACGTGCTGGAAGCCGAGACAGTGGCCGAGCTCGTGGGCGTACACCTGCCAGTAGATGGCGCCGGCGGCGCTGACGTAGACCTCGCAGGAGTCGTATGAGTAGATGGGCGGGTCGGCGAACACGCCCGAGGTGGGCAGCGCCATCGTGCAGGCCACGCGTTCGCTGGTGATGGGACCGCAGAAGCCGGTGTCGGTCTGGATCGTGATCTGCGCAGGTCCGGTGGTCAGCTCGAAGAGCTGTCGGCCGGCGAGGCTGTTCCACCAGTCGACGGCGGCGCTTGCCTCGGCTCCGGAGGCTTGGACGGTGATCGTGTCCGGGCGGTTGAAGCCGGCCGACGCGCTGTAGAGGTGCGCGGGCGAGCAGCCCGCAGTGGCGAAGGCGATGAGGATGACGAGCGCGGCGCCCACCAGCAGGCGTCGCCGGAGCGACGTTGGCGTCAGATCTCGAACGCCGAGACGGAGGGTGGGGAACTGCATGGGGGTCGCTCCTCGCGAAAGTGCGGAGCGCGAGGTCATCGACTCGAGGGCGAAAACCTCAGCACGCCGGATCCAGTGTCCGGGGCACGGTTTCGCTCTGGCTCCCCGTCCGGCGCTGCGACCAACCAGCCGAATGGATCAGGGCCTATCCCCACAGACACTCTACACGACGGAGAGTGACCTTCCGACCACGCGAACGGGACTTGAAGTCCGTCTGGTGCAAGGGTGATCCGGTCGGCGCGGCACATGCGGTGGTTCCGGCGGCACGCCGATGCACGTCTGAGGTCAAGAACCTAACTCTGACCTGCGCATTTACGAGTGGGCGTTGAGGGTCTCGAACCCCCGACCTCCGCCTTGTAAGAGCGGCGCTCTGGCCAACTGAGCTAAACGCCCGGAGCGAGCGAGGGTAGCGGACCATTGACCGCGGCGGACCGGGGCTCGTCGGGGAACCGGGGGGAGTTGTTCCCCGGCGCGTCACCCCGGCCCGCCTCTTGCGGTGATCTGTTGGTGCCGTGACTCAGGCGCTCTCGGCGACTCGGTACGACGGGTCGTACCGCGGGACGAGGTCCTCGAGCACCGGCTCGGGCGGCCGCACCTTCGGCGGACGACCGCGGCGCCGCTTGTTGGCGAGCACCTTGCCGTTGGCGAAGAGCTCTCCACCCCAGACGCCCCACGGCTCACGCCGATCGACCGCCGCGGTGAGGCACTCCTGCTTGACCGGGCACTCGACGCAGAACGCCTTGGCCCGCAGGATGTCGTCGAGCTGCTCCGAGAAGAACAGGTCCACGAGCGCGCTGGTGCCGTCGGCGCAGCGCGCGTCGATCCGCCAGGGTTCGTCTTCGATGACTTCGGTGGGTTCCAGAGCGAACATCTCTGTTCCTTCTCTTTCTGGTTGTGCTGGGCTCGGTGGTGCGGGTTCGTGCGGTTCGGGTGGAACGTGTGGACGGGGGCGGAACGGGAAGGCAACGCGAAAAAGGCCGCCGGGGGTGCCCCGGCGGCCTGGTGAGCGGTTCCTCTCGAGTTACGAGAAGGTCACCTGGGACCGACGGGGCCGGGGCTTGTGGAAGGTGGCCGGCACGGCGCACGGAATCGACCACGAGGCCTCGACCGTGAGGTTCGTCATGCGGTCGTTCGCACGCCACCGACGTACCGGGCGCGCGCGACGGCGACGGCTGCCATGCCGTTGTGCTGCGTCGAGGTGCCGTACATCAGGGGTGCTCCGTCGGAATCGAAGGAATCGTGGATGGTGCGGGTGAAGCCCTCACAGGCAACCAGGTGAGGATACTCCACGTCAACCTATTTTCTCGTCCTCACTGAGGCGGACGGCGCCGATCATCGCGATCGCCGCCGCCACGATCATGATCCAGAGTCCCCAGCCGACGTCGGCGTCGACGCTGCGGTACCGGTTCATGTTCTGCATCACGTCGTAGCTGTGCAGGACGTCGCGGACGACGAAGCCCGCGATGACGAACGACAGGATGATGGTGAGCCACCGGAACGCCCGCATGCGGACCGAGAGCAGCGCGCTGATGGCGAGGGCCATGGCGCCGATGCAGTACCCGATGCCGAGGCCGTCGTCGAAGCCCGAGCGGTGGAACTGCGCCAGCCCGATCGTGCCCGAGACCCACGGCAGGTAGGCACCGGCGACGATGCCGACCGCGGCGAGAGCGACGATCATCGCGTGCCCGTAGTTGCCCGGCGCGGTCCCCACCATGCGCTCCCCGCGGGGATCAGGCGGGAGCGGTTCGCGAGCGAGAGCCGAGTGGTACGACTCGGGCTGGTCGGCGAACGACCGGAAGAACGCGACGACCACTGCCCACGGCGTGCGCCGGCGCTTCCGGGTCGGAGCTGCGACGGCGGCGTCGGTGTCGGGCGGCGGATCGGTGCCGAACGGCACGCGCGGGACCGCGTCGCGCGCGGTGAGCGCCGGCGTCGCGTCATTGGACAGCGCGACCGGGACCGCGGTGAACGCGGCCGCGGCGATGGCCGCGGTGTCCAGGGGTGCAGTCGGCAGCGGCGCCGGCACGAGCGCGTCCGCGATCGGTTGGGCCGCGGGGGCCGAATTGGCGACGCGGTTGGTCCAACCTCCGTCCCAGTACCGCCACTCGTAGCGGCCGGAGGGATCGGGCAGCCAACCGGGTTGTGTGGGGGTTGTCACCTGGCTCATTGCTCGCTCCGTGCGCTTCGCCTGCATGCCCGTTGCGATGTTCCCCTGAGCTTCGGCAAGCCCGGCACGGAACTTGACCCAGGTCACACCCAGGCCACACCTCGGGTCACACCTCAGGTCACGACTGAGTCACACGCCGCCGACGATCACCTCGAGGATGCGCTCGTGGATGGCGGCGGGCGCCGCGACGATGTCACCCGACTGGAGCCAGGCCCGGTCGTCGCCCTGCCAATCGGTGACCACTCCCCCGGCCTCCCGTACCAGCAAGCTGCCGGCGGCGACATCCCAGGTGCCGAGCGCCTGTTCGAAGTAGCCGTCGAGCACGCCGGCCGCGGTCCAGGAGAGGTCCAGGCTGGCGGACCCCGCCCGGCGGAGGTCCTCGAACGTCAGCAAGGCCCGCTCGAACACCGGGAAGTACTCCGGCAGCCGGTCGCGCTTGGCCCGGAACGGGAACCCGGTGGCGCAGATGGCCTCGTCGGGCTCACGCTCGCTGATCCGGATGGGCTCGTCGTTGCAGGTGGCGCCGCCCCCGAGGCGGGCGGCGTAGACCCGACCCAGCATCGGCGCGTGGACCACGCCGACCACCGGGCGGCCGTCGGCGACCAGGGCGACGGACACGCCGACGACGGGGAAGCCGTGCACGAAGTTGGCGGTGCCGTCGAGGGGGTCGACGAACCAGCCGACATCGGCACGCTCACCACCGGTCTCCTCGCCGAAGAACGCGAGGTCCGGCGCGGCGTCGTGCAGCAGCTCGCGGATCGCTTCCTCGCTCGACGTGTCGGCGTCGCTCACCCAGTCGCCGGGTCCCTTCGTGCGCACGTTGTTCGCGCCACCGAATGCGTCGAGCACGATCGCGGCACCCGCGGCGGCGGCACGCCGGGCGGCGTCGAGCAGGCCGTCGAGATCGAGGTCGTGGGTCACCGTCCGGTTCCTCCGTGCAACTGGTCGAGCAGTTCCTTCGTGCCCGCGGCGACGAGTTGACGACGGGCGTCGGCGTCGAGCACGACCAGGTCACGGCCGTCGGCGTCCTTGACCGGCGCACCGGCCTCGTCGCACACGAGCAGCGCCCCGAGGTAGTCCCACGGCGCGTGCTGGTCGGCGTGCCCGTCGAGATAGCCGTCGAGATGACCGGCAGCGACGTCGCACAACGCGAGCGCGGCCGAACCGAGGGCGCGGAACTGGCGCCAGCCGAGCGGATTCGGCGGCCAGCCGGACAGCGCGACGACCGCCGCGTGAGACGTCGGTGGTCGCGGCGGGAGCGATGGCGGCGCGATCCAGCTGGGCGCCGGCGCCACGCACTGCGGTGTAGCGCGCACCGGTGGCCCCGTTCTGCACCAGGGCGGTCCACGGACCATCGGCGTCGAGCGCGCACAGCGAGATCGCCCAGTACGGGATGCCGCGTGCGCAGTTGGTGGATCCGTCGACCGGATCGAGCACCACCGTCACCTCGGCGTCGACCGGGCCGGTCCACCCCGATTCCTCGCTCAACACCCGCAGCCCGGCCGCGTGCAGGACCGGGAGCACGGCGGCGTCGGCGACGAGGTCGATGCGGTACTGCCCGGGGCGATCGGTGCGGGCGCGGCGATCGGCGGGGCCGAGGGTTGCGAGCGCGCCGCGTTGCGCTGCAGCCGCGACGTCGAACACCGCGAGCAGGTCGTCGGGCGTCACCGCAGCGCGGCCTCGACGGTGACCACCGCGTTGTAGTCGGGAACACCGGACGCCGGATCGCGCCGCCCGGCCCGCAGCAACACGTTGCCCTCCGGGAAGAAGACCTGCACGTTGCCGGGTCGGAGCGGGCTCGCGTGCAGGCGCGCGGGCATCTCGCCCAGATCGGAGCGCACGACGACGCGATCACCGTCGCGCAGACCGAGGCCCTCGATGTCGGAGGGTGCCATGAAGAGCGCGTCACGCAGCGCGCCGGTGAGCGGGTCCTTCTGTTCGTGCACCATCGTGTTGAACTGCTTCCCGCGCCGCGTGCTGAGCACGAAGCTGCCCGCGGGCACGTCGACCTCGAACGGCGCGACCGCGAGGAAGCGCGCCCGCCCATCCGGCATCGGGAACGTCCCGCCCTCGCAGAGTCGGGTGCCGCCCCACTGGATGGCGTCGCCGGTGGTGCGGAGGAGCTCGACGCCCGAGTACACGGGGACGACGCGTGCGATCTCGTCGCGGATCTCCTGCCCCGACGCGAACGAGCACTGCTCGGCGCGCTCGGGCGCGACGCGGCGGGCGAGGTCGACGAAGATCTCCCACTCGCTGCGCACCTCACCCGGGCGCGGTCCGGGGATCTCCGGGCTGTACGCGATCCGTCGTTCGGTCGTGGTCTCGGTGCCGCCGCCGTTCTGCTCGTAGCGGGTGGCCGCAGGCAGGAGCACGACGACCTCGCCCGGCGCGGTGAACATCTGGGTGGAGAGGATGACGTCCTGGTGCACCCGCAGCGGCACACGCGCGAGCGCGGCGTCGACCACGTCGGGCTCCGGCAGCACCTCGAGGAAGTTGCCGCCGGAGGAGTAGAGGACGTCGATCTCGCCGCGGCCGCCGGCTTCGACCATCTCCTCGGCGGTGATGCCCGGGCGATCACCGACCGGGAACCCGTACCGGTCCGCGAGCGCGGCCGCGTTGGCAGCGTTGACGTCGAGCCCGCCCGGCAGGGCGGTGGCGTAGGCGCCCATCTCGGCGCCGCCCTGTACCCCGGAATGACCCCGGATGGGCATGAGCCCCGCGCCCGGGCGACCGACGTTGCCGCGCGCGAGTCCGAGGTTCACGATCGCGGCCACGTTGTCGGCGCCGTGCTCGTGTTGCGTGATCCCCATCGACCAGATGAGCACCGCCGACGGCGCGTCGGAGTACATCCGCGCGAAGCGCTCCATGTCGGCGCGCGTCGCGCCCGACTGACGCTCGAGATCGGCGAACGACTCGCGGTCGAGCTCGGCGACCACGTCGTCGAAGCCGTCGGTGTGATCGCGCACGAACTCGCGGTCGACGGTGCCCTCGGCGAGCATCAGCTTGAGGACGCCGTTCAGGAACGCGAGATCGCCGCCGGTGTTCACGGCGAAGAACTCGTCGGTCATGTGGGTGCCGAACATCGCGCTCTCGACGTTGCTGGGCACCCAGTAGCGGTCGAGCCCGGGCTCGCGCAGCGGATTGACCACGGCGACCCTCGCGCCGCGCTTGCGCGCCAGGTACAGGTACTTCATGAAGACGGGCTGGGCGTTGGCGACGTTGGCTCCGAACAACACGATCAAGTCGCTGTTGATGACGTCGGTGTAGGAGCACGTGGTCGCCGCGACACCGATGGTCTTCTTCAGTGTGGTGGTCGACGGCGCGTGGCAGACGCGCGCGGCGTTGTCGATGTTGTTGGTGCCGAGGAAGCGGGTGAACTTCTGCGCCACGTAGTAGGTCTCGTTGGTGATGCCGCGTGCGGTCAGGTAGACCGCGAGGCGATCGGGCGTCGTGGTGCGGATGCGGGCTGCGATCAGATCGAGCGCCTCGTCCCACGACACCTGTTTGAAGCCGGGTTCACCGGCGTACCGCACCATCGGGTGGGCGAGCCGTCCGAGGTCGCGCAGCTCGCGGTTGCGCAACCGTCGGAGCGGTGCGACATCGGCGAGGAGCGAGTGATCGAGCGCGCCCATCGTGTTGGTGCGCAGGAGGTTCAGGCGCGTCGTGCACAGGTGCACACCCGAGAGCGTCCAGTCGTGGAACCCGGCGACACCCAGCGCGCACCCGTCGCACACACCTTTGTGCAGGATGCGCCACGCGTACGGGAGGTTGTCGCGGTTCTCCCACAGCGTCTTGAACATCTCCTTGTAGTGGTTGGGCTTCGTTTCGCCGATGCCGTACGGCTTGAAGCCGACCCACAGGTCGCGTCGGGTGCGCTTGGGCGACTTGATCTTGGCGGAGGTCTTCCAGGCCACGGGCGGGTCCGCTCAGTGCCCGAGGTCGAGGCGTTCGGGGTGGGTGTAGACGTTGGCGCTGTCACCGCGGACGAAGCCCACGAGCGTCTGCCCGAACCGGCGGGCGCCATCGATCGCGAGGCTCGACGGTGCCGACACTGCGCACACGATCGGGATGCCGGCCATCGCCGCCTTCTGCACGATCTCGAAGCTCACCCGGCCCGAGACCATCAGCACGTCGTCGGCGAGTGGCAGCTGGCGCTCGAGCAGCGCGTGCCCGACCAGCTTGTCGAGTGCGTTGTGCCGACCGACGTCTTCGCGCAATGCCACCAGCTCGCCGTCAGCGGTGAAGCGGGCCGCCGCGTGGAGGCCGCCGGTCGCGTCGAACACGGTCTGGGCGGCACGGAGCCGGTCCGGGAGCGCGGTGACGACCGACCCGGCGACGACCGGACCGGCGGCAACCGGCTCGCACTGCTGCTCCACCTCGTCGAGCGTCGTCTTTCCGCACAGCCCGCAACTCGCGTTGGCGACGAACACGCGCTCGATGACCGGCCCGGTCGACCGGGCGACGGGCCTTGACCGTGACGATGTTGTACTCCTGCTCCCCCTCGCCGGCGAGGCAGTAGGCGACGGTGTCGAGATCGTCGGCCGAGCGCAGCAACCCCTCGGTACGGCAGAAGCCCACCGCGAGCTCGAAGTCGTTGCCGGGCGTGCGCATGGTGACCGCGAGGGCCTCGGGTTCCTGGCCCGGGCCGTGCAGCCGGATCTCCATCGGCTCCTCGGTGACGACCTTGTCGGGTCGGTCGCGCGCGGTGTCGCCGTCGACCGCGCACATGCGCACCGACGTGACTGCGCGGCGGGCGGGTCCGGAGCTCACCGCTTCACGCTAATCCTGGGAGCTCGATCCCGAACCGTTCGGCGTCGGCCGGGGTGTCGATGTCGAGGAACGTGTCGCGTGAGGCCACGACGCCCCATTCGTCCGCCTCGACCACGTCGTGCTCGACCACGTCGAACAGCTCGTGCAGGGCGCGGATCCCACCGGCGATCAAGCTTCCCGCCGCGACCACCGCGTCGGGTCCGTACCGGGCGCACACGGGTTGGAGATGGCCGTCGACCCGCAGCACGACCGTCGGCGCGCCCGGACGGTCGCGCAACCAGGACAGGAGCGCTTCGTCGACCAGGGGCAGATCCACCGCGAGCAGGAGCGCCGGCACGTGGTGGCCGCGCTCCCGCAACCACGTCCCCGCGGCGGCGAGCGCCGCGAGCGGTCCGCCGCCCGGCGGCGCTTCCCGGACGGCCGGGAGCCCGCTGACCCCGTCGCCGGCCTCGACGACCGGCGCGCACACCGTGCCCAGCCGCCGGGCGGTCCGTTCGGCGAGGGTCTCGCCCTCGAACACGAGCGTGGCCTTGTCGACCCCGAGCCGCCGGCTGCGCCCGCCCGTGAGCACGATCCCGGCCGTCGCCGCCATGCGGAGACCGTAGAGTCGATTTCGTGATCGCGGCCAAACCGCCGAGCTCGGTCGGGCGTGTCCCCATCGCACATGGATGCTGACGACGCCGACCTCGACCGGCCGGCCGACTTCGACGAAACCTTCAGAGAGCACTACTGGCCCATGGTCCGATCACTCTCGGTGGCCTGCGGAGACCGCGAAGCCGCCGCCGACGCGGTCCAGGACGCGTTCACGCGCGCCTACGCCCGCTGGCGCCGCATCTCGCGCTACGAGCACCCTGCCGGCTGGATCCGTCACGTCGCCCTGAACCGGTTGCGCGACCACTTCCGGCACGAGGCGCGAGGCGTCCGGGCGCGTGCGAGCGCATGGCGGGCGACGTCGTGACGACCGTCGCCGCGCCCGAGCTGCCTGACGACGCGCTCATGGCCGCGGTGCGCACGCTGCCGCAGCAGCAGCAGATCGCGGTGTCGCTGTTCTACGTGGAGCAACTGTCCGTCCGGGAGATCGCGACGTCGATGAAGCTCTCCGAGGGTGCGGTGAAGTACCACCTGCACGCCGGCCGCGGCGCACTGCGCGAGTGGATGCAGACCGGGATCGAGGCGGGATGAGCGGCGTCGACGCGCCCGATCCGTTCGACCCGTTCGACGACGAGCTGCGCCGCCGCTTCGCGGGCGGATCCCCGTCGGGTGCCGATCCCGACGTCGTGCTCGACGCGATGCGGCCGCAGTTGCAGCGGGCCCGGACGCGCCGACGTGCGTCCTTCGCGAGCGCGCTGGGTGGCGTCGCGGTCGTCGTGGTGGTGCTGCTCTTCGTGTTCGGCGGCGGAGGCGGAGGTACCGGATCGGTCCGCACGCCTCCCGCGTCGCGCGGACCGGTCAGCACCGTGCCGCCCGCGACCACGACGGCACCGGCCGGCGGCTCCGCGACACCCGACTCCGTGCCCGCGACGACGCCAGACACGGTGCCGTCGACAGGGCCAGAAACGGCCCCGCCGACGGTTCCCGCGACGGTCCCGACGGCGACGCCCAGCGACTCCTTCACGGACTTCTCATCGGTTGGTGGCAGCATCACCGTTCACGTCACCGGTGACCAGGTGAAGCTCTCGAAGACCGCGGCCGCGCCCGGTTATACGCCCGAAGTGCACGAAGACGGCCCTACTCGCGTCGAGGTGCGCTTTCACAACGGCCAGACCGAATGGCGCATCCGAGTCGAACTTGCGAACGGGCAACTCACGCCCGAAGTGAGTCAGCACGGTTGACCGACCAAACCTCGCGGCGACGCGCGGCGTGTCCCTCCTGAC
Organism: uncultured Actinomycetes bacterium; assembly: GCA_963756895.1. GTDB lineage: Bacteria > Actinomycetota > Acidimicrobiia > IMCC26256 > DASPTH01 > DASUAS01. Next base: position 472,256 of record CAVWPI010000004.1, on the reverse strand, counting down.
CGTCCCCCCAGGAGGAACCCCATGGACCTCGACACCCCCAGCCCGCCCAGGTCGCGTCGCCCGTCCCGAACGCGGCGCGCGTTCGCCGTCGCGGCCGGCGTGGCCATGGTCCCGGCGCTGTACGCCGTGGCCACCGCCGCGACCGACGGCGGCCCCAGCCCCTCCACCGTGTCCGCCGCCAGCCGCGCGGCCGACGACCGCGGCCTCGAGACCGAGATCGAGCACGGCGTCGTCGTGCAGAACCCGCACGGGGGCGCGGCGACTCCGAGGGTGCCCGAGGTGACGTCGCCGACCCCGCCCACGACCCCCACGACGCCCCAGGCGACGACGCCTACACCTACCGGCCCCACCATGCCAGAGCAGGAGCACCCGGTGCCCGAGCCCGGTGACGACAACGGCGTCGACGTTCCCGGCGCCAACCAGGGTGCCAACTCGGGTCCGGGTGGTGGTGTCGGGTCCACGGTGCCGTCGGGCACCCGGTCGTTCTCGTCGGTCGGCGGTTCGATCGGGGTGTCGGTGAACGCCTCGTCGATCTCGCTGACGTCGAGCAGCCCGGCCGCGGGCTTCGCCGCCGAGGTGCACGACAACGGTCCGAGCCGGGTCGAGGTCCGATTCACGAGCGGCGGCACCGAGTGGCGCATCCGGGTGGAGCTCGGCAGCGGCGGACTCACGTCGGAGGTCTCCCAGCACGGGTGACCGCCCGAACGCTCCGGTTCAGCCGTCGGTTCGGGGTGCGTCCCCGGCCGCCGGCTCGAGCCGGTAGGCGACGACCTGCCAGCGGCCGTTGCGTCGGGTCATCTCGACCCGGTTGTGCACGACGGCGCGGTCGTGGAGCTCGACCTCGGTGATCGCCACCGCCGCGTCGCGGCTGTTCGCCACCTGGTCGATGCCGACCCGCTCGACCAGGCCACCGAGCTCGTGTTGCTGCGCGTACGCGGAACGCTTGGCGGCGATGAACCCGCGACGATCGAGGCCGTCGCGCAACTCCGTCCCGGACAGCGTGAACAACGACTCGAAGTCGAGGCGGTCCCACGCCAGCTCGTACGCGACCGCGACCTCGCCCGGACCCGGACCCCGGTCCTTGGCGATCACGACCACGACGGTGATCGCCAACGCCAGGACCACGATCCCGACGACGGCAGTGATCACGTGACGCAGGCCTCGATCTCGGTCGCGAGGTCGAAGTCGAGGTCGGTGAGACCACCGGCGTCGTGGGTGGAGAGCGCGATGCGCACGTTGCGCCAGCGGATGTCGATGTCGGGATGGTGGTTCGCCGCCTCGGCCCGGTCGGCGATGCGGGTGACGAAGGCGATCGCGTCGGGGAACGTGGGCAGCTCGAAGGTCTTCACGATCTCGTCGCCGTCACGCTCCCATCCGGTGAGGGCGGCGAGGCGAGTGGTGATCTGCTCGTCGTCGAGTGCAACGGGTCGGGCCATGGCCCCAATTCAAGACCTCGAAGGCCTCGACCTGCGAGTCGAGGCCTCAGATGGCTCCGGGGGAGAGACTCGAACTCTCAACCGTCGCGTTAACAGCGCGCTGCTCCGCCAATTGAGCTACCCCGGAATGGCGCCCGACGATAGCAGCGCACGAACGAGCCCCATGATCTGGCGATGCGTCCTGGAACAGCAATAGCCGACGTACACACAGCCGAATTCGTGCTTGTTGAAGCGGATGCTCGGGTCGGCCACCGCCCGGTACGCCTTGCCGAACTGTGACCGAGGAATGCGGGTGACCTCGGACCAGTTCGCCTCGGCCGCGTCGAGATCGAGACCCTCGTGCAGGTACACCCGGACGCGGAGTCGCGTCTCGTCGATCGCGAAGTACCGCCGCAACCACGCGGAGAAGAACCGGACCATCGTCGGATCGGTGTTGGCGAATCGAACTTCGCCCTCGGTCTTGGAACCCTCTCCTGCGTAGAGCGCAACGCCGGCCACCAGGAACGCTTCGTCGCCGAGCGTACCGATGCGCTCGATCCCCTCGGCGTTCAGCGCCGCGATTTGGGCGAGCTTCGCCGCGTGGGCGGGATGAGGGCGGTTCTGGGGACCGGTTCTGCGCTTCGAGGGCGTGAACGGGACGTCGCGGACCCAGAGCGAGACCGACGACTTCGCCACACCCAGTTCGGTGGCGATGTCCTGCAGGGTCATGTTCCGCGCCCGCATCTGCCGCGCCCGTTCCTGCGCTTCGACCTTCCCGCGGTAGCCCATGGGATGACGGTACGGCGCGGGTGTGACACCCATGCGCGCTACGTTCCGCGCATGGGTCGTGACGGAACCGTGGGCGTGGGGGTCATCGGTCGGGGCTTCGGGCAGACGGTCGTCGCGCCGGTGTTCGACGAGACCGAGGGTTGCACGCTGGTCGACGTCGTGTCGCCGCGGGACGACGCCACCGTGCGGGCGCTGTGCGAACACCCCGACGTCGATCTCGTCGCCGTGCACGCGCCGCCCTTCCTCCACCCGCAGTGCGTCACGTGGGCGCTCGATGCCGGCAAGGCGATCCTCTGCGACAAGCCGTTCGGCACGTCAGCCGCCGATGCGGAGGCGATGGCCGCGGCCGCCGACGACGCCGACGCGGTCGCGCTGCTCAACTTCGAGTTCCGCCACCACCCCGGGCGGATCGCGCTGCGCTCCCTGTTGCAAGACGGCGCGATCGGGACCGTCGAGCACGTCCAGTGGACGGTGTTCGGCGCCGGCTTCCGCGTGCCGATGCGGCCCTACGGCTGGCTGTTCGACGCCGAGCGCGGCGGTGGCTGGATCGGCGCGTGGGGCTCGCACGTGATCGACTTCCTGCGCTGGACCTTCGGTGACCTCGTCGACGCGAGCGCGCGGTTGCGCACCGACATCGCCGAGCGCCCCGATGCCGACGGGAACGTCCACCGATGCACGGCCGAGGACGGCTTCACCGCTCTGCTCCGGACCGAGAGCGGCGTGTCGGTCACCATCGACACCACCTTCGTGGCGGTGAAGAACGCGCCGCCGCGCGTCGTGGTGCTGGGGTCCGAGGGCACCCTCGAGTCGATCGCCGACGGCCGGATCACGCTGCGCGACGCCGAGGGCACCCAGGAGGTGTTCACGTTCGACCCCCCGCGCGAAGACCCGCATCTCGTGCCGATGCGCGCGTGGGCGGAAGTGGTGCGCGACGCGGTGCGCGACGGTGCGGTGCCGGAGGGTCAGCCGACGTTCGCCGACGGGGTGGCGTGCGCGCGGGTGATGGACGCCCTGCGCGGCGTCAGCGTGTGACGACGCTCATCGCAGTCGCTGCTCCAGCCACTGCGTCACCATCTGGTTCCAGCGGCGCGCGACCACCGAGTCGGTGAACATCTGCACGCCGTGCGGCGCGCCGGGGAGGACGTGCAGCTCGGTGGGCACGCCCGCCTGGTTGAGTCGGAGCGCGTAGTCGATGTCCTCGTCACGGAAGCCGTCGGCGCCACCGACGATCACCAGCGCGGGTGGGAGTCCCGCGAGGTCCGTGGCGCGGCGCAGCGGCCGTGTACGCCGGTACGTCGCCGCCATAGCGCTCCCCCAGGTACGACCGCCACCCGAACTCGTTCGACTCCCGGCTCCAGATCGGGAGGCCCTCGAGGCGGCTCGACGACGTGGTCTGGCGATCGTCGATCATCGGGCACTCGAGCAGCTGGAACGCGACCGGCAGCTCGCCGCGGTCACGAGCGAGGAGCGCGAGCGCGGCGGCCAGGCCGCCTCCCGCGCTCACTCCCGAGATGCCTATGCGGTCGGGCGCGATGCCGAGCTCGGCGGCGTGCTCGTGGATCCAGTGCAGCCCGGCGTAGCAGTCGTCGAGCGGGCCCGGATACGCGGCCTCGGGTGCGAGGCGGTATTCGACCGACACCCCCACACACGGGAAGTGGACGCACTGGCGGTCGAACTTGGCGTCGTCCATGTCGTAGGAGCCGAGGACGTATCCGCCACCGTGGATCGAGTACACGCAGGGCAGCGGGCCGTCGATCCCCTTCGGCCGGTGCACGCGCACCACCACACGCGGATCCTCGCGGACGACGTGGTCGGTGCGCTCGACCCCGTCCGACAGCGGCACGCCCGCGAACATCTCGCCGCGCGTCGCCCGCATGGCCGGCAACGCGTCGACCGAGAGCTCGAATCCGATCGGGGCCGCGGCCAGCGCGGGCGCGATCTCGTCGTCGATGATGACCACGTCCATGGCGCGGAACGTATCACCGGCCTTCGGCGTTGTACCCGACGACAAAAGATGCAACGTGTGAGGTGTTCCCGCAGTCATACTGGACTCGCGGACGGAACGACCTCCGAGGAGCGAACGATGACCAAGCTGATGACTGGTCTGCACCGATGGAGTCGGGCTCTGGTTCGGCACCTGCCCGAGAAGCCCTACCCCAGTGACCACCCCTGGCGCGACCATCACGATCCCACCCGCCCCCGCGGGTGACGCGAAACGCCGCCGCCCCGAGCGGCGGCGTTTTTCGTGGGGCCGGATGGGATCGAACCATCGACCGAAGGATTATGAGTCCCCTGCTCTGACCACTGAGCTACGGCCCCCGGCGCCAAGCTAGCGAGCTTCAGATGCGACGCCGTCGTGCTGCGAGCAGGAGCAGCGCACCGATCGTCAGCATGGCGAGACCGACTTGGAGCAGCCGGGCCGGCGAGCGCCCGGTGAAGGCGAGACCCTCACCGGAGATCGCGTCGGGCGTGGATCGGGCGTCGCCACCGCCGGGAACCGCAAAGGATGCCGCGGTCGCCGAGGACGCCACCTCCGTGCCGTCAGCCGAGGCCGTCACGCCGCACGCATACGTCGCCCCCGGCGTCAGGTCGGCAACGGTCAGCGTCGTCTCCGGGCCGCTGGTCGAGCGCGGGGTGCCGTCCGACGACGTGCACGTCGCGGTGTAGGTCAGGGGGAGGTCCGCCTGGGATCCCACCTCGGGCGCCACCAGTCCCGGGGTCGTGAACGACAGGGTCACGGAGGTTCCCCCGGGCACCACGTCGGCGAGGTCGACGGCACCGCAGCCGAAGCAGAAGTCGTGGTCGGTCAGCGACGCGCCGGCCTCCACGGTCACGAGGTTCGCGCCCTGCGCGATGGGGTCGGGACCGCTGTCACCGCTTTGCTCGAGGTCCAGCGGAACCTGGTTCCACCAGAGAGCGCGGTAGGCGACGCCGCCCACCGCGGGGTCGTTCACGATCGCGCTCGGCTCGTCGCCGCCCTCGCACGACAACGCGGCCAGTGCGAAGGTGCCCGAGGGAACGCCGGCGATCGAGTACGTGCCGTCGGCGGCAACGGGGGCGAACCTGGCGAACTGGTTCGGGAGATAGGCGACCACGCAGGCGCCGCTCAGCGGCGTGTCGCGCAGCGTCGCGACCCGACCCGTGATGGTCGCGGGACCGCCCGGATCCAGCAGCGCGTCGATGTGGTCGACGGTCGCACCGGCGCCGACGGGAATCGGCGCCGCGGTGGCTGCGGTCGGCTGATCATCCCACCACTGCGCCCGGTAGGCGGGAGTGTCGTTGCAATCGACGAACTGCACGCGGAAGGTTCCCGCGGCCCCGAGCAGGATGGAGTAGTCGCCCGAGTCATCGGTGACCGCGAGCCCTCCGAACGCGCTTCCGGTCGTCGCCTGTGCGCAGATCCCCTTGAGTGGATGTCCGGCCCGGTCGGTGACGTGGCCGGTGATGGCAGCGGCGCGCGTCGAACGCGGCGTCGATCCCTTCGGAAACCGAACCGGGCGTGAGCACGATCGGGGTGGACGACGAGTACGCCGGTTGGCGGTCCCACCACTGCTCGGCGTAGGGCCCGGCGTGGTGGCAGTCGTCGAAGCGGATCTTCGTCGCCAAGGCCGGCAGCCCGGTCAGCTCGTAGCTGCCGTCGCTCCCGCTCTCGGCCCCGCCGACCCAATCGGGCCCGGACGGCGTGTCGACCACGGCGCTCACACAGATCCCCTGGACCGGATCTCCGCCGTCGGTGCGCACCACGCCGCGTACGTTCGCCGACGCGCTCATGACCGCATCGACGGCACCGCGGTTCGGGCCGTCGGCCGCGTCGAGGTGCAAGAGGTCGGCCGAGTTCCACGTCGGGCGGTCGCGCCAGTACTGGGTCGCCCACGCGGGGTCGGGGCCCGGCGAGGTGAACTGCACCCGGTAGTCACCGGCCGGAAGGCCGTTGGTCACGTAGTTCCCATCAGCGTCGGTCTGCGCCCAACCACCGGGCCCGTTGTCGACCGGGTTGATACTCACGGAGATCCCGGCGAGGGGCGCGCCGGTTCCGTCGGACACGTGACCGGACACCACGATGCCGTTGGTGAGTTGCGCGTCGATCCCCTGACGGTCTTCGCCCGGCGCGAGCGTGATGCTCGTCGCGGTGTCGGGTCCGCTCGCTCCCTGGTACCACTGCTCCAGGTGCGGTCCGCTGCTGCAGTCGTGGAAGCGCACGAGGAGCGACGACGGCGGGAGTGAGTCGATGACGTACATGCCGGTCGGGCCGGTCGTCGTGCCGTTGATCCAGTTCCACGAGCCGTCGGTCGCCGTGTTCGCATCGACGCAGACACCGGCCAGCGGTGCACCGTCGGAGTCGGTCACGGTCCCGCCGATCTGCGCCGCCATCTGGAGATCGGCGTCGACGCCCGTCCGGGAGGGTCCGCTGGTAGGAGCGAGGTCGAGCGTGTCGGCAGTGTTCCACGAGATCTGGTTCTGCCAGTACTGGGGTGCCCACGTACCGGATGGTCCGCTCGTGAAGCGCACGCGGTACGAACCCTTGGGCAGGGGCGCGGTCGCGTAGTGGCCCTCGGCGTCGGTGGTCGCGTTCGCTCCGACACCGGCCGATGTCGGATTGATCTCGACGTTCGCGCCCTCGAGCGCGACGCCACTGCCGGTGACCGTGCCGCTGACGACCACACCCTCGACGAGCGAGACATCGCCGAGTGGCGTGTCGACGCCGTCGGACACGGTGACCGGTGTCGCGTTCTGCGACGAGTCGGCACCCAGGTACCACTGCGCGATGAAGCGCGGCGCCGCCGTGCAATCGGTGAACTGCAGCGTGTAGCTCCCCGGCTCCACGTCAGTGAGCAGGTAGGTGCCATCCGCACCGGTGGTGGTCGCGGGCCCCTTCTCGAGCGACACGCAGATGCCTTCGATCGGCTGTCCGCTGGTCGCGTCGACGAGCCGTCCGCTGACCGAACCCGGGGTGACGGCGCCAGCCGTGCCGAGGGCGATGGTGGCGACGAACGCACCCACCACCATCACCAAGACGATGGCGCGACTGGAAAACGTCGTGTTGGAACCTCTGCGCATGGATCTTCCATCGTGCCCGGAAGGGGTGGCCTTGAGCACCAATCCACGAGCCGGCGGCGCCGACGAGCCCTCAGGGCTCCTCGAGGTAGTCGCGCAGACGCTGCGAGCGGGTGGGATGCCGCAGCTTCGCCAGCGTCTTCGACTCGATCTGCCGGATGCGCTCGCGTGTGACGCCGAACTCCTTGCCGACCTCTTCGAGAGTGCGTACCTGACCGTCGTCGAGGCCGAAGCGCAGGCGCACGACGGCGCGCTCGCGGTCGTTCAGCTCCTCGAGCGCCTCCTCGATCGCCTCGGTGAGCAACGCGCGCGCGGCCGCAGTCGCGGGCGCGATCGCGGTCGGGTCCTCGACGAAGTCGCCGAGCGAGCTGTCGTCCTCCTCCCCCACCGGCGTCTCCAACGACACCGGCTCGAGGGAGATGCGCTGGATGTCGCGCACGCGATCGGGCGTGAGCTCCACCTTGGCCGCGACCTCGTCGACCGACGGTTCGCGACCGAGCTCCTGCAGCATCTGTCGTTGCACCCGCAGCACCTTGTTCATGGTCTCGACCATGTGCACGGGGATGCGAATGGTGCGCGCTTGATCGGCGATCGCGCGCGTGATGGCCTGGCGGATCCACCACGTGGCGTAGGTGGAGAACTTGAACCCCTTCGTGTAGTCGAACTTCTCGACCGCGTGGATCAGGCCGAGGTTGCCCTCCTGCACGAGGTCGAGCAGGGCCATGCCCCGCCCGACGTAGCGCTTGGCGATCGAGACCACCAGACGCAGGTTGGCCTCGGTGAGCTGCTTCTTGGCGATCCGACCATCGGCCGCGACCGCCTGCAACGACGCCTGGGCCTCGTCGGACAGGGGTGCCGCGAGGTCGTCGAGTCGCTCGGTGGCGTGCACCCCGGCTTCGATCCGCTTGGCCAGCGAGACCTCCTGCGGACCGGTGAGCAGCGGGACCTTGCCGATCTCCTTGAGGTACATGCGGACTGGATCGAAGCCGCCGCCCTCGGTCCGTTCCGGCCGCGCCGCCCGGCTGTGCCGTGCGGGCGCCGCACTGGCGCCGGGACGCGGTGCCGGCACGGAGGCAGGGGGCGCGGCCACGACGGGCCGGGCCGCAGGCTCGTCGCCGAGTGCGCGCCGTTCGTCTTCGCGACGGATGTCGTCGATGACCTCGTCGATGATGTCGAAACCGCCGGCCTGGATGCGTTCGAAGATCGCCGCGAGCTCGTCGGTCTCGGGTTCGAGCTTCGGCAGCGCGGAGAAGATCTCGCCGGTCGTGATCGTCAGCGAACCGCGTGCACGCGTGCCGCGTCATGAGCTCGTCGACCTCGTCGCGAGTCGAATCTGCTCCCGCGATGGCGGCGTCGGCGTTGCTCACGGTCGTCTCCTCACGCCGGGTCTACCCTGCGTGTTCCCTCGCCGAGCCACCCTAGTAGCTCGAAGCAGTCTTCCTGCACGGCTTCCCAGTCGCCCGATTCGCGCGCGTGCGCGAGCGCATCGAGCAGCAACTTCAGCGACGTGGCGCGATCGTCGCCGGCGCGGAGCATCCCCGCGAGCACGCGTTGCGCGGCGGGTCCGATGGTGTTCGCCATCAGGTGCGAGCGCAACGTTTCCGGTTCGTCCGATGCGATCGGCTCCTCCACCGCGACGCGCTCGAGCAGGTCGCGCACCGGGCCGTCGGTCGATGCGATCGCGTCGTGGATGCTGTCGCTCGACGCGATCGCGTCGAACACGCCGCGCGTGAGGGGGTCGACGAAGAGCCGGTCGTCGAGCCAGTCGACCACGAGCTCGGGTTCGTGCACCGCGTACAGGAGTACGTCGAGCTCGCGCCGGTCGACGCGCACCGGAGGCCGGCGCGGTGGCGGCGACGACGACTCGTCCGCCGAGCGCGCGGTCGCGGGGCGGACCCCACCCGCGGCCTGTTCCTTGCGGTGGCGCGCCACCGTGTCGCGCAGGCGGTCGGCGTCGATGTCGAGCTCACCGGCGAGCTTCATGACGTACTGGTCGCGCACGAGGTCGCTCGGGTGTTGGGCGACGATGTCGGCACCCGCCTCGGCGGCTCGGGCCCGGCCCTCGAGGGTGGCGAGGTCGGCCGCGGCGAGCACCCGGTCGAGGCGGAACTGCAGGAACGGCGTCGCCCGTTCCAGCGCCCGCACGAGGGCGGCCGGGTCCTGCCGCCACACGTCGGCGGGATCGAGCCCGGCCGGGAGGTCGGCCACCTCCAGCTGGATCTCGTAGCGCTGCTCCCAGCCGTACCACTTCTCGGCCGCGCTCTGACCGGCGGCATCGGAGTCGTAGGCGAGCACCACCTTGCGGGCCAGGTTCTTGAGGATCTGGAAGTGGTCGTCGGCCAGTGCGGTGCCGCAGGTGGCGACGGCGATGGGCGACCCGGCGAGCGCGAACGCCATGACGTCGGTGTACCCCTCGCAGATCACGACCTGGCCCCGCCCCACGACCTCGCCCTTCGCCCAGTTGAGCCCGTAGAGCAATCGGCTCTTCTGGTAGATCGGGGTCTCGGGCGAGTTCTTGTACTTGGGCTGCTCGTCACCGAGCGCGTGCCCGCCGAAGCCGACGGCGTCGCCGCGCTGGTCGTAGATCGGGAACATGACGCGACCGCGGAACTGGTCCTGCAGCTTGTTCGCCCGGTTCACGAACGCGAGGCCGGCGCCCTCGATGTCGTCGCGCGCGAACTTGTGCTGCTGCAGGTGCACACTGAGCCGGTCCCAGTCGTCCGGTGACCAGCCGAGCTGGAACTGCCGCGCCGCGTCACCGTCGAAGCCGCGCGACCGCAGGTAGCCGCGCGCCACCTTGCCGTCGTCACCGGTGAGCAGGATGTCGTGATAGAACGCGATCGCGGCTGCGACCGCCTCCGACAACCGCTGCTTGCGCGTGCGGTCCTTGGCGACCTGCTTGTCGTCGTAGCGCAGCGTGATCCCGTTGCGCGACGCGAGACGCTCCACCGCGTCGACGAAGTCGAGGTGCTCCACCTCGCGCACGAACGTGATCGCGTCGCCACCGGCGTCGCAACCGAAGCACTTGTACCTGCCGGTTTCGGGGTTGACGTTGAACGACGGCGACTTCTCGGTGTGGAACGGGCAGAGGCCCACGAAGTTGCGGCCCACCCGCTTGAGGGCGAGGTGCTCGCTGGCCAGCGCGACGAGATCGGTGGCGTCGTGGACCCGCGTCACGTCCTCGTCGAGGATGCCCATCGGGCGATGCTATGACCGGGCGGAGGCCGTCGCGCTCGACGCGTTTCGGCCGCGGATCAGACCCCGCGCGGCAGGTCGTCGGGACGCCACCCGAGGAGCTCCACGCCGAGACCGAGCGCGTAGCGGTCGGTCATCCCGCTCACGTGCTGCACCGCGCGCGCGGCAGCCTCGGGTGACCCCGGCACCGGGACCGGCAACTCGCCGTCGCGCACCGCGGGGATGCGGCGCGGCGCGTCGGCGAAGTGCTCGACCAGGTCGCCGAGCAGCCGGATCACCCGCGACGCCTGGCGGCGCGCCGCGGGCCGGAGGTAGATGCGCTCGAAGTTGAAGGCCCGGAACTCGGCCAGCGCCGACGCCGCCGGTTCGGTCATCCCGACCGCGCCGGTGCAGTCGATGGCGTCGAGCACCGCGCCGAGGAACACGCCGACCTGCGCCGACGGCCGGGTCCCGACGACCGCGCGCACACTGGCGGGGAGATCGTCGGGATCGAGGATGCCGGCCCGCACCGCGTCATCGAAGTCGTGGCACACGTAGGCGATGCGGTCGGCCCACGCCACGACCTCGCCTTCGGGCGTGGCCGGCGCTGGTCGGCGCCACGAGTGGTTGCGCACGCCGTCGAGCGTCTCCAGGCAGAGGTTGAGCGGGGCCAGCGTGACGTCGGCGCCGTACACCGCGTGGTCGTAGCCGGTACCGGGCAGGAACGGGGAGAACGCCTCTTCGGACGCGTGCCCGGCGGGCCCGTGCCCGCAGTCGTGGGCCAGCGCGATGGCCTCCACCAGCGGCAGGCACAGGTTGGCGGCCCGGGCGATGCCGGTGGCCACCTGCGCCACTTCGACCGCGTGGGTGAGGCGGGTGCGGAGGTGGTCGTTCTCCGGGGCGATGAAGACCTGGCACTTCCCCGCCAGGCGCCGCCAGGGTCGGGAGTGCTTGATCCGGTCGAGGTCGCGCTCGAAGCACAGCCGCCACGGGTCGGGGTCTTCCGGCCGGGCCCGCACCCCGGCGCCGACCGGCCGGGTGGCGCCGGGGGCCAGCGACCGCGCCAGTTCGCTCTCCCGTTCCTCCCGCCGGCGCACGGGCGCGCCGACGAACGCCGCCGCGCCCTCGTGGGCGTGGCGGACCTCCGGGGGCGCACTGGCCGGGAGCGCACTGGCCGACGAGCCGGTGGGGACGAGCAGTTCCGTCATGCCCCGAGCGTACGACGGGGGTGTGACAGCCAACGCGCCCCGCCGCCGGCGTGGCGACGGAGAGGTCGATGGAGAGAGGTCAGGCGGTCGAACCGGGGCCGTCGTGACCCAGGGACGCGTGCGCCGCCGCCAGCCGGGCGATCGGCACGCGGTACGGCGAGCACGACACGTAGTCGAGCCCCACCTGGTCGCAGAACTCGACCGACGCGGGGTCGCCACCGTGCTCGCCGCAGATGCCGAGCTTGATCCCCGGCCGGGTGGCCCGGCCCCGCTCGACGCCGATGCGGACCAGCTCGCCCACGCCCTCCTGGTCGAGGGTCTCGAACGGGTTCGCCCGGAGCAGCTTCAGCTCGAGGTACTCCGACATGAAGCGCCCCTCGACGTCGTCACGCGAGAACCCGAAGGTCATCTGGGTGAGGTCGTTGGTGCCGAACGAGAAGAACTCGGCGACGTCGGCGATCTCGCCCGCGGCCAGCGCCGCGCGCGGCGTCTCGATCATCGTGCCGACGAGGTAGTCGACTGCGTCGACGCCGGCCTCGGCCAGCGCCGTGGTCGCGACCTCGCGCACCCAGTCGGTGAGCAATGCGAGCTCCGGCTCGCTCACGATGAGCGGGATCATGATCTCGACGTGCGGATCGCCACCCGCCTTCTTGCGCGCGACGGCGGCCTCGATGATCGCCTTCGCCTGCATCCGGTAGAGCCCGGGCTTGAGGATGCCGAGGCGACATCCGCGCGTGCCGAGCATCGGGTTCGCCTCGCGCCACAGCTGCGCGGCCGCGAGCAGGCGCCGGCCTTCGGCGTCGAGCTCGCCCTTGGCGTCGTGGATGAGGAGCTCCTCGACGTCGGGGAGGAACTCGTGGAGCGGCGGGTCGAGGAGTCGGATGGTGACGGGCAGGCCGTCCATCGCCTCGAAGATGCCCTCGAAGTCGGAGCGCTGCAGCTTCTCGAGCTCGGCCAGCGCCTCCTCCTCCTCCACCGGGCTGTCGGCGAGGATGAACCGCTGCACGAGCTCGAGCCGGTCGCCCAGGAACATGTGCTCGGTGCGGCAGAGACCGATGCCCTCGGCGCCGTAGTTGCGGGCCACCTCGGCGTCGTGCGGCAGGTCGGCGTTGGTGCGCACGCGCATCCGCCGGAACGTGTCGGCCCAGGAGAGGATCGTCTCGAACGGACCACCCGGATCGGGGGTGACGACCGCGACCGGGCCGATCACCACCTCACCGGTGGTGCCGTTGATCGAGATGACCTCGCCCTGGCGCACGGTCTCGCCGTTGACCTCGAAGGAACCGCCGACGACGTCGATCTGGAGCTCGTTCGCGCCACAAACGGCGGGCGTACCCATGCCGCGCGCCACGACGGCGGCGTGGCTCACCAATCCGCCGTGTGACGTGAGGATGCCCTCTGCCGCGATCATGCCGTGCAGGTCGTCGGGCGACGTCTCGGGACGCACGAGGATGACGTCCTCGCCGAGCTCGCGGTGGTGCTCGGCGAGATCCGCGGTGAAGTAGACCCGACCGACCGCGGCACCCGGCGACGCGTTGAGTCCCTTGGTGATCGCGGTGTACTCCGCCTTCGGGTCGAACTGCGGGTGCAGCAACTGATCGAGCTGTGCGGGCTGCACGCGCAGCACGGCCTCGCGCTTGTCGATGAGACCCTCTTCTTCCATCTCGACCGCCATGCGCAGCGCGGCCGCGGCCGTGCGCTTGCCGACGCGCGTCTGCAACAGGAACAGCCGCCCCTGCTCGATGGTGAACTCGATGTCGCACATGTCGCGGTAGTGACTCTGCAACGTCTGCATCAGTGCGAGCAGCTGTTGGTGACACTCGGGGAACTCGTTGCCCATGTCGACGAGCGGCTCGGTGGTGCGGATGCCGGCGACGACGTCTTCACCCTGCGCGTTCTTGAGGAAGTCGCCGTAGGGCGCGTTCTCCCCGGTTGCGGGGTTGCGGGTGAACGCGACGCCGGTGCCGGAGTCGTCACCCTTGTTGCCGAACACCATCGACTGGACGTTGACCGCGGTGCCGAGGTCGTCGTCGATCTTCTCCATGCGCCGGTAGATGAAGGCGCGCTCGCTGTTCCACGAACGGAACACCGCCTCGATCGCGAGCTGCAGCTGGGCCGTCGGGTCCTGCGGGAACTCGATGCCCGCCTCGGCGAGCACGATGGCCTTGAAGCGGTCGGCCAGCCCCTTGAGGTCGTCGGCCGAGAGCTCGGGATCGGTCGCGACCCCACGCTCCTCGCGGAGCTGCTCGAGCGCGTGCTCGAACTTGGCGCCGTCGACGTCGAGGACGATCTTGGCGAACATCTGCACGAAGCGGCGGTACGAGTCGTACGCGAAGCGCGGGTTGTCGGTCTGCTTGGCCAGGCCGCCGACCGAGACGTCGTTGAGCCCGAGGTTGAGGACCGTGTCCATCATCCCCGGCATCGAGAACGCCGCTCCCGATCGCACCGACACCAGCAACGGGTCGGTGGCGTCGCCGAGCTGCTTGCCCATCTTCGTCTCGAGCGCGGCGAGCGCGGCCGCCACCTCGTCCATGAGTCCGGTGGGGATCTCGTTGTCGGCGGCCATGTACGCCCGGCACGCGTCGGTGCTGATCGTGAATCCGGGAGGAACGGGGAGGCCGAGCTTGGTCATCTCGGCCAGGTTGGCGCCCTTGCCCCCGAGCAGGAACTTCTGCTCCTTGGAGCCCTCCTCGAAGGCGTACACGTACGACATTGCGCTCTCCTGTTGACGGGTTCGCCCGCTCGTCTAGGACTGACGCGTGCTGAGATTTCGAGACTACGCGTCGACCACGAGGGTTCGCGCGAGCTTGTCGTGGATGCCCTGACCGTTGCGGTCGAAGTAGCCCCACGCCACCATGCCGAGGCCCAGGATCACACCGAAGCTCGGGATCGCGAGGGCGAGCAGGATGGGCAACGCGTAACGGGTGAACGACGGGTACCACCCGGCGGGTGAACCGTCGACGCGCACCACCTTGATCTTCCGGCCGCGCATGCCCAGCGTGCGGCCCTTCCGGGCCGTCAGGGGCACGAGGTAACCGAGCGCCAGCACGAACGTGAGGCCCGTGGTGATGTAGCCGGTGGTCTTGATGTCGTCGGACTGGTTGTCGGCGTAGGTCTGCAGCTGCTTCGTCGACGGCGGGTCTTCGGTGCTCAGGAACCGCGCCGGCACGTCGGCGTCCTTGGCGTCCTTGACCGCGTCGCGGTAGTCCTTCTGGGCGTCGCTCAGGTCGGACCCCGCGCTCTTCGTCTCGCTGGCGTTCTTGGCGCCGTCGACGTCCTTCTGCGCATCGATCACGCTCTGGCGCGCGTCCTTCAGGTCTGTCGTCTTGGAGACGCGATCCTGGACGTCCTGGTAGTCGCTCTGGATGAGACGCGGGACGACGAGGCTCACCGCGAAGAAGATGACGATGAGGATCGAGATGTCGAACAGCAGCGCCATGCCCCGAACGCGCGGCTCCGTGATCGTCATCCCGGCCGGCAGCACGACCGTCGGTTCCGGGCGCGGACGGCCGTTGCGGTCGGTGCGCCCCGGCGGCGTCTTACCGCTGCCGTTGCGGTTGCCGTTGCCGTTGCCGCCGCCGGCTTCCTTCGGCGGCGGGGGCGCGAGCAGCTTGCGCCAGCCGGTGAGCTGGGCGCCGGTCGCCTGCGCGGTGTCGGTGTCGTCGTCGACGAGCTCGACGTCGCCACCCGGCTCCGCGTCGGACGACAGCTGCGCGTCGTAGCGCTGGCGCTGGAACGGATCCGACAACACGTTCCACGCCGACCGCACGCGCGCGACCTCGTCGCGGTTCGCCTGCAGCTGCGCGTCGGTGACGCCCTTCTTGCCGCGCGCGGCTTCGAGATCCGCGACCCGCTGACGGTGCGCCTCGCGCAGATCGTCGCGTGACGCCCCCGGCTCAACGCCGAGCTCTTCGTAGTAGTTCTCTGTCATGTGTGCAGTCGGTCCCTGAGTGCGCCGAGCAGGCCGTCGATCGGCACCCGCTCCTGCGACATCGTGTCGCGGTCACGGATAGTGACCGCTCGGTCGTCGAGGGTGTCGAAGTCGACGGTGACGCACAGCGGCGTCCCCACCTCGTCCTGGCGACGGTAGCGGCGCCCGATCGAGCCTGCCACGTCGACGTCGATCATGAGCTCCTGGCGCAGGAGCGAGGCCACCTCGTCGGCCAGCGGCACCAGGCGCTCGTTCTTCGACAGCGGCAGGACCGCCACCTTGATCGGCGCCAGGCTCGGGTGCAGGTGCAGGACCGTGCGCGGTTCCGTGCCCCCCTTGCCGTTGTCGACGTCTTCCTCCTCGTAGGCCGCGAGGAGGAACGCCAGGGTGGCCCGGTCGGCGCCCGCCGCGGGTTCGATCACGTGCGGCAGGTACCGGCGGTCGTGCTCCTGGTCGTAGTAGCTGAGGTCCTGGCCCGAGAACTTGCTGTGCTGGGTGAGGTCGAAGTCGCCCCGGTTGGCGATGCCCTCGAGCTCACCCCAGCCCCACGGGTACATGAACTCGACGTCGGACGTTCCGGTGGAATAGTGCGACAGCTCTTCGGGGTCGTGCGGGCGCAAGCGGAGCGCGTCCTCGGGGATGCCGAGGTCGAGGTACCAGCGGTAGCGCTCCTGGCACCAGTACTCGTACCACTGCGCGCTGTCCTCGGGCGGGACGAAGTACTCCATCTCCATCTGCTCGAACTCGCGCGTGCGGAACACGAAATTCCCGGGCGTGATCTCGTTGCGGAACGACTTGCCGATCTGCGCGATGCCGAACGGCGGCTTCTTGCGGGTGGTCGTCTGCACGTTCTGGAAGTTGACGAAGATGCCCTGAGCGGTCTCGGGCCGGAGGTAGGCGACGGATGCGTCGTCCTCCACCGGACCGACGTAGGTCTTGAACATGAGGTTGAACTGGCGGGCCTCGGTGAACGAGTCCTTGACCCCGCAGTTCGGGCAGGCGCCGGACTCGGGCAGCTGGTCGGCCCGGAAGCGTTCCTTGCAGTTGCGGCAGTCGACCAGCGGGTCGGTGAAGGTGGCCACGTGGCCACTCGCCTCCCAAACCTTCGGCGCCATGAGGATGGACGAGTCGAGACCCACGATGTCGTCGCGCAGCTGCACCATGGACCGCCACCAGGCGTCCTTGACGTTGCGCTTGAGGAGCACGCCGAGGGGCCCGTAGTCCCAGGTGGAGCGGAAGCCGCCGTAGATCTCGCTGGAGGGGAAGACGAGGCCGCGTCGCTTCGCGAGGTTGACGACGCGGTCCATCTGGTCGTGCTTGGCCATACCGGACGGCGATCCTAGTTGGGGGGTGTTTTGCGCCCCTTGTCGGAGCGCCGTCGTTGTCGGAAGGACGTGGTTGTCGGATCGGAGCGCTCAGGCGTCGCGCAGCGGTTCGCCGTGAGCGGCGTTGGCGCGACCGGCGCGCCAGTAGGCCTTCGGCGAGACGTCCTCGGCGGCGAAGCCCCGGTCCGAGAGCCACTCGCCGACGGCGCGGACGACCACGAGCTCCGCCGAGAGGTAGGCGTGACCCCGACCGTCGGGCAGCGTGAGGTGGTCGAGGGCGGCGAGGACCTGCTCGGACGCGCCGGGCGCCCCGCCGTCACGGTTGCACCAGGAGATGTACACGTCGGCGAGCACATCGAGCGGCTGCTGCTCCTCCTCGCCGGCGACGTCGGCCACGACCACGGCGCGGCCGGAGGCCGGCAGCGACTCCACCATCACCGCCGAGGCCGCCCAGCCCGACTCGTCGCAGACGAACAGGTGCCAGTCGACGCCGGGCGCCGGCACCACCTTGCCCCGAGGCCCGAGCGCGGTGACGGTCGACCCGATCGGCGCGTCGGTGGCCCAGCGGGCGCCGGGACCGTGACCGTGCACGACGAAGTCGAGGTCGACGGTGCCGGCGGCCGGATCGGCGCCGCGGATCGTGTAGCGGCGGTTGATCGTGTCGTCGTCGACGGGGATGGCGAGCATCAGGTCCTGACCGGCCACGAACTCGAACCCGAGCAGGTCGTCACCGTCGAGGGTGAGGCGGGTGACCAGCGGCGTGACGGCGACACGGTGACGCAGGGTGAGCGCGAGCGGACGGGGGTCGGGCAACTCAGGGACGGCGGGCACGAGGTCCTTTGCTCAGAGGAGGGCCGCGCTGCGGAGGCGGCGCTCCAGATGGTGCTCGAGGCTGGTGAGCGCCAACCGTTCGGTGGCCACCGTGGTGGGCCCGGCCGGTTCGGCCAGGGCGACGCGGAGCTCGCCGCCGAGGATCTGTCGGACCATCTGCAGGGTGTCGGCGTCGATGCGACGACCCATGTGCCGGCCGCACGACGCACAGAGCACGCCACCTTCGTCGAGGTCGAAGGCGGTGAACGGGCCGTCGTCGCCGCAGCGGGCGCACGCGTCGAGCATCGGGTGGAACCCCTCGAGCGAGAGCAACTTCCAGAAGAACGCCGCGCTCACGAGCGGATTGGGGTTCTCGGCGAGCGTGCGCAACGCGCCGACCAGCATCCGGTAGAGGGCGGGGTTGGCCTCTCGCTCCTGCGCGACCTGGTCGGTGGCCTCGAGCATCGAGATCGCGTGGGTGAGGCACCCGTAGTGCTCGCGCAGCGCGCGGTTGGCGTCGATGGTCTCGACCTGGGTGACGACATCGAGCTCACGACCCCGGTAGCACTGCAGCGCGATGTGGCTGGTGGGCTCCAGCCGGCCTCCGAAGCGGCTCCCCGACTTGCGCACGCCCTTCGCCACCGCCCGCACCTTGCCGTGGCCCTGGGTGAGGAGGGTGACGATCCGGTCGGTCTCCCCCAGCTTGATCGTGCGCAGCACGACCCCCTGGTCCCGGTAGAGGTTCACGACACAAGTGTAATTCGCCCCACCACCACCGAACATCTCAAGGTTCGCGTGCACATACGACAGCCAACTTCGAGATGTTCGTCAGTTGAGCGGTTCGACGGCGCCGAAGCGGCGCTCGCGGCGCTGGTACTCGGCGACCGCGTCGAAGAGATCGTCGCGGCCGAAGTCGGGCCAGCGGACGTCGGTGAACACCAGCTCGGAGTACGCGGACTGCCACACCAGGAACCCGGCGGTGCGGGTGTCGCCTCCGGTGCGGACGATGAGATCGGGATCGGGCATGTCGGGCGCGGTCAGGTGCGCCGCGAGCGCGTCCTCGTCGATCGACGACGCCCGGCGGCGCCCGTCGCGCACCTCGGCTGCGAGCTCTGCCATCGCCTCGGCCAGTTCGACGCGGCCGTCGTGGTCGACGGCGACGGTGAGGGTCATGCCGTGGTTGCGCCGCGGTCAGCGCCTCGCTCTCCGCGAGCACCCGGTCGAGACGCTGCGGCACCCGCCGCTCGCGACGTCCGAGGCTCCGGATGCGCACGCCCCGCCGGTGCAGCGCGTCGCGACGCGCCAGCAGCAACGCCTCGGCGTCGGCGAAGGCACGACGCGACACCTCGAGCGGGTCGCCCCACCGCTCGGTCGGCACCACCTCGACCGTGAGCCAGCGCAACCCGATGGTCAGGGCGCCGTCGACCACGTCGGCGAGCGACGAGTCGTCGATTCCACCACCGACGATCGCGACGTGACCCGGCACCTGGTGGAGGTCGACGCCGGCAGTCACTCGCGCAACCTACCGAATCGGACCACCGCTACGCTCCCGCCCCATGCCACCGGCCCCCGAGCGCTGGACCGCGATCGTCAATCCTGCGGCCGGGCGCGGCCGGGCACGAGCCCGGCTCCCCCGGGTGCTCGACGCACTCGCGTCCGCCCATCTCGACATCGAGCTCGTGCTCTCCGCCGACGCCGACGACCTCGTGACGCGAGCACGTGAGGCCTACGGGCGAGGGCGCGCGGTCGTCGCGTGCGGCGGTGACGGCACGGTCTGTGCGCTCGCGGGCGTCGCGGCCGACGAGGGCGGCGTGCTCGCCATCGTCCCGCTCGGCTCGGGCAACGACTTCGCCCGCCAGCTCGACATCCCCCGCGACGACCTCGATGCCGCCATCGACGTGCTCCGCACCGGACGCGTGGTGCAGGCCGACCTCGGACGCGCGCACACGGCTGACGGCGCCACGACGTGGTTCACCACGGTCGCGAACACGGGGTTCGACGCGGTGGCGAACGCGTGGGCCAACGACGTGACGTGGACCAGCGGGACGCCGCTCTACGTGCTCGCGACGTTGCGCACGCTGGCGACGTACTCGCCCACGCCCGTGCGCGTGACCGTCGACGACACCACCATCGAGACCGAGGCCTGGCTGGTCGCGGTGGGCAACACGCGCACCTATGCGAGCGGGATGATGATCACGCCCGCGGCCAGCGTGCACGACGGGCTGCTCGACGTGTGCGTCGTCGGTCCCGTGTCACGCGTCGACTTCCTGCGCACGTTCCCGTCGGTGTTCAGCGGCACGCACGTCGACCACCCCGAGGTCCGCACCGCGTGCGGCCGGCACGTCAGCGTCGAAGCCCTCGCGCCCGTGCGCGCGGTCGATCTGTGGGCGAGCGGCGAACACGCGGGGCCGTTGCCGGCGCGCCTGGAACCAGTCATCGGCGCGCTGGCCGTGGTCGTCCCCGCCGCAGCCCTCGACGGAGGGCCTACTTGACGGTGAGCGTGCCTTCCATGCCCTGGGCACGGTGTCCGGTGATGCTGCAGTAGAAGGTGTACTTGCCCGGCTTCAGGTCGATCTTCTTCGACTGCGAACCGCCGCCACCGTCGGCCTCCAGCTGGAAGCCCGGGTAGGCGCCGTCGAACACGAAGTCGTGGATGCCCTCCTCCGCGGTGAGCTTGATGGTGGCGATACCGGGATCGGCCGTGACCTTGTCGGGCGTGAAGGAGAAGTTCTTCGCCTCGAACGAGAGCGTCTCGGTCGACGGTCCCTTCGGCTCCACGTAGGCCTTGCCACCGTCGTCACCACCGCCACCGCACGCGGTGAAGCCGACGGTCATCGCCACTGCGAACAGGAGCGCGCCGCTGCGGCGCTGCCACGCCGCCATCAGGAGACGTCGAGCTCTGCATGCATCCCCTGGGCCTCGTGGCCGGGGACGGTGCAGTAGATCGTGTACTTGCCGGCGGCGAGGAGGACCGTGCCCTTCCGGGGTCCGCCGGCGTCGGTGGTGAGCAGGAAGCCGTCGAACTTCGAATCCTGGATGGCGAGCGTGTGGCCGGTCGCGCCGCCGTAGTCGATCTCCACCTTGCCGGCGGGCGCGCTGTAGGAGGTGGCGTTGAACTTGATGGTCTGCAGCGCTTCGACGTTGACGGTGCCCTTCACCGGGCCCGGCGGATTGACGTTGGGGTTCGCGCCCCGGCTTCGCCCTCGTCGAGACTCGGGCCCAACGACACCAGACCGGCGCCCGACACGAGGATGAACACTCCCCCGAGGATCATCGCCAGCGACGCGGTGCGGAGACGGGGGGCGGCGGCGATCAGCGAGGCGCCGATCAGGATCGCCAGGGTGAGCACGATGCCCATCGCCAGGGCGGCGTCCTTGTCGCCGGCGAGGAACACGCGGGAGATGTTGAGCACCAGCACCGCGACGATCGCGATGGAGAGGAGCGGGACGAGGAACGGGAGCAGGACACGCGTCTTGAGCGGGGTGTCGTCCGCGGGGGCGTCGGCGCCGAGGTGGTCGCTCTCGACGAGCTCGGGCAGTCCTTCGCCCGGAGTCTCGCCGGAGGTCTCGTCCACGGTGGTGTCGGTCATCTCCTCAGCCCCATCTCGGTGAGCTCACGATCCATCTCGTCGAGTCCATGCCGCGGGGTGTTCGCGCGTTCCTCTTCGGAGGCCCAGCGGAAGAACACTACGGCGATGACTCCCCACAGTAGGAGTCCGGCACCGATTTTCATGATCAGTCCGGCCGCCTGCTGGTCCTCGAGCGTCGACAGCCCGAACAGGTGCGGCACGCCCTCGTAGAACTTGTAGAGCGGCGCCGAACCGAAGGTGAGGAACGACGCGGGCACGGTCGGCACCACCGACCACGCGAACAGGTACAGCATCTGCATCACCGGCGCGAGGCGCGGGATCTCCGGCAACGGGCTCACGATGGGCATCCACACGATCAGCGACGACACGAAGAGGAGGCTGTGGAGGAGGAAGTGGGTGACACCCGAGTGCAGCGATGCGTCCACGACGACGGGCCAGTGCGCGAACACCAGCACGAGGTTGAACACGACGAGCGCGGGGATGAAGCGCGCGAGGGTTCGCACCGTGTCGAAGAGCCAGCGCGGCGCCAGCAGCCGGCGCAGCAGCCACGCGGGCAGGCCGAGGAGGAGCAGCGGCGCCACGACCATGGTGTAGGTGAGGTGCTGCACCATGTGGACGCTGTAGTTGTAGCGCTCGGCGATGTCGTGCACCGGGTAGTCGGACGCCACCCACATGGCGAGCACACCGAGCGTCCAGCACGTGATCTGGAAGCGCGTGACCACCGCGAGGCCTGACGGCGCCCAGCGCGGGCCCAGCCGCACGATGGCGATCGCGTACCCCGCGGCGAACAGCCCCACCAACAACCACACGTCGGGGTGAGGCGTCCAGCTCGGGTAGGCGACGGCCGGCATCAGCAGGCCCGACTCAATCCGGGAGGACGCCGTGCAATGTCGCCAGCACGACGAGGTAGAGCAGCGGCGCGGCGATCGCACCCACGATGAAGAGACGCTTGAACACCGGCTGGTCGGTGCGCAGGTGCATGAACCACGACGCGACCAGGAAGAACTTCACCACCATCATCGCCAGCAGCAGCACGACGATCAGGCCGTCGGGGATGTCGCCCTCCATGTAGGAGACGGCGATCTCGACGGCGGTGATGACCGCGAGCACCACCGCGACCACGACGTACTGCCAGGGGTCGGGGTGGGCCTTGACCTCGCCGGGCAGCAGGTTGGGCGCCGCGTGCGACATGCGGAAGGCGAGATCGCCCTGGGGCAGGTCGGGTTCGTGTCCCGGCTCCGCGGGCTCGATCGCCTGCGTCTCGGTGTCAGCCATGGGTCACCTCGGGAGCAGGTAGATGACGGTGAAGATCACGATCCAGACCACGTCGACGAAGTGCCAGTAGAGCCCGGCGATCTCGACGCGTTCCGAGTCGCCCTGCGACAGGCGGCTCTGCATCGAGAGTCCCCACAGCGCCACCAGCCAGACGATGCCGATGAGCACGTGCGTGCCGTGGATGCCGGTGAGGATGAAGAAGCTGGAGCCGAAGAGGTTGGTGTCGACGTTGAGACCCTCGCGGGTGAACTCGGTGAACTCGAAGATCTGGCCGCCGATGAAGACGGCGCCGAACAGCGCGGTCGCCATGATCCACACGCGGAAGCGTCGGTAGTCGCCGCGCTGCACCGCGGCCAGCGCGAGCACCATCGTGAGCGAGCTCATCAGCAGGATGAACGACGTGACCGACGTGAACGGGATGTTGTAGACGTCCTGCGGCGTGGGACCGGTCTGACCGGGCCGGTCGCGGTAGAGCAGGTACGTGGCGATGAACGCCCCGAAGAAGAGGCAGTCGGACGCGAGGAAGAGCCACATCGCCAGCTTGGCGTTGGCGACGCCGGTGTGACTGGCGTGCGGGTCGGGCGCGCCGTCGTGGCCGGGCCCGGTGGGGACCAGCGCGCCGCCGTCGCCGGCGCCGCTGCTCACGACCGGGGTCTCCTCGACCGTCGTCATCAGGCTTCCTCCGTCCCCGGCTCGAGACCCCAGGCGAACACGCCGAAGAGCAGCAGGATCAGTCCGGGGATGAGCCAGAGGATCTCGTTGAACACCGCGGCGTAGCCGAGGCACGGCAGACCGGCGGCGACCACGAGCGGGTAGTACGAGGGCGACGGCAGGTGGATGCCGTGCCCGTCGGCGTGCGAGTCGGCGACCGCGGGCGTGGCGCCCGAGGCGTCGGCGACCTCGACGTCGGTGGTCATCGTGGTCGTCGCGGTCGATGCGCCGACGGTCTCGCCGAACGTCTCGCCGGCCGTGCCACCCGGCGTCGCCGCGGAGGGCTCGCCGGCGTCACCCGCGTCGTCGGCGCCACCCGAGGGCAGCCGCACCAACCGGCCGTCGGCGTCCTCGGTGTACTTGCGGTGCCACCAGTCGTCGCGGGCCTCCACCACGGGGATCTCGGCGAAGTTGTACGCGGGCGGCGGCGACGGGATCGACCACTCGAGCGTCCACGCGTCCCACGGGTCGCCGGACGCCTTCTCGCCGCGCCGGGTGCTGTAGACGATGTTGACGAAGAGGATGAGCACGGACAGGGCGATGACGAACGCGCCCACCGTCTCGATCAGGTTCATCGTGTCCCAGCCCATGCCGCTCGGGTAGCGGTAGGTGCGGCGGGGCATGCCGGTGAGACCGAGGATGTGCATCGGGAAGAACGTGAGGTTGAACCCGATCAGCATCAACCAGAAGTTCCACTTGCCCAACGTCTCGTTGAGCATGCGCCCGAACACCTTCGGCCACCAGAAGTAGAGGCCGGAGAAGATGCCGAGGAACAGGCCGCCGAACAGCACGTAGTGGAAGTGGGCGACGACGAAGTAGGTGTCGGTCTGCTGGGTGTCGGCGGGGACGATGGAGTGGAGCACGCCCGACAGTCCGCCGAGGGTGAACATCGCGATGAAGCCGAGTGAGAACAGCATCGCGGTGGTGATCCGTACCGCGCCGCCGTACACCGTGCCCAACCAGTTGAAGATCTTCACCCCCGTGGGGATGGCGATGAGCATCGTCGACAACCCGAAGGCGGAGATGGCGACCGGACCCAGGCCGGTGGCGAACATGTGGTGCGCCCACACGCCCCAGCCCATGAAGCCGATGGCGATGCCCGAGAAGATGACCACCGAGTACCCGAACAGCGGCTTGCGGGAGAAGACCGGCAGCACCTCGGACACGATGCCCATGCCCGGCAGGATGAGGATGTACACCTCGGGATGGCCGAACAACCAGAACAGATGCTGGTACAGGAGTGGGTCGCCGCCCTTCGACGCCACGAAGAACAAGGTGTCGTAGTTGCGGTCGAAGAACACCATGATCATCGCCGCGGTGACGATCGGCATGGCGAAGACGGTGAGGAACGCGACCACCGTCATCATCCACGTGAACGGGGGCATCCGCATGAGCGTCATGCCCGGCGCGCGCATGTTGAGGATGGTGACGATGAAGTTGATCGCGGAGGTCGTCGAGCCGATCCCGAGCAGCACGATGCCGACGCACCAGAAGTTGGGGCCCTGGCCCGGCAGTGCGCCACCGGAGATCGGGGTGCTGGTGAGCGGCGTGTAGCCGAACCATCCGCCGTTGGGCGCGCCACCGAGGAAGAAGCTCGAGTACATGAACAGCCCGCCGAAGAGCACGACCCAGTACCCGAACATGTTCAGTCGGGGGAAGGCGACGTCGCGCGCACCGATCTGCAACGGGATGAGGTAGTTCCCGAACGCGACCGCGAGCGGCATGCCCACCAGGAACACCATGGTGGTGCCGTGCATGGTGAACATCGTGTTGTACTGCGCGGCGGTGAGCACCGAACCGTTGGGACCGGCGAGCTGCAGGCGGATGAGGAGCGCCTCGACACCGCCGAGCACGAAGAACATCGAGCGCGGTGCCGCCGTAGAGGATGCCGATCTTCTTGTGATCGACGGTCGTGAACCAGCTCCAGAAGCCGGTGATCGACTTCGGGCGGCGGAGCGCGAACGGCCGCGGCGGCGCCTGCGGCAGGGAGCGGGTGACCGTCGTCATCTACTTCTGCTCCAGGAGGAAGTCGGCGATGTCCTCGGCCTGCTGCTGCGTCATCGCCTTGTAGCCCGGTGGCGACGTCGGCGTGTCGTGGATGAACGACGGCATGCCCACGCAGATCCCCTGACCCGCTGGGAGCCGGCAGTCCTGCGACGACATCGGGATCATCGACGGCGCGTCCATGACCCAGTTGATGAGGTTGTCGCGGGTGAGCGGGTAGGAGCCGCTGGCGAAGGTGGTGCGACTGGCCAGGTGCGTGAGGTTGGGGCCGTACGACGCCTGCGACGAGTCGTCGAAGATGTGGCAGTTGACGCAGCCGAAGTTCTTCGAGTCGACGAGCAGCTCCTGCGTGGGGCCGGCCGGAACCTGCTTGTCGGGATCATCAGGACTCGCGACGGTGAGTGCGTTCACCGGGCCCTGCTGCTGTTCGCTGAGCCAGGTCTGGAAGTCGGCAGGAGACTTCGCGATGACCCGGAAGCGCATGTTGGCGTGCGACAGGCCGCAGTACTCGGCGCACTGACCGAGGTAGGTCCCGGGCTTGTCGGCGTTGAGCGTGAGCGTGTTGGTCTGGCCGGGGACGACGTCCTTCTTGCCCGAGAGCTCGGGGACCCAGAAGCTGTGGATCACGTTGCAGGTCTCCGAGGTGCCGCTGCCCTCGCAGGCGTCGAGCTTCACGTAGACGTCGCGGCCGGTGGGAATGATGAGCTCGTCGGCGGTGACGACCTTGGCGTCGGGGTACTTGAACTCCCACCACCACTGCTTGCCGACGACGTGGACCTGCAGCGCCTGCGGACCCGGGTTCGCAGCGAGGTCGAAGATGGTGGCGACGGTGGGCACCGCGATGATCGCGAGCAGCAACGCGGGGAGAACCGTCCAGCCGATCTCGAGGCGGGTGTTGCCGTGCACCTGCTTCGGATTCTCGTTAATGCCCTTCTTGTGCCGGAACTTGAGGGCGAGGAAGACGGTGGCGACGATGATCGCGATGCCGACGACGATCGCGATGATCAGGATCGGCACGAAGAGGTCGTGGATCTTCTGGGCCTGCGGGCCCTTCGGCTTCAGCGAGTTCTGCCCGTTGTTGTCGACCTCGGAACACGCACCGAGGACCAGGCCGACCGCAGCGACAGCGACGAGGACGAGCCGGCGTCCCCGTGAACGGCGTGGCGTCATGTCCCCTTCCGAGTTTCGCAAGTCGTGCAGTTGGAACCCCTGCGGGCGAAGGCTATGGCCCCCGCGCGTCGGCACTCTACATGGGTGAACTTCTGCCACAGCAACTTCTACGGCGCCGAATTCGCGGCCACGCGACCTGACGAGATGGCGTCGACCAGGGCGGCGTGGTCCCGCTCGTTGGCGGCCGCGTAATTCGCGGCGAACCCGGCGATCGCGCGGTCGAAGACCGATCCGCGGCCCAGATATCCGGCGATGGCGGTCGCGTCGCCGGTCCGGGCGTGGGCGCGGGCGAGCGCCCGGGCGCACAGGGCCCCGTAGTGCGTCAGCTTGCCCAGGTCCATCTGCGTGAGGTCGCCCTGCCCCTTCACGTCCCACAGCTGGCGCACGTAGTAGTGGTGCCCACTGGGCGCGCGGCACCAGCCGAGGAACAGGTCACTGGCGGCCTGGATGAGGCGCTGGCCCGAGACCACGCGCCGGCCCTCGTGTCCCGTGGCCGTGGGGCCCACGTACGGCGCCAGCACCGACGGTTGCGCCTCCTTCACCTGGAGCACGATCCGGTCCGGCACGTCCTCCGGCCCGTGGTCGGGCGCTGCGACCGCCTCGAGGAGCGTCACCCAGCAGCGGGTGCCCACGCTGCCCACGCCGACGACCCGACGGGCGACGTCGACCACCCGGAAGCGGTCGAACAGGAAGCGGAGCTCGTCGGTGAGCGACTCCCGGTAGTCGACGACCGTCGCCTCGACGTCGTCCATCCCCGGCGCGAGCGCGTCGAGGTGCACCACGATCGGCGGATCCTCCGTGAAGCGGGGCCGACCCTCGTGGTCGGCCGTCAGCCGGGTGACCGCGCGCACGTGGTCCTTGCGCAGCGCGCGAACGACGTCGCGTTCGGCCTGGGCGCGGTAGCGCTTCGGGAAGTGCGCGACCAGGTCGTCGGCGGTGGTGCGGTCGTACCAGACGTCGAGCGTGCGCATGGTCGAGTACTGGTCGACGTACTCGCGGTAGACGCGCACGACCTCGAGCACGACCTGGTCGCGCTGGGAGCTCCGGAAGCCGTGCTCGCGGGCCACGACGTGGAGGCTCGTGGCGAGGCGCTTGACGTCCCACTCCCACGGACCGCGCTCGGTCTCGTCGAAGTCGTTGATGTCGAACACGATGTTGCGCTCGGGCGTGGCGAAGGTGCCGAAGTTGGCCACGTGCGCGTCGCCACACGTCTGCACGGTCAGGCCGGTGATCGGCGTCGTGGACAGGTCCATCGCCATGATCGCGGCGCCGCCGCGGAAGAACGCAAACGGCGACGCCGCCATCCGTTCGTATCGCACCGGTACGAGCTCGGGGACGCGCGTACGGGCCTGGCCCTCGAGCACCGCCACCGGGTCGCGCTCGCGCGCCTCCACGTCCCACTCGCCGTGCGCGGAGCGCGGGACGTCCGCCCGCCGCGCGCGTCCCGCTTCGCGCCGCTCGGCATCGGTCATGGCCCGGGCGCTCACGCGGCGGACCCTAGTCTCGCCCCATGCGGCGCGGAATCCCTCTCGCGATGTTGGTGGCGCTCGCATCCGCGACGACGGGATCGTTCGCGGTCTCGGCGGGAGCGGCATCGAGCACCCGCCCGCCGCTGCGCGGCACCAACTGGGTGCTCACCGACCGGGTGTCCATCGGCACATCCCTCGACGGCGTCGCCGTCAACGCGGTGTTCGGCGCGAAGCGCGTCGAGGGAAGCTCCGGGTGCAACGGCTACAGCAGCTCGTACACCACCGACGGCTCGCGCATGAAGATCGAGAACGACGGCGTCAGCACGCTGATCGCGTGCGAGGGCGCGGCCGGCAAGGTGGAGCCGAAGTACCTCGACACGCTGACACGCGTGCGTCGCTGGCGCGTCACCGGCCGCACCCTCACGCTGTCGACGAGCACCGGCCGTCGCCTCCTCGTGTACCGGGCGTCGGTCGGCGCCGAGGCTCTCCGCGGCGAGTGGGAGGTGACGAGCTTGTACACGGGCGACGCGATCTCGTCGCCTGTCGCCGGCAGCGAGCTCTCGCTCGTGTTCGCCGGCACAAAAGCGTCGGGCAACAGCGGCTGCAACACCTTCACCGGGCCGGTGAGGGTGAACGGCGCCGACGGCATCACCCTCGGCCCGCTCGCGTCGACGCTCCGGGCGTGCGCCGATCCGGCGGTCGGCGCCCAGGAGCAGCAGTACCTCGCCGCGCTGGAACTGGCGAAGACCTACCAGGTGACCGGCAACCGCCTCACCCTCTTCCGCGACGGCGGCACCATCGCCGTCACCGCCGACCGCGCCTCGTAACCCGGAACATGCGTCAGAGTTGCGGCCATATGCCGCAACCTTGACGCAGGAACGAGTGCGGCGGGTCAGTTCTTGCGTTGGTCGAAGGCGACCTTGATGGCGCCCGACCCGTCCTGGGTGGCGAGCACACTGAAGGCGTCGCGCCACGACTCGTTCAGCGGGAACGTGTGCGTGAGCATCCCGCTCAGGTCGACGCGGCCGGACTCCACCAGATCGAGGTAGTGGTGGATGCCGTGCTTGCGCACGCCGTCGACCTCCTCGATCCCGAACGCGTTCGACCCCACCCAGCTGAGCTCCTTGAAGTACAGCGGCGTGTACTCCCAGTTCGTGGTGCCGTGCACGCCTGCCTTCACGATCGTGCCGTGCGCCTTCAGCAGCCGCACGCCGACCTCGAGCGTCTCCTTCTTCGAGATGGTGTCGTAGACGACGTCGATCCCACCGGGGAACGCCATCGGCAGACCGGTGTGCGACGCCAGCCGTCCGCCCGACCACTTCGCGGCCTGCTCGATCACCGCCTCCGCGGGCTCGTGCGCGAACACCTCGTGCGCGCCGAGCTTGCGGGCGAGATCGGCCTGCGCACCGAAGCGCGCGACGACGCCGACCTCGACGTCGGGATACAGCGCGCGCAGGATCGCGATCGCGCACGTGCCGAGCGCGCCGGCGCCGTACACGAGCACCTTCCCGCCGGGGGGAGGCGCGTGGCGCGTCACCGCGTGGAGCGACACCGCGAACGGATCGGCGAAGACCGCGACCTCGTCCGGGATGGAATCGGGCACCGGGAACAGCATCGACGGGTGCGCGGGCATCAGGTTGGCCCAGCCCCCGGGGACGTCGCTCGACGTACCGATGTGGATGCCCGGGGCCAGCGGCGGCGCCTGGAAGTTCCAGCACAGGCTGAGGTCGCCGACCTCGCACGCGGGGCAGATCGGTGAGACGCCACGCGGCACGCAGGACAGCCAGGGGTTGAGCACGACCCGGTCGCCGATCTCGACGCCCTCGGCCTCCGGTCCGAGTGCCACCACCTCGGTGACCACCTCGTGGCCGAGGACCTGCGGCATCGACGAGAACTCCCGCATCGGGTTGTCGCCACCGCCCTCGCCCCAGTCCATGAACACCTGCTTGGCGTCGGAGCCGCAGATGCCGGTGAGCCGCGGCGCGGTGATCACCCAGTCGGGCCGCATGAAGCCGGGATCCGGCATCTCCACGTAGTCCATCGGGGTGCGCTCGAGCGCGGCGAGCAGCGGGTTGTCGGTCGAGATGTCGCCGTTGCGCGGCGCGACGCCGAACAGGAGTGCATGCATGGCCGCATCGTGGCCTCCACGTGCCGCGCGCGCAAAACCGAGGGACGGAGTGAGCGGAGCGAGCGACGGTGGAAGGAAGTCAGAAACCCAGACGGTCGAGCGCGTGGGCGCGGCGTTGCCAGTCGCGGTCGACCTTCACCTTGGTGTCGAGGTGCACGTGCGCACCGAACAACGCCTCGAGCTCCGCGCGGGCCTGGGTGCCGGCCTCGCGGATCACCGCACCGCCCTTGCCGATGACCATGCCTTTCTGCGACTCGCGCTCCACGAGCACCTTCACCTCGTAACGGAGCACGTCGTCGTCGCGCTCGGGTTCGTCGAGCTCCTCGGCCACCACCGTGATCGAGTGTGGGAGCTCCTCGCGCGCGACCCGCAGCAGCTTCTCCCGCACCAGCTCGGCGACGAGGAAGGTCTCGGGCTGGTCGGTCACGACGCCGCCCGGGTAGTACTCCGGGCCTTCGGGGAGGCGGGACTCGAGCTCGCCCAACAGCGCGTCGACGCCTTCGCCGGTCAGGCTCGAGAGCGGGACGTACGCGTCGAAGTCACCGAGCTCGGCGACCGCGGCCACCAGCTGCTCCCCCACCGCCGCGTTGGTGACGAGGTCGGTCTTGCTGACCACCAGCACCTTCGGCGTGTCGACCTGCTGCACGAGGTCCGCCACGAACCGGTCGCCCGGACCGATGGCCGCGTCGGCCTCGATGAGGAGGCACACCGCGTCGACCTCGGAGAGCGTCGAGCGGGCGCGGACGTTGGTGCGCTCGCCGAGCAGCGTGCGCGGCTTGTGGATGCCCGGCGTGTCGAGCAGGACGAGCTGCGACGTGGGCGTCGTGCGCACCCCGCGGATCTGCGTCCGGGTGGTCTGGGGGCGGTCGGAGACGATGGCGACCTTCGTGCCCACCAGCCGGTTCACCAGGGTCGACTTCCCGACGTTGGGCCGTCCGACCAAGGACACGAACCCGGATCGAAATTGTCCGGCGACCTCACTCATGCGGACTCACGCGGACTCATGAAGGCGGCGCGTCGACGGTCGACCCGTTGCTCTCGACCGCTTCCGCCACCGGGTCCTCCGGAACGATCTTGATGTGCACGGTGCCGATGCGGCGCTCCTGCACGTCCTCCGCAGTGAGCTCCAGGTTCTCGAACCGCACCGCCTCGCCGTCCTCGGGCACGTGGCCGAGGAGGTTGAGGATCAGGCCACCGACCGTGTCCCACTCGGCGTCGGGCAGATCGGTCCCGAGCTCGTCGCTCACGTCGTCGATCGGCATGCGCCCGGGGACCCGCAACGACCCGTCGTCGAGCCGTTCGACGCCTGGACGCTCGACGTCGTACTCGTCGGCGATCTCGCCCACGATCTCCTCGAGCAGGTCCTCCATGGTGACGATGCCCGAGGTGGCGCCGTACTCGTCGATCACCACGGCCATGTGGAAGTGCTCGGTCTGCATCTCGCGCAGCAACTCGGCGACGCGCTTCTGCTCGGGAACGAAGATCGCCGGGCGCACCGCGGTGCGCACGGGTTGGTCGCCCTCACCGTCACGCGCCCGACGCACCATGTCCTTCAGGAAGACCAGCCCGATGATGTCGTCACCGTCACGGCACGGCATCCGCGAATATCCGCGCTCGATCGCGGCGGAGATGCCGGCTTCGATCGTGTCGTCGCAGTCGACGGTCAGGACGTCGGGGCTGGGTTGCATCACCTCGCGCACGACGGTGTCGCCGAACTCGAAGATCGAGTGGATGAGGGCCTGTTCCTCGCGCTCGATCACCTCCTCGTTGGCGGCGACGTCGGCCATGGTGCGGATCTCCTCCTCGGTGACGAAGGGACCCTGCTTGAGCCCCTTGCCCGGGAGGACGACGTTGGCGACCCCGATGAGCAGCCGCGACGTCCACCGCAGCGGCGCGAACTGCGTGAGGAACGACAGCAACGGCGTCACCGACAACGCGGCGCGTTCGGTGTGCTGCACCGCGAACGTCTTCGGCGCCACCTCACCGATCACGAAGAACAGGACGATCTGCAGCACGATGCCGATGACGACGCCCCACGCGCCGGCCGCGCCCTCGAGCAGCACACCGATGAGCGTGGCCGTCGTGAGCTGCGACACCAAGACGAGCAGCAACACCGAGTTCAGCGTCTGCTCGGGTGATGCGAGCATCACTGCGAGGCGCGCGGCGCGCTTGTTGCCCTCGTCGGCCAGCGCCAACGCGCGGATGCGGCTCATGCGCACGAACGCGGTCTCGGCCAGCGCGAGATAGATCGACAGGACGAACAGCACGATGACCACCGCGAGGATCGCCCAGTCAGCTCCGTTCACGCCGTCTGCTCCACCGTGGGCCTGCCCTCAGCCTTCGAGCTGCTGGAACTTGTCCAGCAGCTCGCGTTCCCGGTGTTGCATCGATGCGGCCTCGCGTTCGTCGGCGTGGTCGTAGTTCAGCAAGTGCAGCACACCGTGGACCACGAGCAGCGCGAGCTCCTCGTCGACGGTGCCCGCGTGGGTGGGCGCCTGACGCGCCGCCACCGTCGGGCACACCACGACGTCGCCGAGGACGATCGGCGGATCGGCCGGCTCGGTCGCGCTCCCCGGTCCGCGCCCGCCGGTGTCGGGGTGGCGACCGCTCGGCAGGTGGTCGTCGTCGATCGGGAACGAGAGCACGTCGGTGGGCCCGTCGCCGCCGAGGAAGCGCCCGTTGAGGTCGGTGATCGCCTCCTCGTCGACGAAGATCAGCGACACCTCGGCGTCAGCCGGCGCCCGCTCCTCGACCAGGACCAGACGGGCGAGGCGGAGCCAGCGGGGCAAGTCGACCTCGAGGGTCGACTGCTCGTCGGAGGCGAAGACGGCCATCAGCTCAGTCGTTCGCCCGCTCGTACGCGTTCACGATGTCCTGGACGATCTTGTGACGCACGACGTCGTGGCTGTCGAGCTCCACGAACGCGAGGTCGGGAACGTCGACCAGGATCTCGCGCACCGCGCGCAGGCCGCTGCGACCTCGCCCCTCGGGGAGATCGATCTGGGTGACGTCGCCGGTGACGACGATCTTGGACCCGAACCCGAGCCGGGTGAGGAACATCTTCATCTGCTCGGGCGTGGTGTTCTGCGCTTCGTCGAGGATGATGAACGAGTCGTTGAGGGTGCGGCCGCGCATGAACGCGAGCGGCGCGACCTCGATCGTGCCCCGCTCCATGAGCCTCGACACGACCTCGGGCTCGAGCATGTCGTAGAGCGCGTCGTAGAGCGGCCTCAGGTACGGGTCGACCTTGGCCAGGATGTCGCCGGGGAGGAAGCCGAGCCGCTCGCCGGCCTCCACCGCGGGGCGGGTGAGGATGATGCGGTTGATCTCCTTGGCCTGCAGCGCCTGCACCGCGAGCGCGACCGCCAGATAGCTCTTGCCGGTGCCGGCGGGCCCGATGCCGAAGGTGACCGTGTGCGTGCGCACGGCGTCGACGTAGCGCTTCTGGCCCGCGGTCTTCGGTCGCACCGGCTTGCGCCCGCGCAGCACCTCGGTGGTGAGCACGTCCGTCGGGCGTTGGTCGGCCTTCAACATCTGGATGCTCCTGCCCACCCCCGCGGGATCGAGGACGTGACCCGCTTCGAGCAGCGCGACCAGCTCTTCGAAGAGGCGCCCCACACGGTCGGCTTCGACCTCGTCGCCGCGGATGTTGATCTCGTTCCCGCGCACATGGATCTCGACCGGGAACGCGTCCTGCACGAGGCGCAACAATTCGTCGCGCTGGCCGAGCAGGCCCACCATCAGGTGGTTGCCCGGTACGAGGATCTTGACCTGGGTCGGCGACGGTGCTGGCACGTCAAGGCGAGACTAGCCGGGCGCGAGCGTGGCCCGAAGTGTGTTCTCGTGTGCCTGGGAAGAGCGAGCGGACGCGAGCGACGGCTAGGCAGTGAGTGCTCGGAGGCCGAGCTCGTCGAGGCGGCTGCCGAGATCCTCGGGGCTGCGGCCCATCACCGCGGCGAGGACACGCAGGTCGTCGCTACGGATGGTGAGCATCTGGCCGTTGAAGTCCTGCCGCTGCAACTGGATGGTCGCCGCGTACCGCGCGATGACCGCGGCGTCCTCGTCGTCGATCTCGTGCAGGCGCACGAGGTCGATGGTGAAGCCGTCTCCGGCGATGCCGATCGGCTCGGTGAGATCGATCTCGAGGTCGTGGGCACCCTTGGGCAGCAGCTGGTCGGGCGGCACCCGGTAGAGCTCGGCGAGGCGCAGCAGTCGCGGCACCGAGATGGCGCGCTCACCGCGTTCGTACGCGCCGAGCACTGACGCCTTGAACTCCTGGTCGGAGCGCGCTTCCACATCGTGGAGCGACAGCCCCTTCTGTCGGCGGATCGCTCGCAGGCGTTCCCCGACGTGTCGTCCGTCCACCGCTTCCATCGTGCTCCCCAGCCCCCTCGGCGCCACTCGCCCCGCCCGGGACCATATCACTGAGTGACTGCTTTCACCACTCTCTGCGGTCACCCAGATCGGACGAAATACCGCGCCTCCCCGCCAACGCGGCGGCTACCGCAATCGCCGCGGTCTCGGCACGCAGCACGAAGGGCCCCACGGCCAGGCGCGGCGCGGGGCCGAACCCCCGGAGCTCGTCGTCGTCGAAGCCCCCTTCCGGTCCCACTGCGACCACCCACTCACCGTCAGCTGGAGCCGCGAGGCCGGCGGCGGAGACTCCGTCGGCCGCGGCCACCACCAGGCCGGGGAACCGGGCGAGCTCGGCCGGCGCGACCGGGCCGTCGACGACCGGGACGCGGGCCCGGCGCGACTGCATCGCCGCCTCGCGCGCGACCCGCTCGAGGCGCGGCGAACGCCGACGCCACCTTGTCGTCGTCCCACCGCACGACCGAACGCGACGCTTCCACGAGCATGATCCGGTCGGCGCCCAGTTCGGTCAGCTTCTGCACCGCGAGCTCGGGCTTCTGGCCCTTGGTGAGCGAGCATGCGACCGTGAGGCCGGGCGTCAGCGGCGGTTCGCGGGCGACGAGTGTGATCGCGGCCAGGTCGATGGCGCCACCTTCGGCGTGCACGACGTCGTAGGCGCGCCAGCGCCCGTACCCGTCGGCGACCGTGACCTGTTCGCCCGGCCTCACGCGCCGGGCACGCTGCAGGTGATGACCGTCGTCGCCGGCGAGGGTGATGCGGTCGTCGAGCCGCTCGGCGAACACGTGCGCGGTCGCGGCGAACTGCGCAGCGAGCGGGACCGGCGGTCCGACCGGCGGCGTCATCGCGGCGAGGGCAAGGGCGCGGCGGCGCTACTGGAACGCGGAACGGATGCGGGAGAACATGCGCTTGTCCTGCACGTTCGCCACCTCCTCGCCGCGCATCTGCGCGAGCGAGCGCACGAGCTCGTCCTCCTCGGCCGAGAGGCGGCTGGGCACTTCGACGTCGACCCGCACCAGCAGGTCGCCGCGGCCGCGGCCGCGCAGCGTGTGGACGCCGCGACCCTTCAGCCGGAAGATGTGACCCGGCTGCGTACCGGGGGTGACGATGAGCTCTTCGAGCCCTTCGAGCGTCTCGACGTCGAGGTGGGTGCCCAGCGTCGCCTGCGTGAACGCGATCGTCCGCACGTGCAGGAGGTCGTCGCCGTGACGCTCGAAGCGCGGGTCGGGCGCGACGCGCACGGTGACGTAGAGGTCGCCGGGCACGCCGCCGCGCGGCGCCGCCGGGCCCCGTCCGGCGAGGCGCAGACGCTGGCCGTCGTCGACGCCGGCCGGCACCTCCACATCGATCGACTTGGTGGAACGCACCCGTCCGTCGCCGCGGCACTCGCGGCAGGGCGTGGGGATGCGGCTGCCGGTCGCGCTGCACGCGACGCACGGCGCCGCGGTGACGATCTGGCCGAGGATGGACCGACGGACCTCGCGCACCTCACCCGCGCCGCCGCACACGTCGCAGCGCGCCGGGTGGGTCCCGGGTTCGCAGCCCGAACCCTCGCAGCGCTCGCACGCGACGGGGAGCCGGACGTCGACGGTGGCGGTGGCGCCGAAGGCGGCCTGGGGGAGGTCGAGGTTCACGACCGCCTCGGCATCCGGGGCGCGCGCCGGACCTGCTTGGCGGTTGCCGAACGGATCGCCACCGAAGAACGCGTCGAAGATGTCGCCGAAGCCGAACGCGTCGCCGCCTCCGGGCCCAGGGCCCCCGCCGGCGCGCCCGCCCTCCTCACCGAAGACGTCGTAGCGCCGTCGGCGCTCGGGGTCCTTCAACGTCTCGTAGGCGACGTTGATCTCCTTGAACCGCTCCCCCGCCGCTGGGTCGGGGTTGCCGTCGGGGTGGTACTGGCGCGCCAGCGCGCGGTAGGCGCGCTTGATCTCGTCGTCGGTCGCGTTGCGGGCGACGCCGAGCAGTTCGTAGTAGTCGGTCATGACGGTTCGTTCCGAATGTCCATCACGACAGGACGACTCCGAGTTGCTGCGAGATGGCTTCGACCGCGGCCAGCGCCTGTCGGTAGTCCATGCGGGTGGGACCGAGCACGCCGACGGTGCCCGCAACCTCGCCGTCGACCTTGTAGGGCGCGACGACGATCGAGCACTCGCGCAGCTCGTCGATCGAGTTCTCGGAGCCGATGCGCACCGTGGTGGTGCCCTGGTCGAGCAGATCGTGCACCAGCGACACCACCTCGACCTGGCGCTCGAGCAGCTCGAGCAGACGGGCCGCGCTGTCGGTGGCGGGGAACGCCTGCTGCTCGGCCGCGAGCCGGCTGGCGCCACCCACGTAGAGAGGTTCGAACGACTCCTGTTCGGCCCGGGTGGCGAGCGCGTCGCGCGCGTCGTGGGCGAGCGTGTCGGCCTCGGGTCCTGCGACGGGTCGCAGGTCCGGCAACCAGTTCCACTGGGCGCCGGAGAGCTGCGTGTCGAGCAACGCACCGGCGGTGGCGACGGTGGCGTCGTCGAGGTCGGCCGCGACGTGGAGGATGGACTTCTCCACCCGGCCGTTGGAGAGGACCGCCAAGGCCAGCACGAGTGACGGCTGCAGCGTGACCAGCTGGACGCTGCGGATGGTCGCGGCCTCGATGTGCGGGCCGACGATCACCGCGGTGTGCGTGCTCACCCGGGCGAGCAGCTGGCTGGTCTCGTGCAGCAGCTCCTCGAGGACCTGGTGCGCCGACTGGAACAGGGTGAAGAAGTCGGACACGACCCGCCGTTGCGCGGGCGCGAGCCCGGGCTGATGGTCGAAGTTGTCGACGAAGAAGCGGTATCCGCGGTCGGTGGGGACCCGCCCCGCCGAGGTGTGGGGCTGGACGAGGTAGCCCTCACGCTCCAGGATGGTCATGTCGTTGCGCACCGTGGCGCTCGACACGCCGAGGTTGCGGGAGCGCGCGATGGTCTGCGACCCCACCGGCTGGGCGGTGGTGATGTGCTCCTCCACGATTGCTCGGAGGATCGTCGCCTTGCGGTCGTCGAGCTCCATTGGCACTCGATCCTACCGAGTGCCAACCGCGGCCGACGGTTGTTCGAGGGCTCGGAGGAGTCGTGCGGCGGCTTCGTTGCCCAGCAGTCGGCCTCGACGGGTGAGCACCACCCGCTCACGGCCGCGCTGCGTCGTCCGGTCGACCAGACCGGCGGCGTCGAGATCGTCGAGGCACGCGTCCACTCGGGAAGGATCGGCCGACGGCAGCGGGAGCTTGATCCCGGCGACGGTGCGGAGGGCGAGGACGGCCGCCTCGGCTGCGCGTTCGGTCCCGCCCAGGGTCTCGTCGCCCGCCTCGGCCGAGCGCCCGGTCCCGACCGCTTCGACGTACCGCTCCGGCGTGCGGACGTTCCACCACCGGCGTACGGAGCCGTCGGCGGCGAAGTGGGCGCCGTGGGCAGCGCAGCCGATGGCGGTGTACTCGCCACCGTGCCAGTAGATGAGGTTGTGGCGGCACTCCTCGCCGGGCCGGGCCCAGTTCGACACCTCGTACCACGGGAGCCCCGAGGCAGTGAGGCGGTCGTCGGCCAACTCGTACTTCGTGGCCTGGTCGTCGTCGTCGGGTGCGGCCCGCTCTCCCGCGGCGACCCCCTTCCCGAGGGCGGTGCCCGGCTCCACCGTCAGCGCGTATGCGCTCACGTGGCCGGGACCGAGGGCGATCACGGCGTCGAGCGTGGCCGACCAGTCGTCGACCGTCTCGCCCGGGGTGCCGTAGATGACGTCGAGGTTGATCCGGCTGATCCCGGCGGCGCCGGCCGCGTCGACCGCGCGCGCCACGTTGTCGGGATCATGGGTCCGGCCGAGCGCCGCAAGCACGTGCGGCCGCATCGACTGCACCCCGAACGAGAGCCGGTTCACTCCCGCGTCGGCGTAGGCGCGCAGCTTCTCGACGTCGACCGAATCCGGGTTGCACTCGACCGTGACCTCGGCATCGGAGGCGCGCGCGATCGCGTCGAGGATCGAGGTGAGCTGCGACGCGTCGAGCAACGACGGCGTGCCGCCTCCGAAGAACACCGTGTCGACGGGCGCCAGCGCGCGTCGCCGGAGGTCGACCACGCAGGCCTCGACGTACGCGTCGACGAGGTGCGTGCGGTCGGTCCAGGTGGCGAAGTCGCAGTAGTCGCAGCGCGCCGCGCAGAACGGGATGTGCACGTACACGCCGGTACTGGACATCAGTCGTCCAGACGGAGCGCGGCCACGAAGGCCTCCTGGGGAACCTCGACGCGTCCGATCTGCTTCATGCGCTTCTTCCCCTCCTTCTGGCGTTCGAGGAGCTTGCGCTTCCGCGAGATGTCGCCGCCGTAGCACTTGGCGATGACGTCCTTGCGCTTCGCCTTCACCGTCTCGCGGGCGATGATCCGCCCGCCGACCGCGGCCTGGATGGGGACGTCGAACAGCTGCCGCGGGATGAGCTCACGCAGCTTCTCCGTCATGCGCTTGCCGTAGTCGTAGGCCGCGGTCGCGGTGCACGATGGTCGAGAACGCGTCGACGGGCACGTTGTTCAGCAACACGTCGACCTTCGACAGGTTCGACTTCCGGTACCCGATGGGCTCGTAGTCGAGGCTCGCGTAGCCCTTGGTGCGTGACTTCAGCTGGTCGAAGAAGTCCATGACGATCTCGGCGAGCGGGAGCACGTACACCAGCTCGACGCGCTCCTCCGACAGGTACTCCATGCGCGACATGTCGCCGCGCCGTTGCTGGCACAGCTCCATGATCGTTCCGATGTACTCCGTCGGCGTGAGCACGGTGACGTTGACGTACGGCTCCTGGATGCTGGCGATCTCGTTGGGCGTCGGCATGGCCGACGGGTTGTCGACGATCTCGACGCGGCCGTCGACCAGCTCGAGCTGATACTCGACGTTGGGCGCGGTGGCGACGAGCGACAGGTCGTACTCGCGCTCGAGCCGCTCGCGCACGATCTCCATGTGCAACAGGCCGAGGAACCCGCAGCGGAAACCGAAGCCCAGTGCGCCGGAGGTCTCGGGTTCGTACGTGAACGAGGAGTCGTTGAGACGGAGCCGCTCGAGCGCCTCGCGGAGCTCCGCGTACTCGTCGCCGTCGACCGGGTAGAGCCCGCAGAACACCATGGGCTTGGGGTCGAGGTAGCCCGCCAACGCCTCACCCGGGTGCGCAGCCGTGGTGACGGTCTCACCGACACGGGCCTGGCCGACGTCCTTGATGCCGGCGATCAGGTAGCCGACCTCGCCGGGCCCGAGCGCGGCGACCGGCGTGCTGACCGGCAGGCGGACACCGACCTCTTCCGCGTCGTGGATCGCCTTCGCCTGCACGTAGCGCAGCCGCGCGCCGCTGCCGAGACTGCCGTTGAAGACGCGCACCGAGCTCACGACGCCGCGGTAGGCGTCGTAGATCGAGTCGAAGATCAGCGCCTGCAGCGGCGCGTCGGGGTCGCCCGCGGGTGCGGGGATGCGCGCGACCAGCGCGTCGAGGAGGTCGGGCACGCCCTCGCCCGTCTTCGCGGAGATGTGCAGGATCTCGTCAGCGGGGATGCCGAGGACGTGCTCGATCTCCGAAGCGACCCGGTCGGGTTCGGCGGCCGGCAGGTCGATCTTGTTGAGCGCGGCCACGATGGTGAGGTCGTGTTCGAGCGCCAGGTAGCAGTTGGCCAGCGTCTGGGCCTCGATGCCCTGCGAGGCGTCGACGAGCAGCAGCGCACCCTCACAGGCCGCGAGGCTCCGCGACACCTCGTACCCGAAGTCGACGTGGCCGGGGGTGTCGATGAGATGCAGCACGTGGTCGGCCCAGTGCAGGCGCACGTTCTGGGCCTTGATGGTGATGCCCCGTTCCCGTTCCAGGTCCATCGAGTCGAGGTACTGCGCCCGCATGTCGCGGGCGTCGACGGCCCCCGTGAGCTCGAGGATCCGGTCGGCGAGCGTCGACTTCCCGTGGTCGACGTGGGCGACGATGCTGAAGTTGCGGAACCGATCGAGCCCGAGCACACCCCATTCTCCCCGCCCCGGGGGCGTTGGCACGAACCCCATTGCCTCCTGCTAGCCTGATCCGGCCCTCGGGCACCTTCTTTCTTCTCGCTTTCTTCTCGGATTTTCGGAGCACTGCACGCGCCATGGCGAACATCAAGAGCCAGATCAAGCGGAACCGCTCGAACGAACGGCGGCGGCTGCGCAACCAGGGTGTGCGCTCCGAGCTGAAGACGCGGGTCAAGAGCGCGTCGACCGCACTCGAGACCGGTGCCGACGACGCCCCCGAGGCCGTCCGTCTGGCGCAGAAGCGCCTCGACAAGGCCGCGTCCAAGGGTCGCATCCACAAGAACCAGGCCGCCCGGCGCACCTCTCGCCTGATGAAGAAGGCCGGCGCCTCCTAGTCCCTGCTCTAGTCCCCGCTCGCTCGCGTCCGCTCGCTCCGTCCCAGGCGGCGGGACGGGCAGAGCCCGCTCCGCCGCTTCCTGCATAGGCCTACTCGTTCGGCGGCACCATGCAGTCGAACACGTAGGCGGTGTCGAGGAACTCCCACGCTTCGGCGATCTTGCCGTCGGCCACCCGGAACAGCATGTGGTACGAGCCGTGGTACTCGTTGCCGGCGGTCGTGCGCGCGTGCATGGTGCAGTGCAGGGTGACGAGATCGTCCTCGGCGAGCACGTGGTCGATGTCCCAGGTGCGTTCGGGTTCGTAGACCTGCGCCGAGCCGAGGAAGAGGGTGTGCACCTGCTCGCCCTTCAGGTCCTGGGCCGGGAAGCCGCGCCGAGCCACTGACGTGGGCAGATGCCAGACGGCGTCGTCGGCGAGATACGGGATCTTCTCGGGCTGCGTCGCCGCCCAGAACTCCAGGACGAGCTCCTTGTTGCGCACGGTGTCGTTCACGACCCCGACGCTATCCCTCGGTCAGCGGCGCGACCAGGGTGTGATCGGACGCTCCTGCCGCT
The DNA here is from genome assembly GCA_963756895.1 of uncultured Actinomycetes bacterium. Classification (GTDB taxonomy): domain Bacteria; phylum Actinomycetota; class Acidimicrobiia; order IMCC26256; family DASPTH01; genus DASUAS01. The sequence continues at coordinate 430,906 of CAVWPI010000004.1, read as the reverse complement.
CGCCGTCGACGAAGACATCGACCCGCTCGTTGAAGAAGGCGACGCGCCCGGTGACCTCCGACGCGTCGCGGAGCGGATCCCGGTAGCCCCACGCCACATCGGTCTCACCGCCGACGGAGAAGTAGTTCGCCTCACCCTTGTAGGCGCAGCGCGTGGTCAGGTCGCTCGGTTCGAGCAAGTCGGCGCGCACGTCGTCGAGCGCGAAGTAGTACCGCACCGGGAGCGGGGGCTCGAAGAGCAGATACGGCGACGTGCTCTCCGCCACGATCGTGCCGTCGACCTCGACCCGTACGTGGCGGGAGCTGTGGGCGATGTCGACGCGGTGGAACGGGTCGCGGGGGTGGGCGACGTTGAGCTCGTCCTCCTCGTACCAGGCGTCGAAGCCGTCGAAGTCGAGCAGCACGTAGCCGGCGAGATCGGGGTCGGCGACGCGGAAGGCGTCGACGGCGCGGTCGGCGCCGGGCACCCGGACGACGAGGGCCGCGCCCTCGGACGTGTGCGCGGTGAAAGGGATCGACGGGTCGTACACGGTGCGGTCCCCGAGTTGGGGAGCGTCGTGCATCGCGACGACGCCCTCGGGGAGATCCGGGCTCGTCGGCGACACGTCGACCACGTCACCGGCGATGTCGACCTCGGGCACCGCGTACGTCGGGACGATGCGCTTCGGCTCCCACACCAGGAGCGCACGCGTGGAGTCGACGACGGTGACGTCGCCGAGCTCCGCCCGGATCCGCTTGTCGGTCGGTTCGTGGCGCAGCACGCCCAGCTGCCCCATCAGGGTCTCGCGGAGACGGACGCTCATCGTCGACGACCTCCTCCTGTCCGGGCCGACAGCCGCGCCAGCCGCACGACCAGCACCTCCATCACCGCCTGCTCCGGGATGCCGCGCGCGCCCTTGAGGTCGAGGTCGGCCTGGAACAGCGCGTCGAACGCCTGGCGGATCCCGCCGCTGCCCAGCGCCCGCGCCTGACCGAGCGCCTTGCGGGCGGGATACTCCTTCACCTTCCCGCCGAGCGCGGCGATCGCGTCGTCGGTCGACCGCAGCGACGGGTCGTCGAGCCGGAGGATGCGGCGGTAGTAGCCGTTGAGCATGCCCATGATCTGGAGCGGGTGCATCGGCTTCGGTTGCTGCCGACTCGACACGGTGAGCAGTCGGTGCAGGATCACCAGCGCGGTGGCCGGGTCGCCCTCCTCGATCGCGTTGGTCAGCTGGTACGACGGCACCGCTCCGGCTTCGCCGAGGTACGGGCGCACCTCGTCCACACCCAGCGTCGTCCCGGTGTCCGCGGCCGACGCGAGGACGTCGACCAGCGCGGCGACGCGGCCGGCGTCGTCGCCCAGGTGCGACGTGATGAGGCGGGCGGCGTCGGCGGTGAGCAGCACGCCGGCCTCGTGCGCGGCGGCGATGAGGACCTTGTCGGTCTTCTCGCTGTCGGGCGCGCGCTCCTGGGCCTTGATCTCCTTGAGCTTCTTGGTGAGCGCCGGCGGCATGGTCCCGCCGCCGGCGACGAACACCAGGATGGTGGTGTCGAGCGGGTCGTCGAGGTAGCGGACGATGCCGTCGACGTCGCCGGCGGTGAGCGCGCCGACGTCGCGGGCCACGACGACGCGGTGCTCGGTCATGAACGGCGGGCTGCCCGCCGCGTTGAGCAGCGCCGCCACCGCGGCGTCGCGCCCGTCGGCGCCGCCGGGAGCCTCGGTGTCCTCGCCGGCGCCGGCGCCGGCGCGGCCGGGGATGGTGATGTCCTCCAGCGCGAGGGTGGGATCGTCGGCGCCGAGGATCTCGGTGACGAGATCGTCGACGACGCGGTCGCGCAGCGACGGATCGGTGCCCTTGACGAGATAGGTGGCGCTCACGCCGCGCACCAGCTCCTCGACCATCCGGCACACCGCCACCGAACCGGCGACGTCGTGCACCCGGACGATGCGACAACCGTGGGCGACGCCGTACGCGACCGAGGCGAGCGACGCGGCGCGCCGGGCGTCGATGTCGAGATCGAGCAGCTCGCCGAGGAAGCGCTTGTTCGACGACGACAGCAGGAGCGTGTACCCGTGATCGGCGAGGGCGTCGCTCTCGCGGAGGAGCACCGCGCTCTGCGCCGGCGTCTTCCCGAGGTCGAGGCCGGCGTCGAGCGCGATCTGCTCCGGCGCCAGCCCGGCGGCCTCGGCCCGTCGAGCCCGGTCGAGCAGGAACGCGGTGACGTCGCCGAGCAGGTCGTCGTAGTGCGGCTCGGGATCGGGCACCCGGGGCTGCAGCCGGATGTGGGTGGCGACGACCGAGGCGTCGTGGCGAGCCGCCACCGCGAGGTAGTCGGGATCGCCGAACCCGCTGATGTCGTTGCCGACCACCGCCCCGGCCTTGCACGCCTCGTCGAGCACCGACGCCCGCCAGGTGTCGCAGGAGATGGCGACGTCGAAGCGCTGCGTGCAGCGCGGCGATCGGCGCGACGACGCGGTCGAGCTCCTCGTCCTCGCCGACCTCGGGACCCGGTCCGGCCTTCACGCCGCCGACGTCGAGGAGGTCGGCGCCCTGGTTCACCAGCACCTCGGCCCGCTCGCAGCAGGGAGTCGAGCTCGAAGGTGAGGCCCTGGTCGTAGAACGAGTCCGGCGTGCGGTTGAGGATCCCCATCACGAGGGTGCGTGAGGTGAGGTCGTGGACCTCGTCACCGAGGCGGTAGCGGAACCCGGGCATCTCCGTCGGAGCCTACGCGCGCCGTGTGCCGCGCCCAGGAGGGCACCGAGCGCGATCAGACCCCACGCGGCACGACCGTCGACGGCGATCGGCACGCGTGGCCGCGAGGTCGGCCACCGAGATCAACGCGTGCAGCAGACCGACCGTCGGCAGCTCGAGCAGCCGCGGGATCGCGGGCGACAGCGGCCGGCCCAGACCGCCGACCACGCCCGCGACCAGCCCCCACATCGTGAGCGGCGCGGCGAGCGGCACCGCGAGCAGGTTGGCCGGGAGCGCGACCAGCGGCATCGAGCCGAACACCGGGATCAGCACCGGCGCCACGCCGACCTGCGCGGCGGCGGTGACCCCGAGCACCTCGCGCATCCACAGCGGACCGCGCAGTCGCTCGGTGATCGGACGGGCGAGCAGCGCGATGCCGAGGCTGGCGCCGCACGACAGCAGGAAGCCGACCTGGTGCAGCAGGAACGGGTCGACGAGCAGCAGCCCGATCGCCGCGAGCACGAGCACCCGCAGCCCCGTGGTCGGCCGCCCGAGCGCGCCCGCCAGCATCGCCATCGACGCCATCGCGATCGCCCGCAGCACCGACGGCTCCCACCGGGTCATCGTGCCGAAGCAGCACGAGCACCACGACCGCGACCACGACCCGGCCGCGCAGCGCCCGAACGACGCAACAGCGGCGCGAACAGCGCCAGCACGAACGCGACGTTCTCGCCGGAGACCGCGGTGAGATGCGTGAGCCCGGCGGCGCGGAACTGCTCGGTGAGCTCCTGCGGGCACGCCGCGGGTGTCGCCGAGCAGGAAGCCGGCGAGCAGCGCGCGGTCGACCGGCTGCAGGTGCGTCGATGCCGGCGAGCACCAGCCCGCGCAGTCCGTTGGCGAGACGGTCGAGCGGCGCACGGGCACGGCGACGCCGACGAGCTCGGTGGCGTGCAGCGCCCCCACTGCGTGCTTCCACCGCCAGCGGAGTGTCGAAGCCGTCCAGCTGGCTGCACCAGCCGCGCAACACCACCGACTCGCCGGCCGACAGGACCCGCAGGTGCGCGGCGACGTCGCCGGACGGCGCTCACGAGCACCCGGCGCCCGCCGGCGTCGCGCCCGTCGAACACGACCGACACGGGCGAGCACCCGCGTGTCGAAGCGCCGCGGCGTCGGGATCGTCGACCAGGGTCGCGACCATGTGCGCGTCGGCGTGCTCGGCGACCGCGTGCGCCAGCGGCGACACCTCCAGGCCGTGGAGCGCCCGTTGCATCACCGCGGTGCCGAGCAACGCGACCGCCAACGCCGCGACCGCGGCGCGCGCGCACCGCGACGCGCACGAACACCGCGAGCCGCGAGCGCGGCGGCGCCGACCGCCAGCACCCCGCCGGCCCGCGACGGTCCCACGGCCTCACCGGCCAGGATCCCGCCGATCGAGCGCGACCAGGACGACGATCGGCGCGACCGGCAGCGCAGGCGCCGGGGTCGACGCGCGTCACACGGTGACCAGCGGTGCGAGCTCGGCGAAGCGCTTGTCGCCGATGCCGCGCACGCTGCGCAGCTCGTTGACCGAGGTGAACCCGCCGCGACGCTGCCGCTCGGCGATGATCGCTTCGGCGTAGGTGGGCCCGATGCCCGGGCAGCTCCTCGAGCTGGGCCTGCGTCGCGGTGTTGAGGTTGACCTTGCCGCCCGCGTGCCACCGGCCGGATCGTCGACGCCGCTCGCACCGCTGCCGCCGGCCGCCACGCCCGGATCGGCCTGGCCGACCTTGGCCACGTAGACCCGTTCGCCGTCGGCCACCTTGGCCGCGAGGTTGAGCCGGTCGAGATCGCCGTCGGCCTACGCGCCGCCGACCGCCTCGACCGCGTCGATGACCCGCGCACCGCCACGCAGCTCGACCACGCCCGGATGCTGCACCGCGCCGGCGACGTGCACCACGATCTTCGCCGTGATCGCCGGCGATCGCTGTCGTGCCGGTCGTCGCCGTCGTCGTCGGCGAGCGTGGTGCGCGCGTCGACGGGCGGTGTGCTCGCCGCGGCTCGGCGCGGCACGCGCGCCGTCGCTCGCTCCGCCGATGCCGATCCGGTACCAGATCACGCCGGCGACGAGCGCGACCACGACCAGCACGACCACGCCGAAGCGCGTGTCGTGCCGCCAGTCGCGGAGCGTCGGATCGCCGACGCGTTCGGTCGAACTGGAACCACGACGACTCGGATGCCCGGCACCTGCGCTGCTCGCGGCGTGGGATCGCACGACACGTCGCGCGCCGGCACGCACGTGGGCGTGGGCGGGTCGCGGAATTGCGGCGTCCCAGAACGCTTCCTCTTCGTGCGACGGCTTCCTGCGGCGGGCTCTGCGGCTCACGTGCGGCTCACCTCCGGTGCGGCGCGCCGGGCGCGCGGGACTACGGAGGAAGCGCCGGGGAAGCTGTCGGCGATGGTACCGGGCGACCCTGCGCCGAGGAAGGGCCGGCGCTCGATCGACGAATGGCCGGCGTCAGCCCACGACGAAGTTGACCATGCGGCCGGGCACGACGACGACCTTGCGCACGGTCGCGCCGGCGAGCAGCTCGGCGATCCGGGCGTCGGCCCGCGCCGCGGCCTCGTGCTCGGCTTCGGATGCGCCCGTCGCGACCGTCACCGTGCTCGCGCACCTTGCCGTTGATCTGCACCGGGACCTCGACGGTGTCGTCGACCAGCAACGCGCCGGATCCGGCTCCGGGAAGTCGGCGAACGCGAGCGTCGTCGGTCTCCCCCAGCCGGGACCAGAGCTCCTCGGCGACGTGCGGCGTGAGCGGCGCGAGCATCAGCACCATCGCCCGCACCACCTCGCGCGGCGCGCTCCCTTCCTGCTGCACCACCTGGGTCAGACGGTTGTTGAGCTCCATCAGCGCGGCGATGGCGGTGTTGAACTCGAGCTTGCCCATGTCGTCGCGCACCGCGGCGATCGTGCGGTGGAGCAGGCGGCGGGTCTCGTCGTCGGCCGGCACCTCGGTGACGTGCAGCTCGCCGGTGTCCTCGTCGACCACGTTGCGCCAGAAGCGCTGCAGGAAGCGGTGCACGCCGACGATGTCCTGCGTGCTCCACGGTCGGCTGGCGTCGAGCGGGCCCATGAACATCTCGTAGAGCCGCAGCGTGTCGGCGCCGTAGTCGCGGTAGATGTCGTCGGGCGCGACCGCGTTCTTCAGGCTCTTGCCCATCTTGCCGTCGTGGCGGATCACCTCGGCGCCGTCGTGGAACCACGATCCGTCGCGCTCCTCCACCTCCGACGCCTCGACGTACCCACCGCGGTCGTCGGTGAACGCGGCGGCGGTGATGGTGCCCTGGTTGAACAGCCGGTGGAACGGCTCGGGGGTGGACACGTGGCCGAGGTCGAACAGGACCTTGTGCCAGAAGCGCGCGTAGAGGAGGTGCAGCACCGCGTGCTCGGCGCCGCCGACGTAGAGGTCGACGCCGCCCGACGCGCGCCTCTCCCCCATCCAGTACCGCTCGACGGCGGGGTCGACCAGTGCGTTCTCGTTGGTGGGGTCGAGGTAGCGCAGGTAGTACCAACACGAACCCGCCCACTGCGGCATCGTGTTCGTCTCGCGCGGTACGCCTGGTCGCCCGTCGCCGAGGTCGAGCTCGACGTGCACCCAGTCGTCGGCGCGTGCGAGCGGCGGTTCCGGGAGCGCGGCGTCGTCGTCGGCGAGGATCCGGGGCTCGAAGTCGGTGATCTCGGGCAGCTCGACCGGCAGCATCGACTCCGGGAGCAGCGTGGGGCACACCATCGGCGTCGTAGACGATCGGGAACGGCTCGCCCCAGTAGCGCTGCCGGCTGAACAACCAGTCGCGCAGCTTGTAGGTGACCGCGGCTTCGCCCGAGCCCACCTCCTCGAGCCACCCGATGATGCGGTCCTTGGCGTCGGTCATGGCCAAACCGTCGAGCGACACCTCGTCGTTCGTCGACGCCATGTCTACGCCGTCGCCGGTGTAGGCCTCGGGCCACTCGGACGGCGGGCGTGTCGGGCGCCAGCCCACGCGCCTCGAACCAGGCATCGGGAGGACGCACCACGCCGGCGACGGGCAGCTCGAATTCGCCGGCGAACTCGAAGTCGCGCTCGTCGTGCGCCGGCACCGCCATGATCGCGCCGGTGCCGTAGCCCATCAGCACGTAGTCGGCGATGAAGATCGGGATGTTCCAGCCGTTGGTGGGGTTGTTGGCGAACGCGCCGGTGAACACGCCCGTCTTCTCGCGGCCCTCGGCCTGGCGCTCGAGCTCCGACTTCTGCGCCGCGAACCCGCGGTACGAGGCGACCGCCTCGGTCGGGAGCTTGTCGAGCCCGAACGTGGCCCGCCACACGAAGGGCGAGTCGGTGGGCCACTCGTCCGGGACGATCTGATCGACCAGGGGATGCTCGGGCGCGAGCACCATGTAGGTGGCGCCGAACAAGGTGTCGGGACGGGTGGTGAACACGTCGATCCCGACGCCGGCGTGCTCTTCGACCGGGAATGCGACGTCGGCGCCGACGCTGCGGCCGATCCAGTTGCGCTGCATCAGCTTGATCGACTCGGGCCAGTCGAGCAGGTCGAGGTCGGCGAGCAGGCGGTCGGCGTAGGCGGTGATGCGCAGCATCCACTGGGTGAGCGGACGGCGGAACACCGGGTGGTTGCCGCGGTCGCTGCGGCCGTCGGCGGTGACCTCTTCGTTGGCCAGCACGGTGCCGAGCGCCGGGCACCAGTTCACCAGCGCGTCGTCGAGGTACGCGAGGCGGTACGAGTCGACCACCGTCGCGGCGCTGCGCGCCGTCGAGGTCGTGCCACGCCATCCCTTCCGGGTTGGCATCGCTCTCCGGCGCGCGCGTGCCGTCCTCGAGCTCCTCGAGCAGCTCGTCGATCGGGCGGGCGCGGTCCTGGACGTCGTCGTACCAGGCATCGAAGAGCTGGAGGAAGATCCACTGCGTCCAGCGGTAGTAGTCGACGTCGGTGGTGGCGACGCCCCGCCGCGGGTCGTGCCCGAGGCCGAGCGCCCGCAGCTGGCGCCGCATGTTGGCGACGTTCGCCTCGGTGGTGACCCGCGGGTGTTGGCCGGTCTGCACCGCGTACTGCTCGGCCGGGAGGCCGAAGGCGTCGTAGCCCATCGCGTGCAGCACGTTGTGGCGGCGCATGCGCATGAAGCGCGCGTAGACGTCGGTGCCGATGTAGCCGAGCGGATGACCCACGTGGAGGCCCGCACCACTCGGGTACGGGAACATGTCGAGCACGTAGAGCTTCCGCCGGTCGGCGACCGCCGCGAACCCGTCGTCGAGCTCGCCGCTGGGGTTCGGCGCCCAGAAGGTGCGCTCCGCCTCCCATCGGTCCTGCCACTTCGCCTCGATCTCGTTGGCGAGCGCGGCGTTGTAGCGGAACTGCGGGACCTCGGGGGTGGTGCGGACGGGATCGGACATGCGCGGCGAGCGTACCGGGCCGAGATCGCGCGACCGGCGCTGGTATCGTGGCCATCCCTCGCGGGGCTGTAGCTCAGTTGGTAGAGCACTTCCATGGCATGGAAGGGGTCAGGGGTTCGATTCCCCTCAGCTCCACTCACTCCCTTTCACCGCTCCCCGGCTCGGGCGGCCGGGCGCGCGGGCTCTTCGGCAGCGAGGGACTCGGCGTCGCGCACGATGCCTCGCAGCATCCCGGGGAACACGAGCGAGTGGAACGGGAGCACGCCGTACCAGTAGGCGCGCCCGAAGAGGCCGCGCGGGCGATACCGAGCCGTCTGCGTCACCCGGCTGCCGTCAGCGTCGGGTTCGATGGTCCACTCGAGCCACGCCTCACCGGGGAGGCGCATCTCGGCGTGGAGCGCGAGCGATCGGTCCTGCTCGAGATCGGTGACCCGCCAGAAGTCGAGCGGCTCCCCGACCCGCACCCGGTCCGGATCACGCCGGCCGCGCCGCAGACCCGGGCCACCGACGACCTGATCGGCGATGCCACGCACCTGCCAGAGCAACCTGCCGCTGTACCAGCCCCGTGCACCGCCGACCCGGCTGATGGCACGCCACACCGAATGAGGGTCGGCCGTCGTCGCGAGCCGCGCTCATCGGTCACCACCGTGCCCCCGGTCCAGTCGGGATCGGTGCTGCTCGACTGCCACACCGGAGACGACGCGTCGTCGAACTTCGTGGGCACCTTGCCCGATGCGGTGTTCGTGATCGCGAGGCGGACCGCTTCGGCGAGTGACAACCGCGCGAACGGGAAGAGCTCCTCGGCGCGATGGTCGGTGACGACGACGCGGTTCACCAGCGAGTCGACCAGCGGGCGCGCCAGCTGCGCCGGCACCGGTGTCACCAGCCCGACCCAGAGCGACGACAGTCGCGGCGACAGCACCGGCACCGGGAGCAGCCGACGGCGCGGGAGGCCGGCGACCTCCGCGTACGTCGCCATCATGTCGGCGTACGAGACGACGTCGGGGCCGCCGATCTCGAGCACGCCGCCGATCGGGCCCTGGTGCTCGACGACGGCGACCAGGAACCGCAGCACGTCGCGGATCGCGATCGGCTGGCACTCGGTGCGCACCCATCGTGGGGTGACCATCACCGGGAGCACCTCGGTGAGGTAGCGCAGCATCTCGAAGCTGGCCGAGCCCGAGCCGATGATCGCCGCCGCGCGTAGTTCCACGCACTCGACCGGCCCTGCCGCCAGCACCCGGCCGACCTCGTGGCGGCTCCCGAGATGCTCGCTCAGCTCCGTGTCGTCGTCGCCCAGCCCACCGAGGTAGACGATGCGTGCCACCCCGGCCCGTTCGGCGGCGGTACGGAAGTTCTCGGCCAACGTGCGCTCCCGCTCCACCCAATCGGGACCCTCACCGATGCTGTGGACCAGGAACACGGCGACGTCGACACCGGCCATCGCCTCGCTCAGATCACCGCCGATGTCGGCCCGCACGACCTCGACGTCGTCGCGCCAGATCGCGGCGTCGAGCTTGCGCACGTCGCGCGCGGCACACCGCACGCGTTGCCCGCGTGCCAGCAGCTCGGTGACGAGGCGGCCCCCGACGTACCCGGACGCGCCGGTCACCAGCACGGAGCGCTGCACGGTCGGGTCGTCCACTGATCGTGGGTTACCCCGCAGCGAGCTCGGCGAAAGGTACGACGCGCGTCGTCGCGGCCGGATGGGTCTCGGCCCGGACCCAGCGCAGTCCCATGATCCCGTGTTCGTGGCCGGTGGTGTCGATCCAGTTGGGGTGCCCCGGATCACGGTGTGCGACCACGATGCGGACCGAGCCGTCGGCCTCGGAGGCGGCGGTCACGTGGTTCACCGAGATCCGGCGTCGCTTGTCGAGGCACTCGGCCCAGATGTTGCCGAGCTGGAAATTCCAGTACGCGCACACCGGCGGCGTGACATCGATCACCAGTGCCTCGTCGGGACCGAGCTCCCACGCGCCGAGCTGGAACACGATGTTCGGGTCACCGCCCACGAGCCGATGGTGCTCGGGATCGGGGAAGTGGAGCTGGTTTGGCTCGTCGCGCCACGGCGCCACCCAGTCGCCGAACCAGCTGGACGCGCCGATCGCGTACATCGCGGCGCCGAGCAGTTGCCGAGGCACCGCGCTCGGCACGACGCCGGGCGGCGGCTCGTCGACGCCGATGCATTCGATGGTCACGTCCGCGGCCCGCTCGGTGTCGCGGTCGGCGAACGTCTGACGCACGAGGATCATCGACGAGTCGGGCGCGAGCTGCAGCCAATTGCCGGCGTGCTCGTGCTGGCTGGCGACGATCTCGAAGCGGCCGTCGTCGTCGAGCGCGAGGTCGTCGTCGTTCAGGTGACCGGCGCCGCCGGTGATTCGATCGCGCGCCGCGTAGTTCTGGTTCTGCGCCGCGAAGCTCAGGTACGCGATCGTCCCCCGTGTACCGGAGATGCGGTACTCCAGCTGCGGGTCGATTCCCGCGCTCGAGTACACGTTGTCGGGGTTGTCGAGGCCGAACCCGCAGTGCGCCGGCAGCGACGAGAAGCGCGGGTGACGCGGACCCGGGTTCTCGAGGAACGACGCCAGGCCGTTCTGGAGCAACCGCCCCAGGTACCGCAGACCTTCCGCCCGGTCGAGGTCGGTGAGGCCGAGGTCATCACGCGTGAGCATGTCGCCCGCCTGTTCGAGCAACTGGCAGAACTCGCGCCGACGCGACCTGCGGATCCTCGGCGGGAGCGCTGCCCATCAACGACGTCGGATCTCGGTGCCCATCCCCGCGGTGATGAACAGCGCGGTGACGGAGCCGTCGACGTCGGCGGTGTGCCAGACCCGGGGCGGGTTCACGATCGCCTCGCCCGCCTCGAGCACCGCGGTGCGGTCCTCGCCGTCGACCTCCTGGTGGAGCGTGATGCGCCCGCTGACGCAGGCGACCAGCTCCTCACCGTTCGGGTGCATCTCCCAGGAATCCCACGACGTCTCGAACGTGTGCAGCGACACGAGACGGCCTTCGGCGCCGTCGGAGTCGTGGGCGGCGCCGTAGCGCTCGTACCAGTCCGGCGAGCCGTCGAACGCCGGCAGGTGCTCGACGGTGGCGCCGAGTCCGAGGTGAACGGGGAAGCGCGACAGATCGAAGGGTTGCTCGGCCATGCCGTCAGTATTGCCCGCCCGCTACCGTCTCGGAGCCGACCGAACCGGCCGGTCGAGACACGGAGGAACTGTGGCGCAGGTAGAGATCGAACGCGACGGTGCGGTGATGATCGTCACCCTCAACCGTCCCCACCGCAAGAACGCGATGACCCTCACGATGTTCGCCCAGCTCGCCGACGCCTGGGAGGAGGTGAGCGCGAACGACGACATCCGGTGCGTGATCCTCACCGGGGCCGAGGGCGACTTCTCCTCGGGCATGGACCTGCGTGCGCTCGCGGGTGACGTCGCCGAGCCCGACGCCATCGACACCGCCGCCCGCATGAAGGAAGACCCCGGATTCATCTACCGCGGCCTCCTCAAGACCTACCGGCCGACCAAGCCCGTCATCGCCGCGGTCGAGGGCGTCGCCATCGCCGGCGGCACCGAGATCCTGCAGGGCACCGACATCCGGATCGCGGCCGAGAGCGCGCGCTTCGGCGTGTCGGAAGCGCGCTGGTCGCTCTACCCCATGGGCGGGTCCGCGGTGCGCCTGCGTCGGCAGGTGCCGTACGCGGTCGCGGCCGACATCCTGCTCACCGGCAAGCACATCACCGCGGCCGACGCGCTCCACTACGGCCTGGTGAGCTACGTCGTGCCCGATGGCGCCGCGCTCGACAAGGCGCGAGAGGTCGCGGCGACGGTGGCCGCCAACGGCCCGCTCGCGGTCGAGGCGATCCTCGAGACGCTGCGAGCGACCGAGCACATGAGCGAGGAGGAGGCGTTCGCCTTCGAGCAGCCCATCGGCATGTCGGTGATGGCGTCGGCGGACTCCAAGGAAGGCCCCAAGGCCTTCGCCGAGAAGCGCACGCCCGACTTCCAGCGGAAGTGAGCCCTGCCCCGCGCACCCCGGTGCTCGTCGGCGCGGGCGTCGCGCACCAGCGGTTCGACGATCCCGCCGAGGCGCTCGACGCGGTCACGCTCATGACCACGGCGGTCGAGCGCGCCGGTGCCGACGCCCACGCCCCGGCGCTGCTCGCGCAGGCGCAGGCCGTGTACGTCCCGCGAGGGACGTGGCGCTACGGCGACCCCGGTCGGATCATCGCCGAGCGTGTGGGCGCCGAGGCGCGCACGGTGATCGCCGAGCTCGGCGTGCTCCAGTCGACGCCGTTCACCGGCGCCTGCCGCGCCATCGCGGACGGCGATCTCGACGTCGCCATCGTGGTGGGCGGAGAGGCGAAGTTCCGCGACCTGCGCGGCCACATCACCGGCGTCACCCCGGTCGACTCGGCGCAGGACACCGACGCGGCACCCGACGAGAGCATCAAACCGGCCGACGAGATCATCCCCGCGCCCGAGCGCGCCGCGGGGTTCATGAGCGCGCCGTTGATGTACTCGGCGTTGGAGACCGCGCTGCGGGCGTCGCGCGGCGAGACGGTCGCCGAGAACGCCCGGGCGACGGCCGAGCTGTGGTCGGCGTTCAGCCGCACGGCCGCGGCCAACCCCGACGCGTGGCGACGCGACCCGGTGCCGCCGGAGTTCCTCGAGCACCCGTCGGCGAAGAACCCGATGCTCGCGGCGCCGTACACCAAGTGGCACTGCTCGCAGTGGAACGTCGACCAGGCCGCGGCGTTCGTGCTCTGCTCCACGGAAGCGGCCGACCGCGCCGGCGTCCCGCAGGAGCAACGCGTGTACCCACTCGCGGCGGTCGAATCGAACCACATGCTCGCGGTGTCGAAGCGCGCGGAGCTGCACCGGGCGCCGGCTGTGCGCATCGGCGCCGAGCGCATCGCCGACCTCACCGGGATCGACGTCGCGACGAGCGACGTGATCGACCTCTACAGCTGCTTCCCCGTTGCGGTGCGCATCCAGGCCCAGGAGCTCGGCCTCCCGGTCGACGATCCCGACGGACGACCCTTGAGCGTCGGTGGGGGCATGACCTTCGGCGGGGGCCCGCTCAACAACGCGACCTTCCAGGCCCTCGCCCGCATGGTGCCGATGCTGCGCGACGCGTCGGGCTCCACCGGTCTGCTCACGTTCATCAGCGGCCTCATCACCAAGCACGGCATCTCGGTGTGGTCGACGACACCGCCCGAACCGCGGGTTCACCTTCGCCGACACCAGTGCCGACGTCGAAGCCGGGACACCCGCGCTCGAGGTCACGGGCGATCACCGCGGCGGAGCGACCGTCGACGGCTACACGGTCGCGCACGAGGGTGGCGAGCCGCGCTCCACGACGATCGTCGCCACCACGCCCGACCGCACCCGCGTCGTCGCCCGCAACGACGACGCCGCGCTCGCCGCGGAGATGACGGTCGACGAGTGGTGCGGCCGCGACGTCACCATCGACGGCGACCGGTTCCAGCCCGCCCGGTGAACGAGCCCGTACCTGCTCACGTGCGACCCGCGCGGCTCCGACCGCTGCTCGCGGGCGCGATCGTGTTCGTCTGTTCGGCCGCGGTGCTGATGCTGGAGATCCTGGCGGGACGGATCCTCGCGCCGTACGTCGGGATCAGCCTCGAGACGTACACCTCGATCATCGGCACGGTGTTGGCGGGGATCGCGGTGGGCGCGTGGGCTGGCGGACGTGTCGCCGACCACATCGATCCGCACCGGCTCATCGGGCCGGTCATCGCTCTGGGCGGCGTCCTCGCGTTCTTCACCGTGCCGATCATCCGGTTCCTGGGCGACTCGGCCGACGCCGGTGGCGGGTCAGTCATCACGCTGGCGTTCTCGGCGTTCTTCCTCCCTGCGGTCCTGCTGAGCGCGGTGACACCCATGGTGGTGAAGCTCCAGCTCCACGACCTCGACAGCACGGGCGGGATCGTCGGACGCCTCAGCGGCATCTCGACCGCAGGCGCCCTGGTCGGCACGTTCGTCACCGGGTTCGTGCTCGTGGCGACGATGCCGACCCGCACCATCATCGACATCATCGGCGTGGTGCTGCGTGGTGCTCGGCGTCACCCTCACGCTCTGGCTCTCGCGGCGCGACTCCGTCGTGATGGCGGTCATCGTGGCGGTGGCGGTCGGCGGATTCACCCTCGGGGCGGTGTCCTCCGAGCCGTGTCAGGTCGAGAGCGCCTACTACTGCATGCGCGTCGACCACGACCCGTTCCGCGCCACCGGTCGCATCCTGTGGCTCGACGACCTGCGCCACAGCTACGTCGACCTCGCCGATCCCACCGTCCTCGAATTCGACTACACCCGCTCGTTCTCCGATGCCGTGCGACGCCGCGTTCCCCGAGGGCCAGGCGCTCGAGGCGCTCCACGTCGGTGGCGGCGGGTTCACGTTTCCCCGCTACCTGGCGGCGACGCGCCCCGGCACCCGCAGCACGGTCCTCGAGATCGACCCCGCCGTGCGCGACCTCGCCCGCGACGAGCTCGGGCTGCGCACGTCACCCGCGCTGCGGGTGCGGATCGGCGACGCGCGGCTGGGCATCCGCGACGAGGCGGACGACTCGCGCGACCTCGTCGTGGGTGACGCGTTCGGCAGCCTGTCCGTGCCCTGGCACCTGACGACCCGGGAGTTCGCCCGCGAGATCGATCGCGTCCTGCGTCCCGGCGGTCTCTACGTGCAGAACGTGATCGACTACCCGAGCTTCCGGTTCGTGCGCTCGCAGCTCGCGACGTTGCGCGAGCAGTTCGACGATGTCGCCGCGATCGCCCACGCGCCGTTCGACGACGTCAACGCCGGCGGCAACGTGGTGCTCATCGCCTCCGACCGGCCGATCGATCGCAGCGTCCTGACCCAACGGGCCGCCGAGCACGGCGACGTGCTCCTCCACGGAGCCGCGCTCGATCGCTTCATCGGTTCCGCCCCCGTGATCACCGACGACTTCGCGCCCATCGACCAATGGCTGCGAGAGGACTCGATCTCCTAGCCGAGCTTCCCGCTCGGGTCGCGAGACCCCTGCACCCAGTCCTCGAACACCGCGTGGGTGTCGACCCCGAGCGCCGGCGCAGGTCCGTCGTTGCCGACACGCTCGCCGTCGATCGTGATCGGCGTCGTGCACTGCAGCAGCCGGCCCTCGGTGGGATGGTCGACCTCCTCGAACAACCCGACCGCGGCGAAGTGCTCGTCGGCGAACACGTCCTCGACCGAGTTGTACGGCGCGGCCGGGATGCCCGCCTCCCGGAACCGCTCGAACCAGACGGCGGTCGTGTCGGTGGCGAGGTGTTCGGCGACGAGGGTGTACAGCTCCTCGACGTGTTGCGTGCGCGAGTGGAGTGTCGCGTACCGCGGCTCGTCGGAGAGCTCGGGGCGGCCGATCATCGCGAAGAAGCGCGACCAGTCGCGGCTCCGTGTAGACGAGCGCGGCAAGGTGTCCGTCGGCGGTCGGGAACGGGCGGCGTGTCGGCGACGAGACACGCGCGGGTAGCGGGCTTCTCCGCGGGGAGGCACGAAGACGCGGCCCCACTGATGCTCCACCAGACCGAACGACGCCATGAGCTCGGCCATCGGCACCTCGATGGCCGCGCCCGCACCGTCGAGCTCGCGCTTGCGCAACGCGGCGGCGACCGCGAACGCCGCCGCCATCCCGGCGACCTTGTCGGCAACCGCGTGGGCGGCGTACGTCGGCTCGCCGTGCATCCATGACTGCGCGCCGGCGATGCCGGCCACCGCCTGCACCGTGTCGTCGTAGGCGGGCAGATCTGCGTAGGGACCGTCGGCGCCGAAGCCGACGATGGCACAGTGCACGAGCGCGGGGTTGACCGCGAGCAGGGTGTCCGGGTCGGCGCCGCAACGCACCGCGGCGTCGCGCCGCATGTTGTGCACCACCACGTCGGAGGCCGCCACGAGTTCGGCCAGGCGGGCGCGGCCATCGGCCGTTTGGAGGTCGAGCACGACGCTGCGCTTGCCCCGGTTGCACGAGAGGAAGACCGCGGCCATCCCCTCGTGGGCCCGCGGTCCGAGGTCGCGGGCGACGTCACCCCTCGGCGCCTCGACCTTCACCACGTCGGCACCGAAGTCCGAGAGGAGCAGGGTGCCGTAGGGACCGGAGACCACCGTGGTGAGGTCGACGACGCGCACGCCGTCGAGCGGAAGACCGGTCACCGGCGGAGTGTACGCGGGCATGATTCCGACCTATGACGAACACGATGGACGGACGCACGGTGCTGATCACCGGGGGCAACACCGGGATCGGGTTGGAGACCGCAGTGGCGCTGGCGCGACGACGGCGCGCGCGTCGTCTTCACCACCCGCAACGCGCAGAAGGGCGCGACCGCGCTCGCCGAGATCCGGGAGCGCAGCGGCAGCGACACCGTCGACGTGATGGAGCTCGACCTGGCCCGACTCTCGTCGGTGCACGAGTTCGCCGATCGATTCGCAGGCCAGCACGACCACCTCGACGTGCTCGTGAACAATGCCGGGCTCCTGCTCGGATCGCGGCGCGAGACGGTCGACGGCTACGAGATGACCTTCCAGGTCAACCACCTCGGGCCGTTCCTGCTCACGCAACTGCTGCGCGATCCGCTCGTCGCGGGCGACGACGCCCGCGTCGTCAACGTCGCCTCCGACGCGCACAAGGGCGCGCGGCGCGGACTCGATTTCGACGACCTGCAGTCGACCAAGAAGTACCGGAGCTACGGCGTCTACGGGAAGTCGAAGCTCGCGAACATCCTCTACACCCGTGAGCTGGCGCGGCGCTGGAACGACACCGGCGTCACCGCCAATGCGGTGCATCCCGGGTTCGTCGCCAGCCGCTTCGGGCGCGACGGTGACAGCGGGAAGCTGACCGGCTGGGTGTTCCCGTTGCTGAAGCCGTTCGCGCTCACCCCGGCGCAGGGCGCGGCAACGCAGGTGTACGTCGCGTCGGCGCCCGAGCTCGCCGGGATCACCGGTGGCTACTGGGTGAAGTCGGCCCCGGCCACGCCGAGCGCGGCTGCGCAGGACGACGCCGCCGCGGCCCGATTGTGGGAGATCAGCGAGCAGCTCGTCGCCTGATCAGGTCAGGAACGCGCACTCCGGCGCGGCCTTCACCGCGGCTTCGAGCTTCTTGCCCTTGTCGAGCTTGTCGACGGAGTTGAAGCCCTTGCCGAGCGTTTCGCCCGAGTCGCTCAGCGCTTGGCCCAGTTGCTTGCCCTTCGTCTTGAACGCGGTGACCGAGTCGGTCGGCAGCTGCTCGGCCTTGGCCTGCGCCTTCGCGAACTCCTTCGAGATCGCCTTGAAGCCGCTCACGAAGACGGCGGCGATCTTCGCGCCGTTCGGCGTCGACGGAGCGCCCGCGTCCTTGATCGTGCTGGTCGCGTCGTCGGTGGCGTCGACCATGTCGGAGAGGAACGCCGCGATCTGGTCTCGGCCGTCGGTGAGGATCTGCTTCTGGTCTGCGGCGGTGGTGTCGATCCCTTCGAGCTCGGTCGAGAGCGCGTCACCCTTCTCCGTGATGGTGGCCTGCCAGTCGCTGAGCGCGGTGCAGAACGCGGGCGCCCACTTCGACGGCGAGACGGTCGCGGCGGAGGCGCCGGTCACGACACCGGCGACGAGCCCGACGACGACGAGCGCGACAAGAGAGATACGACGGAAGATCACGGAGACTGCCCCTTGATGTGTGTGGAATTGGATGGTCGGTCGCTCAGGCCTCGGGCTTGAGGGTCGGGAACAAGATGACCTCTCGGATGCTGGTGACTCCCGCCAGCAGCATGGTGAGGCGATCGATCCCGAGACCCATGCCCCCCGTGGGTGGAAGGCCGAACTCCAACGCCCGCAAGTAGTCCTCGTCGACGGTACCGGCTTCGGCATCGCCCGCGGCGCGTGCCCGCGCCTCGGCCTCGAAACGGCCGCGCTGGTCGATCGGATCATTGAGCTCGCTGTACGCGTTCGCGAGCTCGTTGCCGTTCACGACCACTTCGAACCGTTCGACCAGGTTGGGGTCGTCCCGGTGTGCGCGCGCCAGTGGCGACGTCTCGCGGGGGTGGTCGAGCACGAACGTGGGTCGCACCAGCTTCGGCTCGACCACCTCGTCGTAGACCTCGTGGGTGAGGCGACCGGCGCCCCAGTCGTCCTTGTACGAGAGACCGAGCCCGTCGAGCACGGCACGCGCCGCCGCCACGTCCATTGACGGGTGCAGGTCGACACCTGCGTGCTCGCGGATCAGGTCGACCATGGTGGCGCGCGGCCACGCTTCGGCGAGGTCGATGCGCTCGCCACGCAGCTCGAGCACGGTGTCACCGTCGCGCGCGGCGTGCGCCGCGGTGACGACGAGGCGCTCGGTGAGCTCCATCATGTCGTGGTAGTCGGCGAACGCCTGATACGCCTCGAGCATCGTGAACTCGGGGTTGTGGCTGGTGTCGACGCCTTCGTTGCGGAACACACGCCCGATCTCGAACACGCGCTCGAAACCGCCCACGACGAGCCGCTTCAGGTGCAGCTCGGGCGCGATCCGGAGATAGAGGTCGACGTCGAGCGCGTTGTGATGCGTGACGAACGGGCGCGCGGTTGCGCCGCCGAGCTCGTGTCCGAGCACGGGCGTCTCGACCTCGACGAACCCCGTGTCGGCGAGCTCGCGCCGAGGGCGGCGACCGCGGCGAAGCGGATGGCGAACACGCGGCGCGCGTCCTCGTTGACGATGAGGTCGACGTAGCGCTGGCGGAAGCGGGTGTCGACGTCGGAGAGGCCGTGCCACTTGTCGGGCAGCGGGCGCAGCGCCTTGGCCAGGAGCCGGAAGCCGTCGACCTTGACCGAGAGCTCGCCCTTGCGGGTCGTCATCACGGTCCCGTCGACGCCCACCCAGTCGCCGAGGTCGAGGGCGTCGAAGGCGTCGTGCTCTTCGTCCCCCAGCACCCCCCGTGACACGAACAGCTGGACGGCATCGGACTGGTCGCGCACCGTCGCGAACGTCAGCTTCCCCTGGCGGCGCAACAGGAGGATGCGACCGGCGACGCGCACGCGAACCTCGGTCTCGGTGCCGGGAGGCAGGTCGCCGAAGTCGGCGCGCAACTCGGCCAGGGTGCGGTCGCGGTCGAAGCGGACCGGATAGGGGTCGACGCCCCGCGCGCGGAGATCCTCGAGGTCGGCGAGACGACGTGCGCGCTCCGCCGGCAGATCGGGCGCAGGCGCGTCGGCGTCGTCGGGCATCCGGCTGATGCTAGGTGGGGGTCTGGACGCCCGGCGGTACCATTCGGCCGCCGCGATCAGGAGAACGAACATGGAAGCCGTCATCGTCGCCACCGCCCGCACGCCCATCGGGCGGGCCAACAAGGGTTCGCTCGTCGACCTGCGTCCCGACGACCTCGGGGCCACGATCGTGCAGGCGCTGCTCGAGAAGGTCCCCGCCGTTGACCCCGCGCAGGTCGAGGACGTGATCTGGGGCAACGCGCAGCCTGCGGGCGAGGCGGGATACAACGTCGCCCGCGTCACCGCGCTGCTCGCGGGGCTCGAGGGCGTGCCGGGCGTCACCGTCAACCGCTACTGCTCGTCGTCGCTGCAGACCATCCGCATGGCCGCGCATGCGATCAAGGCGGGTGAGGGCGACGTGTTCGTCGCCGGGGGCGTCGAGACCGTGAGCCGCTTCCGCTCCGGCATGTCCGACGGTGGACCGGGCACCCACAACCCGAAGTTCGCCGGCGCGGAGGCGCGCACGGAGCAGCGCACCGCCGGCGGGTTCGACTCGTGGGCGCCGCTGTCGGGGCTGCCCGACATCTACATCGCCATGGGTCAGACGGCCGAGAACGTCGCCGAGTACGCCAAGGTGACGCGTGAGGAGATGGACGAGTTCGCCGCGCGCTCGCAGCAGCGAGCCGTCGAGTCGCAGGAGAACGGGTTCTTCGAGCGGGAGATCACGCCCGTCACCACCCCCGACGGCACGGTCGTGTCGAAGGATGACGGTCCCCGCCCGGGGACGACCGTCGAGGGGCTCTCGGCGCTGAAGCCGGTGTTCCGCCCCGACGGCACCGTGACCGCCGGCAACGCGTGTCCGCTCAACGACGGTGCCGCGGCCGTGCTGGTGATGAGCGAGGCGAGGGCCGAGGCGCTGGGCGTCACACCCCTGGCGCGGATCGTCGCCAGCGGCGTGTCGGCGCTCGACCCCGAGATCATGGGCCTCGGCCCGATCGAGGCGTGCCGTCAGGCAATGGGACGCGCCGGGCTGAGCATCGACGACATCGACCTGGTCGAGATCAACGAGGCGTTCGCCGCGCAGGTCGTGCCGTCCGCCCGGGAGCTCGGCATCCCGTGGGAGAAGCTCAACGTGCACGGTGGCGCGATCGCGCTGGGCCACCCGTTCGGCATGACCGGTGCCCGCATCATGACCACGCTCCTCAACGGCCTCGACGACGCCGGCGCCCGCTACGGCATGGAGAGCATGTGCGTCGGCGGCGGCCAGGGCATGGCCATGATCGTCGAACGCCTCACCTGACCAACGTCAACGCCCACCACCCCAACACACAGACAAAACACCGCCCCAAAAGGTAGCGATCTGTTTCAGATCTGAAACATGTCGCTACCTTTTGGTGGCGATCGTGGCCGAGATCGGCGCGAAGACGCGCTCGGGACGCCCGAGCATCGCGGCCGTGACCCGGAAGACCGTCCACCCGTCGGCGACCAGGTCGTTCTGACGCTCGCGGTCGTCGTCGAAGACCCGTCGTGTCGAATGCGGCACGAAGCCGTCGAACTCCACCGCGACCTTCGCGTCGGGCCAGGCCAGGTCGAGATATCGCACACGACCGCCGACTCGGACGCGGTAGTTCACTTCTGGACGCGGGAGCCCCAGGCGCTGCACCGTCCGCAGGAGTTTCGCCTCCCACACGTTGCGAGAGCGTCGCAGCCCGGGATCGCGCTCGTCGAGCAGGGCGAGCACGATTGCGCATCCATTTCGACGTGGCGCCCACAAGGCCTCGGCGCGATCGCGGAGACGATTGACGGTCACGAGCCGCTGCACGATCGCGGTGTCGAAGAGGTCTTCGAACAGCGTTCGCGGAAGCAGACCCGCGACGTCGATGAGCGTCCGTGCTGTCGTCGTGGCCCGTATCCCATCGACGACGATCAGATCGGCCGCGGGCAGGGAATCGGTCGAGGGCGAGGGTGCCCGAGTGGACGTGCGTCGTGCCCTCACGACGACCACCTCCGGCTCAGCCGGCGGCCCGAGCAGTCCGTGGAGCGCGAGCGCGCTGCGGCGACAGGCAGCACCGTCGATGGCGAGCGCATGGGCCATGGTGAGGCTGCGCCAGTCGGGGGGCGTACCCACTGCCACGCGATAGACACGCGGCGCGAGCTCCTCCCACGCTCTCGCATGCAGTCGCCTTCGGACCGTCGGCCGTGAGAACCCGGCCCCGAGTGCCTGGTCGAGCGTGAACACACCGCTGACATCCCGCGTGGCATCGCAGTCGGGCGTCGCGTCGCTTCGGACGTCATGCCGTAACACACGACGCGAGCGCCTCCGCGCTCGGTCCCAGCGCCCGTCGCTTCAAAAGGTGGCGACATGTTCCAGATCTGAAACAGATCGCTACCTTTTGGCGGGACCGTGAAGGTGGCAGACCGGACGACGGCGATCACGACGGCGATCACGACGGCGATCAGGAGGCAGTGATGGGCAAGATGCTCGAGGACTTCCGGAAGTTCATCGTGCGTGGGAACGTGCTCGACCTGGCCGTGGCCGTGGTCATCGGCGTCGCGTTCAACGCGGTGGTGAACTCGCTGGTGAACGACGTGATCATGCAGGTGATCGCGGCGATCTTCGGAGAGGCGAACTTCGACGAGCTCAATTTCACGCTGAACGACGGCATCATCTACTACGGGCGGTTCCTCACCGCGCTCGTGAACTTCCTCATCATCGCGGCGACGTTGTTCGTGATCATCAAGGCGTTCGAGGAGATGCAGAAGCGTCGCAGGCACGCCGGTGAGGACGTCGACGAAGAGAAGAGCGACGAGGTCGTCCTCCTGAGCGAGATCCGCGACCTGCTGCGCGAGCGTCAGGTCTGATCGGTCAGCTCAGCTCGAACGCCGGGTTGAGGCACTGCACGACCTCGGCCGGCGGCACGTCGAACATCTTGAGGTACGACGGCAGGTTCCCCTGCACGGTTGCCTTGCTGTAGAGCACCTGGACGACGTCGTCGTCCCCCGCGGCCTCGATCGGGTACGTCCCGACCAACTGCACCCCGGGGATGTCGAGATGGAGGCTCGCGATCTGGGGCTTGATCGACTGCAGGATCTCCTTCGCCTCCTGGCGGGCTTCCTGCTGCGTCGTCTTCTGCTTGGGCAGCGTCGTCGCGACGGTCGTGACGACCTCGCCATCCGGGAGCGTGGTCGTGGTCGTCGTCGTGGTGGTCGTCGGATCGGTCGGCGGCGCGGTGCACGTGGGTGTACCCGTCGGATGCTCGCCGACGGCGCCGTCGTTGATGGCCCACGTGACGAGGAGGTCCTGGCCCGGCGTGTAGGTCACCACGAATCGCTCGTCCTCCGGCACGCCCCGGTTGCTGGCGCCGACCTTGGTGACCAGCTTCGCCTGCACCTTCGCAGCTGCCTGCTGCGGGGTCGTCGTGGTGGTGGTGACGGGCGGCTTGCCGGTGGTGGAGGGCGGCTCAGTGGGCGGCACGCTGGTGGGCGGAGGCACGACCGTGGTGGGCGGCGGCGTGGGCGGCGCGGTGGTCGGCGGTTCGGTGGGCGGCGGCGGGATCACCGTGATGGTGGGCGGCGGCGCGGTCGTGGTGACCGGCGGGTGCGTGGTGGTCGTGGTGGGCGGCGCGGTCGTCGACGTCGTGGTCGGCGGCGCGACGGAGGTCGACGGCGGCTGCGTGGGCACCGCCACGTTGTCGTTCGAGTCGTCGCCGTCGCGCAGCGCGAGGAAGGCGATGCCGCCGATGATCCAGAGCGCGAGCACCGCGCCGGCGACGATGCGTGCCGCAGTGACGTATTGCGTACCGGTGCGCTCGCCGCGCGAGCGACGGATGAGGTCGGCGGCCCGCGCCGCGAGCACGAAGGCGACGATCGTGCCGATGACGGGGATGACGATGCTGACGACCGCCCACACCAACGCGGCGATGGCGAACGGCTCGACGCGCGCCTCGCCCCAGCCGCCGGCACCGCCGGAACCTCCCGCACCGGTGGACTCGGGCTCGGGCCCGACCGGAACCCCACTGGTCGCGTCGGGGTCCCAGGCGTTGGGATCCTCGGGCGGCTCCGAAGCGGACATCGAGGGAACACTACTGACACCCGGTCACGAATTGGTGTCCCCTCGGTAGGCTGCGAGGCATGCCGACTGCGACCATTCCCATCACCGGCGACCCGGCGGCCGACGAACTGCTCGTCACCGATCCGCTCGCACTCGTGATCGGCATGCTGCTCGATCAACAGGTGCCGATGGAGTGGGCGTTCCGCGGGCCGTCGACGCTCCGCGACCGCCTCGGTCGCCTCGACTCCGCGGCGATCGCCGCAATGCCGGTCGACGACCTCGAAGCGGTCTTCAAGGAGAAGCCCGCGCTCCACCGCTACCCCGGCTCGATGGCCAAGCGCACGCACGCGCTCTGTGAACAGGTTGTCGCGGAGTACGACGGCGACGCCGGCAACATCTGGAAGGACGTACAGGATCCGCAGGTGCTGTTCGAACGCATCCGCGCCCTGCCTGGCTACGGCGACGAGAAGGCCAAGATCTTCCTGGCCATCCTGGGCAAGCGCCTTCAGGTCGCGCCGCAGGGCTGGGAGGAGTACGCGGGTCCGTTCTCCGACGACAACCCGCGGTCGGTGGCCGACATCGACTCCCCCGAGAACCTCCAGCGCGTCCGGGCGTGGAAGCAGGCCCAGAAGGCCGCCAAGAAGTCGAAGGCGGAGTAGCAGCGTCGAGATCGCGGCGTCGTCCGACGGTCTCGGGCACCGATCCCCGGGCGAAGAACTCGATCACGCCGACCAGGATCAACCCGACCACGAAGATGAACAGCACCGCGCCGATGCCGGGCCGGTCCCAGACGACCAGCGCCAGCACCGCGATCGCCGCGACCACGAGCTCGAGCCCCCGCTTGTGCGCGCCCACGAACTCCTCGACCGGGTTCGGCGGGTAGCCCAGATCGCCGGCCTTGTTGCGGGCGCCCGCGATCCCACCTGCCGCGAGCTCACGGGTCTTCTTCGCCGGTGCCGACGGCCCCACGAAGTAGGCCACCACGGCGATGATGACGCCGATCACCGCAAGCGTGATCAGGCCGTAGCGCAGGTTGCGTACGAGGATGTCGAACACCGCCGACGCCGCGCCCTCGTTCACACCAGGACTGTCGGCCGCGTCCAGGTAGAGCGTACGGCCGATCGCGAGCAGCACGAGCGTGAAGACACACGCCGCGATGAGCACCAACGCGGCGCGGATGGTCGCCGCGCCGCCGGGTCTGGACGATGAGTGCGGAGCCGATCAGCGCCAGGATGCCGAGCAAAGGGAGCACCCAGGCCAACGTGTCGAGGATCGACAGGTAGCTCCGTGCCTCCGCGAGCCCTTCGGTGTTGATGATCGTGATGGTCCGCTTCACTGGTGGGACGCTCACGCCGTCGAGGAACGTCAGCCCCGCGGTCACGAGCTTGTCCTGGACCTGCTCGATCACATTGCCGAGATCGAGCGTGACCTTGCCGTCCTTGAGCGCCACCGCGCCCTTCGCCTTGTCGAGGTCGTCGGTGAGGAGGGCCACGAGCTGGTTGTGCGCACGCCGGTTGACGTTGTCCCACAGCGTCTGGAACTGGTCCGACGCGAGGAGCTTCTCCGTGACGTCGGTGGCGTAGCTCTCCATGGCCGTCGCGATGGGCGCGCCGAGGAAGGCAGCTCGATCGGGCAGCGCGTCCTCGATGCGCTTGGCCGGGTCGACCTGGTCGAACAGCGCGGTCACGACCCGCGCGGCAACCGCCTCCTGGATGTCCTGATTGTCGGCCAACGGTCCCACCGTCTCGACGTAGCGATCGGTGTTGGTGAGCTGGTTGTGCGACCAGATGGCGACGGCGGAGAGCGGGACGAGGATGAACCCGACGACGAGCAGGACGACCGAGGTGACCTTCTGCCACCGCTTGGTCTTCCGGGGCGCGCCCGCAGGTGTTGTCGCAGTCGACGTTCCGTTGGCGGGGTCGGTGTCGCTCATGCCAGCTCCCTCCCGAGTCTGCGGTACTCGAAGCTCGCCATGAGGTCGGCGACGCCCTTGAAGATCGACCAGATGCCGATGATCGACACCAGGAGCAGCACCGAGCGGTCGGGGTTGCCGATCGCCCAGGCGCCCAGGCCGATGCCCACGAGTCCGGCGACGAGCGGCATCCACCACCCACGCACGTGCGTGTGCGTGAGCGCGATCACGACGTCGAAGATGCCGCGGATCAGCAGGTACCACGCCACGAACACCGAGATCACGACCAACGTGGGTTCGGGCCACACGATCGCGGCGATGCCGGCCAACAAGGCCAGCGTGCCCCCGATGAAGGCGAGCCAGCGGAACCCGCCTTCGAGCACGAAGCCCAGCGCGAGCTGCGTGATGCCACCCAACCAGAACGCGATCGCGATGAGGATCACGCACGCGGTGATCGACGCCGGGCGCAACGACAGGACGATGAACCCGAGGATCAACCACAGGATCCCGGCGACCAGCCACAACCACCAGGTCCGCGAGTACGCGTCGGCGACGGCGCGCTCCTCGTCCGGTGTCAACGTGATGCGCATGCTCATGCCGGCATTTTCTCCCTCGTGCGGCACGTCCCCCTCGAGCGTGCGCATTATTGCCGAAAGGTGTCTCGGTGCCCGCCATGGTCGCGGCGGTACCCTCGACATCCTGGACGCCCGAGCACCCGCCACCTACTTCCCGCATGGTCGCTACCGACGGCGCATCCGAGTCGTCGCGCGTGACGCTCGCACCGTGGTCGGCGGCCTCGAGGACGACCAGCACTACTTCACCGTGAGCGTCGAGCACGACAGCGAGCAGGTGGTCGCGATCGCGGGTGAGTCGGTGCGGGCGCCGTGGACGACCTGTCCCGCCGCGGGCGCGCAGCTCCAGGCACTGGTCGGCGCGCCGCTCTCCGATCGGTGCCTCGAAGTGGCGGGTCGCACGCGCTCCGACCAGCACTGCACCCACCAGCTCGACATCGCAACCCTCGCGGTCGCTCACGCGGCCCGGGTCACCGCAGGCGGCGACACGCGGCGTCAGTACGACATCGTCGTGCCGTTCGGGCTGCTCGACGGGCAGCGCCACACGGTCACGCTCGCCCGCGACGGCGGCCCGCTCCTCGCGTGGGAGCTCGAGGGCAGCCGGATCGTCGCGCCGGCCCCCTACTCGGAGGCGTCCGGCGGCTTCGCCCGCTGGGCCGACGCGACCTTCGACGCCGACACCGCCGAAGCCGCCATCGTCCTGAAGCGTGCGTGCAGCATCGGCATGAGCCGCGGCATCGACCTCGACAGCTACCCGACGCTCGCCGACATGCCCGGTCTCAGCCCGGTGTGCTGGTCGATGCAACCCGAGCGCGCGCCCGTGGCGTTCCGCAACCGCGGCCTCATCCGCGACTACGACGAGCGGCCCGAGGCCATGCTCGCCGACTTTCCGCCCTCGCTCGCTCCCGCTCGCTCCGTCCCAGCGAGTGAGACGGGCGGAGCCCGCTCTCGCTCGGGTCCGCCAGACCCGACTCAGTAGGAGCTGATGATCTCGGCGCCGAAGGCCTCGAGCGTGGCCGGTGCCGCGAAGTCGGTGAACCACACGTAGAAGCGTTCGACGCCGCGCTCCTGCATCGCGTGGAAGTGGTCGAGCAGTTCGTTGCGACCGCCGACCACGAGCGTCGAGTAGCCGAACCGACGGCGGGCGGTCTCCTCGATCGCGGCGCGGCCGGCGCCCTCGGGCACGAACGCGTACATGTGCTGCACCGACACCCGCGCGTCGCCCGCACGCTCGCGCATCTCGTCGAGCCGATCGAGTTGGTGGATCGGGACGTTCCACCAGTCGGCGTGCTCCGCGACCAGCGCCATCGTCTTCGGTCCGGTGCCACCGATCACGACGGGGATCCGTCCGAGCGGCGTCGGCATCTGGCGGGCCGCGACCAGCTGGAACCACTCGCCCTCGTAGTCGAGGATCTCTCCGCTCCAGAGCGCGCGCACGATCTCGAGCGTCTCCTTCAGGCGCCCGACGCGCTCGCGCGCGGCAGTCGGGCGAACGCCGTAGGTGGTGAACTCCTCCACCACCGATCCCCACCCGATGCCGAGCTCGAACCGCCCGCCCGACGCGTGGTCGAGCGTGACCGCCTCCCGTGCGAGGTTCGCGGGGTGGCGGAACGCGTCGCACAGCACGAGCTGACCCTGCACGAGCCGTTCGGTGTGCGCGAGCAGCCACGCGTTGGTCGTGAGCGCCTCGTACATGTCGTGCTGCTCGGCCATCGGCGGCGCGAGGTGGTCCATCCCGGCCATGCCGGTGAAGCCCGCCGCTTCGGCGGCGCGTGCCTTCTCGACCATGGCGTCCATGGCCAGACGCATCTGCGGTAGGTAGAGGTGGAACTCGGGCGTGCTCACGACGGCGCCTCCGAGAGCTCGACGGCGCGCGCTTTGGCCCACCGGTAGTCGGGTTTGCCTGCGGGTGTGCGTTGCACGGCATCGAGCACGTGGATCTCCTTGGGGACCTTGTATCCCGCGACGAGCGTGCGGGCGTGCGCGGCGAGGGCGATGGTGTCCGGATCGTCGTCGTCGCGCCACACGACGAGTGCCGCGACGTGCTCGCCGAAGCGCTCGTCGGGCACGCCCACCACGACGGCGTCGAAGACCCCCGGGTGGGTCTTGAGCACGGCTTCGACCTCCTCCGGGAACACCTTCTCACCACCCGTGTTCACGACCTGGCTGCCGCGCCCGAAGATGGTGATGGCACCGTCGGCCTCGATGGTGGCGAGGTCACCGGGCAGGACCCAGCGCGTGCCGTCGGCGTCGACGAGGAACGTCGCCGCGGTCTTCACCGCGTCCTTGTGGTAGCCGAGCGGGATGTTGCCGGTGCGAGCGAGGCGGCCGACGATGCCCGACCCGGGTTCGAGCGGACGGAGGTCGTCGTCGAGCACGGTCGTGCTGGGTCCGACCACGAACCTCGGCGCACCGCCCCCGCCGGTCCCGTTGAAGCCGGTCTCCGACGCGCCGAAGCCGTCGGAGATGCGCACGTGCGGGAGCTGCTCCTCGATCTGCCGGCGCACGCCCTGGGAGAGCATGGCCCCGCCGTTGCTGAAGACGTGGATGCCCGACACGTCGTAGCGGTCGGGATCGGCCGCGTACGCCTCGACCAGCGGGCGGGCCATCGCGTCACCGATGACCGCGATGCTCATCGCGCGCTCCTCCCCCGCGATGCGGAGGATGGCGTCGGGATCGAAGCGGTGACCGGTCCACAGCACGATCGTGCCGGCGGTCGTGAGCAGTGACCACAACGCCCACTGCGCGCCGCCGTGCATCAACGGCGCCACCGCGAACGAGATCGCGCCCGGCTTCTCCGCGTACTCGGCGAGATCCTCGGGCGACGCCAGCGGCGCATTCCCGCGCGCCCCGTTCATCGCGGCGAGGAAGATGTCCTCGGCCCGCCACTCCACGCCCTTGGGCATGCCGGTGGTACCACCGGTGTAGAGGACGTACAGGTCGTCGGGACTGCGGGGCCCGAAGCCGCGGCCGGGGTCGGACGCCGCGAGCGCGTCCTCGTAGCTCACGACCCCCAGCTCGAGCCCGTCACGTCCGCCGAGCCCGTCACGTCCGCCGAGCCCGTCGTCGGACTCGGTGCCGTCCTCCAGCACCACGAAGACGTCGAGGGCGGGCAGCTCGGGCGCGATGTTGGCCACGATCGGCGAGAACTCCCGCTCGAAGATCAGCCCGCGGAGGTCGGCGTTGTCGAACAGGTACGTGAGCTCGGCCTCGACGTAGCGGTAGTTCACGTTGATCGGCACCGCGCGCGCCTTGTAACAGGCGATCATCGCTTCGACCCACTCCGCGCGGTTCCACGAATAGATCCCGACCCAGTCGCCGGGCTTGATTCCCCGCTCGATCAGATGATGGGCGAACCGGTTGGCGCGGGCGTCGAGCTCGGCGTACGTGCGCCGTTCGGATCCCGCCACGAGTGCGGTGCGGTCGGGCGCGGCGTCGGCGACCACCTCGAAGAGATCGGCCAGGTTGATGGTGCGCTCGGAGGCCGACGGCGTCATGGCGGCACAACGTAGACGCCGTCGTCGTCACGACGCCGGGCGACCCGCCTCGATGTCGAAGGCCTCCTGCGCGCCCAGTTGCGCGGTCTCGTACCGGGTGGTCTCGCGGCAATCTCCGGCGAAGGGCGCGACAACGAACGCCACGTGGTCTCCGACGTCGAGGCGATCGACGATCCGCCCCGCGAACCAGTCACACCCGTCGATCACCGGAGCTCCCTCCGGGCCGGGCGCCCATTGGCAACCCGCGAGCTTGTTCGGATCGTCGTGGGCGCTGACCCCACCGAAGTGCTCCGCCAACTCGTGCTGCTCGGCACGCAAGCGGTGCACCGTGAGCACGTCGGCCTGCGACGCGAGCTCGAACGTGTGGTTCACCTTCGAGAGGCACGCGACGAAGCGCGAAGGCTCGATGCTGCACTGCGTCGTGAAGCCGACGAGACACGCGTCGGCGTCGCCCTCGACAGCCGCGGCCACGACGAACATCGGGTACTCGAGCTGGTCGACGATGCAGTCGAACGCGTCGGTGCTGTCGTCCATCTCGGTGCGGCTACCCCGCCCGAGGGGCGCGTAAACAGGTCAGGCGAGCGCGACCAGCTCGACCATCTCGTCGTCGAAGTAGTCGAGCGTGGCGTCGGGCATGTGCAAGGCGCGGTCGGGTGCCAGCGACCGAACGAACTCGGTGTCGTGGCTCACCACGATCATCGTCCCCGGCCACGCCGCCAGCGCCTCCCCGGTCGCGGTGCGCGATGCGGGGTCGAGGTTGTTGGTGGGCTCGTCGAGGAGCAGCACGTTGTGGCGCCCGGCGACGAGCTGCGCGAGCGCGAGCTTGGTCTTCTCCCCGCCCGACAGCGTGCCGGCGTCCTGGAACACCTTGTCGCCGCTGAGCCCGAACATCCCGAGGAGGTTGCGCAGCGCGCCGTCGCCCGCGGTCGACGCCTCACGCATGTGCTCGAGCAGCGTGCGACCGTCGACGATCCCCTCGTGCTCCTGCGCGTAGTACCCGATCGACACGTGCGTGCCCAGTTCCACCTCACCGAGGTCGGGGCTGAGGACGTCGGCGAGCACCCGGAGCAGCGTGGTCTTCCCCGCGCCGTTGAAGCCCATCACGAGCAGGCGCTCACCGCGGCCGACGTCGAAGTTCACGTCGGCGAACACGTCGAGCGCGCCGAACGACTTGTAGAGCTCCGTGGCGGTGAGCACCGTCCGCCCCGCCGACGGCGGTTCCGGGAAGCGCACCGCCAGCGCGCGCCGCTTCGCCGTGTTCTTCACGAGCCCGGCTTCGAGCTTGGCGCGACGCCCGTCGAGGTTCTTGGCGACCCGCGCCCGCTTGGCCGTCTGGCCGCGCATCGCACCCGCCTGCACCTTCAGGCGCGCGATCTCACGCGTCTGCCGTTCGGCCAGCTTCGCGGCACGCTCATGATCGCCTTCACGGGCGGCGAGGTACTGCGAGTACGTGCCCTTGTACTCGACGATCGTGCCGGTGCCCTCTTCCGACTCCCGGTCGATGTGCACCACACGCGTGATCGCCTCGTCGAGGAGGTCGAGGTCGTGGCTCACGACGAGCAACGCGCCGCGGTACGACCGCAGGAACTTGAGCAGCCAGGTCCGGGCGTCGGCGTCGAGGTGGTTCGTCGGTTCGTCCAGGAGGAGCAGCTCGCTCCCCCCGAAGAGGATGCGCACCAGCTCCGCTCGCCGCCGCTCACCGCCGGACAGCGCGCCGAGGTGGAGGTCGAGCCGGTCGGCGCGCAGGCCGAGACCGTCGGCGAGCTTGCGGACCTCGGCTTCCGCCGCGTAACCGCCCGCAGCCTCGAACGCCTCCTGAGCCGCGCTGAAGCGGTCGATGTTCTCGCTCGAGGGGTTCTCCTCGAGCGCGATCCGCAACTTCTCGATGCGGGCCAGGAGATCGTCGAGCCCGCGCCCCGAGAACACGTGCGCGAGGACGGTGGTGTCGTCGGGGACGGCGTCGCTCCGAGGATCCTGCGAGAGGTAACCGGTGAGCGCGGGCCGCTCGACGAGGCCGGCCCGGGGCCGGTCGGCGCCCCCGAGCACCCGGAGGAGGGTCGTCTTGCCGGCGCCGTTGCGGCCGACCAGGCCCACCTTGTCGCCGGGACGAACCTGCAGGGCCACGCCGTCGACGATCCGCTTCCCGCCGACCTCGACCACCAGGCCACGTACGGTCAACACGGGAACGACTCCAGGGACTTGCGGGCGGGGGTTCACCAGTGTCGCGCGCGCGAGCCCTGGAATTGCCGCCCTAGCCTGAATCGATGGATCAAGCGGTCGAGGAGCTGGCGCCGCCGAAGCCGCGCTGGCGCGGGCGGATCCACCTGGCGGCCTTCCTGGTGTCGGTCCCCGCCGGCCTGGCGCTCGTCCTGATGAGCCAGGGGGTGTCGGCCCACGTGGGCGCCGCCATCTTCGCCACGTCGCTCGCGGCGCTGTTCGGGATCAGTGCCACCTACCACACCGGCAACTGGGCGCCGCACGTACGGGCCCGGCTGCGGCGCATGGACCACGCGATGATCTTCGTGCTCATCGCCGGCTCGTACACGCCGATCACGCTGCTCGCCCTCCAGCCCGCGTGGGGCATCTCGCTCCTCGCCATCGTGTGGACGGTGGCGGTGATCGGGGTCACGATCGCCCTGGCCCGGTTCGGCGCGCTGCACCGCGCCGGCGGCTACCTCTACATTGGCATGGGCTGGATCGTGGTGATCGCCCTCCCGGCCGTGCTGACCTCGCTGGGCACGACCGAGCTGCTGCTCCTCTTCGCCGGCGGTGTGCTCTACACGCTCGGTGCGATCGGGTTGCGCCTCCACCGCCCCGATCCCCGCCCGCTCGTGTTCGGGTATCACGAGGTGTGGCACGCGATGACGGTCGCCGCCGCGGCCTGTCACTTCACGCTCGTCGCCATGCTCGTCCGCGCCTGACCGGATCACGGCTCCGCCCCTTGTTCGAGCGCGGTCCGCCGGGGCACCATGGTGTCCATGAGCGTGGCGGAGCTGCTCTCTGACGTGCTCGGCGACGAGGTGCCCGTGGCGTTCGTCGCCTATGACGGTTCCACCTTCGGCGCCGCCGACGCTCGGACGACGGTCGTCGTGCGCTCACCGGATGCCCTGCGCCGCATCGTGACCGCACCCGACGAGCTCGGGTTCGGCCGCGCCTACGTGGCGGGCGAGCTCGAGGTCGACGGCGACATCTTCGACGTGATCGCGGTGGCCAACTACATCGAGGAGCTGCACCTCGGTCCGCGTCAGATCGTGGCTGCGGCCAAGCTCGTCGGCTGGAAGGGACTGCAGCCGCTCGCTCCTCCGCCGGAAGAAGCGCGCCTTCACGGTCGGCGCCACTCCCGAGATCGCGATGCCGCCGCCATCGCGTACCACTACGACGTGTCGAACGACTTCTACCGGATGGTGCTCGGGCCGTCGCTCACGTACTCGTGCGCGGTCTGGCACGACGGCACCACCACGCTCGAGGAAGCGCAGGCGAACAAGCACGAGCTCGTCTGCCGCAAGCTCGACCTCCAACCGGGGATGCGGCTGCTCGACGTCGGGTGCGGGTGGGGCGGCATGGTGCTCCACGCGGCCGAGCACCACGGCGTCCACGCGGTGGGCGTCACGCTGTCGCGAACCCCAGGCCGACCTCGCGCGCAAGCGCGTCGCCGAGCGCGGGTTGGGTGACCGCGTCGAGGTCCGCCACGCCGACTTCCGCGACGTCGACGACGGCCCGTACGACGCGATCAGCTCGATCGGCATGTTCGAGCACGTCGGACTCATCCGAGCTCGACGGCTACTTCGCAGCGGTGCCACGCGCTGCTGCGCCCCGAGGGTCGGCTGCTGAACCACGGCATCAGCCGTCCCGCACCATGCGGGGCAAGAAGCACCATCACCGGTGGGCAGCCGTCGTTCATCGGCCGGAGCTTCACCGAGCGCTACGTGTTCCCCGACGGCGAGCTGCACGAGATCGGCAACGTCGTGTCCGCGATCCAGCGCGCCGGGTTCGAGGCCCGCCACGTGGAGAGCCTGCGCGAGCACTACGCGTTGACGCTGCGCTGCTGGGTGCGCAACCTCGAGGCGAACTGGGACGCCGCGGTCGCCGAGGTGGGACCCGGGCGGGCCCGGGTGTGGCGCCTCTACATGGCGGCCGCGGCCGTCGGGCTTCGAGCACGACGACAACCAGGTGCACCAGGTGCTGGCCACGGCGACCACCGACGGCGCCAGCGGCATGCCCCTGCGACCCCGATTCACCTGACGACGAGGCGCGTTAATGTCCGCTCCTTAACGCCGTCTCCCGGGGGGTACCCGTGAAGTTCGCGCTCTTCTACGAGATCCCGGTCGCCCGAGCCCTGGACGCCGGGCAAGGAGCACCAGGCCTACAAGGACACGCTCGAGCAGGCGATCCTCGGCGACCAGATGGGCTTCCACGCGTTCTGGACCGTCGAGCACCACTTCCTCGAGGAGTACTCGCACTGCTCCAACCCCGAGGTGCTCTACGGCGCGGTGGCGGCGCGCACGAAGAACATCCGCATCGGCTACGGCGTGCGCCTCCTCCCCGCGCCGTACAACCACCCGATCCGCACCGCGGAGTCGGTTGCGGTGCTCGACCTCATCTCCGACGGCCGCGTCGACTTCGGCACCGGCCGCTCGTCGACGCGCGCCGAGCTCGAGGGGTTCAACGTCGACCCCGACCAGACGCGCGCGATGTGGCGTGAGGCGCTCGGCCACATCGTCGGCGCGTGGACCGAGGACGAGTACCAGGCGCAGGGCGAGTACTGGCAGATGGGCGCGCCGCGTCGCGTGCTCCCGAAGCCGCTGCAGCAGCCGCACCCGCCGATCTTCGGCGCGACCAGCAGCCTGCCCGGGCCACGAGGAGATCGGGCAGCGCGGCCTCGGGCTCTGCTCGTTCACGGTCGGCCTCCCGCCCGAGCAGCTCGCCGACAACATCGCGATGTACCGCAAGGGTCTCGCCGCGTGCGAGCAGCCTGCGGGCAAGTTCGTGAACGACACCGCGGCCACGTTCACGATGGTGCTGTGCGCGCCCACCAACGAGGAGGCGACCGAGGTCGCGCGCGAGTCGTTCGAGTGGTACCCGAAGTACGGCGGTGGGCTCATCGCCTCGGTGGCCGAGTGGCAGGAGGAGCGCGGCATCACCGGCGACGCGCTCGGTACCTACCAGTACACCGGCGACGCGCTGAAGCACAAGCGCGACGGCGTGATGGGCCAGCTCACCATCGACTACCTGCGCGACTCCGGTTCCGCCGTGATGGGCGATCCCGACGCGTGCATCGCCGCGGCCAAGCGCTACGAGGCGGTCGGCTGCGACCTGCTCCTGTGCCTGGTCAACCCGTACAAGATCCCGCACGAGAAGGTCATGCAGACCATCGAGCTCATGGGCAAGCACGTGCTGCCGGAGTTCAAGTGAGCGCGTGGCCGGTCGCATCGAGGGCAAGGTCGCGCTGATCACCGGCGCGGCGTCGGGACTCGGGCTCGCGACCGCAGAGCGCTTCGCCAAGGAAGGCGCGGTCGTCGTCGGCGCCGACGTCACCGCGGACGCCGAGCTGAAGCCAGTGGCGTCCGCGAGCTCGACGTGCGCGACGAAGCCGCGGTCTCCGCACTGGTCGACGCGATCGTCGCCGAGCACGGGCGGCTCGACGTCGTCGTGAACTACGCCGGTGTCGCCGGCGGCGGCCCGGTGCACATGGTCGACGCCGCCGACTGGGACCGCGTGCTCGACGTGAACCTCAAGGGCACGTTCCTCGTCAACAAGCACGCGCTGCGACCGATGCTCGAACAGAAGTCGGGCAGCATCGTGAACATCGCCAGCGTCGAGGGGCTGCAGGGCACCGAGGGCGGCAGCTCGTACAACGCGTCGAAGGGCGCGGTCGTCGTGCTCACCAAGAACATGGCCATCGACTACGGACGTGCCGGCATCCGGGTCAACGCCATCTGCCCCGGCTTCATCGACACGCCGATGTTCCGGGCGGTCATGGGCAGCGAGCACATGACGCAGTTCCGCGACGAGTACCGCGACGACCACATGCTCGGCCGCTTCGGGCGGCCCGAGGAGATCGCCGCGGCCGCACTGTTCCTGGCGTCCGACGACGCGTCGTTCGTCACCGGCGTGGCGCTGCCCGTCGACGGCGGGTACCTCGCTGGCACCCGCACCGGACTGAGTGATCTCATGGGTATCGGCTGACCGACCGGAGGCCGCACATGCCCAAGTTCCGCTTCAACCACATGGAGCTCTCGTTCGCGAAGGGGACGCTCACCCAGCAGTTCCGTGACGAGGTCGACGCGTTCTACGGCGACGTCCTCGGCTGGCGCACCCTCGACACCGAGGTCGATCGGCCAGCTCTGCCACCTGCTGCTGCCCGACGACGGCCAGTTCATCCTGCTGGCCGAGGGCAAGGACCCGCTCTCGTCCCCCGGGTACGACCACCTCGGCCTCCTGATGGACACCCGCGAGGAGGTCGACGCGGTCCTCGAGGAGTGCCAGCGGTTCGCGGAGAAGGACGACCGCATGCGCATCAAGGTCTACGAGGACCTGGTTAGTCCTACAGTGACCACGCACGCGTTCTACGTGAAGTACCTGCTGCCCATCTGGTTCGACGTCCAGTGCATCGAACGCACGAGCGGACCTGCACCCGAGCGCAGCTGGCAGTACGTCTGAGGGAGTATCAGCGATGACCGTGACCGATACCGAGGAGCTCTTCCTTCCCGAGCCGTTGCCGCGGGAGGTGAAGTACACAGTGATCTCGGTCGACGACCACGTCGTCGAGCCGCCGCACACCTTCGAGGGTCGCCTGCCCGCGCACCTGCAGGACCGCGCCCGCGGGTCGCCGACACCCCCCAGGGTCTCCAGATCTGGGAGTTCGAGGACCAGAAGTTCACGCAGGTGGGCATGAACGCGGTGGCGGGTCGCCGACCGTCCCAGAAGATGGAGCCCTGCCGCTTCGACGAGATGCGGCCGAGTTGCTACGACGCCGACGCCCGCGTGCGCGACATGGACATCAACGGCATCTGGGCGGCGGTGAACTTCCCGTCGATGGTCACCGGCTTCTGCGGGCGCGTGCTCTTCAACGCCCAGGATCGCGAGCTCGGTCAGGCGTGCATCCGGGCCTGGAACGACTGGCTGTACGAGGAGTGGTACGTCCCGCACCCCACCCGCATCATCCCGCTCGGGATCGCAGCGCTCTCCGATCCCCACGCCGCGGTCGCCGAGATCCACCGCAACGCCGAGCGCGGGTTCACTGCGATCACCATGCCGGAACGGCCCCACCTCATCGGGCTCCCCGACCTCTGGCAGCGCGACCACTGGGACCCGATCATCCAGGCGTGCGTCGACACCGACACCGTGCTGTCGATCCACGTCGGCAGCTCGGGCGGCGCCGAGAGCCCGCCCGAGCGCACCACGCCTCCAGCTCGGCGCCACGCTGTTCGGCCAGCTCTCGCTGCACGTCGTGCCGCGGAATGGCTGTGGTCGGAGTACCCGGTGAAGCACCCCGACCTCAAGCTCGCCATGAGCGAGGGCGGCATCGGCTGGGTGGCGATGCTGATCGACCGCCTCGACAACATCATCGACCGCTCGGGCTACGGGGCCGGGTGGGACACACGCCCGTCCGACGTGCTGCGGCGCAACTT
Organism: uncultured Actinomycetes bacterium; assembly: GCA_963756895.1. Classification (GTDB taxonomy): domain Bacteria; phylum Actinomycetota; class Acidimicrobiia; order IMCC26256; family DASPTH01; genus DASUAS01. The sequence goes on along the minus strand of CAVWPI010000004.1, from coordinate 393,967 downwards.
CTGGTTCTGCACCATCGACGACCCCTCCACCATCGACACGCGCCACGCCATCGGGGTCGAGAACATCATGGTGGAGACCGACTTCCCCCACGGTGACGGCACGTGGCCCGACACGCAGCTGGTGATCGAGAAGCTGTGGGGCCACATCCCCGACGACGAGCTGCGGATGATGTGCAGCGAGAACGCGGCCAAGCTCTACCGCCACCCGCTCCCGGACGTGGTCCTGCCCTAACCGCCGCCCGGTTCCGCGCCCGTCGCCATCCGAAATTTGTCTGCGATGCTTCGCGCCGGATGACGACGACCACTGACGCGCCCGAGACGCCGGACGCCGCGCCGGCAAAGCCGTCGCGCATGGCCGCGTGGCGCGCGCACTCGTTCGGGCCCGCGTCGGAGCAGCCGTACCGGCGCCGCACCAGCGACTGGGTTCGCCTGGTGCTCGGCGTCGGGATCCTGGTGTTCGCGATCTGGCACCAGGACGACCCGGGCACGTTCGAGCGCAACCTCTTCACGACGCTGAACGGCCTGCCCAACGACCTCGAGTCGTTCTTCCGGGGGCTGTACGCGGTCGGGGCGCTGTGGGCGCTCGCACTCGTCGTGCTCGCCGCCCTGCTCGCACGACGGTGGCGGCTGGCGCGTGACATGGCGATCGGCGGCGTCGCCGCGTGGGTGCTGGGCCGCCTGATCGGCACGCTCGTCGTCGAGAACAGCAGCCTCACGCACGCGCTCGACGTCGTCACCCGAGTGGGTGACGACTCCGTCGCCTTCCCCGCGGTGCGGATCGCGGTGATCGTCGCGGTGATCTCGGTGGCGTCGCCCTACCTGTCCCGGCCGGTCCGTCGCCTCGGCCAGCTGCTCGTGCTGGTGATGGCGATCGCATCGCTCTACCTCGGCACCACGCTGCCCGACGGCGCCCTCGCGGCAGTGGCGCTCGGGTGGAGCATCGCCGCCATCGTGCACCTCGCCTTCGGCTCACCCGGTGGCCGCCCCACTGCGGCCCAGGTGCACTCGACCCTCGTCGAGCTCGGGGTCGACGCTGGCGACGTCCATCTGCTCCCGCACCAACCGAGCACCGGCACCGCGATGGCTGCGAGCGACGCCGACGGTCAGCTGCTGATCCGGGTCCTCGGTCGCGACGAGGCCGACGCGCAGCTGATGTCGAAGTCCTGGCGCTCGCTGGCGTACAAGGACGGGGGCCCGAAGCTCCACTCCACCCGGCTCGAGGACGTCGAGGCGCAGGCCTATGCGCTGCTCCTCGCGGAACGAGCGGGCGTACACGTCCCGCCAGTGGTGGTCGCCGGGAGCGCAGGCCCGGGCATGGCGCTCATCGCGATCGCGCATGCCGTCCGGGACAGGTACTCGCCGACCTCGATCCCGCAGAGGTCACCGACTCCATGCTCGACGACCTGTGGAAGCAGGTCGCGGCGATGCACGCGGCACGGGTCGCGCACGGGCGGATGAACGCGACCCACGTCATGGTCGACGGCACCACCGTGAGCATCGCCGACTTCGAGTTCGCCAGCAGCGCCGCCGGCCATCCGGCCGCCGCGCCGCCGACGTCGCCGAGCTCCTCGTCAGCACCGCGCTGCTCGTCGGCGACGATCGCGCGGTAGCCGCCGCCAACACCGGCATCGGCCGCGACGCGATCGTCGAAGCGCTCCCCTACCTCCAGCCCGCCGCGCTCAGCCGCGACCTGCGCACCGATCGCCGCCACCGCAAGCAACGGTCGAAGGAGGTCGCTCGCGTGCGCGCCGCCGCGGCCGCCGCCGTCGGCACCGACGAACCGCCGCTCCAGGAGCTCCACCGGGTCAGCGGCACCAACCTCATGATGGCGGTCGGCACCCTCATCGCCGTCTTCGCCCTGCTCAGTCAGGTCGGGAGCCCGCAGGAGCTCTGGGACACGGTCACCAGCGCCGACCTCATCTGGCTGATCCTGGCGCTGATCGTCTCCCTCCTGACCAACTTCGCCACCGCGGTCGCGCTGATGGGCACGGTGCCGATCAACCTGCCGTTGGTGCGCACCGCCGAGCTCCAGCTCTCGATGTCGTTCTCCAACCTCGCAGTGCCCGCCATCGGCGGCATGGCCGCGCAGATCCGGTTCCTGCAGAAGCAGGGCGTCGACCTCGCGTCGGCGGTCGCATCGGGCGGTCTGCTGATCAACGTCGGCAACATCGTCGCCCAGGTGATGCTGCTCGGCGTGGCGGTGCTGCTGGCACCCACCGCGATCCACGTCGACCCGATCGACACGCAGAAGCTCGTCACGCTGATCCTGCTGGTGATCGTGCTGGCGGTGATCGTCGTCGGCCTCGTGCTCGGCATCCCGAAGCTGCGCAACTACGTGGTGCCGCCGACGAAGGCCGCGGCGGCGACGCTGTGGGAGGCGGTGCGCTCACCGCGCCGCGTGCTGCTCCTCCTGGGCGGCAACGCGATCAACGCGATGATGTACGCCGCCGTCTACATGTGCTGCATCGAGGCGTTCGGCGGGTCGATCAACTACTGGACGCTGCTGTCGCTCAACATCATCATCTCGACGCTCGCGTCGCTCGTCCCGATCCCCGGCGGCAACACCGCGGTGTCGTCGGTCGGCATGTCGGGTGCGCTCGCGGCGGTGGGCGTGCCCACCGACATCGCGGTGGCGGCCGTGCTCGCCGACCAGCTGGTGACGAGCTTCATCCCCGCGGTTCCCGGCTGGTGGGCCACCAACAACCTCCTCCACGACGACTACTTGTAGGGGGTGCCTCGGCGAGAGCGGGCTTTGCCCGTCTCGCCGACAGGGACGGAGCGAGCAGAGGCGAGCGACGGGGGCAAGGCGGTCGTGTGCGGGTGGCGACGGCGGAACCGCCACGCCGCGATCCCGCCGAGCGGGATCGGCAACCAGAAGGTGAGCAGCCGGTAGACCAGCGTGGCGACCAGGGCGTCGCCGGTCGAGATCCCGGCCACCGCGAGCGTGGCCGCGAGCCCCGCTTCGACGAAGCCGAGCCCGCCCGGTGTGAACGGGATCAGCCCCAGCACCGACGCGGCGACGAACGCGAGCAACACGAGCGCGGGGTCGGGATCGGCCGACAGCCCGCAGAGCGTCAACAGGAGCACGCCGTACTCGAACAGCCAGCGCGCAATCGACACGCCCAGCGCGAGCTGCCAGTGGGGACCGATCTCGCGCTGGATGCGGTCGCGACTCTCGAGCAGCCGGTCGCCGAGGGTGTCGTCGGTCGACCGGCGCAACACGCGCCGCACCGAGTTGACCGCCTTCGCCCAGCCCGCGCAGCGGTGCGTCGGCCACGAACATGGAGGTGCCGATCGCGGACATGAGCAGGAAGACCGGGATCCCGATCCAGAACGACTGCAGCAGACCGGACGGCACCTGGGTGCCGGCGACGATGAACGGCAACGCGAAGACCGGCAGCGCGACGATCGCCGCCGTGCTGAGCACCGACTGGACGGTGAGCGCGGTCGCCGCGTGCGCCACGCCGAACCCGGCGTCGGCGAGCATGTTGGCCTGGAGCGCGGTACCGGTCGCGCCGCCGCCGGGCGTGATGCGGTTGAACGCGTTGCCTGCGAGCTGGGTCGTGATCACCGAGAACCAGTCGCGCGTCCCGAGCGCGATCCCTTGCACCAGCCACACGCAGGCGAAGCTGGCGAGCGCACAGAGCGTGGCGGGGAGCAGGAACACCGGGTGGACCTGCCCGAGCCGGTCGTACGCCGAGAACACCTCCGCGATGCTGGGCGCGAAGAGGTAGATGCAGATCGCGCTGACCGCGAGGAAGGCGACGCGCCCGACCGTCCAGGGCGGGTGTGCGTGCCGGTGCCCGGACGGGTGCCCGGCGTCAATCATCTTCGACCACGTCTGATTCTTCCACTGCTGCGCTCTCGCCTCGTGGTCCGCGAGGCCCGCGCCTTGCACCGACACCACGTGTCGGTGCCCGAATCGGTGCAACCGGAACCACTCACCGCTGGCGGGACGACATCTCGGGCGGTCGGGGTCTCCGCTACCCGCGCTGCGACAGCGACTCCTCGAACGCGACCGCGAGCGCGCCATCCCGTCTTCGCAACGTCACGATCCGGTCAACAGGCGACGGGGGTTGTCCACGAAGATCGTCTCCAGGTCGGCGTCGGTGACTCCGCGCTCACGCAGCTTCGGCGCGAAGTCGGTGACGATGTACGTGTAGGGCCGTTGCCAGACCTGCCACGCGATCTGCTCGCGGCGCGCCGCGGACGCTTCTCGATGCTCGGGCGGCACGTAGAAGCTCGGTCGCGGCGCGGTGAGCGCGCAGATGTGGTCCTGCGAGAGGCACACCTGCGACGTGAAGCCCTCGCGCACCAGTGCCGCCACGTGGTCGGCACGGCGCTCGTCGGGGGCGATGATCTCCAGCCCGATGCGGTCGACACCGACGAACGTGCCGCGCTCGGCGAGCTTGCGGATGGGCGCGACGTCGGTCTGCTCGTCCTGGTGGCCGATCAGCACGCGACCGAGGTCGGCGCCGCCGTCGGCGAAGTGATCCTGCTGCACGTCGCCGTGACGCGAGTTCTCGGTGTGGGTGATGACGGCGCAGCCGACCTCGTGTTGCGCGATCGCGGCGCCGGTGAGACAGCGCGACTCGGCCGGTGTCACCTCGGTGCCGGTGGCGGCTTTGATCGCGCCGGCGCGGACGCCGCCGGTGTTCGCGATCCCCTCGGTCAGCTCCTTGACGTAGAGCTCGGCGATCTCCTCCGGGTCGCGGGCCCGCCAGTACACGGGCAACCCCCACCCGAGGTGCTCGGTGTAGAAGCCGGTCGTGCACACGATCTGCATGCCCGACTTCGACGCGATCTCGGCGTAGAGCTCCGGATCACGTCCGAGCTCGATCGGGCACGGGTCGACGAACGTGCGGAAGCCGGCATCGAGCAACTCGGCCATCTTGTCCACCGCGCGCGTGACGGTCTCGGCCCGGTCCCACGAATAGGTGGGGTCGAGGGTCTCGCCCTCGTACGAGATGCGGATGTGCTCGTGGACGAGCGTGCGGCCGAGGTCGGCGCCGTCGACGGGACCGGTCACGGTCTGCACGGTCGTCATGGGGTGCCAGCCTTCGTCGTCTTGGCCGCGAGGTCGGCGAGCAGGTCGGCGACGAGCTCGGGCCGCGAGAGCATCGGCGAGTGGCTGGTCTCCCACTCGACGACGTGGTCCGCGTTGGTCGCCATCTTCCGCTGCGACTCCGGCGCGATCGTCTGGTCGTCGGTGCAGACGACGTAGGTCGACTCGATCTGCTTCCAGGCCGCCGGCGGCGGCGCATCGTCGCCCTGGAGCACCCCGAAGCCCATGCCCCGCAGGTGACTCACTGCCGTGGCGGTGAGCTGGTCGTCGCAGTCGTGGTAGAAGACCGCCGGCGCAACGGCGGGGTCGACGCTCATCGCGCCGCCTTCACCGTGGACGAGCGACGACATCAGCTCGTCCGACGTGGTCATCGCGGTCGCGAGGTCGACGTCCTCGCCGACCTGCACCGCGCAGAGGTACACGAGGTGGTCGACGTCGTCGCGTCCGCTCGCGGCCCGCGAGATCACCATGCCGCCATAGGAATGACCGATCAGCACGACCGGCCCGTCGATCGCGTCGAGCAGCTTGCCCACCGCTTCGGCGTCGCCAGCGAGCCCGGTGAAGGGGAGGTCGAGCGCCTGGTTGGGCACGCCCCGCTCGTCGAGGCCGCTGCGGACCAGCTCCCAACACCAACCGTCGTGGAACGCACCGTGCACGAGCACCACTGTCGTCATGGCCTTTGACGCTATCGGGGTGCGCCCACCCGCTCCAGTTCCGCGCGCACCGCACCCTCGACCGACGTGCCGTCGAAGAAGGACGGATTGGTCGTGGCCCACAGGGACACCGCGTGCTCGAACGTGAGCGCGCGGAAGTCGGCCTCGGTGGCATCGCCGTCCTCCACCAACTCCCATGCTTCCGGGAGCACCTCGCGGATGTCGGGGACGTCCCAGTGCCCGATGTCGGACGCGAAGAGCGCTTTGAGCCGTTCGCCGGCGGCGCGGCGCGGGTCGAACGCGAGCGCGGTCATGGGATCGTCGGCCTCGCACCCGAAGTGGTACGCCCTGGTGAACACGTCGCGGATGTCGTCGGCGTCGGTGATGCCGCTGGGCGCGAACTCGTCGAGCGTGGCCGGATCCTCGTCGGGGAGGCTGAGCATGCGCAGGCCGTCGTCGAGCTGGTCGAGCCGCTCGCGGTACCGCGCCGAACCGAACTCCTCGAACAGCGACACCACCTGCGAGCGGTCGAGGTGCGCGGGGTTGTAGTGGTCGACCGCGTCGCGGTTGCGCTTCTCCCAGTGACCGATCAGGTTGGCGAGCAGCGCCGCCGCCCACGCCACCCCGCCCTCCTGGAACGCGAAGCGCAGCTGCGGGAACCGTTGCGGTACGCCGCCCATGAACAGCGAGAGCGCCATCATCTCGCCGGCGATGGCGAACATGCCGATGTGGTTGAACACGTAGTTCGAGACCGACGCGCGGACCGTCCAGCCCATCGCCGCGGTGTGGAAGGTCGGCGACACCCCGAGGTCGACGCAGCGCTGCCACACCGGGTCGTAGTCGTACACCGAGTCGAGCCCCAGCGAGTCGAGCCAGCGCGCTGCGCGCGAGGGCGGATCGACGCCGGGGGCGGGCCGGCTGATCGGTCCGCCGAACATGAACGCCTTGAGACCGAGCTCTCCGGTCGCGTGGTCGAGCTCGGCGATCGCCTCCTCCGGTGTGTGCATCGGGATGATGCCGACCGGGGTGAGGGTCTCGCGGTGGTCGCGGAACGCCTCCGCGTAGAACGTGTTGAACGCCCGCGTCAACGGCACTCGGATCGACGCGTCGTCGAGCGCGGCCGGCACCAGTCCGTAGGTGGGGTACAGGACCGCGTGGTCGATGCCGAGCTCGGGCAGGCGCGCCGCCAGCAGATCGGGCAGGAGCGCGGTACCCCGATCGAGCGTGTTGCGTGCCGGGAGCCCCCACCACGACGTGCGGATGAGACCCGCGGCACGCATCTGCTCCGGGCTGAGCCCGCGGGTCGCCGCCGCACCGCCGGTCACCAGGTCCATGACCGCGACCGCGTCGTCGCCCGCCTGCTCGCGGAGGATGTCGCGGACGAGCGGCAGGTACTCGATGGCGTGGCCGTCGGCGTCGATGATCGGATGGTCGAGGCGGGACCGGATCGCGGTGACCTCGGGGCTGGGAAGGAACTCCATGGGGCCATTCTGGCCCTCCACCGCGAAGCTCGGCTCATGGACGGCAACGACCCCAGGGTCCGACTCGAGCGCGACGGCAACGTCGCGGTGGTGACGCTCGACGATCCGGCTCGCCGCAACGCACTGTCCCTCGAGGTGACGGTGCAGCTCGGCCAGGCGGTCGACGAGGCTGCCTCCGACCCGTCGGTCGGTGCGCTGGTGCTCACGGCGACTCCCCCGGCGTTCTGCGCGGGCGGTTCGGTCGACGACCTCCTCCAGCCGCGGGCATCGCTGCGCGACATGTACGCCGGTGTGGTGGCCCTCTCGCGCCTGACCTTGCCGTCAGTGGCCGCGGTGAACGGACCCGTGATCGGCGCGGGTGTGAACCTGCCGCTCGCGTGCGACGTGATCCTCGCGTCGCCCACGGCACGGTTCGATCCACGCTTCATGGATCTGGGCATCCACCCCGGTGGGGGGCACCTCTGGCGGATGGAACGTCTCGTCGGACGCCAAGCCGCGGCGGCGCTCGTCCTCTTCGGCGAGTCGCTCGGCGGCGAGGAGGCCGCGCGCGTCGGCCTGGCGTGGCGGTGCGTCGACGACGACGAGCTCCTCGACACCGCGATCGCGCTCGCCCGACGCGCGGCCGACCGTCCACCGCGAGCTCGTGGGGCGCGCCAAGGGGGTGCTCGACGCGTCGCTCACGCTCGACACGTGGCAGGAGGCGTTCGAGCTCGAGCTCACGCACCAGGAGTGGTCGATGGACCAGCCCGCGTTCCAGGACCGCCTCGCCGAGCTGCGGGCCAGGCTCCAGAAGGACTGACGGGTCCGCATCCGGACGCGATCCGGATCGCGGCGCAGCTCCGTATCCCGGATGTGGAACTCCAGACCGTCATCGACGACGACGAGCTGACCGCCGAGGCGCTCGCCGCCGACCCGAATCCTCCCCTGCCCCGCGACGCGGTCTCGCTCTGGGACCTGACCGACAGCGGCCCGCGGGACGTGTTGCCGTCGTGGTACATGCCGGCACCGATGGGTCCCCGCGCCGTGCACGGCTGGCGACGCGTGCTCCTGCGCGGGAACGTCGGCCTCGTCATCGCGGCGTTCCTGACCATCACCGCCGCTGGGCTCTGCAACACCTACGGCCAGATCCACCTCTGACCGGGCCCGCTCAGTCGGGGGCGACGGCGTGGAACTCGATCCGGTACACGAGGGTGTCGTCGTCGACGGGCCCGGCGTGCGCGGTACGCGCCCGGAGCGATTCGCGGTCGCGTTCACCGCAACGACGGACCTCGGCCCGGGTGACGGAGCCGAACGGCACGAGCTCGATGTCGTCGACCTCGACCGTCCCCGGACCCATGCGGTAGCGGCCCCCGACCTTGACCTTCGGGCGGGTCCACAGCCGGTACGTGAGCGTGATCGACCCGTCGACGACGCCCTCTCGGAGGTCGGGGCTGAACTGCACGGGTCGACGCTACGCCTCCGGCGGAGCGACACCGGCTGACCAGCCGCGCGGCAGGCCGTAGTCTCCCCCTCGATCAAGGGGAGGCGATGGCAACGACCGACGAGGGTGCGATCCGGTTCGAGCTGCGCTCGCTCGCGGAGCAGTACGCGCGGGGCGTCGACCGGCGCGACGACGTCGACGGGTTCGTCGCGTTGTTCCTGCCCGACGCGGTGATCACGATCCACGACCCGAGCGAGTCCACCGAGCCGAGGGAGATCCGGGGCGCCGAGCGACTCGCTCGCATTCCCGACGCGATCCAGCGGTACCCGAAGACGTTCCACATGCTCGGGCAGTCGACGTACGACATCGGCGACGGTGAGGCGACCGGCGAGGTCTACTGCATCGCCCACCACCTCACCCCCGGGGCCCAGCACGGCGGCACCGACTACGTCATGTTCATCCGCTACGAGGACGCCTACCGTCCCGACACCGAGGGCGCCTGGAAGTTCGCGCACCGGCGCCTGCGGGTGGACTGGACCGAGACGCGGGCCGTCAACCCGCCGGGCGCGTAGGGGACGACATGGACGGAGCCCTGGCAGGCCAGCGCGCCATCGTCGTCGGCGGCGGCTCGGGCATCGGCCTGGGCTCCGCGCGAGCGCTCGCCCGCGACGGCGCGCTCGTCACCATCGCCGGGCGCACCGAGCAGAAGCTCGTCGACGCCGCGGCCGCACTCGCCGACGAAGGTCTCGAGGTCTCCTACGTCGCGTGCGACGCGCTCGACAGCGGGTCGGTGCGCGAAGCGGTCGACGCGGCATCCGACGACCAACGCCGGCTGCAGCTCGCGGTCGTCGTGCCCGGGCTCGGTGCCATCACGCCCGTGCTGCTCTTCGACGACGACGACTTCAGCGCGCAGATCGACGCCAACGTCCGGCCGATCTACCTGTTCCTCAAGTACGCGGGCCAGGCGATGGTGCGCGCCAGGGGCGGCTCCTTCGTCGCCATCTCGTCGACCGCGGCGGTGTTCTCCACCAAGTACCTCGCGTCGTACGCCGCCGGCAAGGCGGCGGTCGACCAGCTCGTGCGGGTCGCCGCCAACGAGCTCGGTGAGCTCGGCGTGCGAGTGAACTCGGTGCAGCCGGGCATGACGCGCACGCCGGGTACGGCCCGGGCGTTCGACAACCCCGAGATGATGGCGGCATTCCTCGCCGAGCAGCCCATCGCCCGCCACGGCGAGGTCGAGGACATCGCGCAGGCGGTGCGCTACTTCGCCGGTCCCGAGTCGTCGTGGGTCACCGGCCAGCTCCTCACCGTCGACGGCGGCAACACGCTGCGATCGTTCATCGACTACCGGAAGCTCATCCCGCTGCCCGACCAAGGAGATCTCACGTGAATCGCGCACCCAAGACCACCGAGGCGTTCGACGATCTCATCGCCGCGCTCACCGAGATCCGCGACGGGTACGTGTTGAACGAGGAGCGGTTCACCGAAGACCTCGACGTGGTCGAGGGCTACCGCTACGTGACCGAGGTGCTCTCGGGCATGTCGGAGTTCTTCGTCGAGGGTGATCCCGACCACCCGCGCATGGCGCCGATCGTGAGCCCCGCGCGCAAGCTCCAGGGCGACAACCCCGACGCCATCTACCACTTCGCCCAGATCCGGGGCGACGGCGCGTACCGCGTGTTCGGAGTGCGCGGTGAAGAGTCGTACATCTCGTTCACCATCCACTCCGAGGCCGCCGACGGCGGGTTCAACGGTCGGGTGCTGGCCGACATCAACGACAGCCAGTTCACGTTCGCGTCCGACGGGTCGTACGAGATCGTCTTCAGCGCCGAGCGCCCCAGCGACGGCGGGAACTGGGTGCAGCTCGATCCCGACGCCGCGCATGCTCATCGTGCGCAGCTACTTCCTGCGCGAGCACTCGGCGCAGAACGATCCGCTGGTCGCGGTGCGCATCGGCATCGAACCGCTCGGCGACGTGCCACCGCCCCCTCCCCTCGACGATGCCACCCTCGCGGCGCGCCTGCGCGCCGGCGTCGCCTTCCTGCGCCAGACGACGGTCGGCCAGGGACTGCCGAGCGCACCGTCGCCGGCGCCGTTCATGGGCAAGGAGCCGAACACCGTCGGCGAGCCGTGGAGCTTCCGGAACGCCGGCGTCGACGCCGCCGGCGCGGTCGACATCTTCTATTCGATGGGCCGCTGGGATCTCGGTCCCGATGACGCGCTCGTGATGCGCGGGTCGATCCCGCCGTCGCGCTTCACCAACGTGATGTTGTGGAACCGGCACATGCAGACGCTGGAGTACGTGCACCGCCGCAGCTCGCTCAACTCCGCGCAGATCGCCTACGAGCCCGACGGGTCGTACACCGTCGTCGTCGCGCACCGTGATCCGGGTGTGCCGAACTGGCTCGACACCGGCGGGCATCGCTTCGGCACGATCTTCTGGCGGTACCTGCTGCCCGAGACCGACCCGACCATCGCCGCCTGCGAGGTCGTGCCGGTCGACAGCCTGCGCTGAGTCAGCCGGGCTGCAGCCCGGCCGCGACCGCGGCCCCGAGCTCCCAGCACGCGTCGAGATCGGTCTGTGCCGGTTCGCCGATCACCGACACGGGCGCCTGCGCCAACTTCCACTGCAGCCCGGTCGTGACCACCTCCACCGCGCGGATCGCGCCGGTGGTGTCGTTGTTGCCGTGCACGTAGAGGCCGTACGGGCGGGCCACCGTCGATTCGAGGCACGGGTAGTAGATCTGGTCGAAGAAGTGCTTCAACGCACCCGACATGTAGCCGAGGTTGGCCGGTGTGCCGAGCAGGTAGCCGTCGGCGGCGAGCACGTCGTGCGCGGTCGCCTGCAGCGCCGCCCGGCTGACCACCTCGACGCCCTCGATCTGCGGATCGGTGGCGCCGGCCTGCACGGCTTCGAACATCGCGTGCACCGCGGGTGACGTCGTGTGGTGGACGTGCAGCAACGTCGCCATCGGTCGCGCAGACTATGCCTGAGCAGCCGGTACGCTCGCTGACAGTGTCGAGCGTCGACGACGTACGGAGCGAGGTACCGGGAGCGCCTTCGCTCGCGCTGCTCGCCCTGGAGATGCGGGCGTGGCCCGAGCTCGGCCTCTACTTCGTCTCCTGGCCGCTGCTGCTCACGCAACCGCGCGGCGACGGACATGCCGTGCTGGTCCTGCCACCGTTCGGCGCGACCGACGCCTACACCAGTCCGCTGCGGATCGCTCTCCGCGCGCTCGGGTACTCGACCCACGGTTGGGGCCTGGGCCAGAACCTCGGACCGACGTCGGCCATCCTCGAAGGGGTGCCGAACGCGCTCCAGGAGCTCGCCGACCGCTCGGGTCGTCCGGTGTCCGTGATCGGGTGGAGCGCGGGCGGCATCCTCGGACGTGAAGCGGCCCGCCGCAACCCCGACGCGGTGCGTCAGGTCATCACCCTGGGGTCACCGTTCCGGCTGTTGATCGATGACCGCTACCGCACGCACGCCGCGTTCTTCTACAAGCTGGCCGAGCGGTGGCACGCGCCCCCGACCGATTCGATTCGCACCAGCGCGTACAACGCGCCCCTGCTCGAGGTGCCCGCGACCGCGATCTACAGCCGCACCGACGGTGTCGCCAACTGGCAGTGGTGCCTCGAGGACGACGGCCCGCGCGCCGAGAACATCGAGGTGTACGGCAGCCACTGCGGGCTCGGACACAACCCGGCCGCCCTCGTTGCGATCGCCGATCGCCTCGCGCAGCCCGAGGGCGAGTGGGCACCGTTCACGCCCCCGCGCGTGTGGCGCCACCTCTTCCCCGGATAGCGCTCCTCGCCGCGTGGTCAGGGGCGGCCGGCGCCGGGGACGTCGACGTCGCTGGCGAGGATCCGGCCGGTACGCGTGCCGACGAGGGCCTCGCGCTTCCAGTCGGCCGCCACGCACATGAGCAGCGTGCGCCGATCGGCACCCCCGAGCACGCACGCGACAGGGATCAGCCCGGCAAGGTCGTTCTCGAAGTCGATGGTGTCGGTGACCTCGCCGCCCTGGACGACGCGGAACACCCGCGCGCCCAGCGGATCGGCGACCCACACCGCGCCCTCGGCGTCGAGGCAGATGCCGTCGGGCGGCGCGAACACGACGTCGTCGCGTGCCGGGGTGAGCGACGCGTAGGTGCGTCGATCGGTGAGCGTGCCGTCGGGCCGCACCGTGAACGCGGTGAGTCGGCCTCCGCCGCTCTCGGCCACGATGAGGGTGCGGCCGTCGTCGGTGAGGATGTGCCCGTTGGGCGATTCGAGGTCGTCGGCGGCGCACTCCCACGCGCCGTCGGGCGCGACCCGGAACGTCTGTCCCGGTCGCCGCTCGACCCCGAGGTCGTGGATGCGCACCCCCATGTCACCGATGTAGGCGGTGCCGTCGGGCGCGACGATCATGTCGTTGAGCGAGCCACGAGCGGCCGACGACAGGTCGGCGTGGACGGCGACTTCGCCGTCGTGCTCGACGCGCAGCAACCGCTGCGTCTCCATCGCGACCACGAGCAACCGGCCGTCGGGCAGCCAGCCGAGACCCGACGGCTCGTCGTCGTCGATGCGCACGACCGTGTCGGCGACGCCGTCGAGCGCGGTGGAGATCACGCGGTGGTCGTGCATGTCACTGCACCAGAGACGACCCTCCCGCCAGCGTGGTCCCTCGGTGAACACGAGGTCGTCGAGGACGGTGCGAACGGCTCCCGGCGGCATGCGCGGACGCTACCGGTCCTGTGTAACGTCGGCCAGATGGAGATGCAGCGAAGGCGTGGCCGGATGGCCCGGACGCCGCAGCGGAATCGACCATGGTGATGGACAAGCCGGTCTCCGCGGCACGGGTGGCCGAGCTCGCCGGCGACGCCCTCCCCGACCCGGCCGCCATCCCCGCGGCCGCGTTCGACCTGGTCGCGGCGACCCGAGAGCTCACCGCCGCGGTGGTGCTGACGGACGTCGACGCCGACGTGCGCGCCCGGGCGGTTGCCGACCTCGTCGATGTCACCGCGCGCCTTCGCGCCGTGCAGCGTCCCGACGCGATGTTCCTGAGTCGGCACGCCGACGGCCGGGTCGAGAGCCTGACCCAGGCCGGGTCCGGCCGTCTCAACCCCCAGGCGCCGCCGATCGAATGGATCGTCCGGCCCAAGGAGCCGCCGCCGGGAACGCCGCCGACACCGGTGGAGGTGCACGCGCGTTGCACGTTCGGCCCGCAGCACAGCGGTTCGCCCGGCCGCGTGTACGGCGGGGTCCTGGCGTGCGCGCTCGACGAGGTGCTCGGCATCGCCGCGCTGGTGTCGGGCGCGACCGGCATGACGGTGTCGCTCACCACCTCGCTCAAGGGTGCGACGCCGTACGGCGTGCCCGTCGACATCCGCGGCCGCTTCACCGGCCAGGAGGGTCGCAAGAGCTACACGTCCGGCGAGGTCGTGGTCGACGGCACGGTCACGGCCGAGGCCACCGCGATCTTCGTGTCGGAGCGTCGCTCGTGAACGGCGATGGCGTGGTGTCGGGCGCTGCGTGGCGCGAGGTGTGCGAGCGGCTCGCGGCCATGGGCGAGGAGATCCTCGGCGACGGCTGGCCCGACGACGAACAGGGTCGCGTCGAGGGTGCGCGTCACCTCGCCACCCAGGTTGCGTGTTGGTTCACGTACGCGACCGGCTACAGCGATCCCGAGCGACCGGCGTTTTTCCGCAGCGCCGACCCCACGTACGCGTGGGGCGGACCGAACGTCGACCAGGTGGCGCGGCGCGCCGCGATCGACGGTGCCGGTGCCTACCGCGTCTCCGGACGCATGGGCGCGTGCGAGGAGTTCGTGCTCCAGATCAAGGGCGGCACGACGCAGAGCGGCGGTGCCGAGATCGCCGACGAGATCACGGCATCGAAGCTCGGGCTCGCGCCGGGTGACACGTTCGACATCGCCCTCGGAGGCGAAGAACGCTCCGGCGCCTGGTTGCCGCTCGCGGCGGGGCCGGGGTTCGTGCACGTGCGCGACTACTACTTCGACTGGGTCGCCGCCGAGCCGGCCACGTTCGTCATCGAGCGGCTCGACACCCAGGGCAGGTCGGCCCCCGCCGTGAGCGCGGAGCGCGTCGCGCAGATGCTCGAGACCGCGGTCCAGGAAGTCGAGCACTCGAGCGTCTACTTCCGCGACCTGCAGGCGCGGATGCGCGCCGCGCAGACGCCCAACCAGTTCGGCGTGCCCGACGTCTCGGGCCGCGGCGTGCAGGACATCATCTACAGCCACGGCTTCGTGTCGCTCGCCGACAACGAGGCGCTGGTGCTCGAGCTCGATCCGGAGGCGGCCGCGCTGTGGGGCGTCAGCTCCTACACGCCGGCCTGGTACGAGCCGCTCGACTACGCGACCGCGCGTGACCAGCCGCAACCACCGGCAGGTCATCGCGGATTCCGACGGACTCGTGCGGGTCGTGCTCGCGGGAACCGACACCGGCACCGCCAACTGGCTCGACTCGGCCGGTCGGCCCGACCTGCTCACCACCGTGCGCTGGTTCCGACCCCCGGCACCGCCGCCGATCCGCAGCGAGGTCGTGCCGCTCGGCGCGCTCGACGACCACCTGCCCGACGACCATCCGCGCGTCGACCCCGACTCGCGCGCCGACGAGCTCCGCGGCCGCGCCGCGCACGTGTCGTGGAGGTACCGGACGTGAGCGCGACCGATCCCAACTCTGTCGACGGGCACGTCGTCATCGTGACGGGCGGGTCGAAGGGCGTCGGACGCGGCATCGCGCTGCACCTCGCGCACCACGGCGCCCGCGTGGTGATCACCGCCCGCCGCCAGGACGCGCTCGACGAGGTGTCGGCGGAACTGACCGCGCTCGGCGCGCCGCATCTCGCGACGACGCTGAACGTGGCCGACCGCGAGGGTGCGTTCGCGTTGGTCGAACAGGCGGTCGCCGAATTCGGGACGGTCGATGCGCTCGTCGCCAACGCGCAGACGTTCCGCTCGGTCACGCCATTCGCCGAGATCACCGAGCACGACATGGATGTGCTGCTGGACACCGGTCCCAAGGGCACGCTGTGGGGCATGCAGGCGGTGTACCCGCACATGCAGGAGCGCGGCCGCGGTCGCATCGTCACCATGGGGTCCAACGCCGCGCTGCTCGGTGCGGTGGGATACGCGCCGTACGCGTCGTCGAAGGAGGCGATCCGCGCGCTCACCCGCTCCGCCGCACGGGAGTGGGGCAAGTTCGGGATCACCGTCAACTGCCTGTGCCCGGTGTCGGCCGCGCACCGCGTTCCGCCGTCCGACGAGGACCCGGTGCGGGCGAAGATGTTCGCCGAGACCTACGCCAACCAGCCGATCCCACGTGACGGCGACGCGGTCGACGACATCGGTCCGGTGGTGCAGTTCCTCGTCTCCGACGCCAGCCGCTACATGACCGGCCAGACCCTCATGGCCGACGGCGGCGCGATCATGCTCATCTGATGGTGTCCACCTAGATGCCTGCTCCCATCACCAGCCGCAGCGTCGTGGTCACCGGCGACGGTCCGCTCGCCGACGAGCTCCTCGACGGTCTCGACGACCTCGGCGTCGCCGCGGTCCCGCTCGAGTGCTCGTTCGAATCGGAGGACGCGGTGCGCGCGGCCATGGCCGCGGCGGACGCCCGGCTCCACGGCATCGACCAGGTCGTCCACACCTGGCTCGCTCCCGGCGTGGTGACACCCCACCGGTTCGTCGACCTCACCGACGACGAGTGGGCCGACGGCTGCGAGCACAGCCTCGCGGCCGCGTGGTGGCTGGCCCGCGCCAGCGCGGCACCGCTGCGGGAGAGCTCGGGCTCGCTGGTGTTCCTCGTACCGACGATCGGGATGGCGGGCGCCGCCGAATTGACCATGCTCGCCGCAGTCTCCGAGGGCGTGCGGGTGCTGGCCAAGGCGTGCGGTCGGCAGTGGGGCGTCGACGGCGCGACCGTGAACACCATCGCGGCCGCCCCCCATCACTGGCTCGACGCGGACACCGCCGACGCGCTGACCCGCGCCATCTCGCTCTCGACGCCCGCGTTCGGCGGGCACGGGAGCGTGACCGACGACCTCGCGCCGTTGATCGCGCTGCTCGACGACCCCGACGCGCACTTCCTCACCGCGGCAACGCTCGTCGCCGACGGCGGCACGTGGGTGGGACTGTGACCGACCCCGGAGCACGGCTGCTCGACGGCAAGACAGTGGTCGTCACCGGCGCCGGCGGTGGTGTCGGGCGCGGCATCGCGCTCGCGTGCTCGACCCACGGCGCCAGCGTCGTCATCGCCGCGCGCCGCACCGAGACCGGCGACGTCGTCGCGCGCGAGATCGAGGCCCGCGGTGGCGCAGCCCGTTCCATCCGCTGCGACGTCACCCGACGCACCGACGTCGAGGCTGCGGTCGCCTGTGCGGTCGACGAGTTCGGTGCCCTCGACGTGATGGTGCACAACGCGCTCGCGCCGGTGGGCGATCCGCACCCGATCGAGGACGTCCCCGACGACACGTGGCAGGCCATGCTCGGCACCGCGGTGCGGGCGTCGTACCTCTGCGCGCAGGCGGCGTATCCCCACCTCGAGGCGAACCAGGGCTCGCTGATCCTCATCACCTCGGCCGCGGGCGTCGAGGGCAGCCCCTACCTCCCGGCGTACGGCGTGGTCAAGGCCGCGCAGCGCGGGCTGGCCAAGAGCCTGGCCCGCGAGTGGGGGCCGGCCGGCGTGCGGGTCAACTGCATCGGCCCGGTGGCGATGACCCCGGCGATGGAGACGGTCGCCGAGACCAGCCCCGTGTTCACCGACGGGCTGCTCGTCGGTCGCACCCCGCTGCGCCGCATCGGCGACCCCGAACCCGACATCGGCCCCGTCGCCGTCTTCCTCGCCAGCGACCTCGCCCGCTACATGACCGGGCAGACCCTGATGGTCGACGGCGGCGGCTTCATGGCCTTCTGACTCCCACGCGAGGTTGCGTCACCTGGGTGCCCTCTGACGACGTCGAGTGACGCAACCTCGCGTTTTGAGGGCGCGAGATAGGGTGCGACGCATGCGTGGAATCGTGTTCAACGGTGAAGGAGCGGACGTCCGCAACGACGTCGAGGTCATCGATCCGGGCCCCGACGAGGTGCTCGTGCGGCTCGCTGCCGCAGGTGTCTGCCACAGCGACGTGAGCCTGCTCGACGGCACCATCCCGTGGCCCGCCCCGTCGCTCATGGGCCACGAGGGCGCCGGTGTGGTCGAGGCGGTCGGGTCGCTCGTCACCCGGGTGAAGGCGGGCGACCACGTCGTGATCGCGACCGTCTCCAACTGCGGCATCTGCGACCAGTGCTCGGTGGGCAAGCCCACCTGGTGCCGCAAGACCCTCGGCAACCGCCGCGAGATCTTCACCGTCGGCGGTGAGCCCGCCGGCAACTTCGCGGCGACGTCGTCGTTCGCGGAGATGACGGTGGTGAAGGAAGTGCAGGCGGTCCCGATCGACAAGGAGGTGCCGCTCACCTCCGCGTGCCTCATCGCCTGCGGCGTGGTCACCGGCATGGGGTCCGTGTTCAACCGGGCCAACGTGCAGCCCGGCGACAACGTGGCGGTGTTCGGCGCCGGCGGCGTGGGCCTCTCCACCATCCAGGCCCTGCGCATCAAGGCGGCCAATCACGTCATCGCCATCGACACCGTCCCGGCGAAGGGCGAGCTCGCCCTGCAGCTCGGCGCCACGCACTTCATCAACGCGGCGGAGACGAACCCGGTCGAGGCGATCAAGGAGCTCCTGCCGTTCTCGCCGGAGATGCCCGACGGCCCGTTCGGCGCCGGCGGCGTCAACTGGTCGTTCGAGTGCGTCGGCCACCCCGCGGTCACCGAGCAGGCCGTCATGTGCCTCGAGTGGGGCGGCGTGTGCGTTCAGGTGGGCGTGCCCGCACCGGGCGTCACCTACGCCATCCCGATCACGCACCTCACGCAGGTCGACCGAGGCATCATCGGCAGCCGCGCCGGCGGCGTCCGCGCCCAGCGCGACATCCCGGTGATCGTCGACCTCTACAAGAAGGGCCTGCTCGACCTCGATTCGATGGTCAGCAAGACCTATCCGATGGAGGACTTCCACACCGTCGTCGAGGACATGCACGAGGGCACCCTCGCCCGCGGCGTCCTCACCTTCTGAACCCTCGAACTTCTGAACTTCTGAACCTCTGAACCTCTGAACCTCTGAACCGTCGGACGTCGGGTCCACGCCCGGCCTGCCACGGTGAAGTTCTCCGTCGCCGCGGCCGCGGGGCCGACGCCCACCGCGACCGAGGCGGCGAACGCCGCGACGATCCCGACTCCGACACGGACCCGTCCAGCCAGCATCCGCCCGCCCCCTCCTGGTCGGAGCGACTGTAACGCGAGGCCGTCTCCCGCGCCCTGCCATCCGCTTTGACGGGCCCCGGTGTGACGCGCAAGCCTGCGCCCATGTTCATGATGCGGTTCGACATGCGCGCACCGGAGTTCGGCGGGTCGACCACCGACCTCTACCAAGCGGCGATCGACATGGCGGAGTGGGCCGAGACCCGGGGCTGCATGGCCGCGGTGATCTCCGAGCACCACACGTCGTCCGACGGGTACATCCCGTCGCCGCTGCTGCTGGCGTCGGCGATGGCGGCACGCACCAACTCGCTCCACATCAGCATCGCCGCCGCGCTGCTCGCGTTCTACGACCCGATCCGTCTCGCCGAGGACATGGCCGTCCTCGACATCATCAGCAACGGCCGCCTGTCGTACACGCTCGGGCTGGGGTACCGCCCCGAGGAGTTCGAGATGTACGGCATCGACTGGAAACAGCGCGGCGCCGTCGTCGAGGAGAAGCTGCAGCTGCTGCTGAAGGCGAAGACGGGTGAGCCGTTCGAGCACGAGGGCCGCCGCATCCACGTCACTCCGCCGCCGATCACGCCGGGCGGCCCGATGGTGATGTGGGGCGGCGGCTCGATCGCGGCGGCCAAGCGCGCCGGGCGCTACGGCCTCGGGTTCTTCGCCCAGAGCGACAAGGCGGGGATGCTGGAGGCGTACCAGGCGTCGTGCCGGGAGCACGGCCACGAGCCGGGCATGGCCCAGCTGCCGCCGAAGGATGCCGCCACCACGCAGTTCGTCGCCGACGACGTCGACAAGGCATGGGCCGAGATCGGTGAGTACATCCTCCACGACGTGAAGATGTACGGCGACTGGAACCCGGGCGACGAGACCACGGCCAGCATCTCGCACGCGCAAACCGTCGAGGAGCTACGGGCGACGTCACCGGCGCACAAGATCTACAGCACCGACGAAGCGGTCGAGATGGTGCGCAACGGCATCCCACTCATGCTGATGCCGCTGTGCGGCGGCATCCCGCCCGAGATCGCGTGGCCCTACGTCGAGCACGTCGCCAACGTGGTGCTGCCCGCCGCGCAGGGCTGACGGCGATGGCGTCGGTCGCACGGTTCCCGGACACGAGCGATCCCGACGCCTTGATCGAGGCGTTGCGCGCCGACGGCGCGGTGCTGGTCGACGAGTTCATCTCGCCCACGACCGTGGCCGCGATCCGCGCCGAGGTCGACGACGCCGTTGCTGCCGCCGAATCGGGCATGCGCACGGTGAACCCGGCGGTGCAGGCGTTCTACGGCCCGTACACCAAGCACGTGTCGGCGCTCGCCGCGGTCTCCCCCACCTTTGCCGACGAGGTGATCGCGCACGACACCTACGCGGCGATCTGCGACGCCATCCTCTTGCCGTCGTGCTCCCGCTACCAGCTCAACCTCGGGCACCTCATCGCGCGCGGCCCCGGCGCGGAGGCGCAGTTCGCGCACCGCGACGAAGACGTGTGGCCGCACTTCCCGCGCCCGCACGACGAGCTCCAGGTTGCGTCGCTGGTCGCCCTGACCGACTTCCGGGTCGACACCGGCGCGACTCGGATCGTGCCCGGGAGCAACCACTGGCCGCGCGACCGGCACCCACAGCCCGACGACGTCGCGGACGGGGTGGTGCCGCCCGGCGGCGCGGTGATCTACCTCGGCTCCACCATCCACTTCGCCGGCACCAACTCCACCACCGACGAGTGGCGGCTCGGCGCGCACATCAGCTTCACCCTGGGGTGGTTGCGTACCGAGGAGAACAACTCGCTCGCGGTCCCGCCGGAGGTGGCGCGCACGCTGTCACCCCGCGCCCAGGAGCTGCTCGGCTACGCGGTGCACGACGCCATCGCCGACGGCGGCGGCTACCTCGGCATGGTCCGCATGCGCGACCCGATGGAGCTCCTCGCCGAACACGAGCTCTGAACCTGCACGCCTGGTTCTGGCGTCGAAGTGGAGCGACTATTCGCCCACTTCGACGCAGGAACGTGAGTGCTGGGTCAGTCGATGACGCCGAGGTCGCGGGCCCAGGCGAGGTTCTTGCGGGCGGAGCCGACGTGGGCGATGTGCACGACGTGAGCCTCACCCTGGCGCGGATCACCGTGGCGGATCGGCCCGCGGTTGACGCGTTCCGCCTCGGCCGCCAGCTCGTCGAGCTCGCGCCAGTACGCGATCTCCTCCGCGTTGGGTGTGAACACCCCGTGCACCAACGGCACGTGTTCCGCGCTGCCGAGCATCATCCCGTAGTACCCGAGGTTGCGCAGCCCGGTGGCGAACCCGCGCAGGCCGTCGAGGTCGTCGAGCGCGCCGCCCCACATGCCGCTGATCGGGTAGCGGATGCCGGCGGCCTTGGCGTCGACCAGCACCTTGGAACGGAGGAACAGCGTCTCCTCTCCCCCCGCGGTCCAGCGGTAGCCGAGCGCCTGGTGGATGTCGCCGAAGCGCGAGAGGGCGCCACCCATGTGCGACACGCGAGGCGAGGCCACCGCGATCTCGTAGGCGAGGCGGATCGCCTGCGCGGTCTCCAGGATCGGGTAGATGGCGAGCTGTCCGGACGGCAGGTCGAAGTCGACCTCCGTGCACGTGAGCAGCGCGTCGAGCATGTGCACGTCGGCGGGCGAGTCGATCTTGGGCAACAACACGCCGGCGAGTCCCGGACCGGCGACGGCTCGGAGGTCCTTCAACGTCTGCCCGCTCGACGGCGGTTGCACGCGCGCGAACACCAGCGGCAGCTCGCCCGGCACCAACGAGTCGAAGAACTCACGTGCCACCTTGCGGCCCCGCTCGCGTTCCGACTCGGGGTAGGGCGTTTGCGGCTCCTCGAGGTCGACGACCATCGAGTCGGCGCCCGACGCGCGCGTCGACGCCAACGCGTCGGCGTCGTCGCCGGGCGCGAACACCACCGAGCGCAGTGGACAGGCGTCGTCGCGGTTCACAGCCAGACCTCCCCGACGTCGGCCAACGCCTGGGTGGCGGCAGCTTCGCACACCGTGCCCTCGAAGAAGCGCGGGTTGGGTCCGGCGTGCAGCCGGACCGGGTTGACGAAGGTGAGATCGCGGAAGTCGCGGTCGGTGATCACGCCGTGCTCCACGAGCTCGTAGGCCTCGGCGATCGGCTCGGTCATGTCGCGCACGTCCCAGTGCGAGATGTCGGAGCCGAGCACCGGCCGCAGGCGGGCACCCAGCGGGTTGACGTCGTCGCGGAAGGCCCACGCCACCAGCGGGTCGTCGGCCTCGCAGCCGAAGTAGAAGTTGGGCTCGAAGCGGGCCCGCAGGTCCTCGGCCCGGTCGATGCCGACCGCGGCGAACTCGTCGACCTGCGCCGGACGCGCGGCGGGGCGGGCGAAGTACTCCCGGAGCTCGTCGAGACGACCCGTCACCGCGTCGTCGCCGTACTCGGTGAAGTACGCGAGCAGGGCGTCGACGTCGAGCCGGTCGGGATCGAGCTCGACGATCGCCTCCCGGTTCCGCTTCTCCCAGTGCCCGACGAGCGACGAGAACAGCGCGCACGCCCACGCCACGCCTCCCTCGAGGAACCCGATGCGCAGCTCCGGGAACCGTCGGGTCACCCCGGCGAGGAACAACGACTTGCACAGTGACTCGTGCGCGGCCGCCAGCCCGTTGACGTGGTTGTACACGTAGTTCGAGATCGACCGCGTGACCCGGTGTTGCTGCAACGCGCTGTGCACCACCGGCGCGACACCGAGCTCCACGCACTTCGCCCACAGCGGGTCGTAGTCGTGGTCGCTGTCGAGGCCGAACATGTCGAGGCGGTACCCACCGGCCGCGACCGCGCGACGCGCGTACCCGGCCATCAGCACCGACTTCGCGCCCAGCTCCGTCACCGCGTACTCGACCTCGGCGACCGCCTGCGCGGGTGTGTTCATCGGGATCAGCGCGCCCACCGTGCAGCGATCCCGGTACGGCTCGAACAGCCGTTGGTGATAGCGGTTCACCGCGCGGCACGCCACCGACGACAGCTCCTCGTCGCCGATCTCGAAGTAGCCGAGCGCCATCGACGGATAGAGGATCGTGAAGTCGATGCCGATCTCGTCGAGTCGCTCGTAGAGCAGCGCGGGAAGGTGCGAAGTGGCGCGGTCACGCACCCCGGCCGTCTGCCATCCCCACCAGGACGGCATCGCCTTCCACTGCCTGACCACCTCGGGATCGCCGCGGTCGGCGAGGCTCGACGACGTGTCGAACGAGCGCGCGGTGCCGAGGAACCGCTCCCGCAGCGCAGCCCCGCCGGCGTCCTCGACGTAGCTGATCACCTCGTCCTGGAGCAGCGGTCCGAGCTCCACGAAGTGGCCGTCGGCGTCGATGATCGGGTGGTCGACCAGGCTGCGGACCCGCGCGGCCTGCGTGGGCGTCGTCGTCATGCGCGCTCCTCTCGCTCTCCGATGTCGCTCACCGGCACACTACGACTGCGGCGTAGTAGAAGGTTCCGGGTGCAGCCCGATACCGCCGACCGCGCCGACATCCGTCGTCGGATCGAAGCGGGCCGGTAGCGCGGTGCCGTTCGCCGACCTCCCCCTGGCCGCAGCGTGGCGCCACGTCGGCGACCGGGACGGCTACGAGAGCGTCTTCCTCCGCGCCGCCGCGTCCGGCTTCGTGATCGACGGCCACACCGTCGCGGTCGAAGCGGGCGCGGCCTGGGCGGTGCACTACACCATCGAGGTCGACGAGCACTGGGTGACGCAGCAGTGCCGCGTGCGCAGCTGGTCGGCAGCCGGCGAGCGGGAATCCATGCTCACCCACGATCCCGTGGGTCGCTGGCGGGTCAACGGCGTGCTCGTGCCCGAGCTCGACGACTGCCTCGACGTCGACCTCGAGGCGTCGGCGTGCACGAACATGCTCCCGGTCCGTCGCGCCGATCTGCCGATCGGGCGGTCGATGGAGGCACCCGCGGCCTACGTCGCGCGCGCCCGACCTCGAGATCGAACGACTCGAGCAGACCTACGCCCGCGTCAGCGACGACGCCGATGACGACGCTCACGACGGCGAGCTGCGCTTCGACTACCGGTCACCGCGGTTCGGGTTCGAGTGCGAGCTGCGATTCGGGCCCGACGGGCTGGTGCGGGACTATCCCGAGATCGCGACGCGCACCTCGTGACGAGTGCCCCGGACGTCGTCGTCGTCGGCGGCGGCCTCGTCGGTGCCGCCTGCGCATACGAGTTGGCGCGCGAGGGTCACCGGGTCGTCGTCGTCGACCGGCACGACGCCGGTCGGGCCACCGACGCCGGCGCCGGGATCCTCTCGCCCGAGACGATGGGCGGGATGCCGGCGCCCTTCCTCGACCTCGCCGACCTCGCGGCTGCGCACTACCACGCCTTGATCCCCGCCCTCGCCGACATCGGCGCCCCGGATCCGCGCTACGCGGTGTGCGGCGCGTTGCGCATCGCCTTCCGCGAGATGGAGGACGAAGCCTTCGCGGTCAACGCCCGCGAATCGCTCGCCCGCCACCCCGACGCGTTGCGTGCGGTCACCCCGGGCGAAGCGCAGGCGCGCTTCCCACCCTTGGCGGACGTGCGCAGCGCGCTGTTCAACGAGCGCGGCGCGCGCGTCGACGGCCGCGCCCTGGTCGCCGCGATCGAGTTCGCCGCCCGCGCTCAGGGCGTCGACTGGCGTCACGGCTCGGCCCAGCGGATCGTCGTCGAGCAGGGCCGCGCCACCTCGGTGGAGTGCGACGACGGGCCGGTCGCGTGCGGCGCAGTGGTGATCGCCGGTGGCGCGTGGACACCGGCGCTGGCCGGTGCGTTCGGGCTGCGGTGCGGTGTGCGTCCGGTGCGCGGGCAGATCGTGCACCTCGACCTCGACGCCGACACGTCGACGTGGCCGGTGCTCCAACCCATCTTCAGCCACTACGTCGTGCCGTGGGACGACGGACGGGTCGCGCTCGGCGCGACCGTCGAGGACGTCGGGTTCGACGCCCGCGCGACGGCCGCGGGGCTCCGCCAGCTGTTCTCCGAAGGCCTCCGGGTGAGCCCGGGTCTGGCCGAGGCCACGTTCCGGGAGGTGCGCGTCGGGCTCCGACCGGTGAGCGACGACGACCTGCCCGTGCTCGGACCGCTCCCCGACGTCGGCAACGTGCACGTCGCCACCGGCCACGGCGCCAACGGTCTGCTGCTCGGACCGGTCAGTGGTCGGATCGTCGCCGACCTCGTCGCCGACCGCCGTCCCGCGTTCGACGTCGCGCCGTTCGCGCCCGGCCCGCCTCGGTTCGGCCTGACGGCTACGCCCCGTCGGCGGCCACCCGCTGGTCGAACTGCACGTAACCCCCTTCCGGGTCCTGCACGATCAGCGATCGGATGGTGTCGCCCGGCGGTTCACCCCACCACACCGAGTCGGCGCCGGCCGCGCCGTTCAGGAGGATGTGCACGCCCGCTCCCTCGAAGCGAGCGAGGATCGGATCGAGGTCGTCGACCCAGAACCCGTAGTGGTGGAGCCCCATCTGGAAGATCCGCGCCGGCTCACCGGCGGTGTCGCTGGTGAGCTGCTGGTCGAGCACGACGAAGCTCGAACGCGGGTCGTCGTCCCACCGCAGGTAGACGGCCCGTCGCTTCGCCGTGGGCTTGCCGTCACCCTGCGGCATCTCCTCGACCGTGTCCAGCGAGACGTGCAGGCCCACGACGTCGCGCCAGAACGGCAACGCCACGTCCATGTCACGGACACCGATGGCGACGTGCGAGAACGTGCTGATGCTCATGCGATCGACACTACCGAGTCCCCGACGACGGGACACGGGCTCCCTCGCTGCCGTCACTCGTCGTACGGGAGCTCGCTCGGACGGCAGTCGACGAAGTCGGGTGGTGGCTGCACCGCGAAGCGCACCGCGGGGAGCGTGGCGCGTCCGTCGAGCAGCGCACGGGCGACGCGGTGCATGCCGTCCATCACGCGACCGTGCACGTCGAGGATGATCGGATGCGCGACGTCGACTTCGACGATCAGCCGCGCGTGGTCGACGACGGCGCGCACCGTCGCGGGGACCTCGCTGTCGGCGAACCAGTACTCCTCGTCGAGCTCGGCGATTTCGGCCACCGCGACCTCGTGCACCGGGAGTCCCGACGCGAGCTCGACGAGCCGGTCGACATCCCAGGCATCGAACCCCTGGGTTCTTCGCCGGAGGCTGTACTGCTTTCGCATCAGGGCTTGCGCACGCGTAGGGCGAGGAACAACGGCACGTCGAGCCAGCGCTCGTACCGCTCGGGATGCTGCGTCGGACGCGGTTCGCGCAGCACGTCGATGTGGAGCCCGGCCGCCTCGAACGAGCGCGCGTAGTCCTCCAGCGGGTAGGTCCACCCGCGGAAGGTCATGCTGATCCCGTCGTGCTCCTCGGTCTGCTCGATCCGCCGGGCGTCGTAGTACCGCTCGCGGAGCACGAAGCGCGTGTCGTCGCCCTCCCCCTCGAACGCGCCGAGGTCGGTGACGGGATGGACGATGCACACGCAGAGCGCGCCACCCGTCCGGAGCACCCGGCTCACCTCGCGCACCGTCCCCGGCAGGTCGGCGACGTTCTGGAGCACGTTGTATGCCACCACCACGTCGAATCGTTCGTCCGCGAACGGGAGGTCACGGCCGTCGGCGATCGCGTAGCGGTGGACCGGGTCCTCCTCGGCGGCGGCGCGCACCAGGGTCGCCGCGGGATCGAGCGCGACGACGTCGTGGCCACGCGCGACGAGGTCGCGGGTCACCCGGCCTTCACCGCTGCCGAGCTCGAGCGTGCGGCCCCCCGGCCGCGGCAGGATGGCGTCGAACACCGGGTCGCGGAAGTACCAGTACGCATCGAACCCCGGTGTGCGCGCCCACCGGATCCAATTCTCGCCCTCGGGCTCCCACACCGCCACGACGGGCATCATGCTCCGTCCGGCTGGGCGGCGCGCCCTACTGGACAGTCTCCGGCGGACGCTGGCCGCGGCACGCAACACCCACGCCCACCTGCACGTGCCGTTCGTTCTTGCCGACCCGCACGACGAGGTCGACGCAGTGCGGCTCGGTGACGAGGTAACCGCCGGGGTACACGAGCCACTTGCTCGCACCGGGGCAGGGACCGACCTCGAACATCCCGCTCGCGGTGCCGTCGTGGTCGGTGTTGCCCCAGGTCAACGCCACCCGGTCGCGCTCCGAGCGTGGGATGACGATCCGAGCGATCCCCTTCCCGGAGCGGACGTACAGCGGCGACTTGCCGAAGAACCGGTAGCGCGGTGTCACGGGGTCGGTGAAGGGCGCAGCGCCCATGGCGAGTGGATCGGTGCGGCTGGTCTGCAACGCGACCTGGTCGTCGAGCACGTCCGACGACATGGGTGGAGCTTCGGTCGCGACCATCGGTTGCGCGCAGTCGAGCGTGGCCTTTCGCGTGACACCCGTCGTGTCGCGACGGGCGCGACCGTCGCAGGGCACGCCGACGGCGAGGCGGATGGTGTGCCGCGACCGGTATCCCTCGACCACGACCGGCACACATGCCGGGCGGTCGGCCCAGATCCTGACCACCGAGACGGTCCACTTGTGGCCCGGATCAGAAGGGCACGTCGGCATGCTCAGCCGTCGCGACGCGCGCGGGCCGTTCCGCGAGCCGAACGACACGTGTCCGACTTGGCGATCGGGCACGATCAGATGCACCGGCGTGCTCGCCCAGAACTCGAGCACGGTGTCGGCCTCGACGAGGCGAGCGTCTCGCGATCCGGTCGCGTGCGCCTGCAGGGTTCCGGCTGGTCGAGCGATCGGAACGTTCACGACGAAACTCGGATCACCGGTCGACGACGCACCGCACGGCAGCGTGACGCGCTCACGCTCGGCAGGCACCGACGCACCGGCCTGTTCGGCACGCGCGGTGACGACCACCGGCGGATCCTCGGCGCTCAGCGTCCACGTGTGGCAGTCGGTCCTGTCGGTCTGCAGTGCTCCTGCGCCGCTACGGTCGGGCGTGGTCGCAGGTGCCGTCGCGGTGACCGCCAGCGTGAGACCCGGCTCGACGACACCACACACGTCGAGGATCAGGCGACCGAAGCCGGCCGCCACCTTCTGCAGCGGTGCGGTGTCGACGCGGAGCGCGCCCGGGGCGTCGGTGTTGGCGAAGGCCTCGTGCAGCGCGACGTTGAACCCGACCTCGTGGTAGAGCGTGCTCGAGCGAGGGTCGACCTGGGCGGTGGCTCGCGGCACACCCAGAGCATCGATCACGGCAGCCGCCACCACGGCCCGCTCCCGCGGAATCGGCGCCTCGTCATAGGTGTGATGGTTGGACGCGGCATCGATGACCACGAGCCCCGACTGGTCGAGCAGGAGATCGACGGTCAGCGCGTCCGGCGTCGAGAAGTGCGCCGTTGCGGCTTCGGGCATCGTCACCAGTCCGAGCGCCGCCACCAGCAGCATCACGACCCCACGCGCCGAGATCCGACCTCCGCCGTTCACCACCCACCTCCTCGGACGCCGACGCACGTGCGGCGCCCGAGGTTGCCCGGGTCTCAGTCGAACATCTGGCCGATGCGGATCGCGTTGCCGAAGGGGTCGCGGATCCCGAAGTCGATGCCGTACGGACGGGTCTCGGGTTCGTCGGTCACTTCGACGCCGCGCTCCTTCAGCACCGCGAACGTCGCGTGCGCGTCCTCGACGGTGAAGAACAGCGCGCCGCCGACGGCACCCTTGGTCAGGAGCTCCCTGACCTGCGCCGCGGTGACGTCGTCCATGACCGGCGCACCGGGTCGCTCGAGCAGGACCTCCCGCGCCGGATCGCCGGGCACCCGCACGGTGAGCCAGCGCATGAACCCGAGGTCCTGGTCGGCGGCCACCTCGAGCCCGAGGGTTCTGACGTAGAAGTCGAGGGCTTCGTCCTGGTCGAGGACGAACAACTGGGAACGACTGATGCTCTGCAACATGCTGCTGATCGTAGGGACGACCCGGTCAGGAGGCTTCTCCGAAACTGCTCGGTCTCGTCCACGCCTTCACGAAGCACGACGGCACGCCGGGCAGCGGCCCACGGTCGCGGAACTGCGAGGGCGTCTCGCCCACGACCTCGCGGAAGGTACGGCTGAAGGTGCCGAGGCTCGAGAACCCGACCTCCATGCACACCTCGGTGACGCTCCGATCGCTCGCCCGCAAGAGATACATCGCGCGTTCGACCCGGCGGCGTTGCAGGTAGCGGTGCGGCGTCTCGCCGAAGGTCGCCTTGAACGTTCGGATGAAGTGCGCCTCCGACACGCTTGCGACGGCGGAGAGCTTGGCCACGTCGAGCGGAAGCGCGTAGTCGCGGTCCATGGCGTCGCGCGCCCGGAGCATGCGACGGTTCTCGTCCTCGACCGACCTGACCATCGTCCCAGTCTGCTCGCTGCCGACCATCCAGATCGGGTGATGCGGCCAGTGGACCCATGGGCCATCATCTCCCCTGCGTGGCGTCAGCCACGATCCCCCCCAACCGGGAGCGACGATGACCAACGGGCCCAGCAGCAGGATCACCCTCGACATCCGCGATTCGGTGCCCGACTGGACGCCGTACCTGCCACCCAAGGCGCCCGCCGGTGCGCCGAACGTCCTCTACATCACCTGGGACGACCTCGGCTACGGCACCATGGACGTGTTCGGCGGCCCGGTGCAGACGCCGAACATGCGTCGCATCGCCGACATGGGCGTGCGCTTCTCGAATTTCCACACCACGGCGCTGTGCTCGCCGACTCGCTCTTCGATGCTGACCGGCCGCAACGCGACCAGCAATGGCATGGCCACCATCGCCGAGTTCAGCGCCGGTTTCCCCGGCATCTCGACCCGCATCCCGTTCGAGAACGGGTTCATCTCCGAGGTGCTGGTCGAGCGGGGGTACAACACGTACTGCGTCGGGAAGTGGCACCTCACGCCCGGTGAGGAGTGCAACCTCGCCGCGTACAAGGGCCGGTGGCCGCTCGGCCGCGGGTTCGAGCGCTTCTACGGGTTCCTCGGCGGCGAGGCGAACCAGTGGTACCCGGACCTGGTGCAGGACAACAGCCAGATCGACGCGCCCGCCACGCCCGAGGACGGCTACCACCTCTCGAAGGACCTCGCCGACCAGGCGATCGGCATGATCAAGTCGGCCAAGGTCATCGACCCCGACAAGCCGTTCTTCATGTACCTCGCGCCGGGCTGCGGGCACGCACCGCACCACGTGTTCACGGAATGGTCCGACAAGTACAAGGGCACGTTCGATCACGGCTACGAGGCGATCCGCTCCGAGATCCTGGCGCGCCAGAAGGAGCTCGGCCTGCTGCCCGACGACACCGAGCTGTCGGCGATCAACCCCCACGGTGAGCCCGAGCGCAAGGGTCCCGACGGCCAGCCCTGGCCGGTGCTCGACACGGTACGTCCGTGGGACTCGCTCTCCGCCGACGAGCAACGCCTCTTCGCGCGCATGGCGGAGGTGTTCGCCGGGTTCGTGTCGTACACCGACGACCAGATCGGGCGCGTCCTCGACTACCTCGAGGAGTCGGGGCAGCTCGACAACACCATCGTCGTCGTCGTGTCCGACAACGGCGCCAGCGGCGAGGGCGGCCCGAACGGGTCGTTCAACGAGTGGCGATTCTTCAACGGCGTGGCCGACACGACCGACGCGACGCTGCCCCACATCGACGACCTCGGCACGCCGAAGTCGTACAACCACTACTGCACCGGCTGGGCGTGGGCGTTCGACACCCCGTTCCCGTACTGGAAGCGTTGGGCCGGGTACGAGGGCGGCGTCGCCGACATGTGCATGGTCGCATGGCCCGCGCAGATCGAAGCGTCGGAGGACGTGCGCCACCAGTACATCCACGCGGTCGACATCGTCCCGACCGTGTACGACCTCCTGGGCATCGAGCCGCCCTCCGTGCTCAAGGGCTACACGCAGAGCCCGATCGAGGGCGAGAGCTTCGCGGCCGCGCTCAGGGATCCGACGGTGCCGGGGAAGTCGACGCAGTTCTACACGATGCTCGGTCAGCGCTCGATCTATCACGAGGGGTGGCTGGCGTGCACCGTGCACCCGCCGATCGGAGGGTGGGGCAAGTTCGAGCTCGACGAGTGGGAGCTCTACGACCTCGAACACGACCGTGCGCAGTCGAAGAACGTCGCTGCAGACCATCCCGAACAGCTCGAGACGCTGAAGAGCCTGTGGTTCTACTACGCGGGGATCTACAACGGGCTGCCGCTCGACGACCGCACCGCGCTCGAGCAGGTGCTCTCGGAACGCCCGCGTGGTGGGCCCGACCGTCAGCAGTACACCTACTACCCCGACGTCGCCGACGTTCCCGAGTCGTCCGCGGTGGCGATCAACGGGCGGTCGTACACGATCGCCGCCGGCGTGCAGTTCGACTCCGCCGACGCCGAGGGCGTGCTGTTCGCGCACGGAGGCGTCGCGGGCGGCCACAGCCTCTACGTCAAGGACAAGAAGCTGCGATACGCGTTCAACTGGATCGGCACGAAGATGTTCGACGTCGTCGCCGACACCGAGATCACGCCCGGCAAGCACGTCCTGACCGCGGAGTTCGCCTCGAAGGGACAGAGCACCGACGCGACGACACCGGGGTTCGCAGGAACGCTGTCGCTGTACCTCGACACCCAGAAGGTCGGCGAGGGCGAGATCGTCGACCCAGCCCGGCAACTTCTGCCTCGTCGGCGACGGTCTGTGCATCGGACGTGACAGCGCGTCACCGGTCACGCCCGAGTACACGGCGCCGTACCGGTTCACCGGCGGCACCATCGACAAGGTCGTCGTCGACGTGTCGGGCGACAAGTACGTCGATCACGAGGCTCAGGTCGCGGCCTGGTTCGCGAACGACTGAACAGCACGAACGACACGAGATGACCGACTCGGAGCTCGCGAACGACCGGACGTTCCTCGCCTGGTTCCGCACCGCCATCGCGCTCTTCGGGTTTGGGGTTCGTGATCTCGAAGGTCGCGTTGATCGTCAGCGAGGGCTCGGGCGGTGTCTCCGACGACGCCCTCTACACGGGCGTCGGGGTGACGGTCCTCTGCGGTGCGGCGGTGGTCGTCGTGGGCCAGGTCCAGCACGCCCGCGTCTGGCACCATCTCAACCCCGAGTCCGCGGACTCGGCGCCCCGGTGGTCGCGCTCCATGACGCTGGCGGCGGTCGTCGGCTCGCTCGTGCTCTCCACGCTCCTCATCGTGACGACGTAGCGGGTCAGCGACCGCGGTCCATCGAGAACGCCAGTACCTGGGTCAGGCGGATGTTGTTGCCCGACGGATCACGGAACGAGGTGTCGATGCCGTAGGGCTGCGCCGTCGGCGGGTCGTTGAACACCACGCCACGGGCAGACAGCTCGTCGTAGGTCGACTGGCAGTCATCGGTCTCCAGGAACAGCGTCCCGCCGGCGCCCTTGCCGACGAGGTCCGCGAGCTGCGCGCTGCTCTCGGCGTCGAGCATCGGCGGTGCCGGCACGGACATGAGCACGAGACCGATGCCATCCTGGGCGGGTGGACCGACGACGAGCCAGCGGAAGCCCCAGTCGTCCATGGTGACGTCAGAGCGCACCTCCCAGCCGAGCGTGCGGGTGTAGAACGCGAGCGCTTCATCCTGATCGTGCACCCAGAACTGCGCATTGGCGATGGTGATCATCGTTCCTCCTCGGGTCAGAACTCGACCCTACGAGTGCGCGTGTGCCGGTGCTTCTCGAAACGTGCGGTTCTCGCGCCTCCCGTACGCACGGGTGATGCAGTCCGGAACCCGGATGTGGCGTTGCGCCGGCGGGAACGACGCCCGGTACACGCTCGGCGACATGCCGTAGATGCGCCGGAAGCTGGTGGTGAAAGATCCGACACTCGACCATCCGACGTCGAAGCAGATCTCGGTGACCGGGCGGTCGGTGTTTCGCAACCGCGCCGCCGTGGCTCGAGACGCCGGGTCAACAAGTAGCGATGAGGCGATTCCCCGAACGCATGCCGGAACTCGCGACTGAAGTGCGCCGGAGAAAGGCCCGCGGCTGCGGCCAGATCGGCGACCGTCAACGGCTCGAAGTAGCGACTGTCCGCAAGGTCCTTGGCGCGCAGGAGGTGACGGACCGGCGGGATCATCCGACCAGTCTCGCGAACGTCACTCGGGGCGGCGGGTCACGACGTCACGGCTGGGTTCATCAACGACGAACGCCGCGCTCTGAGGGAATAGGTGAGCGGGACACGACGTGCGCCTTCGGGACCTCTGAAGTACCCGTCGCTGCCGCGCTCGGCCCATGGCCACGGCACGTTCGTATACGACTGCTCGTGGAACAGCTCGAGGGTGAGCCCGGCATCGAGGACCGCCGACAGCACGTCGCTGAGCGTGTGCACCCGTTCATAGGTGGTGTGCGGGACCTCGGCGTCGGGCGCCGCGTACGTGCCACCCGGTTCGTGCCACGCCTGGTACTCCGTGTCGAGCATGTCGACCGTCACCGTGCGGCCGTCCTTCGCGACACCGAGGGCCACGGGATGGATCTCGACCAGGTAGAGCACACCTCCGGGACGAAGCAGGTCGTGCACGACGTCCGCCCAGGACGCCAGGTCGGGCAACCACCCGAGCGCGCCGATCCCCGTGTACACCACGTCGAAGGTGCGGCCATCGATCGCCTCGACTGCGTCGTATACGTCGGCGCACACGAACTCGGCGTCGATGTCGCAGTCGAGCGCCAGCTGTCGGGCGACGGCGAGCGACGCGTGCGAGAAGTCGAGGCCGACGACCCGCGCGCCGTGTCGGGCCCAGGAGAGCGTGTCCGTGCCGATGTGGCACTGGAGATGGAGCAGCTCGCGGCCGGCGATCGGCCCGAGCTCGTCCAGTTCGAACGGTCTGATGTCGTCCCGCCCGACGCGGAAGTTCTCGAGGTCGTACAGCGCGCTCTCGGCGTGCAGCGGCGCGGCCACGTCCCACCACGCGCGGTTCGCGAGGCGCCCGTCCCGGTGCTCGTCGCTCACGACGCCGCCGGTGCCCGCACGACGAGATCGCGGGACAGGTCGTCGACCGATGTTGCGCCGCAGAACGCCAGCGCGGCTTCGAACTCCGTGCCCAGGATCGTCAAGACCTGTCCCGCCCCCGCAGCACCGTCGACGCACAGACCCCAGAGCACCGGCCGTCCGACCATGACGGCCCGCGCCCCGAGTGCGAGCGCCTTGACCACGTCGACCCCGCGACGAATGCCGCCGTCGACGTAGACCTCGGCGCGACCGGCGACGGCGTCGACCACGTCGAGCAGGACGTCGGCGGTCGCGGCGATGCCGTCGAGCACCCGTCCGCCGTGGTTCGACACCGCGATCGCCGCCGCCCCGGCATCGACCGCGCGAGCAGCGTCGTCGCCCCGGAGCAGACCCTTCACGACGACAGGGAGCCCGCTCCACTCGCCGAACAACGCCAGGTCGTCGAACGTGATCGACGGATCGAAGTCGGTGACGAGGTGCATGATGTCGGAGCTGTCGGCGTCGTCGTCGGACGCCAGGTTCGGGTACCGCATCCAGTCGGGCGGCACGAGGCGCCCGGCTGACGCGCTGGCGATGCCCCGGCCGACGGCCGCACCGTCGACCGACGCCACGATCGCGCCATGACCGGCGGCGGCGGCGCGTTCGGCGAGCGCGCGGGTACGACCCCGGTCGCGCAGCATGTACATCTGTGCCCAGCGCGCGCCCTCGGGTGCGGCCCCGGCGACGTCCTCCACCGAGTGCGTGGCCGCCATCGACACCACGTACACCGTTGCCACCTCGGCCGCGGCGCGCGCGGTCGCCAACTCGCCCTCGGCGGAGAAGAACCGATGCATCGCCGTCGGCGCGATCAGGATCGGCGTGGCCACCCGGGTGCCGAGCACGGTCGTCGTGAGGTCGACGGTCGACACGTCGCGCAGCACGTGCGGCAGGAGCGTCCATCGCGACCACGCCTCGAGGTTCTGCGCGGCGGTCACCCCCGCGCCGCTCCCCCGGGCCAGGTACTCCCACGCCGCCGGATCGGCCTGTGCGAGCGCGGCGGCCTCGTACGCGGAGAGATCGAGCAGCAGGCCGTCGCTCACGTGACCGCGTCTGACGCGCCACCGTCGATGCGCAGGTGTGCGCCGTTGAGGTGCCACGCCGGTTCGCTCACGACGAGGGCGACGAAGCGACCGATGTCGTCCGGCGTCGGGACGCGTCCGGTCGGATTCGCCATGCGCCCCTCCTGGATCAGCTGCTCCACGCTCGGCCAGTCGGTGCCCCGCCCGTCGCGTCGCGCCCGCTCCGTGTAGCTCGCCACCACCTCGGCGGTGGCGATGATCCCGGGACTCACGCAGTTCACCGTGATCCCGCTGCCCGAGAGGTGCTTGGCCAGGCCGACGGCCATCGACGGCAGGGCACCCTTCGCGGTGTAGTACTCCGGGATCGTGTCGCCGGGACGCGTTGCGCCGATCGTCGACATCACCACGATCCGACCCCACCCCTCGGCCCGCATGTCGGGGATGAACGCCTGCGTGACGCGGAACGCGCTCGACGACGTTGACGTCGTAGCTGGCGTGCCAGCTCGCGCCGTCGGCCGCGTCCCAATTGCTGGCGTGTTCGGTGTTGCCGAAGTTGTTCACGACGATGTCGACGCCGTCGACCCGCGAACGCACGTCGGCGACCAGCGCGTCGGTGCCGGCCTCGGTGCGCAGATCGCCGACGACCAGGTGCGCGCGCCCACCGTCGGCCTCGAGCCCGGCGACCACGTCGTCGCCCTGCCCGGGTTCGTGAGCGTGCACCAGCACCGTCGCCCCCTCGGCGGCCAACGCCCGGGCGATACCCACGCCGGTGCCCCGGTACGAGCCGGTCACCAACGCCACCTTGCCGGTCAGTCCCAGGTCCACGTCGAGCGCCTTTCCACCGTCGTGCGCCGCGAGCGTGGCGCGGTTTAGTGTGCCAGGACCGACGAATCGAGGTCATCCGCCATGCCCGTCATCGAACCCATCCCCATGGAAGAGCTCTCCCCCGTCTCCCGCGCCGTGATCCAGAGCGGCTGCGAAGAAGGGCTGTACGCCACACCGATCCCGCTCCAGCTCTTCGCCTACAGCACCCGTCACCTGCTCGCGATGGACGACACCCGACGTCTGCGCGGGAGCGGTTCGTTGCTCGGTGGTCGCATCCTGGAGCTCCTCCGCATCCGGAGCGCGCAGCTGGGCGAGTGCCAGCCGTGCATGCAGTCGCGCAAGCACGACTCGATCACCGACGAAGACGTCGCCTGCCTCCTCGACATGGACGGTGGCAACCTCACCGACCAGGAGCGCCTCGCGGTCAGGTTCATGGACCTGCTGTCGGCCGACCACCACGCGATCGACCGCGAGTTCTACGCCGAGCTGGCCCAGGTGTTCACCGCCGCGCAGATCATCGAGCTCGGCCTGTCGTGCGCGGGTTCGATGGGCATGCACCGGTTCATCCACACGCTCGAGGTGTTCGGCACCGACGAGCCGGTCGTGCCCTACTCGGCCGACCAGGTCGACACCGCGGTCACCCCCGTCGCCGTCGGCTGACCCGGTCAGCGCGCCCAACGCCGTCGGTCCGTTAACCGTCGGGCAGCGTTCTTCCAACGTTCGGCCAACAGGCTCCAGATCCGGCGGACCCGGCCGATCACCTCATTGCCGGAACGCCCCGCCGGCCGAAACGCCCCCACCGCCCCTGGAGCCCGGACCCCACCCCCGGCCTCCAGGGGCGGTTCTCTTTGTCCCGGACGCGATGAATTCCCGCCGTCGGGACGGTCGATACGGTGACCGCATCCACCGCGACCACGGGAGCGCCCCATGCCCAGGATCACCCCCAACCTCTGGTTCGACTCCGAGGGGCTCGACGCGGCGAAGTTCTACGTCTCGGTGTTCCCGAACTCCGAGGTCACCGAGGTCACCCACTACCCGGAGGACGCGCCCGAGCCCGGCAGCGTCCTCACGGTCAACTTCCTGCTCGACGGCCAGGAGTACACCGCCATCAACGGCGGCCCGCAGTTCACCTTCGACGAGGCGATCTCGCTGCTGATCAACTGCCGGGACCAAGCCGAGGTCGACCACTACTGGGACGCGCTCACCGCCGATGGGGGCGAGGAGGGCCAGTGTGGTTGGCTGAAGGACAAGTTCGGCCTCTCGTGGCAGGTCGTGCCCGAGGGCTGGGAGAAGCTCGTCATGAGCGACGACAAGGACGCCGTGCAGCGCGCGGTGAACGCGATGTACGCCATGCAGAAGCTCGACCTCGCGGCACTGCAGGCCGCGTTCGACGGTAAGGAGCGTTGATCCACATGTGCAGGAACATCACCGAGTTGCGCGGCCTGGAGCCGCCGGCCACTGAGGAAGAGATCGAGGCCGCGGCCTACCAGTTCGTGCGCAAGATCACCGGC
This sequence comes from uncultured Actinomycetes bacterium, assembly GCA_963756895.1. Lineage (GTDB taxonomy): Bacteria > Actinomycetota > Acidimicrobiia > IMCC26256 > DASPTH01 > DASUAS01. Next base: position 356,753 of record CAVWPI010000004.1, on the reverse strand, counting down.
GTGACCAAGCCGACGGGCGCGGTCCACGACGACATGCACGCGGTCGCGCTCGAGATCGCGGCGCTGGCGCACGACCTGCTCGACCGGCTCCCCGCGCGCCGTCAGCCACCGAAGACGGTGCCGCCGCTGCGCCGCCCCGAGGTCCGGGCGCGGCATGGGGCTGGAGCCGTTCCCCGCCTGACCTACCGCATGCCGGGGGCCGTCGCTACAGCTGCACGACGTAGCGGCCAGTCACACCACCACGGCCGATCTCGTCGAGCGCGCCCTCGAGGTGGGCGAGGTCGACGACCTGCGCCATGGCCTCGAGCCCGGCCGGCTTCAGATCGGTGGCGATGCGCGCCCACACCTCCCGGCGCCGGTCGATGGGCGTCCCCGCCGAGTCGATGCCGAAGAGCGTGACACCACGCAGGATGAACGGCAGGACCGTGGTCGGCAGGTCGGCCCCGCCGACGTTGCCGCTCGCCGCCACCGCGCCCCCGGGCGCGAGCGTGGCCAGGACGTTGGCGAGCGTCGGACCCCCGACCGCGTCGACCGCACCCGACCAGCGGACCGACTGCAACGGCTTGCCGGTCTCGGCGAGCTCGTCGCGGTCGACGATCTCGGTGGCACCGAGACCGAGCAGGAACGGCGCCGCCTCGGCCTTCCCGGTGCTGGCGGCGACGGTGAACCCGAGCCCCGCCAGCATCGCCACCGCCATGCTGCCGACGCCCCCGGTCGCACCCGTGACGAGCACCGTGCCTGCGCCCGGCTCGAGGCCGTGGTCGAGCAACGCGAGCACCGACAGGGCCGCGGTGTAGCCCGCGGTCCCCACCACCATGGCCTCCCGCGCGCTGAGGCCGTCGGGCATCGGCACGACCCAACCACCGGGGACCCGCGCCACCTGCGCGTAGCCACCGTGGTGGGCGACGCCGAGGTCGTAGCCGTGGACGACGACCGGGTCACCGGCGGCGATCCCCACCGCGTCGCTCGACCGCACCGTGCCGGCGAGGTCGATGCCGCCCACGAGCGGCGAGATGCGGGCGACCCGGCCCTTCTCGGTGGCGGCCAGGTGGTCCTTGTAGTTGACGCTCGACCATTCGACGTCGACCACGACGTCGTCCTCCGGCAGGTCGTCGAGGGTCAGCTCGGTGACCCCACGACGGAAGCCGTCGTCGGTCGTCTCGGCGGTGAAGGCGGCGAAGGTCTCACTCATACCGGCGATCTTCTCGCGGACGGGTGCCCTCCGCCCACTCCTGGCATGATGCCGGTCATGCCAGGACTCGAGCTCCGCCCCACCTCCGGCGTCGTGATCACCGGCGGCGCATCCGGCATCGGCCTCGCCACCGCGCACGCCGTCGCCGAGGTCGGCCGCCCGGTGGCGATCTGGGATCTCCACCCCGAACGGGCCGCCGACGCCGCGAGCGCCGTCGCCGCCGACCACGGGGTCGCCGCCGTCGGGATGGCCGTCGACGTGCGCGACACCGCAAGCCTCGCCGACGCCGCCGACGAGGCCGTCGCCGCCATCGGCACCGTCGGGGGTGTGGTGCACGCCGCCGGCGTGCCCGACGCCGTCGACCTCCCCGATCTCACCGACAAGACCTGGGATCCACTCATCGAGGTCAACCTGCGGGCCTACGCGATGGTCGTGCAGGCGTTCCTCGCGCAGTTGCGGACCAACGCGCCCGACGCCGCTGTCGTCGGCATCGCGTCGATCCACGGCATCGTGGCCAACCCGGCGAACCCGGCGTACGCGGCGTCGAAGGCCGGTGTGCTCGGCCTCACCCGCTCGCTGGCCATCCGCTTCGCGCAGGAGGGCATCCGCGTCAACGCCATCTGCCCCGGATTCATCGAGACGCCCATGCTGCCCGACATCGGCGACCTCCACGACCGCTTCGCGGCCGCCGCGCCGATGAACCGGCTGGGCAAGCCGTCGGAGATCGGCACGACCGCGCGCTTCCTCCTGAGCACCGATGCCAGCTTCATCACCGGCGCGCAGGTGGTCGTCGACGGCGGGTGCACGATCACCGACATGTGATGAGCCCGGCCGACCCGATCACCGCCACCGATGACGAGCTGCGCGCCTACCTCGCCGAGGCCGAGGTGCCGCCGTTGCTGCCCGCGCTGGCGTACGTCACCAGCGACCTGTCACTCCTGCGCGACGACCTGCGTCCGGATGCCAACCTGCTCGCCCTCCCGCAGGGTGGCATGAGCGCCGCGCAGCAGGCCGACGCGCGGGCACTCGCGCTCGAGGTGCTCATCCGGTACCGCGACGGCGGTTGCCGTCCCGCGCCTCCGCCGTCGCGCGACGAGCTGTTGCGCATCATGGAGTACGCGGTCGGCGGCTCCGACATGGACGACTACGTCCCGCTCCTCGACGAGGAGCTCGCGCTCCGCGGCGACGACCGACGGGGCGCGCAGTGGCGGAAGGACGATGTCGATCCCGACCGCGACTTCCGGGTCGTCGTGATCGGCGCGGGGATGTCCGGACTGCTCGCCGCGTACCGGCTGCAGCAGGCGGGCATCGAGTTCCAGGTGGTCGAGAAGAACGCCGATGTGGGCGGCACCTGGTACGAGAACACCTATCCGGGGTGCCGGGTCGACAACCCCAACCACAACTACAGCTACTCGTTCGCGCAGCGTCACGACTGGCCCCTGCACTACTCGAACCAGGAAGTCCTCCACGGCTACTTCCGCGCCTTCGCGAGCGACCACGGGCTCGTCGACCACATCCGCTTCGAGACCGAGATCCGCTCGGCGACCTGGGACGAAGCGTCGGCGACGTGGTCCGTCGTGGTGCAGGCGTCCGGCGGCCAGGAGGAGACGCTGGTCGCACACGCGGTGGTGAGCGCGGTCGGGCAGCTCAACCGGCCGCACTTCCCCGAGATCCCCGGGCTCGACACCTTCGCGGGTGTGTCGTTCCACTCCGCGCAGTGGGACCACGCCGCACCCATCGACGGCGCGCGCGTCGCGGTGATCGGTACCGGGGCCAGCTCGGTGCAGTTCACCCCGGAGATCGCGCCACGGGCCGGGCACCTCTTCCTGTTCCAGCGCACGCCACCGTGGCTCGGCCCGAGCCCCGACTACCACGAGGCCGTGCCCGCCGGGCAGCGGTGGCTCTACGCCCACGTCCCCACCTACAGCGAGTGGAACCGCTTCTGGATGTTCTGGCGCCTGGGCGACGGATCCATCCCGGGCGTGCGAGTGGATCCCGAGTGGGACGGCGCCAACGGCACCGTCAACGCGATCAACGACATGATGCGTGGGTTCTTCACGTCGTACCTCGAGCAGCAGTTCGCCGACCGACCCGATCTCCTCCCCCACGTCGTCCCCAGCTACCCGCCGGGCGCGAAGCGGTTGCTGCGCGACAACGGGGTGTGGGCCGGCGCACTGACGCGTGACAACGTCACGCTGGTGACCGACGAGATCCGCGAGGTCACGCCCGACGGCATCGTGACCGTCGACGGCGCCGAGTACGACGTCGACGTGATCGTCTACGGCACCGGATTCCAGGCGTCGCACTTCCTCACCCCGATGCGCGTCTCCGGCGTCGGCGGCGTCGATCTGCACGAACAGTGGGACGGCGACGCCCGCGCCTACCTCGGCATCACGATCCCGGGCTTCCCCAACTTCTTCTGCCTCTACGGGCCGAACACCAACATCGTGATCAACGGCAGCATCATCTACTTCTCCGAGTGCGGCGTGCGCTACATCCTCGGCTGCCTCGACCTGTTGCTGCGGGACCACCACGCCGCGCTCGACGTGCGCAAGGACGTGCACGACGAGTTCAACGAGCGCGTCGACGCCGAGAACCGCAGGATGGCGTGGGGCTGGTCCGACGTGCACAGTTGGTACAAGAACGAACACGGCCGGGTTGCGCAGAACTGGCCGTTCACGCTGCTCGAGTACTGGCAGCGCACCCTCGCACCCGATCCCGACGACTACGTCGTCAGCTGACCGAGGAGGCCCCATGCGCGCGGTGAGATCCACACGGCCCGGCGTCACCGTCGTCGACGTCGACGAACCCGAAGGACCGGGCGAGCTGATCAGGATCACCTCGGCGAGCATCTGCGCGTCCGACCTCGGCTACATCGAGATGGGCAGCACGATGGTGCTCGGCCACGAGCTCGCCGGGGTCACCGAGGACGGGCGGGCGGTGGCGATCGAAGCCATCTTCGGCTGCGGCGAGTGCGATCTCTGCCTCGAGGGTCGCTACAACCTGTGCGCGACGACCGGCACGACCGCGCTGGGCGTCATGGCCGACGGCGGGATGAGCGAGTGGTTCCGGGCGCCGTCGCGGTCGCTGATCGACCTTCCCGAGGGGCTCGACCCGTCGAGCGCATGCCTGGTGGAACCGACCGCGGTGGCGTGGCACACGGCCCGGCTGGCCGGCGCCGGTCCCGGCACCCGGGTCGCAGTCGTCGGCGGTGGTGCCATCGGCCTGATGGCGGTCGCCGCGGCCCGGGCGATGGGCGCGGCGGAGGTGTCGCTGGAAGCCCGCTACCCGCACCAGGTCGAGCTGGGCGAGCGCCTGGGCGCCACGCAACCGTCGGACCTCTACGACGTGGTCATCGAAGCAGCAGGGTCGGAGAGCGCGCTGCACCGGGCGGCCGAGCTCGCGGCGCCCGGAGGCGCCATGGGCGTGCTCGGCGTGTTCCCGCCCGACGTGCAATGGCCGCAGATGCTGTGCTTCATGAAGGAAGTGCGGTCGGTCCCCGCGCTCGGGTACTGCAAGCACGACGGTGGCCGCGACTTCGACGACGCCGCCAACCTGCTGGCGTCGACGCCGCACCTGGTCGATGCCCTGATCACGCACCGCTTCCCCATCGACGATGCACCCGAGGCGTTCCGGGTCGCCGCCGACAAGTCCACGGGCGCCCTGCGAGTCGTGTTGGAGCCGAACTCATGAGTGCGAACGTCATGAACCACCTGGGCCAGTGCGTGACCGACCTCGAGCGGTCGCGCACGTTCTACGAGGAGGCGTTGGGCTTCACCTACTGGCGCACGCTCGAGCTCGACGACGAACCGAGCAACCAGTTGCTACGGCTGCAGACGCCGATGGGCTTCCGCGCCTGCTACCTGAAGCAGGGCCCGTTCGTGCTCGAGCTGCTCCACTTCGCGGGCGAAGGGGCGAAGCCGGCACCGTACCGAGCGCGCACGATGAACGAGATCGGACTCACCCACATCTCGCTCAGCGTCGACGACATCCCCGGCACATGCGCGCTCGTCGAGCAGTACGGCGGCGAGGTGCTGCACGACACGCAGCTCAACGGTGCATCCCTCTTCGTGCGCGATCCGGACGGCCAGCTCATCGAGCTGCTCCCCATGGAGTACGCCGAGCGAGTCGCGGCGGAGGGCTGATGGAGCTCGGACTGCGCGACCGCGTCGCCGTCGTCACCGGCGCCAGCCGCGGCATCGGGAAGCAGATCGCGCTCGACTTCGCGCGCGAAGGCGCGCACCTCGTACTGAACGCGCGCAGCGTCGACGCGCTCGCCGCCACCGCACTGGAGGCCGAAGCACACGGCGTGCGCGTCGTGCAGGTGGCTGCCGATCTGTTCGACCCGAAGGCCGCAGCGCTCCTGACCGAGCACGCACTCGAGGACCTCGGGCGCATCGACGTGCTCGTCAACAACATGGGCGGCGGCGGCGACCCCACCCGTCTGCACAAGCTCACCGACGGCGACTGGCAGCAGGGCTTCGAACTCAACTTCTTCTCGTCGGTGCGTACCACCGCCGCGTGCCTGCCCACCATGCTCGAACGCGGGCTGGGGCCGCATCGTGCACGTCGCGTCGACGTACGGCGTCGAGCCGGGCCCGTACTTCGGGCCCTACTCGGCCGCGAAGGCCGCGCTCCTCAACTACTCGAAGAACCTGTCGCACGCGTATTCGGCGCAGGGCGTCCTCTCGAACTGCGTGATCCCCGGCATCACCATCACCGAGGCCATCAACGACACCGCCGCCGCGGCCGCCGCCGCGCAGGGCACCACCGCCGACGACGTGATGGCCCGCATGATGGAGAAGGACCCGGTGGCGATGGGCCGCTACGGCGACCCGCACGAGGTGGCCGCCGCGGTCGTGTTCCTCGCCAGCGACGCCGCCAGCTGGATCACCGGTGCCGCCCTCGCGGTCGACGGCGGCACCCTCCGCAGCATCTGATCCGTCTCCGCCCCGCCCGCGCCGCCGTTTTGCGAGGTTCTAGGACGAAGAGGGCGGGGAGGTCGCGGCGTTGGATCTTGCCCATGGCGTTGCGGGGGAAGCCGTCGACGAACAGCCAGCGCTCGGGCACCTTGTACTTGGCCAGGTTGGCCAGGCAGTGCTCGCGCAGCTCGTCCTCGGTGACGCTCGCGCCGTCGCGCAGCTGCACCGCGACCGCCACCCGTTCGCCGAGCCGCTCGTCCGGCAGTCCGACGACCGCGCACGCCTCGACCTCGTCACGTTCGTGGAGGACCCGCTCGATCTCGGCCGGATACACGTTGCCGCCGCCGCGGATGATCACCAGGCTCTTGCGGTCGCGCACGTGCAGGAAGCCGTCGTCGTCGACGAAGCCGACGTCGCCGGTGTGGAGCAGCCCGTCGCGCAGCGTCTCGGCCGTGGCCTCGTCGCGGTTCCAGTAGCCGAGCATCGGCCGGTAGACGCCCGCGTACTCACCGCTCGTCGTCGGCGCCACGCACAGCTCGTCGTCGATCACGTGGATCTCGAGGTGCGGCAGCGGTCGTCCGCTGCCACCCACCGCGTGCCTGCCGTCGGGGTCGTCGATGGTGACCACGGTCGGAGCCTCACTCAGTCCGTAGGTCATCAGCACCGGCTTGCCGAACTTCTGCTCGAACGCGGCGCGCACGGGTTCGGGGCAGTCGCCACCGCCGTTCCACACCTCGTCGAGCGAGGCCAGATCGTCGGGGGCGACGGCGTCGTCGTGGGCCAGCGAGTGGATCAGCGCGGGCGGGCCGTTCCACACCGTGACCCGCTCGCGCCGGATCCACTCGGCCACGCCGACGGGATCGTTGCGGTCGAACACCACCGCGCAGCCGCCGGCCTGCGCGGTCGCCAGCGTCGTGAGCACCTGCATGTTGAGGATCGTGAGCGCGAGGAAGTCGCCCTTGCGCAGCGCCGGTCCCCAGCCCCGGCTCGCACCGAGCATGGCGCCGGGGACGAGCAGGTTGTGCTGGCTGTGCGTGGCCCCCTTGGGATAGCCGGTGGTGCCGCTGGTGTACGCGATGCCCGCCGCCGCGAACGGGTCGAGATCGACGACGTACGGCGCGTCCGGTGCCGCGTCGAGCGCGGCGTGCCACTCCCCCGGCGCGGTCTCGTCGACCGTCACCACCGCGGCGCCGCGCTCCCCGACACCTGCTCGGCTGTCGGCGCGTCGCACAGCAGCAACGACGTGCCGCTGTCGTCGAGCAGGAACTGCTTCTCCGGCGGTGCCAGCGCCCGGTTGATCCCCACCCACACCGCGCCCAGGCGCATGGCGCCGTGGAAGGCGAGGATGACGTCGAGGTCGTTGGGCAGCGCGCCGGCGACCCGATCGCCCGGCGCGCACGCCGAGCGCGGCGAGCGCGTGCGCGGCGCGGTCGGCGAGCCGGTCGAGCTCCGCGTACGACCACCGACCCGAGCGGGTGACCAACGCCTCGCGGTCGGGATCGGCCGCGACGACAGGAGCGAAGACGTCCGCGACCGTGCGCGGCAGGGAGGCCGCCGAGCTCACGCGAGGTCGACGTGCAGGTGCTGCAGCTCCACCATCATCGGCAACCGGAATCCGATGTACGCGCTGGTGAGCACGTAGTTGCCGCGCGGGCCCTCGGACGAGCGCGCCTTCACGTCGATGATCTGTACGCGGTCGTCCTTCTCCTGCCACGCCTTGGCCTTGTCGACGATCGCCTCGATCTCCTCGACCGACGACAGCTCGAGCCCGAAGTGGTCGAGACGCGGGCACTCCAGCGCGGGATCGCCGGGCAGCAGGTACACGAACTGCATCTGGCCGGTCATGAGGATCAGCGGGTTGCCCGACTCGCCGGTGTTGTCGCCTTCGAACCACTCGAAGACGTCGCCGTAGAAGTCCTTGATCTCGGCGCGGGCGGCGTCGTCGAGCTCGCCGGGCGGCATCGTGATCGCCACGTGGTTCAGGCGGGGCGCAAACGTCGGTGCACTCATGTCGTCTCCTCCGAACGGATCGGTCTGACCATCACCTTGCCGGGCAATTCACCCGCCGCGCAACGTTGCAGCGCGATCGGCAGCTCGTCGAGGGAGATGTCGACGGGCTCGGCCAGCGCATCGAGCGGCATCGCGCCCGACGCCAGCAGGTCGAGCGCGGGGCGCGAAGCCGGCGGCGTCGTAGTTGTACGAACCGATGATCGTGTTCTCCAGCACGATCACACGGTTGTGGTTGATGCGAGGCAGGTCGTGTCCGGTACCCACCAGCACGCAGATGCCCGCGAAGTCGAGCTGGTCGATCGCGGACTCGGCGGCGTCGGCCCGACCGGAGCACTCGAACACCACCGAGTAGGGCTCGTCGACCGGTGCACCCATCCGCGAGCCGCGGCAGCTCGTGCGGCTCGACCACCCGGGCCGCGCCCACCTTCAGCGCGTGCTCCCGTCGAATCGGCGACGGTTCCGACACGGTCACGTCGTGCACCCCCTGCGCGTGGAGCACCGCGGTGACGAGCATCCCGACCGGCCCCGCGCCGGTCACGAGCACACGGTCGTCGGGTGTCACGCCCGAGAGCGTGACCGCGTGGAGCGCCACCGCAGTCGGCTCGACGAGTGCGGCCTCCCGGATCGACAGGTCGTCGGGCACCGCGAGGAGTTGCGCACCCGGGGCGACGACGTAGCGCGCGTACGCGCCGCGGAAGTCGAGGTGGTCGGTGAGCGGTCGGTCGAGGCACACCGACGGCCGGCCGGCGCGGCACGCGCGGCAACGGCCGCAGCCGGGGCTCGGGCCGCACACCACTCGGTCGCCGATCTTCCAGCCCTCGACGTCGTCGCCGAGGGCCGCGATCGTGCCCGCCCACTCGTGGCCGAGCACGGTTCCCGGCCGGGCGATCTTCTCGAGCACGAGGTGCACGTCGGTGCCACAGATGCCGCACTGGCCGACCTCGACGAGCACGTCGGCCGGTCCCACCTCCGGCACGGCCACCTGCTGCACCTCGAGCACGCCGTCACCGACGTACACGCTGGCGTCCATCACGGCGCTCACGATTGGTCGACCCCCACATCCGACTGCGGCCTGACACTACCCAGTTGCCCACGCGCGACACTGACGGGGATGGCGAAGTTCACCCGTGGCTTCACCGGTCGGGGCAAGGCCGCGCGCGATCCGCGACTCCCGCCGGGTCAGTACGACACCGGCGACCAGTGGCCGGTCCTCGCGGCCGAGGCGACGCCCCGGATCGACCCCGCGACGTGGACCTTCACCGTCGAGGGCCACGTCGAGCAGCCGACGACGTGGACCTGGGACGAGATGCACGCGCTTCCCCCGTCGGTCTACGCGGGCGACATCCACTGCGTCACCACCTGGTCGAAGCTCGGGATGGAGTTCGAAGGCGTGTCGCTCGACACGCTCCTCGCGGTCGCCCGCCCGCGAGCCGACGCCAGCCACGTGGTGGCGTTCTCGTCGACCGGGTACACCACCAACCTGCCGCTCGCCGACGTCACCGGCGGCAAGGCGTGGGTCGCGTTCACCGCCGACGGCTCGCCGCTCTCCCGCGATCACGGCGGGCCGGCGCGGCTCCTCGTGCCGCACCTCTACTTCTGGAAGAGCGCGAAGTGGGTCTCGGGCCTCCAGGTGCTCGACCACGACGAGCCCGGCTTCTGGGAGCGCAACGGCTACCACGACCGCGGCGATCCCTGGCTCGAACAGCGCTACCAGGGCGACTGACCGTGCCCGCGGTCTGGCAGACGGCCACGGTCGTGGCCGTGCACGACGAGACGGCGCGCGCCAGGTCCCTGCGCCTGCGGCTCCCGGCGCCGACGAGCCACCGGGCCGGCCAGCACTACGTCGTGCGCCTCACGGCGCCCGACGGCTACACCGCGTCCCGCTCGTACTCGGTGGCGTCACCACCCGACGGCAGCGCCGAGCTCGACCTCACCGTGGAGCGTCTCGACGACGGCGAGGTGTCGACGTTCCTCCACGACGTGCTGGAGATCGGCGACGAGCTCGAGGTGCGCGGCCCGATCGGTGGGTACTTCGTGTGGGAAGGAACGACGCCGGCGCTGCTCCTCGGCGGTGGCTCCGGCATCGTGCCGCTGATGTCGATGCTGCGGCTGGCTCGCGCCGACCGAGACGCCACGGATCACGACCCCGGTCACGACACGGGCCACGCCGGGCTCGTGCACCTGATCGTGTCGGTGCGCACTCCCGACGACCTCTACTACGCCGAGGAGCTCACCGGCCGCGACGACGCCACCGTGCTCTACTCACGCGCCACGCCGCCCGCGTGGTCGCGCCCGGCCAGACGGCTCGACGCCGACGACCTCGTACCGCACCTGCACGACGATCAGATGCTCTACGTGTGCGGCTCGGCACCGTTCACGGGCGCGGCCGGCGACCTGCTCGTCGATCTCGGCGTCGCGCCCGAACGCGTGCGCTTCGAACGATTCGGCCCGAGCGCGTAGGTGGGCCGCACCGGGCGGGGTCGGCTACGACGGAGTGAGTGGTGCGACCACACCGAGATGACGGCGTTCGTGCTTCTGACAGGCCACGAGGTGCACGAGCAGGAGGTGCTCGAGGCCGGCGCCGTTGGTCGAGACGTCGAACACCCGGCAGCGTGACCAGTCGCGCATCGACGAGACCACGGGCCCCGAGCGATCGAGCCAGCCCACCGTCTCCCGTCGTCCCCGCCGACGCTTCCTCCGTCCGAACACGTCCCTCCCTCTCCCTACGATCACGACCGGCGGTCCCCGGCGTGGCTCCGGATCGACCGTCACCAGGTACTTCGCCGGTGGATGGCACCGGATCCGTCGAGTAGCCGAGTAGTGATGTGTCTCCTCCGGGGCTGGGAGATCGATGAGCGACGCGCCCGACAACGATCGCCCAGCACCCGCTGAGCCGGAATCGGTCACGGCCACGATGAGCGACGCCGTGGTGGCTTCGGTCGAGCATCCGCACCGCTTCGAGGCGGTGTTCGACCAGTACCACCGCATCATCCACGAGTACCTCGCCCGGGCCGTGGGTCGAGACCACGCCGACGAGTGCGCCGGCGACGTGTTCGTCGCCGCGTTCTCGGGTCGCGCCCGCTACGACCCCGCACTCGGCAGCGTGCGGGCGTGGCTGTTCGGCATCGCCACGAACATCCGTCGCACGCGAGCGCGCTCCCGACGCGCGCGGCCGAAGGGCGTGGGGGCGGGTCGGGCCCGAGCGCGACCTCGAGGAGGGCGGCTTCGAAGTGGTCGAGGAGGGTCTCGACTACGGGCGCCGCCTCACGTGGGTGGCCGAATTCATCCGCGAGCTGTCCGACACCGACCGCGAGGTTCTCGTGCTCTACGCCTGGGGCGAGCTGAGCTACCCCGAGATCGCGCAGGCGCTCGGCGTCGAGATCGGCACCGTCCGCTCCCGCCTCGCCCGCGCGCGCGGACGCCTCCGGGAACTGCTCGCGGCGAACGGCGAAGTACCGGGTGGGAGGGCGAACCTCCCGGACGACGAGGACTGACCATGGACGAGCTGGAGTGGTTGAAGCGCAACTCGCCTTCGACCGGACCGTCTCGAGACATCGCCAAGCGCCACCGCACGCAACTGCGGGCGGCGATTGGCACCGAGGGTGCCGACGGCACCGGGCCGCGGCGTCCGCGGCGCTCTCGCGCCGGTCGCCATCGCGTGCTCGTGACCACCGGTGTGGTCGTCGCCGTCTGCGCGGTCGGCGCGGCCGTGATCGCCCTCACCTCGTCCGGCGGTGAACACGGCAGCGAGGTCGGTGCACCCGCGGCCGGCGATGCCACCACCGCGCCGGCGCCGGCCCGGGCGTGCGCCGGAGCTCCGCCTCGGCAGCTGGCGATCCCCGCAGGGTTCGGGGCGCCGGTGGCGGTCCCGGCGGCAGAGGCCACGGCCGCACCCGAGAATACGCAGCAGGTCACCAGCTGGACGTCGGGCGCGATCACCATCGAGCAGCGCTGGCCGGCCGACACCGACGTGGCCGCCCGGTTGACGGATGCATCCGGACTCGGTGACTCGCTGAGCTCGAGCGCCGAGACGCAGGCGACGGTCGAGAAGAACGGCGTGGCCCACCGCGCCGTGGTGTTCACCTTCGGATCCCAGGCGCCCGGCTGCGCGCATCTCCAGGCCACCGTCTACGGCCGCGACGTGCAGGCCGTCGAGTCGGTCACCGACGGGTTGATCGAAGCGCCGTTCGTGTCGAACCAACCCCTCGTCACCACCACCGGCGCCGCGGCGACGCGCGCCCGCGGTCGTCGCCTGCGACGGCGCCCGTGCGCCTCGCCGTCGCGACGGTCGGCGACACCGTCGTCAGCGGCGCGACGTTCGCCCAGCCTGCCGACGCGCTCGGTCACTTCCTGCAGGGTCGGAAGGCGCTCGCGCACACGGGTTACCAGGAGCTTCGCATCGACGACGCCTCGATCGTCTACGTGAAGGACGTCGAGGGCCGCGTGGTGACCGCCGTGCACGTCGTGCCGACCCCGGCGGGGTGGACGGTCGCCGACTGGCGGGCGAGCGGATGTTGACGCGTCGACACCTCGCCGTCGGTGTCGTGCTGGCGATGCTCGCGATCGGCGCGAGCGTCGTCGCCGTCGTGTCGTCGACCCGGCGCGCCGCGGCTCGGTGCAATGGCGGCACGCCGGTCCTCATGAGCAGGTACGACACCGGCGGCAACCTCGTCGCCCAGGAATCGGTCAGCTACCCGGGGACGACGTGCAACGGCGACGCCAACTACTCCGGTGCGGTCCTCGACGCCTACACCGACGGCAGTTGCGCGACCGCCTACTACCTGGAACCGCTCGCCTACTACGCGGCACAGGGGTCGGCGTGCACCACGGGCGCGTGGTCCGTCTACTCCTACGCCGACACCATCGGGGGCAACAGCGTGTTGGTCAGCGTGCGCCCGTCGTACCTCGCCGACGAGTGGGTCACGTCGAGTGGCTACTGATCGGTCCGCGCCGCGATCGGGCGCGCCACACAGCCTGAGGGTGGCTCGATCCCCCCGTGACGCCCCAGGTCGGGAGGAAGCTCCGCGTCCCCTGCGACTGCGCGGCAGGTGGGCGCGGAGCCCTCCCTCTTTGGTTTCGGCCGCTTTCGATTCGGCGCGACGCTACGCGGCGGGCGTCTCGGTGATGTCGGCGTCGAGATCGAGGTGCAGGTGGTCGGCCGCGTTGCCCACGAGCAGCGTGTGGCGCAGCTCCGGCGACAAGTCGGCGAACGTCTCCTCGATGTACTTGCGCGAGTGCGGGAACGTGCCCACCGAGTGCGGGAAGTCGCTCCCCCACCAGAACAGCTCGAGCGGCATGTCGTTCGGCAGTTCCTGGCCGATCTTCACCGCCAGCGGCTCGCGCACCATGCCGTACAGCGCGTGGTCCTTCATGTACTGCGACGGCATCTTGGGCAGCTCGAGCTCGAACCAGCTGTTGTACTCCAGGTAGTCGCGGTCCATGTAGTACGAGCGCGGCCGGGAAGATCGCGGCGTTGATCTCGGCGAAGTAGAACTTCAGCTCCGGGAACCGTTCGAACGTGCGATCGACGATGAGCTGCGCCATCGTGTTCGCGGGACCACCACCGGCGTGCTGCGTCATGCCCGCCTCGGCGGGCCACTGCGACGTGTCGTGGCGCGGGCCGCCGATGTTCATCACTCCCGCGAACGACATGTGCGGCGACAGCGCCATCTCGAGCTCGAGCGCCTTCTCCCAGAAGCGGTCGTCCTCGGGCTTCGGCCCGTTGCCCCCATTCGGCGAGTTGAGGAGCTGCACCGACTTGAAGCCCATCTCGTCCGCACGCTCGAGCTCGGCGATGGCGTCGTCGATCCCCGAGATCGGCATGAGCGCGTTGCCGATGAGGCGATCGGGCGCCACCGAGCAGTAGTCGGCGAGCCAGTCGTTGTACGCGCTGCACCATCGCGAGGTACGCGTCGTGGTCGGGGATCTTCTCGAGGAAGCGACTCGCGAACACCGGCACGAACAGCAGCTCGGCGTCGAGGCCGTCTTCGTCCTGCTCGCGCAGACGCTGTGCACCATCGCCCGCACCGTCGGTGCGCGAGCCGTCGTCCTTGAAGTAGCTCTGACCCGCGAACTTCACCTTCCCGCGACCGCGCAGGTTCTGGCTCGCGTAGGTGAGCGGCATGCCCTCCATCAGCCACGCGTCGCCGCCGCCGTCGGGCAACGTGATGAGCTTCGGCGCGCGGTCCTTGTACTTCTCGGGAAGGAATGCGACGAAGTCGGGCGGTGTCTCGAGGTGACCGTCGCCGGAGATGACCTGGTACTTGCGGCCCATGACGTTGCTCCCCTGTCGATGACTCCTCGTCCTGTCTACCACCGGGGCCGAGCGCCCGCAGCGGCTCAGGTGGTGGTGGATTTCGTGCGCGCGAGCACCTCGCGGTACGGCAGGCCCTTGTTGGCGTCGGGTTCCCGAGGCAGGCCGAGTGCCCGCTCGCCGATCACGTTCTTGTTGATCTCGTCGCTCCCGCCGGCGATCGACATGCAGCGCACGAAGTTGAACTGCTCGGCGTAGCGGCCTCCGTCGACGCCGTCGTCGCCCCACAGGAGTCCGTCCGGCCCGAGGATGTCGAGCGCGACCTCGGCCACCAACTTCATGGTGACCGTCTGCTGGTTCTTGGCCATGTTGGGGAACCCGGGGATGTCGCCCCCGCGCGCCGCGGTCGCCCGCATCCGTTGACCGTTGAGCTCACCGATGCGCGACAGCGAGTGCAGGCGCGCCAACTTCTGGCGGAGCATGGGGTCGCCGGTGCGCCCGCGCCCACGCGCCAGCGTGAACAGCTCGGCCACGGTGACGCCACGGCTGTCCTCCTCGGGGCGCATCGTCGCGACGTCGCCCGCGCGCTGGTCGAGGTATCCCTCCTTCGTACCCGGAGGCGGGAAGCCACCACCGCCGCTACCGGCGCCGATGCCGCTGCGTTCGAAGAACAACGTGGTGTTGGCCACAGCCCAGCCGTTGTTGAGACCACCGATGAGGTCGGCGTCGTCGACCACAGCCTCGTCGAAGAACACCTCGTTGAAGAGCGCGCGCCCGGTCATCTCCCGCAACGGACGGATGGTCACGCCCGGTTGGTCGAGCTTGAACGCGAACCACGAGATGCCCGCGTGCTTGGGCACGTCGAAGTCGGTGCGGGCGAGGAGCATGCCGTAGTCGGACTCCATCGCCTGCGAGCTCCACACCTTCTGGCCCGAGATGATCCAACGATCACCGTCACGGGTGGCGCGGGTGGTGAGGCCGGCGAGGTCGGACCCGTTGCCCGGTTCGCTGAACAGCTGACACCACGCCAAGGAGCCGTCGTAGATCGGCGTGACGTGCCGCTCGATCTGCTCGGGCGTGCCGTGGGTGAGGATGGTCGGCGCCGCCATCATCATCCCGAGGCCCCCGGGAGGCGCCACCGCCCCCGCGGCCCGGAAGGCCTTGTACACGGTGCCCATCGAGCGGCGCGAGTAGCCCCGCCCGCGCCATTCGAGCGAGAAGTGCGGCGCGGTCCAGCCGGCTTCCCCGACCCGCTCCCACCACTCGCGCACGGTGAGGTCCGGGTCCCAGTTGCGCGCCAACCAGGCGTCGATCTCCTGCTGCAGTCCTGCGTCGTCATCCGGCATGGGGCGCAGCGTATTGCGCGGGGGTCAGCCCTGCGCCAGTCCCAGCAGCCGCTCGACCGGCGCGAGGTCGTAGGGATGTCCGGTCATCACGATGAGGTGCGACGCACCGGCATCGAGGTACGCCTGCGCGTCGTCGACCTCGTGCGCGGCGATCCCGACCGTCCGCTCGATCACCGCCGGGTCGCGTCCGACCTCCGCGCACCACCGGTCGAGCACCTCGTTCTTCTTCGCGTACGTGTCGGGCGGACCGAACGTGTTCCACGCGTCGGCGTGCTCGGCGACCAGCCGCAGGGTGACCTTCTCCCCGCCCCCGCCGATGAGGATCGGCAACGACCCGACCGGCGGCGGATTGAGCTTCGCGAGGCGGGCCTTCATTCGCGGCAGCGCCTCGCCGAGCGCGCGGAGCCGGCCGACCGCGGTGCCGAACTGGTAGCCGTACTCGTCGTAGTCACGCTCGAACCAGCCCGATCCGATCCCGAGGTACAGCCGGCCACCCGAGAGGTGATCGACGGTGCGGGCCATGTCGGCGAGGAGATCGGGGTTGCGATACGAGTTGCACCCCACCAGCAGCCCGAGGCGCGCCTGCTCGGTGTCGACCGCCATGGCCGCCAGCAGCGACCACGCCTCGAAGTGGGCAGCGTCGGAATCGCCGTAGAGGGGATAGAAGTGGTCCCAGGTCCAGATGCTGTCGACGCCGAGCGCGTCGGCGGCGCGCCAGGCCGCACGCATCTCGTCGATGGTCGTGGCCTGCGGGTGCAGTTGGACGCCGACGCGGAAGCGGGCCATGGCGTCTCCTCTCGATCGCGGGGAAGTGCAGAACCTAGGTCCGGGGACTGTCAGTCCAACGTGTCGCCGTCGCGGCCGAAGCGCGGGTTCGCGCGCGCCACCTGCCGTCCGCCCTCGCCGGTCAGGTCGTGACTACATGCCCCGCTTCGGATCGATCGGTGCAGCCACACCACGCGCCATCGAGTCCTGCGCGAACGTGGACACGAGCCCGCCGTCCCGCGTGAACACGGCGCCGGAACCGAAGACGCGACCGTTTCCGGCGTAGCTCGCCTCCTGCGCCACGAGCAACCACTGGCCGACGTCGGCGTGGTCGTGGAAGTGCGCGGTGTGCGAGATCACGCCGGTGGAGATCGACGTGTGCGCGTCGGCGATGTTGATCTCCTGGTGCGGCCGCATGGCGAGCCCGATGATGAAGCCGGGCTGGGTCCAGGCGACGATCGCCTGGTTCGCCGCCACCGAGTTGTACGACTCGGGGTGGCGCATCCAGAAGTACATCGCCGGCGAACCGTCGGCGCCGACCGCATCGGGCGCGTCGACCATCCGCGCTTCCGCACCCGGGAACACCGTGATCGACGGGTTGGGCTTCGCGTCGTCGGGTCCGGGTACGTCGGGCATGGCCGGCGAGTGCCGCATCAGGTCGGGCTCGACCGAGTTGAGCAGGACCAGGCCCCGGGACAGCAACCGCTCGCCCTGGTAGGCGGTGATCGTGTCGCTCCCCCAGGCCCTGCCCGAGTGCATCGGGTCCAGGTCGAGCTCCATCGCGCCCGCGCTGTACGTGCCGGCCCGGGCGAAGATCGCGTGGATCGACTTCACCTCTTTCTGGCTGCCGCAGTTGGCGTCGGACGCCATGATCATCTGGGCGAGGATCTGGCCGCTGAAGACGACGTCGCGTCCCTCGGGGTCGTCGGCGGGGTGCGGGGCCGACCAGCGCCCACCGCCGAGATCCTGCACCTGCAACGTCGCGGGCAGCTCGCTCATCGTTCCCCCTGGTTCCGCGGACCTCGCACGCTACCGGCGTCCACGTCCGGGGTACAAAGGGGTCCGTGACGCATGACGAACCGACACCGACGCTGCCGCCCACCGGTCGCCACGAGACCGAGGCGGAGCGCATCGACCGCAACGTCGCCGAACTGCTCCAGGAGCTGCGCGTCGCCGGGATCGGCATCCAGGTGCTGTTCGGGTTCCTGCTCGGGATGCCGTTCACCAACCTCTTCTCGACCCTCGACCCGGAGCAGCGCCGGTTGTACACCGCGGTGCTCCTGCTCGCGGCCCTCGCAACCGCGCTGCTCACGGCGCCGGTCGCCTACCACCGCATCGTGTTCCGCCGGCATCAGAAGCACGATCTGTTGCGGTTCGCCAACGCGGTCGCGCTGGCCGGGCTCGTCGCGGTCGCCCTGGCCATCTCGGGCGCAGTGCTGCTGGTCGTGAGCGTCGTCTACGACGGTCTGGTGGCAGCGATCATCGCCGCGATCGTGGCGGGTGCGTACTTCGTGCTCTGGTACGTCGCGCCCCATCTCGGACATCGCGACGACGACTACTGACGCGGCCGGGCGCCGTTTGGCGGCAACTCCCGACGGGCACGCTCGCAGCGTGGACGAGATGGACGAGATGGACGGGGTGGCGCGGGGCGCGGAGACGCTCCTCGACGTGCTCGCCCGCTACACCCGCCACGGTTGGTCCTCGCAGTTCGCGGCGAAGGCGGGCGGCGCGGTGGAGTGCGAGAGCTGCCACCGGACGGTGGCGGCCGCCGACGTCCCGGTGCTCGAGCTGCGACGGCTCGAAGGCGCCTCCGATCCCGACGACATGCTCGCGGTCGTGGCCGTCGAATGCCCGCACTGCGGACTGCGCGGCTCACTGGTCCTCAACTACGGCCCCACCGCAACCGAGGAGGACGCCTCGGTCCTGCTGGGACTCCGCACCGCGCCGCGTTGACGTTGGCCGACACCGACGCACCCGACACCACCACGGTGCACCTCGAGGGTGACATCGACGTCAGGAACGCCGGCGCGATCGCCGACCGCATCTGCACCCTGATCGACGACGACCACGCCGTGGTGGTCGTCGAGTGCTCGGCGGTCACCTTCGTGGAGTCCCGCGGACTGGCGATGATGGCGCGCGTGCAGCGCTTCGCCGAGGACGCCGGGTGCCGGCTCTCGTGGCGAGCCTTCTCGCTCCAGGTCCTCAGCACGCTCCATGTGAGCGGACTCGACACCTACCTCACCATCGAGGCTTAGGGACGAACGAGGCGTAACCCGCGCGACGCGGGGGTAGAGGTACGGCACACCCGACCTTCCAAGGAGATCCGTCATGCGATTCCTCTTCCGTCTCGGCGTGCTCGCGCTGGCCGTCGTCGGCGCCAAGGCGCTCTTCGAACGATTCGCGCCCAAGGCCGCCGAGTTGCGCGGCCCCGCCGGCGACGTGCTCGGCTCCGCGAAGACCGCGGCCCGCGACGTCACGCAACACGCGAAGGATGCGGCTTCGGAAGTGGCCGACGACGCCCGCCAGCGCGCGTCCGACGTGCGTGACCAGGCGTCGTCCGCGGCGGAGCAGGCCCAGGACATCGTGTCCGAGGACGCTCCCACCGTGGCTAGCCCGCCCGCGTCAGCCCGGGCCTGACCGCCGCCGCGAACCGCGCGGGCGCCTCGATCATCGGGTAGTGCCCGACGCCGTCGAGCAATTCGAGCACGGCGTCGGGCCGCGCGTCACGGAGACGGTCCGTCATCGCCACCACCGCGATCGGATCGTCGACGCCCCACACCACGCGGAGCGGCGACGGGTGTGACTCGATGGCACCCGTGTAGCGCGCCTCGTCGCGTCGGCGCTCTTCGATGTAGCGGATGAGGCGCGGGAGGAGCCGGTGTCCATCGTCGCGCGCGATCAGCTCCCACTGCGCGATCAGCTCCTCATCGGGCACCGAGGACGACGGGCTGAACGTCGCGGCCAGCCCGCCCTGGACCGACGCGGCGTCGAGCGCCGATGCCGCGTCCATCATCGCGTCGGGGAGCGCCAGCAGCATTTGCTGGCCGGGGCTGAGCTGCGCCATGCCGATGTAGATGCTGCCGTTGGTGAGCACCCGCTGAGTCACCTCCACCGGCCACGTGCCGTCGAGCTGGCGGGCCAGCAGTTCACCGCCGACGGTGTCACCCATGTCGTGGGAGAGCAACGCGAGCCGCTCGATCCCGAGCGCAGCGGTGAACGCCACGACGACGTCCGCCTGTTCGGCAAGTGTGTAGGCCTGGTCCGGCTTCGCCGAGAACCCGTACCCGAGGAAGTCGAGGAGGAGCACGCGACGGGTGCGCCGCAGATCGTCGAGCACGGCCGCGAAGTCGTACGACGAGCTGGGGAACCCGTGCAGGACGAGCAACGGCTCGTCGCGTTCCTCCTCGAGCGCGGGCGCGACCACGGTGAAGATCGGGTGGCCGGCGAGCGCGCGCCGCTCACCCCGCGCCTCCCACTCCGCCGGTCCGATCGACACCGCGGGGCTCAGCGTGACTCCGTGGCGATGCGGGGGCCAGGCGTGAAGGTGGCCGGGAGCTTGGCCCATCCGCCCACGCTGGCCCAGTTCGGGTATTCGACGACCGCATCGACGTCGACCTCGAAGTCGGGAAGGCGCTCGAGGATCTGCGTGATCACCTCCGCGAACTCGATGCGGGCGAGGTGGGAGCCGACGCACCGGTGGATGCCCACGCCGAACGACAGGTGACGGTTCGGGTTGCGGTCGATCACGAACGAGTCGGCGTTCGGGAACGCGTCGGCGTCACGTCCGGACGAGATCTCGCTGAGCAGGACGCGGTCACCCTTGCGCATCGGGCACCCGTCGAACTCGAAGTCCTCGGTCACGGTGCGTGCGTGCGTGCGCGCCGGCGGATAGAAGCGGAGGAACTCCTCGGTGGCGGTCGTGAGCAGCTCGGGATCGTCGAGCAGCCGCTGCTTGTCGGCGGGCACCTGCGACAGGTGCAGGAGCGCGGCCCCGATGAGCGCGGTGGTGGTGTCGACGCCACCACCGACGGTCATGAACACGATCGACTCGGCGGTCTCGCGCGGGATCCGGTCACCGTCGATCTCGTGGTGCGTGATCGCGCTCATCGCGTCGTCGCGCGGCGAGTGCTCGCGGAGTGCAACTTCTTCGCGGATGCGCACCATCACGTTGCCGAACTCGGCCTGCGCCGCGCTGTGTTTCGGCGTGCCGCGCGAGTACGCGGCAACGTTGTGGAACGCATCCGTGATCATGCGCCAGTCGGCCTCGGGGAAACCGAGCCACTCCAGCGTCACCGCGCCCGGAACCGGCACCGACAGCTCGTGGGTGAACTCGCACTCCCCCGCCTCGATGAACTGGTCGACGAAGTGCGTCGTCCAGTGCTGCGCGCGGGGGCGGAGCCGCTCCGCACCGCGGGGCGCGAGCATCTCCGACAGGATCCGGCGCACCGGGTACCAGTCGGGCGGGTCGATCTCCTCGGGTATCAGCAGCGGCAGGCGGCTCTGGCCGAGCACGATCGAGCTGACCTCGGGGTCGGTGCGGGCCGACGAGAAGTGCTCCCAGTCGCGGAACGCGGCGGCGACCTCGTCGTAGCCGGTGATCAACCAGAAACCGCCGTGCCGGTCGCTCCAGGCCACCGGGCACTGCTCTCGCGGCTCGACCCACGACGCGTCGGACTCCGCCCGCGTGACCGAGCCGAACAGGTCGAAGTCGTAGGCGGGCTGTCGATCGCTCACGAGAACGCGAGCTCCTCGTCAGCGGCGACGTGCGGTGTCCTGTCGGTCGTCATCCCCGGTGCTCCTGTCCCCCCGACGGGAACGGAAGGATGACCCGTGACGACCGCACCGCGCCAACGCCGCGCCAACGCCGGGACGACCGCCGTCGGCCGGTCAGAGCTTGGTGGTCTTGATCAGGTTGCGCACCTGCGACGACGCGCTGATCGAACCCTCGGCGAGATAGGTCCCGGCGTTGGCGGCGATCTTGCCGCGGTCGTAGCGGTAGTTGACCATCAGTCCGAACGACTCCTCGATCCCGTAGGACGCCGGGTTCGCCATCCAGTTGAGACGATCGAGCGACGCGCCGTTCGAGAGGTGGAAGTTGGCGACGGGATCGAGCGCCCGGCCGTCGCGCACGGTCGTGAGGTAGCGCGCCGCGGCGGACAGGAGCCCGGGGCGGATGCGCTCGGCGCGCACCGGATCGTCGATCCACGCCCGGTCGGTGAGCCCGGCCACCGCGACCGCGTCGGGCCCGAGCGCCTCTTCCTCGGCCGTGGTCAGCCCGTGCTGCTCGACCTGGGTGACGAACCAGGCGCGGAAGCTCGGAAGCGGCGACAACGTCGCGAACGTCTTGAGGTGGTCGTTCTCGTGCCGCAGCGCGTCGACCACCTGCTTGATCAGCTCGTTGCCGAGGTGCACGCCCGCGAGGCCCGGCTGCGCCGAGGTGATCGAGTAGAAGATCGCGGTGTCGGGGTCGTCGACGGCGTCGGCACGGTTGAGCAGCTCGGGCAGGCTGTCGGCCAAGCCGTGCGTGAGCGCGATCTCCACGAACACGATCGGTTCGTGCTCGAGCGCCGGATGGAAGAACCCGTAGCAGCGCTGGTCGCCGTCGAGGCGGTGGCGCAGGTCGTCCCAGCCCGCGATGGCGTGCACGGCCTCGGTGGCCATCAGGCGCTCGAGCACCGACGCGGGCGAGTCCCACGTGATCTGGAGCAACCCCAGCAGGCCCACGTCGAACAGCGTGGACAGGTGTCCGGTGAGCTCGTCGTCGAGCATGCCGAGGGCGGCGTCCTGGCTCCGCTGCGCGAGCAGATCGGCCCGCAGCTCCACCAGGAAGCCCACACCGTGGGGCAGCCCGGTGATCACGTGGAGCCACGACGCGTACCGTGGGACCACCGCGCGGCGGAGCGCCCGCTCGGCGCGGGCACGCTCGGCCGGGGTCCGGGCGGCGCGGATCGTGTCCACGGCCCGGTCGAGCGACCCCGGATCGGCGCCGAAGCGGGAGGCGAGGGTCTCGAGGAAGCGCCGGCGGCCTTCGGGATCGAGGCGCGAGTAGGCCACCACCACACGCTCGGCGGCGGCGCGCTGCGAGTTCGTCTCCCGCTGCTCGAGCACGTCGTCGATCGCCTTCACCACCCGGGTGACGTCACCGTCGGGGAGGTCGGGGGCGAGCACCAGGTCCCGCGAGCGGCGCAACGAGCGCAACCATCCGCGGAAGGGGCGACGGCGGGCGGGTTCGGTCACCGCACCAGTACACCCGACGGCGCATGGTTGGCAGCGGCCACCTGCGTCCGTGACAATGGGGGCATCGGGGACACGGCACCCCGGCGGACGCGTTGCGAGGGACCGGAGCGTGGTGGACGAGCGACGGGAGCACGAGCGGCTCGAACTCGCGCTCGAGGCCGCGCAGCTCGGCACCTGGAACTGGGACGAGGAGACCGGCCGCACCGTCTGGGACGCCCGCCTCGAAGCCATGCACGGCATGGCCCCGGGGACCTTCGGCGGCACCTTCGAGGACTGGAAGGCGTCCATCCATCCCGACGACAGGGCCGAGTGCGTGGCGCGGGTCACCGCGGCGATGGCCGACCCCGGGCCGTACGTGCTGCTGCACCGCTCGATCTGGCCCGACGGCTCGATCCACTGGCTCGAGGGACGCGGTCGGGTCATCACCGACGAGGAGGGTCATGCACTGGGCAGCATGGGGGTGGTGCTCGACGTCACCGAGCGCGAGGAACGGGAGACCGCGCTCGCCCGCCGCATCGCCGAGGATCACCAGCTGATCCAGAACGTGCAGCGCGCGCTCCTCCCGGTGCGCATGCCGCAGGTCGACGGGATCGAGTTCGCGGCGCGCTACGAAGCGGCGCCCGGTTCCGCGATCGGCGGCGACTGGTACGCGTTCGTGCCGCTGCGGGGCGGGCGCCTCGGCGTCGCGATCGGCGACGTCGCCGGCCACGGTCTGTCCGCGGTCGCGGAGATGGCGCACGTCCGCTTCAGCCTGCGGTCGCTCGCGTACCTGCACGACGACCCCACCGACGTCCTCTCGGAGCTCAGCGAACTGGTGCGGGTCTTCTCGCCCGACACGATGGTCACCGCGCTCTACGGCTCCCTCGACCCGCAGTCGGGGTGGTTCGAGTACGCCATCGCCGGGCACTTCCCACCCGCGTTGTGCGGGCCCGACTCGTGTGACCTGGTCGAGGTGCGGGCCGACCCGCCCCTGGGGCTGGGCCAGGAGTACGCCAGGCACACCCTGACTCTCGAACGTGACCAGACCCTCATCGCGTTCACCGACGGCATCCTCGAACGCCGCTCGGAGTCGATCGGCCTGAGCCTCCAGCGTCTGACGGCCACGTGCGCGCCGGGGCCGCGCCGACCCGACGCGCTGTGCGAGCACCTCATGCACGAGATGCTCGTCGACCTCCCGAACGACGACGACGCCGCGATCGTCGCCGTGCGGCTCACGCCCTGATCGTCAGCCGGAGCGGGTGGCGCGGTGGTGCTCGATCAGACCCTGCTCCAGCTCCTGGACCTCGTCGTCGGCCGACGCCTGCACGCGCACGAAGCGGTCGTCGGCCTGTGGCAGGGCCCGGATGAGCTCGTCGAGCTTGAGCTGGGTCGCGACCTGCTCTCGCCGTTGGGTGTGGTGGAGCACGAAGAGCATGACCAGGGCGACCGCCCAGGCGACGGTCGAGAACAGCGACTCCCAGAAGTCGGGAAAGCCGGCGATTGCGAGGGCGACGCCGGATCCGACGACCACGGTGGCGACGATCCCCGCCGCCGCGGTGTGGGCGACCACGCGATCCAGACGATGCAGGTACGGACTCAGCCGGGTCTGCGTCGGTACTTCGGTCTCCATCGGCCTGGTCTACCCGGATGGTGCTCCCGGAGAACCGGCCGGCGATCACGACCAGAGCGCGAGCACCTCGTCGGTGGTCGCGAGCGTCGAGATCAGCGACAGCGAGTGCTCGAGCACCGCGTCGGCGTACTCACGCGGCACCCCTGCCACCGCGTCGGTGGGGATCACGACCTGGTAGCCCAGATCGAGGGCAGTGAGCGCCATCCCGAACACACCGAGGTTCACCGACACCCCGGTCGCGACGACGGTGCGCACACCGAGGTTGCGCAGGATCTGGTCGAGCGAGGTCGACGTGAACGGCGTCATGCCGTGCATGCGAGACACCACGATGTCGCGCGGATCCGCCAACCCGTCGATCAGTTCGGCACCCCGACTGCCGACGTCGGTGGCCGTCGATCCGTGTTCGCGTCGCTGCTTCGCCGACATGGCGAAGATCTTGCAGTTCTCCGTAGACCCCGCGCCGTCGGCTCGTGCGACCACCGTGCAGTGCACGACGCGTGCGCCGGCGTCGCGGGCACCATCGCACAACCGACGGACGACATCGAGCGTGCCGACACGCGCGAGCTCGTCGACCAGCGCGCCCATCGACCGCGCCCTCCCCCACCACCCCGTTCTGGAGCTCCATGGTGAGCACCGCCGTGGTCGACGGCTCGAGGATCGCCCGGAGGCGCTCGTCGCGACTGGTCATCGTTCCTCCTGGGTCGAGTCGGTACTGCGGGGGTCTCCGCCCAGCAACCGGTCGGTGAGCACGATCGGGAAGGGCAGACCGTCGACGAGCACGGCGTGGTGGAGCGCCGAGGTGCGGTGGTGCACCGGCAGGCCGGCGTCCGCCAACGCGCGTTCGCTGACGTCCTGGTCGGCGACGGACAGTCCGAGCGCGAGACAGCGCGGACGTTCGTAGACACCGCCCCACACCGCGCGACTGGTGGCGGCGTCGGGCGGGACCGGGTACAGCGCGAGCATGCAGTCGCCGAGATCGAGGGCACAGTGCGGGACGTCGACCGCGCCGTCGTGCTCGTACGCGACGAGCGTGGTATCGAGCAGCACGGCGAGACGATCGCCGTCCCGCGCCGGGTCGCGCACGATCGCGCCGACGAACGCCATGCGTTCGACGTCGACCACGGGGTCCACGGCGAACGGCGGCACCGCCGCGCCCCAGCGCGGGTCGTCGTCCTGCACGTGACTCGCCCACTCGAGCACGAGGCCGGCGGTGCCGCCCGAGCGCGTGAACACGATCTCGGGGCTGATGCGGGAGGAGACCTCGACTCCGAGCGGTTCGAGCCGGGCCAGGGTCGCGGCCAGGTCGGGTACCTGCACCGCGACCGAGTGCATCCCGCCGCCGAGCCGTTCGACGAAGGCCGCCACCGACGACGCCTCGCCGTGGGGAGCACCGATCTCGATCGAGTTGTCGCCGATCCAGGTCATCCCACCGTCGCGACCGACGGGCTCCGGGAGCTGCTGGCGGTGCAGCACGCGACAGCCGAAGAGGCGGGCGAGCGGCCCGAAGATCCCGTCGTAGTCGGGGCCCATCGCGGTGGCGTGGAACATCCAGCGGACGTCGGGCATCGCAGCAGGCTGCCACACCACGAAATCTCATGACTGAGTGAGGACTCACTCAGCGGTATGCTCGCTCCATGACTGCTTCGGTGCACGGAAAGGTAAGGGCTGCAGCCCTGCCGACCGAGGAACGGCGCTCCACCATCGTCGCCGCCACCCTGCCCCTCTTCCTGGAGCAGGGGGCCGCGATCACCACCCGGGAGATCGCCCAGGCCGCCGGGATCGCCGAGGGCACGATCTTCCGGGTCTTCGCCGACAAGACCGCCCTCCTCGACGCGGTCATCGAGGCCGCGCTCGACCCCACCCCCACGAACGCGGCGATGGAGTCGATCGACCCGGCCCTGCCGCTGGAGGCCCGCCTGGTCGCCGCGGTCGAGATCCTCCGGAAGCGCGTGCTCTACCTGTTCCGCGTGTTCAGCGCCGCCTCGGGCACCACCCGCGGCGCGCAGCCGGAGCGCAGCCACGATCTCCCCGCGCTCACCGCGATCTTCGCCACCGAGGCTGCGCACCTGTCGCACCCGCCCGCCGAAGCCGCTCGCGTGCTCCGCGGCCTCACGTTCGCGTGCGTGCACCCGTCGTTCGGCACCGACGACCCGCTCACGTCAGAGGAGATCGTCGCCGTGCTCCTCGAGGGCATCCGCCGGCACGACGGCGCGCTCGCGTCCGGGGAGGCGCCGTGCTGACCAAGCTCCTGCGCGACTACCTCAAGCCGTACAAGCGGTGGCTGGTGCTGATCGTGCTGTTCCAGATCATCCAGGCCACGTGCACCCTGATCCTGCCGACGCTCAACGCCGACATCATCGACAACGGCGCGCTGAAGGGCGACACCGACTACATCTGGAAGTTCGGCGCAATCATGCTCGGCATCACGCTGGTCCAGGTGGTGTTCGCGATCGCCGCCACGTACTACGGCTCGCGATCCGCGATGGGCTTCGGACGCGACGTGCGCCGCGACCTGTTCCACACCGTGATGGGCTACTCCGCGCGCGAGGTCGGCCAGTTCGGTGCGCCGTCCTTGATCACCCGCATCACGAACGACGTGCAGCAGGTGCAGGTGTTCACCCTGATGACGCTCACGTTGTTCATCACCGCGCCGATCATGATCGTCGGCGGCATCATCTTCGCCGTCCGCGAAGACGGCCCGCTCTCGCTCATCATCCTCGTTTCGATTCCGTTCCTGGCGCTGAGCGTCGGCTCGGTCGCGATTCGGATGCACCCGCAGTTCACCAAGATGCAGGACCGCATCGATCGCGTGAACCAGGTGCTCCGCGAGCAGATCACGGGCGTCCGCGTCGTGCGCGCGTTCGTGCGCGAGCCCGACGAGACCCAGCGCTTCGGTGCCTCCAATGGCGACCTCACGGAGACCTCGCTGAAGACCGGCCGGATGATGGCGATCATGTTCCCGGCGGTCCTGCTCACGATCAACCTGTCGAGCGTCGCTGCGGTGTGGTTCGGCGCCGATCGCATCAACGCGGGCGACATCCAGGTGGGCTCGCTGGTCGCGTTCCTGAGCTACCTGATCCAGATCCTGATGGCCGTGATGATGGGTTCGTGGGTGCTCATGATGGGACCCCGCGCGTCCGTCTGCGCCGGCCGCGTGAAGGATGTGCTCGGCACGGCGTCGTCCGTGGTGCCGCCCGAGCGCGGCGTCACCGAGCTCCCCGGCGCGGTGTCACTGGAGCTGCGCAACGCCGAGTTCAAGTTCCCCGGCGCCGAGCAACCGGTCCTGCGCGACATCAACGTGCACGTCGGACCGGGCGAGACCCTCGCGATCATCGGCAGCACCGGTTCCGGCAAGACCGCGATGCTCAACCTCATCGCCCGCCTCTTCGACGTCACCGGTGGTCAGGTGCTCATCGGTGGTGTCGACGTACGCGACCTCGACACGCACCTGATCGAGAGCATCATCGGCTTCGTACCGCAGAAGCCGTACCTCTTCTCGGGCACGGTCGGCAGCAACGTGCGGTTCGGCAACCCCGACGCGACCGACGCCGAGGTGTGGGAGGCGCTCGAGATCGCGCAGGCGCGCGACTTCGTGGAGGCCAAGCCCGACCAGCTCGACTCCCCCGTCGCCCAGGGCGGTACCAACGTGTCCGGCGGGCAGCGTCAACGGCTCGCGATTGCGCGGGCGCTCGCGCACAAGCCGGAGATCTTCATCTTCGACGACTCGTTCTCGGCCCTCGACCTCGCCACCGACGCCCGCCTGCGGGCCGCGCTGGTACCCGTCACCTCGGAGGCGGTCACGGTGATCGTCGCCCAGCGCGTGTCCACCATCGTGAGCGCCGACCAGATCCTCGTGCTCGAGGAGGGACGCATCGTCGGTCTCGGCACCCACCGCGAGCTGCTCGACACCTGCGAGACGTATCAAGAGATCGTCGAATCGCAGTTCCTCGAGGACGAAGCCGCATGAGCGTCTTCGGCGGCGACGGCAACGGAAAGAGCGCGAACGGCAACGGCGCGTCGCCGAACGGGAAGAAGCGCAAGGAACGCGACGAGATCCCCGAGGCCGGGCAACGCGTCGCGGTCAACAGTGGCACACGCTTCGGCGTCGGCATGCCGGTCGAGAAGTCGGAGAACTTCGGCGAGGTCATCGGCCGGCTGTTCAAGCGCATGCGACGCGAGCGCCTCCGGATCACCTCGGTGCTGATCCTGGCCGTGATCAGCGTGACGCTCACCGTCATCGGGCCGCGCATCCTCGGCGACGCGACCAACGTGGTCGTCGAGGGCGTCACCACCGGCAAGGGCATCGACTTCGGCGCGCTCCACAACACGCTGATGAAGGCGGCGCTCATCTACCTCGTCGCCGGGCTGCTGTCGTACACGCAGAGCTACATCCTCGCCGGCGTCGTGCAGCGCTCGATGCACCAGCTCCGCAGCGACGTCGAGGCCAAGCTCAACGCGCTGCCGCTCTCGTACATCGACAAGCAGCCACGTGGCGACCTGCTCAGCCGGGTCACCAACGACATCGACAACGTCGCGCAGAGCCTCCAGCAGACGCTGAGCATGATGCTCACGTCCCTGCTCACGATCATCGGCGTCGTGATCATGATGATCTCGATCTCGCCGTTGCTGGCGCTGATCACGCTGATCACGGTGCCGATCTCGGTCGTGACGATGAAGCTCATCACCGCGCGTTCCAAGAAGCGGTTCATCGCGCAGTGGCGCTACACCGGCACCCTCAACGGGCACATCGAGGAGTCGTTCACCGGCCACAACCTCGTGCGCGTGTTCGGCATGCACGACGAGGTGCAGCGCCGCTTCGACGAGGAGAACGAGCTCCTCTACCAGTCCAGCTTCGGGGCGCAGTTCATCTCGGGGTGCATCCAGCCGGCGATGATGTTCCTCGGCAACCTCAACTTCCTCGCCATCGCGGTCATCGGCGGCCTGCGGGTGTCGTCCGGGCAGCTCTCGATCGGCGACATCCAGGCCTTCATCCAGTACTCGCGGCAGTTCACGCAGCCGCTCACGCAGCTGGCCTCCATGGCCAACGTGCTGCAGTCGGGCATCGCGTCGGTCGAGCGGGTCTTCGAGCTGCTCGACGTCGAGGAGCAGAGCCCCGACCCGGCCGAGCCGCTGACCGATGCCGACCCCCAGGGCCGCATCGAGTTCGAGCACGTCACGTTCTCCTACACGCCGGTGAAGCCGCTGATCGAGGACCTCGGTCTGGTCGCGGAGCCCGGTGCCACCGTCGCCATCGTCGGTCCCACCGGCGCGGGCAAGACCACCCTCGTGAACCTGGTGATGCGCTTCTACGAGCTCGACGGCGGTCGCATCACCCTCGACGGCAACGACATCTCCCTCATGCGGCGTCACGACCTGCGCGCCAACGTGGGCATGGTGCTCCAGGACACGTGGCTGTTCGAGGGCACCATCCGCGAGAACATCGCGTTCGGGAATCCCGAGGCCACCGAGGACGAGATCGTCGCCGCGGCCAAGGCCACGCACGTCGACCACTTCGTGCGGTCGCTCCCCGACGGCTACGACACCGTCGTCGACGACGAGGGCACCAGCGTGTCCGCCGGCGAGAAGCAGCTGCTCACCATCGCCCGCGCCTTCCTCGCCAACCCCACCATCCTGATCCTCGACGAGGCCACCAGCTCGGTCGACACCCGCACCGAGGTCCTCATCCAGAAGGCGATGGCCGCGCTGCGCTCCAACCGCACCAGCTTCGTGATCGCCCACCGGCTCTCGACCATCCGCGACGCCGACACGATCCTGGTGATGGAGAACGGCGCCATCGTCGAGCAGGGCAACCACCGCGAGCTGCTCGCGCGCGAGGGGCGTACGCCCGCCTCTACAACAGCCAGTTCGCCGGCGCCGCCATCGAGGTCGAGTAGCCACCCCGCGACTCGGTCAGCCCAGGGCGCGCAGGTGCTCGATCCGCGGGTCGAGCACACCGAGGTAGCGAGCAAGGATGCCGACGACCCGATCGATGTCGAGGGTGCCCGCTCCCGCCATCTCCTCGAGGTCGGCCCAGTCCTTGGTGCGGTCGAAGAACGCCTTGAACACCGCGAGGTCGACGCACGCGAGGAATGGGATCTCGACCCCGGCGAACGGTTCGCGACGGCACCGCTGCGCCACCTGTTCGTGGTACTCGGTGGTGTTCACGAAGACGTCGACCGGGGTCTCCGCCCACCAGAGCCGCACCTGGCCGTCACGCTCGATGAGCGCGCGGTCGGCGTCGGACCACGCGACGCCTTCGGGGAGAGCAGCGAGGAGCTGCGCGGTGCGTGATCGGTCGACGAACACGTTGAGGTCGATGTCGATCGTGCCCCGGGCGCGTTGCGTGCACCACGCCAACGCGAGCGCGCCGCCGAAGGCGTGTGGGATCTCCGCGTCATCGAGCGCGGCGTGGATGGCGACGATCTTCTCGACCAGCGACGTCACGGTCTCACGGTCGGTCCGGCTCAGGGCACGAGCGCCGGCGTGCCCGGGAATGCGGGGAACTCGAGCGTGGGCGCGTGACGCGCCGGGAACTGCTCGGCCAGCGCGAGCACCGCGGCCAGCTCACGACCGCGTGCGGCCCGGTCGGCGCCCCCGACCGCGGGGGTGAGCTCCACCCCGAGCTCGTAGCCCGCAGCCCGGACGATGCGGTCGAGGGTCTCGACCGTGGGCACCTTCCGGCCGGACTCGTACGCCGAGAGGGTGGAGTGCGAGGTGTCGGCCCGCCGCGCCAGATCTCGCAACGTGAGGCCGGACCGCTGACGGACCCGGCGCAGCGTGACTGCGGCGTCCATGACCACCATGGTATCTGATCGGATACCAGTGCGCCAGCAGGCCCGCATCCCCTCACGACGCCAGGACGACGTCTTCCCAGTGACCGCGCCAGGAGGCGATGCGACGACCCTCGAACCTCGCCCAGGTGACGGCGCGCACCCGCAGCGTCAGGCCCGTGGGCTCGAGCACCGCGCCGGTCCCGTGCAGCGGCAACGGTCCGGTGTGGAGCCCCGAGGCCTCCCACTCGAGTCGCACGATCGGGCCGTTGCTCTCGACCCGCCCGAACGTGACCTTCTCGTGGGCCAGCGCGCCGCGTCGCTCCTCGATCTCGACCACGAGCTCGTCGCGGGACTGGGCGGCGGTCGCGGGACCGGAGCCGGTGACGGTCGGTGTGAACAGGGCCTCGATGTCGGTCACGTCGCCGGAGACCGACGCCGCGATCGCGCGCCGGAGCTGGTCTTCGAGCGTCGGGCCGTCGGCGGCGCACTGGACGCACGGCTTCGACCCGTCCCAGCCGTGGAGGGTGCAGAAATGTCGCATCCCCGTGTCAACGGCACCGAAAGGCGCCGGGTTCCCCGTCAGCCGCCGGAGAGCGGACGGAAGCGGAAGACGGCCATCTCGTCGCTCACGTGGTCCCAGACGATCTCGACCCGGTCGCCGATGCGCAGCGTCTCGACGTCGCACTCCACGATGTTGGCGATCATGCGCGCACCCGCGCCCTGCGTGCCGTCGAGCTCGATGATCCCGGCGGCGTAGGGCACCGACTCGTTGAGCATCTTGGAGAGCGGGTGGCGCACCACCGTGAAGCTGTACACGGTTCCGGTGCCCGGCAGGTCCACCCACTCGACGTCACGGTGCTGGCACACGAAGCAGATCGGCGGAGGCGGGAGGCGGAACGTGCCGCAGTTGGTGCAGCGCGGCGCCACGAGCCGCTCCTCCACCGAGGCCTCCCAGAACGGACGCGACGCGTCGTCGGTGCTGGGCTGGGTCAGGATCGACGGGAACACGCCCTGCTGGCCGCTCACGACGCGCTCCCCGCGAGCAGCGTGCCGCTCACCGGCAACGCGGCGGGACCGCCGGTCACCAACGCGATCTCCGCTCCGTCCACCTGGTTGACCGCGGTTCCCCGGATCTGCTCCACCGCTTCCCGTACGTGCGTCATGCCGATGATGTAGGCCTCCGAGAGGTTGCCGCCGTGGGTGTTGACGGGGATGGTGCCGCCCGGCCATCGCATGTTGCCTTCGGCCACGAACGGGCCGCCCTCGCCGATCGGGCAGAAGCCGTAGTCCTCGAGCTGCATGATGACGAGCGGCGAGAAGTGGTCGTACAGGAGCGCGACGTCGACGTCGGCGGGCGTGACGCCGGCCATCTCGAACAGCCGCTTCGCCACCGGGCGGTGCCCCGACGAGGCGAACTCGTCGTCGGGCACCTGGAAGTAGCGGAAGATCGCCGGGCCCCAGCGGCCGCTGCCCCCGTGGGCCGACGACAGGATGTACGCGGGCGGCTGACGCAGGTCCTTGGCCCGGTCGGCCGACGTGGTGATCACCGCGATCGCGCCGTCGCTCTCCATCGTGTAGTCGAAGAGGCACAGCGGGTCGGAGATCATGCGGGCGGCGAAGTACTCGTCGCGGGTGAGTGGTTGCTTCTGCAGCGACGTGGGTCGACGGATCGCGTTCGCCCGCTCCGTGATCGCGACCTCGGCGAAGTGGTCACGCGTGGTGCCGTAGAGGTGCATGTGCCGCTGCGTCAGGACCGAGAAGCTGTGCCCCGGTGACAGCAGCCCGGCGTTGGCGGCAAACGCCGCACTCGCCGAGATGCCGCCGCTCCCCCCGTACGCGCCCCCGCCCTCCGACATGGTGGCGTACGCGAGCACGCCGTCGACCTCGGAACCACCGAGCCGCCGGTTCAGCTGCTGCAGCGACATGACCGACACGCACACGTTCGCCATGCCGCCGTGGATGGCGGCCGCCGCGAGTCCGAGCTGCCCGGCGCAACCGCCACCGCCCGACGTGAGCGACGCCGCGAAGCGCACCTCGGGCACACCCAGGATCGCCGCCACCTCGGCCGGATCACACGCGAACGAGTAGATGGCGAAGCCGTCGAGGTCGTTCACGGTGAGCCCGGCGTCGTCGAGCGCGGCGAGGATCGCGGTGCACATCATCGACGTCTCGGTCTCGGGGTACGACTGGCCGCGCTTGTAGTACGGCGTCGCGCCGACGCCCACGACCGCGGCCTGGTTCTTGATGCTCATCGATTCGCTCCTGATGCCCAGACGAGAGTGAAAATAGTGTTCTCACAATTGCCGGGTCAAACCTCGGGGGTAGGTTGAAGCCGGCACGTCGTTCACACCGGGGGTTCGCCACCATGACTCGCAGGCTCGATTACCTCACCTTCGACGCCGACAACCACATGTACGAGGCGACCGACGCCTTCACCAAGTACCTCCCGCCCGAGTACGAGGGGCTCGTCAAGTACGTCGAGGTGAACGGGCGGACCAAGATCGCGTTGAAGAACGTGATCAGCGAGTACATCCCGAACCCGACCTTCAACAAGGTCGCGCCCCCGGCGCTCAGGAGCTGGAGTTCAAGCTCAAGAACCCCGACTCCATGACCAAGGCCGACAAGGAGCTCCAGCTCGCGCCGCCGCCGAAGTACATCACCGCGCCCGCCGGCGTTCTTCGAGCCCGAGGCCCGCGTCATGATGATGGACGAGCAGGGCATCGACCGGGCGATGATGTGGCCGACGCTCGCCAGCCTGCTCGAGGAGCGCCTCACCGACGACGTCGAGGCGACCCACGTCGTCGTCCACGCGCTCAACCAGTGGATGCACGAGCAGTGGACCTTCAACTTCGAGAACCGGATCTTCCCCACCCCGGTGATCACGCTGCCGATCATCGACCAGGCGATCCGGGAGCTCGAGTACGTCGTCGAGCGCGGCGCCAAGGCGATCCTCGTCCGGCCGGCACCGGTACCCGACTTCGGCGGTCGCCGTCGTTCGTTCGCCCTGCCGGAGTTCGACCCGTTCTGGGAGAAGGTCGTGGAGGCCGACGTCGTCGTCGGCATGCACGCGTCCGACAGCGGCTTCCAGCGCTACGTCAACGAGTGGGAGGGCGAGACCGGCGAGTTCCTGCCGTTCAACAAGAAGCTCTCCGCCTTCTACGTGCTGCTGCACTCCGAGAACCGCATGATCAACGACGTCGTCACGTCGATCATCGGCCACGGTCTCGCCACCCGGTTCCCGAGCCTGCGGATCATGCCGGTCGAGAACGGCAGCGCGTGGGTGCGTCCGCTCGTCGAGCGCTTCGAGAAGAACTACGAGCGCTCGCCGAAGGTGTTCGACGAGGACCCGATGGTCGCGTTCAAGCGCTGCATCCACGTCCACCCGTTCCACGAGGAGGACCCGGTCGGCCTGGTGAAGCTGATCGGTGCCGACAACGTGCTCTTCGGCTCCGACTTCCCCCACCCCGAGGGCATGTACGACCCGATCGGCTTCGTCGACCAGCTCCAGGGTCTTCCCGAGGCCGACAAGGCCAAGGTCATGGGCGGCAACCTGAACCGCATCATGAAGGTCGCCGCGTAGCCACCTCACGCGAGGTTGCGTCACCTGACCCCGCTGGAGGACGCGTCCCGGGGGATCAGGCGGGGGTGAAGCCGAGCAGGCGGTCGATGCACTCGACGGTCAACGCGGGGATCTGCTCCCATGCGGCGCCGGCGTCGCCACCCGCCTTGACCATCCGCTTCATCAGCAGCGCGGTCGCGGCCGCCTCCTTGTAGCGGATGAGGCAGTGGAACCACTCGAGGTTGGCGGGCACTGCGCCCGACTCCTCGACGTAGGCGTCGAGCAGTGCCTGCGCCGTCGGCATGCCGGTGGGCCCGGGGTTCGTCGCCATCGGGTGCTTCGCCTCGTCGGTGAAGAAGAGGAACCACGCGAGGTCGAGGCGTGGGTCCGACAACGACCAGATCTCCCAGTCGATCAGCGCGGCGACCTCGGTACCGTCACAGAGCATGTTGCCGAGCCGGTAGTCGCCGTGACAGACCGCGTCGGGGAACGCCGGCGGCATCGTGTCGAAGAGCAGCTTCTCGGCCTCGAGGTGGCGCGCGCTCATCCGCTCGTCGACGGTCGAGAAGGCGCGCGTCCAGCGTTGGATCTCGCCTTCGAGGGTGTAGCGCTTCTCGTCGCCCAGCCCGATCGCGTCGGGATCCACCCGGTGCAGCGCCGCGAGCATCCGCGCCGCGCCGAACGCCCGCGCCGGGATCTGCGGGAGCATCACCTCGGGCACCGGGGTGAGGATGGGCTCGTGGCACACGCCGGAGACGATGTTCATGGCGTGGAAGGGCGACACCTCGGGCGGCGCGCCGTCGTCCTCGAAGTAGACGGTCGGCACCCGCACACCGGGTGATCCGGCGAGCGCCCGCATGAGGCGGGCCTGGCGGGCGACGTCACGGTTGCGCACCGGCTCGAGTCCGGGCGGCGCCACCTTGAGGACGATGCGTTCCGCCTCGGTCGGTCCACCGGTCACCAGCCCGGTGAAGGTGAGGCTCGACGCGCCACCCGTGAGGGGTTGCACGTCGGAGATCGAGCACCCCGGCGCCCATGCCTGCGCGGCGGCGGTGGCCCGCCGGGCGAGCTCGTCGAGATCCAGTTCGTCGGCCATCGACGCATTCTGTCGATCACGGTGCGATGTGCGCAACGCGGCGCGCGGACCCGTGCTCGTCGCTTGCGACCGCGACGCAGGGAGTACCCGAGGGTCCGCTCTGGCTCGCGGTTCGAGGACGGCGACGATCCCGACCTCCTCGCGTCGCGCACGCACGCGCTGGAGATCATCGCCGACCCGGAGCCGGTCCGCCCGCACTGACCACGTTTGGACGCGGGCTTCCGACGGGCACGATGCCCCTCCGTGAGCCCCGTCGCCGTCCCGTCGCTCCGGCACAGCACGGCCGAGGAGCTGGCGATTCGACGGGTGCGGCGGGGCAAGGGCTTCAGCTACCACGACGGCGGCGGCGCGAGGGTGACCGACACCGTCACCCTGGAACGCATCCGCGGCATCGTGATCCCGCCGGCCTGGACCGACGTGCGCATCAGCGACGACCCCGACGCCCACCTCCAGGCCGTGGGGCGCGACCAACGGGGTCGGCTGCAGTACCGCTACCACCCCGACTGGACCGCGTTCCGTGACCGGGTGAAGTTCGACCGCCTGCCCACGTTCGCCAACACCCTCCCGTCGGTGAGGAAGCGCATCGACGCCGACCTCGCGCTCCCTGGCGTCCCGCGCGACAAGGTGCTGGCCACCGTCACCGAGCTGCTGCAGACGACGCTCATCCGCGTCGGCAACGACGAATACGCGCGTGACAACGGCGCCTACGGCCTCACGACCTTCCGGAACCGGCACGCGCGCGTCTCGGGATCCGAGATCGCCTTCGTGTTCACCGGCAAGAGCGGGATCTCCCACGAGGTGCACGCCCGGGACCGGCGCGTGGCCAAGGTGCTGCGCGAATGCCAGGAGATCCCCGGGCAGCGGCTCTTCCAGTACCTCGACGACGACGGGACGCCCACCCCGATCCACTCCCACGACGTGAACGAGTACCTGCGCGACGCCGCCGACGCCGACATCACCGCCAAGGACTTCCGCACCTGGGTCGCCACCGTCGCGACTGCGAGCGCGTTGGGGCCGCTCGATCCACCCACGTCGGAGCGCGAAGAGCGAGCCGTCGTCAAGGAGACGATCGAGCGCGTCGCTGCCGACCTCGGGAACACCCCGACCGTCTGCCGCGCGTCGTACGTGCACCCGCGCGTCCTCGAGGCGTTCCCGACCGGCACGTTGCACGACTCGTGGGCGAACACTCCCCCACGCAAGGCCCGGCTCACCCTCGAGGAGCGGCGCACCCACGCGCTGCTCGGGCGGCGCGCGCGTGCGCACGCAGACGAGCGAGAAGGCCGACAAGAGATCGCTACGTCGGGCGGGATGACGTTTGGTTGCCGTCGGCGCAGGAGAAGAGATCCACACGACCCGGATGGAGGTGGGACTCATGAACGACCCCGTGGCGATCCTCAAGCGTGACCACCGTGACGTCGCACACATGCTGAAAACGCTCGACGGATCCAAGCCCGGTGCACGCCGGCGCCAGACCGTCGACAAGCTCACGCAGGCGCTCGAACTGCACATGGCGATCGAGGAACGAGACATCTATCCCGTCGTGCAGCGCGTCGTCGGCAAGGAAGAAGCCGAGGAAGCCGGGATCGAGCACGGCCTCGTCCGCGAGAGCCTGGCCGACCTTCGGCGTCTGGTCGACGAGCCGGGCTTCGGTGCCGTGGTTGCGATGCTCACGGCCGGCATTCGGCACCACGTGAAGGAAGAGGAGCAGGAGGTGTTCCCCGAGCTCAAGCGGAAGATCGACCGCGACGAGCTGCGCGAGCTCGGCGATCGAGTGGCGGCAGCCAAGAAGCCGAAGCGCCGCGCGGCTGCGGCATAGCGAGCGCCGTGGTCCAACTGGCCTGGCCGACGCGGCTCGTCCTCGTCCGTCACGCGGAGAGCGTCGGCAACCTCGCTCGGGACGTTGCCGAGGCGAACGGTGAGGCACTGATCGACATCGCGACGCGCGACATGGACGTCCCGTTGTCGCCGCGAGGAGAGCGGCAGGCGGCCGAGCTGGGCGAGTGGTTGGCGGAGAACACGTCGCCGGCAGTGGTCTACTCGTCCCCGTACGTGCGCGCCGCGGCGACCGCAGGTATCGCGTCGGCCGCCCTCGAGTCCAACGTCTCGGTGGTGCTCGACGAGCGACTCCGCGAGCGCGAGTTCGGTGTCCTCGACCGGCTCACCCGGGTCGGGATCGAAGCCCGGTTCCCCGACGAAGCCGCGGCACGCGGACGCGTCGGCAAGTTCTACTACCGACCTCCTGGTGGCGAGAGCTGGTGCGACGTGGCCCTGCGCGTGCGGAGCTTCCTCGACACGGCCGGACGTGAGCACGCGGGTGAAGAGGTCGTGGTCGTCGCACACGAGGTCGTCGTCTACCTCTTCCGCTACGTGCTGGAGCGCCTCACCGAAGCCGAGGTGCTCGGGCTCGGTCGGTCCACCGATCTCGCGAACTGCTCGGTGACGGAGTACGTGCTGGGCACGGATGGGCAGGGCTCCGACTCGCTCGAGCTCGTGGCGTTCAACCGGGTTCCCGGCGCGGTGCCGGTGACGGTCGAACCGGACGTACCCCGTGCCCCACGCTGACGTCGAGCTCGGGCGGCCGGTCGACACCACGGTCCTGGCCGAGCACCAGCCACCCGACTTCGTCGAAGGCGGCGACAAGGTGGACCGTGGTCAGGTGGTCGTCGTCGGCGGTGACGCCGAGACCCCGGGCGGGGCGATGCTGGCGGCCATCGGCGCGCTGCGGTCGGGCGCCGGACGTGCGCACGTGATCGTCGACGCGACGGTGGTGGCGACCATGGCGGTCGCCCATCCCGAACTGCGCGTGTCCCCCCTCCTGGAGGACGCGCGCCTGGACGGTGCGCCGAACCTGATCGACAGCATCGAGCATGCGGACGCGGTCGTCCTCGGCCCCGGGTGCATGGATGGCGAACGCGCGGATGCGCTCATGGTGCAAGTGGCTCCCCTCGTCGGGCCCGGAGCCGTGCTTGTCGTCGACGCCGCCGCGCTCGTCGCGGTCGCCGAACGGCCCGAGCTGGTGAGCGGGTTGCAAGAACGGGCCATCCTCTTGCCGAACCCCACCGAGGCCGCGCGCCTGCTGCACCAGACCGACGCCGAGGTGGATCGCGACCTGTCACGGGCGACGCGCACGGCACTGGACCGGTTCGGCACGACCGTGGCGGTGCGGGGAACGACCACGTGGATCACGGCACCCGGGCAGGAGCTGTTCCTCGACGACCGCGGTCATTCCGCGCTCGGCACGTCCGGCTCGGGCGACGTGCTCATGGGGATGGTGGCCGGGCTGGCGGCCCGGGGCATGACGCCGATCGGTGCCACGCTGTGGGGCGTCCACGCGCACGGGCTGTGCGGCGAATTCCTTGCGGCCGAACTCGGCGGGCTGGGATTGCTGGCCCGCGACCTCCTCGACCGGGTGGCACCGACGCTGAACGCGTTGGCGTCGTCTGTGCGCGGTCAGACCGACGGTCCGATCGACGGTCCGACGACGCGGTCGGCGACCCGGTCGATCGCGGCGTCGCAGGTCTGATCCACCACGCCCGGAAGGGTTGCAGCGCCTCGGGGCCGGGTACCAGCTTCGAATGGATCACGCCACCCTCTCGGAGCGGCTCGAAGGCATGCTGCTCGAGCACCCCGACGCCTACGACCACCGCACCGCCATAGCCGCTCTCCTCGACGTGTACGCGCTGCATCTCGCGCCGCTCGAGGAGCTGGACGGCGCGGAGCACTGGCAACACCATCCCCGCATCGCGGCGCTCAAGGGGCGCCTCGAGGCGCGCCTGCGCGCACGGCTCGACGACGACTCAGCGGAGCCGGACGGCGACGCGGTCGACGCGATGCGCAAGATCGCCCACGACGAGATGGTGCCACCCGTCTACGAGTGGCTGGCCGAGTCGGCAACCCGCGACGAACTCGTCGACTTCGTCTCCCACGAAGGCGGCCCCGATGCCGACTTCGACGACCTCGTCGCGATCTGCCAGGTCGGCCTGCAGGGGCTCCCCAAGCTCACGCTCGGTGCCAACTACTGGGACGAGATGGGCCGGGGGCAGCTCGAGGCGGTGCACACGGAACTGCACGCGACGATGGCCGCGCGCGCTCGGCGTGAGGTCGGTGCCGGTCCACGAGCTGCCGGTCGCCGCGCTCGAACGCAAGGCGCTCAACGGGTACCTCGCCACCAATCGAGCCCTGCAACCCGAGATGGTGGGGAGCCTCGGGTTGCTCGAGTGCCAGGCCGGGCCACGCTGCCGCCGAGTGGTGCAGGCAATGCGTCGCCTCGCTGTGCCGCAGGGCGCGCTGCCCTTCTACGAAGAGCACGCATCGGCGGATCCTCGGCACGGCAAGGACTGGCTCGAAGGCGCGGTGGCACCCCTGGTGGAGGCACGACCCGAGTGGGGTCCACGCATCGTCACCGGTGCCACCTGGCGCGCCACCGTGAACCGTCGGTTCTTCGCCGCGATGGAGGAACGCCTCGGGTTGGTGCAGCAGGTCGCGTGAGCTGTCCACAGCTGCGCGTTCGGTCCC
This sequence comes from uncultured Actinomycetes bacterium, assembly GCA_963756895.1. Lineage (GTDB taxonomy): Bacteria > Actinomycetota > Acidimicrobiia > IMCC26256 > DASPTH01 > DASUAS01. Next base: position 316,476 of record CAVWPI010000004.1, on the reverse strand, counting down.
CTGGTCGTCGACTACGACGACCAGGTGCTCGCTCCGAGACCGTGGACGCTGCTCCAGAGCGAGCGCGCCGTCAGCCACCTGAACACCGCGCCCGACGGCCGCATCGTCGAGCTGCACTGCGGGGCGGGGCACATCGGACAGGCGGCCGCGCTGCTGTCGGGACGCCACCTGGTGCAAGTCGACGACGCTGCCGCATCCTGCGCATGGTCCCGCCACAACGCCGCCCGCAACCAGGTGCGCGCCGCGGTCGTGCGCGCCGACCTCACTTCGCTTCCCCTCCGCGCCGGTTGTAGCGCGCTGGTGCTCGCCGACCCGCCCTACGTCCCGACGGTCGACACCTCTCGATTCCCCGAAGACCCGGAGCACGCCATCGACGGCGGTCACGACGGGCTCGACGGCTTCCGTGCCTGCCTCCCCGTCGCGGCGCGACTGCTCCGACCCGGCGGCATGCTCGTGCTCCAGGTGTGGGGGCCCGAACAAGCCGACGCCGTGGCTGCACTCGCGGCGCGCGCCGACATCGGCTTGGCACCCGTCGACACGATGGTGGTGTCGCCGACGCCGCGCGGTCCTCGACCTCGTGCGGCGCTGAGCTCAGCTGGCCCGGCGCTGCTCGTCCTCGTGCAGGTTGCGCGCGACCTGCTCGGCGTCCACGCCGGACTCACGCATGGCCGGGAAGATCTCCGACTCCTCGAACGCCACGTGTCCGGAGACGACGTCCTGCAACGACGCCACGAGCTCACCGAGCCGTTCCGGCGTCACCGACTGGTAGAGCTCGGACACCATCGTGGCGATCTGGGCGTGCTCCTGCTGCGCCCGGTCGGCGAGGTCGTCGCCGCCGTCGACCCAGCGGCGGAGGGCCGGATACAGCGCGGCCTCCTCGAGCTGCGTGTGCCGCGTGAGCAGTTCGGCGAGTTCGCGCACGACGGGCGACTCGGTGTTGCTCGCCAGGGTCTGGAAGTGCGCTTCGATGGAACGGTGGTCCTGTTCGAGCTCCGCGTACCCGTCAGCCATGTCTGATCACATCCCGTGCGTCTCGAGATCGGAGTCGACGTCGCACACGGCGTACCCCGCGGTCCCCGGCGCGCAAACCGCGCGCACGCCTACTCGGAGAGTGGGAGGGACCCGGTCGGGCGGCGCGTCGGATCAGCATCCGCGTCCTCGTCGGGTTCGTCGTCGGCGGCGAGCGGTCCGTCGTCGACGAACTCGCCGCCGTCCGCATCGGTCGGCTTGATGTCGGTGTTGGGCTCGTGGAAGCTCACCGCCACTCCTCCTTCGCTGGTCGGCGGTTGGTTCAGCCGTTGGCGGGCGTCGACCCGGCCACCGGTTCGCCACCGGCGGGATTCTGACCGCCCTGCGGGCCGGACCCGGTCGTGTCTCCGCCACTGGTCGTCGACGGGGCCGTCCGATCGCTCCCGGAGCTGTCGCTGCTGCAGCCGAAGGCTCCCGCCGCGCCGACGAGCAACATGACCGAGACGCTCATCACGCCCCGCTGGGCACCCCGCATCACGGGCGCGCCGTGGTGACGAGCATCTCGCGGTCCCAGAAGCGCACAGTGCGGCACTGCTCGATGAACGCGTCCGCGCCTTCCTCGTCGACGGCCACGTACCCGCCGTCCATGAGTTCGCGCACGCCCGCCGCCACCAGCAGCGGTTCCGCGGCGGCGACGTGACCGACGAACTTGCAGTGCGCGTGCGCATCGGCGACGAAGTCCCGCACCGCGGCATCGGAGGCCAGTGTCGCGACGCTCTCCTCGCCCGGGAGCAGGACGACGGCGTCGTAGAGCACCGATGGTCCACCACCGATCTTCTGGTCGGCCGCGACGAGGTCGCCGCCGGCAGTCGTCACGCCGCCGACGCGGGGCGCCACCACTTCGACGATCGCCTCCTCGGAGCTCGCGGCGTCGAGGAGCGCCTGCAGCACGTTCCCGTCGAAGCCGTCGCTGGTGAGCACGCCGATCTTGCGACCGGCGAAGCTCTCGGGAGCGTTGGCGAGGATGCTCAGTGCCGGCGACGGCTCGAGGTCGAGGCGTGGTTCCACCGCCGCCTCAGTGCGGTCGGGGAGCTCGGGGAGACCGAGACCGTCGGCGATCTGCTCGGCCAGGTCGTCGTCGACGTTGCGCAGGTTCGCGACCATCCGCTCACGGATGTCGGGCCGCTCCACCTTGCTCAACTCGAACACGAAGGCGTCGGCGATGTGCTGCTGCTCGGTGGGCAACTGGCTCACGTAGAACTGCCGCGCCTGGCTGTAGTGGTCGGCGAAGCTCTCCGGCCGGAGGCGACGCTTCTCACCCGGCGCCTCGTCCGGGAACGACGTGAACCCGGTCTCCGGGTCTTCGCGTGGACCGCGCTCCTCGTCCGGCCACGAGTTGGGCTCGTAGTTCACGCGCCCGGCCGGGTTGTTCAGCGTCATGTGCCCGTCCTGCTGGAAGTTGCCGAACGGGCACTTCGGCGCGTTGATCGGCAGATCGGCGAAGTTCGGGCTGCCCAGTCGCTTCAATTGCGTGTCGAGGTACGAGAAGTTCCGGCCTTGGAGTAGCGGATCGTTGGTGAAGTCGATGCCGTCGACGATGTTCTGCGTGCAGAACGCCACCTGCTCGGTCTCGGCGAAGAAGTTGTCGACGACGCGGTCGAGCACGAGGCGGCCGATGGGCTGCACCGGGAGCTCTTCTTCGGGGATGAGCTTGGTGGGGTCGAGCACGTCGAACGCGAAGTTGTCGGCGAAGTCGTCGTCGAACACCTGGATCCCCAGCTCCCACTCCGGGAAGGAACCGGTCGTGATCGCGTCCCACAGGTCGCGGCGGTGGAAGTCGGGATCGGCGCCGTTGATCTTGACGGCTTCGTTCCACACCACCGACTGCAGGCCGAGGACCGGCTTCCAGTGGAACTTCACGAAGGTCGATTCGTCGTTCGCGTTCACGAACCGGAACGTGTGGACACCGAAGCCCTCCATGAAGCGGAACGAACGGGGGATCGCACGGTCCGACATCGCCCACATGAGCATGTGCGTCGATTCCGGCATGAGCGACACGAAGTCCCAGAAGTTGTCGTGGGCGGTCTGGGCCTGCGGGAAGCCGCGGTCGGGCTCTTGCTTCGCCGCGTGGATCAGGTCGGGGAACTTGATCGGGTCCTGGATGAAGAACACCGGGATGTTGTTGCCGACGAGGTCCCAGTTGCCCTGCTGGGTGTAGAGCTTCACCGCGAAGCCCCGCACGTCCCGCGCCAGGTCGAAGGAGCCCTTGTTGCCGGCCACGGTGGAGAACCGGACGAAGACGGGCGTCTGCTCGCCGGCGCGCTGGAACAGGTCCGCGCGCGTCAGGTCGGACTGCGACTCGTAGTTCTCGAAGTAGCCGTGCGCGGCGTATCCGCGTGCGTGCACGACGCGCTCCGGGATGCGCTCGTGGTCGAAGTGGAAGATCTTCTCCCGGAAGTGCATGTCCTCGAGCAGGGCGGGACCACGTTCTCCCTGCCTGAGGGTGTTCTGGTCGTCGGCGACGGGCAGGCCCTGTCGCGTCGTGAGCACGGGATCACCCGGTCCGGCCACCTGGTGGGTCTCGCCGCCGCTGCTCTCGGTGCGTCCGTTCCTTCGAGCGTGACCGTTGGTGCTGCGTCTTCTTGTTCGGCACGTGGGGACTCCTGCGTTCGTGAGCGATGTGTGCGCCCGATGGATGTGTGCGCGGAATGGAGGACTTGCGCGCGTGTGCCTCGTGCGTACCCGATCCCGAATCGCTCAACCGCGGTTTCAGGTCGAGGCGGACGCGGGTAGCTCGCATCGATGAAGGCACTGACTTGGCACGGCAAGCGCGACGTCCGCGTCGATGACGTGCCCGACCCGAAGCTCGAGCAGCCGACCGACGCCATCATCCGAGTGACGTCGACCGGGCTCTGCGGCTCCGATCTCCACCTCTACGAGGTCCTCGGGCCGTTCATCGGGGAAGGCGACGTCCTCGGGCACGAACCGATGGGGGTGGTCGAGGAGGTCGGGAGCGACGTCACCAACCTCTCCCCCGGCGACCGCGTGGTCGTGCCGTTCAACATCTCGTGCGGCCACTGCTGGATGTGCACGCACGGACTGCAATCGCAGTGCGAGACGACCCAGGGGCACGAGCAGGGCACGGGCGCCGCGCTGCTCGGGTACACGAAGCTCTACGGCAGGTGCCGGGCGGCCAGGCGGAGTACCTCCGGGTGCCGCAGGCGCAGTACGGACCGATCATGGTGCCCGAGGGCCCGCCCGACGAGCGCTTCCTCTTCCTGTCCGACGTGCTGCCGACGGCATGGCAAGCCGTCGAGTACGCGGCGGTCCCCGACGGCGGGACGGTCGCGGTGCTCGGTCTCGGACCCGATCGGGCAGATGGCGGCGCGCATCGCGCGTCATCGCGGCGCAGGCCGACGTCTTCGGCATCGATCTCGTCGACGAGCGCCTCGCCATGGCCCGGCGTCACGACGTCGAGACCATCGACCTCCGCGAGTGCGACGACCTCGGCGACGAGCTGCGCGACTCGCACCAGCGGCCGCGGGCCCGACTCCGTGATCGACGCGGTCGGCATGGAGGCCCACGGCTCGCCGGTGGCCAAGGCCGCGCATGACCGCGGTCGGGCATGCTCCCCGATGCCGCGGCGCGCAAGCTCATGCAGAACGTGGGCGTCGACCGGTCTGGCGGCGCTGGTGACCGGCATCGACGCCGTGCGTCGCGGCGGCACGCTCTCGCGTGAGCGGCGTGTACGGCGGGCATGACCGATCCGCTCCCGCTGCTGCAGATGTTCGACAAGCAGCTGACCGTGCGCATGGGCCAGGCCAACGTCCGTCGCTGGGTCGACGACCTCCTGCCGCTGCTTGACCGACGACGACCCGCTCGGCGTGCACGACTTCGTCACCCACGAGGTTCCCCTCGCCGAAGCGCCTGCGCCTACGCGATGTTCCAGAAGAAGCAGGACGGCGCGGTGAAGGTGGTCTTCCAGCCCGTGACGCGCGTCGGCTCGAGCGCGTCGTCAGCCGGAGCGCGGGCACGAGATCGGATTCCCAGTAGCGGAAGAACCCTTCCTGGTCCTGATCCGATCTGGTGGAAGTAGAGGTGGTCGTAGCCGGCGTCCACGTACTTCCGCACGCTCTTCACCACCTCGTCGACGATGTCGGGACCGCAGGGCACGCTCTTGGTCGCGTCGTCTTCGGTGACGATCTCGGTCGCCTGTTCGAAGTGCGTCCACGTGGGCAGATCCTGCGAGAGCTGCCCAGGCACCGCGGTGTTCGGCCACGTCTCGTGCACGGTGCGGCGCGCCTCGCTCCGCTGACGACGCCCAGCAGACGTTGAGCTGCGCGTAGCGCGGCCCCTACCCGCCCGCATCCTCGAACGCCGCCGAGCAGATCGCGCGTCGGGAGCGTTGCCCCAGAAGCCGTCGCCGATGCGGCCGGCCAGGGCGGCGGCCTCCGGCCCGAATCCCGAGACGATCAGCGGGATCTCGCATGGCCGGTGGATCGAAGAGGCGCGCGTTGTCGACCTCGTAGTAGGCGCCACGGTGTTCGACCGTCTCGCCGGTGAAGAGCGCGCGCATGATCTCGACCGCCTCTTCGAGCATCTCGCGACGCACCGCGATCGGTGGCCAGCGGGTCCCGACGACGTGCTCGTTGAGCGCCTCGCCGGTCCCGAGTCCGAGGAAGAACCGTCGCCGAAGAGCAACGACGTGGTCGCCGCGGCCTGGGCGATCACGGCCGGATGGATGCGCACGATCGGGCACGTGACCCCGACCCCGACCGTGTAGGCGTTGCCGTGCTCGCGGCGATGCCGCCGAGCACGCTCCAGACGAACGGGCTGTGGCCCTGGGCGCTCACCCACGGGTGGTAGTGGTCGGAGATCGAGGCGAAGTCGAAGCCGGCCGCCTCGGCCCGTACCGCGTTGCGCACGAGATCGGTCGGGGCGTGCTCCTCGCTCGACAGGGTGTACCCGAACTCGGTCACCGCTTCTTACCCTTCCCCTTCTTTTTCCCCTTCTTCCCCTTCTTCGCGGCGGCCTTGCCGCCCTTGCGACCGGCGGCCTTGTGCTGCGCGGTGGTGCCGCCCTGTTTGGAGCTCCCACCCTTGCCGGACTCCTTGCCACCGTGCTTCGACGCATCGGGCGAGTTGGCGATCTTCGCCGCTCGCGCCTTCGACATGCCCTTCTTCTTGAGCGCTTCGTACTGCTTCTCGTTCTTCACGTTGGCGCGCTTCGTCGGCATGGGCGCCTGTACCCGCGTCACTCGCGAGGCAAACTGCGACGATTGAACCGCGCGCGCCGCGGGTAGACCCCGGCCCGTGCGGCGCATCACGATCGCGGCGTTGGTGCTCATCGTGGCGGTCGCACTGGTCGTCGGGCTGAAGCCGATGACACCGGCCCGCACGGCCGACGACTACGCGCACAAGGCGAAGGACACCGCCGAGAGCGTGCTCTCCTCGGTGCAGACGGCCCGCCTCGCAGCTCGGGCCGGCACGCGTGGCGATGCGTTCGGCCCCTATGTCTCGGTGCTGATGTCCGAGTCGGAGACCGCGGTGGCGAAGTGCGCAGGATTCCTTCGACCGCGTCCAGCCGCCCGATCGCCGGTCCGACGCCACCCGCGCTCACCTCGGCCGGATCCTGGATCGGGCGGACGACGCCGTCTCGCGGCTGCGCATCACCGCTCGACGGAGCGAACTCGACCGTCTGCGAACGTGAGGCACGACCACTCCGCCAGATCGCTCGCGCAACTGAGCGCCTTCATCGAGGACCCGGGCCCGCGGTGAAGAAGGTCTTCGGCGTCACGCTCGGCATCCTCACGGCGATGGGGGGTTTCGTCGACATCGGCGACCTGGTCGCGAACTCGGAGACGGGCGCTCGTTTCGGCATGTCGCTGGCGTGGGCCGTGCTCCTCGGCGTCGTCGGGATCGTGGTGTACGCCGAGATGGCCGGTCGGGTCGCGAGCGTCACGAAACGTGCCACGTTCGACCTCGTGCGCGAGCGGCTCGGCGCGCGCACCGGCCTGGTGAACCTCGGGGCGTCGTTCTTCATCACCATGTTGACGTTGATCGCCGAGGTCGCGGGCGTGGCCCTCGCGGTGCAGCTCGTCGTCGACGTCAACTACCTGCTCTGGATCCCGCTCGTCGGCTTCGCGGTCTGGCTGGTGATCTGGCGAGTGAGATTCACGACCCTGGAGACCGTGTTCGGTCTGCATGGGACTGGCGATGATCGTGGTCGTCGTCGCCGTCGTGCAGCTGCATCCGAGTTGGTCGCAGCTCTGGCACCACGCGTCGCACCCGAGCGTCCCGAGCGGCGAAGGCCGGCCCACCTACTTCTATTACGCGATCGCCCTGTTCGGCGCGGCGATGACCCCCTACGAGGTGTTCTTCTTCTCGTCGGGTGCGGTCGAGGAGAAGTGGACACGATCCGACCTCGTGCTCAACCGGGCCAACGTGTACCTCGGGCTTCCCGCTCGGCGGACTGCTCTCGCTGGGTCTGATGGCCGGCGCGGCGCTCGTCTTCCACCCGCTCGGCGTCGGCGTCGACCACCTCTCCCAGGTCGCGCTGCCCACCTCGCTCGCGCTGGGCAAGGTGGGGCTCGCCTTCGTCATCGTCGGCTTCGTGGCGTGCACGTTCGGCGCCGCGCTCGAGACCGCGCTGTCGTGCGGGTACACCGTGTCGCAGTACTTCGGCTGGCAGTGGGGCAAGCTCGTCCGACCCTCGCGATGCGGCGCGGTTCCACCTCGTGGTGCTCGTGTCGCTCTTCGTCGCGTCGTCGTCGGGGTCACCGCCGTCGATCCGATCAAGGTCACCGAGTACTCGATCGTGCTCTCGGCGGCAGCGCTGCCACTGACCTACTTCCCGATCCTCGTCGTGGCCAACGACCGCACCTACATGGGCGACGACGTGAACGGCCCGGTCAAGAACACGATCGCGACCTTCTACATGGTGATGCTCACCGTCGTCGCGCTCGCCACCATCCCGCTGATGATCGCGACCAAGGCGGGCTCATGAGCACCGCACGCCCGCGGACGCGCCACCGCCGGTCGGCAGATCTGGGCTGTCCTCGAGCTGCTCGACCGTCAGCTCGTCGACCGAGAGGGACGACTCGTCGGCAAGGTCGACGACGTCGAGTTCGAGCTCGTCCGACGAACCCGACGCGCTGCCCCGCGTCGGTTCGATCCTCGCCGGGCTCGGCGCGTTGGCGAACCACATCGGCGGCGACACCGGGCGCCGCGTTGGCCGCCGCCGAACGTCGACTCGCCGAGCGGCGCGAGCGCCAGCCGTCGCGCGTCGACATCGCACTCGTACATGAAATCGGATCTGCGATCGAGCTCGACGCCGACGCGCGACGATCTCGACACGAACCGCGGCGAACGCTGGGTGCGCGACGTGATCATCGACAAGATCCCGGGAGCTGGCCATGCTGCTGAGTGAGCTGCTCGGTGTGCAGGTCGTCACCACCGGACGGCGACGAGCTCGGGCGCGTGCACGACGTGGTGCTCGTGCAGGACGGGCCGGTGGGCGCGAACGGGCGCGCCGGGCTCCGTCTCCACGCGATCGCGGTGGGTCCGCGTTCCCTGGGCTCGCAGTTCGGGTACGTCCAGGGGACGGTCACGGGACCGTGGCTGCTGCACCGGCTCTTGCACCGGCCTCCCCGCCTCGTCCCCTGGCCCGCGATCGTGCAGCGCGACGAGCACCGCATCGTCGTCGACCCGTCCCTCGACGCACCGGATCAGGCCTGATGTCCCGCAACCAGATCAACGTCACCGCATCGCCCGAGGTGGTGTTCGAGGTGCTCGACGACGCCGACGCCTACCCGCGCTGGGTCGTCGGCGCACGGCGCCTGCGGCGCGTCGATCCCGACTGGCCGCGGGAGGGCAGCGAGTTCCACCACGCCATCGGGCTCCCCGGCGCCGAGTTGCACGACTCCACCGAGGTGCTCGAGCACGAGCCGCTCCACCGGATCGTGCTGGAGGTCCGCTTCCGTCCGACCGGCACCGCGCGGGTCGAGCTTGATGGTCGACGCGAGCCGACGACGGGAGCGTCGTGACCATGGAGGAGACCCCGCAGTCGGGTCCGGTGCGCTGGCTTCCGCGGTTCGTCACCGATCCCGCGCTCCACGTGCGGAACGCGTGGTCGCTGCAACGCCTGCGCCACGAGGTCGAGCAGCGGGACCGACCCGCTTCCTGAACCAGGTCGCGTCCTCGACCGCCGCACCGCCGTAGTCGTTGTTGAAGTACACGTACGCGTCGACGCCGTCGTCGGCCCACTCGCGCGAGGCGTTCGGCCGGCCGCCACAGTCGGCGACCCGCCGTACCGGCCGACGTACTTCTCGGTGCAGCGCGTTCGGCCCGTGGAAGCGCACGTAGGTCCAGTTGGTGGTGCGGATCCACGGGTGGTGTTCGAGCAGGTCGTGGATGCAGAGCGCAGCGCCGTGGCGCTCGAGCACCGCGTACACGTCGTCGTGCAACCACGATCGGGTCGCGAAACTCCACCGCCCAACGCAGTGCCCACGGGGCTGCCACGGAGAAGAACTCGTCGAGGCGCGATCACATCTCGCTCGCCACCGCGGCGGGAGCTGCACGAGTGTCGGCCCGAGCGCCGCGCCGAGCCGGCACACGCGGTCGAGGTGGTTCGGCAACCACGCTGCACGCGTCGCGCAGCTTCATGCGGTGGGAGCCGAACTGCACCGAGCTTCGCCGCGTAGACGAAGCCCGGCGGCGCCTGTTCGGCCCAGTGCTCGACCGCGGTGGTCGTCGGCAGCCGGTAGAACGTCGCGTTCAGCTCGACGGTGTCGAAGCGGGTCGCGTAGCTACTCGAACCACCGTCGTTGCGGCAGATCCGCGGGATACACCGGGCCGCGCCAGTCGCGGTACACCCAGCCGGAACAACCGACCCTGACCTCACCCGTCACCGGACGACGTGCTCGGCGGCGACGCGCAGGTCCAGTACCAGCGCGTCGAACGCCACGTCGCGGTCGGGAGGACGGGTGCGCAGGACCGCCGACGGGTGCACGGTGACCAGCGTGGCGTACGGAACCTCCTCACCCGCCGGCAGCACGGTGCCGCGATCACGATCGCAGCGCGTGCAGTCGGCGGCGTCCGCTCGCAGGCGGCTGATCGACGTCATGCTCAGCCGGGCGGCGCCGGGATCGGGTTCGCGGCGAGCGCTCGCGCCACCGCTGCGAGGTTCGAAGCGGCGGTGCGTCCGGTCTTCTCCGACCAGTCGTGCTTGTGATCGGTCTCGAGGTACGACGGGCCGGGACCCGGTCCCATGTTCCAGTACGTCCACGCCTGCCCGGGCACGGTGTAGCCGATGTCGATGAGCGACTGCGCAACCTCGGCGATCACGTGGTGCGCGCCGTCCTCGTTGCCGGTGACGACGATGCCGCCCACGCGGTTGAAGGCGAACGGTCGGCCGTCGTCGTCGGTCTCGGAGATGAGGCCGTCCATGCGCTCGAGCACCCGCTTGGCGACGCTCGACGGCTGCCCGAGCCACGTGGGGGTGGCGATCACGAGGATCTCGGCGTTGCGGACGAACGACAGGATGGCGGGCCACTCGTCGCCGCCACCTTCGTCATTGGTCACGCCGGGCTTGACGTCGTGGTCCACGACCCGCACGACGTCGACGTCGATGTCGTCGGCGCGCAGAGCCTCGGCCACCACGTCGAGCAACGCCTCCGTGTTCGAACGCTCCGGACTCGACTTCAGGGTGCAGTTGAGGATCAGCGCGCGCACGTGCTGCCAGTACCCCGTTCGCGGCGTGTGAACCGGCGTATGAATCGCCGTGTCAACCACCGTGCGACCGCTCGGCGGTTTCGCCGGATCGTCCCGATGGGCATGCTGGTGACCCGTGAGCCTCGGTCAGGTCCTGACGCGTGCCGTCGAACGACTCTCCGCCGACGGGCGACTCGATCAGCTCGCCGATCCGGTCGCCGACACCGTCCGCGGCGCGCTCGACCGGCAGCCGGCGAAGGACTTCCTCAGCGGGATCTGGTTGGGCCACCCGCTCCATCCGCTGCTGACCGACCTGCCCATCGGCTTCTGGACCTCGGCGTTCACGCTCGATCTCGTCGGGGGCCGCCGGGCCCGCCGGGCCGCGACGCAGCTCGTGGCCTGGGGCGTGGTCTCGGCCGTGCCCACCGCGCTCAGCGGTGCGGCCGACTGGGGCGACACCACCGGGCCCGCCCGCCGCATCGGCCTGGTGCACGCGGCCGCCAACTCGACCGCGCTCGCCTGCTACGCCGCCTCGTGGTGGGCGCGCGTGCGCGGCCGTCACGGACGTGGGGTCGCGCTCGGGCTCGCCGGCGCCACCGCCGCGACCGTCGGCGGCTACCTCGGCGGGCACCTGCTCCAGGCACTCGGCGTCGGGGTCGACCACACCGCCACCGTGCGTCCGCCGTCGGCATGGACGCGCGTCGCCAGCACCCGACGAGGTCACGGAGAGCCCGCGGCGGGTGCTCGCTGGTGAGGCGCCGGTCGTCGTGCTCCGCCACCGCGGCGCCGTCGTGGCGCTCGACGCGCGGTGCCCGCATCGGGGCGGGCCGATGGACGAGGGCGAGGTGCGCGACGGCTGCATCACGTGCCCGTGGCACGGCAGCGTGTTCCGCGTCGACGATGGTGCCCTCGTCCAGGGTCCGTCGACCGTCGACCTGCCCACCTACGAGTGCCGCGTCACCAGCGACGCGGTCGAGGTGCGCGCCCGCTGACGATCAGCCGGGCGCACCGAGCGCACGTCGGAACAGCTCGAGGGTGTGCGTGCGCGCATCCGCACGCGTGCGAGCGCGGCGGGGTCGCGGTCGAGCCGGGCTCGCATGTGCGCACCCACCACGGCCTGGATCGCGAGCGCGTCGGTCTCGGGTTCGGCGTCGGGGAACACGCCCTGCGCGAGACCGTCGTGCAACAGCGCGACGAGCGAGCGCGCGCTGCTCCGCGAGCCCGGCGTTCTTCACATCGGTGAACCCCTCCGCGCTCGACACCTCGACCGACGACAGCACGACCGCGTGGCGCAGACGCCGGGCGTCGTACACCACGGCGAGGTTCTGGTCGATCCAGACGGCGAGCGCAGCCACCGGGTCGGGCGCCGCCGCCACCGCCGTCGCGAGGGTGGCGTTCACCCGCTCGCAGTCGACGCGGTACATCTCCAGCACGAGCTCGTCGCGCGACCGGAAGTGCCGGTAGAAGGCGCGCGTCGACAGGCCCGCGGCGTCCAGCACGTCGTGCACCGACGTCTGCTTCGGACCGTCGCGCTCGATCAGCTCGTAGGCCGCGTGCATGATCCGCTGCTTCTCGGCGCGGTACTTCTCCTCGCGCTGCCGGAGAGACCCTGCGGGCTGTCGTGGCCTGGGAGCCCATGGTGCGAGGGTACGCGAACGGCGGACCCCGCCCGCCGGGACCGTAGGCTCGCCGTTCGTGGGCCTGGACGGTGTCGACCTCACCGACCTCGACAACTTCGCCGACGGCTTCCCCCACGACCTCTTCGCGCGCCACCGGGCGGAGGCGCCGGTGTGGTGGCACGAGCCCACCGAGCACACGCCCGACGGCGAGGGGTTCTGGTCGGTCGCCGGCTACGCCGAGGTGCTCCAGGTGCTGAAGGAGCCAGTGCGTGTACTCGTCGGAGACCGGCGGTGACCGACCCTACGGCGGGACGCTGCTCCAGGACCTCCCGGTCGCCGGCATCGTGCTCAACATGATGGACGACCCGCGCCACGGCCGGATCCGCCGGCTGGTGAGCAAGGGCCTGACCCCGCTCACGATCCGTCGCCTCGAAGGCGAGCTCCGACGTCGCACCGGCGCGCTCCTCGACGCGGTGCCCGACGGCGAGCCGGTCGACTTCCTCGTGGAGGTCGCGGCCGAGCTCCCGCTGCAGATGATCTGCATCCTGCTCGGCGTCGCCGAAGAGGACCGCCACGAGCTCTTCGCCGCGGTCGAGCCCGGCTTTGACTTCCGGTCCGGCAACGGCACCGAACGCGAGCCGGCCGCCTTCGACATGATGGAGTACGGCCGCGCGCTGATCGTCGAGAAGCGCGCCCGGCCGACCGACGACATGCTCTCGGTGGTCGTGCACGCGCAGCTCGCCGACGAGGACCCGCCCGGTCTCACCGACGACGAGCTGTACATGTTCTTCAGCCTGTTGTTCGCGGCGGGCAGCGAGACCACCCGCAACGCGATCGCAGGCGGGGTGCACGCGCTCGCCCACCACCCCGACCAACTCGACAGGCTGCGCGCCGACTCGGCGTCGATGGGCACCGCGATCGAGGAGATCCTGCGGTGGACGTCGCCGTCACCGTCGAAGCGTCGCACCGCGACGGCTGCAGCCGAGCTCGGCGGTCACACCATCGCGGCCGGGCGAGAAGGTGGTGGTGTGGGAGGGCTCGGCCAACCGCGACGAGCGTCGCGTTCGCCGACGCCGGCACCTTCGACGTGACCCGCGACCCCAACCTGCACCTCGGCTTCGGGCACGGTCTGCACTTCTGCCTCGGCGCCAGCCTGGCCCGGCTGGAGATGCGGGTGATGTACGACGAGCTGCTGGCGCGCTTCGCCACCGTCGAGCCCGCCGGCGCCATCGAGTGGACCCGTAGCAACCGCCACACCGGCATCCGCCACCTCCCCCTCACCCTCACCCGCTGACTCCCCCTCCGTTCCTGCGTCAAGATGACGGACATGTTCCGCAACATCGACGCATGTTCGTTGGAGATGGGGTTGGAGGTGGGGGTGGGAGCGGTCCGGCGTCAGTGTTCGCGGGGGATGTCGTAGCGGTCGGTGTAGGCGGAGAAGCGTTCGGCGAGGGCACCGGCGTCGAGGCCGTACTCGGACACGTCGTAGCGGTGGGCGCCGAACTCACCGCGCGGGTGGGCGTCGACGTAGGTCGCGATCGCGGTGGCGCCGGCGTCGTCGAGCTCGTCGCCGACGGCGCGGTAGATCGACGCGACGGTCGCGGTCGGATCGGTCACCAGGTCGGCGTACTGCACGTCGACGATCGGATGCTCGGGGTGCGCGGCACGGAACGCCTCGATGCGCCGCACCGACTCCTCGAGCATCGCCGGCCAGTGCGACGCGATGTACGCGCGGTGGTCGGCGTCGGTGAAGGTCGACGACAGCGTGCTGATCAGGCTGCACACCGACGCGCTCGAGCACGACCGGATCACGGTGCAACAGCACCAGGCGCGCGTCGGGGTACACCGCGGTGAGGTGTCCGAGCGCGATCGCGTGGTGCGGACTCTTGAGCGTCCAACGTCCACGCACCCCGGCGCTCTGCAGGACCTGCAGCACGGCCCGGTGGTATTCGTACGCGGATCGTTGGTCGACGCCGAGCAGCCACTCGTCGTAGCCCGGCACGTTGGCGATCGCCTCGTAGGTCAGGCTCTTGAAGTCCTGGCCCATCACGGTGATGCACTCGGTGGCCTCGTCGGCCTGCTCGTGGTGCACCACCTCGACCTGTGGGTTGATCTCGGCGAGCATCGCGTTGCTGGCGTGCACCGCGTCGACCCGCGGCCCCGTGCGGTGCTCGGCCGGCGTCGGCGGTGGCACGCTGTCGCCCGCCTCCCAGCCGAGCAGTGCCCGGTTCCGGGGATCCTGGTCGAACAGCCGGCTGAGCAGGGTGGTGCCGGCGCGGAACATCCCGATCACGACGATCGGGGCGTCGATCGGCTCCTCCCGCACCCCCGGGTGGGAAGCGATCCAGTCGACGACGCGGAGTCGGTTGGACAGCGAGCCGACGAGCATGCCCGGGACCGCGACCGCGCCGAGGTCGTTGAGCTGCGCGTCCGAGGTCAGCGACGCGCGACAGCGCGTCGAGCCCGGCGCGGAAGCTCCCCGGTCCGAAGTCGTCGAGACCGGTCCCGGCGCGCGCGGCGTCGAGCAGCGCGTCGGGGTCGAACGGCGTCATCGGTTGGCGACGTCGACCACCGTGCGGCCGCTCGTGCGGCGATGGTCGTGGTCGTCGAGTGCGGCGGCCACCTCGTCCATGCCGATCACCCGTCCGATCACCGGACGGATCCTCCCGGCGCTGACCAGCTCGAGCAGCGCCGCGTGCACCTCCCGACCGACTGCGGGCGGGAACGTGTTGATCCCGAAGCGGCGGAAGTCGACCGGCATGTCGTTGTAACCCATCATCACGCCGAGCACCGAGAAGTTGCCCATCGACACCTTGCGCAGCGGGCGTCCGGTCAGGCCCGATTCGGGATCGTCGTTGAAGCCCACCGCGACGTAGCGGCCTTCGCGGGCCATGCACGTCCACACCGTCTCGGTGCCCTCGCCCCCGATCATGTCGGCGCACACGTCGGCACCGTGCTCGTGGGTGAGCGCCATCACCCGATCGAAGAGGTCCTCGGACTGGTGGTCGATCGGCTCCGCCCCCAGTTCGCGCACCAGCTCGCCCTTCTCGGGCCCTCCGGCGACGGCCACCACGTGGGCGCCGGCCGCGGTGCCGAGCTGGATGACGGCGGTGCCGACCGCCGACGCCCCGCCGATCACCAGCAGATCCTCCCCCGCCTGCAGCTTCGCCCGCCGCTGCACCGCCAGGTATCCGGTGTGGAAGGGGAGCGTGAACGCGGCCGCCTGCACGTCGTCGAACTCGGGCGGCGCGTCGAACACGCCGTTCACGCCCGCGAGCGCGAAGTCGGCGACGCCGCCGAACGACTGGACCGTCGTGGCCACGACCCGGCGCCCGATCCACTCGGCCCCGCCCTCGCCGGCCGACTCCACCACCCCGCACACGTCCATGCCGATGGTGAAGGGCACCTGGCCCATGACGCTCGCCACCGTGCCCCGGCAACGGGCGATGTCGCCGAAGTTGAGCGAGGCGGCCGCCACCTTCACCAGCACCTCCCCCGGGCCCGGATCGGGGGTCTCGATGTCCTGGAGCTCGAGCGCCTCCAGCGGCGCGGCGTGCTGGACCACTCGGATTGCTCGCATGACGACTCCCCCGTTGCGCTCCGGCCGTTCATTCCGGCCGCGGCACCGTATTGAGCACCGGTGCTTAGTGTCAAGGACGACTCCCAGGTGGGCAACGTAAGGTCCGAACCATGACGACGATCTCCGAAGCCTTCGATCTGACCGACCGCGTGGCCATCGTGACCGGCGCCGGACGTGGCCTCGGCCGGGCGATCTCCGCCCGCCTCGCCGAGGCCGGCGCCACCGTGGTGTGCGCCGACATCGACCATGCCACCGCCACCGAGACCGCGTCGGCCATCCGCGCCGACGGTCACCGCGCCGCTCCGGTCCACCTCGACGTGACCCGCCGGGCCGACGTCGAGGCGCTCGTCGACCAGGTGGTCGCCGATCAGGGCCACCTCGACGTGATGGTCAACAACGCCGCGATCATCGCCGACGGCCTCGTGCTCGACACGACCGAAGAGGAGCTCGACCGCGTCCTCGCGGTGAACTTCAAGGGCGTCTTCTTCGGCTGCCAGGCCGCGGGACGGGTGATGTCACACCAGGGCTCCGGATCGATCATCAACCTCGCGTCCGGCGCCATCGACATGCCCACGCCGTCACTCGTCTGCTACTCGACCGCCAAGGCCGCGGTGGCACAGCTGTCGCGGACACTCGCGATGGAGCTGGCGTCGCAGCGGGTACGCGTGAACGCGATCGCGCCCGGCTGGATCGACACGCCGATGAACGAGCGCCACGCGCGCCGCGCCGACGGCAGCCTCGACGAGGCGCAGCAGGCCGCGTACCGCGAGCAGCGGGCCAGGCTCTCGCCGATGAACATGGCCGGCGAGCCCGACGACATCGCGTTCGCGGCGCTGTACCTGGCATCGCCGGCGGCGAAGTTCGTCACCGGCATCGTCATGCGACCGAACGGTGGCTCGACCATGCCGTGGTGAGCGACGAGTCGCCGGCACCAGCACGCATCACCGGTCCGATCACCGGTGACCGTCCGCCGGCGGGTGCGCCCGACGTCGATCTCGCCGAGCGCGGCTACCTCCTCGAGGAGTACGCGATCGAGGGCACCGCGCGCGCGTTCCACCTCCTCGACGACCCGTCACCCGACGGCCGCTGGGGGGTTGCGGAGTACGCCCGCGCGCCGTACCGCACGCGCCTGCTCGTGCTGCGCCCGGAACGGCCGGCCGACGGCAACGGCACCGTGGTGGTGGGGTGGCAGAACGTCTCGGCCGGCTACGAGAGCACCGCACCGCGTGACGGGGAGATCTACGCGGGATACGTCTGGGTCGGGGTGAGCGCGCAGGAAGTCGGGCTCTACGGCTTCCCCGCCGGGATGGAGCGGATGGAATCGCGCCGGGGTCTGCCGCTGCTCGAACACGATCCCGAGCGCTACGGCGACCTGCACCACCCTGGCGATCAGGCCGCCTTCGACATCTTCACGCAGGCCGGACGCGTGCTCGCACCCGACCGGGCACGCGAGCACGACGTCGATCCGCTCGGCGGCATCGCCGTGGAACGGCTGGTGGCGGCAGGCGGCTCGCAATCCGCGATGCGCCTCGCCACGTACCTCAACACCGTCCACCCGATGGAGGACGTGTTCGACGGGTTCCTGCTCTCGGTGTGGGAGGCACGCGCGCCGCGTCCCGAGGAGGGTGTCCTGCCGATGGGCGTGCGCACCGCGATCCGCACCGACACGCCCACCCCCGTCGTCGTCGTGAACAGCGAGTTCGAGAGCACGCACCTCGCGCAGGTGCCGTGCGTCGACACCGAGCATCTGCGGCTGTGGGAGGTCGCGGGCACTCCGCACGGCAACGCGCGGCGCCATCTCGACGAACCCGACCGGCGCGGCCGGGTCGCCAACCGGCTCCGCTGGGCCCCGGTGCACGACGCCGCGTTGCGCGCGCTGCACCAGTGGCTCGCCGACGGCACTCCTACGCCGCACCAGCCGCGCATCGAGATGGATCCCGGTCCGCCACTGCGCATCGCCGTCGACGACGTCGGCAACGCGCGCGGCGGCATCCGCCTTCCCGAGCTCGAGGTTCCGACCGCGACCTATCAGGGTGTGGCCATGGGCACCGGACGCCTCCCGCTCTTCGGTGCGGCCACGCCGTTCACCGACGAGGAGTTGCGAGCGCGCTACACGAGCCGCGCCGACTACCAAGCCCGGTGGAGTGCCGCCGTCGACGCGCTCGTTGCCTCGGGCGCACTGCGACCCGGGGACGTGCCGGCGATGCGTGCGCGCGCCGCCGAGGTGGCGCTTCCGTTCTGAAGGACCGCTTGTTCTAGGCGACGAGGACGGGCAGCTTCTCCCAGCCCCGCACGGTGCTGGTATGGGCGCGTTCGGCGCGATCCCAGTCGACCTCCCACTCGGGGAAGCGCTGGAGCACCTCGTCGAGCGCGATCCGCCCCTCGAGCCGCGCCAGCGCGGCACCGAGGCAGAAGTGGATGCCGTACCCGAACGACAGGTGGTGGTCGATCGTGCGCTCGATGTCGAAGCGGTCGGCGTCGGGGAAGTGCCGTTCGTCGCGGTTGCCCGCCGCGGTGAGCAGCACCATGACGTTGCCGGCCGCGATGGTCTGCCCGTGGTGCTCGACCTCGTCCTGGATGTAGCGCGCCTGCACCGGTGACGGCGCCTCGAAGCGCAACAGCTCCTCGATCGCGTTGGGCACCAGCGAGCGGTCATCCACCACCTTCCGGCGCTGGTCGGGGTGCTCGGCCAGCACCTTGCCGGTCCAGCCGATGAGCCGCGTGGTGGTCTCGTTGCCCGCGGCGGCCAGCAGGCCGACGTAGCCGAGGATCTCGTCGCGTCGGAGGGTGCGTCGTTCGCCGGTGTAGTCGTCGAACTCCATGGTGAGCAGGTCGGTCATGAGATCGTCCGACGGGTGGTCGACGCGCCAGTCGATGTAGTCGGCGAACACGTCTCCGCTGGTGACCATCGACGCGCCCTGTTCCGGTGGCGCGCCCTCGTCGATGCGGAGCCCGGCGTCGATGTGGTCGCGGATCGCCTCCTGGTCCTCCTCGGGGATGCCGAGCAGCATCCCGATCGTGCGCATCGGCATCTGCGCGCCGAGATCGCCGATGAAGTCGAAGGCGCCGCCGCCCACGAGCGGGTCGAGGCTGTCGGCGCAGAACGCACGCACCTTGGGCTCCAGCTCGGCGATGCGGCGCGGGGTGAACACGCGCGAGAGCAACGACCGGTGCACGTCGTGGGTCGGCGGGTCCTCGAACAGGATGCTGCCGGGCGGGATGTCGACACCCTGCTTGATCAGCTCGAGGACCGACCCCCGGCCCGAGCGGTAGGTGCGCCAGTCGACGGAGCACCGCTCGACGTCGTCGAACCGGCTCACCGCGAAGAAGTCGTACTTCTCGTTGTAGTAGAGCGGCGCCTCGTCGCGCAGGCGCTGCCACACCGGGTACGGATCGGCGTCGATGTCGAAGTCGTACGGGTCGTAGTAGATCTCGTCGGCCATCGCGACTCTCCCCCGAGCTCGTCTCCGCGGTTCCGACGTTACCCTCGCCTCCGAGGGTTCGACCGCGGTGCCGTCGTTCGCGAGACTGCACCGTTCATGGTCACGACGACGGCCGACGCCGCTCCGCCCACTCTGAGCGAACGGCTCGAGGCCGACGAGATCGTCGGGTACGTGCGCTCGCCCTCCGACGTGTTGCGACTCCTCCTCTACGGCACGCTCGCGCTCGTCCTGCTCCTCGTGACCCGTTACGCACAGGATGCGGTGCTCGGCTTCGAGCGCGACGTCGTCTCCGCGCTCAGCTTCCTGGAGGCGCCCGCTGCGCGCGTGTTGGACGGCATTGCGCAGCTCCTCTGGGTCGTGGCGACCCTCGGCGTCCTGGTGTTCCCCTTCGCGCTGCGCCGCTACCGACTCCTCGGGTACCTGATCGTCGCCAACATCGTGACCAGCGCACTGGTCCAGGCCGCGATCGAGTTCGTCGACCAGGAGCAACCGAAGCGCATCGCCAACGAGCTGGCCGAGCGGGCCGGGGTCCACGTCGGCAGCACGATCACCGCCACCGGGATCGCCACGCTCACCGCGTCGTTCCTGCTCCTCGGGCCGTTCGTGGGCTCACGCTGGCGACGGGCGGGCGCGTTGCTGCTCGCCGCGTTCGTCGCCATGCGGATCCTGCTCTCGGTCGAGCTGCCCGCCGAGGTGTTCCTCGCCCTCGCCATCGGCGCGGCCGTCGGCGTCGCCACGTTGCTCGCGTTCGGTCGCCCCGACCAGCACCCGTCGGCGGCGACCGTGGCCGCCAGCCTCGCCACGGCCGGGCTCGTCGCCACCGATCTCGTCGCGCTCACGACCGGACCGGGGGGCTCGCGCAACTTCCTCGCCACCATCGACGACGGTGCGCCGCTGCTCGTGAAGGTCCGCAGCCCCGCCGAACGGTCGGCGGATCTGTTGTTCCGGCTCTACCGCTACCTCCGGCTGAAGAACGTCGGCGACGAGCGACCGTTCGTCTCGCTGCGGCGTGCGGTGGAACACGAGGCGCTGGTCTCGTTGCAGGCGCGCGACGTCGGCGTGCGCACTCCTCGACTGCGCGCCCTCGCCGAAGTGGGCTCCGATTCCATGCTCGTCGCGTTCGACCACGTCGACGGCGAGACGCTCGAGACCCTCGACGGTGCCGCGGTCGACGACGCCCTCCTGCGCTCGGTGTGGGAGCAGATCGACGTCCTCCGCGCCCACCGCATCGCGCACCGCGACCTCCGCCGGTCGAACGTGGTCGTGGACGCGTCGGGCGTGCCGTGGCTGGTCGACTTCGGGTTCAGCGAGGTGGCGGTCGCCCAACCTCGACTCGACACCGACGTGGCGCAACTGCTCGCGGCCCTGGCGCTGAGCGTCGGTGCCGCGCGCGCGGTCGACAGCGCGATCGCGGTGCTGGGCGTCGACCCCGTGCGCTCGTCACTCCACCTCCTGCAGCTCAACGCGCTCGGCGGCTCGACGCGCAGCGCGCTGCAACACCACAAGGGACTGCTCAAGGAGCTGCAACGGACGGTCGCCGATCGGTGCCAGGTCGACCAGCCGCAGTTCACCCCGCTCGCCCGCCTCGACCGGCGGACCGTGCTCACCCTGGTGATGCTCGTCCTGGTCGTCTACTTCCTGCTGCCGCAGTTCAGCGATCTCCCCGGCATCGTCGACCAGGTCAAGGAGGCGAACTGGTTGTGGTTCGTGCCCGTCGTGCTCGCGTCGGTCGTGACGTACATGGGCGCCACCTTCGCGATCCTCGGCTCGGTCCCCGAACGCCTGCGCTTCGCCCCGACATTCGTCGCGCAGATCGCGGCGTCGTTCGCAGGAACGCTGGCGCCGGCGTCGATCGGTGGACTCGCGCTCAACGCGCGCTACCTGCAGAAGTCGGGCATCGATCCGGCGGTCGCGGTGCCCGCGGTCGGGCTCAACGCGATCGCGGGCGTGGCGATGCACATCGTGTTGCTGACGCTGTTCCTGGTGTGGGCGGGCACGTCGGCGTTCGGTGCGATCCACCTTCCGGATCCGGAGGTGCTGCTCTACGGCGCCGCTGCGGTGGTCGCGCTGGGTGCGATCGCGTTCGCGATCCCCGCCATCCGTCACGCGTTGCGCGACCGACTCGTGCCGATCCTCGCGCGTTCGATCAGCGGCTTGTTCGCGGTCGTGCGCCGGCCGATGAACATCCTCCTGCTGCTCGGTGGCTCGGTGGTCGTTACGTCGGGCTACCTGGTGGCGATGTACTTCGCGGTCCAGGCGTTCGGCGGTGACCTGTCGTTCGCGGCAGGTGGGCGCGATCTACCTCACCGGCAGCGCCATCGCGAGCGCGGCGCCGACGCCCGGTGGCATCGGGGCGCTGGAAGCGGCGGTGATCGCCGGCCTCGTCGCTGCCGGCATGCCCAACGACATCGCGGTGCCGTCGGTGTTCCTCTTCCGGCTCGGCACCTTCTGGCTCCCCATCCTCCCCGGCTGGGGTGCCTTCCGATGGATGCAGAAGGCCGACTACTTGTAGCCACCGGGACTGCCCCGGAGGCGTCGAATCAGACGCTTCGGCGGCCGTGTTGGTCGCCGCGGCGGAGGATCTGTGCGACCACCCGCATCTGGATCACCGCGGTGACGATGATGCCGAAGAAGCCGATGACCTGCAGCGCGGTGGCGAAGTCGTCGTCGTGCTGGACGAGCGCGGCCGCGACGAGGAGGACGGCCGACGCGATCATGCCGAGCAACCCCATCGCCGCAAAGACGACGCGGTCGACCCACTCGTCGACGACCTCACGGTCGGCGCCGGCGAACCGCTCCACCCGCATGGTGAGCCGCCCCCGCCGCAACTGGGTGGCGATGGCTTCGAAGTTCGACGGCAGGGTGCGCAGTGACGGCAGCGCCCGAACCACTTCCTTCTCCAGCTGCTGCTGGAGCATGTCCGACTTCTGATCGGCCAACTCGGGCAGGAGTGCGGTGGCTTCGTGCGCGATGTTGAACGACGGATCGATGGTGCGGAGCGTCCCCTCGAGCGTGAGCAGCGCGCGCGAGAGCACCGTCATCGCGCCCGGAACCTCGAGCCCGTGGCGCTGCATCACGTCGAGCATCAGGCTCATCGCCTGCGGATCGAAGCTGCCGGCGCCGAGGCCTTCGGTGAGCACCAGGCCGATGTCGGCCTCGAGCGCACGGCTGTCGCCCCCTTCGTCGCCGCCCGCGAGGTGGTTGGTGCGCGCGCGCGAGCACGACGGGGTCGTTGAGCTGGAAGCCGATGGCCATCTCCTGCATCGCCTCGAGCACCACGGGGCTGAGCCGGCCCACGGCACCGAAGTCGAGGAACCACAGCAGGCCCGCGGGGTCGACGAAGATGTTCCCCGGGTGCGGATCGGCGTGGTAGAGCCCGTCGCGCAGCACCTGGTCGAGGAATGATTGCAGGAGCCGACTGGCGAGGACCTTGGCCGCGTCGGGCGCGGCCTCGATCGCTGCATGGTCGGCCACGGTGACGCCGCGGATCTCCTCCATCACCAGGACCCGTCGCGTCGAGAGCGACTGGTACACCTTCGGCGCCGCGATCCCTTCGTCGTCCTCGAGGTGCTCGAGGAACGCGATGCCGCTCGCCGCTTCCGCGCCGTAGTCGAGCTCCTTCTCCAACGACAGGATGAGCTCCTCGGCCAAGCGCTTGACCCCGAGGATGCGCGCCGCTTCGACCCGCCGCTCGACGAAACCGGCCGCCATGCGCAGCACCGCCGCGTCGCGGTGGACGATGTCCTCGATGCCGGGGCGCTGCACCTTCACCACGACGTGCTCGCCGGTCTTGAGCACCGCGCGGTGTGTCTGCCCGATCGACGCCGCCGCGAGCGGCTCGAAGTCGAACGACGCGAACTCCTCCTCCACCGACGCGCCGAGCTCCTGCTCGAGCATCTCGCGCACCTCGTCTGCGGGCACCGGCCTCGCCGCTGACTGCAGCTGCGCGAGCTCGGTGGTGATCACCTCGGGAAGGAGGTCGCTGCGGGTCGACGCGATCTGCCCGAACTTCACGAACATGCCGCCGCAGTCCTCGAGCGTGAGGCGCAGCCGCCGGGCGAACTCGGGCGTGACGACCTTCGACGCGGAGGCGTAGTGCTGGAGCCCGCGCTTGCGCGCGAAGCGCAGGATCTCGCGGAACCGTCCGAACGGCGCCAAACGGCGCTTGATCGTGGCGATCGGGTGGATCAGCCAGCGCAGTCGGTGGTGCTTGCCGTGCTTCGGCTTCAGGATGACGTCGAGGATCAAGCCGACGAACATCGAGATCAGCACGCCGAAGAAGAGTGCGAGCGGGAGGATGTCCTCGAGTTGTCCGGTGGTGCGGACGTCGTGGTTCTCGATCACCGCGGCGACGGCGACGCCGCCCACCCATCCGAAGAACCCGGCGACGAGCGACCGGCCCCAGCCCCGGTGGACACCGAGCAGACGGCTGCTGAACCACCCGACGACGATGATGAACGGGATGCCGTAGACCAGCAGCGATCCCAACCCCAGCTCGATGGTGACGCCTACGGGCATCCGGGGATCCTACGGCGCGCCGGGCAGGTCCGGCCCGGGACGGCGCTGGTACCGTGCGCTTCGTGACCGCCACCGACACCGACACCGCTGAAGGTCAGTCGACCGACACGCCCGAGGAAGCCTCGTTCCGCAGCGCGGTGCGCGCGTTTCTCGCCGCCAACACCACGCCGAAGCAGGAACGCAGTCCCTGGGCGATCACGTACCACACCTCCTCCGAGGACGCCGCCGACGCGTTCGACCGCGGGTCGCGCCTGGCAGAAGACACGCTTCGAAGCGGCGATGACCGGCTTCACGTATCCCGAGGAGTACGGCGGCCAGGGTGCCGACGCCTGGCAGGAGCGGATCTACGAGGAAGAAGCCGCGGGCTACGAGGCGAGCTCGGGCTTCATCCGTTCCACGATCATGATGCTCGGCCCCACGATCATGGCGTTCGGTACCGAGGAGCAGAAGCGCGAGCTCATCCCGCGCCTGCTCTCGGGTGAGGACGCGTGGTGTCAGCTGTTCAGCGAGCCGGGCGCAGGTTCCGACCTCGCCGGTCTCGCCTGCCGCGCCGAGCGCGACGGCGACGAGTTCGTCGTCAACGGGCAGAAGGTGTGGAACTCGGCGGCACAGTGGTGCGACCACGGCATGCTGCTCGCCCGCACGAACCCCGACGTGCCCAAGCACCACGGCATCACGTTCCTGTTGGTGGAGATGGACGCGCCGGGCATCGAGGTGCGCCCCTTGATCCAGGCCACCGGCGCCGCGCACTTCAACGAGGTGTTCTTCGACAACGTGCGCGTGCCGGTCGCGAACGTGCTGGGTGACATCGACAACGGGTGGCCCGCCGCGCGCACCGTGATGGCCAACGAGTCGGCGATGATCGGGGGCGGGGGCGCCAGCACGTTCAACAACCTGCTCCTGCTCGCGCAGGAGTTCGGCCGCACCGGGGATCCGGTCGCTCGTCAGCGGCTGATCGAGTGCTACGTGCGCGAGAAGACCCTCAACCTGCTCGCCGACCGCATCATGGGTGCGATCCGTCGACGCGAGCGTCCACCGGTCGACCCGTCGATCCTCAAGCTGTCGATCGCGCTCAACAAGGCGGTCACCGGCGACGTCGCCGTCGAGCTCGCGGGTGCGGCTGCGCTGCAGACCGACGACGAGATCGGGCGGTGGGTCAGCTCCGAGTTGCTGAGTCGCTACGGCATCTCGATCGGTGGTGGTACCAACGAGGTGCAGCGAAACAACCTGGCGGAACGTGCGCTCGGGCTCCCCAAGGAGCCCACCGTCAGCCGCGACACGCCCTGGGCCCAGCTCCTCCGCTCCTAGTCCCGAGCGGTCAGGCGTCGGCGAGCTTGGCGCGCAGCCAGGCACCGACGGCTTCGTGGGCGAGCTTTGCGGCGGGGAAGTCGAAGTTGACGAAGCCGTGGGGCTGGCCCGCGTAGGAGACCTCCTCGACGTCGACGCCGTCCTCGCGCAGGCGGTCGGCGTAGGCACGTCCCTCGTCGCGCAGCATGTCGCAACCGCCGAGGATCACGATCGCGGGCGGGAGGTCGCGCAGGTGTTCGGCCTGCAAGGGTGCCGCGTACGGCTCGTCGTCGAGGACCTTGTCGCCGATGTACGCGGCGTCGTAGACGTCCATCGCCTTGAGGCTGATGACGAGCCCGTCGAATTCCGTGCTCGACGCGGACCGCGCTGATCCCGCCGTGCGCGGGTAGATCAACACTTGACCCGCCACCGTCGGACCGTCGGTGTCGCGCAACCGCAGTGCGAGCGCAGCGGAGAGGTTGCCACCCGCGCTCTCGCCGGCGATCGCAACCTTCGACTCGGGAACGCCGAAGGTCGACGCGTTGGCGATCGCCCAGCGGGTGACCGTTTCACAGTCCTCGAGACCCGCGGGATAGGGGTTCTCCGGTGCCAGGCGGTACCCCACGGAGATCACCACCGCGCCAGATGCGTTGCAAAGCTGACGGGCGACGTTGTCCATGATGCCGATGCTGCCGATGACCATCCCGCCACCGTGGAAGTACACGACGAGACCGGTGGGCGGTTCCTCGTGCCGGTAGATGCGGATGGGGATGCCGTTGACCTCGGCGTCGTCGATCTGCTCGATCTCGACGTCGCTGGGCAGCGAGAAGTCACCCCGCGCCAGCTCGAGGATCTCGGGGTCGAGGGTGTCGAAGACCGCGGTCCGCTCCGGGTTGGCCTCGAAGTACTCCTTGACCCACGGATCGAGCACACCTTCGTCGTCGGTTGCTGTCATGGCCGTTCCCTTCGCCGGATGACCCGACAAGGTACCGGGGCGACCGATTGACGGCCGGCTCAGATTCGTGACAACGTGCTGTCACCAATATCGCGGAGCCAACCTCGAGGAGGCGGCGATGGCCATCGACTTCACCGGCGGACTGTCCGAAGATCGCGAGTACGTGTTCGCCGAGCAGCCCCCCGATCCCGAGATGCGCGAGTCGGTCAACACCTGGGTGTGGGACCAGGGCACCGAGTTCGGCATGCCCCGCATCGGCGTCGAGGCCGTCGCCGACCAGTGGGAGACCCACGACATCCAGTTCAACCTGGCGTTCGCGAACGGACGCGTGCTCAACATGTTCGGCGGCGGCAAGGTGCATCCCCCGCTCGGTACCGACGGCAAGGCGCGCGTCCTCGGCGCCGGTCCCATCGAGTTCGAGTTGGTGAAGCCGTTCGAGCACTGGAAGGCGCGCATCCAGGGCGACGCCAGCGTCACGTCGATCGAGGCCCAGATCGGCGGCGCACAGCCCGGCTCCGGCACCGGCGAGACGGTGCCCATCGAGCTCGAGTACGACATCCGCTCCGCGGCGCCGCCGTGGGAGAGCGGTTCCTTGCTCGAGGTTGCCGGCCGCGTGCTCGCGACCCAGGAGGAGGGCGACCTCATGGGCGGCCCCCGCTTCGAGCAGCTGTTCCGCGCCACCGGCACACTGCGCGTCGGCAACGACGAGTACCCGCTGAACGGCGGCGGTCTGCGCATCCGTCGAGCCGGCGTCCGGCGCCTCGCCGCGTTCCGCGGCCACGTGTGGCAGTCGACCGTGTTCCCGAGCGGACGCGCCTTCGGACTGTGCCTCTACCCGCCGCGCGACGACGGCAAGGACACCTTCAACGAGGGCTTCCTCTTCGAGGGCGACGGCGAGCTGATCCCGGCGTGGGTGACCGATGCACCGTGGCTGCGCGACCTCGCACCCAAGGGCCAGGACACCACCGTCACGCTGGAGACCGAGGACGGCCGCACCGAGACCATCACGGGCACCACGGTGCTGTCGACGTGCATGGTGATGAACGTGGCGGCCGCGGGCAACGACGGCGCCGGCCGCGGCATGGGCAACTTCCGCCTGCAGCAAGCCGTCTGCGAGTACGAGTGGAACGGCGAGCGCGCCACCGGCATGATCGAGCGCTCGTCGGCCGACTCCGCCGTCGGCTGAAACGCGTTCACCTTCGAAGTCGAGGGGGATCGGTCGGATCAGACGGGCATCTCGCCACCCACGCCGGTCCACGGCAGCGCGGGATCCTTCGGGGCGACGGTCACGTCGAAGATGCGCGTGTCACTCGCCAACACGAGCTCGACCGCTTCGGACACCGCCACGGGAGTGTTCATCGCGCCCGACGCGACGGCCAGGTTCACCCATCGCTCCATGTGCGGCACGCCGCTCATGTCGAAGTTGGTGCCGGTGCCCGCATCGGCGGTCGGTCCGACGAACACGCGGACGAAGCCGACCTCCGTGTGCTCGAGCCGCAGTGTGTCGACCATCCGGTTGAGCGCTGCCTTCGTCGCCGTGTACACCCCGATGCCCGGCCATGCCGGTCCGATGCTCGACACCGACGACAGGTAGACGAACGAACCCGGCGCCTGCCGCACGTGCGGCAACGCATACTTCGTGATCAAGGCGGCGCCCATGACGTTGGTCTCGAAGGTGGTGCGCCACCAGTCGGCGTCGGCGGCGTCGAGCGCCACGATCGAGATGGCGCCGGTCGAGTAGACGACGTCGTCGAGGCCTCCGAGGCCCGCGACCGCGTCCTCCACCACCTGTCGGCACTGCTCCTCGTCGGTGACGTCGCATGCGAGACCGATGGCGGTGCCGTCGATCTGGGCGGCGGCCTCCTCGCACACCTCGCGACGTCGCGCGGCCAGGGCCACGTGTGCACCTGCCGCGCCGAGCCGTTGCGCGATGACGCGCCCGATCCCCGCGGACGCGCCCATGACCAGCACCCGCCGCCCCGCCAGCCGACTGTCTCCCATCGTCACCCCTTCGATCGCCAGTTCGTGTTCGTACCACATCGGGCTGCGCCCATCTGGCGCCGGGGCGTGCGTCCGGCCAGCATGACCGCCACATGGTCGCCATCCGGTCGCGCCTCCCCCGCTCGATCCTGGTCCTGCGCCATCGCGACTTCGCGCTGGTGCAGCTCGGCAACGGCGTGTCGCAGCTCGGCACGTGGGGTCAGTACGTCGCACTCGGATGGGCGATCCGGGAGTTGAGCGGGTGGCCGTTCGCGGTGTCGCTGAGCCTGGTTGCGCAGTTCCTGCCGTTCCTGCTGCTGTCACCGGTCGGTGGTGCGCTCGCCGACCGGCTCCCCCGCCGGCGCATCGTGGTGCTCGGCAACGTCTTCGCGGTGCCGTCGTCGGTCGCACTCGGCGTGCTGGTCGCCACCGGCGAACAGACCATCGCGCTCCTGCTGCTGCTGGCGGCGTTGGGCGGCATCGCCACCGCGCTCACCCAACCGGCGATGAGCGCGGTGGTCGGTGAGATCGTCCCCGAGGACGAGCTGCCCGAAGCAGTCGCGTCGATGAGCATCATCAACAACCTGACCCGCATCCTCGGCCCGTCGCTGGCGGCACTCGTGATCAGCGGCTGGGGCCTGCAGTGGGCCTTCTACCTCAATGCCGCCAGCTTCTTCGCCGTCGTCGTGGCGTGGGCGTTCGTCCGCACCGTCACGCGCCCGCACGAGACCCACGAGCCGCTCCGACGGCAGCTCGCACTTGGCCTGCAGTTCGCACGCGCCGATCGCCAGATCGGGTTCCTGCTGCTGGTGACGTTCGTGGTCACGTTCGTCGTGTACCACGCCGCGCTCATGCCGGTCATCGTCACCGACCTGCTCCACGAGGGCACGTCGGGCTACGCACTGATCCAGACGACCACCGGCCTCGGCGCGATCTTCGGCGCCATCGTCGCCGGTGAATTCCTCAGCGATCGTCGCCGCCGAATCGTGATCGCGGTGTCGCTGCTCGTCATCGCGTCGATGTACGTGATCATCAGCGCGTCGAGACAGCTCTCGGTCACTGCGATCGCGCTGGCGGGTTTCGGCTTTGCGTACTTCGTGCTCAGCACCGTGACCCAGGGTCTCCTGATCGCGGGATCACCCGACGAGTTCCGCGGGCGGGTGATGGGGCTCTACACGATGATGACGGCGGGCGGCGTGCCCATCGCCGCGCTGATCGGTGGCGCCATCGGCTCCATCCTCGGCCCCGGCGAAGCGGTGGGCGTGGCCGCGATGGTGATGTTCGTGTTCCTGGGTTGGGTGCTCGTGAGCCGGCGCCTGCGGCTGGTGCGCCTCGACCTCCACGCCGAGCTCGACGACCCTTCGTTGGTGCCGACCGTGGAGATCGACCCCGTGCTCTGACGCGATCAGTGCGAGCCCACGACTTCTCCATGTGCACCGCTCTGGCAAACCAGCGGATCCCGAGCTCGGCGAACACGATGGTGAGCTCGGCGTCGCGGTCGAAAACACACCGCCGAGGTCGTTGGGTCGCGGGGTACCGTACAACGTTGTTATCCATCGCGCCAGGGAGGGTCCACATGGCGAAGGACACGTGCGTCGGACGGATCGCGTTGGTGACCGGAGCGAGCCAGGGAGGAACCGGCACCGCGGTCGCAGTGCGCCTCGCCGCCGAGGGCGCGAAGGTCGCGATCACGGCTCGGACCGTCGCCGGCCTCGAAGCGACCCGGGAGCGGATCGAGGCCATCGGCGGCGAGTGCGTCGTCGTCCCCGTGGATCTGTCCGATCCCGACGGCGGTCGTGCGTCGCTCGTCGCACGGGTCGAGGATCGGCTCGGGCCCGTCGACATCCTCGTGAACAACGCGGCGGTGAACGGCTACGCGGCCTTCGACGAGGCGACGGCGCGCGATCTCGAACGCTGCCTGCAGGTGAACCTCTGGGCTCCGTGGGAGCTGATGAAGGCGGCGCTCCCCGGAATGCGGGAACGGGCACGCGGTTGGATCCTCAACCTGACCTCGTTCGCCGCGGAGCTCCCGCCCGGGCCACCGTTCCCGACCAACAAGCCCGCCACCGGTGGGTTCCAGTACGGCGCGACCAAGGCCGCGTTGAACCGGCTCACGGTCGCGGCCGCGAGCGAGTGCCACCGCCGGGGCATCGCGGTCAACGGCCTGACCCCGCAAGCCGCCATCGCCACCCCCGCGCTGGTCGAGGGCGGCTGGATCAACGAAACGATGTTCGAACCGATGGACACGATGGCGGAAGCCGCCCTGGCGCTGTGCTCGGGCGATCCCGATCGGCTCACCGGGCGCATCGCGTACAGCCTGCAGTTGCTGCTCGAGCTCCGACGACCGGTCCTCGACCTCCACGGTGAGGCCCTCGTGGAGGGGTGGCAGCCCGACGACCTGCGCGCGGTGATCGACCGTCAGGAGGCGAGCCTCGCCGCGCAGGGCTGGCCCGACGCGTATTCGTTCGGCCGCCGGCACAGCCCGCGGCCGTAGGGCGACGTGACGCGTCAGCCGCGGCGCGAGGCCGTTCGAGATCGAGAGCGTCGAGGTCGACGGTCGTCCCACACGGATCGCCCGGTCCCGTGAGCTCGGCGTCGATCTCGGCAACGGTGACGGGAGTGGTCACCGTTCGTTGAAGGGCTTCGATTCCATCGTGTCGAGGACGACCTCGAGCTCGCTGATGCGCAGCGCGTCATCCTCGACCCGAACGGCTCCGTTGACGATCGCCGTCGAGAGCGGCGAGACCCCGCCGACGATCTGGGACACGAAGATGTACGACGAGAACGTCGCCTCGTTTCCGCGCTGCTCGACCACGTGCACGTTGGTGCCGTTGTGACGCAGCGGGTACGGGCTGTGCTCGCGGTGGTCCGTCTGCCAGGCCATGACCGCGTCCCGACCCTTGTAGTCCGCCCGCACGAACTCCTCGTAGTCGGTCGCACCGCTGTCCGTTCGACAGCTGAAGTGGACGTCCTCGGTCAGCAACTCCGCGAGGACCTTGAAGTTGCCCTCGTCGTAGTTCCACCACCACCGGCTCACGAGATCCTGGATGGCCGCCGGTTCGATCATGTGTCGTCCTCTCGGATCGGTCGGGAGAACGACGTCCGGGCTCGTGGGGGGACGGAGCTCGAACGCCGTTCGGCTGAGAACCGTGCTCAGTTGCTCGTGAACAGATCGAGCTTGCGCAGGATCCGCCCGTTCTTCGGACAGGCGAAGGTGCCCGGCTTCGTCGGCTCGACCCGCACGTAGGAGCCGTTCTTCAGCTGGTTGAGCACCGAGCACCCCGATGCCCCCCGGCCCGCGAGGTCGATCGGCGCGATGATCCCGTCCGCGTCGAACTTGTTGATCTTGTTCAGCTGCTCGAAGATCGTCTTGCGCGTGACGCTGTTCACGCCTCCCGCCTTCACCTGCGCGTTCACCGCGTCCCGAAACGCCAGTCCCGCGGCCCAGGCATACATGCTGTAGCCCGCGAGCTTGTCCGCGCCGACGTACTTGACGACGTTGGCGAGCATGGGGTTCGCCTTCTGATCCGCCTTGCTGTAGAAGGGCAAGAAGAGCAGGTCCGAGTACTGACCTTCCACGTCGGCACCGCCGGCGTCGATGAACTGCTTGTCGTAGCACTGCACGCCGCAGTCCCAGACCTTCACCCCGGTCAATCCCTGCAGCGCTGCTTCTTTCCGCAGTGACACCATCTGCGTGTACGGACCCGCGGCTTGACCGTAGTTCGAACCGCTGCTCTTCATCTTCTGCACGATCTCGGTGAACTGGGACTGCGTCGCACTACTCGAACGGTCGAAGTCTTCGTCGGACTTGATGCCCTGGTTCACGCCGCCGATGTCGCGCAGACCACCCAGGCTGGCGAACGAGGCGTCGCGTGCCGACTTGGAGTCGCTGCCGAAGACGTAGACGCCGTGGAGGTCCTTGCCGTACTTGTCGAGGTAGTAGTACCCACGCGCCACGTCCGCCTGGAACGTCTGCGGATGTTCGGTCGCGGTGTCGCAGAGCACCTGCGGCGGCGCGATCGGGAAGGACTGGTCGGAGCACTGCTGCACCAGCGCGGTCGACACGAACGGGATGTCGGGCATGCCGGTCACCGCGCCGGTCGAGTCCTTGCAGTTGCGCATCTCGTCGACCGACGTCAGGAACACTGCCGAGGTGCCCACGGCGGCGACGATCGTTCTGACAGGCGGTGATCTCCGCGTTCTTCGTCTCCGCCGGGTTGAGCTTCGAGTCGTAGAAGTCGATCACGACCTTCCGCCCCGCGAGACCGCCGCCTCCGGCCTTGCTGTTGACGTACTTCGCCCAGCCCTTCATCCCGTCGACCGCGGCGATGAACAGGTTCGGCGCCAGCGGGCTGTCGACATCGGCGATGACCGCGACGTGGATCTCCTTGTCGGTGATCCCCACGTCCGTCGCCTTCGGCTTCTCACCACCGCTCGACTGCGCGCCTGCCGTGGCGCCGAGCACCGACACTCCGAGCGTCACGACGACGCAGATCGCGACACCAACGCATGAACTTCACGGTTCCCCCCACAGAAGTTTCCGTAACAGCGTTGTACTCTAACACCGTTGTCTCGGTGGGTCACGACGCGCCGGTCGATGCCCGCGCCCATCGCCTGACCGCCGGCTGGTTCGATGGCCCCCGCAGCCTGACCCGTCAGGCCGCGGCCGCGATCAGCGGCGTCGGCGAGGAAAGAGCGACGTGAGCAGTCGCTCCACGGTGCGCTCCCACGCCGCTGGCTTCGGAAGGTCGAGCCCGATCGATTCCAGGACCCCGAGTCCGAGCTCGATCGCGACGAGCATGACGACGACGGTGTCCATGTCGACGTCGGGGTCCATCTTCTCGTCGATCTGCACCTCGTGGTAGATCGCTCGCCACTCTGTCGAGCTTCGTGCTCAACAGCTCGGAGAGCTCGTCACGGACGTCGTCGTCGACCCGCGCCGCAGCCGCGCCTTCCACCAGCAGGGCCCGCATCGCCGTACGCGACCGATAGGTACGCCACTGCCGACCGATGTAGCTGCTGAAGTTGTTCGTCTTGCCCTGCGGTCCTTCGAGCTCGGTCGCGATGCGATCAGCGATCGCGGCGACGAGCAGGTCGGCCTTGTTCCGGAAGTGACCGTAGATGGCGCCACTCGTGAGGTGCGTCTGTCGCGCGAGGTCGCGGACCGAGACCGCGCCGTACCCCTCCTCGACGAAGAGCTCGGCCGCCGATCGCACGAGCGCCTCACGAGTCGTCCGACCGCGATCACCGGCAGCCCCTCTGGATGCGGCGCCCTCGCGGACAGCGGTCATGGCTGCGGCCTCCAGGGACGAACGATCATGGGCCGAGGCTAACAACGTTCGCGCTGGCCAATCGCGTTGGCCTCGCAGAGGGCCGTGCCGACGGAAGACGAGCGACTCTGGTTATCATAACGTTGTTCTGAACACCGGCTGCCCGACCAGGAGGACCGGAACGTGCTCGACCAGGACATCGAGGGACACGTCGAGCAGCTCCTCCGCGACCACCCGCCGGCGACCACCGCACCCACGGCGTTCTTCGGTGCGCGCTTCGACGCCGGGTTGGCGTGGGTCCACGCGCCGCACGGCTGCGGAGGTGTCGCGGCCGATCCCGCGCAGCAGCGACTGGTCGTCGAACGACTGGATGCGGCTGGCGCGCCGTCGAACTTCCCGCTCAACCCGATCGGCCTCGGCATGGTCGCACCCACGATCGTGCACCACGGCACCGACGAGCAGCGGCAGCGGTACCTGCGGCCGCTCTTCACGGCGGGCGAGATCTGGTGCCAACTGTTCTCGGAGCCGGGCGCCGGCTCCGACCTGGCAGGACTCGCGACCCGGGCCGAGCGCGACGGCGAAGGGTGGGCGGTGAACGGGCAGAAGGTGTGGACGTCGCTGGGTCACAAGGCCCGCTTCGGACTGCTCCTCGCCCGCACGGATCCCGACGCTCCGAAGAACCGGGGCCTCACCACCTTCCTCGTCGACATGCATGCCGCCGGCGTCGACGTTCGGCCGCTGCGCCAGATGACGGGCGATGCGGAGTTCAACGAGGTGTACCTCACCGACGTCCGCCTCCCGGCCGGAGCGCAGCTCGGACCCGTCGGGAAGGGGTGGCAGGTCGCGACCACCACGCTCATGAACGAGCGTGTGTCGATCGGCAACGCGATGGCGACCATGGCCACGCCGGCTGACCGCGCCGTGGCCCTCTACCGCGAGCGCGGCCACGACGGGGCGGTGCTGCGCGATCGCGTCGTGCGCATGTGGATCGAGTCTGAGCTGGGTCGGCTCATGTCACTCCGGGCCGCACAGCTCGGGCAGACGGGCGATCCGGGCCCGGTCGGGTCGGTGGGGAAGCTCTTCGGGGCCGAGCACGCGCTCCGGGTGCACGAGCTGCTCGTCGCGCTCCTCGGCGCGGACGGGATGTTGTACCCGGAGTTCGCGGCCGACGGTGCGCCCGCCGAACGGACCGACTCGGTGCGCTTCCTCCGGTCGTGTGCGAACACGATCGAAGGTGGGACGTCGGAGGTGATGCGCAACATCCTCGGTGAACGTGTGCTCGGACTCCCCCGCGACGACCACGGGCCGAAAGACCGGCCGTGGCGCGACATCCCCCGCAATTCGTGACGCGGGCGGGCGCGCCTGCTACTTCAGCATCCCACCCGACACCGAGAGGTCGTCACCGGTGACGAACGTCGACGCGTCGCTCACCAGGTAGCAGACCGGCCCGACGATCTCGTCAGGCTCCGCGACCCGCTTCATGAAGGTGCCGTCGCTCACCAGCTCCAGGAACCCGGGCTGGGTGGCGGCGCCACCTCGCATCATCTCGGTCATGAAGGGCCCGGGCGAGAGCATGTTGACGCGCACGTTCCACTGGGCCCACTCCTGCGCCATGCTCTTCGTGATGTTCAGCAGCGCGGCCTTCGACGAACCGTACGCACAGATGCTGGCGCCGCCGGAGTACGCGGCCATCGTGCCGATGTTCACGATGCTGCCGCCACCTTGTTCGCGGATCGTCGGGAGCACGCACTGGCTCGTGCGGAGCGGCCCCTCGAGGTTGACCGAGAACACCTTGCGCCAGTAGTCGAGCGTCATGTCGGCCGGCCCGATGCGTGCCGGGTTGATGCCCGCGTTGTTCACGAGCCCGTCGATGCGACCGAAGCGCTCCAGCACGCCCTCGACGAACCCGGGAATGGCGTCCCAATCACCCACATGACACGCGAGCCCGAACACGTCGGCCCCGGTCGCCACCCCGATCTCCTTCGCCACGTCGTCGCACAGGTCCTGCTTGCGACTGCTGACCACCACCGACGCGCCGGCACGAGCGACGCCCTCGGCCATCGCACGGCCGATGCCCTTGGTCGAGCCCGTG
The DNA here is from genome assembly GCA_963756895.1 of uncultured Actinomycetes bacterium. GTDB lineage: Bacteria > Actinomycetota > Acidimicrobiia > IMCC26256 > DASPTH01 > DASUAS01. The sequence continues at coordinate 281,053 of CAVWPI010000004.1, read as the reverse complement.
ACGATCACCACCTTTCCGGTGAGATCGAACAGCTCCGCGGTGTGCACGCACGTTGTGTCGTCCTCTCGTCAGGCGGCAGTGGCCGCCGGAAGTGGATCACCGGTCCGAGCGAAGCACTGCTCGATGTTGCCGCCCATGAACCACGACCGCATACCGCGGTCGAGGTCGTCGAGGGCGGGGCCGTACAGCTCGATCGGCTCGGCGTTGCCCTCGAAGTGCGGGTAATCCGACGACCACACGAGCTGGTCGGGCAACTCGCGGAGCACGTCGAGCGCGTCGGTGTCGCCGAACCCGGGGAGCGGTGTCGAGCGCACGTTGCGGCGAAGCATGTCGCCGCCCGACACCTCGTAGGGCCACTCGCCCAGCGCGGGCGAGGGCAGCGCCTGGCGTTCGAGTGTGGCGAAGAACGGCGGCACCCAGTTCACTCGCATCTCCTCGAGCACCACCGTGAGCTCGGGATGGCGCGCGAACACGCCGCCGTAGAGCATCCCCGCGATCAGGTTCTGAGCCGCGTGCGTGCGCTGGGTGTTGGCCAGGCGCACCAGGCCGCCGATCCCCGCGCTGCGGTCGTCTCGCCACCCGATGTCGGCCCAGCCGGAGAAGTCGGACTCGGTGTTGCCGACGTGGATCACCGCGAGCATGCCGAGGCGCACCGCGGCATCCCACACCGGATCGAGGTCGGGATGACCCGGCGAGCGATCGCCCTGCGGCTTCCCGTGCTCGGTGGCGAGGAAAAAGGCGCGCGCACCACCAGCGTGTGCGTGCTCGAGCTGCGTGACGGTCAGGTGAGGGTCGCTCAGATCGGCCAGCGCGACGGGGTGAAGTCGGTCGGTACCGGCGAGCTGCTCGTTCAAGAACGTGTTACACCGCTCGATCGCCTTCGGCCAATCGGCTCGCGGGACGAACTGCACCTGTTGCCAGTAGCCGCCGGGATTCACGAGGCAGTGGTCGATCCCGACCTGATCCATCCACGCCACCCGCTCCGCGGCCGACGACTCGTGCAGCGGGTGGAGCACCACCGGTCCGCCGGTCGTCTCGGCCTTTCGCACGAGCACGGGCAGCAGCTCGTGCGCGGTGGGTCGTTCCGACTCGGGCAACGCCCGCAGCAGATCACCCGCCACGCCGAAGGCGAGCATGTCGACCCCCGACGGCAGGTGGTCGGTCCACGGCGCGAGCGGATACTCGCTCGCGTGGTACGAGACCGCTTCCCAATGCGCTGTCCACGTCGATGATCATGTCGGTCACCCTCCATCACGACGCCTGAAGATAACACCGCTGTGTTGTCGCGACCAGCGCCCCGGCTACACCCCGAGCTGCGAGCCGAAGGTGGGATCGAGATACTCCTCGACCCGCAGCACCTGTCCGGAGCGCTCGTACAAGAACATGCAGTTCCGCGCGTGCAGGGGCGCGCCGGACCGCTTGACCGTGCCGGTGAGCTCGAGTTGCGCCACGACTCCGCCCTCGATCGGAAACTCGCGCACGATCTCCACCCGGAGGTGATCGACGAGCGCCGTGAGGCTTCGCGCACCTTCGAAGGCCGTGCTCGCGGGGACCTCGACACCGTCGTCGTTGTGCCACACGAGTGCCTCGGGTGCCGCGCTCCCTTCCATCACCGAGGAATCGCCCGACTCGAGCATGTGCACGATTCGCTGCAGAAGCATCTGGCCAGGTCCTCCCTGCGTCCGGCGGTCGGACGACATCTTTCCTAATAACGTTGTATTATGGCGCGGTCCTCAGATCCCGTCGCTGGAGGTGCACGTGGACACGTACGTGGAACAGATGTCGCAGTTCCTGCGCCCAGCCGCGCCCCCTCGCGTGCTCGAGTCCGTCTACACGGACGACCAGTACGAGCGGCTGCTCGACGTCGTCAAGACGGGCGGCCCGTGGCCGACCATCGCGTCGCATCATTTCGACACGGTCGACGAGCTCATCGCGACGACCACCGGCGTCGTACCCAAGGACCACGGCCTCACGCTCGATGACATCGCGTCACCGCAGTTCCGAGGCTTCTACGGCCAGAACTCGGTGTGCTTCTACCCGGAGCTCCACGACTGCTTCTACAACGGCGACGTTCATCGAAACCGTCAAGGACTACTGGGGCGCGGAGTACGCGAAGCCCACGATGATGCTGTTCAACATCTGCGGCCCGGCCCCGTCGACCTCTCCGCCGCCACCGCACCTCGACGCAGTCACCTTCCGCGGCGTGCGCTACGAGAACGCGCCGGTGTGGCTCATGAACTGCATGGCCAAGTCGGGTCTGTTCACCGACCACCTGGTGAAGATGGCGCAGATCATCACCTGGTGGTATCGCGGCGAGAACGGCACGTTCACGTATTGGCCCGACGGCCCGCTCGGAGCTCCCAAGGTCCTCGAGCACCCGCTCTGGAACAAGGGCGTCGTCGTGCAGAACGAGCTGATGTTCCACCGTGGCGATCCGGTCGGCGCGTTCGACTCCCCGCCCATCCACAACCTCAAGCATCGTTCGATGATGGGCTTCGACGTTGCGACCGACGAGTGGTTCATCAGCACCGACGATGTGCGCGTCCACACGTACGGTGCTCGAGAACTCCGTTTCCTCGTCCACTGGAGCGCCGAGGTCTACTCCGACATGACGGAGGTCAAGAAGGTGATGGACCACACCGACGACCTCACGATCGAGGAGGCGTGCGGCCGCCTGCTCGCCGACATGCGCAGCAAGGGCGTGAAGATCGCCGAGCCCTCCGATCCGCTGCACGATGACGAGTTCGTCCACGCGCTCATGTCCACGTACACGATCGCGCCCACCACGGAGTGGATCGAGTTCCCCGCAGCCTGAGCGTCCGGCGCCGCGACAGGCTGGTGTCGACGAGGACAAGGAGCCGTCTGCATGAGTGAGGCGTCGGAGACGAACAAGGCCCTCGTCCTCGAGTACATGGACGCGTTTCGCACGTTCGACCCTGCGCGCTACGAGCCATACCTCGCGGACGATCCCACGTACATGGCCGGGATGAACATCCGCACCGGCAGGACTACGAGAACCTCTACACGATGTTCTACGAGGTGATCGACGGGAAGATCGCCACGCAGGTGGAGATGCTCGATTTCCGCGTGGCCGCCGAGAAGTTCGACCTGAGCGTGCTCCCGCAACGTGACTGATCCCGCGACCCACCGCCACGGCAGCGAGAGAGCACGGCCATGAGCGACGAAGACCAGTCCGCGAAGCCCAAGACGTCGACCCGAGACCGCGACGACATCGCCGGCCGACTCGCCGAGTGGTTGCGCGGCGTGACCGGAGCCGACGAGATGCCGGTCGTCGGCGGGATCGACGTTCCCGACAAGGGCGGCCTCTCCAGCGACACCCTGCTGGCCGACTTGTCATGGACCTCCGGTGGTCAGCGGCATGATCGGCGCGTCGCCGTGCGGCTTCCCCCGCCGGTCGACGCGTGGCCGGTCTTCCCGGCCTACGACCTCGGCCGGCAGGCCGCCGCCATGGAAGCAGTGCGCCGCGGGACGTCGGTCCCGGTCCCGGAGGTGCTCTGGTACGAACCCGACGCGGCGCCACTCGGCGATCCCTTCATCGTGATGGATCGGGTGGACGGCGTCGCGGCGCCCGACTACCTGCCCTACACCTGGGGCAGCTGGGTCACCGAGCTCGCCCGCGACCAGCGAAAAGTCGTCGCCGACACCTGCATCGACGTGCTCGCCGCGATCCACGGCGCCGACGTGACGCCTGAGATCTCCGCCGCGCTCGAGCTTCGAGCCTTCGACGGGTCGCCGCTTCGACGTCACTTCGAGAGCGAACGGGCGCGCTACGACTGGGCGCGCGACGATCGCCACTTCCCCACCATCGAACGCGGATTCGAAGTGCTCGAAGCCCATTGGCCCGCACACGAGCGGGACGCGCGCATCGGTTGGGGTGACGCTCGGCTCGGCAACGTCCTGTGGTCGGGCACCGATCCGGTCGCCGTGTTGGACTGGGAGATGGTCGCGCTCACACCACCGGAGCTCGATCTCAGCTGGATGGTGTTCTTCGCCGAGTACTTCCAGCGCTCGGCCGAGCGTCGAGGCCTCCCGGGCATCCCCGACTTCCTCACCCGGGAGTCTGCGGTGGCGCGCTACGAGCGCGCCACGGACACGAGCGTGGAGCACTTCGACTGGTACCTCTGCTACACCGCGGTGCGAGAAGCGATCGTGTCACTGCGCACGATGGGACGCGCGGTGCACTTCGGCGAGCTCGCCGCGCCCGACGACCCCGAAGGGCTCATCCTCGACCGGGACTTCGTCGTCGAGCTCACTGACGCACTCGAGCGCAGCTGATCCATCGGGAGGATCCGTGGAGCACCAGATCGGTCAACTCATCCCTGCCGACGAGCAGTTCTGCCATCAGATCACCGAGACCTTCGCCAACGTCGGATCGAGCGACCCGTCTTGGACCGAGAAGGTCTGCGCGATGGCGGCAGCGAGAGACGGCAGCCTCCAACTCGGCTTCGGCCTCGGGAAGTACGCCAACCGCAACGTGATCGACGCGTACGCCGGGATCTCGCGCGGCGTCGAACAGATCACCGTTCGCGCCAGCCGCCGCCTGTCGCCCGAGCCCGAGCGCACGATCATCGGACCCATTCGCTACGAGGTCGACGAGCCGTTGCAGACCGTCCGCTTCGTCCTCGAACCCAACGACGTGCAACCCATCTCGTTCGACTGGCGCTTCGAAGGGGTGCTTCCCGCGCGGACCGAGGACCGCACCCACATCCGCAACGACTACCGGGTGTCCGCCGACCTCGTGCGCTTCCACCAGATCGGCGTGTGCTCCGGGTGGATCGACATCGACGGTGAACGCCACGAGATGGACCCCGACACCTGGGTGTCGACCCGGGACCACTCGTGGGGTGTGCGCTACGGCGTCGGCGCGGAACCCACCGACGTCGAGCCACGCGGTTCCGCTCCCGCGAGCACCTATCACTTCATGTGGTCGCCAATGCTCATGGAACGCACCGACGGCTCGCGCTACGGCATCTTTCTCAACTTCGGGTTTGCCGCCGGCCCGGGTTATGACCACAGAGTGGTGATGGGCGGTGTCGAGCACCCCGACGGGTCGTTCGAACGGGTGCACGCGATCGATCCCGAGCTCGCGTACGACCCCGTGAACCGTCGGCTCCGTGGTGGCGCCCTCACGCTCACGATGGCCGACGGGACGACCCGTCGACTCGGAGTCGAGGTCGTCTCCGACACCGGCTTCCATCTCGGCACCGGGCTCTACTTCGGCTTCGACGGTCACCACCACGGCGAATGGCGCGGTGACCTCCATACCGACGGCGAGCGCATCGCCAACTGCTCGGATCCGGCCACGGCGCGACGCGTGCATCAGATCCGGGACACCGTCGTCCGGATCACCGACCCGGCCGTCGACGGTGTCGGCATCGGCAACTGGCAACCCATGATCACCGGCGCGTTCCCGGAACTGGGCCTCGATGCCGACTCCTCGTTCACCTGACGCCTTGCCACCCCTGCTCGCTCAGATTCGGTGCGGTCAGAGACTGGTTCGCGAGGATCCCAACGGGTTCGGATGTGCTGTTTCCCCACCGAGTCGACCCAACCGTCATCTCGGTCACTGCGAGCTGGTTGATCGCCGGTCCTCCTGACCCTCGGCGACTCCCATGAACGCCGGGAGCACCTCGGCGGCGAAGCGCTCGTAGGGCTCCAGATCGACGGTGCCGAAGCGCAGCGTGACGTGGTCGACGCCGGCGTCGGCGAGGAGCTGCAGATCGCCGAGCAGGTCGTCGGGTGAACCGACCAGGCGCGGTCGGCCGTCGGGTGCCATCCAGAACTCGGGCGAGTAACGGAACTCCGAGCCCTCGGGCGCGCGGGGAGGAGCCGGCGGCCACCCGCCCGCGGGCACGTCGGAGAAACGCGTGGGGCCCGCGCTGAACGAGAACGTGAACGGTGCGTCGATGCCGGCGGCGCGTCGGATGTCGAGGATCTCGTCGCGCGCCGCGGCGTACTGCTCGGGCGGCAACCACAGCGGGTGCCAGCCGTCGCCGAACCGCGCAGCTCGTCGGTGCGCACGCGGGTTGTTGCCGCCGATCCACACCGGAACTCGTGACGGCGCCTGCACGACCGAGAACCCGTCGGGCGGCTCGCGCAGCGCGCGCACCCAGTCCTCGGTGGTCGCGGCGCGCGCGTCATAGTCGGCACCGAGCACCTCGAACTCACCGCGCAGGTAGCCGATGCCCACTCCGAGCACGAGCCGGTCGCCCGCGAGCGCGCCCATGGTGCCGATCATGGCGGCCACCGCGAGCGGGTGCCGGTAGGGCGCCACCAACACATCGGTACCGAAGCGCAGTCGTGACGTACGACCGAGACCCCACGCGCACGCGGCGAGCGGTTCGAGGAACGGCGTCTGCAGGTTCACCGCCGTCGCGTACTCGGGCACCGCGATGTGGTCGGGCCACCAGGCCGAATCGAAGCCGAGCTCCTCCCCCGCATCGACGAGCTCGGCGATCCCGGCGTCGACCGCCTTCCCGTACGCGGGGACCGCGAACCCGAACCTCACGACTTTCCCCCGTCGCTCACTGCCGTTCGCTCCGTCCTCGGCGTCGCGTCCAGGTCGACGTGGAACACGCGGTCGGCGAGGTGCCACCCGTCGTCTCCACGGTGGTAGCGATCCTCGTAGCGACCCACGAGCAGGATGCGCACCGGCGCACCGGGGTCGCCGCCCTCGAGCACGGTGTAGCTGCACCGAGCCGACGCGTCGTCGGCGCCGTCGTCCATCTCGACCACGAGGTTGTGCATCAGGTGACGGGTGCGGATCGGGCCGTCGGTCGGCACCAACGACGAGTAGACGGCCCGCAGCTCGTCGGGCGTGCGCAGCACCGTGCCGGTGGCCGCCGAGCGCCAGGTGGCCTGGGAGAAGAGGCCGACCACGCCCTCGACGTCGCCTCCGTCGAGCAGCTCCGCGTAGCGGTGGACGATCGCGGCGATCTCGTCCCTGTCCCCCACGAACCGCATCCAAGCACCGTGGACGGAGGAAAGTCAACTGTCTTAAAGTGCCGGGATGGACACCGCCACCATCTACTCGTGCGACGACCACCTCGACCTGCGAGCGGTCCCGACGGAGCTGTGGTCGTCACGCCTGTCGAGCGCCGACGCTGCTCGCGGACCGCGTGTGGTCGAGCGCGACGACGAATTGGTCTGGGTGTGCGAGGGGCGCGAGCTCGGCGGGAGCGGCTACGCCGGCGCGACCGGTGAGCGCATCCGCGCGTTGAACGCGATCGGCCGGGCGGGCATCGACGACGACGGCTACCGGGCCGGGAACGCGCGGTTGCGCCTCGAAGACCTCGACCGCGACGGGCTCGCGGCTTCCGTCGTCTACGGGCCCCTCGCCATCGGGCTGCCCATCGAGGATCCGACGTTGCAGGCCGCGTGCTTCGCGGCGTGGAACGACTGGGCCGCCGACGACTTCAACGCGGTCGCGCCCGACCGGCTCATGACCCTGCCCTTCCTGCCCAGCAGGTCGGCGCAGGTCGCGGCGGACGAGCTCGAGCGCTGCGCCGCCAAGGGACACCGCGGCGCGATCATCGACGTCTTCGACATGGACCTCGGTGACCCGGCGTGGGACCGCCTGTGGAGCGTCGCTCAGGAGACCGGACTGCCGATCAGCGTCCACATCAAGGGTGGGTCGTGGTCCGGACTGAGCTACCAGATCGGGAAGTGGCAGGCCGCCGCGTTCGCGACGATCATGCCGCTCCAGCTGGACGAGATCCTCGCGACGCTGATCTTCTCCGGGAGCCTCGAACGTCATCCGGGGCTGCAGATCGTGATGGCCGAGTCGGGGGTGAGCTGGCTGCCGTTCTTCCTCGCCCGTGCCGACATGGAGTGGAACGCATTGAAGACCAAGCTCGACTACGCACCAGCGCTCTCGCCGAGCGAGCTCTTCGCCCGCCAGGTCTTCGCCACGTTCGAGGAGGAGTTCTTCCCCGAGCAGATCCCCGTGCTCGGTGCCGACCGGTGCATGTGGGCGTCGGACTACCCGCACACCGACAGCACCTTCCCCGAGTCACGGCGCGTGATCGACGAGACGCTCGGCGAGCTCACCGAGGACGACCGCCGCAAGGTGACCGCGACCAACTGCGCGGAGCTCTACGGGTTCGCGGCCAAGTGAAGGGCGTCGTCTCGGGGTTCGACCACGTGTCGCTCCCGCTGCGCGACGCCGACGCGATGGTGGCGTTCTACCGGGCGGTCGGCCTCGACGTCGACGAGACCGAGCACCTCGTGGTGGTGCATGTCGGCGACCAGATGGTGAACTTCCACCGTGAGGAGATGTGGACCCGAGCCGACTTCACGTTGCGCGCTCCGGCCGCGACGCCTCCGTGCGGCGACCTGTGCGTGCGGTGGGACGGCTCGGCCGACGAGCTCGACGAGTTGCTTGCGTCCGCGGGCGCGACGGTGGAGGAAGGTCCGGTCCCACGACGCGGCGCGCGCGGCATCGACGCCACGAGCGTGTACGTCCGCGATCCCGACGGCAACCTGGTCGAGTTCATGAGGTACCCGTGAGCCGTCGTCCCCGTCCCACGCTGCAGGAGCTGTTCGGACCCGCGGGCACGCCGCGGGTCGTCGTCGTGGGTGCCGGCTTCGGCGGCATCGCCGCCGGCGTGAAGCTCAAGAGCGCCGGTGTCCACACGTTCACGATCTACGAGTCGTCGTTGGGCATCGGCGGAACCTGGTGGGACAACACGTACCCGGGCGCGGAGGTCGACGTCGGTTCGCACCTCTACTCGTACTCGTTCAAGTCGCACGACTGGACCCGCACCCACGCGCAGCAGGCGGAGCTGCAGAAGTACCTCGAGGAGACGGTCGACGAGTACGGGTTGCGACCGCACCTCGAGCTCGGTGTCGCCGTGCAGTCGGCGCACTGGGACGACGACCGGCACGTGTGGACGGTGACACTCGACGACGGCCAGGTCGACGAGTGCCACGTGTTCGTCAGCGGCGTCGGCTTCCTCAACGTGCCGCGCTACCCCGACTGGCCCGGCCTCGACGACTTCACCGGACCGAAGTTCCACACGTCGCGGTGGGAGCACCACCACGACCTCGCGGGCAAGACGGTCGCGGTCGTGGGCACCGGCTCGACCGCGTCACAGCTCGTGCCCGCCATCCAGCCCGAGGTCGGGCACCTCTACCTGTTCCAGCGGGAGCCGGGCTGGGTGATGCCCAAGGGTGATCGCGACTTCACCGACGACGAGCGCACGCGGTTCTCCAACCGGTTGCGACGCCGCCAGGAGCGCCTTCGGCTGAAGTGGCTGCTCGAGAAGAACATCTGGGGCGGCAGGATCTTCGTGGTCGACACCAAGGAGAACGCGGCCCGCACGCAACTGTGCCTCGACTACATCGCCCGGATCTTCGAAGACCGTCCCGAACTGCAGGAGGCGGTGACCCCCCGGTATCCGTACCCAGGGAAGCGGCCGATCTTCGCGTCGACGTTCTACCCCGCGCTCAAGGAGCCCAACGTCGAGCTGGTGCCGAAGGCGGTGGCGTCGGTGACGCCCACCGGCATCGTCGACGCCGACGGCGTCGAGCGCGAGATCGACGTCCTCGTGATGGCCACCGGCTTCCAGCCCGCCAACTACCTCGCGCGCTTGGACGTCGTCGGTCGCACCGGACGCACGCTGCGCGAGTACTGGGCCGACGAGCCCCACGGTTTCCTCGGCATCACCGTCCCCGAGTTCCCCAACTTCTTCATCCTCTACGGACCGGGTACGAACGGCGGCGAGATCGTCACCATGCTCGAGAGCCAGTCGGAGTACGCGGTCCGAGTGGTCAAGCGCATGCGTCGCGAGCGCGTCACCGCGGTGGAGGTCCGACCGGTCTTCGACCGGTGGTGGAACCGCTGGCTCCAGCACAAGATGCGCGGCACGTCGTGGACGATGAGCAACAACTACTTCAAGGCGCCCACGGGGAAGGTCGTCACCCAGTGGCCGATCGGCTGCGTCGCCTACCGCGCGCTCACCAAGATCTTCGGCCGCATCAGCGAGACCACCCGCCGCCGCACTACCTAGAACGTTCCTGCGTCAACGTTGCGGCATATCTCCGCAACCTTGACGCATGTTCGAGGAGAGCTGGGTGGGGGGTCAGGGCTTCGGGGGGAGGCGGTCGCGGTAGTCGGCGGGGAGGAGCTCGAGGAGCTGGCCGTCGGGGTCGCGCACGAACAGCGCGAGGCCGACGTCGCTCTCCTCGATGATCTCGCCGCCGTGCTCCACGACCTTCGCTGCCGCGGCGCGCACGTCGTCGACCGCGATCGACACGTGGGTGATGCCCGGGTCGGCCATCGTGCGCGGGACGTACTCGTTGACCGCGCCCTCGGCCCCGTAGTGGATGAGCTCGAGCACGAAGCCGTCGAGGGTGAGGTACGACGCGGTGACGCCAAGCGGCGGCTCGAGGCAGTTGAGCTTCGACGTGGCTGCGTCGGGCGGCTGGATCTCGTACCAGAACTGGAACCCGAACACCTCCAGGTAGAAGCGCTTCGACCGCTCGAGATCGGTCACGACCTGCCCGATGTGGTTGTAGGTGGCCATCACGTGCCCTTCGCCGGAGTGAACTCGAGGTGCAGCTCGCGCAGACCTCGCCGCTCTTGATCGCGGAAGAAGTCGGTGGTGGCGTGGTCCACAGTGGTCACGGCGTCTCCCTCAGCGGCGACTGCGAGGGAGCCCGAGGCCGCGCGACGCGATGATGTCGCGCTGCACCTCGCTCGTGCCCCCGTAGATGGTGGTGACGGCCGCGTGCCGGTACAGGTGCTCCACCCAGCCGTCGACCGGCGCCTCGGCATCGCCACGGGCGAGCACGCCGTCGGCGCCGAGCATGTCGACCAGTTCGGCGGCGTCGGCAGTCATGGACTCGGCGTAGAACAGCTTGTGCATCGATCCCTCGACGCCCGGCATGGCGCCGGTGGCGGCGACGTACGAACACCGCAGCGCGAGCAGACGCGCCACCTCGTCGTGCATGCGCATGGTAGCGAGGCGCTCCCGCACCAGTGGGTCGTCGATCACACGCGTGCCGTCGGGCCGGCGGGTGGCGGTGGCCCAGTCCACGGTCTGCTGCCAGACGCGGTCGGCCTCGCTCAACGCGAAGCCGCCGCGCTCGAACGTGAGCGCGACCGTCATCACGTCCCAACCGCCGTCGACATCGCCCACCCGCATCGAATCGGGGACGCGCACGCCGGAGTAGAAGGTGGCGTTGGTGCGCTCGCCGCCCATGGTGTGCACGGGGTGGATCTCGACGCCGGGAGCGTCGAGGGGCACCAGGAACATGGTGAGGCCGCGGTGCTTGGGCACGTCGGGGTTGGTGCGCGTGAGCAGGAAGACGTACGCCGCCTCGTGGGCAAGCGTGGTGAACATCTTCTGGCCCTCGATGATCCAGTCGTCACCGTCACGGATCGCGCGGGTCTTCGCCGCGGCGACATCGGATCCGGAGTCGGGTTCGGTGTACCCGAGGGCGAAGATGATCTCGCCCGCGAGCGCAGGCGGCAGGAACCGCTGCTTCTGCTCCTCGGAGCCGACGGCGCGGATGGTGCGGGCGACGATGATGGTCTGGCCGAGCCCGTCGGTCGGCACCCCGGCCATGCGCAGCTCGTCGCGCATCGCCGTCATCTCGAACGGGTCACGACCCTGCCCGCCGTACTCCACCGGCCACGACGCCGCGATCCAACCCTGCTCCCCCAACGCGCGGTGCACCCGCCAGTCGTGGTTGGTGCCGGTGTCGTGGGCGCGGTCAGCCATGTCCGCGGGCAGGTGCTCACGCAGGAAGCCGCGCACCTCGTCACGGAAGACGTCGCTCTTCGCCCCGAGACGGAAGTCCATCAGGCCTCCACGCGCCCGAAGAGCGCATCGGCGAGGTGCAGTGTGCCGCGGCGCGGGTCGCCGAGCGCGAGCGGCCACGCCTTCGCCCGCCGCAGGTACAGCTGGACGTCGTACTCCAGCGTGAACCCGTAGCCGCCGTGCACGTGCAACGCCGCGGCACTGGTGTCCTGGGCGGCGCGTGCGGCGAAGAGGAACGCCATGCGCGCGAGCGCGATCGCATCGGGTTCGTCCTCGTCGAGGGCCCAGGCCGCCTCACGGACCAGCAGCTGCGCGCCTTCGACTGCGGTGGCGACGTCGGCCAACCGGTGGGCGAGCGCCTGGAACGACCCGATGGGCACGCCGAATTGCTGTCGGTTGTTGGCGTACTCCACCCCGAGCTCGAGCGCGGCGCCGGCGAGTCCCACCAGCGCACCTGCAGTGAGCACCCGCCACTCGTCGACCGCCCGCTCGTGCAGCACGTGCGCGTCGTCACCGCGCGCGAGCACCGTGCGCGTTCCGATGCGCAGCGACCTGTCGCCGAGCGCGGCCGCACCGAGATCGTGGGCGCGTGCCGCGCCATCGGCTTCACCTTCGACAACCGCGAGATCGTCACCGTCCAGACCGAGCACGGCCGTCGCCACCGCGCCGCCCGGTACGAGACGGACACGGCCGTCGGACGCGGGATGGAGTGCGAGCACGGCCACCGGCGGCTGCTCGTCGGCCAGACGGGCGAGCACGCCCTGCCCGGCGACGCCGCTCGCGGCCAACAGGCGCGCCGCGACCCACCCGTCGACGAGTGGCACCGGGGCCAGCGCGGCACCGGCGCGCTCGGCCGCGAGCTCGAGGTCGAGGAGCGCGGCGCCGCCGCCACCCTGCTCGACGGCGACACCCATCGCCGGGCCACCGAACGCGCACACCGAGCGCCAGAGGTCGGGGGCGAAGCCGCCCGCCGCCTCGGCGTCGCGTACGACGGTCGCCGGGCACTCCTTGACGAAGAACACGCGGAACGCCTCGACGAGCTGCTCCTGCTCGTCGGTCAGCGAGAGGTCCACGGGCGCGTCAGCGGGCGGCGGGAGTGAACGTCGCCGGCATGCGCTGCCAGCCACCGACCATCGCCCAGTCGGGGTAGTCGACCACTGCGTCCGGATCGATGTGGAAGTCGGGCATGCGCTGCAGCACGCCGGTGAGCATCTCCGAGAACGTGATGCGGGCCAGGTGCGAACCCGGGCAGCGGTGGATGCCGACACCGAACGACACGTGCCGGTTGGGGTTGCGGTCGATCACGAACGTATCGGCGTCGGGGAACTCCGATTCGTCCCGACCCGCCGCAACCTCGCTGAGCAGCACCTCGTCACCCTGCTTCATCGTGACACCACCGAACTCGGTGTCGACGGCAACGACGCGCTTGTGCGCCCGGGCCGGCGGATAGAAGCGGAGGAACTCCTCGGTGGCGAGCGGCAGCAACGCCGGGTCGTCGATCAGCCGTTGCCGATCCTCGGGGAACCTCGACAGGTGGAGCAGCGCGCCCCCCGCCAGCGCGGTGGTGGTGTCGATCCCGCCCACGGTGGTGAGGAACGCGATCGACTGCGCGGCGTCCTCGTCGAGGCGCTCGCCGTCCACCTCGTGGTGCGCGATCGCGGTGAGCGCGTCGTCACGCGGGGAGACGATGCGATCGTGCAGCTCTTCCTTGATGCGCGCCAACACCGGGCCGTAGGCCTGCGACGCCTCGTGGTGCTCCGGCGAGCCGGCCGGGTAGGCCGAGATGCCGTGGAAGGTGTCCGCGAACCACTGCCACTCGTCCTCCGGGTATCCGAGCCACTCGAGCGTGACCCGTGCCGGCACCACCGTGGTGAGGTCGTGGACGAACTCGATCTCGCCGCTCTCCTCCACCTTGTCGAGCGCGTACGCGGTCCAGTGCGTGGCGCGCGCACGCAGTCGCTCGGACGCCTGCGGCGAGAGGATCGTGGCCAGCGCACGCCGGTAGCCGTACCAGTGCGGCGGATCGCTCTCCTCGGGGAGGCAGGGCGGCAGGCTGCTGTTGGTGAACGCGATCGCCGAGCGACCCGGGTCGCGACGCTCCGACGAGAACGTCTCCCAGTCGCGGAACGCGCTCGCCACCAGCTCGTAGGTGCCGACGATCCAGTGGCCGCCGTTGTCCTCGGTCCACACCACCGGGCAGCCGGTCGCCTTCACCGACTCCAGGGCCTCGTCCGAAGCGTGACGGGTGGTCATGCCGGTCAGGTCGAATTCGACCTGCGTCGGCGTGGCGCCTGTGTTCGAGGCGGTGTTCGCGGTCATGCAGCGCGCTTCTCCCGGGGGCCAACTTCACGGAACGTCTGAACTTTAAGACGATTGACTTTCACTGTCCAGGGTGGTGGGATCTGGCCGATGACCGTGATCGCCCCGTCGACGAAGGAGCAGATCGTCCTGGCCGCCGAGGGCCTCTTCGCCGAGCGCGGCATCGAGGGCGTCTCGCTCCGGCAGATCGGCACCGCGGCCGGGAACGGGAACAACTCGGCGGTGCAGTACCACTTCGGCACCAAGGAGCGGCTGGTGCAGGCGGTGTTCGAATACCGCCTCCCCCGCCTTCGCGAGCGGCGCGACCTGTTACTGGTCGAGCGCCGTCCCGACGACCTGCGCGCCTGGGTGGAATGCGAAGCCCGCTGGATGTTCGAGCAGAGCGAGCTCGAGGACAGCAACTACATGAGCTTCGTGTCGATGCTCACCCAGTACGGACGCACCGATCTGTTCGACCAGCTGCCCGACGATCTGGTCACCTCCACCCGCGCCTATCACGCGCACATCTCGTCGCTGCTCGCACACCTCGACGAGCCGCTGCGCACGCACCGCATCCGGCGCGCCATGGCGTCGTTGGTGCACGCCGCCGCCGACCGCGAGCGCGCGCGGCGTGCTGGGCCAACCGGCGTTGCCCTTCGCCGTCGCGCTCGGCGACGTCGTCGACGGCATCGTCGGCTACCTGGCGGCGCCCGCGTCGGCCGAGACCCTCGCCGCACTGCAGCGGAGCCCTTCGTGACCGACCGCATCCGGCACTCCGACGCCATCGACCCACTCGACCTGTGCGACCCGACGCGCTACGCCGAGCGCGGCTACCCCGACGACGTGTGGACCCAGCTCCGGACCGAGACGCCGGTGGCGTGGTTCGAGCCCGAGGGCTACGAGCCCTTCTGGGCGATCACCAAGCACGCCGACATCCTCGACGTCGCCGCACAACCGGTGGTCTTCTCGAACGAGCACGGCCTCATGATCGGACCCAAGGGTGCGGCCGGTCAGCCGATCGAGATGGTGGTCACCCTCGACCCGCCCCGCCACGGTCCGCTGCGGCGGGTCGCGATGCGTCGGCTCACGCCGCGCGCCATCAAGTCGCGCAACGACGACATCGAACGGCTCGCGCTCGAAGTGCTCGACGGCATCGCCGACGCCGCCGCGGGCGGTGAGGAATTCGACTTCGTGCAGCACGTGGCGGCGCCGCTCCCGATCGCGGTGATCGCCTGGTTCCTCGGCGTGCCGCCCGAGGACCGCGAGCTGCTGTTCCGTTGGACCAACGAGGTCATCGGCAAGGACGACCCCGAGTTCCGCCGGCCCGGCGAGAGTCCCGGACAGACCCTGCGTCGCGCCCGGATCGAGATGCACACCTACCTGCGTGAGCTGGTCGAGCGGCACCGGCGGGAGCCGGGCGACGACATCGTGAGCGAGCTCATCGCCGCCGAGATCGACGGCGAGCCGCTCACCGAGACGCAGCTCCTCTCCTATTGCGAGCTCATCGTCGAGGCCGGCAACGAGACCACGCGGAACGCGATCAGCGGCGGGTTGCTCGCGCTCGACCGGCACCGCGATCAGTGGGAGCGTCTCCGCGCCGACTCCGACCTCCTGCCGGGAGCGGTCGAGGAGATGCTGCGCTACGTCACGCCGATCATCCATTTCACCCGGACCGCGATGCACGACGCCGAGGTGCACGGCGTCCCGATCCACGAGGGCGACAAGCTCGCCCTGTTCTTCGCCTCGGGCAACCGTGACGACGACGTGTTCGACGACCCGTTCGCGTTCCGGATCGACCGCACGCCCAATCCGCACCTCGCGTTCGGGATCGGTACGCACTTCTGCATGGGTGCCCACCTGGCGCGGCTCGAGATGGAGACGGTGTTCCGGCACCTGCTCGCCCGGCTCGACTCCTTCGAGGTCACCGGCGAGGTGGAACGACTCAACTCGGCGGTGAACGGCGGGATCAAGCACCTTCCCGTGCGTTGCCGGCTGGCGTGATGACGTCCTTGATGGAGCCGGCCTGATGCCGTCCTCGACGGAGCTGCGCCCCCTCGGGGCCACCGGCGTGCAGGTGTCGGCCATCGGCTTCGGCTGCCAGGAGGTCGGCGGTGGCTACGGCGACATCGACGAGCGCGAGTTCGCGCGCGCCGTCGGTCATGCGCTCGACCTCGGGATCAACCTGTTCGACACCGCCGAGGCGTACGGGTTCGGCGCGTCGGAGGAGGCACTCGGCCGAGCCCTCCGCGGGCGACGCGACGAAGCCATCGTGTCGACGAAGTTCGGCACCGGGTACCAGGACCGGCCCAACTTCCGCGATGGTCGCGCCGAGCGGGTGCACGCGTCGATCGACGCGAGCCTGCAGCGCCTCGGTACCGACCACGTCGACGTGTACACGGTGCACTGGCCCGACCGTGCCACACCGTTCGAGGAGACCATGGGGGCGCTCGATGAGGTGGTGCAGGCGGGCAAGGTCCGCTTCGTCGCGCTCTCGAACTTCACCCTCGACGAGCTGCAGGCGTGCTCGGAGATCCGGCGCGTCGACGTCGTGCAGTACGTGCACGGCCTGTTCGATCGGCGGATGGAGCCCGACCTGCTGCCGTGGTGCGCGGCGAACGACGTGGGCTTTCTCGGCTACGGCGTCCTCGCCTACGGACTCCTGAGCGGCGCCCTCCCCGCCGACCACCACTTCCCCGCCGACGACTGGCGCTCCAAGACCGACAAGTGGGGCGTCATGTCGCCCCTGTTCGAGCACCTGTTCGGCCCCGGCCGCATCGCCGAGAACGTCGCCGTGGTCGAGGACCTCCGCGGTGTCGCCGCGAAGACCGGACACTCGGTGCCGCAGCTCGCGCTCCGGTGGGCCACCGCGACGCCGGGGGTCAGCGCGTCACTCGTCGGGTGCCGGTCCGTGGCCGAGGTCGACGACGACGCCGCTGCACTCGACTGGACGCTGGACGCGGACGACCGCGACGCCATCGAGCAGATCTTCATCCGGCACGGCGTGAACCCGTGCCCCGACCAGTGGATCGAGAAAGGCATCTGATCATGGGGGACGAACTGGCGGGCAAGGTCGCGGTGGTGACCGGCGGCGCGAGCGGCATCGGTCGAGCGACCGTCGAACGCTTCGTCGCGGAAGGCGCGCGCGTCGTCATCGCCGACATCGACGAGGGGCGGGGCGAGGAGCTCGCCACCGACCTCGGTGACGTGGTGGCATTCCGGCGGGTCGACGTGAGCGAACCCGACGACGTGCAGGCCGCGGTCGACCTCGCCGTCGAGCAGTTCGGCAGTCTCGACGTGATGTTCAACAACGCGGGGGTGGGCAGCAAGTTCGATCGCCTCCTGGAAAACGATCTCTCCGACTTCGACACCGTGATCGGCATCGACCTCAAGGGCGTGATGCTCGGGACACAACGTGCGGCGCGCCACATGGCCGCGCTCGGCGGCGGTTCCATCGTGAACACGGCGTCGATCGCGGCGATCACCGGCGGCGCGGGACCGATCGTCTACCGCACGGCCAAGGCGGCAGTCGTCCAGTTCAGCAAGTCCGCGGCCATCGACCTCGCCGCGCACAACATCCGGGTCAACTGCATCGCGCCGGGCCACATCCCCACCGGCATCACGAACTACGACCTCGGCGCGGTGATCCAGACGATGCAGCCACTCCAGCGGCACGGCGAACCGGCCGACGTCGCCGACGCGGTCCTCTACCTCGCCGGCGACCGCTCGGCGCAGATCACCGGGATCGTGCTCCCGATCGACGGCGGCACCAGCGCCGGTCCGCCGGTGACCCAGCTCCGCGATCTCATGCGGGGCGTCAAGGCGGCGAAGGAGAAGGCCGCCGCCAAGGAGGCTGAACGATGAGCAACGACGTCGCGATCAAGGGTGGCACCGTCATCGACGGCACGGGCGCCGAGCCGCGCCGTGCCGACGTCGCGGTCACCGACGGCCGCATCGTCGCGATCGGCGCCGATCTGCACGGCGAGCGTGAGCTCGACGCCGGCGGCTGTGTCGTCGCGCCGGGGTTCGTCGACATCCACACGCACTACGACGCGCAGGTGTTCTGGGATCCGGCGCTGCGCCCGTCGTCGTCGCAGGGCGTCACCACCGTGGTCGCCGGCAACTGCGGCTTCACCATCGCTCCCACTCGGCCCGAGCACCACGACGTGATCGTGCGCACGCTCGAGAACGTCGAGGACATGGACGCGGGCTCGCTGACCGAGGGCATCGTGTGGGACTTCCTCACCTACCCCGAGTACCTCGAGCTGGTGCGCTCGCGTGGAACGGTCCTGAATTTCACCGCCTACGTCGGCCACAGCTCGGTGCGTCTCTTCGTGATGGGTGACGACGCATACGAGCGCGCCGCCACCACCGACGAGATCGCGCAGATGTGCCGCATCGTCACCGAGGCCATCGAGGCCGGCGCCGCCGGGTTCTCCACCAGCTTCGCCTACACCCACCGCGGCATGGACGGGAAGCCGGTGCCCAGCCGGTTCGCCGAGCGCGACGAGGTGGAAGCCCTCTTCCTCGCCGCCGGGAGCACGGGGAAGGGCGTGGTGCTCGCGACCGCGGGTGAGCAGTGCACCTACGCCGACATGTACGAGTTCCAGCCCCGCATCGGGCGCCCGTTCACCTATCCCCTCTTCGCCCTGGCGAACGACCGGCACCGGCCGCAGCTCGAGCTCCACGAGGAGGCGGTGGCGCGGGGCGTGAAGGTCTGGCCGCAGGTCACGCCTCGGCCCCTCACGATGCAGTTCACGATGGACAGCCCGTTCAGCCTCAACGTGAGTCCGGTGTTCGGCGCCCTCATGGACAGCGGCCGCGACGCGTGGCTCACCGCGTACGCGGACCCCGAGTGGCGAGCTCGCGCCGCCGCCGACCTGGCGGAGCAACCGATGCGACCGCGCTGGGAGACGTGTGAGGTGTCGGAGTCGGATCGCTTCCCCGAGCTCGAGGGCCGGCGGGTCGACGAGCTGGCGCGCGAGCGCGGCGTCGGTCCGCTCGACGTGATCTGCGAGCTCGCGCTGGCCGAAGACCTCGACACCCGCTTCCGCATCTACATCGCCAACGACGACGACGGCCCGGTGCGGGACCTCCTCACGAATCCACAGGTCGCGCTGGGCCTCTCGGATGCGGGCGCGCACGTCGGTCAGCTCTGCGACGCGCCGCTGCCGCTCGACTTCCTCGGCCCCTGGGTGCGCGACAAGCAGGTCATGCCCATCGAGCGCGCGGTGCGCAAGCTCACCGGCGAACCGGCCGACATGTTCGGCTTCGTGGACCGCGGCTACGTGCGCGAAGGCGGGTGGGCCGACCTCACCGTGTTCGACCCGGCGACGGTCGCACCCGGCCCCATCCGACGGGTGCGCGACTTCCCGGCCGGCGGCGAGCGTCTCACCGCCGAAGAGCCGATCGGGCTGCGCCACGTCCTCGTCAACGGCACGCCGATCCGTCGCGACGAGGTGCAGCTCGACACCTCCGTGCGCCCGGGGATGCGCCCGCAGCTGGGCTGAGGGTCGACGCCTCGGGCACGTCCGCGTAGCCTGCGCGGCATGGCGGTCGCGCAACGGTACGAACAGGTGGAGCTCCCCGACGGGTCGGGCGCGTTCGACGCGTACTGTGCCCTTCCGGCGTCGGATTCCGGGCCTGGCATCCTCCTGTTCCAGGAGATCTTCGGGATCAACGACAACATGCGAGGGCTGGCCGATCGCCTCGCCGGCGAGGGCTACGTCGTGCTCGTCCCCGACATGTTCTGGCGCATCGAGCCGCGCTTCGAACGCAAGGACGAATCGGGCATGGCCGATGCGTTCGGCATGATCCAGCGCTACGACTTCGACACCGCGCCGATCGACATCAACGCCACGTACGCGCGCCTGCTGTCGCTGCCTGAGTGCACGGGCCGGGTCGGCGCGGTGGGCTTCTGCTTCGGTGGCGCGCTGGCGTTCGCAGCGGCCGCGACGAGCCGGGTCGACGGCAAGGGCGTCGACGCAGCCGTGTGCTACTACGGCTCGGCCATCAACGGCATGCTCGCGATGGTCGGCGCGATCGACTGCCCGGTGATGTACCACTACGGCGACGCCGACGACTTCATCGCACCCGAGAACATCGAAGAGGTCGAACGCGCGGTGGCCGTGTGTCCCGACGTCGAGTTCCACCGCTATCCCGCACCGGCGGGGCATGCGTTCAGCAACTGGGATGCGCCCTCCATGTACCACGAGCCGGCGGCCGAGGCCGCGTGGGCGCGCACGCTCGCCTTCCTCGACCAGCACCTCCGCTGAGCCGATGATCGAACTCACGGCTGCGCAGGTCGACTACCTCCGTGGACAGCGTCTGGGCCGCATCGCGACTGCAGGCGTTGACCACAAGCCCCACGTCGTCCCGACCTCGTTCCACTACAACGACGAGCTCGGTACCATCGACATCGGCGGGATGCACGTGGCGACGACGAAGAAGTTCCGTGACGTCCAGTCGACTGGTTGGGCGGCGATCGTCGTCGACGATCTCGTGTCGACTGATCCGTGGACGCCGCGCATGCTCGAGATCCGTGGGCGCGCCGAAGCACTCGCGACCGGGGGTGCGGACCTGGGCGCGGGCTTCGGCGACGCCTTCATCCGTCTGCATCCCGACCGGGTCAACAGCTTCGGCATCGAGTAACGCCTCGGCCAGACGTCAGGAACGGGCGCCCTCGCCGAGGCGGGTGCGGAGGTCGGCCTCGAAGGCCGCGACATCGGGTCCGGCGGCCGCGGCCCGCATGGAGACGAGCTCCGGGTAGCCCGCATCGCGTTCGGCGTCCCACTCGTCGGCGAAGGCACCCGAGTCGATCCCGTCGACGATCTCGCGGATCGTCGCGGCGACGTCGTAGTGGTCGAAGCGGGTGCGGCGCGAGAGCTGGCCGTACTGGCTCGTCGGAGAGTGGTGTTCGAACTGTGCGGCGTACCCACCCTCGCGGAGCAGACGGTACGTGCGCTCCACCTCGCCCGAGAGCACGAGCTCGGTGATGACGGCCTCGATCGGGATGCCGTGCTCGAGCATGACCTGGGTGAACGACTGCGAGACGCGACTCAATGCCGGTGAGAGCGCCTGCTCCACCGCGAGGTCGAGCAGGGCTTCCTGCCGTGGCGTCAGCTCGATCGCGCCCTGGAGCAGGCCGCCGATGGCCTTGGCGACCGCGAGGGTGCGGGCGCGCGCGGTCCCCGTGGCGTCGCGGTGGACCCCGAACGCGGTGATGAACCCGATGCCTTCCTCGTAGCAGCGCCGCACCTCCGGGCCCAACATGCGAGGTGCGACCATGCCCACGTCGCAGGCCGGGTCGAAGCGATCGAAAGCGAGCGTGTACCCGCTCGCAACCACGACGAGCGCGTCATCACGCGGGACGGATCGGCAGCGACGGGATCACGTCGTCGGGGATGAGGATGCACAGCACGTCGAAGTCGGATGCGGCATCGAGCTCGACCGTGGCGAAGCCGTCGGCGGTCGCCCGCTCACGCGTCTCGTCGGCGCGCACGCAGACGGTGACGTCGATGCCCGAGTCGCGCAGGTTCAGAGCCCAGGGGCGACCCTGGTTGCCGTAGCCGACGACCGCGACGCGCGCGTCGCGAACGGGATCGAGCGTGGCGTCGGCTTCGTGGACGATCGTCGTCATGAGGGCTCCCTCGTGCAGATCAGGCACGCGGATCCTACGAGGTCGGCCGGCATCGCATCGCCGCCCACCAACGCGCGTGTTGACGGACTGACGTGGACTCGCGCAGTCGATGATCTCGATCGACTGCGCGATCGCGTCTCGCTACCGCACGGTGCGGAAGAACGTGCGCAGGTCGTCGACGAAGAGCTCGGGTTCCTCCATGGCCGCGAAGTGGCCCCCGCGCGGCATGTCGACCCAGTGGGTCACGTGGTACCGCTGCTCCACCCACGAGCGCGGGAAGCGCAGGATCTCCTCCTTGGGAAAGCGCGCCACGCCGGTCGGAACGTCGACGTGCTGGAGCGGTTCGCGCAGCACGCCGCTGCGCATCGTCTCCCAGTAGAGGCGGACCGACGAGGTGAACGTCCGCGTGACCCAGTAGAGCATCACGTTGGTGAGCAGCTGGTCGCGCGAGAAGCTGCGCATGAGCTGCCCGTCGCAGTCGCTCCAGTCGCGGAAGCGCTGGGTGATCCACGCCAGCAGTCCTGCCGGTGAATCGTCGAGCGCGACACCGAGCGTCTGCGGATGCGTGCCCTGGATCTGGGCGTACGCCGCGTCCTCCCGCTGGAAGCGCGCCATCACCGCGAGGTCGGCCTGCTCCTCGTCGGTCAGCCGGGGCTCCCCGGGCGGTGGGCCCGCGATCGGCATGTTGACGTGCAGGCCGATGCAGTGTGCCGGGTCGAGCGTCGCCATGCGGGTGGTGATCTGCGCGCCCCAGTCTCCGCCCTGCGCGCCATACCGCTCGTGCCCGAGGCGCGCCATCAGCACGACGAACGCCTCGGCGACGCGGCGGATGTCCCATCCGGGACGCGCGGCGGGGGCGAGAACCCGTACCCGGGCAACGACGGCGCGATCACGTGGAACGCGTCGGCGGCCGATCCGCCGTGCGCAGTCGGATCGGTCAGCCGCGGGATGACCTCGAGGAACTCCACGATCGATCCCGGCCAGCCGTGCACGAGCAGGAGTGGCAGCGCGTCGGGATGCGGGGACCGTGCGTCGACGAAGTGCACGTGCTGGCCGTCGATCTCGGTGACGAACTGGTCGAGCGTGTTGAGCCGCGCTGCTTCGGTGCGCCAGTCGTACCCGTCGCGCCAGTAGGCGACCAGATCGCGGATCTCGTCGATCGGGGTGCCGTACTCCCAGCCGGTCCCCGGGATCGCGTCGGGGAAACGGGTGAGCTCGAGGCGGCGGCGCAGATCGTCGAGCACCGCGTCGTCGACCCTGACGCGGAACGGCTCGATCGAGTTGGTCACGAGATCGTGATCGCGCGCGTGGGACAGAGGTCGACGGCTTCCTGCACCGCGGCTTCGAGCTCCTCGGGCACGTCGGGCAGGAGCACCACCGCGTAGCCCGCGTCGGTGAGCTCGAACACCCGGGGGGCCTTGGTCACGCAGGTACCGAAGCCTCCGCAGACGTCGGCGTCGACTTCGACCCTCATGGGCGCAGCGACACGCGGACGACGTCGTCGACGACTTCGGTGCGGAAGGTGCGCAACGTGCCGGTCCAGCCGTCGTCGGACGGGAGCACGCACTGACCGGTGGTGACGTCGAAGGTGGACCCGTGCTCGGGGCAACGCAGGAGCACCCCACGCATCAGGGGCAGGCCGCCCAGGGGCGTGGCCTGGTGCGGGCACATGTGCTCGAACGCACACCAGGTGCCGTCGGCGTTGGCCACGGTCACCGGGGTGCCGTCGACCTCCACCGTCATCGTCTCGCCCGGCTCGAGGTAGTCGGCCGGGAGCGCGTCGACGAACCCGTCGTCACTCATGAGCGCGCAGCGTAGGAGACGAGGGGAGCGGATCAGGCGTACTGCCCGACCTTCATCGCCTTCTCGAGCGAGCCGCCCATGATCAGCGCCTGCTCGTCGAGCGGCAGGTCGGCGACGACCGCGGAGTACGCGAGCGGATCGCCCATGCCCTCGGGGTGGGGGAAGTCGGAGCCGAACATGATGTGGTCGACGGGGATGCCGAGGTCGATGAGCCCCTTCGGCTCGGGCTCGTGGAACGCGTGCACCCACACGTTGCGGTTGAACACGTCGACCGGGTTCTCGTCGAAGAGCACCGACGCGCGGTCGTAGGTGCGCTGCAGCTTCTCGTAGAACGGCCGGATCCAGGAGCTCGCGAACTCGACCGGCATGAACTTGAGCGTCGGGAAGCGCGTCGCGAGACCGTGGCCGATGATCGACGCCATCGCGTCGACCAGGTTGTCCTTCTCCGACGAGAGGGCGAGGAACGCCGGGGACGACTGGTGCGCCTTCGACTTGGCGGTGATCACCATCTCCTTGTCGCCCAGGCCTTCCCACTCGTTCGTGTAGCGGTTGTAGCCCGCGTCACCCGAGTGCATGCCCACGACGAGGTCGAGCTCGACCACGCGCTCCCAGAAGGGATCGAACTCGGGCAGTGCGAACGACTTGCGCCCCTTCCACGTGGGAACGGGCGCGACGCGAATCAGGAAGATGCGTGCGCCCCGCTCGGCGATGTAGTCGAGCTCGGCGATGGCGACGTCGTTGCCTGCGGCGAGGCTGACGATCGGCGTGGAGTAGATGGCGTCGGAGTAGACGTAGGTCCAGTGCTCGTGCATCCACTCGTTGAGGGCATGGATCACCGCGCACACGGCGTCGGGGTCGTTGGCCATGCGCTCCTCGAGCGCGCTCGCGAGCGTCGGCCACAACAGGGTGCGGTCGATGCCCATCTCCTTCATCAGCTGAAAGCGCGGCTCGGGGTCGAAGAACGCGTCGAGGCTGGGCATCGCGACCATCTTCCCGAACCCGGCCCCGGCGCCGGGACGGTTGAAGCCCTCGCCGCCCTGGGTGATGTCCATGCCCGCACCGCCCGGCACCGCGACCCGGTTGAACGTCGGGTTGGGGATGTAGTCGGAGATCTTGTCCTGGATGGCCAGCTTGGTGCGTCCGTCGATGTCGACGTAGCGGACGATGCCCTTGTACTCGTCGGGGAGGAATTTGGTGAGCGCGTCCCGGTTCTCGTAGAGATGGTTGTCGGAATCGAAGGTCGAGAACGGCAGCTCGCGGTGGGTGATCTGGATGTACTCGGTCGAAGTCATTCGCCGCTCCTCCTTGATTTGGACGCGGTGCAACTTTAGTCTGGGGCCGAATTGGCCGCCACCTGCCTGACGAGCCGGAAGGACGCACTCCCGTGACGATCGTGAGCGACAGCGAGATCTACTACGACCCGTTCAGCGTCGAGATCGACAAGGACCCGCACCCGCTGTGGAAGCGGATGCGCGACGACATGCCGCTGTACCGGAACGAGAAGTACACGTTCTGGGCGCTCACCCGCTACGACGACGTCGAAAATGGCCTCGTCGACTGGGACAACTTCCGGTCGGGCAAGGGCTCGACGCTCGAGATGATCCTCGCCGGCATGGAGATGCCGCCGGGTTCGATCCTGATGGAGGACCCGCCCGCGCACGACGTGCACCGCAGCCTCATGTCGCGCGTGTTCACACCGAAGGCGATGCTGGCGATCGAGCCGAAGGTGCGCGAGTTCTGTCGGCGCACGCTCGACCCGCTCATGGCCGAGGGCCGCTTCGACTTCATCTCCGACCTCGGTGCGATCATGCCGATGCTCACGATCGGCATGCTGCTCGGCATCCCCGAGGAAGACCAGGTCGCGATCCGCGACCGCATCGACGCCAGCCTGCGCATCGACGGCGACGGCGAGGAGGTGCCCTCGGCGGGCGTGATCTTCGAAGGTCTCGACGTGTTCAGCGAGTACGTCGACCACCGCACGAAGAACCCGACCGACGATCTCATGACCAAGCTGATCACGACCGAGTTCGAGGACGAACACGGCGTCACCCGCACGCTCACGCGCGACGAGACGCTCATGTACATCATGCTGCTCGCCGGTGCCGGCAACGAGACCACCACGCGCCTCATCGGCTGGACCGGGAAGCTGCTCTCCGAGCACCCCGACCAACGGCGTGAGCTCGCGGCCGACCGCTCGCTCGTCCCGCAGGCGATCGAGGAGATCCTCCGCTACGAGGCGCCGTCGCCGGTGCAGGCGCGCACGGTGCAGCACGACGTCGAGTACTACGGCCAGACCGTCCGCGCCGGTGAGATCATGGTGCTGGTCAACGGTTCCGGGAACCGCGACGACCGGCACTTCCCCGACGGCGACCGCTTCGACATCCACCGCAACATCGACCACCACCTCAGCTTCGGCTACGGGCTGCACTTCTGCCTCGGCGCCGCGCTGGCTCGCCTCGAGGGTCGGGTCGCGCTCGACGAGGTGCTGCAGCGTTGGACCGACTGGGATGTCGACTGGGAGAACGCCAAGCAGGCACACACCCCGAACGTGCGCGGGTGGGAGCGCCTCCCCGTGGTCGCCAGCTGACGACCGCGCGCCGCGCCACGTTTGCGCGGCCCGCCTTCCGGACACGCTTGCGTGGGTGAGCGTGACGTCCGTACACCAGAACCAGACCCGCGGTCGCAATCTCGATCTCGGCGCGCTCGCGCTGTCGATCGTCTTCGTCGCCGTCGTCGCGATCGTCGGCGGTCTCTCGACCGATACCGGCCCGGGGACCTGGTACTCGTCGATCGACAAGCCCGCGTGGACACCACCGGGCGCGGTGTTCGGCCCCGTGTGGACGGCGTTGTACGTCGCCATGGCGGTCGCGGCGTGGATGGTGTGGCGCGAACGGCACCGGACCGATGTGCGGCTCCCACTTGCTCTCTACGTCGCGCAGCTGCTCGTGAATGCGGCCTGGACCGCGATCTTCTTCGGGGCCGAGCGACCGGGCTGGGCGCTGGTCGACATCCTCGTGCTCGCCGTGCTCGTCGTCGCGACGATCGTCGCGTTCCGACCGGCGTCGCGCGTCGCCGCCTGGCTGCTCGTCCCGTACCTCGCATGGGTGTGCTTCGCCGCGTCGATCACCGCGGGCGTCGCCGCGCTCAACTGACCACGTCCCCCGTCGGTCCGGTGCCGTCCGGCAACCAGAAGGTACCGGCAACCGTTGAACTTGAACGAGCGTTCAAGTAAGTTCCGCGGCGATGGCCGCTCGTGCGCGAGGCGACACCGCAACCCGGGTCCGCGTGATCGACTGCGCGCTGAGCCTCTTCTCGGAGCGGGGCACGACTGCGGTGAGCATCCGCGAGCTGGCCGACGCGGCCGGCGTCACCGTGCCCGGGCTCTACTACCACTTCGCGTCGAAGGCCGACCTCGTCCGCGCGGTCTACCGCGAGCGCGTCGAGGCCGACCTCTGGGAACCACCCGCGCCGGCGCCGGTGCAACAGCTCGTCGTCGAGCAGGCGAGCCTCGAGCTCTCCCGCTTCCTCGGCAACTACGACTTCGTGCGGCTGATGCACCGCGAGTCGTCGCTCGGGGATCCCGACGCGCGTGAGGTGGGCGCCGCGCTCGACGCCGAGTGGCGCGAGCGTTGGCACACGACCCTGCTCCTCGGCACCGACCTCGCGCCCGGCGCCGACGTCGAAGCTGCGACCGACGTGCTCACCACGTTCCTCTGGGGACTGTTCATCGAGCACCTCCGTCGGCCGGCGCGACCCGTCGACCACCGCATCCGCGACCTCGCGCTCGTGATCGGCCCGGCGCTCACGATGACGCCATGAGCGCCACGACCGCCTACGCGGCGCAGCTCACGAAGCGGCGCATCGTCCTCACCACTGCGGGCGCGATCGCCGGCATGTTCCTCGCCGCCCTCGACAGCACGATCGTCGCCACCGCGATGCCGACGATCATCGGCGACCTGCACGGCATCGACCACTACGCCTGGGTGTTCACGGCCTACCTCCTCGCGGAGATCGCGTCGATCCCGCTCTGGGGGCGGCTGGCCGACATGTACGGGCGCAAGCGCATCTTCCTGCTCGGCATGGTCATCTTCCTCACCGGCTCGGTGTTCTGCGGCTTCTCCACGTCGATGCTGCAGCTGATCCTGTTCCGCGCCGTGCAGGGCGTGGGCGCCGGATGCCTCTTGCCCGTCGCGCAGACGATCGTCGCCGACCTCTACACGTTGGAGCAACGCGCCAAGCTGTCGGCGGTCATGTCGGCGGTGTTCGGGTTCTCGTCCGTCATCGGACCGCTCATCGGCGGCTTCATCACCGACCAGCTGTCGTGGCACTGGGTGTTCTTCGTGAACGTGCCGATCGGCATCGCGGCGTTCATCCTGGTGAAGACGGTCATGATCGAGCCGATCACCGAGCGACATCGCCACCGCCTCGACTGGCTCGGAATGTGCACCCTGCTCGGGTGGACCATCCTGCTGGTGTTCGCGTTGGAGATGGGCGGGCGCGACTACGCCTGGGGCTCGCCGGTGATCGTCGGCGCGTTCGTGGGCAGCGCGATCCTTCTGGTGGCGTTCATCGTGGCGGAGCGGCGGGCAACCGAACCCCTGATCCCCTTCAATCTCTTCCGCGTCCCCGCGTTGCGCGCGTCGAGCGTGATCAGCGTGCCCCTCGGCATGGTGATGTTCGCGATCGTCTCGTTCTTGCCGCTCTTCGTGGTGGTGGTGTTGCAGTCATCGGCGACCGACGCGGGACGAGTCCTCACGCCGATGATGTTGGCGGTGGTCATCGGTTCGGCGATCGGATCGCCCGTGGTGCTGCGGATCGGGTACCGCCTGATGTGCGTGGCGTCCTTCGCGTTCTTGCTCGCCGGTACCGCGATGCTGACGACGGTCGGCGTGGGTTCGTCCCAGCTCTTCGTGAGCGTTGCGATGGTCTGCATCGGGACCGGCATGGGCTTCGGCTTCATCGCCACCATGCTCGCGGGCCAGAACTCGGTCGACCTCCCGCGCATGGGCGTCGCCACCGGCCTCGTCAACTTCACCCGCCAGCTCGGTGGTGTGTTCGGCGTGGCCGTCGGGGCCGCCCTCATGCTGAGCACGCTCACCACTCGCCTCACGGAGCTGCTCCCCGGCGCCCACATCAAGGCGGCCGAACTGCTCTCGCCCGCGGCCGCCGCCCGCTTCCCCGCCGAGACCCAGGACCTCGTGCGCGGGGCGTTCGCGGACGCGCTGCACGTCGTGTTCGTCGCCGCGTTGGTGATCGCGCTCGTGGGGATGCTGACGGTCGCGCTGATGCCGGGGGGCAAGCCGGCCGACATCCGCGACGCCGCCCACGGCATCGTCGCCGAACCGGTCCTCCCCGACGGCGAGATGCTCCTGGTCACGACCACCGCGCCCGAACCCGCACCCGCACCGGCCACTGAGGTCGAGGATCCCGCGCCGGCGGGCTGACGCGGGCTCTACGCCGCGGCCTCTTCGTCAAGCCGTCAGCGCGGTCGCTGCACGCGTTCCCGGAGCCCGGCTGCGGCCCGCTCGCCGGTGGCTCCGAACCTGCGGTCGAGCAAGCCGTCGAACACCTTCAACGGTCCGCGCAGGGTGATCCGGGCGTCGTACGTGATCAACGTGTCCGTGGCGACCCGGTCGATCACGATCTCGTCGTGGAGTCGCATCCACCTGTTCGACGCCTCGAGCACGACCCGATGCGCCGGATCCCACTCGGTCACCTCGTAGTGCAGGACCGTGGTACGCGATCCGACCTCGGCGGTGACGTCGAACGCCGCGTCCGGGCCACCACCGTCGCCGCGGACCTGCTCGACGCGCCGCGTCCCGGGATCCCACTCGGCGAAGTTGCGGGCATCGCTCATGTACGAGAAGGCGTCGTCCTCGGACCAGACCGACGTCATCACGGTGTCGACGAAGCGCGCCATCGTCGTGGACTACCCGCGCTCGTGCTGCGTCAACCGCGCGCATCCCGGTACCCTCACCGCGTGAGTCCACCGCGCCCGACTCCCCCGTCCCGACACCCGAGACCCAGCACTTCTGGGACGGCACCGCGGCCGGCGAGCTGCGGCTCCAGCGGTGCCGCGGGTGCTCGCAGACCTACTTCCCTCCGCAGCCGTTCTGTCCGGCGTGCGCGAGTGACGACGTCGAGGTCGTCCGGGCGTCGGGTCGCGGGTCGCTGTACAGCTACGTCATCACCCACCGCGCCGCGCCCGGGCTTCGACGCTCCGTACGTGATCGCGGAGGTGGAGCTCGAGGAAGGCCCGCGCCTGCTCTCGAACCTCGTCGACGTGGCTCCCGATCCCGAGCGGCTTCCGCTCGATCTCGCCGCTCGAGGTCACGTTCGAGTCGTTCGGCGAGGTGACGTTGCCGCAGTTCCGGCCGCGGTCCACATGAGCGCCGGTGTCGCCATCGTCGGCGCCGCGGAGACGGAGGAGATCGGAACCGTCGCGCTCTCGGCGCTGGGCCTCGCCACCGACGCGGCACGTCGCGCGCTCGCCGACTGCGGACTCACGCCCGCAGACGTCGACGGGGTCGCGAGCAGCGGGCTCAGCCCGTACCTGCCGACGTTCGTGGCCCACTCGCTCGGCATCGACGCCCGTTGGGTCGACGCCACGATGGTCGGTGGTTGCTCCAACCTCGTCCACCTCCGGCACGCGGTCGCCGCCATCGAGACGGGCCAGTGCGAGGTCGTGCTCATCGCCCACGGCGAGAGCGGCCGCTCGGGGCTCGGCGGTCCGCTCGTGCTCCCCGGACCGGGTGCCTGGCAGGGCCAGTTCGAGCTGCCGTACGGCACGGTCGGGCCGATGACGCTCCTCACCCTGGGCGCGCTCCGGTTCCTCCGCGACCGTGGCCTCGGGCGCGAAGCGCTGGCACACGTGGTCGTCGCGCAGCGCGAGTGGGCGGCGCGCAACCCGCGCGCGTTGCGCCGCGATCCGATCACCGTCGACGAGGTGCTCGACGCACCGATGGTCGCGTATCCGTTCACGCGTCCGATGTGCTGCGTGACGACCGATGCCGGCGGCGCGATCGTCGTGACCTCGGCCGAGCGCGGCCCGCGACCTTCCCCGTCCCGCGGTGCACGTGCTCGGGAGCGGCGAGGCCACCGGCGCGGCGATGGCGAGCCAGATGCCCGACCTCACGTCGTCCGACGCGTTCCGCCACGCCGGCGCGGCGGCGTTCGCCGACGCCGGCGTCGCGCCGTCCGAGATCGAGCACGCGATGCTCTACGACGCCACCGCCCACCTGCCGCTCATGGCACTCGAGGATATCGGCCTCGTGCCCCGCGGTGAGTCGGGCGCGTTCGTGGCCGACGGCCACACCGCGATCGGCGGTTCGCTGCCGGTCAACACCAGCGGCGGCGGCCTCAACTACACGCACAGCGGCATGTACGGGATGTACGCGCTGCAGGAATCGATCCGTCAGCTCCGCGGCGAGGCCGCGGCGCAGGTCGACGGCGTCACCACCTCGCTGACCCACGCCATCGGCGGCATGTTCCAGTCGGCAGCCACCGTCATCCTCTCCACCGAGCCGCGCTGAGGTTTGGGCGCCCGCGGCGCGGCGGGCATCGACGCCCGGGGAGAGGAGCGGGATGTTCGAGGTCGGCGCGGTGTCCGGTCGGGCCCTCGGGATCGGGATGGTCGCGACTGCGTTCGTCTTCGGGCTGCGGCACGGGATCGACTGGGACCATCTCGCTGCGATCACGGATCTCACCGGGATCGCAGTCGACGCCCCGCCGCTCCATGCTCCTCGCCACCTGCTACGCACTCGGGCACGGCGCGGTCGTGTTCGCGCTCGGCGTCGCCGCCGTCGTGTTCGCCGAACGACTCCCGGACGGCATCGACGCGGTGATGGAGCGGGTGGTCGGCGCGACGCTGTTGCTGCTCGGCGTGTACGTGCTCGTGTCGCTCGTGCGGCACCGGCGCGACTTCCGGATGCGGAGCCGCTGGATGCTCGTCATCGCCGCCGGACGACGTGCGGTCGCCGCGATCCGGGCTCGCGGCGGACGCGCGCGCCCGTCCAGGAGTTCGTGGTGATCGAGCACGAGCACCCGCACCGCCACGACGTCGATCACGGCCACACGCACCGTGCCACCTCGGTCGGCGCGGCGGGCACCGGCCATGCGCACGAGGCGCAGCCACGCGTCCCGAGCGCCGCAAAGACCGCCGACCGGGCGCACCGGCACCGGCACCGCCATGTGCTGCCGGTGCCCGCCGACCCGTTCGCGGGCCCGGGTGTCGGCGGTGCGCTCGGGATCGGTGCGCTGCACGGCGTCGGCGCCGAGACTCCGACGCAGGTCGTGGTGTTCGTCGGGGCCGCCGGCACGTCGGGACCGGTTGCGGGGCTCTGCGTGCTGGCCTCGTTCGTCGTCGGTCTGTTGGTCTCGAACACCGCCGTCGCCGCGATCACGACGTTCGGTCGCGTCACCAGTACGCGCCGATTCGCGGTCTACGCCACCATCTCGGTGCTCACCGCCGGGCTTCAGCATCGTGATGGGCGCGCTGTTCGTCACCGGTCGCGCCGACTCACTCCCGGGGATTCTCGGTTCGATCGCGCGCGCGTTTGGGCGCATGCTGTGTGACGGGATGGGATCCGGTGGCGCGGCGTTGCCGCGTCGACATGCGCATCACGACGCACGCCTCTCGGAGGACCGGATGACCTAGCGGCCCCGCGACGAGGCCGATCGGAGCCGCCACGTGGCCGCGAACACCGTCCCTCAGACCTCGGCACCCGACCTGCACATCCTCTGGATCAACGCCGGACTCAGCTGCGACGGCGACTCGGTCGCGCTCACCGCGGCCACCCAACCGAGCATCGAGGAGATCGTGCTGGGCGCGCTCCCGGGCCTGCCGAAGGTTGCGGTGCACTGGCCGCTGATCGACTACGAGTGCGGGCCGGTCGAAGCGCCGACCTTCATCGAATGGTGGTTCAAGGCCGACCGGGCGAGCTCGAACCGTTCGTGCTGGTCGTCGAGGGATCGATCCCGAACGAGGCGATCAAGGAAGAGGGCTACTGGGCGGGTTCGGCACCGATCCCGCGACCGGCCAGCCGATCACCACGAGCGAGTGGATCGACCGGCTCGCGCCGAAGGCGCTGGCCATCGTCGCGGTCGGCACGTGCGCGACGTACGGCGGCATCCACGCGATGGCCGGCAACCCGACCGGCGCGATGGGCCTGCCCGACTACCTCGGCTGGGACTTGCGAGTCGAAGGCCGGCCTCCCGATCGTCTGCGTGCCCGGCTGCCCGGTGCAGCCCGACAACTTCTCCGGAGACGCTGCTCTACCTGCTGTACCAGGTCGCCGGCGCACCGCGCCGCTGATCCCGCTCGACGAGGCGCTCCGGCCCGACGTGGCTCTTCGGCAGACCGTGCACGAGGGCTGCGACCGCGGCGGCTACTACGAGCAGGCCGACTTCGCCGCGAGTACGGCTCGCAAAGTGCATCGTGAAGCTCGGCTGCTGGGGCCCGGTCGTCATGTGCAACGTGCCCAAGCGCGGATGGATCAACGGCGATCGGCGGCTGCCCGAACGTCGGCGGCATCTGCATCGGCTGCACGATGCCCGGCTTCCCCGACAAGTTCATGCCGTTCATGGACGAGCCGCCGGGCGCAAAGATGTCGACGCTCGCCGGTCGTCATGTACGGCGGCCTGTCCGCGCGCTGCGCAGATCACCGCGAACACCGTCGACAAGGAACCGCCGTGGCGGCATGCCCGGCCAGGAGCTCACGACCGGCTACCGACCGCACCTGTGAAGGTACCGGCCCACGTGGACCGCGCAGCGATCAGGCGGACGACGACGATGGCGACCGATGACCGACGCCGGAGCAAGGACGCCAGTGGCACGAAGCCGAACCTCGTCGAGATGTCGTGGGATCCGATCACCCGGATCGTCGGGAGCCTCGGCATCCACACGAAGATCGACTTCGCGAACCGCGAGGTCGTCGAGTGCCACAGCACGTCGTCGATCTTCCGCGGCTACAGCGTCTTCATGAAGGGCAAGGACCCGCGCGACGCGCACTTCATCACCAGCCGCATCTGCGGCATCTGCGGCGACAACCACGCCACCTGCTCGGTGCTACGCGCAGAACATGGCGTACGGCGTGCAGCCGCCGCACCTCGCCGAGTGGATCGATCAACCTCGGCGAGGCCGCCGAGTACATGTTCGACCACAACCTCTTCCAGGACAACCTGGTCGGCGTCGACTTCTGCGAGCAGATGGTCAAGGAGACCAACCCGGGCGTGCTCGACAAGGCGCGAGACGCACCGCGGCGCCGCACGCCGGCGATGCACGGCTACCGCACGATCGCCGACATCATGCGGGCGCTCAACCCGTTCGAGGGCGAGCTCTACCGCGAGGCGCTCGCAGATGAGCCGCTCACGCGCGAGATGTTCTGCCTGATGGAGGGCCGCCACGTCCACCCGTCGACGCTCTACCCGGGCGGCGTCGGCACGTGCCGACCGTTGCAGCTGTTCACCGACTACCTCGTGCGGCTCATGAAGTACGTCGAGTTCATGAAGCGGGTCGTGCCGCTGCACGACGACCTCTTCGACTTCTTCTACGAGGCGCTGCCCGGCTACGAGCAGGTCGGCCAGCGGCGCGTGCTGCTCGGCTGCTGGGGCGCGTTCCAGGATCCCGGAGTACTGCGACTTCCGCTACGAGACATGAGCGACTGGGGCCGGCGCGATGTTCGTCACGCCCGGCGTCGTCGTCGACGGCGAGCTCGTCACCACCGATCTCGTCGACATCAACCTCGGCATCCGGATCCTGCTCGGCAGCTCGTACTACGACGACTGGGACGGTCAGGAGATGTTCGTGCAGCCAGGATCCGCTCGGCAACCCGATCGACCGGCGCGCACCCGTGGAACCAGACACGCTCCCGAGCCCGCAGAAGCGCGACTTCGACGGACAAGTACACCTGGGTGATGTCGCCGCGCTGGTTCGACGGCGACCGGACCACCTCGCGCTCGACACCGGCGGCGGCCCGCTCGCGCGGCTCTGGTCGACCGCGCTCGCGGGGCTCGTCGACATCGGCTACGTGAAGGCCACCGGCAGCAGCGTGCAGATCACCCTGCCCGAACGACGGCCACATGCCCGAGATCGAGTTCGAGTGGAAGATCCCGCAGTGGAGCAACGCCATCGAGCGCGACCGCGCGCGCACCTACTTCCAGGCGTACGCCGCGGCCTGCGCGCTGCACTTCGTCGAGCAGGCGCTCGCCGAGGTGCACGCGGGGCGCACCCAGACCTGGGAGCCGTTCAAGGTGCCCGAGGAGGCGATCGGCTGCGGCTTCACCGAGGCCGTGCGCGGCGTGCTCTCGCATCACCTGGTCATCCGCGACGGGCAAGATCGCGAACTACCACCCGTACCCGCCGACGCCGTGGAACGCGAGCCCGCGCGACGTCTACGGCACGCCGGGTCCCTACGAGGACGCGGTGCAGAACACGCCGATCTTCGAGGAGAACGGCGCCGGACAACTTCAAGGGGATCGACATCATGCGGACGGTGCGCAGCTTCGACCCGTGCCTGCCGTGCGGCGTCCACATGTACCTCGGCGACGGGCGCGAGCTCGAACGGGTGCACTCGCCGACCGTTCGGCGGCGGCCTCTGATGGAGGACGGCGACCACCCGCCACGGCCGGGCCCCGACCTCGAAGCGCCGCGTCGAAGCGTGCCTCGACGCGCTCGACGGACTGTCACCCGAAGCACGAGCCGCCGGCGAGTCGTTGCTGGCCGCCGCGGTCGAGCTCCACGACCGCCACGCTCACCATGCTGGTGCAGCAGCTCCGCGAATCCGGTGGTGACTCGGCCGTCGAGCCGCGCGTGGCGTGCGGATCCGCTGGTGGGTGACGTCCTCGCACTCCACGGGCTGCATCCGACAGACGATCCGCGGCTCGCGTCGATCGGGCGTTGCGAGATGTCCTCATCGACGCGGGCGGCGGGGGTCCGGCAGGCGGTGCGCTCCTGGATCTCAGCGACGGCGTGGCGCGGGTCAGCATCGGCGACGCCGACGCGGTCGAGCGGATGCGGCGGCGACGACCCGTGGCGATCAGGTGGTTGCGGCGCTCCTGGCCGCGGTGCCCGACCTCCAACAGGTCGAGGTGGTCGCTCCGCTCCTGTCGGTGCGCGACCAGCCCACCGAGGTGCGCCTGCCGTTGCCGAAGCTCCGCGTCGCCTCCCGCCGACCCACCACCGGAGCAGTGCGAGCTCTGTGCCGCTCCCGTCGGTCAGGGGCACGGACACGGCGTCGACGTCGAGCAGCATCGGCTGGTCTGCCTCTGCGATGCGTGCCGCATCGTGCTCGGCGCGAACCCGGAGCACCGCGGCCGCTTCCGCGCGCTCCCCAGCCGGGTCGTCGCCGACCCCGCCTTCGCGTCCGCCGATGGCGAGTGGGAGGCGCTCGGCATCCCGGTCTCCACCGCGTTCTTCTTCCACGACTCGGTCGCCGGCGGGATCGTGGCCTTCTATCCGAGCCCGGCGGGCGCGACCGAGAGCCTCCTCGGCCGCGCGATTGGCAGCACTCGCGGCGACCAGTGCAGCCGCCCGCGAGCTCGCGCCCGACACCGAAGCGATGCTGGTACGCCGCACCGCCGACGTCCACGAGAGCTACCTGGTCCCCGTCGACCG
The DNA here is from genome assembly GCA_963756895.1 of uncultured Actinomycetes bacterium. GTDB lineage: Bacteria > Actinomycetota > Acidimicrobiia > IMCC26256 > DASPTH01 > DASUAS01. The sequence goes on along the minus strand of CAVWPI010000004.1, from coordinate 244,917 downwards.
CTGCTACGAGCTCGTCGGGCTCGTACGCACGCACTGGCGCGGGTTCGACGGCGGCCAGGACGCGCACGACGCGCTCGACGAGTTCTTCGGACGGGTGCGCGCCGAGGCCAAGACGGTCGCCCATGCTTGACCTCTCGTTCTCGTGCCTCGACATGGCCCCCGAAGAGCACGCCGCGGCACCGACCCTCCGCGCACGCCTGCGCATCGAGGAACGCACCGGGGCCGACGTGCGCACGATCGCACTCCGGTGCCAGCTGCGCATCGAACCCCAGCGACGCCGGTACTCGTCCCGCGAAGGCAACCGTCTCTTCGACCTGTTCGGCGACCGCTCGCAGTGGTCGGGCACCCTGCACCCCATGCAGCTCGCGCTCGTGAGCCACCTCGTCCCGGCGTTCCGTGACGAGATCGAAACGACGATCGCGGTGCCGTGCACCTACGACATGGAGGTGGCATGCGGCAAGTACTTCGCGTCGCTCGACGACGGTGAGGTACCGATCACGATCCTGTTCTCGGGCATGGCATTCCTCGACGGACCCGGCGGTTTCCGTTCCGAACCGATCCCCTGGCACCACGAAGCCGCCCACCGCCTTCCCGTGCGCGTGTGGCGCGAGATGATCGACCGGCAATTCCCGAACCAGGGATGGCTCCGCCTGCGCCGCGACACCATCGGCGAGCTGCGGGCGTTCGCCGCGGCCGAAGCGATCGTCGACACCGACGCGGTCGTCGAGCGGCTCCTGAAGGAGGCCGGATGGCCACCGCGGTGAGCTTCGACGAGGCACGCCGGGTGGCCGACGCGGTGTTGTTCGAGGGGTACCTCCTCTACCCGTACCGGGCATCGGCAACGAAGAACCAGCTCCGCTGGCAGTTCGGGATCGTCGCCCCGCCCGGCGCCGACACCGGCGACGCCTCGATGCAGCAGGCCGAGGTGCTGGCCGACGGGCTCACCGACGAGGCTCGCATCGAGCTGTGCGTGCGCTTCCTGCACCTGGAGACCCGTCGAGACGTCGTCCCCTGGGACGAAGGACGCGTCGTGGAGCACACGTGCTCGTCCACGCTCGGCGAGCTCCTCACCGCCGACGGCGTCACGACATGCGTTCGCGAACCACCCGGCGTCCACACCGTCGATGATGTGACGTACGAACGCGCAGCGCTGGCCGCCGACGTGCACCTCGGCGCCGAGCGCCTTCCGGGTCCGTACGGGGCGGTGCGCGTGGCGGTGCGGATCACGAACACCGGCACGGCGCCGCCGATCAGCGCACCGCGCGCGACCGTGATGCGAACAAGTCTGGTTGGTACCCACTCCTTGCTCGCGACCGACCATGGTCGGTTCGTGTCCCCGGTCGATCCGCCCGAGTGGGCCCGACCGGCAGTCGACGCGTGCGAGCACGTGGGGTGCTTCCCGGTGCTGGTCGGGGAGGCCGACGATGTCGTGCTCTGCTCGCCGATCATCCTCGCCGACCATCCGGAAATCGCGCCGGAGAGCCCCGGCCCGTTGTTCGACGCCACCGAGATCGACGAGATCCTCGTGCTCCGCACCCTCGCGCTGGGCGACGACGAGAAGGACGAGGCCCGACGTACGGATCCCCGCGCCCGGGAGCTGATCGACCGGGTCGACGGCTTGGCGCCCGAGATCTTCGAGCGGCTCCACGGTGCGATCCGTTCGCTCCGGCCGGTCGACGACCGCGGCGATCCAACGGTCGAGATCGCCGGCACGGTCGTGGGTCCCGGCAGCCACGTGCGCCTCCGGCCCGGGCCGAACGCCGACGCCCAGGACCTCTTCTGGGCGGGGCGCAGCGCGGTGGTCACCGAGGTGCGTCACGACGTGGACGGTCACACCCACGTCGCTGTGCTCGCCGACGACGACCCCGGCGCCGATGTGCGGGCGTGGCAGGGCCGGTACCTCTACTTCGACCCCGCGGAGCTCGAGGTGCTCGACGGCGGTGCCCCGTGAATCCGCGCATGCTGGTCGCCGGCATCGGCAACGTGTTCCAGGGCGACGACGCCTTCGGCGTGGAGGTCGTGCAGCGGCTCGCAGCCACGGCGATGCCCGACAACGTCGAAGTGCTCGACGTCGGCATCCGCGGTGTACACCTCGCGTACCAACTGATGGACGGCTACGACGAGTTGCTCCTCGTCGACGCGATCTCTCGGGGTGGCGTACCCGGCACCGTGACCATCGTCGAGCCGAGCGTCGACGCGCTCACGCCGGAGCCCCTCGATCCGCACCGGCTCGAGCCCGGTCCGCTCCTGGCGTCGGTGCACGCGCTCGGCGCACTGCCGCCACGGGTGCTGTTGGTGGGGTGCGAGCCCGCCGACCTCGGCGACGGCATGGGCCTCAGCCCCACCGTCGCCGACGCGGTCGAGCCCGCAGTTGCCGCGGTACGCCGGTTGATCGACCAGTTCGTGGCGCGTCACCCCGACACAGGAAGGGAAGCCCGTGAAGAAGAAGCTGTTCGTACTCATCGTGCTGGGCCTGATCGGGTTCGGCATCTACCACCAACGCCCGGACATCGAGCGCTACCTGCGCATCAAGCAGATGTGAGGGGCTGACGTGTGCCTCGGCATCCCGGGAGAGATCGTCTCGTTCGACAATGAGGTGCCCGACCTCGCGCTCGCCGACGTGAGCGGAGTGCGTCGCGCGATCAACGTCGCGCTGCTCGACGGCGAGGGCCTCGAGGTCGGTGACTGGGTGTTGATCCACGTCGGCTTCGCGCTGTCGAAGATCGACGAGACAGAGGCGCGCCACGCGCTCGACATGCTGCAGCTGATGGGCGCAGGGCTCGACGACGAACTGGCCGCGCTGTACGCGTCGGACCGCGAGCGCACCGAGTAGAGGAGGATTCGCATGGCCGAACACCGCAAGAGCCAGCAGCGCGGGCGCCCCGTGTACGCACCCAGCAAGGGCTCGGGCCTCGTGGGCGAGAGCATCAACGCGCAGGGCAACGAGATCGCCCTCGACAAGCGCGAGAAAGGACGGAAGTTCGCAGAGGAAACGGGTGCGCAGCGGCCCTCGGGACGGTCCACGGCACGCATGTCGAGCGGCGTGAACCCGCTCGACTCCGTGACCGGCGACACCTACCTGCACCGCGGCTGACGTCTCCTCGCTCCGTGACCACTCTGCAGGACCCGCCGCTGGCGCCGAGCTCCGCCGCAAGCCGCGCGCGCACCCGACGGTGCGGGTGCACGGCGTGGTGCAGGGTGTCGGTTTCCGACCGTTCGTGCACCGGCTCGCGACCGACGTGCACGTCGACGGCTTCGTCGGGAACGACACCGACGGCGTGTTCGCCGAGGTGGAGGGCGACCCGCGCGCGCTCGACGAGCTGCTGCGCCGAGTCCGCGACGAGGCGCCGGCCCTTGCACGCGTCGAGGTCATCGAATGGGACGAGATCCCGACCGCGGGTACCGCCGGGTTCCGCATCGTCGCCAGTCGCCTCGACCCCTCGGGCGTCACCTTCGTCCCGTCAGATGCAGCGGTCTGCGACGATTGCTTGCGCGAGTTGTTCGACCGTCGTGACCGTCGGTTTCGCTACCCGTTCGTGAACTGCACGAATTGCGGTCCCCGGTTCACGATCACCACCACGCTCCCCTATGACCGTGCAACACGACGATGGCGGGGTTCCCGCTGTGCTCGTCGTGCCAGCGCGAATACGAAGATCCGGCTGATCGCCGCTACCACGCGGAGCCGCTCGCCTGTCCGGCGTGCGGCCCGCAGCTCCGGTTCGTGACGGATTCCGGCGAGGTCGCGGGCACGGACGCCGCGATCGTCGCGACGCAGCTGGCGCTCCTCGACGGCGGCATCGTCGCGGTCAAGGGCATTGGGGGTTACCACCTCGCGTGCGACGCGCGCAACGACGCGGCGGTCGCTCGACTTCGAGCGCGCAAGCATCGGTCGGCGAAGGCGTTCGCGGTGATGGCCCGCGACCTCGAAGTGCGCGGCGAGTCGCGACGTCTCGATGACGCCGCGGTGGCGCTGTTGGCGTCCACCGCGACGCCCGATCGTCCTCGCGCCGCGCCGATGTGGCACGCCGGTCCGCGAGGAGGTCGCGCCCGGGAATCCGCTCGTCGGCGTGATGCTCCCGTACACCCCGCTGCACCATCTGCTCTTCGCTCGGGTCCCGGGTCGCGAGGCGGTACCCCCGGCGGTGCTGGTGATGACGAGCGGCAACCTGAGCGACGAGCCGATCTGCTACGACGACGCCGATGCGCTGCACCCGCCTCCGGGGCATCGCCGACGCATTCCTCGTGCACGACCGCCCGATCCACGTGCCGTGCGACGACTCGGTCGTGCGTACGGTCGAGGGCGCGGCGCAGCCCGTCCGCCGCTCGCGCGGTCATGCCCCGCGCCCTCCCGCTGATGCACGTCGCCCCGCCTCTGCTGGCCGTCGGCGGCGACCTCAAGAACGCGTTCTGCCTGGCCTCGCACCGGATCGCGTGGATGAGCCAGCACCTCGGAGACCTGGGGAACGTGGAGACGCTCGTGGCTTTCGGCGATCCGTCGAGCAGTTCCGGTCGATGTATCGCGTCGAGCCAGAGCTGCTCGTCACCGACCTGCACCCCGGCTACGTCACGCGTCGGTGGGCCGAGCGAGCGCCCTCCGAGCCGGTGCTGGGTGCAGCACCACCACGCGCATGTCGGCGGCGTTGATGGCCGAGCACCGCATCGAACGGAGCGGGGCACTCATCGCTTCGCGTTCGACGGCACCGGCTACGGCACCGACGGCACGGTGTGGGGCGGCGAGGTGCTCGTTGCTCGGTACGACGGCTTCGAGCGCGCCGCGCACCTGCGCACGATCGCCATCCCCGGTGGCGACGCCGGCGTGCGCTCACCGGCACGCATCGCGCTCGCCCATCTCCGGGCCGCGGGTGAGCCCTGGAGCACCGACCTTGCACCCGTGCTCGCGTTGCCCTCCGGAGGCGCGTGGCGTGCTCGATCGGCAGTTGGCTCGACGCGTGGCCTGCGCACAGACATCGAGCGTCGGACGGTTGTTCGATGCCGTGAGCTCTCTCCTCGGGATCCGGCAGGTCTCGTCCTACGAGGGGCAGGCCGCGATGGAGCTCGAGGCCGCCGCCACCGTTGCCGACGACGACGGGCCCTCCCTCACCTGCGCGACCCGACGGCGGAGTGATCGATCCCGCGCCTCTCCTCCGGGCCCTCGTTGCGTCGCGGCGGTCGGGAGCGACCGTCGCGTCGCTGTCGCGAGCGTTCCATCTCGCGCTCGCGGACGCGATCGTCGCGATCGCCACCCAGTTGAGCGACGCCACCGGCATCGCCACCGTCGGGCTCACCGGCGGTGTGTTTCAGAACGCCCTGTTGACGACCGTCACCCGCCAACGGCTCGAGGAACCGACCTGCGGGTGCTCGTCCACCGGCGGGTCCCCCCGAACGACGGTGGTCTCGCACTCGGTCAGGCCGCCGTCGCCGCCGCGAGGTCGACGGCATGAGCGCACACACGGCGTCGACATCGGCTCCACCCGCTCGGTCGCGATCTTGCCGATGACCTCTCGATCACCGCGCTGCACCTCGCCCGCCGCATCGCGAACGGCGCAACGCTGTGGTGCGTGGCTCCCACGGCACCAGCCCATGCGGCGCATCTCGCGGTCGAGTTCCTGCACCCCGTGATCATGGGCAAGCGAGCGGTGCCCCGGTGGCGCTGGAGGGCGACCACCTCCGCGCCTCGCTGCGCAGCGCCGCCCGTACCGGCGACGTCCTCCTGCTCATCGGATCGTCGCACGACCCGGAGATCCTCGGTCTCGCTCGCCGCGCAGCACCATGGGGCTGCTCCACCGTGTGGTTCGTCACCGACCCCCCGGCCGACCCGCAGCGGGTCGACAGCCGACCACGTGCTCCAGGTCGAGCCCGGGCTCCGACTCCACAGATCGACGCGCCACCGTCGAGCTGGTGGTCGCCTACCACCTCCTCTGGGAGCTCACCCACGTGGTGTTCGAACACGCCGGGGCTCCTGCGCGCCGACGCCGATGCCGACGCCGACCCGCCGGTGTGCGTGACCTGCGCCGACGAGGGGCTCCTATAGGCGAGGTGCTGACCGCCGCCGCGACCAGGCCCACGGGTGCGCATCGACGGCTCGACGGTCTCCGTGGCCACGAACCTGGTCGACGAGCTCGAGCGTCGGCGATCTCGTCCTCGTCCACGCCGGCGTCGCGATCGCTCGGGTGGAGGAGACGTCCGGTGAGCAGCACCGATTTCCTCTATCCCTTCATCGAGGCCGACGAGCGCGACGTCGACGGCCTGCTCGCCGATCTCGCGAGCCTCAGCACGCGAGAAGGCGCTCGAGAGTCCGCGGTTGCGGGAGGAGACGGCGGCCCGGTGTGCAGACGAGCTCATCCGCCACCGCGGAGGCAATGGGGCCGCCTTCCGCCGTGGAGGTCGCCTCTTCACGTTCGGCAACGGAGGAAGTGCCACCGACGCCCGGTTGGCAGCCGACCGGTTCGGACGCACACGCACGCACCGTCGGGCGAGCTCCCCACGGTGTGCTTGACCAACGCCCCCGCGGTGCTCACCGCGCTCGGAAACGACGTGGGGTTCGACCTCGTGTTCGCCCGCTCGCTCGAGGCCATCGGAGGTGAGGGAGACCTACGCCCTCGGGTGCTCCACGAGCGGTGGGTCGCGCAACGTGCTCCACGCCTTCGCGATCGACCCTCGCCCGGCATGCTCACCGTCGGACTCGCCGGGTACGACGGTGGCGCGATGGCGGACCAGCGACGACGTCGACCACTGCCTCGTCGTCCGATCTCAGAGCGTGCACCGCATCCAGGAAGCGCAGACCGCGCTCCTCGCCCGACCTCGTGACACGCGTACGGGCCGAGCTCGACAGGAGGGCGCGCCCATGACCGGCACGGCCAACGGGCGGACCACCGGATCCGGCGGTGGCGGAGGCGGCGGTGGTCGACCGCGTCGCCGCCTTCGGGCGCCGTACGCCCCCGGCTGCACGATGAGGTCGTCACCCTGGCGCACGGCGCCGGCGGCAAGTCGTCGGCCGCACTGCTCGAGTCGGTGTTCTTTGCCGGCGTTCCGCAGCGGTCCGCTCGCCGCCGCAGACTGACGCCGCCGTGCTTCCGTCTCTCCGGGGCGAACGGCTGGCCATGACGACCGACTCGTTCGTGGTGCAACCCCTCCGGTTCCCCGGCGGATCGGTGGGTGACCTCGCAGTGAACGGGACCGTGAACGACCTCGCCGTGATGGGAGCCCGCCCGCTCGGCCTCGCGGCCGCGTTCGTGCTGGAAGAGGGCTTCCCCGATCGCCGAACTGCGCGAGTTGGTCGACGACATGGCCCGGGCGGCCTCCGCCGCCGGAGCGTGGCCATCGTCACCGGTGACACCAAGGTGGTCGGGCACGGCGCGGCCGACGGCCTGTACGTCACGACCGCCGGCCATCGGGATCGCTGCCGGAGGGTCGACGTGCTCGACTCGGCGCGGGTCGAGCCCGGCGACGTGGTGATGGTGTCCGGCACGCTGGCCGACCACGGGATGGCCGTCATGCTCCCCGGGGCGACCTCGCGCTCGTCGCCGACATCCGTTCCGACACTGCGCCGCTGGTTTCGTTGACCGAAGCGCTACTCCACGCCGCGCCGGACACCCGCTGGTTGCGCGATGCCGCCCCGCGGCGGCGTCGGCACGGTCGTCAACGAGTTGGCGCGCGCCGCGACCTCGCCGTCGTCGTCGACGAAGCGTCACTGCCGGTTCGCCCGGACGTCGCGGGCACGTGCGAGATGCTCGGCATCGACCCGCTCCACGTCGCCAACGAAGGGAAGCTGGTGGCGGTCGTGCCGGCCGCCGAGGCCGACGACGGCGCGCTCGCGCGATGCACGCCCACCCGCTGGGGTTGCGACGCCGCCCCGCATCGGCGACGTCCCGCGCCGATCCGAACGGCATCGCAGTGCTGGCGACGGCGTTCGGCGGCACCCGGATTCTCGACGTGCTCGTCGGCGACCCATTGCCCAGGATCTGCTGAGGAGGAGCCGATGAGGTTCGTCGACGAGTACCGGGACCCGGCCGCCGCCAGGGCGTTGTCGGGCGCATCACCGAGTGGCCGGGGGACGGCTGTACAAGTTCATGGAGGTGTGCGGCGGCCACACCCACACGATCTACCGCCACGGCATCGAGCAGTGCTGCCCCAGAGCGTCGAATTGGTGCACGGCCCGGGTTGCCCGGTGTGCGTCATCCCGATGGGCCGGGTCGACGATGCGATCGCCGTCGCCGAGACAACCGGGGTGATCTTCACGTCGTTCGGCGACATGATGCGCGTGCCCGGCGGCCACGGCACCCTGCTCGAGGCGAAGGCCCGGGGCGCCGACGTTCGCTTCGTGTACTCGCCGCTCGACGCGCTGCGGATCGCCGCGGGCATCCCGACCGACGAGGTGGTGTTCTTCGCGGTTGGCTTCGAGACCACTGCTCCGTCGACCGCGGTCACGCTCCTCAGCGCGCGTGACGACGGCGTTCAGCAACTTCAGCGTGTTCTGCAACCATGTGACGATCGTGCCGCCCATCAAGGCCATCCTCGAGTCGCCCGACCTGCGTCTGGATGGCTTCCTCGGCCCCGGTCACGTGTCGACCGTGATCGGGAACCGCCCGTACCGCTTCGTGCCCAAGCACTACGGCAAGCCGCTGGTGACCGCTGGCTTCGAACCGCTCGACATCCTGCAGTCCGATCAGCGATGCTGCTCGACCCAGCTCCGCGAAGGCCGGTGCGAGGTCGAGAACCAGTACACGCCGGATCGTTCGCGACGAGGGCAATCCGCTGGCATTGCAGGTGCTCGCCGAGGTGTTCGAGTTGCGGCCCCACTTCGAGTGGCGCGGGCTCGGGTTCATCTCCCAGAGCGCGCTGAAGCTCCGCGACGAGTTCGCCCCGTGGGACGCCGAACTGCGCTCAGGTGCCGGGCGTGCGGGTGGCCGACCCGAAGGCGTGCCAGTGCGGCGAGGTGCTGAAGGGCGTGATCAAGCCCTGGGAGTGCAAGGTGTTCGGCACGGCCTGCACGCCCGGAGACGCCGATCGGCACGTGCATGGTGTCGTCCGAGGGCGCCTCCGCGGCGTACTACAACTTCGGCCGTCTGCACCGTGAGGTCGGCCGTCACGCTCGGACGGTCGATCGACGTGCACGAGCTGTCCCTCGCACAGGCAATCGCCGACGCCACCCTGCGGTACGCCGACGGGCGACCGGTCGTCGATGTGACGTGCGGATCGGGCTACCTCCGTCAGGTCGTCCCCGACGCACTGCAGTTCGCGTGGGAGATGCTCACCGCAGACAGCGCGCGGGAGGGCCGAGCTGATTCGAGCACGTACCCGCGGTCGTGCGCTGTGGGTGCGGCGGGCGGGCCCACCCTCGACTGCCGGTCCTCGCGTGCGGCGCCTGCGGGCACCGAGGTGGTACTGGAGACCGGCGACGAGCTCATGCTCGCGACGTTCGACGTCGCCGAGGCCGCCTGATGGGCCGGTTCCACGCCCATGCCGACGGGACCGAGCACCACGCACGACGGGCCACGACCACGACCCACCGCGACGTCGGCGACCACAGCGGCTATACGGACACCGGCCCGCTCGGGTCGACGTGCTGGAGCGGTTGCTGTCGGAGAACGACCGGGTCGCCGCGGAGAACCGGGAACGCCTCCGGGCCGGCGTCTGCGCCGTGAACCTGATGTCGTCACCCGGCGCGGGAAGACCACGCTCTTGCGGCGACGCTCGCCGGCCTCGGTGGGCAATGTCCGCATCGGTGTCCTCGAGGGCGACATCGCCACGAGCATCGACGCCGATCGGCTCGAGGCCTCGGCGCAGCGGTCTCGCTGGTGAACACCAGCGCCGGCTTCGGCGGCGAGTGCCACCTCGACGCGGTGATGGTCCGCGCCGGGCTCCAGCGGGCTCCCGCTCGACGACCTCGACCTCGCTCGTCATCGAGAACGTCGGAACCTGGTGTGCCCGGCCGATTCGACGTCGGGGAGGCGCCAAGGCGATGGTCTCCGGTCACCGAAGGCGAGGAGAAGCCGCTCAAGTACCCGGTGATGTTCCGCCGCCGCCGAACGTCCTTCATGGTGAACAAGGTCGACCTGCTCCGCACCTCGACTTCGACCTCGACCTGTTCCTCGACCAACCTGCGCGCCGTGAACCCCCGTGCCGACGGTCATCCAGGCGAGCGCCCGCACCGGCGAGGGCGTCGACGCCTGGTGCGGCTGGCTGGCGCGGGCCGGCGCAGACGCCTGACCGCACGGAGGTCTCATCGCGGCGCCCAGCCGCCGGGCGCCTCGGCCACGCCGGCGCTCTAGACGACCGCCGAGGGTCGCGTCTCGTCAGGCCGTAGCGTCTACCTCGGCATCGGGGTGCGGCTCCTGCGCCTCGGCACCCCGGATGTCGCCGCGTCCTCGGGGCGGGGGTTCCGGCTCTCAGGGCGTCGGCCGCATCGGGCACTCCTCTCGTTTGACCGGTGGGCGGGGCTCTCTACCAGATCGCGTGGTCGAGCACCCGGTGGTGGGTTTCGTCACCTACGGGATTGGGCAGGCGCACGAGGTGACAGCCAGTACGCGTGAGCCCTGGTACCGGCGGACGGGCCGTGGTGCGCTCGCCGGAGCCGCGGCCACGGTTCGCGATGAGTGCGGTGCAGTTCCCGGGCACGTCGGCACACGGTCATGACCCGCCTCCCGTCGAGATCACCCGCCGTCTCCATCTGCTCGCCGGCCGCCGCACCGGGTCGCGAGCACCTCTTCGCGGAAGGCATCGTCCCCCTCCACCTCGGGTTCGGTGCCGCTGCAGCCGCGTTGTACGCCTTGGTCGGTCCCCCGACGCCTCCCAGTGAGCTCAGCGCTTCGGCCTACGCGGCGATGCTCTACGGTGCGAGCTACGCGGCTACCTCCCGGCCCTCGGGCTCCACCCGCGTGGCGACCACGACGACCCGAAGCGCCAGGCCTCGAACGTCGGTGGCCACGTCGTCTACGGGCTCGTGCTGGCCGAGGCACTGAGGTTCACCGAGCCGCCTGAGGATCCAGGCCCACCGTCGAGCACTTGACGATGCTGCCCTGTCCACGGGGCTGGCGGAGCGATGCCGCATCTGCTGGTGTGTCGGGCGGGACCGATCGGTCAGGTCGAGACGAGGCGAGAGCCGTCATGACGGTGGAACTCGAGGAACTCGCAGCGCGACTCCGCCGGGTGGAGGACGAGCTGGCGATCAAGCGGCGTGTCATGTCTACGGACCGGCGGCCGAACCGGGCCGACCGATCGGGCAGGCACGCTCTGGGCCGAGGACGGCGACTACGACTGGGACAGGGCCACGACCACCCTTGGAGGGCCGGTGCCGTCGACGCGATGCTCCAGGGCGGGGGGCACCAGTGCCTGATCACGCTCGGGCGTCGCGGACTTCGCCGGGCCGCCCCTCATCGACCTCGATGGTGACCGGGCGACGCCTTGTCGTACTCGCTGATCATGCGCCGCGAGACGACACGTCATCTACCTCTGGCGGGTGAGTGCAGTGCGGTGGGACGTCGAGCGCAATGAAGGCGCGTCGGCGCATCCGGCGCCGGACCAATCGATTGCTCGACGAGACGGGCGCGGGACGTGAGCTGTTCGGCGAGTCGTTGCGCGAGATGTTCGGGGAGAACTCGGCATGAGCGGTGGCGACTCGACGGCAAGGTCGCGATCATCACGGGCGCCAGCACCGGACTCGGTCCGGTGATGGCGGCGCATGTTCGTGCGAGGAAGGTGCGCGGGTGCTGCTGGCGGCACGTCGCGAGGAGCTGGTGCGGGAGGCGGCCGCGGCCGCGTGGCGGCGGCGCGATCGCGATGCGCGCCGACGTCACCGAACGAGGACGACGTCGCCGCGATGGTCGCGCGCGCGGTCGACGAGTTCGGCCACGTCGACATCATGTGCAACAACGCCGCCGCGCCCGGGCACCGACATGTGGATCTGGGAGCAGACGCTCGAGAACTGGAACGCCACCATCGCCATCGACGTCACCGCGGCGATGCTGTGCACCCGCGAGGTGCTGAACCAGTCGATGCTCGAGCGTCGCTCGGGCGTGATCCTGAACTTCTCGTCGACCGCCGGTTACAACGGCATGGTGCGCAAGTCGCACTACGTGACCGCCAAAGCGTCGCTGCGGGCGTTCACCAAGGCCGTGGCGCTCGAGGTCGGTCCAGCACGGCATCCGCTGCAACTGCATCGTGCCCGGCAGCATCGACACCGAGCTGTGGCGGAACTGGGTGCAGCGCATGGCCGACGAGCAGGGCGTCGACGTCGAGGCGCATCGCGCGCGGATGTTCGCAGGGCGTCGCGCTCGCGACATCTCCTCGCCCGAGGACGTCGCCAACCTCGCGCTGTTCCTGGCCAGCGACGAGAGCCGGACCATCACCGGGCAGTCGATCCCGTCGACGCCGGCGGCTACATGCTGGGATGACCGCCTCGGATCAGACTTCACCCGACGAGAACGGCTTGGCCAAGCCGAGCTGTGCCTGGTCCGCCGAGGCAGTGCGACGGTTCTGGCGCGACAGCGTCGGGCCTATCTGAGGCTAGCCCGATCACCGGGGCGCCGCCCGGTGTGGCAGTTGTGGACACGGCGTCCGTCCGACCTTGCGTTTTCCACGGCCTTCAACCACCGGGATCCGCATGTGCCACGCATGTCGCCCGGTCCGATGGATCAAATGCGGCAGTTCCAGCTGGCATCATCGGCGCAGCCTCGGCGGCGTCGGTCGACGGCCGTCATCCGATACGCGGGCGACGGTAGCCCGCACGAAACCGTCGCGAAAGGGTCCCGCTCGATGGACGAGAAGCCACTGGCCGGCCAGGCCACGTTGATCACGGGAGGCGGCGGCGGGATCGGCCAGGCGTCACGCCGCCTGGCTCGCTCGCGACGGTGCAGCCGTCGTCATCATGGGTCGTCCCGAGGCCGCGCTGCCTCGACGCACCGCCGCGGCATCCGCTACGTTCGCCGGCGACGACACGGTGGTGGAGGTCGTCGTCGGCGACGCGCTCGACGGAGACCAAGCATGACGCGAGGCGTTTCAGCGAGCAGCGTCGCCTCAGCCGATCGGCTCACGATCGCGGTGAAGCGTCGTCGGCGGCGGCACGATGAAGCCGCTCCTCATGTTCGAGCCGCCAGGACGTGATGGCCGATCTCCAGCGGCAACATCCTCTCGGCGTTCCTCGTGATCCGCAACGCCACGCCGCTCCTGACCGACGGACGGTGGCGGGTCCATCGTGTGCATCTCGTCGGACGCCGCAAGGATCCCGTGGCCGTTCCTTGACGCTCTACAACACGAAGCAAGGCGGGAGTAGAGGGTCTCGTGCCACCGGCGCGGCTCTCGAACTGTCGCCCCCTCGGTATTCGCGTGGAACGCGGTACGGCCCGGTCTCGTGAAGACGGAAGGCGACCAAGGACGGCCTGTTCGCGAACGCACCCGTGATGGCAGCAGGTTTCTTGCGGAGAAGCCACTCGGGCGCACCGGCGTACCCGACGACATCGCCGCCGGTGTGCGTTACCTCGCCGGTCCGGAGTCCCGGCTGGGGTCACCGGTTGAGAGCATCGGCATCGAGGGTGGCAACGAGCTCACGAAGGCGCCGTACCTCGAGGAGGCTCGTGCGCAAGCGCTTCGGCGATGCCGCCATCGACGCCACGCTGGCAGGACGGGTCACCACGCCCTGAAGTGGAGTTCACACGATCCAGGAACGCCCCTTCGGCGGACCACCCTCTGGATTGTCGACGACGTTCTCCAGCGTGCCGCCGCAGCGGTTTTTTTTTTTTTTTTTTTTTTTTTTTTTTTTTTTTTTTTTTTTTTTTTTTTTTTTTTTTTTTTTTTTTTTTTTTTTTTTTTTTTTTTTTTTTTTTTTTTTTTTTTTTTTTTTTTTTTTTTTTTTTTTTTTTTTTTTTTTTTTTTTTTTTTTTTTTTTTTTTTTTTTTTTTTTTTTTTTTTTTTTTTTTTTTTTTTTTTTTTTTTTTTTTTTTTTTTTTTTTTTTTTTTTTTTTTTTTTTTTTTTTTTTTTTTTTTTTTTTTTTTTTTTTTTTTTTTTTTTTTTTTTTTTTTTTTTTTTTTTTTTTTTTTTTTTTTTTTTTTTTTTTTTTTTTTTTTTTTTTTTTTTTTTTTTTTTTTTTTTTTTTTTTTTTTTTTTTTTTTTTTTTTTTTTTTTTTTTTTTTTTTTTTTTTTTTTTTTTTTTTTTTTTTTTTTCCCCCCCCCCCCCCCCCCCCCCCCCCCCCCCCCCCCCCCCCCAAAAAAAAAAAAAAAAAAAAAAAAAAAAAAAAAAAAAAAAAAAAAAAAAAAAAAAAAAAAAGCGCCGAGTCTCTCGCGCTCGGCACGACAGAGCGGGCGACGACCACGAGGTCCGCGGTACCGTCGGTCCATGACGACCATCACCGAGACAGGGCATCGTCTGAACCACGTGGAGATGGTGTACCGACCGGGCGAGCGCGTCACTGGCGGATTTGATCTTCGAGCTGCTCGGCATCCGCGTGCTCGACCGCGGCGGCACGTGGATGACCACGCTGGTCGACCCCGACGTCGCCGACTTCTCCAACAACGCGTGCTACACGTCGGAGGTCACGCCCGAGCAGTGGGCACTCGAGCAGACGCTCGCCGCCGTGCTCGCGAGCGACGGCGCAGATGCCGAGGGTGTCGGCCCCGCCGCCACGCGTACCTCGACCGCCTGCACGCCGAGCCGCAGCGATCCTTCCACTTCGGCATCCGCTTCCACTCGCACCGACGACTTCGACGCGACCCTCGACCGGGTGCGCACCGCGGCCACCGATCCCGAGCTCGCCGGACGCGTCGCGCTCTCCGGCGTGTTCCATGCCGACGAACCGGGTGCGGCAGCGCCCAACATCATCCAGGCCTTCATCCGCACCGACATCCATTCCTGGGCCGGCATGCTCGCATTCGGTCAGCACGTCGAGCTGCAGTGGCACCTGCCCGCCCGCGTAGACGACCTCAGGTCGATCTGACCGCCAACCAGGTCGTCCCCGGCGCGGTGCGCACGAGGCGGTGCGGCGTACCACGGGCAGGAACCACCAGTCGCCCGCTCGCGAGCTCGTGCCGCGACCCCGGCGACCTCGAGCACCGCGCCACCGTCGAGCACGACGACCCACTCGTCGTGGTCCTGCACGTAGTCCTGCGGCCCGTCGAGTCGACCGCTCAGGATCTGCTCCACGGTGAAGCCGCTCGCGCGCGCCAGCACCACCGTGTCCTCGCCGACAGCCGGCGCGATCATCCACCGACGCGAGGCGGCCGTTCACGTCGCCGCGACCGCGGCTTCGTAGCGCACCTCCAGGGACGACGGGTCGGCGTCGACCAACGGCGGTGCCGTGCCCGGTGTCGAGCAGGGTCGCGAGATTGTCGAGGCACACGTGGTAGCCGGCCGACGGTGTTCGCCGCGCCCTTGCCGTCCGGGCCCAGCCACGTGGTGAAGCGCGGAACACGCGTACCGCCGTCGACCTCGTCGAGCTCCCAGCGCAGCCGGTCGGTCGCCCACCACCACTCGAACACCGCCGGCGGGTCCCACACGACGATGCGGCCGTCGAGGGTCGGCGTCTCGATGCCGTAGCGCTCGACGTGCTCCGGCCAGAACGGCAGCTCGATCGTGAGCACCGGCCCTGCGCTCGCCCACGATGTCGCACGGCATCCAGTGCCGCGAGGTGCTCCGACTCGGTCAACGCCCGCCACACCTTCTCGCGGGGATGGCGCGAGGTGACGCTCGAACCGGACGACGTAGCCGTCGCCTCGCGCGGCGACCGTTCCCAGCTCGGCTCGGTCATCGGTCCTCCATCTCGTCGAGGTGGGCTTCGAGCGGCGTCGAGGCGGCGCGCCCAGGCCTCCCGAAAGGGTGTGAGCCAGTCGTCGATCTCGACGAGAGGCTCGGGCACGAGGCGGTAGAGACGCCGTTGCCGCGGCTCCGCGCCGCACGTAGACAACCCCCGCGTCCCGTAGCACCCGCAGGTGCTTCGACACCGCGGGCTGCGACAGCGCCAACTCGTGCACGAGATCGCCGACCGGCCGCTCCCGCTCGCAGAGGAGCTCCAGGATCCGCCGGCGGTTCGGCTCCGCCACCACCTCGAAGGCGCTGTTCACCCGCCCAGCATGCCTCAACGGTTATATACCTGTCAAGGCATGAATGGTCAGGCCCCGGCGGTGACCCCCGCGCCCCGTGCGGCGGCCAGGCCCCGTTCGATGCCCGGCCTCACCAGCTTGTCGTTGTCCTTCGAGATGAAGTGATGGACGTGGTGTTCGAGAAGGAGACGCAACAACGGGTTGAACACGTGGTACCGCTCCATGAAATGAACCCGGGTCGGCCCATCGGGGAGCCGTTCGAGCCGGTGCTCCCCTCCGCGCGTGACCACAACGGCTTGCCGATCGCGTAGTACTTGGCCGACTCGTTAGGGACCACCTCGGTCACGTGTTCCCAGGACTGCGCGACCCCACCGCTGAGGAGGTACCTGGGCACCCGGAAGAAGCAGTGGCGAGCGAGCCCGGCACCATGTTCGTCACCTTCGTGGAGGATCTCGATCGTCACGGGGCCGTGTTCGATCTTCCGCAGATCCGGCCGAACTCGCCCATCTGCCGCGACCCTCGGGGTACTCGGACACGTGAGCATCACGCTCCAGATCTCCTCGGGGGACGCGTCCATCTCGAACGAGTAGCGATGTTCTTGCACCGTGCACTCCCCCGGTTGCTCACGGATCCGTCCCGCCGATCATGGCCGACGAACCCGATAGCGAACGCACCACGTCGACGCCGCCTTCGCGGTCAGACGAAGAGCGCCTTCACCTCGAGAACTCCTCGAGGCCGTACGTGCCGTCTCGCGGCCGAGGCCCGACTGCTTGTATCCGCCGAACGGTGCCGCCGGGAAGTCGCGGCCCCGTTGACGCGCACCCCCCGCACGGATCTTGCGGGCGACCGGCTTCGCCCGCTCGTCGCTGCCCGACACCGCGGCGGGAGGCCGTACACCGTGTCGTTCGCGATCTCGACCGCTTCCTCGTCACTGTCGTACGGGATGATTACAGCACCGGTCCGAAGATCTCCTCCCGGGCGATCGTCATCTCACTGGTCACATCGGAGAACACGGTGGCTTCACGAAGAAGCCCTGTCAGTCCGTCGGGCGCGCGGCTCCACCGGTGACGAGTTCTCGCCTTCGTCGAGGCCCTGATCGATGTAGCCGCGGACGCGACCTAGCTGGACCGCCGACACGAGCGGGCCGAGCTGGTGCCTTCGGCGAACGGGTCCCCCACGACATAGGACTCGGCGGCCTCCTTCGCGATCTGCTCGACCTCGGCGAGCCGGACCGTGGGACGATCATGCGCGTGAGCGCGCTGCACGTTTGCCCCGAGTTCTTGTACGCCGCATCGACGCCGGCGAGGACCTCGCCGCGAAGTCGGCGTCGTCGAGCATCACGTACGGCGACTTACCACCCAGCTCGACCGCGACCCTCTTCATCGTCTGTGCCGCGAGCTCCGACGCGCGGCGCCCCCACACGTCGACCCGTCAACGACACCATGTCGACGTCGGGTCCGCAGCCAGCGCTTCGCCCACGACGGGGCCCACGCCGCTGACGAGGTTGAACACGCCGGGCGGGAAACCGATCGTCCAAGATCTCGGCCAGGATGAGCGGGTTGACCGGCGCGACCTCCGACGGTTTGAGCACCACGGTGCACCGGCGGCGAGCGCGTACGTGACCTTCCCCGATCTGGTTGAGCGGGTAGTTCCACGGCGTGATGCAGCCGACGATGCCGACCGGCTCGTTGACAATGAGTCCCTCGGAGTCGTCCTCGAACGAGTACGTGGACGCGAATCGGCGGCGTTGCAGAACGCCGGAGATGCCGCTACCCACCTGGTCCGCGGTGAGCGGCTTCGGCATGCCGACTTCGTGCGTGATCACTTCCGCGATCTCGTCGCGCCGCGCCTCGAGCTCCTCGGCAACGCGGCAGGAGCTTGCCGCGCTCGGGGGGGGACGTTCGGACCACGCGGCGAATCCCGCCTTCGCCGCGGCCACGGCGCGGTCAATGTCGGCCGGGGTGCCGGCGGGGATGGTGGCGTACACCTCCTCGCTGGTGGAGTCGACCACCTCGAGCGCCTCGCTCACCCGCGGGGGCCACCCAGTCGCCGTCGATATACAGCTTGCCGAACGTACATTTCATGTCGACCTCTCCTCCACGCGTCCTCAGCGATCGAGGCGAACGCTACCGCCGGCGCCGCGACAGGGGCGAACGCCGCCCGCGGTGTCGGCGACCTCCCACACCTCGGCGATCCGGTCGTCGACGAACCGGAACCAGGATGTCTTGATCCGCGTTCCGTACTTGATCACCGCCGAGCCGGCGCGCGGTATCAGCGGCGGTAGTCCGCGGGGAGACGAGGTCGCCCTCCGCGACCAAGTGGTGGATCTCGAGCGCGCTCCAAACCCACCTCGAAGCCCTCCAACCCGGACCCCGAACCACGGGATGTCGTCCCAGCCCTGCAGCAGCCACGCAAGACCGAACTGGGCCGCAGCCGACGCCGGCACCCACCAGACGACGTCGTCGTGCACGACGTCGCGGGTCGTGTGCCCCTCGTCGGCGACGAGAGCACGCAGCACCAGCTCGACGGCCGCCTTGTGTGCCTCGGTCATGTGCCGCAGTCTTACCGGGAACCGAGACGAAGCATCGACTGACGAACGCGGGGTGACGGCATGGCCGTGACGGGCGAATGGCTGGCGGATCCGACCGGCAAGGTGGCCGTGGTCACGGGCGGCGCCGGGGGCATCGGTCGCGCGGTCGGCGGCACCCTCCCGCCGAGCATCTCGAGGTTGACGTACGCAGGTGACGGTCAACTCCGAGATCTTCGTCGTGGTGGTCTATCCTGAGTGCGGATGACGGCCGAGAACGCCACCCGCTCCGGGGTCGAGCTGCGCGAACAGCGACGCGAGCGCAACGCGCGAGATCCAGCAGCCGGCGATGGCGCTGTTCGCCGAGCGTGGGTACGCGGACGTGACCGTCGAGGACATCGCACACGAGGCCGGCATCTCCGAGCGCACGTTCTTCCGCTACTTCGCGAGCAAGGACCACCTGCTGGTGGCGGAGGCGGGTCGTCGGATCGACGTCATCCTCGAGTCGCTGGTGCACCAGGACGAGGCGCTCGACGCCTGGGCGGCGCTGCGCAACGCGGTGCTCGACCAGTCGGCGAGCGAGGAGCAGTTCGGCCGCAACGCGGCGATCTGGGCCCACCTCACCCGGGAAGCTCCCGCGCTCCTGGCCAAGATGATCATGCACGGAGCACTCGAGGGCGCACAACATCGAGGTCGAGCTGGCCCGTCGCCTCGGCGTCCCCGCGACCGACGCGTTGCCCGACGTGATGATTCGCGTCACCCTCGCCGCGGTGCAGAGCGCCTACCTGCGGTGGCTGGAGGACGACGGCGCCAAGTCGCTCGCCGACCTGACCGCCGACGCGCTCGATCTCGTCGGGGGAGGACTCACTCGGCCGCGCCCGCGTCAGATCACGCTGAGTCCGTACTCCGCCTTCCACCACCGCGCGTTCGCCACCTCGTCGGGATCGCTGCGAACCCGGGTCCTGGCCAGATCTTCGGGCGTCGGTCCGATGTGGTCGGCGATCTCGCGGAGCACGGGGAGGTCCATTCCGTAGCCCTCGGCCGCGGTGAGACCGACGGCTGCGCGGTGTCGTCGACGGGCACGTCGTGGAAGCTGCGTTTGAGCACGCCGACAGTGTCGGGCCACGTGCCTTCGGGGTGCGGGTAGTCGGTGCCCCACATCATGACGTCGCACCCGATGATGTAGCGGCGACGGATCTCCTCGCGTGACATCGTCGACGCGCCGATGAAGATGTTGGTGCCGAAGTACTCCGAGGGCAGCTTCGAGATCTTGCCCTTCATCAGATGCGCCATCTTGCGGTGGTGTGGCCACCGCCGAAGTACTGGTCCCACTTCCACATCATGTCGGAGGCCCAGTACGCAGCGCCCTCGGTGACGCAGAACTTGAGCTCGGGGTGACGCTCGAACACCCCGCCGAAGAGCAGGAACGAGATCGGCGCGCCGACCACCAGCGACCTCGGCGAGGTACGGCCCGATGTCGTCGCCGTAGTCCTCGCGCGGCGCCTCGCCGGAGTGCACGTGCACGACGAGACCGTGCGCGGCAGCCGCGGCCCAGACCGGCTCGTACACCGGGTCGTTGTACGCCTTGCGGTCGTGCCACATGGTCGGGATCATGATCCCGCGGATGCCGGGCGTCCCCGCGAGCCGCGATCTCGGCGACGCCGCGTCGACGTCGTGGGTGATCGGCACGAGCGCGATGCCGGCGCGGCGTCGGGCGCGTGCGAGCAGAACTCGGCCAGCCAGCGGTTGTGCGCGATCGCGCCCGCGTACGCGAGCTCGGGATCCTGGATGTGCCGGCCGAGAGCCCGGCGCCGAACGGCGGCGACTCCATGCCGGTGATGGCGTCGCGTCGGCGAACATCACCTCGGCGGCGACGCCGTCGGCGTCGAGCTCCTTGTCGCGCTGCTCGGGATCGAAGGCACCGCGGAGGCCTTCCTCGTTGTCGCCCTCCCAGTGCATGATGTAGTCGTAGTTGAACTTCAGCGCCTCTTCGCGGCTGGCGTGCCGCTCGGCGAGGAACTCGTCGAAGGCACCCAGGTACCTGCTCGTCGAGGTAGCGGCCGGTACTCCTCGCACGGAGTCCGGCGTGGCAGTCGGACGACACGATCAGGTAGCGCTCGGACATGGCTCCCCCTCGGCCGATCGTCGCTGGCGCATTCTGTCAGTCTGGCATTCCCTGACGTTCTGTGGTGGAGTATGGCACGGTCCCCACGACGGCGACCACAAGGGGGAACGCCGCCGTGGTCTCGATCCTCGGGCAGTACTGCATCAACGTGCGCGATCTCGAGCGCGCCATCGAGTTCTGGAACGGCGTGTGCGGGCTCCCGGTGATCAGCCGCACCGACATCCCGCAGGCCAAGGAGGCGATCCTGCAGTCGCCGCACGGCGGGAGCCGGATGCAGCTCGCGGAGCAGCTCGACAACGATGCGCCCATCGACATGGGCACCGCGATGTGGAAGCTCTACGTGAACACCGACGACGTGCAGGCGCTCTACGACGCCGCGATCGCCGCCGGCTGCGAGTCGGTGATGGAGCCGACGCACCTCGATCGGTGGCCGGTGACCATGGCGTACGTGAAGGACTTCGACGGCTACCTCGTCGAGTTCGTGGAGTACGACGACGCGCCACCGGCGGGCGTGCCGAACCCGAAGGCGGTCGTCGTGAAGGAGTTCGCCGGCAAGGTCGCGGTGGTCACCGGGCAGCGCGGGCGGCATCGGTCGCGCGCTGGTCGAGCGGTTCACCGACGAAGGCATGCGCGCGGTCGTCGCCGACATCGACGCCAAGCAGTCGTGCCGAAACGACCGCCGAGCTGCGCGACCAGGGCCGCGACGTCATCGGGGTCGTCACCGACGTCACCGAGCTGTCGTCGCTCGAGGCGCTGCGCGACGCGACGCTCGACGCGTTCGGCGCGGTCGACGTGCTGTGCAACAACGCCGGCGTCGGGTCCGCGTCGGAAGGCCAGATGTGGGAGCACCACGTCAACGACTGGCGCTGGTCGCTCGACGTGAACGTGATGGGCGCGGTCAACGGCATCAACGCGTTCCTCCCCACCATGCTCGCCCAGGACACCGAGGGCGCGGTCGTGAACACCACGTCGGGCAACGGCGGCTTCACGCCCGATGATCCACAGCGCGGTCTACGCCACCACCAAGGCCGCGCTCACCTGTCTCACCGAGTGCCTCTGGGGCCAGCTGCGCGAGCTCGACGCCAAGATCACCGCCCACCTCCTCTACCCATCGACCCGCACCCCGGGATGCTCAAGACCGGCATCTGGCAACCCGGCCGCAACCGCCACGCGCGGCTACGACCGTCCCGGCGCGCCGCCGGCCGACACCGGGCGCGACCAGCTCACACCGATGCTGCAGCGGGCCAAGGCGGCGGGTCAGGAGCTCGCGTGGGCGCCGCTGTCGGAGGTCGCCGACCTGTGCTTCGAGGGCATCCGCGACGACGTGTTCTGGATGTCGAACTCGACCGGCGACGAGCCCACGCCCGGCTCGGCGGCGTCGTCGGTGGTGCGCGGCGCAGTCGCAGGTCGACCGCAGCCTTCCCGAGTACCTGATCCAGGCCACCAACGTGATGACCGGCCGCAAGGCCGGCGCCCAGGACTGAAGGAGCGCGATCATGACGACACTCGCCGGTGACCACTACATCGTGATCTCGTCGGACGGCCACGCCGGTGCGCAGGTCCACGAGTACCGCGACTACCTCGAGTCGAAGTACCACGACGAGTTCGACGCGTGGGAAGCGACGTTCGTGAACCCGTTCGACGACCTGCGCGCCGACTTCGCGTACCGCAACTGGGACAGCGCGGCGCGGCTGCGCGAGCTCGAGGACGACGGCGTCGTCGCCGAGGTGCTCTTCCCCAACACGATCCCGCCGTTCTTCCCGTCGGGCAACCTGCTGGCGCGTCCGCCGGCCGACGACGAGTACGAGCTGCGCTGGGCCGGGCTCAAGGCGCCACAACCGCTGGCTGGTCGACTTCTGCGCCGACACGCCGGGCCGGCGCGCCGGCATGGCGCAGGTGTTCCTCAACGACGTCGACGCCGCGGTCGCCGAGGTCGAGTGGGCCGCCGAGCAGGACCTGCGGGCGGGCATCCTGCTCCCGGGCGTGCCGCCCGACTCGGGGCTGCCCGCCGATCTACTCGCGCGCGTACGACCGCCTCTGGGCGGCGTGCCAGGACCACGACATGCCGATCAACAACCACAGCGGCGCCGCCGGTCCCGCGCCGGAGCTCGACGCCACCGGCATGGCCGTCTTCATGGTCGAGCTGGGCTGGTTCTCGCACCGCGTGTTCTGGCACATGGTCATCGGCGGCGCGTTCGCCGCGCTACCCGGGCATCAAGCTGATCCTCACCGAGCAGTCGAGCGGCTGGGTGCCCGGCACGCTCGACATGCTCGACCACCAGTTCCGGCGCTTCCGCGACCCCAACACCGCGCGAGTCGCACTTCGGCGCCGAGGTGGTCGAAGATCGTGACCGAGCTGCCGAGCCACTACTGGCACACGAACTGCTACGCCGGCGCGAGCTTCTTCCGCCCGTGCGAGACGCCGCTGCGCCACGAGATCGGCGTCGACCGCATCATGTGGGGCCAGGACTACCCGCACATCGAGGCGACGTACCCGTACACCACCGAGGCGCTGCGCAACAGCTTCGCCGGCGTCGACACCGACGAGGTCGCGGCGCATGGTCGGCCTCAACGCGGCCGACGTCTACGGCTTCGACCTCGACGCGCTCGCGCCGGTCGCCGAGCGCGTCGGCCCGACGGTCGCCGAGGTTGCGGTCCGCTCGACGAGATCCCCGCCGACTCCCGCTCGATCGCGTTCGCCGGCGAGAGCGTCAAGCCCTGGTAGACCGGACCGCGATGTCGGATCTGATCGTTCGGGGTGGCACCGTCGTCGACGGCACCGGCGGGCCGGCCCGGCGGCCGACGTCCGGGTCCGCGACGGAGTGATCGTCGAGGTCGCGCCCGATCCGCGCCCGACGGCGAGCGCGAGATCGACGTGCGTGGCGCGGTCGTGACCCCGGGCTGATCGACAGCCACACGCACTACGACATCGAGATGTTCTGGGACCCGTCGCTCGATCCGCTCCCGGTGTACGGCGTCACCACGCTCGTGATGGGCAACTGCGGACTCGGCATCGCGCCGGTTGCGCCCGAGGTGCGCGACGACATCGTCGACCTGCTCTGCTTCATCGAGGAGCTGCCGCCGGCCCTGTCGGACTCGTACGTGCCGTGGGGATGGTCGAGCTGGGGTGAGTACGCCGAACCTGCGCGCGCCCAGGCCACCGCGGTGCAGCCGTTCGTGTACACCGCGCACAACGCGCTCCGCGGCGTCGGTGATGGGGCGCGACGCGTGGGAGCGTGCGGCCACGGCCGACGAGGTCGAGGCGATGGCGGCGTTCCTCGACGACGCCCTCCGCGCCGGTTCGCTCGGGATGTCCTCGAACTGGTTCGACACCGACCGCCAGCGCCGGCTCGTGCCGAGCCGCCTCGCGACGGCGGCGAGCTCGACGCCCTGCTCGACGTGATCGCCCGCCACCCCGGGGCCACGTTCCAGGTCATCGCGGCAACACACGACCGTCGCGACGCGCTGGAACGGTCCTGCGTCGCGGCATCCGCAGCCTGTCGCTGGGCGACGGCGTGGGCGGCGGCAAGGTCGAGGAGGGGCTCACCACGTGGTACCTCGGCGGCGGCAACGAGCCGTTCACGCCATGCTCGGCTTCCAGACGTCGATCGCCACCGCCGCGATCCCGCCGTGGCACGAGATGGTGAACGGCCCCGCCGACCACAAGCTCGCAACCCTCGCCGATCCGGAGTGGCGGGCACGGGCCCGGGCGGCGTGGGACGATCCGCTCCCCGAGCAGAACGCGTTCCGCCGCGAACGCTCGACGAGTTGATCCTCAGCGATTCCGAGAACGGCGCCGGTCCCACGGGGATCTCGCTGGCCGCGCTCGCCGCCGAGCGCGCGCAGCACCCGTCCGACGCGCTCGCCGACTGGGTGCTCGCCAACGGCATCGGCTCCCGCTACCTCAAGCAGAACAGCACCGCGGTGCCGATGACCGACGACGACCGCCGCGCGCAGGTGGTGCACGACGCCGCCAACCCCTACGCGCTGATGGGCGGCACTGATGCCGGGGCGCACCTCACCATGTTCTGCGGCGCCGGCTCCAACCTGCACCTCATCACGCACTGGGCGCGCGACGAACACGCACTGTCGCTCGAACAAGCCGTGCACTGCCTCACGCAACGCTCAGCCGACTTCTTCGGCCTCACCGACCGCGGCGTGGTGGAACCCGGCCGACGGGGCGACCTCGCCGTGTTCGCACCCGACGAGTTGGAGACACGGGGACTCGAACGCCGGTACGACCTGCCCGAGGGGAGGTACCGCCTCACCCGTCCACCCGCGGGGTTCCGGGCGGTGGCGGTCGCAGGTGAGCTCACCGTCTCCGACGGCGACGCCACGGGTGCCCGTCCGGCGCGGCTCGGCTCGCTGGCTGCGCTCGGCGCGTCGAACTGAACCCGGCTGACGTCCGGTCACCCCACCTGACGGGTGTGACCCTCCCAGTACGGCTCTCGGAGCTTGAACTTCTGCGAGCTTGCCGGTCGCCGTGCGGGCGAGCTCGTCGCGGAGCTCGACGCGGGTCGGGCACTTGTAGTGCGCGAGGCGGGCCCGGCAGTGCTCGATCAGCTCGCGCTTCGGTGACGCTTGCGCCCGGCGCGAGCACGACCAGCGCCTTCACCGTCTCGCCCCACTTGTCGTCGGGCACGCCGATGACCGCCGCCTCGGCCACCTGCGGGTGCGAGCACAGCGCGTCCTCGACCTCGATCGACGACACGTTCTCGCCGCCGCTGATGATCACGTCCTTCTTGCGGTCGGAGATCGTGAGGTAGCCGTCGTCGTCGATGATCCGCCGTCGCCGGTGTGGAACCACCCGTCGACGATCGCGTCCGCGGTCGCTTCCGGCTGGTCCCAGTAGCCCTCGAGCACGACGTTGCTCCGGGCCAGCACCTCGCCCTGATCGTCGACGCGCGAGCCGGACGCCGAGCGCCGGGCGCGCCGGCGCGACCGAGCCGCTGCGCCCGTTCCGCGTCGTGAGGTCGTCGTACTCGGCGCGACGGCGGTTCATCGTGAGCAACGGCGACGTCTCGGTGAGGCCGTAGATCTGGATGAACTCCCAGCCCGAGCTCGGTCTCGACCCGCTCGATCGTCCGCGTCGGCGGCGGCGCGCCGGCGACGCACGATGCGCACGCGGCCCCGCCCCGGGACTCGGCCCGTCCCACGTCGCGCGGCGGCGTCGAGCACCGCCGCCACGACCGCCGGCGCGCCGCACATGCAGCGTGACGCCGTGCTGCGTCGACCCGGCGCAGGATCTCGGCACCGTCGACCTTGCGCAGCACGACGTGCTTCGCCGCCCATCGCCGTGACGGCGTACGTCATGCCCCAGCCGTTGCAGTGGAACATCGGCAGCGTGTGGAGGTAGACGTCGCGGTCGTTCACGCCGTCTGCCAGCCGAACGTGGCCGCGTTGATCCACATGTTGCGGTGCGTCAGCTGGACGCCCTTCGGGACGGGCCGTCGTGCCGCTGGTGTAGTTGATCGTGGCGGTGGCGTCCTCGTCGGCGCGCCCACGGCTCGGGCTCGACGCCGACCGGCGAGCAGCTCGTCGTCGGCTTCGGCGCCGAGCACGAACCGGTGCTTGGCGCCGACGTCGCGCGAGCGCGTCGTCGAGCTCGGGATCGACGAGCAGCACCGAGGCGCCGGAGTGCTCGACGATGTAGCCGATCTCGTCGGCGTTCAGCCGGAAGTTGATCGGGCACGAGGACGCGGCCGTAGCCGCTCACGCCCCAGAACGCGGTGAGCAGCCGCGCCGAGTTCTGGCTGACGACCATCGCGATCCGCTCGCCCTGGCCGACCCCGAGCTCGTCGAGCGCGGCAGCCTGCGCCCGCGCCAGCTCGCGCCACGCGCGGTAGGTGACAGCTCGCCCCACGACGCCGCCGGCTGGTCGGGCTCGTCGACCACGCCGACGCGGTCGCCGTAGACGAGCTCGGCCCGATCGAGGATAGTCGCTGATCGTCAGCGGAACCTTCATGCCGCTCCCCCTTCGTGCGCGATCAGCGGGCGCCGCGCACCAGCACGCCCGGTCGGGCGTCGGTGAGCTCGCCGTCGTCGACGACCGTCTCGCCGGCCACGAGCGTGGCCACGTACCCGTCGGCGCGTTGGACGAGGCGACCGGCATTCGCCGGGAGGTCGGTCACGCGCTCGGGGTAGCGGAGACCGAGCCGGTCGAAGTCGATCACGTTGACGTCGGCGCGCATGCCCGGTGCCAGCACGCCCCGGTCGCCGAGGCCGTACAGCGCCGCGGCATCCGCCGGTGAGCCGCTTCACCGCGTACTCGAGCGGCAGGCGCGGGCCGCGGCTGCGATCGCGCACCCAGTGCGTGAGCATGTACGTCGTCATGCTCGCGTCGCACACGATCGAGCGAGTGCGCGCCGCCGTCGCCGAGGCCCTGCACGCTCGCGGGGTCGAGCATCATGTCGTGCAGCCCGTCGTAGGACCCACGCCCGTAGTTCAGCAACGGGCGGAGCAGGAACTCGCGACCGTCGGCACCGAGCAGCAGGTCGTACATGACCGCCCACGGATCGAGCCCGTCGCGCGCGGCGACGGCCGCGACGCTCTGGTCGGACGTGGGTTCGTACTCCAGCTCGTCGCCGAGCGGGAAGAGGTGCTCGAACAGCGGTGCGGGGATGCGGTCGAGGGTCGTCGACGCCCGGTTGCTGTCGGGGGCTTCGGCCAGGATCGCGGCGCGCACCTCGTCGCGCCGCATCTGCGCCACCCGCTCCGCCAGGGGAAGCTCGGACAGCGCCGCGTACCTCGGTCCGTACTTGAACGGGTTCATGCGGGACTGGTGACCGAGGAGCACACCGAAGCACCGGCTCGCGACCTGCGGGCGCAGGTTGCCGCCGCGCCGCGTTGACCTCGTGCGCGGTCTCGAACCAGGGCCGCCAGCTGTCGGGGTCGTGGTTGCTCTCCATCACGAGGAACGTGATCGGGTTGGACAGACGGCCCGCGAGCTCGACCATCCACTCCATCTCGCCGTCCATCGATCCTTCCGGGTCGCCACCTTCGACGCCCGCCGATGCCGCGGGGCACGAGCTGCAAGACCGCCTGCGCGTTGCCGGCCATCGCGTCGGTGAGCGCGACGAGCTCGTCCTTGGCGGCGTACGTCCCGGGCACGGGCTGGCCGTGGATGTCGCGGTGACCGCTCGTGCGGCCGGTCGAGAACCCGAGCGCACCGGCGTGCGAGCGACGCTTGGAGGATGTCGTGCATCGCGCGACAGATCGTCGCTGGTGGCGTCGTCGTGCGCACGCTCACCCATCACGTAGGCGCGCAGCGCGGCGTGCGGCACGTGCGTGCCGATGTCGAGCGCGCGCGGCATGCGCTCGAGCGCGTCGAGGTACTCGGGGAACGACTCCCAGTCCCACTGGATGCCCTCGTAGAGCGCGGTGCCGGGGATGTCCTCGACGCCCTCCATGAGCTCGACCAGCTGCTGGCGGCCGTCGGGGCGCACCGGCGCGAAGCCGACGCCGCAGTTCCCGAGGAGTGCGGTCGTCACGCCGTGCCAGCACGACGGCGTGAGGTGCGGGTCCCAGGTGGCCTGACCGTCGAAGTGCGTGTGCACGTCGACGAACCCGGGCGTGACGAGCGCACCGTCGGCATCGAGCTCGCGGCGGGTGAGTCCGCCGACGCGGCCGACCTCCATGACGACGCCATCCTCGACCGCGATGTCGGCAGTTCGCGCCGGCGCGCCGGTGCCGTCGACCACGGTGCCGCCCCGGATGACGAGGTCGTGCATCAGTCTTCCTCCGCGTTGGTTCTCGCCGAACGCGTCGATGGGGCTGTGGAGGCCGAGGCCGCCGTCGCACTCGACGATCTGGCCGGTCATCCACTCGACGTCGTGGAGCGCGCGGATCGCCTGCGCGATGTCTTCAGCGGTACCGAGGCGACCGAGCGGCGTGCGCTCCTGCACCGACGCCAACCACCCCGACTCGGTGTTCGGCGCCGCGCCCGAGCATCGGCGTCGCGGTGACGCCGGGCCCCACCGCGTTCACGCGGATGCCGTAGGGGCCCCACTCGCATGCCGCCACCTCCACCAGCATGCTCAGCGCAGCCTTCGACGCGCAGTACGCGCCCATCGAGCGGTCGACCAGGCGAGCGCTCACGCTCGACGTGGCCACCATCGATCCGGGGGTGCCGGCGTCGATCATCGCCCGGGCGAGCGCCCGCATCACGAGCAACGGTCCCCGGGTGTTGACCGCGATGACGCGGTCCCACTCGTCCACCGGCAGGTCGAGCAGCATGCCCGAATGGCCGACCCCCGCGGTGACCGTGACCTCGGACGGCGCGCCGGCGCGGCGAGGGTCTCGGCGACGGCCTCGTCGACCGACGCGGGATCGGTGACGTCGCACTTCACGTCGTAGGAGCCGGCGATGTCCCACACCACGACGTCGGCACCGGCAGCGCGCTCGGCGTCGACGACCGCGGCGCCGATGCCCGAGGCACCGCCCACGACCACGTGCGCGCCGGTGGCGTCGGTCTGCGGCATCAGCTACCTCCTTGTGCGTCTCTGGCCGGTGCGGGGTCGGACATTACGCCTCCCCCCACGACTGTAACGCCGGGCCGCGCGTCGCTCTCTCCCGGCCCGACCCGCCGGCGCGTCGGTGTCGGTACGCTCTCGCCCGCATGACGACCGCGCTCACCATCTCACCCTTCCACGTCGACGTCGACGACGCCACGCTCACCGATCTCCGCGACCGGTTGCGGCGCACGCGCTTCCCTGCGCAGCTTCCCGACGCCGGTTGGGACTACGGCACCGAGCGCGAGTACCTGCGCGAGCTGGTGACGTACTGGGCCGAGGAGTACGACTGGGCGTCGCGCCAGGCGCGCATGAACGCGTTCGACCACTTCCGCACCGAGATCGACGGCACCGGCATCCACTTCATCCACGCGCCATCGCCGGTCGAGGGCGCGCTGCCGTTGCTGCTCACGCACGGCTGGCCGGGGTCGTTCGTCGAGTTCCTCGACGTCATCGAGCCGCTGCGCGATCCCGCCGCGCACGGCGGTGACCCCGCCGACGCCTTCCATGTGGTGGTGGCGAGCCTGCCCGGCTACGGGTTCTCGGGGCCGACCGTCGAACGCGGTTGGCACCCGGGTCGGATCGCGCGGGCGTGGGCGCAGCTCATGGCCGGCCTCGGCTACGACCGCTACGTCGCGCAGGGCGGCGACTGGGGCTACTTCGTGACCCGCGAGGTCGCGCTCGCCGATCCCGAGCACTGCGCGGGCATCCACCTCAACATGGCGCCCCCGATCCCGATGACGGACGACATCACGCCCGAGGAGCAGGAGTTCCTCGACGGGATGAGCGCGTACGACGCGGTCGATTCCGGCTACATGAAGGAGCAGTCGACCAAGCCGCAGACGGTGGGGTACGCGCTCGACGACTCCCCCGCGGGGCTGGCGGCGTGGATCGTGGAGAAGTTCCGCACGTGGTCCGACTGCGACGGCGACGTCGAGCGCTCGTTCACCAAGGACCAGCTGCTCGACAACCTGATGGTGTACTGGGTCACCGCGACCGCGCACTCGTCGGGGCGCCTCTACTACGAGGTGATGCAGGGGTTCGCCACCGGAGGCATCGATCCCCTCGCGAAGCCGACGCAGCCAGTCGGGTACGCGCGCTACCCGAAGGAGATCATGCGCACCTCGGAGCGCTGGTTCGGGATGCAGTACCCACTCGCCCACTTCGCCGACATGGACCGCGGCGGTCACTTCGCCGCGTTCGAGTGTCCCGATCTGTACGTTCCCGACGTGCGGATGTGCTTCCGTCCACTCCGGGAGGGCTGACCGTGCCCTACGACGTCGACCCCGACCTGATCGCGTACGCGGCGTCGATGAACGCACCTCCGCGCACGCCCGCCGCGCGCGACGACTGGCGCGCGCTGCGAACACAGGCCGAGGCGGGACTCTCGCTGCTCGACGCGACCCTGCCCGAGCATCCCGAGGTCGTACGGGTCAACCGCACCGCCACCGCGGCGGACGGGACCGAGGTGCTCGTGCGCTGGTACGACCCGAGTCCAAGCCGCGAGCGCGGGCCGGCGGTCGTCTTCCTCCACGGCGGCGGGATGATCCTCGGATCGGTGGCGATGTACGACCGGCTCGTCGCCGGCTACGTGGCCGGGTCGGGTGTGCCGTTCCTCTCGGTCGACTACCGGGTCGCGCCCGAGCATCCGCACCCCACACCGGTCGAGGACTGCTTCGCCGGTCTGCAGTGGCTGGTCGAGCACACCGACGAGCTGCGGGTCGATCCCGCCCGGGTCGCCGTCATGGGCGACAGCGCCGGTGGCGGGTTGGCGGCCGGCGTCGTGCTCCTCGCACGCGATCGGGGTGTCCCGGTCGCGCGGCAGATCCTCGTGTATCCGATGCTCGACGACCGCACGACCACTCCCGACCCCGAGCTCGCGCCGTTCGCGGCGTGGTCGTACGACGACAACTACACGGGCTGGCACGCGCTGCTCGGCGATGATGTCGGCGGTCCCGACGTATCGGCCTACGCCGCGCCCGCACGCGCCGCCGATGTGTCCGGTCTCCCCCCGACGTTCATCGACACCGGCGAGCTCGACATCTTCCGGGACGAGTGCGTGGACTACGCGCGTCGCATCGGCGCGACCGGAACGTCGGTCGAGCTCCACGTGCACCCCGGGTGCCCGCACGGCTACGACCGGATGCCGATCCCGGTGGCGGAGCGCGCCGTCGCCGATCGCATCCGGGTGCTGCGCCGGCTCTAGCCGGGCAGCATCGCCTGGACCACTTCGATCGGATCGGCGGCGTCGGCGGTCTTGTCGTCGCGGTAGCGACGCACCCGGGCGAAGCGCAGCGCGACACCACCCGGGTACCGGCGTGACGCCTGCACCCCGTCCAAGGCGATCTCCACCACGAGCTCGGGCCGCACGTGCACCACGATCCCGTCGCGACCGATCTCGCGGGCCAGCAGCTCGTGGGTCTGCCATTCGAGCAAGGCGTCGGTGAGCCCCTTGAACGTCTTCCCCACCATCACGAACGTGCCGTCGTCCCCACGGGCACCGAGGTGCAGGTTCGACAGCCAGCCCTCGCGCCGCCCGTGACCCCACTCCGCCGCCAACACCACCAGATCGAGGGTCTTCACCGGCTTGACCTTGCGCCACGCACCGCCGCGCCGCCCGGCGTCGTAGGTCGAGTCGACCGACTTCACCATCACGCCCTCGTGACCCGCCGCGATCGCGGCGTCGAGGAACGCGGCCGCCTCGTCGGGTGATGCGGTGACGATGCCGGGGATGCGCCGCTCCCCCACGACCGACTGCACCACCTCGAGCCGGTCGGTGAGCGGACGATCGACGAGATCGTCGCCGTCGACGTGGAGCACGTCGAAGAAGTAGGCGCCGAGGCTGCTCGCGGCGTCGCTCCCGAACGAGCTCATCGTGTCCTGGAACGCGTGCAGGACGCGCCTCGTCGTCGACGCCGATCGCCTCGCCGTCGAGCACGACCGCCCGCAACGGCAGCGCGCGCGCCCACTCGACCACCCCTGGCAGCCGACCGGTGATCTCGTTGAGGTTGCGGGTGTAGATGTGCACGTCGTCGTCCCGGCGGTGCACCTGGATGCGCGCGCCGTCGAGCTTCCACTCGACCGACGCCAAGCCGACTTCAGTGAGCGCGGCACCGACATCGGGCGCGCCGGCGGCCAGCATCGGTTGCACGCCGCGACCGACCTCGAGCCCGACCGCGTGCAGACCGGCTTCGCCGTCGGTCAGCGCCAGTTCCGCCACCCGGCCGAGGTCGCCCGACAGCATCGCGGCTCGACGCACGAGCGCGGCGGGGACCGACGCGGCCTTGGCCACCGCATCGGCCATGAGCCCCGCGAGCGCGCCCTGGCGGAGCTCGCCCACGAGGAGGCGACGCAGGAAGTCGATCTCGTCGTGCGTGGCGCGGTCGAACACGTCGCGCAGGATGGTCTGGCGACCGGCGCCCGATCCGCTGCCGGTCGTGTCCTGGATCCGGTCGAGCGTGTGGTCGATGTCGGCGACGGTCAGGCTGGGCGCGGACGCCGGCGCGACGTCCAGGCGGAACACGGTCGCCCACCCGACACCGATGCGGCCCTGGCGCGCTTCACCGGTGAGGAACCCGACCGCGGGCACGATCTCGGCGGGCGCGAGCCGACCGAGCAGCTCGGCGAGCGCCGCGGTCTTGGTGGACCGGGCCCGCGTCGACGCGACCGCGGTCGAGGTGGCGACGACGTCGGCGAACAGCACGGCTCAGGCGTCGTGCACGAGCTGTTCGAGCAGTGCACGCGTACGGCCACGTGACGCCCTGCGGTCCTCCCCGACCGCGAACACCGCGGCCCAGACGTCGGTCGCCCCTGCGTCGACGAGCGCGCGGAGCTGCGCGGCCACCGACGCTTCGTCACCGACGACACAGGCGTCGGCGGATCGTTCGAGGCCGCCGGCCCGGAGGATGCGCGCGTAGTTGGGCAGTTCGCCGTAGAACCCGTACTGGCGGGACGCAGCGTCGCGCGCTTCGTCGACGTCGTCGTGCACTGCGACCGGCAGTCCCGCCACGATCCGAGGCGCCGAGCGCCCGGCGGCGTCCGCCGCCGCGGTGATGCGGGGCACGACGTGCGACTCCAGGGCTTCGCGGTTGGCCATCCAGGTGATCGTCCCGTCGGCCACCTCACCCGCGACCCGGAGCATGCGGGGCGCGAGGGCGCCGAGCAGCACCGGCACGGGGAACGGCGAGGCGGTGGGCGAGCCGACGTGCACCCGGAAGTCCTCGCCGTCGAGCTGCACCTCCTCACCCCGCAGCGCGGCGACCACGACGCGTGTGTACTCCTCGGTGTGGCGGCCGACGTGCGCGTACGACAGGCCGTACATGCCTTCGATCGCCATGTCGTGCGACGGGCCCATGCCCAGCACGAGACCAGGACGGCCCATGGACGCCGCGGCCGCACCGGCTCGGCTCGCGGTGAGGAGAGGGTGCGCGGCGTAGGTCACCAGCACCGCGGTGCCGAGCTCGATCGACGAGGTGGCCCGTCCCGCCACCGCGATGGGGACCAACGGGTCGCCGAGGACCGCGCTCGGGAGCCACAACGACGTGAACCCGGCCGCCTCCGCTTCGACGGCCTGTTCGACGATGCGGTCGATGGTGGGCGCACCCGCACCCAGTCCGATCCTCACGGGTCGATGATCGCGCGGGTCGTCGAACGCTGCGACTGCTCGGTGATGCGGTCGAGGATGGCGGCCAGCTCGACGGGCACGGCGACCGCCGGCGTGTGGCCCGACTCGAGGTCGATGACGTCGGTGGCTCCGCAGTTCTCGATCAGCACGGTCTGGAGCGCGCGCGGCTGGATCCGGTCCCGGAGGCAGCGCACGAAGGTGCGGGGCAACGTCGTGGGCACGCCGTCCCACGACACCCGCTGCTCCATGTAGTTGAGGGAGTCCAGTGGCGCCGCGGTCTTGGCGTCGATCGCGCGCACGCCCACGACGGCCGGATCCGGCTCGAGCATGCAGCCCGCGAACTCCTGACGCATGACCCGCAGACGCGCCGCGAGTTGGTCGGCGGCGTCCGGTCGCACCGTGCGAATCACTGCGCCACCGTCGGGCGCGCACAAGCCCGCCACGAACACGAGGTGGCGGACCCGGTCGCCGAGTCGGGACGCGAGCGCCGGCAGCACGATCCCGCCCGCGGAGTGGCCGACGAGCACGAGCGGTCTGTCGGCGACCGGCTCGACGTCGGCGGCGAGGCTCGTCGCGGCGTCGTCGAGGGTGACGTCGGCGATGTCAGCCACCCGGTCGGCGCGTCCCGGCAGGTCGATCGCCACCGACCGGTGGTGCAACGCGTCCTGCACCGCTCCCCACACCCGTGCCGTGTGGCCGGACCCGTGCACGAGCACGACGGTCGCGCCCGCGTCGTGCCCGTCGGCCTCCGTGATCCTCACCGGGTGACTCTGCCACGACCCCTTGCGGGCCCCAGCACCCGGACGAACGGAACGCCTACACCTCGAGGTGCGCTCGCACGAACGTCCACATCTCCCGGCCGAGGTCGTCGTCTTCGGGCGCGCCGAAGAACCCGCCGCGGGGCATGGCTTCGAACACGTGCAGTTCGGCTTCGACCCCGACCGATCGCATCGCGCGATGGACGTGGATCGCGTTCGACAGGAAGAGATCGCGCGTTCCCGCCTGGAGCAGACTCGGGGGGAACCCGGTGAAATCGCCGAAGAGCGGCGACAGATTGGGATCGGTGAGGTCGTGGTCGCCGGCGTACAGGGCGATCGAGTCGGCCAGGCTGGCGGTGAGCACGGGGTCGAGACCCAACATGGTGGCGAACGAGTCACCCGACTCGGTGAGGTCGGCCTCGGGGCTGAGCAGCAGCAGTGCCGCGGGAAGCGGCAGGCCTTCGTCGCGAGCGCGCAGCATGAGCGCAGCGGCGAGGTTCCCTCCCGCCGACTGGCCGCCGACGACGATCCGCTCGGGGGCTTCGACGTCGAGGAGCCCGCGGTAGACGGTGAGGCAGTCGTCGAGCGCGGCGGGATACGGATGGTCGGGTGGCGTCCGGTAGTCGATGCCCCACGTCGTCATGCGCACCTGCGCGGCCGTGAACGTGGTCATCGCCCGGCACGCGTCTCCGGACCCCATCGTGAAGGCACTGCCGTGGACGTCGAGGTAGATCCCGCTCGGGTCGGCATCGGTGAGCCCCTCGGGCGTCACCACGAACACCGGTACGTCGCCCACGGACGTGGCCTCGACCGTCGACGGCGCGTCGGCGGTGCGCATGTCGTACATGACCGCGATGCCGGCGTTGGCGGCCCCGATGGTGGCACGCCAGCCGTCGAGGTCGTCGACCGCGGGTGACGCCGAGCCCTCCCCCATCCCGAGGCCGGCGCCGAGGAACTGCTGGGCCTCGGCGCTGACCGAGCCCGGGACCGGAATGGCCCTCACGACTTCGCGTGCGGTCAACGTCGTCCCCTCGTCCGATGCACCGGCGCCGTCGACTCTTACAGTTCTGCGAAAAGTTGTAAAGTCCCGGCACGCGGCGGGATCGCCGGATCAGGGGGACGGGATGTCGAACGCCACGATCAGTCGGCGATCGAGGCGCCGCAGCGCAGTGTGCGTCATGGGCGCGGTCATCGCCGCCGTCGCCATGGCCGGCCTGGGCTCGGCGTCGGCCGCTTCGGGCGACTCGGAGAAGCCCACCGCGACCGAGGTGGGGGTTTCCGCGACCGAGATCCGCATCGCCATCATCGCCGACGTCGACAACCCGATCGTCCCCGGCGTCTTCCAGGGCGCGGTCGACGGCGTACGCGGCGCGGCGAAGTACCTGAACAGCAAGGCGGGCGGCGGTGGCGTGGCCGGCCGCACGTTGGTCGTCGACTCCATCGACGCGAAGCTCAACGCCAACGCCGCCCGCAACGCCACCATCACCGCGTGCGGTCAGGATCTGGCGATGGTCGGCACGAGCACGACCGCATTGTCGAGCGTCGACGACATCGTGAACTGCCCCGACCAGGCGGGCGCGGTGACCGGACTTCCCGACATCCCCGCGATCAACGGCGCGGTCGAGGGATGCGCTCCGCTCGCGTACCCGATCAATCCGAACGCGGCGATCTGCTCGACCGTCGAGGAGAACCCGCAGACCTACCAGACGAACCAGGGCGCGTTCACCTACCTGGCGAAGAACCACAAGGACCTGCACGGCGCCTACGTCTACAGCAACGACTCCAAGGCCGCGGCGGCGACCGGGCAGGTGCTGATCCACGCGTCGACCGGCGCGGGAATCCCGGCCGACTCGACCCTCGGCCTGTCGGCGCTGGCGCCGCAGAGCGCGTTCACGCCGGTGATCCAGTCGATGAAGGCCGACGGCTCGAACTACGAGTACTCGATCGGCACCGTCAACGGCATGATCTCGATGCGCAGCGAGGCGCAGCTCCAGGGCGTGACCGATCCGAACATCGTGTGGGTCTGCAGCGCCGCGTGTTACGACAAGACCATGCACGATCAGGCCGAGGTGATGGACAACACCTACGTGCCGCTGCAGTTCCTTCCGTTCGAGGAAGCCGCGTCGAACACGACGCTGAGCAACTTCGTGAAGTACGTCGGCAAGAGCAAGGTGAACGCGTTCGCGGCCTACGGATGGGTCGCCACCCTCGCGTTCGCCGACGCGGTGAAGTCGGCGGTGGCGGAGCACGGGATCAACGGCCTCACGCGCGCGACGCTGCTCGAGGGGATCGACACCTTGACCAAGTTCGACGCCGGCGGGATGCTCGGCACGGTCGACCTCGCCAACCACAAGCTCAGCTCGTGCACCCTGCTGACCCAGTTCACGAACGACAGGTTCGTGCGGGTCTGGCCGTCGAGGAAGGGCACCTTCGACTGCTCGCCGAAGAATTACGTGACGTTCGAGGCCGACTACCTGGGCTCCTGACCGTCCCGACGGAGCGCCTACGCAGTGGCGCGCCGACGGCGACGGCTGGGGAGCCCCGCGAACGCGCGCATGGTGGCGAGGAGTGCCTCGGCGTCAGGATTGGGCACCAGGTACTGCGAGTACGCCAGGCGCAGGAACATCTCCGCCGCCTCTTCCCGGGTGATCTGTCCGGCGTCGACCGCCGGCACCTCGTCGAGCGCGTCGCCGAGGACCCGGGCGAGGGCCGTGACCTGCGCCCGTAGCGAGTCATTGAGTCCCTGCAGCGCGAACTCCGCGTCGACGCGGATCGAGTCGGCCCCGAGCGTCTCGTCGAGGTACGTCACCACGTAGCGGAGCGCGGCGTCGAGACGCCGGACCGGGTCGCGGTGCTCGTCGGCCAACGCCTGGAGGCCCACGTCGAACTGCTCGACCTCGTATGCAGTGATCGCACCGAGGAGCAACGCCTTGGTCGGGAACCATCGGTAGAGCGTCGGGCGGGACACACCCGCCTCCGCCGCCACCGCCGACATCGAGAGCTTCTCGGGCCCGCGGCGCGGATGGTGCGCAGCGCGGCGGCGAGGATCACCTCGGACGTCGTCGGCGCGCCGTTCATCGGGGCAACGCTACCGGGACTCGGCGCTCGCATCGCTGCTCCCTCACGTGACGATGCCCATCGCGCGCAGGCGATCGACGAGCGCGGTCGCGGCGTCGTCGGGCGTCGACGACGTGGTATCGACGTGGAGCTCGGGGTCTTCCGGCACCTCGTAGCGTGAGTCGACGCCGGTGAAGTTCGCGAGCTCCCCGTCGCGCGCCTTGCGGTAGAGACCCTTCGGATCGCGTGCTTCCGCGACGTCGAGCGGGGTGTCGACGAACACCTCGCAGAAGCGCCCTTCGCCGGCGAGGTCGCGCGCCAGTTGGCGTTCGGCACGGAAGGGCGAGATGAACGAGACGAGCACCACGAGTCCGGCGTCGGCCATCAGCTTCGCGACCTCGGCGACGCGACGGACGTTCTCGATGCGGTCGGCTTCGGTGAAGCCGAGGTCGTGGTTGAGGCCGTGGCGCACGTTGTCGCCGTCGAGGAGCGCAGTGTGCACGCCGAGGGAGTGGAGCAGCTGCTCGGTCCGGTTCGCGATCGTCGACTTCCCCGCGCCCGACAGGCCGGTGAACCACACGACCGCGGGTCCGTGGCCCTTGAGCTCGCTGCGCGCCGCCGGCGTCACGTCGATCGCCTGCCAGTGGACGTTCTGCGACCGCCGGAGCGCGAAGTCGAGCAGGCCGGCGCCGAGCGTGGCGTTGCTGATGCGGTCGATGATCACCAGGCCGCCGGTGTCGCGGTTGGCGGCGTACGGGTCGAACGGTATCGGGCGATCGGTCGTGATCGTGCACACCCCGATCTCGTTGAGCGCCAGGGACTTCGCCGCCATCTGCTCCAGCGTGTTGACGTTCACCTTGTACTTCGGGGGCGAGACGGTGACACCCACCGTGCGGGCGCCGACCTTGGCGAGGTACGGGCGACCGGGCACCAGGGGTTCGTCGTGCATCCACACCACGTGCGCGTCGAACTGGTCGGCGATCGCGGCCGGTTCGCCTGCGCCGCACAGCACGTCGCCGCGGCTGACGTCGATCTCGTCGGCGAGGACGAGCGTGACCGACTGGCCCGCGATCGCTTCGTCGAGGTCGCCGCCGAACGTGCTGATGCGCGCGACGGTGCTCGTGCGGCCGGACGGCAGGGCGCGGACCGCGTCACCGGGACGGATCGTCCCGCTGCTGACGAGGCCGGAGAACCCGCGGAAGTCGAGGTTGGGCCGGTTGACCCACTGCACCGGCATGCGGAACGGGCCGTCGGCGGCGCGATCCTCGACGTCGACGTCCTCGAGGTGGCCGATCAGGGTCGGACCGTCGTACCAGGGCGTGTTGGGCGACGGTTCGGTGATGTTGTCACCACGGAGCGCCGACATCGGGATGCAGGTGATGTCGGTGAGCCCGATCTCGGTCGCGAACGCGCGGTAGTCGGCCTCGATGCCGCGGAAGACCGCTTCGTCGTAGTCGACGAGATCGAGCTTGTTGACCGCCACCACGATCTGCTGGATGCCGAGGAGCGCAACGAGGTAGCTGTGCCGGCGCGTCTGCGTGAGCACGCCGCGGCGAGCGTCGATGAGGATCACCGCGAGCTCGGCGTTCGACGCGCCGGTCACCATGTTGCGGGTGTACTGCTCGTGTCCGGGCGTGTCGGCCACGATGAACTTGCGGCGCTCGGTGCTGAAGAAGCGATAGGCGACGTCGATGGTGATGCCCTGCTCACGCTCGGCGGCGAGGCCGTCGACCAGCAGCGCGAAGTCGAGGTCGCCGCCCTGGGTACCGACCTTCTTCGAGTCGGCCTCGAGCGCGGCGAGGTGGTCCTCGAACACGAGGTGCGACTCGTAGAGCAACCGGCCGATCAGCGTGCTCTTGCCGTCGTCGACGCTCCCGCAGGTGATGAAGCGCAGGAGCGACTTGTGCTCGTGCGCGCGGAGGTACGCCTCGATGTCGTCGGTGATCAAGGACTCCTGGGCGTGCGCCATCAGAAGTAGCCCTCCTGCTTCTTCTTCTCCATGGACCCCGACGAGTCGACGTCGATCAGACGACCCTGTCGTTCCGAGGTGGTGGCGAGGAGCATCTCCTGGATGACGTCGGGCAGCGTCGTCGCCTCGCTCTCGATCGCGCCGGTGAGCGGGTAGCAGCCGAGCGTGCGGAACCGGATGCTGCGCATGACCGGCTCCTCCCCCGGCATGAGCGGCATGCGATCGTCGTCGACCATCAGCAACATCCCGTCGCGCACGACCGTCGGGCGCGGTTCCGAGAGGTAGAGCGGCACGATCGGGATCGCCTCGAGGTGGATGTACTGCCACACGTCGAGCTCGGTCCAGTTCGACAGCGGGAACACCCGCATCGACTCTCCCTGGCTCCGCCGCACGTTGTACGTGCGCCACAGCTCCGGACGTTGCGCCTTCGGATCCCACCGGTGCTGCTTGGACCGGATGCTGAAGATCCGTTCCTTGGCGCGCGACTTCTCCTCGTCGCGCCGGGCGCCGCCGAAGGCCGCGTCGAACTCCCATTTGTCGAGCGCCTGCTTGAGCCCTTCGGTCTTCCAGAGGTCGGTGTGCAGCGCCGAACCGTG
Source organism: uncultured Actinomycetes bacterium (assembly GCA_963756895.1). Taxonomy (GTDB): domain Bacteria; phylum Actinomycetota; class Acidimicrobiia; order IMCC26256; family DASPTH01; genus DASUAS01. The sequence goes on along the minus strand of CAVWPI010000004.1, from coordinate 204,721 downwards.
GTCGAACGGGTTGATGCCGCGCTCGATGCAGTCGGGGTTCTGGTACACGAGCAGCTCCATGCCGCTCTCGGCGGCCATGCGAGTGCGCATCTCGTACATCGCCTGGAACTTCCACGTGGTGTCCACGTGCAGCAAAGGGAACGGCGGTGGCGACGGATGGAACGCCTTGCGGGCGAGGTGCAGCATGACCGAGCTGTCCTTGCCGACGGAGTAGAGCATCACCGGACGCTCGCTCTCGGCGACGGCCTCGCGCATGATCTGGATGCTCTCGGCCTCGAGGCGCTCGAGGTGGGTCAGCGTGCGGGTCACGGCACCACCGTCCGGCACGTCGCGATCACCGTGTGGGCGAGCTCGGGCCGGCAGATCAGCACGTCGGGCATCCACGGATCGGCCCGGTTGTAGACCAGCGGCGAGCCGTCGAGGCGCGAGACGTGCAGGCCCGCGGCCGCGGCCACCGCGACGGGCGCCGCCGAGTCCCACTCCCACTGCCCGCCGGAGTCCGCGTACACGTCGGCCACCCCGCGCACCACGGCCATCGCCTTGGCACCGGCCGAGCCCATCGGGAGCAGTTCGCCGTCGAGCGCGTCGGCGACTGCAGTCGCGTGCTCCGTCGGTCGGGTGCGACTCACCAGCACGCGCGGAGGACGTTCGCCGGCCGCGCGCGCCGGGAACGGGCCCGCGGTCGACAGGGTCAGCGCCATCGCGGGGAGCGCGACCGCACCGACCACGAGCGCGCCGTCCTCGACGAGCGCCACGTGCACGGCCCAGTCGTCCCGTGGCGGCTCGGAGAATTCGCGGGTGCCGTCGAGCGGATCGATGATCCAGACCCGGCGGTTCGTCAGCCGATCACTGTCGTCGGCCGCCTCCTCGGAGAGGATGGCGTCGCCCGGGTAGCGAGCAGCGAGCAGCTCGGCGAGGCACGCCTGCGACGCCCGGTCCCCGGCGTCCTTCATGGCCGCGGCCTCGCCGCCGCGCGCCCGCACCTCGACCAGGAGCTCGCCCGCGAGCGTCGCCATCTCGGCGGCCGCGGCGGCGTCGACCCCGCTCACGCGGTGCTTCCGGGTCGGCGATCCGGTCGGAGATCCAGTCGGAGATCCATGGGGGTTCGCTCCTGTGGGGCGTGCCGGCACCTGGCATTACAGTATGACGAGGAGTTGTAACGTTAGACCATCGGCGAGGATAGGGTCGAACGAGCCGGGAAGCGAGGGGGAACGATGTTGGTCGTCCAGGAGCTGATCGACGCGGCGCGCGAGCGGGCCGGATCCGACGACTTCGGTCCGGATGGCTGGCGCGAGGGTCTGGAGGTCCTCGTCGGGGCGCTCAACACCGAGGCGAACCTGAACGAGCTCGGCGTCGCGGTGTTCGCGGACCAGCTCGTCGGGAACCTCGTCAACCGGCTCGAGATCGAGCGGTGGTACACGCAGCATCCGGAGATCGAGGAACAGGAGATCGTGGCGCCGTTGTTCGGCCTCGGCATGCCGCGCACCGGTTCCACCGCCACGAGCTTCCTGCTCGCGTGCGACCAGTCGCGTCGTTCCCTCCGCACCTGGGAAGCGGGCCAACCGTGCCCGCCCCCGGAGACAGCCACGGAGCACACGGATCCCCGCATCGCCGCGACGCAGGCCGGCATCGACATGACCAACGAGATGTTCCCCGACTTCGTCGGCATGCTCCCCTCGTCGGCGACCGGCCCTCAGGAGTGCCTCCTGATCATGGCCTACGACATCCGGTCGCAGGTCTACGAGGGGATGGCCCTGCTCCCGAGCTACACCGAGTGGTTGCTGGCGTGCGACATGGAGCAGGTGTACCGCTACCACCAGCGGGTTCTGCGCCTGCTCCAGTGGCGGTGCCCGCCGACGCGATGGTGGCTGAAGACGCCGTCCCACATGGCGAGCATCGACGCACTCGACGCGGTCTACCCGGATGCGCGCTTCGTGATGACGCACCGCGACATCGGCGCGGTGCTGCCATCGGTGTGCGCGGTCAAAGAGGCGCTCTCGACGCCGGTCGTAGAGCACCTCGACCTCCACGCACTGGGGCGCCACGAGGTCGGCATCTGGCACGAGTCGCTCCGCCGACTCATCGAGTTCCGCGACGCCGGCCGGGACGATCGCTTCTTCGACGTGAGCTTCGCCGACGTCCAGTCCGATCCGATCGCAGCGATGGAACGCCTCTACGCGGAGATGGGCGACGAGCTCACCGACGACACCCGGGCCCGGATGGCCGCGTGGTGGGCCGCCGAAGCCGCCGACCGCAGGCGCGGCCCCCGACCGGACCCGGCCGCCTACGGACTCGACCGTACGACGCTCCGCGAGCAGTTCGCCTTCTACCACGACCGCTTCGGCATCACCGCCGACACGTGAGGCCGACCATGATCGCGACCGTCGACGTGGACGACCTGGACGACGTGGAGGTGTGGTGATGGGAGTGGGCGTCGCGGTCGTCGGGCGACGGTTCGGGTGTCGGGTGCAGGTGCCCGCGCTCCGCGCGGCAGGGTTCGACGTGGTCGCCCTGGTGGGGCGCGACCTCGAGCCCACCGCGTACAAGGCCAGCAAGCTCGGCATCCCGCACGCGTGCGGCTCGTTGGCGGAGGCGCTCGCGCTGCCAGACGTCGACGCAGTCACGATCGCGACGCCACCCCACACCCATTTCGCGCTCGCGCTCGAAGCGGTCGAGGCCGGACGCCACGTGCTGTGCGAGAAGCCGTTCACGACCGACGCCGCGCAGGCGGCGCAGCTCGTCGATGCGCGCGACCGCGCCGGCGTGGTCGGTGCACTCGGTCACGAGTTCCGGTGGAACCCCGCCCGCGCCGCGGTGGGTGACGCCATCGCCGCCGGCGCCATCGGTGAGCCGCGGCTCGCGACCGTCGTCGAGTACTCGCCGTTCCTGCTGCACGCCGACGACGCATTGGCCATGCCGAGCTGGTTCGAGGAACCGGGGATCGGTGGGTGGCTCGGCGCGAACGGATCGCACACCCTCGACCAACTGCGGGCCTGGCTCGGTCCGTTCCGCTCGGTGAGCGCGTCGATGCTCGTCGAGCGCGGCCGCGCCGGACCGGAAGGTCGAGGACTCGTACTCGGCCCGGTTCACCATGGGCTCGGGCGTCGAGGCGGTCCTCCAGAACGTCGGCGCGGCCTGGACCGCGCGCGGCTTCGTCGCGGTCACCGGAACCGGCGGGACGGTCGGGATCGACGACGGGGAGGCGTGGATCGCCGACGCAGCCGGGACGCGTCCCCTGGTCGGGCCCGACGGCACGGCCGCGATCGGCAGCGGGCGCGTCGACGACGACCTCGACGCGCTCGGGAGCTACGAGATCCGGCACTACGAGAAGCTCGCCGCCGCGTTCCTCGCCGCGGTCGAGGGGCGCGACCTCGACTTCCCGGTGGCGCTCCCGACCTTCGCCGACGGCCTGGGGGTGATGCGCTGCATGGATGCCATGCGCGCCTCGGCCGCGACCGGCGGAACTCTGACTAGCGTCGAGGGTGAATGACCCTCTCCACCCGGCCGGCTCCTGCGAAGGAGACTCACGCATGACCGTCGACGAACGACGAGACGTGATCTTCACCGGCATCGGCGGCCAGGGCGTGCAGCTCTGCTCCAAGGTGCTCGCCAACGCCGCCGTCGCCGCCGGTCGACACGTCATGCTGAGCTCCTACTTCGGCGGCGAGATGCGCGGCGGGCGCACCGAGGCGACGGTGATCACCCGCGACCAACCGGTGGATCTGCCGCCGATCCCGCCGAAGCTGGAGGCGATGATCGTGCTCCACCCCGCCTTCCTCGCCGACGCCGAGCCGCGGCTGATCGCCGCGCCGCTGATCGTCACCGACGCGTGGGCATGGGCCGATCATTCCGAACCACAGGCCTCCGCCCGCGTGGTGCGTGTCCCCGCGCGAGATCGCGGCCGAGCTGGGCGTTCCCGTCGCCGCGGGCCTCGCGCTCGTGGGCGCGTTCGCCACGCTCACCGGCGTCGCCGACGACGAGTCGCTGGCCGCCGCTACCCGTCAGCTCGTGCCGCCGCACCGCGTCGCCGCGCTGGAGGCGAACCTCGCCGCGCTGACCGCGGGCGCGGACGCGGTCCGCGGCACGAAGGTCGGGATCGGTTCGTGACGCGCGCGGCACCGTCGTCATGGCGCTCGACCGCTGCAAGGGCTGCGGCCTGTGCGTGCCCGTGTGCCGGCCGGGCGCGCTGGAGATGACCGACGAGCGCAACGCCAAGGGCTACGTGCTGCCGCGACTCCTCGACGGGTGCACGGGCTGTCGCGCGTGTGCCGAGGTGTGCCCCGACTTCGTGTTCGAGGTCTACCGGTTCGACACGCCGGTGGTCGGAGCGGGTGCGGAGGTCGGCGAATGACGCTCGTGCTCCGCGAGGGCTACGACGCGATGGCCGCAGCCGCGGTCGACTGCGGCTGCCGGTTCTTCTCCGGCTACCCGATGCTGCCCTTCACCGGGCTGATGGACGCGTTCGCGCGTGAGCTGCCGCGCACCGGCGGCGTGCTCATCCAGGCCGACACCGAGATCGAGGGCGCCAACATGGCGCTCGGCGCCGCCGCCACCGGCGCACGCGCGGCGACCGGCTCGACCGGTCAGGGCATCGCCCTCATGCAGGAGACCATCGCCGAGGCCGCGCTCAACGAGCTGCCCATCGTGTTCTTCAACGTCGCGCGCGGTCAGCAGGACTACTTCCAGGCGACTCGCGGCGGCGGATGGGGCGACTACCGCACGATCGCACTCGCGCCCGCCAGCGTGGTCGAAGCCGCGGAGCTCACCACGCTGGCGTTCGAGCTCGCCGACCGGTGGATGACGCCGGTGCTCTTCTACGCCGACCACATGATCGGCTTCACCCAGATGACCGTCGAGCAGGAGCCGGCGAGCGCGATGCAGCCGCAGCCGGAGAAGCCATGGGCGCTCGACGGCAGCAGCGGCGGGACCGGTCGCTCGAAGGTGGTCTGGACCTGGCGCCAGGGCAAGCACAACACCCCCGGCCCCGGCCCCAACCGTCACTGGCAGAGCGTGGCCGAGAAGTACGACCAGGTCGCCGAGGTCGAGGCGCGCCACGTCGCGCGCCACACCGACGACGCCGAGGTCGTGGTCGTCTCGTTCGGCACCACCGGCGCCTTCGTCGACTACGTGGTCGACGAGCTGCGTGCCGACGGCCACCGCATCGGCACGTTCCGACCGGTCACCCTCTGGCCGTTCCCCAGCGACGCGCTCGCCTCCGTCGCCGGCGGCGATGCGTGCAGGCTGGTGCTGGTGCACGAGCTCAACGCGGGTCAGATGATCGACGACGTGCGCCTGGCGATCGAAGGAGCACGTCCGGTGCGCGCCATCGGCGGCGTGAGCCAGGACGAGTCGGGCATGCGTCAAGGCGACCTCCTCCAGGTCGACGTGATCCGGGCGCGCATCCTCGACGCGATGACGGGAGCCACACGATGACCGACGTCGACCTCACCGGCGCGCGCAAGGTCGCGGCCTTCGCGCCCGACCTCCTGCAGAGCACCGAGCACCACCTCTGCCCGGGCTGCGGCCACCCGGTGGCGTGGCGTCTGCTCGTCGAGGTGCTCGCCGAGCTCGAGCTCGTCGACCGCTCGATCGGAGTGGTGGGCCACGGTTGCTACACGCAGATCATCACCACCGCCGATGTCGAGTTCCTGCAGTGCCTGCACGGCCGCGCGCCCGCCGTGGCGACCGGCGTGAAGCGCATGCTGCCGGACCGCGCGATCTACACGATCCAGGGTGACGGCGACATGGTGTCAGAGGGACTCGCCGAGGTGCTCCACGCGGCCGCGCGCGGCGAGTCGATCACGTGCCTCATGCTCAACAACGGCGTGTTCGGTGACACCGGCGGGCAGATGACCGCGGCGACCACCGTCGGCCAGCGCACGAAGACGAGCCTCGACGGCCGGTCCGCGGAAGCGCACGGACACCCCATCGACGTCCCCGAGATCGTGGCGTCGTTCCCGGGTGTCGCCTACGTGGCCCGCGGCGCGGTCGACAAGCCCAATGCGGTGGCGCGCACGCGCCGGTACCTGCGGGAGGCATTCGCGTCGCAACTCGCGGGCGAGGGCTTCTCGCTGGTCGAGGTGCTCACGATGTGCCCGACCGGATGGGCGGTGCCGACCGACCAGGGCGCGCAGTACCAGCGCGACCAGATGAACCCGACCTTCCCCGTCGGGGAGCTGCGGCCGCGGCCCGGTACGGCGGCCACGACACGCGAGGCATGACGCTCGACGTCCGGATCCACGACATCCTGGCCCGACTGGCGACGGTCTGCCCCGACCGCGTCGGCGCCACCCTCGGTGACGAAGCCAGGACCTTCGGCGACCTCGACACCGGCACGACGCGGGCCGCGCATCGGCTGGCGGCCGCGGGCGTGACCGTCGGGGACCGCGTCACCTGGTGGGGTCCCACCGCATTCGAGACGCTCGACGTGGGCTACGGCACGAGCAAGCTCGGCGCCGCGATCGCGCCGATCAATCCCAACTTCACCGAGCCCGAAGCCGCATCCGCGCTCGAGGTGCTCCACCCCCGTGTGGTCGTCGCCCATCCCGAGCACGAGGACGTCGCTCGTGCCGTCGCCGCGCCGATGGGCCTCGAAGTGCTCGTCACGTCGGACGGATGGTGCGACGGTGCATCGACGGCCGCGCTGCCACGCGTCGGGAGCAGCGAGGACGCGAGCAACGTCTTCCTCACCAGTGGATCGACCGGTGTGTCCAAGGGTGCGGTGCTCTCGCACCGGTCGGCCTGGCTCCGCGCCGTCCAGCGCGACGTCGAGGAGGGCGCGACGGGACGGCGCGGCACCGTCGTCATGTTCGGGCTCTTCCACATGGCCGGGTGGTACTTCATCGAGAACGCGATGGCCGCCGACCGCGCCGTCCATCTCGTCCGCAGCGCAGATCCCGAGGCGCTCCTCGACGCGGTCGAGCGATGGCACGCCGGCGGGCTCTACTGCATCCCAGCCGTCTGGCAACGCATCCTCGAGTGCGGCGACCGCCACGACACGTCGTCGCTCGCGGAGGTGCTCACGGGTACGTCGCTGGTCGGCCTCGACCTGATCGATGCACTCAAGGCCCGATTCCCCGGTTCGTGGACGTCGGTCGCATACGGGTCGACCGAGATGGGTCGCGGGCTCGTGCTCCTCGATGCCGACCTGCACTCGCGCCCCGAGAGCGTGGGGCAACCACCGCCGATGGTCATTGCGCACGTCGCCGCCGACGGCGAGCTCTGGCTACGGGGACCCACCATGTTCTCGGGGTACCTCGACCGCCCCGACGCCACCGCGGAGGCCATCGACCCCGACGGCTGGTTCCACACCGGCGACCTCGTCAGCTGCGACGCCGACGGGTACTTCACCATCACGGGACGGGCGTCGGAATCGATCCGCTCGGGCGGCGAGTGGGTCGCACCGGTCGAAGTCGAGACCGCGATCGGAACGCACCCGCGCGGTCGCGGAGGTCGCGGTGGTCGGGATCCCCGATCCCGAGTGGGGCGAGCTCGTGTCCGCGGCGATCGTCGTGGAGCCGGGAGCGACGCTGCCGACGGTCGACGACCTGCGCGCGCATGTTGCCGGTGCGTTGGTCGGACCCAAGCAGCCGCGGCTGGTCGCGCAGGTCGACACGCTCCCCCGCACCGACGCCACCGGTCAGGTGCGCCGGCGCACCCTGCGCGACGCGCTCGTCGCCGGCCGGACGGTCGGCTCAGCCGGCTGACTGCGCCGCGCCGACCGCGAGCGCGAGCGCCACGACGTCCTCGGCCAATGCGGCCGCGAGCGGGGGCACGGAGGTGGACGCGCGCTGCCGGAGGTCGTGTCCGACGCGTGCGCTCACCAGCGCCATGGATGCCGCCACCAGCGCGGCCGGCACCATCGGTCGCTCCGACCCACGCGCGATCAGCGCGCCCGCGACCGACGCCAACACGACCCGCGCGAGCAGGCCCGGCGGCTCGAGCCGGGACGGTGTGTTCGGCAACTTGTCGCCCACGAGCTCGCCCGCGACACCTAGTCGAGACGACGATGCGCGCCGGCGGCAGCGTGAGCGGCCGAGGCAGTCCGGGCGCCGCGGTCTCGACCAGTGCCCCGAGCCCCACAGTGGCGCGGAGGCCGGTGGCCGCGCCGGCGAGGGCCGCGCTGACGAGGTACATGCGGGTCACCCCTCGATCGAGGCGGCGAGCTCGCCCATGAGGTCGTCGAGCCAAGGTTCGTGCGTGCCGTCGACGCGATCCTCCGCGCCGATCGCCGCCTGCGGCCGCGCGCAACGCCGAGGCCCGGAGCCGGGCGATCTCCTCGACGTGCTCCGCGTTCTCCACCAGCAGTTGGTGTTCGGCGTCGCTCACGGATCGATCGTACGCGTCATCGCCGGTGCCGGGTCACGGACGAGCGCGAGTGCGCCCTACGTCACGCACGGGCCCACGCCGCCGGCTCGAACAGCTCCACGAAGTTCCCCGCGGGGTCGACGAGGAGGACCTGCTTCCCACCGGGGCCCTCGACCACGTCGTTGCGGAAGGTGGCGCCCATCGTGCCGAGCCGTTCCATCTCTCCCTCGAGGTCTTCGACGTGGAAGTGGATCCGGTTCCAACCGCCGGGGACCGGACGCTCGCCGTCCGCCATCGCGCGACCGGCGGAGCTCGTCGGGCCCGAGAGCAGCAGTCGCAGGTTCCCGCGCTGCACGTCGGCGAACGCGGGCGCCGCGCTGCTGAGGACCTCGAAACCGAGCACGTTCGTGTAGAAGTCGATGGCCGCTTGCACGTCGTCGACCAGGTAGCGCACGTTGATGGTCGCTTCGTCGATCATGGTGTCTGCTCCTTTTCGTCGTACCGAGCACCGAGCGTGTGCAGGAGGAATCCGATGCGCGCCTCGAGCTCGGCCGCGATGCGTTCGAACGCCGGGTACGACGCTCGTCGGGTCGTTTCGTCCTGCGCCGGGTCCGCCATGCTCCAGTGCACGCGCTCCGGGTGACCGGGGAGCTCGGGGCACACCTCGCGCACCCGATCGCACAACGTGATCACCACGTCGAAGTGTCGAGCGCCGAGCTCGTCCACGTGCTTCGTGCGGTGGCCGCTGATGTCGATGCCACGCGTCCGCATCGCTCGGACCGCGTTCGGGTGCAGCGGCTTCGGGCTGCTCCCGGCGCTCTCGACCGCGACCGTTCCGGCCGACATGCGATCGAGCAGTGCCTCGGCCATCTGCGAACGGGCGCTGTTCCCGGTGCAGAGGAACAGCACGTTGCAGTGCGCGCGGCTCGGGCTCGGCGACGACGTGCGGACCGGTCCGAGTCCGGGATGCAGGGCGACGGCGGAGTCATGCAGCGCGTGCCGGCACCGCTCGAGCTCGATCGCGTAGTAGACGTCGCGACCATCGGCCGTGCTGCGGTGCCGCACGACGAGCTCACCGTCGTGGAGCTGTCGGAGGTGGTACGAGACGAGGTTCTGCGGCTCGTCGATCAGCTCGGTCAGCTCACGGACGGTGCGGTCGCTCCGTGCCAGCTCGCGCATCAGGCGCCAACGCACCGGGTGAGCGAGCAGTCGGATCACTCCCGGCGGTTCGATGTCGACGGCGACAGCATTCGCGGCCATGACCGGACCGTACTCCGGATCGGGATTTCCATCAAGCCCAATTGATGGATTATCCGGGCCTCCGAAACTTTACGGTCCGGGTAGAAGGTGGAACGCTCTCGCGCCTCTGCCTCTCGCCCGTGTCGAAGGAGGACCGCATGCGGAACGAAGTGGTGTGCGACGGGATCCGGTTCGGCGAGGGTCCGGTCTGGTGCGGTGACGGCGTCCTCGTGGTCACCAGCGTCGCCGACGGTGCGCTGTTCAGTGTCGACGTGGCGAGCGGCGCGGTCTCCCGTTTCGCCGACACCGGCGGTGGCGCCAACGGCGCCGCGCTCGCCGCCGACGGCTCCATGCTCGTCACCCAGAACGGCGGCATCGACTTCGCGAGCCTCGGCCTCTTCCCCGCCGAGCCACCGGCGTACCGCCCGGCGACGCCGGGGCTGCAGCACGCGAAGCCCGATGGCACGGTCGTGTACATCGCCGACCGCGACCTGCTCGCACCCAACGACCTCGCGGTCGCGGCCGACGGCCGCGTCTTCTTCACCGATCCCCCGCCGCATCCGCCGCCGGCGGAACCGGTGGGCCGGGTGATGGTGCTCGACCGTGACGGAACCGTGCGTACGGTCGCCGAGGGGTTCCACTACTGCAACGGCATCGCGTTCACGCCCGAGGGTGTGCTCGTCGTGGTCGAGGGTCGCGGGCTGCAGGCCGTCGGCGACGACGGGTCTCACGACTGGGTGATCGAGACGCTCGGACCGGGTGGCGGCGACGGCTTCTGCTACGACGTCGACGGTCGCGCCTACGTGGCGTCGACCAGCGAGCACGGGATCCGGGTCGTCGAAGCCGACGGCACCGTGGTCGACTTCCTGTCCATCGACGGCGAAGGCATCGTCACCAACTGCTGCTTCGGCGGCGCCGACCTGCGCACGCTGTTCACCACCGATGCGATCGCGGGCACCGTGGTCGCCTGGGAAGGGATGCCGACCCCGGGGCTGGCCCTGCCACCCTGGCCCGGCCTCGTCACCGCCTGAACTGACGAACACCCGGCAGTTGACCCCCACATGACGCGGTGTACTGCCGGATGCTCGGGAGGTGGCGTTACAAGTTTGCGCAGAATGTAATGACGGGGCAGAGTACAGATCGTCTCGGGGACCCGTTCGCTCGGAGGAGCACATGACAATCGACCTGACCGGTGGCATGGACCCGGCGGAGGACCACTTCTTCGCCGAGCGACCCGACGATCCCGAGATGCGCGAGAGCGCGTCGTTCTGGGTCTCCGACGACGCCGGTCAGATCGGGATCCCGCGCGTCGGCATCGAGGCCCTCGCCGAGACCTGGGACAAGCGCGACTTCCAGCTGAACCTCGGCTTCGCCGATGGACGCGCGGTGATCGTCCGTGGTTCGGGGGAAGGCCGTTCGCCGGTCGACGACGATGGCGTGTGCCGCACCTTCCAGGCGGGTCCCCTCACCTTCCGTCACGTCGAGGAGTTCCAGACCCTGACCATGACGTACGACGGCACCGCGATCGACACGACGTTCGACGCGATGGTGGCCGGCGAGCCCGCACGCGGTGAGGTGCCGCTCCAGGTGGAGGTCGAGATGACCTGCGCGCTGCCGCCGTGGATCTCGGGCACGCTGATCAAGGACGCGGTCGAGCAGTTCCACGAAGGGTTCGCGGGCGCCTACATCAGCCCGCGCTACGAGCAGCTCTGCACGTCGCGCGGCACCGTGCGCGTGGGCTCCGAGGAGACGACGTTCCAGGGCACCGGCCTGCGCATCCACCGTCAGGGCCGGCGCGACACCGGCGGGTTCTGGGGCCATGCCTGGCCGAGCGCGCTGTTCCCGTCCGGACGCGGCTTCGGTGCGCTGGCGTTCCCCGAGCGCGAGGGAGCACCCACGTTCAACGAGGGTTTCGTCTACCGCGACGGCGAGATGATCCCGGCGACGCTCGTCGACGCACCGTGGATCCGTCGCCTCCAGGGTCGGGGCGAGGACGCGGGCCTGACGCTGCGCACCGTCGACGGTGAAGACGTGCGCATCGAGGGCGAGACCCTGTTCACCAACACGTACCCCGGTGGCAACAGCCAGTTCGCGCCCGCGCTGCAACAGGCCGGGACGCGCTACGAGTGGGACGGCGAACAGGGCTACGGGATGCTCGAACGCTCCATGCCGGTGGACCAGCTCGAACGCTGATGAGCGCGCAGCACGACGAGGACGATCTGTCGGTGTGGGCGGCCGCGATGCAGCACCTCGCCGACGCCGGCGACCGCCTCGCCGCACTCATGGCCGAGCGCGACGAACCCGCCGGGCGCACCGACGGGTTCGTCGCGCTGCTCGGGGCGACGATGGACACGTACCTCAACCAGGTGTGCGCCGATCCCGACTTCCCCACGTTCGTCCCGTGCTGCGGTTACTACCAGCGCCTGGGTTCGCCGAACCCCGACACGGTCTACCGGCGCGCGCCGGTCGACCCCGCGGGCACCTACCGGATCACCGGTGAGCTCGGCACCGCCCGGCAAGTGACGCTCATGCCGTTCACCGCGCGCATGGGGAGCTCCGAGCCGTTCGACCTCGCCGACCTCACGATCGGACCGGACGGTCGCTTCGACGTGTTGGTGGGTCCCGTTCGTCCGGCCGACCACACCGGCGACTGGTGGCCGCTCGCTTCCGACACCGCGAGTCTGTGGCTGCGGGTGGTGTCCGACGACTGGGGCAACGAGCGCGAGCCGCGCGTGGCGATCCGTCGCGTCGACGGTCCGCGTCGCCGACCGCGTCCGGCACCGGAGCCCATCGAGGCGAAGCTCGCCGCGCTGGGCGCGATCGTGGAGCACACGATCTTCTACGGCGTGCGCCACACCGACGAGCTCATCGCCGACGGCTTCGTCAACCGGATGAAGCTGGTCGACTACGGGCCGCAGGGCGCGATGCCGTTGCAGTCGTACCACGAAGGCGTCTTCGAGCTCGGCGAGGACGAAGGACTCCTCCTCGAGGCCACGATGCCGCCGGACTGCGACTACTTCTCGTTCTCGCTCACCGACCGCATGTTCGTCACCCTCGACTGGGTGCACGCGCCCACCACGCTCAACCGTCACCAGGCCGCGCCCGACGACGACGGCGTGTTGCGCGTCGTCGTCGCCCACGACGACCCCGGGATCCGGAACTGGATGGACACCACCGGTTACCGGCGGGGCGTCGTGCAGCTCCGCTTCATCGGGTCGGTCGACACCCCCACGGTGACGACGAGCGTCGTCGCCCTCGACGCCGTGGCCGACGCGCTCCCGCACGCGACGCGCGTCACGCCCGAAGAACGCGAGCGCGAGCTCGACGCCCGCCGCGTCGGAGGCCAACTCCGGTCGCTGTGGTGATCACGTGATGAAGATCGGCGTGATGATCGCGCCCCAGCAGGGCGCGAGCTACGACGACCAGCTCCGCGCCGCGCGCGCCACCGAGGCGGCCGGGTTCAGTGACTTCGTGCGCTCCGACCACTACCTGGCGTTCGACTCGGTGGGGCTCCCCGGCCCGACCGACTCCTGGATCACGCTCGCCGGCCTGGCGCGCGAGACCGAGCGGGTGCGGCTCGGCACCATGGTGAGCGCGGCGACGTTCCGACTCCCCGGACCGCTCGCGATCACGGTGGCCCAGGTCGATGCCATGAGCGGAGGTCGCATCACGTTGGCGCTCGGCGCGGGTTGGGCCGAGCCGGAGCACACCGCGTACGGCATCCCCTTCCCGTCACCGCGCGAGCGCTTCGAACGCCTGGAGGAGCAGCTCGCGATCATCACCGGGATCTGGCAGACGCCCGTCGGCGAGACGTTCGCGTTCGCCGGCACGCACTACCAGCTCGCCGACTGTCCGGCACTCCCGAAACCGGTGCAGCAGCCCCATCCACCTGTGCTCGTCGGTGGCACGGGTCCGCGCCGCACGCCCGCGCTGGCAGCCCGGTATGCCGACGAGTTCAACCTCCCGCCCTTCGAGGGCCCCGAGAAGGCCGCGGCCGCGTTCGCCGCGTGTGCACGCCGCGTGCGAGGCGATCGGGCGCGACCCTGCGACGATCGAGCTGTCGGTCACGCTCACGACGGTGTGCGGCGTCGACCGCGCGGAGACACAGCGACGGGGTGCGGTGTCGCCGGTGCAGTTCGAGATGGCCGACCTCGCGGGCACGCCCGACGAGGTGGTCGAGCAGCTCGCGGCGTACCGCGAGGTGGGTGCGACCCGCGCCTACCTGCGACTCCTCGACCTGCGCGACCTCGACCAGATCACCCTGCTCGGCGCGACCGTCGTACCGAGCTTCCACGCCGACTGACGCGAGTCATTCGCCAGCCGGCCGCCAATCAGGTGCTGGCCGACTCGCTCGGGATGTCGAACCGCTCGGTGTAGTCGGCGAAGGCGTCGGCGACGGTCTCGCGGTCGAGCCCGTAGTCGTCGAGGCGGTACTCGTGCTTGCCGCGCTTGCCCTTGGGGTTCTCCTCGCGCCAGATGCGGACGCGCTCGTCGACCTCCGCGGTCCACTCGAGGTCGATCGCTGCGAACACGTCGGGCATCACGGCTTCGGGCGCGTCGACGAGTTGGTAGTAGTCGACGTGCACGAGCCGATCGCTGCCGATCTTCTCCTGCTCGATGTCGAACGCGACCAACCGGTCGACGTGCTGCCGCACGAGCTCGAGCATGTCGCGCCCGATCTTCTCGGGATCGGCGTGCGGCGAGGTGCCCGCTCGGAGCATCTGCGTGAGGCTGCAGTTCGACGCCAGCGCCTGCACCGGGTCGCGGTGCGTCACCACGAACCGGGCCGTGGGGTGCACCGCGGCGATGGCGTCGAGCGCGAGGAGGTGACACGGCCACTTCAGCGCCCAACGCTGCTCGGGCGCACCCTGCTGGAGCAGCCGCAGCACCCGAGCGTGGTACTCGTACGCCGCGTGCAGATCGGCCTCGTGGAGCAGGTACTGGAGGTAGCCGAACACCGACATCGTCCAGAGGAGGCCCGGGTTCACGAAGGTCTGGTCGAGGATGGCCAGGCACTCCTGCGGACCGTCGACGTCGGTGAGGTGGAAGGCGTCGATCTTGCCGCCCGTGGCCTCCCGCATGAGCTTGGCCGTCTCGAAGCTGGTCTCGCGCCGCCGCGCCGCCGAGTCGGGGTCGAGCGCGGGCGGCGGTGACGGCCGCTCCCCTTCCCAGGTGCGCATCATCCGCAACCGGGGGTCCTGGTCGAACAGGTACTGGAAGTAGGTGGTGCCCGAGCGGGGCAGGCCGGTGAGGAAGATCGGCGCCGGGAGCGGCGAGGCGTCGACGTCGGGGTGCCCGGCGACGTAGGCGTCGACCTCGATGCGGTTGCGCAGTGCGGGGACGAGTTGGCTCAGGATCGCCTGCATCCCCGCGTCGGTGAGCGCGGCCTCGTCGTTCACGCTGTCGACGACCGCAGTCAGGTTGGCGAGGAAGTGCTCGGGCGCGACGTCGGGCACCCCGGTGAGCGCGGCCGCGCGCGCCACGACCTCGTCGACGGACGTGGTCACCATCAGTCGAACAGCGCGAGGGCGCGCATCTCGACGCTGGCCCGGGTGGGCACGCCGGGCGGACAGGTGGGGTCGGTGAACGCGGTGTGCGCGACGCGCACCGCGGTGTTCGGATCGCTGTCACCGGATTTGAACACGATCACCTCGTCGATCGTCATGTCGGGGAAGTAGTACCAGCGATGCGCCGGGTTGTGGAGGTAGCCGACCGTGTCGTGGACGATGTCGACCGCGCCCCGTTCCACGGTGATCGCGGTGACGACCACCTCGTCGTCGGAGGTGAACGACTGCGCGTCGCACACGGCCAACGGGAAGTCCTGCGGTGGCGGGGTGAAGGTCCGCCACACGTTGTACATCGCGTACCGCGCGTGCCCGTCGAGGTCGACCTCGGGGACGAACATGTCCACCATGCGCGCCAACTCGTCGGCCGAGGCGTCGGTGTTGTCGGCGTGCGGGTAGCGCGCCGGCTTCGCGTTCGACAACGGCGCGAGACGATCGGCCGCGGATTCGCCGTAGCGCCGCTTGCCGTTCCCGAGCATGAACACCTGCACGGCGCCGGTGAGCTCCTCGAGCATCGCCGCGGTCTCCTCGTTGTACCGCTCGTCGACGGCGGGGTCCTCCCCGATGAGGTGGAAGTCGGCCGACCGCGCTCTCGTGACGCACGAGCACGAAGCCCTCGCGGTCGAGGTCGGTCGTGAGCCCCCTGCCGTCGGTGATCCACATGGGCGTACCGGGCAGCGTCACCATGGTGTTGCGCTCTTCGTCCTCGGTGACGTACTCGAGCTTCGCCTCGCCCGGACGCGGTGGGTTGCGCACGTAGTTGATCTCGGCCTCGACCCCAGCGCGCGTGCTCTGCTCGGACACCGTCATCGATCACCTTCGCATCGTTCGGACCGGCTGTTAGCTGTCCCGAAACTCGTTACATACGTAGCGCATTACTGTAACGCTCGCTGCGAGGCAGACTGCGGCCAGCCAGCCACCAGGGAACGGAGCCCGCGTCGTGAAGCACTGGACCACCTACCCACTCATCGCCCACCCCTACAACCCGGAGTTCGTCGTGGGCGCGAACCTGGCCCGCTTCGCCCGGGCCGCCGAGGCAGCCGGCTTCGACGGCATCGCCTTCACCGACCACCCGGCCCCGTCGGACAAGTGGCTCAACGCCGGCGGGCACGACGCGCTCGACCCGTTCGCCGCGCTCCCCTACGTCGCCGCGGTGACCGAGCGCATCCGCCTCATCCCCAACATCGTGGTGCTGCCGTACCGCAACCCGTTCCACGTCGCGAAGTCGGCGGCGACGATCGACGTGCTGTCGGGCGGCCGCTTCACGTTGTCGGTGGCGACGGGCTACCTGCGCAGCGAGTACCGCGCGCTCGGCATCGACTTCGAGCAGCGCAACCAACTGTTCGACGAGTCGCTCGAGGCGATCCGCGGCGTGTGGACCACCGACCAGTACAGCTTCGAGGGGACTGGCTACACCGCGAAGGAGGTCAGCGTGAACCCGAAGCCCGGTCACGTGCCCATCTGGATCGGCGGCAACAGCGCGCTCACGCGCCGTCGGGTCGCCGAGCACGGCGACGGGTGGAACCCGTTCCCCGCGCCCGCGTGGCTGGCCAAGACGTCGCGCACCATCCCGCTCGAAGGGCTCGACGACCTCGCACCGATGCTCGACCACCTGCGGCGCCACACGGAGGCCGCGGGACGCGACCCGGCGTCGATCGACGTCGCGTTCACGACCGGGCAGCCCGGTCCCGCCGACGACGGCTACTCCGCCGCCGCGCACCTCGACGGCATCGAGGCCATGGCCGCGCTCGGTGTGACCTGGAACAGCGTCGGCATGCCCGGCGACAGCGTCGACCACGCCATCGAGTGCCTCGAGCGCTACGGCACCGAGGTCATCGCCGCCGCACCCTGACCGTCCCTGACCATTTGGCGTGGCTCGTGCGGGATAGCCACGCACCAGCCACGCCGAAACGTGAGTTGGTCAGGCGGGGACGGGTTGGAGCTGCGCGAGCTGGTCGAGGTCGAAGCCGAAGACGCGGGCGGCGTTGCCGCTGACGATGGCGTCGAGGTCGGCCTGGCTGACGCCGTCGAACTGGTCCTCGTTCACGGTCTGCGATTCGGGCCAGGTGCCTTCGGGGTGCGGGTAGTCGTTGCCCCACATGAGCGTCTCGATCCCGGTGGTCTCGCGGTTGTTGATCGCGACCGGGTCGTACATGAACGTCGCCGAGCACTGCCGGCGGATGAGCTCGCTCGGCGTGAGCGAGAGCTTCGGCTTGGCGTACATGCTGTGGTCGGCGTAGATGGCGTCGGCCTGGGTCATGATCCACGCCAACCACGACGCCCCCGTCTCGACCGTGATGACCTTCAGCTCCGGGAACCGGTCGAGCGCACCGCCGGCGGCCAGGGTGAGGATGACCATCGGTCCGTCGAGCTGCGCGCCCATGAGGTAGTTGATGACCGCGCCGCCGGGCCCGCGCACCACACGCGGTTCGTGGCCGGTACCGGAGTGGAACGTCAACGGCAGACCGAGGTCCTGGGCGACGGCCCAGAACGGGTCGTACGCACCGTCGTTGTACATGCGCGACGGCACCTGCGCGGGCAGGAACAGCGCACGGAACCCCTGGTCGGCGACGACCTTGGCGTCGTCGATGGCGCCGTCGATGTCGAGCATCGACACCATCCCCACCGGCAACAACCGGTGGTCGTCGAACACCTCGATCGCCCAGCTGTTGTACGCCCGGCACAACTGCCGCTGGAACTCGGCGTCGTCGGACGCGTAACAGGCCTGCAGCGCGAACGTCGGGAAGATCACCTCGGCGGACACGCCGTCGCGCAACTGGTCGCGGAAGCGGTCCTCGGCGTCGAAGTCGCCGACGATCGCGACCTCACGCTCCGACGCCGGCATCAACTTCCGCGGCCCAAGCCCCTCGATCAACAACGTGCGCCACTCACCCACCGTCTCGATGCGCGGCACCCGACCCCGGAACGCAGCGTCGACCCGCTCGCCGTAGATCTCGATCGGCTCGGTCACGTGCGAATCGGTCGAGATGTAGATCGCGTCGCGGTACGTCATGGCGTGCGCAGCTCCTGCTCCGAGAATTTGACACTCTACTGGCACAATGCTGGGATGCGCCAGGTGCCCGACCAACTGCCCCGCCCGCTCGCCGGCCTCCGTGTCGTCACCACCGCCAACGCCCTGCCCACCGCGATCGTCGGCCAGGTGCTCGCCGACGCGGGCGCCGAGGTGTGGCTGCTCGAGCCGCCCGACGGCTCGCGGCTGCGCACCCACGCGGCGTGGAAGCTCTGGGCACGCGGCCAACGCAGCCTCCGGGTCGACCTGACCGTCGACGGCGACCGCGCGCTCGCGCGCGCGCTGATCGACCGCAGCGACGTCTTCGTCGACGGTTGGGGCACCGGCGTGGCGACGCGCCTCGGTCTCGACGCCGACGACCTGCGCAGCGTCGAACCCTGCGCTCGTGCCACGCGCGCATCAGCGCGTTCGGCGACGACTCACGCCTCGCGTCGCTGAAGGGCTGGGAGTCGATGGTCATGGCAGCCATCGGCGGTTCCACGTCGTTCTGACTGCTGACACCACGACCCGGTCCGGTGTTCGTGAGCACGCCCTTCTGCTCGATCAGCGCCGCGCACCACGCGCTGCAGGGCATCCTCGGCGCGCTGGTCGAACGCGAGCGCAGCGGTGCGGGCCAGGCGGTCTCGGTCTCGCTCGCCCACTCGTTCCTCGCCTACGACACGTGGAACTGGCTCCTGCTCGTGCTCGCCGACCGCTACGAGCAGGCGTTCGAGTCGGCACCGCCGTTCGACACCGACGCGCTCGTCCCGAACACGCCGTTCGTGTTCCGGCTCCTGGTCGCGCTCTCGGCCGACGGCCAGTGGCTCCAGTTCTCCCAGACCACCGACCGCCTGTGGGACGCGTTCCTCCGCACCTGCGACGCTCGACCCGACCGACGACTCGGTCCGCGACGCGCCACTCTCCGACGATCCCGCGGTGCGGGTCGAGTTCTGGGAGCGACTGCTCGCCGCAGTGCGGTCGCGCACCGCCGACGAGTGGCTCGAGGTGTTCGACCACGAACCCGACGTCTGGGCCGACACGTTCCGGGCGGGCCCGAGCGCCCTGACCCACCCGCAGCTCGTCGCCGACCGACCGGTCGTCGCCGACGAACACGGATACCTGGTGCCCGCCGAGCTCGCGCAGTCGGAGCGCTGGTCCGAGTTCGCGCTCGCGCCGCCTCCTGCGCTCGGCGCCGACGACGTCGCCGCGGTCGAGCTCACCGCGACGCCGATCACCGGACGCGCCGCATCCGGTGACGCCGCCGGTGACGAGCCGGCGCTGGCGGGCGTCACGGTCGTGGAGCTCGGTTCGTTCTTCGCCGCGCCGTTCGGCGCCACGCTGCTGGCCGAGCAGGGCGCACGCGTCATCAAGGTCGAGCCTCCCGAAGGCGACGCGATCCGCAACCTCATGCCGTTCCCCGAGGTCGCCGGGATCAAGGTGCTGCACGGCAAGGAGTCGATCGTGCTCGACCTCGACGACGACGCCGACCGCGCCGTGCTCGAGTCGTTGGTCCGCGGCGCCGACGTCGTCCTGCAGGGCTACCGGGCCGGCGTCGCCGAGCGCATGCGCGTCACCGCCGACGACCTGCACGCGCTGAACCCCGACCTCGTCTACGTGAGCTCGCCCGGCTACGGGAGCGGCCCGCCGTGTGGCCGCAAGCCCGCGTTCGCGCCGACGATGGGTGCGGCGTCCGGCCTCGCGGTGCGCGACATCGGCGGCGCCGACTGCCTCCCGGTCGGCACCGACCTCGACCTCGACGAGGTGAAGCGCACGTCGATCCGACTCGCCGCCGGCGCGATGGGCCCGGCCAACGCCGACGGGTTCGCCGCGCTCGGGGTCGGCACCGCGATGCTGCTCGGGCTCGTCGGTCACGTCCGCCACGGCGGCGGCAACGTGCTGCGCACGTCGATGCTGTCGACGGTGGCGCTCGCGCTCGCCGACAGCAACGTCGACGACGGCTCGGGCACCCGCGCCGACGTCGATCCCGATCTCCTCGGCGTCGAGCCCGTGGCACCGCCTCTACCCCACCGCCGACGGCTGGCTGATGGTCGCCGCGCTCTCCGACCAGGAACGCGACAGCTCTGGCCGCGCACGACCGGCGTGCCCTTCGACGACGACGTGCGACGGCGCTCGAGCAGTTCTTCCGCGGCGGCACCGACCGGAGACCACGAGTCGGCACTCCGCGCCGCGGGCGTCACCTGCGTCGAGGTCGCCGACGAAGCCGCCGACCGGCACGTCACCCTCGGGCACTTCGGTGCCGAGCACGGCTGGGTCACCACCGCGCAGCACCCGCTCCTCGACGAGTACCCGCGGGTCACCGCGTACACCACGTTCTCGCGCAGCGGCTCCGTCCTCGGGCCGGCGCCCCTGCTCGGGGAGCACACCGACGCCATCCTCGCCGAGTTCGGTCACGAGCGCACCGGCGACGCGCCGACCGGCGAGGACGGCCATGTTCCCTCTGCGTGACCCCGACGCTGCCGAGTCGACCCCCGGTAGCGGACGCCGACGACCAGAAGCAGCTCGAAACCCGCGCGGCGCTCAACGAAGCCGCGGTCGAGCTGTTCGCGTCGCAGGGCTACGAGCACACGACCGTCGACGACCTCTGTCGCGAAGCGAACGTGTCGTTGCGCACGTTCTTCCGCTACTTCGAGAGCAAGGACGACGTGCTGTTCGCGCGCGAGATGGACATCGACCCGTTCCTCGCCGCGATCCGCGGCACGGATCCAGCCGTAGCAGCCCCGCTCGACGCGTTCCGCGATGCGTACCTCGCGCAGCCCCGTCTCAGCGCCGACGACGCCGCGCAGGCAGTGCTGTTCCATCGCGCCATGGGCAGCAGCGCGGTGCTGCAGGGCCAGTACGTCGCCGGCATGGAGTACTTCCGCGAGCAGGTGGCCAACGCGCTGGCGGAGCGTCGAGGCAGTGGCGTGCCCGGCGAGGGTGACGTCCTGGCCGCCACCCTCGGGCAGGCGACGCTCGATCACGCGTATCGCCTCTGGCTCGAACGCGACGGCCGCGGCGACCTCCGCACCATCGTCGAACGATCATTTGACCTGGTCAAGCACCTCGCGAGCGACCCGTCAGCCCGCTCGACGACTGCGCCCTGAGCCGGAGCACCACTGGTGACGCCGGTGGGTGCCAAGTGCGCGCCGGACAATCGTGTTTGACTACGGACTTCTCACACACGACTCCTGGGGGGGAACGTGACCAAGGTCCGGAACGTCGTCGTGATCGGGGTGGTGCTCGCTGCACTTGCAGCTGCAGGCATCGGTCCGGCGACGGCCCAGTCGAGCAACGAGAAGCCGAAGGCGACCGAGGTCGGCGTCACCGCTTCCGAGATCCACATCGCCGTCGTCGCCGACGTCGACAACCCGTTCGCACCCGGCCTGTTCAAGGGCGCGGTCGACGGCGTGAAGGCCGGCGCCGCGTTCCTCAACAGCAAGGCCGGCGGCGGCGGACTCGCCGGCCGCAAGGTCGTGGTCGACTTCTACGACTCGAAGCTCAACGGCAACGAGTCGCGCAACGCCACCATCCAGGGCTGTCAGAACGCCTACGCACTCGTCGGCACCTCGGCGCTGTTCCTGACCCAGGTCGAGGACATCGTCAACTGCGCGGACCAGGCCGGTGCCGCGACCGGCATTCCCGATCTCTCGGCGGTCACCACCGGCGTACCGGAGTCGTGCTCGCCGATGGCGTTCCCCGCCTTCGGCACGCAGATCGACTGTGCCACCGTCAACGAGAACCCGCAGACCTTCTTCACCAACCAAGGACCACCGAAGTGGGAGCTCTCCCAGCACAAGGGAGGCCTGCACGGTGTGACCATCGTGGGGAACGACACCAAGGACGCAGCCCGGGGCGGCACCATCGCCGCGCTCGCGGCACAAGCGGCGGGCATCAAGATGGACCAGGGCGACCCCGTGATCGCGGTGTCGGGACGTGACCCGCAGAGCGTGTTCACACCCATCGTGCAGAAGATGAAGGCCGACGGCTCGAACTGGTCGCTGAACGTCGCCTCGGCCAACCAGGCGCTGTTGCTCCGCAACGAGGCCACGCTGCAGGGCATCGACCCGGAATCGGTCGCCTGGGAGTGTGCGTCGTGCTACGGCAACACGCTCATCACCGACAACGCCAAGGACTTCGAGGGCGAGATCCAGCAGCTCGGGGTCCTGCCCTTCGACGAGGGCTCGGTCAACAAGAACATCGCCAACTTCGTCAAGTTCATGAAGCAGGTCGGCGGCACGCCCGATCAGTTCGCGAGCTACTCGTACGCGGCCGTGCTGGCGTTCGCAGACGCGGTGAACGCGATCGTCAAGACCGACGGCGTGAACGGCCTCACTCGTACTGCGTTGATCGACTCGATCAAGGGGCTGACCGATTTCGACGCCGGCGGCATGCTCGGCAAGCGGTCGTTCGCCAACGGCAAGACCACGTCGTGCTTCCTGATCGTGCAGTTCAAGAGCGGCAAGTGGTCGCGCCAGTACCCGACCAAGAAGGGCACCTTCGACTGCAAGGCGTCGAACGCGATCGAGGTCAAGGGGGACCTGATCAAGCAATAGCGGTTCGGAATCGAACGGAGCGGGCGTCGACCGGAAGGTCGGCGCCCGTTTCGCGCTCGCGCCCAATCTCGGGCGGGCCGGAGTCGACCACGACGGGACTTCGCCTCGGACCCGCTCCGAGTCCGAGGTTTCCATCTTCGTCGAACGATCATTTGACCTGGTCAAGCACCTTGCGAGCGATCCGTCGGCCCCCTGCGATCCCTCATTGACACGCCGCGTCCTCTGTTGCATCAGGTGGTGCCCAGCGCTCGCCGCGCAATCGTGATTCACTACGGGTTCTCACACAGCACGACTCCTGGGGGGGAACGTGACCAAGTTCCGGAACGTCGTCGTGATCGGGGTGGTGCTCGCGGCGCTTGCAGCCGCAGGCATCGGTCCCGCGACGGCACAGTCGAGCAACGAGAAACCGACGGCGACCGAAGTCGGCGTCACTGCTTCCGAGATCCACATCGGCGTCGTCGCCGACGTCGACAACCCGTTCGCACCCGGTCTGTTCCAGGGCGCGGTCGACGGCGTGAAGGCCGGCGCCGCGTACCTCAACAGCAAGGAAGGCGGCGGCGGGCTGGCCGGCCGCAAGGTCGTCGTCGACTTCTACGACTCGAAGCTCAACGGCAACGAGTCGCGCAACGCCACCATCCAGGGCTGCCAGAACGACTATGCGCTGGTGGGAACGTCGGCGCTGTTCCTCACTCAGGTCGAGGACATCGTGAACTGCGCGGACAAGGCCGGCGCGGCGACCGGCATCCCCGACATGTCCGCGGTCACGACCGGCGTGCCCGAGTCGTGCTCGGCGATGTCGTTCCCGGCGTACGGCACCGCCCTCGACTGCCCGACCGTCAATCAGAACCCGCAGACGTTCTACGCCAACCAGGGTCCGGCGAAATGGGAGCTCTCCCAGAACAAGGGCGGCCTCCACGGCGTGACCATCGTGGGCAACGACACCAAGGACGCCGCCCGCGGCGGCACGATCCTCGGTTTGGCCGCGCAGAAGGCGGGCATCAAGGCCGACCAGGGCGACCCGGTGGTGGCCGTGTCGGGACGTGACCCGCAGAGCGTGTTCACGCCGATCGTGGCGAAGATGAAGACGGACAACTCGAACTGGTCGTTGAACGTCGGTGCGGCCAACCAGGCGCTGTTGATCCGTAGCGAAGCCGAGATCCAGGGGCTCGACACGTCGAAGATCCTCTGGGAGTGCGCGTCGTGCTACGGCAACACGCTCATCACCGACAACGCCGAGACGTTCGAGGGGGAGGTCCAGTTCCTGGGCTTCCTGCCCTTCGAGGAGAAGTCGGTGAACAAGACCGTCAACAACTTCGTCACCTACATGAAGAAGGTCGGCGGCACGCCCGACCAGTTCTCGGCGTACTCGTACGCCGCGGTCCTGGCCTTCGCCGACGCGGTCAATGCGATCGTCAAGACCGACGGTGTGAACGGTCTCACCCGTACCGCCTTGATCAACTCGATCAAGGGGCTCACCGACTTCGATGCCGGCGGCATGATCGGCAAGCGGTCGTTCAAGGACGGCAAGACCACCTCGTGCTTCCTGATGGTCCAGTTCAAGAGCGGCAAGTGGGTCCGCCAGTACCCGACCAAGAAGGGCACGTTCGACTGCAAGGCATCGAACGCCATCGAGATCAAGGCGAACCTGATCCAGCAATAGCGGTTCGGAGTCGAACGGAGCGGGCGCCGGCCGGAAGGTCGGCGCCCGCCTCGCGTTCCAGGGGTGCGCGTTCACCCGGGCCTTTCGGCGGCTGCGGCGCCGCGTCACCCTTCGTACGCGCTTCTCGCGACGGAGCCCTGGTCAGGGGCAGACCGACCAGGGCTCGACGCCGCAGCGACGTCGAGGGCTCTGGTGACTCGACGTCACGGAGCCCACCTACCCGCTCACCCAGATCGGCAACCCCCGCGCGGAGCGCGCGAACGGGAAGCGGTCAGGCTCCCCTGAGCGAGGGGAAGCCGCTCGTCGAGTGCGGCCGTGATGCCAGAACAGCATCGGCGAGGTCGCCCACCACGGGGAGCGACGGACCGAGCTGACGCTCGAGTCGAGCACGATGGCGCTCTACGTGTCGCTCGCGTTCCTGCTCGGCATCGCCGGGTTACGCCGGCCGGACGGGCGGTACGACGCGACTGCGATCATCGGCGACGGGACTGATCGTGCTGGCGCTCGGGGTCGGCGTCGCGCTCGCGAAGAACGCCCGCCTCGGCCACTGAGCACGGCGACCCACTGGCGCGAGGTCGCTCAGCTCTCGTCCGACGGGCCGATGCGCTCGTCGTCGAGCCTGCGGCGGATGTCGGCGCGGAGCTCGCCCTTGGCCACCTTGCCGCCTGAGGCGCGCGGGAGCGCGTCGACCACGACGAGCCGCTCGGGGAACCACTCGGGCGAAACCCCACGGCCTCGGAGGTACTCGACCAGCTCGTCCAACTCGAGCGACGACGCATCCCGCAGCTCCGCATAGAGGCAGACGCGCTCCCCGAAGATCGCGTCGGGCATGGACACCGCCGCCGCCACCGCGATCGCCGGATGGGTCGTCACCTCGGCCTCGACCGCAGGTGCGCTGATGTTCTTGCCGCCGCGGATGATGATGTCCGAGGTCCGACCCACGACGCGCAGGTAGCCGTCGGCGTCGATCTCGCACACGTCGCCGATGCGCATCCACCCGTCCGGTGTGAACAGCTCCGCGTTCGCGGTGTCGTCGTCGAGGTAACCGAAGCAGGTGGCGGCGCCCTTGCACACCGGATTGCCGGGAACGCCCGGCTCCACGATGTCGACGCCGGCGTCGTCGAGCAGGCGCACCTGCATCTCGGGGATGATCCGACCCGCGGTGCGCAACCGGCGCTCGCGGTCGTCCTCCAGCGTCGTGTTGCTGAGCGCTCCGGTTTCGTTCGAGCCGTAGAACTGCAGGACGCTCGCCCCGGTGACATCCTCGAACCGAGCGGCGCGTTCGTAGGGCACCGCCTCGCCGCCGGTGAACATGCACCGCAGCGACGTGAGATCCCGCTCCTCCAGGTGCGGGGAGTTCAGCATCATCACGAACTGCGTGCTGACGCATGACAGCACCGTCACGCGCTCGCGCTCGATGAGCTCCAGCGTGCGGTCGGCGTCGAAGCGCTCGCTCACCACCGTCGTGCTGCCGAGCAGGTTCGGGGTGAAGTGCGCGGTCCACAATCCGAACCCGAACGGCGCGGGGATCGCCCCGAAGAACACGTCGTCCGACGTCATCCCAGCTGCACGCCGAGCGAGCTGATGGAAGAACATCCAGCGGTTCTGGCTGTGGACGACGCATTTCGGCATCCCGGTCGTCCCGGACGTCGAGTTCACGATGAAGACGTCATCCGGCCCGTACGCACGCGCGGCGTCGAACGGCGCGTCCGTCGCCGGTTGTCCGTTCACGGTCAGCGGCCCCGCACCATCGAGGGAGGTGACCACGTGATGGTGCAGCGGCAGACCGTCAGCGACGAAACCGGCAACCAGGTCGGCGGCGGCACGCCCCCGATGCGACTCGACGGTGACGATGGCCGTCACTCCGGTCTTGCCCACGATGTGGCGGATCTCCGCGTCGCCCGCGCGGTGGCCGAGGCCGACCACGGTGAGTCCAGCTCGTTCCGCGGCTACGAAGGCCACGTGCACGCCCGCGCCATCCGGGAGCAGCACCGCGACCCCGGAGCCGCGCGAGAGACCGGTTCCCACGAGGGCCGCGGCGAGCCTGTCGGCGCGCTCGTGGTACTCGGCCCACGTCGTCCGCACGTCGTCGGCCACGTAGGCGACGGCATCGGGCCGCTCGGCGGCCCAGTGCGCGACGGCATCGCCGACGGTGGTCTCGCCCCACCAACCGGCACGTTTGTACGCGGCCACGTCGGCTGGGTCCGCGTGGGCCGGATGGGTTCGCACCGCCACACGGTGGAGGGTACGTGCTGATGGCCGTCTCAGGAGACTGCCTCTGGATCGTGGTGGCGTGGTCGTCGACCATGACCTCCTTGCCCGTATCCAAGGAGGGGACGCGACGTTGGCAGCCATGTGGGGTACGCCGGTCCCACCTGGAGCCTCCGCCACCGAAAGGCGCGGCGTGCTCGCGGGAGTCATCCGTCAACGACGGTGAGCGGCGGCGGACGAGGAAGGCGCGAGCCATGACCATCACGAGCGAAGACCTCCAGCGTCCAGTCCCGCTCCGTCAGTACCTCGAGGCAGGATGCGACCCGGCCACGGTGGGCGTCCTCGCGTTCGAACACTTCCAAGACGAGATCGTCAACCTCAACGACGGCGCCTTGGTCGACGACGAATCGCGGCGCAGCCGCGCGGCCACCTACCGCTGGGAGGTGAACCAGCTCGTCGAGGGTCGTGACCCGCATCCCAGCATGTTCGGCAACCGAGACTCCCGCGACGTGATCGTGGACGGCTGGGGGAGCCTGCAGTGGTACGTCACCGTGTCCTGTTGGACAGCGGACCTGTACGACGATCCGAGCCTCGAACAGCTGCTCCGCGCGGTGATGACACCCGCAGAGCGAGCCGAGCTCGACCGGTTGATCGCCGCCGCGAAGGCACCACACCCACTGATCCTGGGCCGGCCCCAAAGCGCACAACGCTGCGCGGGATGCGGCCGAGACTGCTCAGGGCTCGCGCTGCTCATCGGCCATGTCGAGCACTACAGCGCACGCCCAGACGAGAACGGCTGGTGCTTCTCCTGCGTCACGAACGCCTACGAGGCGATGAAGGCTGCACAGCAGTAGCGTCGACTGGAACAGGCGTGCAACATGGCGCCGCCACCCCGACGCGTCGACGAACCCCGCTCCGGATCATGCGGCTGCGGTGATACCGCCTGCGCACGCACGACGGCGGCACGCGGCGCCGATCGAGCTCCGCGGCGGGCCTACTCCCCTATCCTGAGCGGTCCGGCGCCTGGTTTTCTCCCACGAATCGCGCCGGCCCCGCCCTCGTAGCTCAGGGGATAGAGCATCGGTTTCCTAAACCGTGTGCCCAGGTTCGAATCCTGGCGGGGGCGCTACAAATCGCAGGTCAGCTCGAAGCCATTCCGCGCCCTGATCGACTTGCCCGGTAGCTGCTTTGCGGTCAGCAGGAACAGGGTGCGCAGCTCGGGGCCGCCGAGCGCTTCGTCGACGAAGTGCGGTCTTCGTTCCGTCCAGTGCGGTGCGTCACGGCTGACCGCGGCGCCCGGTCATGGTCGCTTCGATGGCAGAGGTCGCCTCGAACATGCGCGCCGCGTACCGGGGCAGCGTGTCGGCCCGGACCGGTCCGGCGAACCCGACCAGGGTCAACACCAGGATGATCTCCCCATCGGGTCCGAACACCGGAGCGGTGAGCGCGGTCACCGCATATTCGGAATCAGCATCACGGTGCAGCAACGCGTAGTCGTCGAGGGCAAGCTCGACGATGATCTCGTCGAGCTCATGGTGCCGGCGAGAGTCCTCGCTACCAGTTGACGCGCGAAGGCGTTCAACGAGTCGATGGCGCGTCGAGCTGTCGAGCACCACGCCGTACCCTCGTTCGCGCACGAGCGTGAGGGCTTCGGCGTACTGCCGTCGTTCGGCCGCGTCGAGCGTGCGGCCGGCGGAGTCGAGGTACTCCTCGATGGTCGCGGCGTCCGCCCACGCGATGAACGCCAGCCCCAGCGGTGGCGCGATCGGGACGCGTTCGCCAACCTGGACGCGCGAGCCGAACGGTTGCGGCGGACCGGTGACGGCGAGCATCACCATGTCGTCGCCGACGCGCGAACTGGCGAGACATCCGAGTGCGAGATCCTCCGAGAGACGTTCCATCTCCGGCAGCGCGTCGTCGACGATGCGATAGCCGCGTTGCGCTGCCGAACCGAGCGCGATGAGCGCGGGACCGAGCGTGTACGCACGGGTGCGAGGATGCCGACGGACCAGACCGCTCTCCTCGAGCGCGCTCGCGACCGAATGCGCGCTGGCGTAGCTCAGGTCGGCCTGACGAGCGACCTCCGCGAGCGACCTCGATGACGAGGGGTCCGCGGCCAGCACCTGGAGCACGGTCACCGCCCGCAGCACGCTGTTCGACGTCCGTGCCGCCACCGCCACCCCTCTCGCAGCTCTCCGCCATTGACTCGACGTCACCGACCCGGGTAGCGTATCACGATACGACGTGGACTCATCCCATATGTGATGAGCACCGACCCGGGGGTACGTCCGTGAAGCTTGACCTGCTGTACGAGATCGACTCGCCTCGACCGTGGGAAGCCGGACCTCATCCCTACGGCCAGCGAGCGCGCGAGCAGCGCGCCTACGCCGAGATGCTCGACCAGGTGAAGCTCGCCGACACCCTCGGCTTCAGCATCGCGTGGTTCGTCGAGCACCACTTCCGCGAAGGTCGCTCACATTGCCCTGCGCCAGAGGTCGTGATCGGCGCGCTCACACAGGCGACCGAGAACATCAGGCTCGGATTCGGCGTGACCCTGCTCCCCTACGGGTTCACCCATCCCGCGCGCGTCGCCGAAAAGGTCGCCACCGCCGACATCCTCTCGCAGGGTCGCATCGAATGGGGAACCGGACGCTCCACGCCGATGGAGCAGACCGCGTTCCACGTCGACCGCGAAGCCAGCCGCGCCGAGTGGGCCGAGGCCATCGAGATCATCTGCGCGATGTGGCGCGAGGAATACTTCGAATGGGACAGCCCTACGTTCCAGTTCCCGCGTCGTCTCATCACGCCGAAGCCGTTCCAGGATCCTCACCCGCCCGCGTGGATGGCCGCAACCTCCGAAGGTTCGTCTGCAGTCGCCGGCTCGAACCAACTCGGGTTGCTGTCGTTCTCGATCATGCAGCCGCTCGACAAGATGGCGGCCCAGATCCGCGCCTACCGCGAGGCGTGGAACAGCCCGGACGCGAAGCCGATCTCCGACGTAGCGACGAACAAGGTCGCGGCGTACACGCTCGTGCACTGCGCGGAGACCAACGATCAGGCCCGCGACAACGGCGTCTGGGAATCGGTTGCCTGGTGGTACCAGAACATCGCGCAATTCACGCTCGACTGGGAGCTCCCCCACCTCGACCCGGCCGCGCGGGAGGCATCGTTCCCGCTCCTGAAGCCACTCATGGAAGGCAACATCCCGATCGAGAGCTTCGACGAGGGCGACATGATCGTCGTCGGTGATCCCGAACGGTGCTTCGAGAAGATGAAGCACTACGCAGACCTCGGCGTCGACGAGCTCATCTGCTACGTGCAGTTCGGATACCACTCGGGCGAGAGCACACTCAAGACCATCGAGCTCTTGGGCAAAGAGGTGCTTCCCGAACTCGAGAAGTACGCGCCGGTCGACGTCGGTGCGAACCTCGCGGAGTTCATCGACTGAAACCAGCGCTCCCGACAGCGCGCCGCCGGTGTCACGAACGCGCCAGATCCGCGCGGACGTTCTGCTCAGACCGGGACACTTGGTTCCGCGCTTCGGTACTCGATCCGGATCGGGGGTCAACCTCGATCATTCTGGCGTCGACACCGTAGGTATGGGGCCTGGGACGAAACCCGCTGTGTGGCGTCGCGGCCGCGTCACCGTCTCGAGCGGGTGCGTACTGGTAGTCGTGGGTCTTTGCGCGGTGTTGTGGTTGCGGTACCCGGCGGACGGCTTCGGACTCCTGTTCTACGAAGGGATCGGATTTGCGCTCGCCGCCACCGTGGCGGTGGCGGCGCTCGTGCGCCGTCCGGCGCAGCGATGGCCATGGTTCCTGCTCGCAGCGATGATCACATTCGATGTCTGTGGTGATCTGGCGTGGGACTTGACCGAGCTTGTCGGGCAAGTCCCCGGATACACGTCCATGCTCTCCAGCTTGTTGTACCTGGCGAGCTATCCCGCAGCGATCGCGGCGATGATCGGCCTGCTGCGTCTGCGTCGTCGCGAGTCCATCGCCATGTTGGACGCGACGATGTATGCGACCGCAGCATGGGTCGCGATCTGGATCGTGCTCGTCCATCCCGCGCTCGCAAGTTCACAGATCAGCGTTTGGGATTGGATCCCCACGGTGCTCTATCCCCCACTCGATGTGATCGTCCTCGTAGCGCTCTGGCACATCGGTCGCGGACAGGTGCGCTACTCGCAACCATGGCGCTTGCTCGCCTTGGGCTTCTGCCTCATGCTCGTGGCTGACGTCTTGTACGCGGCGCTGCTCATGCCCGATGGTGGACTCGAGAGCGATCTGCTGTCCGTGGCGTTCCTCCTGGCCTACGGGTGCATCGCGGCCGCTGCCGTGCATCCTGGTATGCGCCTGGTCGAGGCGGAACCTGAACGATTGCTGCGTCCGGCGTCGCAGCGTTCGCGCATCGTCGGCTTGGGTATCGCCAGCTTGACCCCCTTCGTGCTGCTGCTCTTCTTTCCCGCCGAGGTCGCACAAGAGCCGAAGGTGACGGCACTTGCCGGCTTCGTGCTCGTCGTCGGCGGCTTCGGCGGTGCACTCGCGGCGGTGCGGCGCCATCGCGACGCAGAAGCCTTGATCGTGTGGCAGGCCTCCCACGACAATCTCACCGGACTTTCCAACCGTGCCGCACTCGGCGAGGAACTCGTCGTCGTCGCTCGCTGGGCGGCGCGTCGCGACGCGCACTGGGTCTTGCTCTTCTGTGACCTCGATCAGTTCAAGGTGATCAACGACAGTCTCGGCCACGGAGTCGGGGACGCTCTGCTCGTCGCCGTCGCGGAGCGGCTCCGCGACTCATTTCCTGACGACTGTGTCGCTCGACTCGGTGGCGACGAGTTCGTCGTCCTCGCCAAGCAAGACGGCGAGGTAGCCAAGGACGATGTCGCCGCTCGCCGAGTGCTCAACGCGTTCTCACAACCGTTCGTCGTCGAAGGCAACCAGTTGCACGTGAGCGCGAGCATCGGTGTGGTCACAGACACTTCGACGAGTCCACTCGATACCGACTCGATCCTGCGTGACGCTGATCTCGCCATGTACGCAGCAAAGGGCCAAGGCCGCGGACGGGTCGAGTCGTTCGAACCAGCGATGCACGACCGCGTCCGACATCGCCTCGCGACCGAGATCGCGCTCCGCCACGCGCTCGTCGACCACGATCTCGTGCTCGCCTTTCAACCCGTCGTCTCCATCACCCACGGAACCATCGTGGCCAATGAAGCACTCGTGCGCTGGCAACGAGATGGGGCGCTCGTACTACCGGCAGACTTCATCCCCCTCGCAGAAGACCTCGGACTCATCGTCGACATCGGCGCATGGGTCCTACGCAGCGCCGCTCAGCACCTGCCCGCGCTACGCAGCACCCATCCCGACGCGCGAATCGCAGTGAACGTCTCCGCCCGCGAGTTGCGTCACCCCGACATGGCGCGACTCGCTCAAGAGATCCTCATCACCGAGAACGTCCGCCCGGACGCAATCATCCTTGAAGTCACCGAATCTGCACTGCTCGAGCCCACCACGTCAGTCCGGCAGAACCTCGCAGCACTCCACGACGCTGGCTTCCGATTCGCGATCGACGACTTCGGTACCGGCTACTCGAGCCTCGCCTATGTCCGCGAACTCGACGTCGACATGCTCAAGATCGACCGCGCCTTCATCGACCGCATCGACACCGATCACGAAGAAGTCGCTCTCGTCCGCGCGATCGTGAACATGGCTCACGCACTCGACATCACCGTGGTCGCCGAAGGAGTCGAACGCGAAGCACAACTCGACGTCCTACGCCGCCTCGACTGTGACCACGCGCAGGGCTTTCTCTTCGGTCGCGCACAGCTCCCAGTCGAGGTCGCGGCCGTCCGTGATCGCCCGACACGTACCCCCGCGGGAGTCGCGAACTCGCAGGTCAAACTCAGCACGTGACCCGCGACTCGATACACACGCACGACACCTGTGTCGAAGTTCGATGAGCACTCTGCCCTTGTGTCGCGACGCCGATTCGGAACCGCGCCAGCGACAGCATTCGTAAGCACGACGCTCGAAGACACGGCCCCCCTCCGTCCAGCATTGATGCTCAACCGGGGGCGTTGCTCACGCCCGTTCCAGCCGCGTCGAGCGGTCGGGGGTCAGGGTGGCCCGGGCCGAAGTTCCGGCGCGTCCGGGATCACCGCACCGATGGTTCCCGGGGCATCGTCGCGGTGCTCGGCGAAGAACGCCAGGAGCAGGTCGCTGGTGATGCGCCACATGCGAGTCGGGTCGATCGAGGTCTGGCGCAACATGGCGCGAGCGCCCGGGGTTGCAGGTGCTCACTGAACATCCTGAGTTCGAGATGACGGGTGAGCAGGCCGTCGCCGCCGGCATCACGCAGGATGCAGCCTGAGCGTGAACTCTCCCCGCCGTGCCCAGCGTAACGCGAGGGAGGGGGCTTGCCGCAAGCGATGGATCCGTGCTGACCATGACCTCTTGGGTGCGCCGCAACGGCCAGCACCGCGCGACGGAGGAGGCGCATGAACGAGCACGAAGTGGTCATCGCAGGAGGCGGCCCGACCGGGCTGATGTTGGCGGGCGAGCTCGCCTTGGCCGGCATCGATGCCGTCATCGTCGAACGCCGCACCGATCAGGACCTCGAGAGCACCCGTGCCGGCGGTCTGCATTCGCGCACCATCGAGGTCCTCGACCAGCGCGGCATCGCCGATCGGTTCCTCGCCGAGGGTCAGGCGATGCAGATCCAGGGGTACGGCGGGACCTCGTTGGACATCAGTGACTTCCCCACCCGCCACAACTACGGACTCGCGCTCTGGCAACGCGACTTCGAACGCATCCTGGCGGGCTGGATCGACGAACTGCCGGTGCCGTTCGTCCGCGAACGCGACGTCACGGGCTTCGTGCAGGACGACACCGGTGTCGACGTCGAGCTGTCCGACGGTCGCTCCCTCCGCGCGGACTATCTCGTCGGCTGCGACGGGGGGCGCAGCGTCGTCCGCAAGGTCGCGGGCATCGACTTCGTCGGCCTCGACCCGTCGATCACCTGGATGATCGCCGAAGCCGAGATGGACGACCCCGAGCTCGGCCTCCGGCCCGAAGGCGGCGGGATCGGATCGGTGAACCGAGAAGCAGGCGGCGGGCCGTACGGCATCGTCCTGAGGGAATCGCAGGTCGAACACGCGAGCGACCCGACTCTCGACGATCTGCGCGACGCGCTCGTCGGCGCCTATGCCACGGACTTCGGGGTGCACAGCCCCACCTGGATCTCGCGGTTCACCGACATGACGCGACAGGTGGCGTCCTACCGCGATCGGCGGGTGCTGCTCGCAGGCGACGCCGCGCACGTGCATCCTCCGCAGGGCGGCCAGGGCCTCAACATCGGCGTGCAGGACGCGGTGAACCTGGGCTGGAAGCTGGCCCAGGTGGTCGACGCGACGTCACCCGCGAGCCTGCTCGAGACGTACCACGCCGAACGACATCCGGTGGGCGCTCGCGTGCAGCACAACGCCAAGGCGCAGATCGCGCTGATCACCACCGACGACCGCCACCAGGCGCTCCGTGAGACCATGACCGAGCTGCTGGGCATGGACGAGCCCCGTCGACGATTCGCCGGGATGCAGTCCGGTCTCGACGTCCGCTACGACCTCGGCGAAGGACACCCGTTGCTCGGGCGACGCATGCCCGACCTCGACCTGCGCACCGCCGACGGTCCGACGCGCCTGTTCACACTCCTGCACGACGCGCGGCCGGTGCTCCTCGACCTCGCGGGATCCGGCGCCTTCGACCTCGCGCCCTGGGCCGGCCGGGTCCGACGCGTCGACGCGAGCTACGACGGTCCGTGGGCGCTCCCCGTCCTCGGCGAGGTCACGGCTCCCCCGGCGGTGTTGATCCGACCCGACGGTTACGTCGCGTGGACGGGAGTCGTCTCCGACCCGCAGCTGCCGCGAGCGCTCACGACGTGGTTCGGCGCGGGCGACGCCGGGTGAGCGCGCCGAACCGCTCACGCGTGCTCGACGAGCGCCGTAGGGTCGCACCGCATGGCGCCCGAACCCTTCACCATCCGCGTCGACGATTCTGTCCTCGACGACCTCGCCGACCGGCTCGACCGGACGCGTTGGCCCGACCAGGCTCCGGAGGAGGAGTGGGTCCTCGGTGTCCCGGTCGCCACGATGCAGGAAGCCGTCGACCACTGGCGTCACCGCTACGACTGGCGCGCGCGGGAAGCGGCGATGAATTCCTGGCCCAACTACCGCACCGTGGCCGCAGGCGAATCGATGCACTTCGTCCACGTACGATCCCCGCACGTGGGCGCCACACCGATCGTGCTCACCCACGGCTGGCCCGGCTCCTTCGTCGAGTTCCTCGACGTGCTCGGTCCCCTCTCCGATCCCCCCGCACACGGGGGTGACGCCGCCGACGCGTTCCACGTCGTCGTGCCGTCGATGCCCGGGTACGGGTTCAGCGGACCGACCCGGAGCCCGGGCTTCGACGTCGCTCGCGTGGCGGATGCCGTCGCCGAGCTGATGGCACAACTGGGGTACGACCGCTACCTCGCGCAAGGCGGCGACTGGGGCGCGATCGTGACCCGACACCTCGGCGAGCGCCACGCCGACCATCTCCTCGGCGTGCACTTCAACATGCTCTTCGCGTTGCCCTCCGCCGACGATCCCGACCCAATGGCCGGCGTCACCGAGGCCGAGCTCGCTCGCGTCGCGGAGATGGGCCCCCGCATGGCCGACGGCACCGGCTACATGGCCATCCAATCGACGAAGCCGCAGACGCTCTCGTTCGGGCTGAACGATTCACCGGCGGGACTGGCCGCCTGGATCCTCGAGAAGTTCCACGTCTGGAGCGATCTCGACGACGATCTCGACGCGACCTTCGGTTGGGATCGGCTGCTCGACAACGTGATGGTGTACTGGGTGACCGGCACCGCCGGATCCGCGGCGCGCCTGTACGCGACGTCGCGTCGCGCCGGCACCGCCGCCGACCAACCGTGGGCGGGACGGGTTGACGTACCGACCGGTTACGCCGCGCACCCACGCGAGCTCCTGCAGACCCCGCGCGCGTGGGCGGACAAGCGCTACGACGTCGTGCACTGGACCAAGATGGAGCGCGGCGGCCACTTCGCCGCGTTCGAACGCCCGGCGCAATTCGTCGACGACCTGCGCGCCTTCAACCAGCTGATCGCCGAGCTCGGCTGAGGGCGGACGGCATCGTGCGCGCGCGTTCACCGGCGGGACCGTCCTCACGATGGACCGCGCCGCGCCGCGCGCCGAGGTCGTGCTCGTCGACGGCGACCGGATCGTCGCCGTCGGCGACGGCGACCTGCTCGCGCGTCCGGACGCAACCGACGCCGAGGTCGTGGACCTCGCCGGCGCAGTCGTCGTGCCGGGCCTGATCGACGCCCACAACCATCTCTCGGTCTCCGCGCTGCACCCCCACTGGCACGACGTCCGCGGCATCGGTGACCGCGACGTGCTCGTCGCGGCGATCCGCGCCCAGGCCGCCGCCTGGCCCGACACCACGTGGGTGCGCTGCCAGGGCGTCGACCTCATGGGCGCGGGTGCGGGCATCACGCGTCACGACCTCGACGCTGCGGGTGTCGACCGACCGGTCATCGTGGCCGACTACACGTTGCACCAATGTGTCGTGAGCTCGGCCGGACTCGATGCCCTGGGCATCGGCCGGGACACGCCCGACCCGGTCGCGGGCGAGATCGCGCGCGATCGTGCCGGCGAACCGACGGGGATCCTGGTCGAGCGGGCGTGGAGCGAGGCCCACGCTCGTTCGATGCGGGACTTCACCGATCCGGACCGCTGGGCCGAGCACGTCGCGGACCGATCGCGTGCGCTCCTCGCCGAGGGCATCACCTGCGTGCACGATGCCGCCTGCTCGCCCGACGCCGAGACCCTGTTCGCGGCCATGGCCCGCGCCGGCACGCTGCCGATCGACGTGGTGGGCATGCCGCACCCCGCCGCGCTGCTGATGAACGAGCACACCGCCCGACTCGACGGCCCGCCGACCGGTGACGGCGACGACCGGTTTCGGGTGGGCGCGGCGAAGCTGTTCGCCGACGGTGGCGTGGCGATCGCGCTCGACGCGCAGCGTCGGCGGGCACCCGTTCCGGTTCGGCATGCTCTTCGGCGATCTCGAGATCGCACGCGGTCCGTGCCGCGGACCACGGCTTTCGCATCGCCGTGCACGCGATGGGCAACGCGGGCGTCCAGGCGATGATCGACACCGCAACGGGGATCGCCCGCCGGCACCCGGGCGCCGACCACCGGTTCCGGGTGGAGCACGCGGGTGTCACCAGCCCCGCGCAGTGGCGGGCGCTCGCCGATCTCGGCGCGGTCGCGGTCGTCCAGCCGGGGTTCGTGCAGCACGTGGGCGAGCAGACGAGCGGTGTCCGCTTCGACGAGCACCACTGGCTCGCGTTCGCCGGACTCGCCGAAGCCGGTGTGCGCCTCGCCGGATCGAGCGACGACCCCTGCGCCCCCAGCGCGCCGATGTGGGGTGCCGACCTCGGCGTGCTGCGCCGGACCGCGTCGGGCAAGGAGTTCGAGCCCGAGCAGGCGGTCCCGTTCGGCGACTGGCTCGACGCGTACACCATCGGTGCCGCCTACGCCGGTGGTCAGGAACACGAGCGGGGTTCTCTCACCCCGGGGAAGCTCGCCGACCTGGTGGTGCTGGACCACGCCGACGCCGGCGCCCGCGTGGTCCAGACCTGGAAGCGCGGCGCCCTCGTCCACGCTGCCAGAACGCCCCCGGCTGTGGGGTCGGGGTGACGCTCAGTCGTCGCGCGCGGCGATGGCGGCAACGCACTGCGGGCAGGCTCCCGCTTCGGCGGTGAACGACTCCCACACGTGCATCGGGAACGCGTACATGCCGTCGACCGACACGCCGCACATCGTCGCCTCACTCCCGGCCCTGACCGCGTGGACCTCGCCCGCCGGTTGCGGTGGCTCGATCCGCTCCAGGAGGCCGGGCGACTCCGGTTCCGCCTGCGAGTCCCTCGCGTACACCTGGTACATGCTCATGACGGTGAGCGTACGACGAAGGCCCCGGGGCGCACGCGCCATCCGGGGCCTTCCGTCGTTGGGGCTACAAACTCGCGCCTACCGCCGGACGATGTAGAGCACCAGTGCGATGATGGCCAGTACGACCAAGATCACGATCAGAGTTCCCATTGGTGCACCACTCCCTGTCCGCCCGATGTTGTGTGTGCCTGGGGTTGTTCCCACGTCGCCGAGATTCGAAGCGTGCTCGATGGCACGTTTGCGGAGGGATCAACTCGGTGGGTCGAACTCGAGGCCGTGACGGAGGCGATACCGACCATCGCCGTAGTGCCGCGGTCTCCCACGCGATCATCGGCCACAACGCCACGTTCACCGCGATCACCGATACGAGCGCGTCGACCTCGGTCGCCAGCGGCCACAGCGCGAACAGGAGCAGGGCCACGCCGAGACGGGTGCGGCTGATGCTGTGCGCGTTGCGCAGACGCAGCGCGACGTGCGCGAGGAGGTAGACGGCGACGCCACCGAACAGCGCGAAGGCGGGGACGACGTGCAGGTGGTCGTCGAGGTGCGGGACCGACTCCTCGAGCCCGAACGCAGTGAGCACGATGCCGGCGACCATCGGATAGTGCAGGTACGAGTACGAGTCCCGGGCGAGCCGGTTCCGCTGGCCTCCGGGCTCGGCGTTCATCAACCGTTGGGCGGTGATGATCGAGACGATGTCGAAGTAGATCCACCAGAGCGCGGCTCCGATCGCGACGCCGAGGACCGCGGCGACGTACACCTCGGCACTCAACGCGACATGGGCACCGGCCCCCAGCGCGATGATCGACTCGCCGAGCGCGAGGATGATGACGAGCCCGTGGCGTTCGGCGAAGTGCGCGGGCACCAGCGACCACCCGGCAATGCCGAAGACAGCGGGACCGGCGAAGTCCACGATGATCGCCGCGATCCACATCGCCCATTTCGCGTCACCGTCGACGTACGCGGCGCCGAACAACAGACCCACGCCGATCGCGGTGCTGACCGCGAGCCCGACGACCGACCGGCGGAGATCCGCATCGTCGCGCGCCGCGATCAGGAAGAGCACGATCTGGCCGGCTCGCACCAACGCGTACGCGACCGCGAACGGGAGTGCACGGTCGCCGAACGCCTCGGGGACGCAGAGTCCAGCGATCAGCAGGCTGGCCGAAGCCGCGAACATCGCGATCCGCACGCCTCCCTCTTCGGGATCGACCACGCTCGTGAGCCACGCGTAGCCGACCCATGCCCACCACAGGACGCCGAGCACGAGCAGGGCCCGGCCCACGCCCTGCCACGTCGGGTCGTCCGACATGAGCGCGGTGCACTGCGTGAACGCGAGGACGAACACGAGGTCGAAGAAGAGCTCGAGCGGCTTGACCCGTTCCTCGAACCGCGACTCCGCGTTGATATGCGGACGGCGATGCCGTCGTGGTTGGTCGGGCGAGGACGGTTCAGGCATCACCGAAGAGCATGTCGTGGCCCTGGGTGATGAGCTCGACCGCCTGACGGCGGGGCAACGAACCGAGCAGCGACGGGCCCGCGCCGTCGGGCACTCCGACCTGCCAGGTCGGGCCGTCGGCCAGATGGGTCAGCCCTTCGCGCGCGACATCGGCGGGGTCGGCGACGTCGGACATCTGCGACAGATCCTCGACCGAGACACCGAACTTGCCGAGACTGGCGCGCAAGGCGGGCGTGTCGGTGGCGCCGACGACGAGCGAGAGCACGTCGACGCCGTCGCGTCGCAACTCGGCCCAGAGCCCCTCGGCGAACACGAGGTCGAACGCCTTGGTGCCGCCGTAGGTCGTGAGCCGTCCGCCCCCCGCCCACGCCGCGCCCGACGTGACCAGGAGGATGGCGCCGTGCTGCTTCGCGACCATGGACGCGCCGTAGTGGTGTGACGCGAGCAGCGGCACGACGCAGTTGCGCCGCACCATGCCGTGCCACTCCTCTGCGGGGACGTCGAGGAAGTACGTGTTGAGCGAGTCGGCGCCTGCGTTGTAGACGAACAGGCCGATGTCGAGTCCGTCGGTTGCAGCGAAGAGCTCCGCTTCGGCGCCCGGGACCGCGAGGTCCACGCCCGCGATGCGTGTCTCCACGTCGTGGGCCGCGCTCAGTTCCGCGGCCAACAACCCGAGTGTGTCGACGCTCCGCGACACCAATACGACGTTGACGCCCTCGGCGGCGATCTGCCGGCAGAACTCGGCGCCGATGCCCACCGAGGCACCGGCGACGACCGCCCACGGTCCGTACGTGGCGGCGAACTCACCCATGGCCTGTTGATCCTCTCGTCAGAGTCGCGGCATCACCTGGTCGACGAAGAGCTCGAGGCTGCTCCACCCGATCTCCGGTGGCATCCCGCCCATGAGCGGGTGCAACGCGACCGTTCCGAGCTCGCGCGCGAGCTCGACGCACTCATCCGGCGTCACGATCATCCACATGCCCGACGCCCGCAGCTCATCTGCGGTTGTCGCCTCCGACGAGGCCACGTTGTCGTGGTCACCGGTCTGCCACGACGCGTACGAGACCACGTCGTACACCGCATACGGGGCGATCTTCGCCCACGCCTGCTCCGGGTCCTCGGCCACGTGGAGGAACATCGGCCCGTTCGGCGCCATGAACACGCCCTCGTAGCCGACACGTGCGCACGCCTCGCGGTACATGTCGCCGACCGCAGGATCGGTGGACATCGTGAAGAACGGAAGCCGGAGGCGCGCCGCGCGCTCGGCTGACGCGCGCACCGAACCGCCGGCCCACACCAATTGCTCGCGGGGACTCACCGGCGTCGGCGTCACGGTGATCGTTCGGCCCTGCCACTCGAACGGCTCCCCTGTCCACGCCTTTCCGAGCACGTCGAGGTACTCCTCGCTGGTGGCCCCGCGACGCGTCCGGTCGGCACCGGCCATCGCGAACTCCTCGTGCCGGTACCCGAGCCCGGCGACGAACGTGAAGCGGCCGCCGCTCACGAGATCGAGCGTGGCGACAGCCTCGGCGAGTCGCACCGGGTCGTGCAGCGGAAGCAGCAGCGCGTTGATCATCACGTGCGCGTGCTTCGTCGCGCCCAGGATCACGCCGGCGAGGGTGGTGGGTGCCGAGATGAAGTCGACCCCGTGGTGTTCGGACACGGTGATCGCGGCGAAGCCGTGCTCGTCGGCCCATCGGCTCATCTCGACGCAGAGCGCATACTGATCAGCTTCCGAGACCGGGGCCTCGGGCGCGCGTCGGAGGTCGAATCGGATCGCGGCGGTGGCGGTCATGACCGTGAACCTACCGACTCACGGAACTCGCCGCCTGTGGGGACGAGAGCGTAGGTTGCCGCGCGTGATCGTCGACGCCATCGAGGTGGGATCGTGACCGAATCCGGACGGGTGCTCCCCGAGCTGACCGAGCTCAACGACTTCTTCTGGAAGTCGGGCGAAGACGCGAAGCTCCGCTTCCAGCGCTGCTCGACGTGCGGCGAGCTGCGTCATCCTCCGTCGGCGGTGTGCCCATACTGCCGCTCGAACGACTGGGCGGTCGCCGAGGTGTCGGGCCGCGCGGTCGTGGCCGGTTTCACCCTCAACGAGCAGATGTGGATCCCCAGCTTCCCGCCGCCCTACGTGATCGCGATCGTCGCGATCGACGAGGACGACCGGATCCGCCTCACTACCAACCTCGTGAACGTGCCCGCCGACGAGGTGTTCGTCGGCATGAAGGTCCAGGTGGTGTTCGAGCACACCGAGGACGTCTGGGTCCCGCTGTTCGAACCCACCGGCGAAACCGACAAGGGACCGTTCCCTGCCGAGGACCCGCTCATCCACGACGCCCGCCCGATGCCGAAGGCGGGTGACAAGTTCGAGGACAAGGTGGCGGTCACCGGGATCGGACTCTCGCGCATCGGGCGGCGGCTCATGGTCGACCCGGTCGTCCTCGCGGTCGAGGCCGCCGAGCACGCGATCGCGGATGCCGGGCTCACCCGTGACGACATCGACGGCCTCACCACCTATCCGGGTGGCATGTTCGGTGGCGGCATGTCCGAAGGCGGGATCTACGCACTCGAGGAGGCGCTGCGGCTCCGGCCGTCGTGGATCAACGGCGGGCTCGAGACCCCGGGGCAGGGCGGCGCGGTGATCGCGGCGATGCTCGCGGTTGCGGCCGGGCTGTGCAAGCACGTCCTGTGCATCCGCACGGTGTGGGAGGCGACGTACGGCGCCATCCAACGCGCCAAGTTCAGCGGCGCACCGGGTAGCGCGAGCGCGATCGTGCCCACCGGGGGTTCCAACCGCATCGGCGGTGACATGCAGTGGCGCGTACCGTTCGGCGCGTCGTCGGCCGCGAACTGGATCGCCATGCAGGCGTCGGCGCACTTCGATCGCTACGGCACCACGCGCGAGACGCTCGCGGCGATCGCGCTGAACAACCGGGCGAACGCCGCGCTCAACCCGTGGGCGATCTACAAGGAGCCGCTCACGATCGACGACTACTTCGGCGCCCGCGTGATCACGACCCCGTTCGGCCTGTTCGACTGCGACGTGCCCTGTGACGGCTCGGTGGCGGTCATCGTCTCGCGCAAGGACGTCGCGGCCGACCTCGCCCAGCCGCCGATCCACGTCGAGGCGGTGGGCACGCAGATCACCGAGCGGATGAGTTGGGACCAGGGCACGCTCGACCATGAGCCGCTGGTGGCCGGGCCGGCCGCCCACCTCTGGACCCGCACCGACCTCACGCCCACCGACATCCACATGGCCCAGCTCTACGACGGCTTCACCTTCAACTGCCTGTCGTGGATCGAGGCACTCGGCTTCTGCGCCAAGGGCGAGGCCAAGGACTTCCTCGCCAACGGGACCAACATCGCCCGCGACGGCGTGCTCCCGCTCAACACCCACGGTGGACAGCTCTCGTCCGGTCGCCTCCACGGTTACGGCTTCATCCACGAAGCTGTGACCCAGCTGCGCGGCCAGGCCGGCGAGCGTCAGATCGCGAACGCGGAGACCGCCATCGCCACCACCGGCGGCGGCGCCCCCGGCGGCGCGTTCCTCTTCACGACCGCGCGCTGACGCGCGCGGTTCGTCACGGCGCTTCGAGGACGGCGCCGAGCCAGTCGACGCGCAGGCGTTCGAGACGGATACGGGCGATGCGCCACTCGCCGTCTTCCCGCGTGTACTCCTCGCGGTAGTGGCCGTAGCCCTGGAGACCGACGCGGGTGCCGTTCTGCTCGTCCCACTCGACGTAGTCGAACATCGCCCAGATCCCGCGCGCGGTGCCGTCACCCGTGATCTCGATCTCGGGCATGTGCCCGTGGTGACACGTGCGCGCACCGACGAGCGCGCCACTCACGTTGGTGACGATCTCCTGGCGACCGGTGTTGACCATCGCGGCCTCGGGGACCTCCATCACGCAGTCGGTGGCGAAGACCATCCCCCAGTCGTCCCACTGCTTGAGGTCCATCAAGCGGAAGTAGCGCGCCTTGAGCTGCTTGATCGCCTCGATGTCGAGCAGCTGCTGCAGGTTGTCCTTGTCGGTCACGATGCCTCCATGCGGTCGAAGGCGG
This sequence comes from uncultured Actinomycetes bacterium, assembly GCA_963756895.1. Classification (GTDB taxonomy): domain Bacteria; phylum Actinomycetota; class Acidimicrobiia; order IMCC26256; family DASPTH01; genus DASUAS01. Next base: position 161,633 of record CAVWPI010000004.1, on the reverse strand, counting down.
CGTCGAGCGCGTCGCGCCGCTGCTGGTAGAGCGGTCGGTAGGAACCGTGGGTCAGCGAGTAGGGCTCGCCGGCCTCCAGGTCGGCGAGCAGGTTGCGGATGGCGTGCTCGGGTGTCGCGAGGTCACCGTCGCCCATGGGCTGGTGGGCGATCATCGCCTCGACGTCGCCCATGTCGAGGAGGGACTCGCCGAGCTCCGACGGTCGCGCCTCCACGCTGCTCTCGAGGTGTCGGGTCGTCATCCCGCCCGGGAACAGCACGGTGACGCCGATGTCCTCATCCGTGAGCTCCTCACGCAACGACTCCGCGAACCCCAGGACCGCGAACTTGCTGGTCTGGTAGGCGCCGAGGCGCACCGACGGCGCCAGGACGCTCGACGACGCGGTGAACACGATGCGGCGGAAGCCGCTGCCGGCTCGCAGCATGGGTAGGAACTCGTGCACCGTACGCACGCTCCCGAGCACGTTCACGTTGAGCACCCACTGCCAGTCCTGCTCGGTGAGCTTGTCGATCGCGCCGAACTGCTGCACGCCGACGTTGGAGCACAGGATGTCACAAGCGCCGAGCGTCACGCGCACGTGTTCGGCGGCGGTCACCACCGACGCGGTGTCGCCCACGTCGCAATGCGCCGACGTGGTCGTGACCCCGACCTCGGCCGCGATCGTGGACGCGTTGGTCGCGGCGGCGTCGGCGTCGATGTCGAGAAGGGCGACTTCCGCGCCGGCGTCGGCGAACGCTCGTGCCATCGCCGCGCCCAGACCGGAGCCGGCCCCCGTCACCACCGCCGTGCGGCCCGTCAGCTCCGTCATGCCTTCCCCCCAGGTCGTCGCCGTGGCGACCGCAGGCTACCGACCGCTCCCCCTCCAGACGGTTCTCCTGATCGGCACCGCACCGATCGACGGCCCGATCGACGGCCCGATCATCGACGCCATCGGCGACGCCTCGCGCGCGACGGGCGGCTCAGGGAGTCTTTCGAGCGTGCTCGAGACGGCCGATCAGCCGCAGCATGGCTGAGGCTGCTTCCTCGTGCTCGGTGTCGAATCCGCGCACCTGGTCCTGCACGAGGACGAGTGCGAGTCCTTGGACTGCCGCGGCGACGAGCGCCGGCGGGAGCTCCTCCCTGTCGATGCCGTAGTCGTCGAGGATCGCGCCCAGGGCCTCCATCTCCAAGCGACGCGCGTCGTCGCGCCAGCTCGGCCACCTCCGCCTGCAGAGGCGCACGATGGTTCGCGGCCGCGGTGAGCTCGACCAGCAGGGCCGTCCCGCGGGTCGGAAGCGATCGCCCACCACGCCCGGAGCGGCTCGTCCGAGGTGAGCGCCTCCCCCAGCCGCTCGACGCTGCGCTCGGCGCGACGGCGGAACACCGCCACGAAGAGGTCGTCGAGCGAACCGAAGTGGTAGTGGAGCTTGATCCCCGCCTCGGCCTCCACCCGTCGGGAGGTGACGGCCGCGTAGCCGTCTCTGAGCATGATCTTCTCGGCGGCGTCGAGGATCCGGATGCGCTTCTCGGCAGTGGCCGCGCGGGGGCGCCGGGTCTCGACCATCCGAGTGTTGTAGTCCGTTGACTCCACCGAGAATCTAAGTTAGAACAGTTGCTCTAACTTCGCAACGCGTGCCCACGAGCGTGCCCAGGGGGATCCATGTCGCTCGCGCACGACACCGACGTGTACTTCGATCCGTACGACGTCGGGATCAACGCCGACCCGTATCCCACCTACACCCGACTCCGGGACGAGGCACCGATCTACCACAACGAGCGGTTCGAGTTCTGGGCGTTGTCACGACACGCCGACGTCGAGCGCGGCATGGTCGATTGGCAGACGTTCACGAGCACCCGCAGCGACATCCTCGACATCATCCGTGCCGGGATCGAGCTGCCCGGGGGCGTGATCATGTTCGAGGACCCGCCACTGCACGGCATGCACCGCGGCCTCATGTCGCGTGTGTTCACCCCACGTGCGATGGCCGAGCTCGAGGACCAAGTACGCGCGTACTGCATCGGGATCCTCGATCCCCTCGTGGGCTCAGGTGGTTTCGACATCATCACCGAGCTGGCGTCGGTGATGCCGATGCGCGTGATCGGCATGCTGCTCGGCATCCCCGTCGACGACCAGGTCGCGGTGCGCGCGAAGACCGACGCCGACCTCCGCACCCGTCGCGGTCAGCCGATGCAGGTGCAGCAGGAGAAGGTCGCCAACGGTGACATGTTCGCCGAATACATCGACTGGCGCGCGAAGCATCCGTCCGACGACCTCATGACGCGCCTGCTCAACGCCGAGTTCGAGGACGAGCACGGCAACAAGCGCACGCTCACGCGCGACGAGGTGCTCACGTACACCGCGGTGATCGCCGGCGCCGGCAACGAGACGACGGGTCGGCTCATCGGGTGGCTGGCGAAGGTGCTCGCCGAGCACCCCGACCAGCGGCGCGACATCGTCCAGGACCGTTCGCTGATCCCGAAGGTGATCGAGGAGACGCTGCGGTTCGAGCCCACCGGCCACGCCACTGCGCGCGTCGTGACGCACGACGTCGAGTACCACGGCACGACGGTGCCGGCCGGCAGCGCCATGTTGCTGCTGATCGGTTCGGCCAATCGAGATCCGCGCCGCTACGAACGCGCCGACGAGTTCGACGTGCACCGCGAGGACGCAGGGCACCTGACCTTCGGCTGGGGCGTGCACCACTGCCTCGGCGCCGCGCTCGCCCGCCTCGAGGGGCGCGTCGCGCTCGACGAGCTCCTCAACCGCTTCCCCGAGTGGGACGTCGACCACGACGCCATCGAGCTGGCGCCCGACGTCGACGGTGCGCGGCTGGCAACGCATGCCGATCGTGATCTCGTGACGACCAACGGCTCCGACCCGGTCGTGGTGGTCTCCAACGACACGCACATCGGGCCTCGACTGGTCGAGGATCTGCGCGATTACTGCCCCGCCGGTCACCTCGACGACTTCGATAGCTTCGCCGTGTCGACGGCCACCGACCGCGAGGCTGCGATCACGATGCTCGAGGGCAGCGGGTACCTCGACCACCCGAACTTCCGTACTGCTGGTCACCACGACTCGGCCGCCCGGCTCGACGACTACGACCACGATGGCGTCGCCGCCGGCGTGATCTTCCACGGTTCGATGAACCTCGAGCCCATCCCGTTCGTGGAGGCCGGTCTGGGCAAGCCGAAGCCGCAGGGCGACCTGGAGCTGGTCGGCATGGGCCAGTCGATCTACAACCGCTGGCTCGCCGACTTCGTCGCGCAGGCGCCGCACCGCCACGTCGGGCTGGCGTACCTGCCGATGTGGGACGTCGACGCCGCGGTCGCCGAGCTCGAGTGGGCGCACGGCGCAGGGCTGCGCGGCGTGAACTTCCCGGCCATGCGCGACGGCGACCTGAAGCCGTACAACCGGCGGAGCTGGGAACCGCTGTGGTCGACCTGCGAAGCGCTCGGCATGCCGTTGGTCACGCACGTCGGCGGCGGAACGAACGCGAGCTACTCCGGGCTCGAGTCGGTTGCGCTCCTGCAGCTCGAGTCGGCGATGTTCTCCCGTCGCGCCGTCTGGTGGATGATCTTCGCCGGCGTGTTCGAGCGCCATCCAGGGCTCAAGCTCGTCATCACCGAGACCCCGGGCAATTGGTTCCCGCCGACGGCGACGGAGCTCGACACCCTGCACGTGTTCTACGAGTCGAAGCGCGACGAGCCGCTGAACCAGGCACTCCTCGCTCAGGTCCCCCGTGCACCGAGCGAGTACATGACGAACAACGTCTTCTTCGGTGCCAGCTTCGCGTCGCCGTACGAGGTGGAACAGGCACTGCTGCACGGTCTCGGTTCGCAGTTGCTCTGGGGCTCCGACTATCCGCACCTCGAAGGGACCTTCGTGAACCCCGACGGCAGCGACATCCCGTCGGTCACTCGACTCGCGCTGCGCAACACCTTCTGCAACGTCCCCGCGTCGCAGACGGTGCGCATGGTCGGCGGGAACGCGGTCGACGTCTACGGACTCGACGCCGCGGCGCTGCAGCGCGATCGCGCGCGACATCGACGCGCCGACGCTCGACGAGCTCGCCACGCCGATCGACGCGGTGCCCGCCGGCGCGAGCGTCACCGCGTTCCGCGCCGGGGCCGGCGGCTGGAGCTGACGCACGCCGGCGGACAACGCGAACCACGTCGAGCACTCGAGCACGACGAATGAGGGGATCAACAGATGGCAGTTCGCGTCGTCCAGTGGACCACCGGCAACGTCGGTAGGCGATCGGCTCGGGCGGTGCTTGCGCACCCCGGCCTCGATCTGGTCGGGTGCTACGCATGGTCGCCCGACAAGGTCGGCCGCGATGCCGGCGAGCTGTGCGGCCTGGATCACGTCGGGATCAGAGCCACCGACGACGTGAATGCGCTGCTCGCCCTGAGACCCGACTGCGTCGTTTACACACCGATGTGGTCCGACGTGGAGGAGCTCGTTCGGATCCTGGAAGCCGGTGTCAACGTCGTCAGCACGGCGGCGTTCATCAACGGTCGCGGTTTGGGGCCCGAGCGAGACCGCATCGTCGCGGCATGCGAACGCGGCGGTTCGTCCATGTTCGGGAGCGGTGTGAGCCCCGGCTTCGTGGAGCTCCTCGCCATCGTCGCCGCCAACGTGTGCGATCGCATCGACAAGGTCACGGTCGTCGAGGAGGCGGACACGAGCCTGTACGACTCGCCTGAGACGGAGCTCCCCGCAGGATTCGCACGGCCCATCGACGACCCGGAGCTGCCGGCGATGGCAGCGCGCGGCACGGCGGTCTTCGGCGAGGCAGTGGCGCTCGTCGCCGATGCGCTCGGCGTCGAGCTCGACGAGATCGTCTGCGAGCCCGAGTTCGCGCAGACCACCGAAGATCTCGACCTCGGTTCGTGGCAGATCCCGGCCGGTCACGTGGCCGGTCTGTTCGCCTCCTGGCAGGGTCGCGTCGATGGTCGTACCGTCGTCGAGCTCAGCGTGCGTTGGAAGAAGGGAACCACGCTCGAACCCGACTGGCAGATCACCGAGGGGCACGTCATCGAGATCGCCGGTCTGCCCACCATCCGCACCACCGTGCATTCCTCCCGCCACCCGACTTCGAGGCGACGACGTTCGAGGACTTCATGGTCCTCGGGATGATCATGACGGCGATGCCGGCCGTGAACGCGATTCCGGGCGTCGTCGCTGCGGCCCCCGGCATCGTCACCTACACCGATCTCCCGCTCACCCTCCCCCGAGGCTGGGTCAGTGCTCCCGGGTCGGCGCCGGGCGCCGAGCCCTGAGGCAACGCCGTCGAGTCAGCTTCGAGTCTTCACGCAACTCGGAGCCGCGGTGGAACGGGTCGTCGCCACCGAGGGTCGTTGCGGACGCTTTGCGCATGATCGTCTCGGCGTCCTGACAGACGAGGAATCGCTTGCTCACCGCTTCGTCGGTGGCGGCGAGCAGCTCACGCACGTACCGCTCGTGAGTGGGATACAACTCAGCGATCCGATCCGCAGAGAGCGGCGTCATGGTCCCCGCGGAGATGCATCCCTCACCGTTGTACGTCGTGACGGGCACCTGGACGATCGGCGATCGCAAGCCGCCGATCGCGTTGCCATCACGGTCCCGTTCGAGTTTCTTCGCTGCCGATGTGGGCGCTGCGTCGGTTCGCTCGATTCGCGGCGCGGCGGGGGCGCGGATGCCGTCCGAAACCCAGGTCCGCAGATCGGCGATCGCCGCGTCGAGCGTGAACCGTCGCGGGAACGCACTGCCGGTGCCCGGGGACGGCGTGCACACATCCCCGGCGGTGAACGGAGCCTGTCCGTAGTCGTCGTACTTGTCGCGCCGCGCCAGTTCCTCGTCACGCGCGAGCTTCGGTTTTGGTCCGTCTGAAGACGGCAGGTTGGTGTGCGCACCCGCCCAACGGTCCGCGTGGGGAGCACCGACGACCTCCCACGTGACGTGGTTGCCGCGGTCCGGCGTCGGGGTCCTTCGAATCGCCGATTCGTCGAGGTGGTGCAGCGTCGGAACGCGATACCGGCTCGGTTCGGCGGCGGGTGCAGCGCCGTCGATCAAGAAGGCGTCCGCAAGCCGCGCGTCGGCGTCAGCGCCGTTCGAGAGGTAGTCGTTCAACGGACCGTAGATGCTGATCGGCGCGGTCGACGCTTCGCTCGTGGCGGCCGGGGCCCCGACCGGGTAGTACTTGTCGGTCGAGCGCTGGAATCCCTCGGCGATGAGATGTCGAGTCCGCAACGGGCCGAGTGGTGCCACGCCCTTCGGGTGCTTGATCGCCTGCAACGCCTGGCTGAAGATGTCGAAGCTGTAGGTGTCGCCAGGGTGAACGAGCGAGCCGTAGCGGTCCGGGTCGGCTCCCTGCAGCGACCACATCGTGCAGGAACCCTCCGCCGTGTGATCACAGATGCCGCGACTCTCGGCGCTCACGAGCACGAACGCATAGCCCCGCTGCTCGAGCATGGGTGACTGGTAGTTGAGCTCGACGGTCAGCTCGAACTGGCCGAAGTCACTGACCTCGGCCCACTCGACGACCGTCGTGCCGTTGAACTTCGAGGGATCCGTCGGCGTCCACGCGATCATCCGGGACCGGTACGGCGCCGGCGGCATCGAGATGGATCCGTACGCCTCGGCGGTGCCGTCGAAGAAGTACTCGCGCTCGTCGTAACCGAATCGGGCCGTGTCGTAGCGCATCCCGCCGCTCGCCTGGCCTTGACCGCCGGACGCCGCGACCACGTCGGGATTCGGTTCCGTGGCCGGGACGCGGCCCGCAGCCGCGTTGCTCGACGCAATGATCGCGATCGACGTGAGCGCGGCTGCGACCCACGTCACGCTGCGCGTCACCGCGTCACCGCGTCACTCGGAGAGCGTCGCCGCGATCGTCGCAAGCGTCTTCTTGGAGGGTCGGCCCACAGCCCCGGAGCGGCACGAGTTGTCAGGATGCGAGTCCCGTTGCGCCACCGTGGCGACGTAGTAGGTCCCGTCCGAGCACGCGAGCAGCGGGTTCTCCTCCGCGAACAGGCCTTGCGGGTTGTCGTATCCCGGCGCGGTCCAGACGTGCATCATCCACCCGGTCTGCTTGATGTACCGGCCGCCGACGGTCGGGCACTTCCGTTCCTTCACCACCATGTTCTTCTCGTCGCTCAGCGCGGTCGTGATGCCCTCGGCCGACTGGATGATGCAGAGGCCCTCGTGGTCGTGCCACACGTCGTTGGTGCCCACGAAACCGACCGGTTCGATCGTGGTGTTCACGCTGTACATGAGGCCCGAAAGCTTGGCGTCGGGGCCAGTGCCGTCGTAGAGCAACGTGCCCGGATGCAGCAGCGCGTCGTCGGTGAGCGAACCGTCGGGCGACTGGGCACCGCTGGTACCACCGATGTAGTGGATTCCGGTCCCTGGCCCGTAGGTGCCCGCGGGGCGGTATCCCGCAACAGCAGCAGCCCCGAGGGTCGGAAACGCCGCGGCGGCCTGACGGGTCAGCGAGAGCTGCCGGTCGAGTTCGGCCTGCGTGACCGGATCCAGCTCGTGCGTGACGATCGCGTGGTGATGACCGTTCGACAGCGCGAAGAAACCTTGGTCCGCGCCCGCCGAGCCGGCGAGCGCGGCATCGGTGTGGACATGCGGCGCAGCCGCTGCGGTGGACACCGGCGTGGTCGGCGACGTGGCACCGCTGTCGGTGAGGAGCACGACCGCAGCCCCGGCGGTGAAGCCGAACGCCAGCACTGCGCCCAGGGTGCCCAGCCGTGGGTGGCGCTTCCGAGCCCGCGAACCTGCTGTCGTCATCACCTTCCCCCCTCCTTTTTGGAGCGATCGCTCGAACTTACGAAAGCATGGGGGTCGACGCAAGGATTCACTTGCAAGACCGGACGGGCGGAGTTCGTCCGAGGCTCTGGCCGTCGCCAACGGCGCGAAGGAGCAAGCGACGTTCGCCGGGACACCGAACCGCCGAGCCGCCCGATCGATCGACCGCCTCGATCCGTAGGGCAACCAGATCGAGATCCTGCCAATCGGCTGAGGACGCTCAGTGCTCCCGGATGGGCGGCACGACGTGGGCGCTGGTCAACATCGCGACGAGCTCGTCGATGAATTCGTCTGCTGAGATGCCGCGATACGGACTGTCCTCGAGCTGCGAGAGCTGGCCGTACCCGACGAGCGCGGCCATGACGACGCCAGGGAGGCGGTGTTCGCTCCAGCCGAGCTGCCACTGGTCGAGCTCGAGGCCGGCGGTGAAGGTCTTGCGGAGCTCAGGGAATCGCTCGCGCTCGGCGGTGACGATGCGCACGATCGGATCGAACTTCTGGACGGCGTCGAGGCGCATGTGGAAGTCGCGGCGCAGTCGTTCGACGGGGTCGTCGATCGTGTCGAGCTCCTGGAGCACGACCAGGAACTGCTCGATGTACTCCGTCGCGCTGCGCTGGATCGCAGCAACGAACACGTCGTCCTTCGACCGGAAGTGGCGGTAGAAGCTGCCGGTCCCTGCGGCGAGTCCGACCGCGCGCTCGATGTCGCTGATCGTGGTGCCGTCGAACCCGCGCTCGAGGAACAACTCGAGCGACGCCGCGAGGATGCGCTCACGCGTGTTCGGGCGGCGTCGCGTCTCTGTGGTGGTCATACGGAGGTCTCGAGAGTACCTGTGACGGTCAACCGATCTGCTGCTTCGCCACGAGCCGCTTGAGCCCTGGGTCGTAGGTGTAGGTGAACATCGGCAACGAGTAGGTGTGCGTCTTCGGGTCGTAAGTCATCGTGCCCAATCCGGTGACGTCGACCGTCTTCGTGTTCTCGATCGCCTTGCCGAAGCTGTCGACGGTCAGGTTCTTGCCCGCCGCCTTCGCCAGCATGGAGAAGAGGCTGATGTACTCACATGCGGTCTGCGCCGACACGCGGTACTGCGGCTCCCCCTGGGGGACGTTCTCGACGATCTTGTGGCCAGTCGCCTTCTCGACGACGCCGAAGCACTTCTTCAGCGCCGGGTCGCTGAAGATGAAGCCCGAGTCGGCGGCCAAGGCGGTCTTCATGACCGAGGGATCGGTCGCAGGATTGGACGCCGCCGACGCCAGGTTGCGGGCGTTCGTGGCCGCGAGCCGCGGGCGGTAGTCGGTCTTGGACAGCGCGTTCGTCACCGAGTTGACCGCGCCGCCGACGAGGAGCACCGTCTTCACACCATCGGTCTTGAACCGCTCCATGATCGTGCCTGCCTGTTGCACCTGGGCGACCGTGTCCTCGGGGGGCGCGTCGATGATCGCGGTCGTCCCCTTGATCCCCTGTTGTTTCAAGGCGGGGAGCACGACGCCCTTCATGAGCGCTTCCTCCTCGTCGGCGATGCCGACGAGGCCGAGCTTGCCCTTCAACGCGCCGGCCGACGCGAGTGCAGCGACCTGGCGCGGGCCCAGTTCCGCACCGGACTCGAGCGTTGCCCACGGCGCCTTTGCCTGCTCCAGGTTCTTCTCCGTGGTCTGCCCGCCGAGGATCGGGGTGTCGTGGGACGCGACCATGCAGAGCGGCGCATCGGCATTGAAGAAGCTCATCGCTACGAAGACCTTCTCGTCCTCGGTGAGCTTGATGCACGACTCCTGCGCGGGGGCGGTGCCGAGCGGGTTGATCGCGGCGAAGACCGGGACGACCTTGCGGCCGTTGATCCCACCCTGCTTGTTGAGATCGGCGATGACGGCGTTGTACGCCGCTTCGTAGTCACCGTGGTTCGTGTTCGTCACGCTGCGGATGGCGTCGAGGTCGGGGTAGGTGATCCCGATCTTGATCTCGTCCTTGGTGACGCCGTCCGTCGCGGCGGGCGTCGACGCCGACGCGATCGCGCTCAGGCCCGTCACGAGCACGACCACCGCAACGAGCGCGGCAAGCGACCTGCGCATCAGTTCCCCCCTGGCTCGCCGGCGGGCAGGCGCCCGTGCGGCTCGGGCGAGCGTAAGACGGTCGCGGGCGAATTGCAAGGGTACCCTTGCATCGCGCGCCGGGTCGCCCGTAGGGTGCGGGTGCGCTCGACGAGGGGGATCGATGGGCCAGGACCAACCGGGGACGGCACCCGCCGAACGCCCGCTCGCGGCCCTCGCAATGCTGGCGGGCGTCGACCGGCAGCTGCTGGGTGAGCAGGCGCGCGCCGAGCTCGACGCGCTGGTCGAGCTCATCGACGAGTCAGTCGTCGATCTGGCTGCTCTCCCCGACGAGCAGCTCGCGAGCATCGAGATCGTCCTCGGCAGCTGGGGATGCAACGTGCTCGACGACGCGTTGCTGGCCCGGATGCCGAAGCTGCGATTCCTCGCCTACGCCGCGGGCAGCGTCAAGCACACCGTCACGCCCGGGACGTGGGACCGAGGGGTCGTCGTCTCGAGTGCCGCGGCCGCCAACGCGGTGCCGGTGGCGGAGTTCACCTTCGCGGTCGTCGTGATGATCGCCAAGGACGTGTTCCGTGTGCGCGACACGCTGCGGGAGACGCGGGGGCTCGCGCCGGTGACCGGCGTCGGTCCCGCAGGCGAGCTCGGGACGTGCGGCCTGCGCATCGGTCTGATCGGCGCGTCGACAATCGGACGACTCGTGATGGAACGACTCGCGACTCTCGACGTCGTCGTCGCGGTCGCCGACCCGTACCTCGATGTCGGTCGCGCCGAGCGGCTGGGGGTGACGCGGATGGAGCTCGACGAGCTCTTCGGGTGGGCCGACGTCGTCTCGATCCACGCGCCGGAGCTGCCCACGACACGTCACCTGGTCGACGCCGACCGCCTGGCGCGGCTGCACGACGGCGCCTGGCTGATCAACACTGCGCGCGGATCCCTGGTCGACACCGACGCCTTGACGCGCGAGTGCGTCGCCGGCCGCCTCAACGTGTTCATCGACACCCCCGATCCCGAACCGCTTCCTCCCGGCTCCCCGCTGTACGACCTGCCGAACGTGGTGCTGACCCCTCACATCGCGGGTTCACTCGGCACCGAGCTCGCGCGCATGGGCGACCTGGCGGTGGCGGAGATCGGGCGCTTCGTCGTCGGCGACGCGCTCGAGCACGAGGTGCGGGCCGACGAACTGGATCGGATCGCGTGATGGACCCGCTGCAGGACGCGTGGGCCAACCCGATGGCCGGCAACCCGCTCGCCACGAAAGCCGACGTGCAACGGGCAGTGGTCGATCTCGTCGAGCCGATCGTCCCCCACCTCTCCCCCGGTCGGCGCCCGGGCCCGGCTCGGCACGTTCGGCGCGGCACTTCGCGCGCGCGTGTCGCGGAGCTCGAGGGGTACGCGCGCCCGCTCTGGGGCATCGTGCCGCTGGTCGCGGGCGGCGGCACGTTCGACCACTGGGACCGGTGGGTTGAGGGGCTCGCGCACGGCACCGATCCCGAGAGCAGCGAGTACTGGGGGCCGTGCACCGACGACGTCGATCAGCGCATGGTGGAGATGGCTGCCATCGGGTTCGCGCTCGCGTTCGTGCCCGAACACCTGTGGGAGCCGCTCACCGGCCGCCAGCGCGACCACGTCGTGGAATGGTTGCGCGGCATCGAAGGTCGCGAGCCGGCGCGAACAATTGGCAGTTCTTCCGGCTGCTCGTGCAGATGGGCTTGGAGCGCGTGGATGTCGCCTTCGACCGCGACGCCCATGCGCAATCGGTCGAGCTCCTCGACTCCTTTGCAATCGCCGACGGCTGGTACACCGACGGCAGCGGCGGCAACATCGACTACTACGTGCCGTTCGCGTTCCACACGTACGGCCTGGTGCTCGCGGCGTCGGGACTCGGCGACCGCGCGGCCGTGGCGCGGTACGTGGAGCGCGCACGTGCGTTTGCCGGCCAGTTCCGTCACTGGTTCGCAGCCGACGGCGGCGCGCTGCCGTTCGGACGCAGCCTCACCTATCGCATGGCGCAGGGCAGCTTCTGGGGTGCGCTGGCGCTGGCCGACGTCGACGCCCTCGAGTGGGCCGAGGTTCGCGGTCTCGCGCTCCGGCACCTGCGGTGGTGGAGCGAACGACCCATCAGCGACCGCGACGGCGTGCTGTCGGTCGGTTACGGCTACGACAACCGCCGCATGGCCGAGTCCTACAACTCGGCCGGCTCGCCGTACTGGTGCATGAAGGCGTTCACCTTGCTCGCCGCACCCGACGACCATCCGTTCTGGACCGTCGAGGAAGCAACGTCGAACCCGCCGGCGACGGTCTCGCTGTCGACGCCGGGCATGGTGGTCGGCCACGACGACGGCCAAGTTGTCGGGTTGTTCGCGGCAGCCACCCGGGTGGTCGTTCGTCGAGCAGGCCGACGCCAAGTACCAGAAGTTCGCGTACTCGAGCCGCTTCGGCTTCAGCGGCGACTTCACCATGTACGGACTCGGCGCCACCGACTCGATGTTGGCGGTGACGGACCCGTCCACCGGCGTGCGCAAGGTGCGCGAGGCGGTGCTGCTCAGCGAGGTCGCCGACGGCGTCGCGCTGACCCGTTGGTCGCCGATGCCGGGGGTGCGCATCGACAGCGCGCTCACCGGTGGCGCCCCGTGGCACGTGCGTGTGCACCGCGTCGACACTGATCGCGAGCTGGTGCTCACCGAGACCGGTTTCGCGCTGGCATGGGAGCCGGACGGCTTCGCACCGCCGCCGCTCGACGAACCGGAGCGCGGGGCGGCGACGATGACGACCGTCGCGGGCGCGTCGACCGTCGTGGACAGGCTCCTCGGTACAGCCCCCCGGCGCGCCGAGCTCGTCGCATTGAGCCCGAACGCCAACGTCATGGATCCACACACCGTCGTGCCCGCGCTCGTGGTGACCGTCCCCGCCGGCTGCCACCGGCTGGCGTGCGCGGTGGGTGCATGTCACGATCCCCGCCGCGTTGCGCCCGAGCTCGCACCCGCGGTGGAGCCGTCGCTGTTCGAGCGCCTTGACGCGTTCGCGGCGCTGGAGATCTCGTCGTGACGGCGACGCCCGCGCTTCGCCCCGGGCGCACCGTCCTCGGGATCTCCGCGGTGCTGCTGCCGTTCACCGCCAGCGGCGAAGTCGACTGGCGCTCGTTCGAGACGCTGCTCGCCGACACCGTCGCCGCCGGACTGGTGCCGGCCGTCAACATGGACACGGGCTACGTGCAGCTCCTCGATCCGAACACCCGCGGCGCGTGCTCGCGTGCGCGGCGGGGACGAGCGCACCCGACGGGTTCGTGGCTGGCGCGTTCATCGCCGACGACCCGAGCGCGCCATTCGTCGTCGACGCCTACCTGGACGCAATCGACGCGGTGAGCAGCGCAGGCGGAACGCCGGTCATCTTCCCGTCGCACGGGCTCAACTCGCTCGATGACACCGACTGGGTCGCGGCCCACGACGCGTTCGGACGACGCTTCGACCGCTTCATCGGGTTCGAGCTCGGCCCCATGTTCGTGCCCTACGGCCGCATCTACTCGTTGACCGCCTACGAGGGATTGCTCGGCGTTGCGAGCTGCATCGGCGCCAAGCATTCGTCGTTGTCGCGTGCGGACGAGTGGGACCGTCTCGCCGTGCGCGATCGGCTCCGCCCCGACTTCCATGTGTTCACCGGCAACGACCTGGCGATCGACATGGTCTGCTACGGGTCCGACTACCTGCTCGGGCTCTCGGCGTTCGCACCCGAGGCGTTCGCGGAGCGCGACCGGCGCTGGGCCGAGAACGATCGGTCGTTCCACGAGCTCAACGATCTCCTCCAGTACCTCGGCGTGTACGCGTTCCGCGTGCCGGTGCCGGCCTACCGCCACGACGCCGCGCTGTTCCTCCAACTTCGCGGCCGGATCGGGTCTGACGCCACCCCACCCGGCGTCTTGCGGCGAGACGAGAACGACCGCGCGGTGCTCGCCGACATCGCACAGCGGCTGGACGAACTGCTGTGAGCGCCGACGCCATCGTCCAGGTCAAGCGCCTCCGCACGATGCACGAGCTCCGCGCGCGACTGTCGCATCTCGGCATCTCCGACCAACTCGGTGTGGACGATGATGTCGATCCGAGCGGGCCGCTGGCCACGGCGTTCTCCTTTTCCGACGTGTCCGCCGGCACGTTCCGGGCGGGCAACCGGTTCGCGGTCCTGCCCATGGAGGGCTGGGACGGCGAAGCCGATGGGCGGCCGACCGACCTGGTGCACCGCCGCTGGCGACGCTTCGGTGACAGCGGCGCCAAGCTCGTGTGGGGTGGCGAAGCGGTCGCGGTGCGACCCGACGGCCGCGCCAACCCCCGGCAGCTCGTGCTCCATGCCACGACGGTCGGCGACCTGGCTGCGTTGCGTACCGATCTGGTGGACGCGCACATCGGCGTGCACGGCAATGCCGATGATCTCGTCGTCGGTCTGCAGCTGACGCATTCCGGCCGCTGGTCGCGTCCGACCGGCGCGTCGCAGCCTCAGCTCGCATTCCACCACCCCGTGCTCGATCAACGTGTCGCCATCGACGCGGCCGTCGTGCTGTCGGACGGCGACCTCGACGAGCTCGTCGCGGCGTACGCCGACGCCGCCGTGCTGGCTGCCGAAGCGGGCTTCGACTTCGTCGACGTCAAGCACTGCCACGGCTACCTGCTGCACGAGTTGCTCGGCGCCGTCGATCGCGACGGTGCGTACGGCGGATCGTTCGAACACCGCACCGCGTTCCTGCGCCGTGTGGTCGAGCGAATCCGTGCGCGGCACCGGGCCTCGCAATCGGAGTCAGGTTGTCCGCCTACGACCCCGGGCCTTACGAAGCCGGTACCGACGGGATCGGGATCCCGGTCGGCGATGCACCCGAGGTCGCGTGGTACCTCGTCGGCATCGAGGACGCGCACCGGTTCCTCGACCTGTGCCGCGAGCTCGGCATCGGGATCGTGTGCATCACCGCCGGGAGCCCGTACTACAACCCGCACGTCCAGCGGCCGGCGTTCTTCCCGCCGTCCGATGCCTACACGCCACCCGAGGATCCGCTCATCGGGGCCGCGGACATGATCGCCGTGTGCGCTGAACTGGCGCGCGCGCATCCCGACGTCGCGCTCGTCGGCTCCGGATACTCGTACCTACAGCAGTGGCTCCCGCACGCAGCGCAGCACACGATCCGCACCGGCGGCGCGGCATCCGTCGGGATCGGCCGAGGGATGCTCAGCTACCCCGAGCTGCCCGCCGACGTGCTCGCCGGCCGCACGCTCGACGCGTCTCGCTTGTGCCGCACCTTCAGCGACTGCACGACCGCGCCGCGCAACGGACTCGTGTCGGGGTGCTTCCCGCTCGACGACTTCTACAAGGACCGTCCCGAGCGGATCGAGCTGGCGGCGATCAAGAAGGCAACCCGCAAGCGCACGCGGCGATGACCATCGCACCGGGCCTCTGTTCGATCACGTTCCGGACCTTGTCGTCTGACGAGGTGATCGAGGTCGCGTCGCGCGCCGGCGTACAGGGCATCGAGTGGGGCGCCGACATCCACGCACCGACCGGCGGCGGTCCCGCCGTCGCCGCGCTCGGGGTGCGCACCCGCGACGCCGGACTGGAGGTCGTGTCGTACGGCTCGTACCTCGGCATGGCGCCACCGGGGTCAGACGACGACGCGGCGGTCGTCGCGGTGCTCGACACCGCCGAGGCACTCGGCGCACCGATGGTCCGCATCTGGGCCGAACTCGGCGTTGTCGCCACCTCGCCCACCGACGAGCGCCGCCGCGTGAGCGACCGCACGGCTGCGCTTTCGAACCGGATCGTCGCGCGTGGCCTGGCGCCGACACTCGAGTTCCATCCTGGAACCCTGACCGAGACCGCGCACTCGGCCAACGACCTGCTTGACTCCATCGGACAACCCGAGCTCCGCACGCACTGGCAGCCCGACCCGTCGCTCGCGCCGGAGACCGCGCTCGACGAGCTCACACAGGTCGCACCACGGCTCGCGCATCTCCACGTGTTCGCGTGGGGTCCGCGTGGCATCGAGGACCGTCGGCCGCTCGCCGACGGTGCGGAGATCTGGCCCGCAGCGGTCGAGCTCGCGAACCGCGTAGACGCTTCCCTCCCCGGCGGCCGCTACGCGCTCTGCGAGTACGTCGCCGACGACGACCCCGACCAATTCGTCACCGACGTGCGCGTCCTGCGCGACTGGATCGACGACATCGACCCTGGGAGGCAATGACGTGTCCACCTTCCCCGACGGCTTCCTCTGGGGAGCCGCCACCGCGCCGCACCAGGTGGAGGGCGGCAACGTCAACTCCGACATGTGGGAGATGGAGTGGGCGACGCCCTCGATCTTCGCCGAGCCGTCCGGCGACGTGTGCGACCACTACCACCGCTACGCGGAAGACATCGCGATCATGGCCGATCTCGGCTTCAACGCGTACCGGTTCGGCGTCGAGTGGGCGCGCATCGAGCCCGAGGACGGTTGGTTCTCCCGCGCCGAGCTCGAGCACTACCGCCGCATGTGCGCGACGTGCGTCGAGCACGGCATCACGCCGGTGGTCACCTACAACCACTTCTCGTCGCCGCGGTGGTTCGCGCATGCCGGGGGCTGGGAGCACACCAACGCAGCCGACCGGTTCGCTCGCTACTCCGAGAAGGTCACCCAGCACCTCGGCGACCTCGTGCCCTGGGTCTGCACGATCAACGAGGCCAACATCATCGGCATGCTCATGTCGACCCGCTTCGCGCCGGTGGCGTCGCGCGACGACACCGACGGGTTCGAGGCGCCGACCGACGGCCCCCGGTCGTGGCCGTCGCCGAAGGTCGACGTGATGGCGGCCGCGCACCGGAAGGCGTTCGACGCGATCAAGTCGGTGCGCGCCGACGTGCAGGTCGGTTGGTCGCTCGCCATCGTCGACATGCAGGCGGCACCCGGAGGCGACGAGCGGCTGGCCCAGATGCGTCGCGCCGCGCAGCTCGACTGGCTCGACGTCTCCCGGGACGACGACTGGATCGGCGTGCAGACCTACTCACGCGAGATGGTCGGGGCCGAGGGCATGTTGCCACCACCCGAGGGCGCCCCGACCGCGCAGACCGGCTGGGAGATCTACCCCGCGGCACTCGGGCACACGGTGCGGCTGGCGGCCGAGCAGACGAACCGACCGATCATCGTCACCGAGAACGGTCTCGGCACCGACGACGACGACGCCCGTCACACCTACACCGAAGCCGCACTGCGTGGTCTCGCAGGAGCCATCGACGACGGGGTCGACGTGCGCGGGTACACCCACTGGACTCTCCTCGACAACTTCGAGTGGGTGTCGGGGTTCAAGATCACCTTCGGTCTGATCGGGTTCGACCACGAGACCTTCGAGCGCGCGGTCAAACCGTCGGCCCGCTGGTTGGGCGAGGTCGCCCGGGCGAACCAAGTGCCGTGATCGACGACCTCCCCGGCGACCTCGAGGCGATCGTGGCGGCGTGGCGCGATTCGCCTTCGACGCATCCGATCCTGGGCGACTGGCGTCGGGTCGGATATCGACGCGGCGTGCGACCCGTGCACGCGGCAGGACCGACGATCGCCGCGTCGAGCCTCGGTATCCGTCCCGACCGTCCCGACGACGCGAGCGCCGCACTCCAGGGCGCGCTCGACGACATCGGCAAATCTGGCGGCGGTGTGCTGCAGCTCGATCCCGGGCGCTACACCCTCGATCGTCCGCTCTTCGTGCACCACTCAGACGTCACGTTGCGCGGGTGGGGCAAACGTGCGACGACCCTCTTCTTTTCCCATCCACTCGCGGACAGCGTGCATCAGAACACCTTCTGGTCGTGGACCGGAGGGCAGATCTTCTTCATCGCACGCGAACGCCTGGCAGCCTCGATGACGAACGGATGGGAGTGGCAGGGAGGAGACGAGGGCTGGCTCGCCGGCGAGACCCTCGGCACGGTGGCACCGACGGCGCGCGGCGCCGACCTGCTCGAGATCGACAACATCGCGATGCTCGAAGCGGGCGAGATGGTGCTGCTCGAGGTCACCGACGACGCCGATCATCGGATGTTGCGAGAGATGGGCGGCGACGTCGAAGGCACCCACGCCTATCCCTGGGACACCACGCTCCTGGCCGGTGCGCAGTGGACGTGGCCGGTGGTGGTCACCGAAGCGACCGACCAGCGCCATCCACGACTGGAACAGCCCCTCCGGATCACCATCCACCCGGAGATGACTGCGCGACTGCGCGCCCTCGGGCCGACGGTGCACGACAGCGGCGTCGAAGGGCTGACCATCGAGAACGCCCTGCGGGTCCAGACGGCACACAACGAGAACGCCGGCTCGAACGGTGTGTGCTTCCAGGCGGTGCACGACTGCTGGGCCAGCGACGTGCACGTCGTGAACGCAGACGTCGCGTTCTCGATGACGAGCGCCAAGTCGTGCACCCTGCGCGGGATCTCAGCCGGTGGACGTTCGCTGCACCACTTCACGATCACGCGGACGCAGTCGCACGACAACCTGATCGAGGACTTCGTGCTCGAGGACTTCACCGTGCCAGCGGTGGCGGGCTCGTGGTTGCACGGCATCAACGTGGAGGTGCTGTCGAGCGGCAACGTGTGGCGGCGTGGCCTGATGCACACCGGCACCTTCGACTCGCATCGCGGGCTTCCGTTCGAGAACCTGCGTACGAACATCACGCTCGTCAACAAGGACGCGGTGCCGGGCGGCGCGTTCGACGCCGGACCCCTGTTCGGAGCCCGTACCGTCCATTGGGGAATCGAGGTCCTTTCCGGGGAGACGATGTGCATCGAGGTCTCCGATGTGGCGCCACGGTCGCTCACGGCCGGCATCACCGGCCTGCCGGAGCCGGGATCACGTCTGCGGAACGTGCCCGCCAACGCCTACTTCCTCGGCGATCTGGAATCCGAGCGACTCGCGTTCGGCGTCGACCTGGGTGACGCGCGCGACCTGCTCGACCTTCAACGCTCGATGTGCCCGATCGTCGACGGCTGAGACGAGCTGCGGGGCGAGTGCTCTAGGGTCCGGGAGATGCCGAGCGAGGTCTTGAAACCCAACGGCCCCCTGTCGTGGTTGCGGGTCGTCGACCTGACCGACCTGCGCGGCGCGCTCTGCGCACGCATCCTCGCCGACTTCGGCGCCGACGTCATCCGCGTCGAACCGGAGCAACCACCCGACTCCCTCGCGCACGCGTACCGCAACGCCAACAAGCGCAGCGTGGTGCTGGACCGCCAGGACCGCTCACTCACTCGACGAGCTCCTCGCCGGCGCCGACGTGCTGGTCGAGAACGTCGGCGTCGACGACGGCCTCGGCGCGCGCCATCCCCACCTCGTGCACGTGGCGCTGACCGACCTCGGGCTGAGGGGTCCCCGGTCGGGGTGGCACCTGGAACCGCTTCCCGCGCTGGCTGCATCGGGAGCACTGTGGGCGTCCGGCTTCCCGCAGCTCCCGCCCTGCAACGGTCCGGGAGACCTCGCCCACGACTGCGCATCGGTGTACGGCGCCATCGGTGCGGTCGCCGCCGTCCTCGACCGGGCCCGGGATGAACGCGGCCGCGGCCAGATCGTCGAGGTGAGCGCGCAGGAAGCCGGGCTCGCCGGGCTCATCCCGTGGTCGGTCGCCATGCAGGACTACCTCTCCGTGAACCCTCAACTGCCAGTCGACGGACGGCGCAACGCCGACGGCGCGTACTGGGTGCTGCCCGCCGCCGACGGGTGGGTGCGCATCGTCGTCGGCTCCCCGAAGCAGTGGGCCGGCTTCAAATCCCTCATGCGTGACGCGGAGGTGTTCGAGGCGGACGAATGGAGGAACCCGCAGTTCCGGCTCATGAACGCCGACGTGATCCGGATGGTGGCGCAGGAGCGGCTCACCGACCGGACCCGCGCCGAGCTCTTCGAGGAGGGGCTCGGCAACGGCGCGACCGTCGGCGTGCTCCACCAGCCGAGCGAGTTCGTCGCGCATCCCCAGACCCGCCACCGCGGGTACTTCGTCGAGGACGTCGAGGGCCTCGAAGGGCTCCCGTTCGCCACGCAACCGGTGAAGCCGGCGCGGACGCCGTCGTCGATCCGGCGCGCCGCCTCGGTGGAGACGGATCCGACGTTCGCGACTGATGCCGAGCGCGCGGTTCCGCCGCTCGGACGGGGACGTGGGCTCCTGCTCGACGGCGTGCGCGTGATCGAGTTCGGTGTCGCCGCGGTGGTGCCCGAGATGTGCGCGGTGCTCTCGGAGCTCGGGGCCGACGTGATCAAGATCGAGTCGCGAGCCAACCTCGACGTCCTACGCATGGGCAGTGGCCGCATCGAGCTCATGGACAGGAACTTCACGTTCAACGACGAGTGCCGCGGCCGGCGCAGCGTCGCGCTCGACCTCAACACCGAACGCGGTCGTGAGCTCGCGCTGGCACTGTGCGCATCGGCCGATGTCGTGGCGGAGAACCAGCGCGGGGCGCGCTCGAGCGGCGTGGGCTGGGCTACGAGGCCGTGCGCGCCGTGAATCCGCGCGTGATCTACGCGTCGTCACAGGGCTACGGCCGCGGCGGACCGTTCGGCGAGATGCCCGCGTACGGACCGCTGAACTCGGGGTTCAGCGGGGTGCACCTGTTGTGGAACCATCCCGAGGCGCCGTATCCGTGCGGCACGTCGATGAACCACCCCGATCACATCGCCGGACGGCTGCTCGCGGTCGGCGTGCTCGCCGCGCTGGCCGAGCGCGAGACGTCGGGCGAAGGTCAACACCTCGAGATGGCGCAGACCGAGGCGTCGGCCTACCTGATCGGCGAGAAGTACCTCGAGGCCGCGCGCGAGCTGGTGTGGATCACGAGCCGCTCGGCAACCGCCACCCGCATGCTTCGCCGCACGGCGTGTACCCGTCAGCCGGCGAGGACCAATGGGTTGCCATCGCGGTGATGGACGACGACGCGTGGCGCGCGCTGTGCACCGCAGTCGGGTGGGACGCAGATCCGTCGCTCGACCACGCGCAGGATCGCGTCGCGGCGCGCGAGAAGCTCGACGCCCGGCTCGCGGAGTGGACGCAGTCACGTTCGAAGGAGGACGCGGCCGAGCACCTCCAGGCGCACGGCGTCTCCGCCATGCCGGTCATGGGCCCGCGCGACCACCACGCCGACGCCCACATGCGCGGGCGGGGAGCGATCGTGACGCTCCACCACCCCGAAGTCGGCGACGAGCGCCACATCGGCAACCCGCTCCGCTTCTCGCGTCTCCCGCAACGCCGCGCCGAGGCCGCACCCCTCATGGGCGCCGACACCGAAGCGGTGCTGACCTCGGTGCTCGGCCTCGACGCCGACGAGGTGGCCAAGCTCGTGGCCGACGGCGTCTGCCGATGAGCACTCCCCCGGCAATCGCGCACTCGCCGAAGTTCCACCGCGATCGCAGCGGCTACGCCGATGCGCTGCGGACGTGGTTCGCACAACGACGTCCCGGCGCCGAGGGCGTCACCGTGGGCGACGTCGACATCCCGGCGGCGACCGGCTTCTCCAACGAGACGATCTTCTTCGACGTGGACTGGACCGATGCCCACGGACCACACCACGAGCGCTTCGTCGGACGGATCGAGCCGGCCACCGGTGCGCTGTTCCCCGTGCAGACGTCCGCGTGCGCGGTGTCGGTCGAGTTGCAGCAGCGCGTGATGCGGGTCGTGGCCGAGCACGGCGTGCCGATGTGCCCGATCGTCGGGTACGAAGCCGACCCTGACGTGCTTGGTCAGCCGTTCTTCGTGATGGGGTTCGTCGAGGGACGCGTGCCGTCCGACGTCCCGCGCTACACCGTCGAGGGCTTCCTGGTCGACGAGGCGACCGCCGACGAACGGCACCGGCTCGTCAGCAGCGGCCTCGAAGCCATGGCCCGCATCCACGCGATCGACTGGCGCGACGCCGACCTGGGGTGGCTCGACGCCAGCGGCGTGGGCGATCCCATGCTCGCCGTCCAGCTCGACCTCTACCGCCGCTTCGCCACCGACCAGCTCGCCGCCCGGCCGCACCCCGAGCTGTTCCGAGCGCTCGACTGGTTGACCGCGCACGATCCCCGAGACGAGCGAGTCGGGTTGGTCTGGGGCGACTCGCGTCTCGGCAACATCATCTTCCGCGACTACCAGCCCGCCGTCGTGTGCGACTGGGAGGCCGCCGCGCTGGGCCCGACCGAGGCCGATCTCGGCTGGTGGCTCATGTACGACCGGATGTCGTTCGACGGCATGGGCGCGACCCGCATGGACGGCTTCCCGACACGGGACGAGATGGTGCGGATCTACGAGCACGCGTCGGGCCGCGAGGTGCGCGAGCCCGTGTTCTGGGAGATCTTCGGCTCGATGCGATACGCGGCGATCATGATCCCCCTCGCCGACCGCATGACCGCTGCTGGTCTGATCCCTGCCGACAGTGCGATGGCAACCGACAACTACGTCGTCGATTCACTCACGCGCCTGCTCGACGACGCAGGTTTATAGCGCGACGTCAGCGCCCGAACGCGTCCGCCCATCGCTCCATCGCCGCGACCTTTGCGGGCAGCGTCGCGTAGTCGGGGTCGGCCGGTCGCCACGGCAACGCGATCGTGGCGGTGACACCGAGTCCCTCGAGGCGCGCATACAGCTCGCGACTAGGCATCTCCCGAGCCACCGCCATCGTCTGCGGCGCGGCGAGTGGTGGGCCGTGCTCCTCCGCGTGCTGTCGGCGCATCCCTGCGAGCTGTGCGAGCAGATCCTCGAGCTCGTCGAACGGATGATCCATCCCGACCCAGCCCTCGCAACGTGCTGCGCGGCGCAGCGATGCGCGCCCTCCACCGATCCAGATCGGTGGAGGGCGCTGCGGCACCGGAGTCATGGTGACGGGCGCGAAGTCATAGTGGTGACCGTGGTACTCGAAGGTGCCGTGATCCCAGAGCCCTCGGATCACGTCGAGCATCTCGTCCATCCGCGCGCCGCGGTGCCGCGGATCCTGCCCCAGGAGCGTGATCTCCTCCTCCAACCAACCCGCCCCACATCCCAGCGCGAATCGGCTGCCGGTCAGCGTCGAGACCGACGCCGCCTGCTTGGCCACCGTGAATGGGTCGCGCATCGTCAGCACGTACACATACGTCATGAAGCGCAGGGTCGTCGTGCCTGCCGCCATGGCCGTGATCGTGGTGAACGGATCGGGATGGTCGACGCTGGCGGTGAACGGATCGCCCTCGCCGGGATGCGCCGGCACGAACTCGCTCGGGATCGCGACGTGGTCGGGCAGCGCGATCCCGGTGAAGCCGATCCGTTCCGCGGCACGCGCGACCTCGACGTACTGCAGCACGTCGGGCTCGAAGATCAGGGGCAGCCAGAACTCCACGGGCCGCCGGGTCCCTTCGGTCAGCCGGCCGGGTTGTCGGTCGTCCGGTAGTCGCCGAACTTGCCGTCGCGGCGATCGAGCGCGCCGGTCAAGCCGTCGCTCTGGATGTCGGCGACGAAGTCGGCCATCGACTGCGTGTGCGTCCCGAGGGCGCACAGCTCGGTACCGGCGCGGATGCCGGTGCGCAGGCCCATGACCTCCATCTGGCGGTGGATCGCCCGCTTGTTCAGACGCAACACGTCGAGGGGCAGCTTGCTGATCTTCTCCGCGACCTTGAGCACCTCGGCCTCGAGCTGATCGGCGGGGAACGACGCGTTCGCCCAGCCGTAGCGCACCGCATCGACGCCGCTCACCGAGTCGCCGGTCATGAACATCTCCATCGCCTTGCGCATGCCGAGGAACCACGGGTGGAAGTGCATGTCGGGCACACCGAAGCGCACCGCCGGATAGCCCATCTGCGCATCGTCGGCCATGTAGACCAGGTCGCAGCCCGTCGCGAGCTCGCTGCCGCCGGCCAGGCAGTAACCGTGCACCTGCGCCATGACCGGCTTCGACAGGTCCCAGATCCCCATCCAGGTCTCGGTGACATGGCGCGGCCACTGGCCTTCGCCCGCCGCGGTGAAGTGCGGAAGCTCGTGACCCTCGTTGCCGCCGCCGAGGTCGTAGCCGGCCGAGAACGACGGGCCGTTGCCACGCACGATCATCACCTTGATGTCGTCGTCGTTGTCGCCCTCCTGCAGGGCGTCGATGATCGCCCCCCGCAGAGGATGGAAGAGCGCGTTCCGCTTCTCCGGGCGATTCATGGTCACCCGCTTCACCTGGGGCAGCGGGTAGTCGACGAGAACGATTTCTTCAGCCACGAGTTGTCCTTCTTTCCGGGCGTGACGGGTTGTCAGCAGCTCAGTATGGATCGGAGTCGGTCAGAGGTTCTCGACGTCGCAACGGCGTGACCGGATGCGCCAGCTGCCGTCGTCGCCCCGCACGAACTCGTCGACGTAGCGCCCGGACGAGCTCACGGTGGAGGGCGCCCCGGTTTCCGCGTCGGAGTCGAGGCGCAGGAAGTAGCTCACCGCGGTGGCGGTGTCACCGTCGATCGTGATCGCCGGGTTGGTCGCGACGTGCTTGTGCCAGGCGTCGGGCGCGTGGGTGTGCCAGTCGTGATACCCCGCCAGTTCTTCCCGCCCGTGGAAGCTGAGCACTGCGGCACCACCGAGTCGCATGTCGACCACATAGTCGGCGTCGTCGGTGAAGCAGTCGAGGAAGCCGTCGCGATCGCCGTAGTCGAGTGCGCGACCGTACGCGTACATCGTTTCGACGATTGCGCGTTCGGCTTCGAGCCGGTCGAGTCGTGCGGACAGTTCGTCGAGGTCGGGCATGGTTCCTCCGGCTACTCGTTCGGGTGAACGATGATCCGCGGCGGGCCTTCGGCCGTGCGGGCGAGATCGATCGCGTCGGGGATGCCCTCGAGGCCCACGATCATCCCGATCGAGGGTCGCGGATCGAGGTCGCCGGCGACGATGGCATCGAGCGTGCGGTACCAGTCGTCGCCACCCGGCGCGCCACCGAACTGGATCATGAGCAGCTTCTTGGTCGCGGCCGTGATGTTGAGTCCGTCGCCGGTGTACCAGCCGCCGGCCGCGTAGATGCGCGAGCCCATCGGGCACGCGTCGACGATCTGCTGCAGGAGACCGGCCGCGCCGACACACTCGAAGATCGCCGGCGGCTTCGCCCCACCGCTCGTCTTCGCGGTCTCGTCCCACACCTCGTAGGGAGATTGCTTCGACGGGTTCACCGTGATGTGGGCGCCGAATCGTTCGGCGAGCTCGAGCCGGTCGTCGTTGAAGTCGGCGATGATGATCGGATCGATCCCGCGCGACGCCAGCGCGGCGACCGCGGAAAGCCCGATCGCGCCCGCACCGATCACCAACGGGATCTCACTGGGTTCGATCTTCGAGAGCGCGACATAGCCCTCCCCGACCGCGAATGCATCGGTCAGCGCGACCGCGTCGGGATCGGCGTCCTGCGGCACCTGGCGCGCAAGAGCCTCGTTCACGAGGAAGAGCTCTCCGAAACTCCCGGGGGCGTCGGGATGCTGGCCGATGACCTGCATGCCGCCGCCCTGCAGCAACGTCGGCACGCTGGTGACCCACGAACCCACCGGGAACTGGTCGGAGCAGCCTGGTCCGTATTCGACCACTTCACCGACGAACTCGTGACCCATGACGACGTCGCGGTCGGCGTCCCACACGAACAGACCCGACGTGTCGGACGGATCGGGATGGTCCATGTAGTGGATGTCCGACGCGCAGATGGCGGTGCTGACCGTCCGCACCAGGAGCTCGTTCGCTCCCGGCACCGGATCGGCGGTCTCCCTGACGACGAGCTTCCCGTCGCGCAACACTGCGGCTCGCATCTGTCCCCCTTCGACGTGACCCGATCCACGATACGGCCGCGCTCAGCGAACCGCCGGGAGCACCTCGTGCTCGAACAGGTGCAACGACTCCCAGGCCATGTCGGGAGGCGTGCCCCCGACGAGCGGGTGGAACATCGCGAACGGGAACGGCAACGTCTGCATCTCGGCGACGAATTCGTCGGGGGTCAGGATGCGGTACTGCCCGGTCGCCCGCAGCGTGTCGACGTCGCTGACGATGGTGAACCCGGTCGAGAGGTTGTCGGTCTGCGCCTGCCATTCGCCGTAGGCGTTGGTCTCGTGGAGGAAGAACCCACCTTGGCGCTCCCACTGCCGTTCGGGATCCTTCGCCAACACGATCACCCGCGTGTCGCCACCGGGCCAGTCGCCGGGGTGGTCCTTGCCCAACTTCACGCACTCGTCGGCGTAGAACTCCCAGAACGCGCCGTCGGACGGTACGAAGCCGTCGCCGATGCGAGCCGCCCGACGTGCCGCACCCTCGCTGGCACCGCCGAGCGCGATCTTCGGTCCGCCGGGCTGGTACGGCGCCGGCGTGATGTGGACGCTTCGCCCGCGGTACTCGAACGGCTCGCCGGTGAACGCGTTGCGCAACGTCGTCACGAGCTCGACGACGCGCTGCGGACGCTCGCGCAGCTCGACGTCGAACATCTCGAACTCGTGCGGCGCGTAGCCGGCACCGATGATGAGGCTGAGCCGTCCGCGTGACAGGTGGTCGAGGACGCAGAGGTCCTCAGCGATGCGCAGCGGGTCGTGGAACGGTGCGATCAGTGCACCGATGCCGAGCGGTGCCTGCTTCGTGCGCGCCGCCATGGCCCCCAGCATCACTGCGGGGCTCGGGAGGTAACCGTCGGCCGAGCCGTGGTGCTCGGCCACACCGATGTTTACGCATCCGAGCCCGTCGGCCCACTCCGCCATGTCGAGCGCGGCGGCGTAGCGGTCGGCCATCGAGGTGCGGGCGATGGGTGGGTTGCGAAAGTCGAAACGGATTCCGAAGAGCATGGGTGTCCTCTCGGTTCAGGCCGGTGAGGTCGTCGGACTTGATCATTCCAGGCTCGCGAGCTCACGGCGTCGTGATCGAGCCGGATCGTCGTCGAACCAGTCGAACGCCGCCGACAGCACAGATGCTGGGTTCGGGGTGGAAGCCGGAAATGACCAGGTTGTCGAGCCGGTTCACGCGTCGAGCTTGAACGCCTCGTCGCTGACGATCCGTTCCCTCTCGATGTTCGTGACGTGGTCGCTGAGCGACTGACGGCGACGACGGATCTCCTCGGGGTCGAGCTCCTCCCGCTCGTCACCGGGACGGGGCGCGAGGCCGAACCCGGTGTAGACAACACGCCGCTCGAGGTCCATCGGCGGCCGGCTCATGTGCAGGGTGCAGCTGCAGTGCACGGTGACGTCGCCGGTGTTGGTGGGGAGCGGGATGCGCGGCAGGTCGAGGTCTGGGCGCACGTCGATGGGCTGGACGTTGGCGCGACCGGATCCGGCGACGACCCCGAGCTCGCCGTTGCGCTGCTGCGCCCCGGTGACCGAGATGCCGACGGTGAGGCCACAGCAACTGCGCGAGTGACCCCCGAGGGAGCAGTCCTTGTGCCACGAGACGTCGGAGATGCCCTCGAGCACGCCGACCTTCTTGAGGAGGCCTTCAGCGCTGTCGCCCGTGCGCGGCGCACGCTGCACCATCTCGTCGTCGGTGAACTGGCCGATGCGCCGGAACCGGTCGGACTCGAGCAGACCCTGCAACGTCGGCGACTTGAGGTTGAAGCCCAGGATGCGTGACGGGTACCAGCCGTCATCCGTGCGGGCCCACCACGATGCACCATCGTCCTGGGTCGCCGCCGCCATCGCGGCGTCGAGCTCCGCGGAGACGGCGGCCATCTCGGCTTCGGTGAACACGGCTTCGAGATGGAGGTAGCCGGCCTCGGCGAGGAAGTGGCCGATGTCCTCCCGCACGTCGTCGATCCGGAAGCCTCGGCGCAGGTCGAGCTCGTTGCCGTCTCGATCCCGGAACTCGATCGAACCAGGTTCGTAGACCGCGCGTCCGTCGATGGCAGCACGCAGCACCGGCTCCCAGGCCACGAACTGGTCACCGCGTGGTCGCAGCACCTCGACCCGTCCGGGCATCACGAGCCCGAACGTCGACGCCAGGTCCTGGAACAGCTCGGAGCACGCGGTGGAGTCGAGCGCGATCACGGGCCCGTCAGCGGCGCGTCCCTCGCGCAGCGTGAGCGCGCCGTCGGCGACGACAAGGTGCGCGGCGGTGCCGTCGACCTCGAAGGTCAGCGGCGGCAGATCGAGGACCTGCACACCGCGCGCCGCGAGCTCGCCCGTCTCGTCGAGGCGTTCGGCGAGGTCGCCGAACAGCTGTTCCGCGCCCATCAGCTCCACCGCGCCGGCGAAGCGGGTCCTCTTGTCGACGGTCGTCATGGGGGTCATCCTCCTTCGGGCACTGCCGCAGCCGTCGGTGCGGGTGCGGCAGTACCGCTGCGCTGGATGGCACGCTCGTCGACGCCGAGGTAGCTCGCGATCACCTTCGGGTCGTTGCGCACGGTCACCGGATCGCCTTCGGCGATCACACGGCCGACCTCGAGGCAATAGACGCGGTCGCTGATGCTCATGATGAGCGGCATGTCGTGCTCGATCACCAGCATCGCGGCACCGAGCTCGCGACGGATCTCCTTGATCAGCGGTCCGAACGCCTCGGTCTCGCGCTGCGCAACACCAGCGGTCGGCTCGTCGAGACAAAGGACGCGCGCGTCGAGGGCGAGGAGGCCGGCGAGCTCGACGATGCGCCGGGTACCCGTCGACAGATCGGCGATGCGGTTGCTGGCGTAACGACCGAGCCCGAGGAAGCCGATGAGGTCGTCGGCCTCCGCCCGCCGGTGGCGCTCACGTGCGAACGAGCGGGGCAGGAACAAGGCGGTGGACACGAGCCCGGTGCGCCCACGCGCCTCCAACGCCACTTCCACCGTCTCGCGCACGGTGAGCTCGGGGAAGAGCAGCGCGGCCTGGAAGGTGCGGCCGAGACCCATGCGCGCCCGACGCGCCGCGCCCGACGACGACACGTCTTCGCCGTGCATTCGCACCGTGCCCGCGCACGGCACGAAGCCGCCGATCGCGTTCATCAGCGTCGACTTACCCGCGCCGTTGGTGCCGATGAGACCGACGATCTCGTCGTTGCCGACTCGCAAGCCCGCGTCGTCGACCGCGACGACACCGCCGAAGCGCACGGTGATCCCCGACACCTCCAGCGCGGGGACGTCCTCCACGATCGGGGGCCGCACCGAGCGCACGAGCACCGGCGGCGTCTCGGCCACCCGTTCCGTCGACGGGGCCTCGCGCTTCGACGCGGCCCAGGCGAAGAGCGCGTCCGCGTGCGGAGTACACGATCTGCATCAGCCCGCCGGGGAAGTAGAGGAGCAGGATCAGCAGGCCGAGGCTCGAGGTCAGCAGCGGCACCAGCGTGTTGTCGGGGAAGAACGCGGGAAGACCCACGATCCACAACGAGCCGAGCACCGCACCCATGGGCGAGGAGATCCCGCCGATCACCACCGAGCGCGACGAGCGCGAGCGAATCCGCCACCAGGAAGTAGCGCTCGGTGAACGGCACCGCTTCGATCGCACCGGCCAGCAACGCGCCGCCGAAGCCGGCGATGAACCCGGCGATCGCGAACGCGCGCAGCTTCGACGGAGCCACGCCGACGGTGTAGGCCGCGGCCCGGTCGGCGTTGTCGCGCACCGCGATCGTGGTGCGACCGATCCCCGACTTCCGCAGCCGACTCACGACGACGAACGCGATCACGAGCACGGCCAGACACACGTAGTAGTAGGTGCGCTGTGACGACAGGTCGAGCCCGAACAGCGATCCGCGCGGGAACGGCACCGTGGTGAGGTCGTCGGACAGCACGGGCTGGCGGAACAGGTACTGCGAAGCAGCCACTGAGAACGCGAACGTGCTGACCGCGAGCAACAGCCCACGCACACGCAGCGCACCCACCCCGATGAGCGCGGCGAGGGCGGCGGACGCGAACGCGGCGATCACGATCGAGAGCAGGAACGGCATCGCAGCGAGGTCGAGGTTCACCACGCCCAGATCGAGGTTCAGGCCGCGCGTCAACGCCGCCG
This sequence comes from uncultured Actinomycetes bacterium, assembly GCA_963756895.1. Lineage (GTDB taxonomy): Bacteria > Actinomycetota > Acidimicrobiia > IMCC26256 > DASPTH01 > DASUAS01. Next base: position 131,947 of record CAVWPI010000004.1, on the reverse strand, counting down.
CGACCAGGGCACCGAAGCCGGCGAAGGCCATCTGACCCAAGGACAGCTGGCCCGCCCAGCCGGTGAGCACGATCAGCGAGAGCCCGCAGATCGCGAAGCAGGCGATGGTGGCGTAGAGGAGATGGCGCGAGGGCTGCGTGATCAGGAGTGGGAGGAGGATCGCGAAGAGCAGCAGCGCTCCGAGGACGACGACGTTCAGCCGCTTCACCCACCAGACGTCTCGCAGCTGCTCGGGGATCTCGCGCACCTTCGGCGCGAACGAGAACGTCTGCGTCTCGGCCGGCCCCCGACTGCGGCTCTGCAGCGCCACCGCGATCAGCACCGCGACCAGGAGCAGACCGTCGATGAGGCCGGGCTTGTCGAGGTAGTTGAAGTTGATCAATGCCTGGATGACGCCGATCGCGATTCCCGCGACCATCGCGCGCGGGAACGACACCATGCCGGCGATGACTGCTGCCGCCAGCGCACGGACGAGCGTGTTCGGCCCGAGGGTGAGGAGGTCCTTCGCCGCTCCGCCGTTGTCCGCCGCCACCAGCATCATGGTGAGCGTCGCCAGGAACCCGGCGATCGACCACACCGCAGTCGAGACCAGCTTGGGGTTGATGCCCTTGCACGCGCGCGAGGTCGGGGTTCTCGGCCGACGCCTTCACCGTGCGTCCGACGAGCGTGCGGTTGAGGAACCACCCGAGCACGAGGGCGACGACGGGCACGACCACCAGCACCGCGAGCTGCGCGCCGGTCACGCGCACGCCGAGGACGTCGCTCCACGTCGTGTCGACGGCGGGCGGGTACGTGGCGCTGAAGTCGGTGATCTCCGGGTACGCGGTGACGATCGCCAGCGCGAGACCGGAGATCCCGATGGTCGACACCAGCACCACGACGCGCGGCGCGTAGAACAGTCGCCGGATGACGACCAGCTCCATGATCGTGCCGAACAGCGTGCCGACGATCAGTGATCCGATGGCCGCGAGCCAGAACGGGATGTCGTACTCGATGACGAGCAGCGCGAGGAGGCTGGCACCGACCAGACCCATGTTGCCGACCGCGAAGTTGATGACCCGTGTCGACCGGTAGATCAACACGATGCCCATGGCGAGGAGACCGATCTCCAGCCCGGCGATCAGCCCGTTGAACACGAGCTGCGACGTGATCCACGCGGCGACCACCGAGACGCCCGCCGAGCCCGCCACGATCAGCCGCCTTCCCGGCCGAGGAACACCGCGCGGGCGAGGTCGTCGCGCTCGGCCAGCTCAGCGGCCGGACCCTCGAAGCGCACCTGACCCTTCTCGAGGAACACGGCGCGGTCGGAGACCGACAACGCGACGTTGAGCGACTGCTCGACCAGGATGATCGTCATCCCTTCGGCCTTGAGCCGCTCGAGCACCCCCAGGAGCTCCTGCACGACCAGCGGCGCGAGGCCGAGCGAGAGCTCGTCGATGGCGAGCACCTCGGGATCGTGGAGCAGCACCATCGCCAGCGCGAGCATCTGCTGTTGGCCACCGGACATCTGCGACGCCGCGGTCCGTCGTCGTTCGGCGAGCGCGGGGAACAGCTCGTACGCGCGGTCGAGCCGGCGGCGGAAGTCGGCGTCGTCACCGCGGTACACGAACGCCGCCATCTCGAGGTTCTCGTGCACCGTCATCGCCGGGAACACGCCCTTGCCGCCGAGCAGGATGCGGATGCCGAGCTTCGCCCGCTGCTCCGGCGTGGTGTACGTGATGGTGCGACCGTTGAGGCGCACGACGCCGCGCGCCGGCGTGCCGAGCCCGGCGATGGCGCGCAGGATCGTCGACTTGCCGGCGCCGTTCGTGCCGAGCAACGCGAGCACCTCGCCCTTCCGCACCTCGAAGCCCACGTCGAAGAGCACCTGCACGGGACCGTAGGAGAAGTCGATGTCGGCGACCTGGAGGGCAGGGATCTCCGCAGGCTTGTCCTGCTGGCGCCGGTGCTCAGCCATCTCCTCCTGCAGCTCGGCGACCACGAGGGAGAGGTCGTTGCGGATGAAGCTCGCGCCGCGGAGGATCAGGAACCCGCCGATGATGGTCGACGGGACCATGATCACGATCACCGCGGTGCGCGGCGCCGAACTCGTCGGTGAGCAGACCGGAGAGGAGCGCGCCACCGGTCGCGCCGATGAAGAAGATGTAGATCGACCCGAGCGCCGAGCCCATGCCCCGTAACCGGTACGGCACCACGGACTGCAGGACCGGCTGCACCATCGTGAAGCCGATCGACAACAGGATGAGCTGCGGGACGCCCACGAACGTGAACGCGATGACGTTGGGCATGAAGAACTGCACCGGCGTGAGGAGCGCGGCGGGGAGGATCGTCAACCCGACGAACCGCAGTGCACGCGCGGGATCGCGACGGTAGAGACCGTCGTAGTACTTCCCCACGAACGGCAGCACGAGCAGCACACCGACGCCGCCGATGGTGCCGAGCACCCCGCGGTCGAAGGTGTCGGTGCCGTAGTGGTCCTCCATGAAGAGGTTGGTGAGCACGGGGAGGGTGAACAGCCCGAAGCCCAGCGCCGAGAACGCGACGATCACGGTCTTGAGCGTGCGGATCTGCCAGAGCCGCGCGAACGCGGCCTCGACCGAGATCGGCGCCGGCTGCGCGTCCTCGATGACCTCGCCGAGGACATCCTGCTTCTCGAACTGGCCGCGCGGCGGCTCCTTCAGCTTGAACCCGAAGAGGGCCACGATCGCGACTGGGAAGCCGAGCAGCACGAACGGCCAGCGCCAGCCGTCGTCGCCACCGGCGGCCGACGCGATGCCGGCGACGATGACAGGACTGAGCACGCCGACGAAGCGCGACCCCATGGCCAGCCAGGCGTTGATGCGCCCGCGCGCGCTGATCGGGTAGGCGTCGCCGATCATCGATCCCTGCACCGGGTAGGTGTTCGACTTCGCCACCCCGACACCGAGCCGGGCCCAGAACAGCTGGAACGCGTTGGTGACCGCACCACAGAGCGCGAGGAAGCCAGCGAACGCGAGGTTGGCCCAGCCGATGATCGGTGGACGGCGGTGTCGGTCGGCCAACCAGCCCATGGGCAGCGCGCCGAGCACCAGGAACGAGCCGGACGCCGCGGCGAGGAACACGATCGTCCCGTTGCTCACCCCGAACGCGTGGCGCAGGTCGGGGGCGAGCACCGACAAGGTCGCCGACTCGAGCTCCTCCAACGAGCGGAGGAGCATGAGCACGACGAACGTGCTGACCCCGCCGATGCGCACCGCCTGGCCGAGCGAGACCTCGTCCTCACCCACCCCGGGCAGGAGGTCGTTGGCGAAGAGCACCTCCTCTTGTGACGCTGCTTGTTGCGCCTCGCGCTCGGCCTCGGCGTCGAGGACCGCTACGGCGAGCTGCGCGGCTTCGCCGGGCGTGGTGGTCGAGGCGGCCTCCTCGTCCACGTCAGCCGATCTTCTTGTCCTGCACCAGCTGTTGCGTGGCCGGGTCGTACTTGTACGTGTACAAGGTCTGTTGCCAGGTGTGCGTCTTGGGGTCGTACTTGATCGTGCCGAGCCCCGGGACCGTCACGGTGCCCAGCTTCTCGGCGGCCTTGCCGAAGCCGGCGACGGTCAGGTCCTTGCCGGCCGCGCCCGCGAGCTGTGAGAAGAGGGAGATGTACAGGCACGCGGAGCGCGCCGACGCCTGGTAGTCGGGCGTGCCCGGCTCGGGGCGCTCGACGATGGTCTTGCCCGTAGCCTTCTCGACGAGGCCGTAGCACTGCTGCAGGCTCGGGTCGTTGAAGTCGGCGGCGATGTCGGCGGTCGCCGAGTTCTTCCACAACGCCGGGTCGGTCGCCTTGTTGATCGCCGCTCCCTGGAACGTCGAGAACGGCGTGCCCACGAGCTTCGGTCGATAGTCGGTGTTCTTGAGCGCGTTGCTGAAGGCACTCGGCGCGGCGCCGACCAGCAGAACGGTCTTGATGCCTTCGGACTTGAACTTCTCGGCGATCGTGCCCGCCTGCTGTGTGGCGGCGACGGTGTCGGTGAGCGGCGCGTCGATGATCGCCACCGTGTTCTTGATGCTGTTGCGCTTCAGCGAAGGCAGCACGGCGGCGTCGAGGAGGTTCTTCTCCTCACTGGCGATGGCGACGACCCCGATCTTGCCCTTGAGGTCACCGCTCTTCACCAGCGCGTCGACCGCTCGTGGCGTCACCTCGGGACCGGACTCGAGGGTCATCCACGGCGCCTTCGCCTGCTTCAGGTACGTGGGGTCCATGGTGCCGCCGAGGATGGGAGTGTCGTGTTGCGTCACGTAGCACAGCGGTGCGTCGAAGTAGAAGAAGCCGACGGTGGCGAAGACCTTCTCGTCCTCGGTCAGCTTCAGACACGCCTCCTGCGCGGGCGCGGTGCCGATCGGGTTGATGGGCGCGAAGACGGGCACCAGCTTGCGGCCGTCGACGCCGCCCTTCTTGTTCAGCTCGTCGATGACCGCGTTGTACGTGGCCTTGTAGTCACCATGGCTGATGTCGGTGACGTCGCGGATGGCGTCGAGGTCCGGATAGGTGACCCCGATCTTGATTTCGTCCTTGGAGACGCCCGGCGTCGCCGCCCAGGCGACGCCGGCCACGCCGAGCACGGCCCCGAGCACCACGAACAGTGCCACCAACTTCCGCATCGTTCCCCCCAGTGAAAGCCCAGTTTTGATCCTGAGCGAACTAACCAACTGTAGCTCCCGCACCGCGAGCACGCACGGCGGCATGTTCGGAGTTGTGTCTGCGCACGCTAACGGACATGACCGCCTGCGTCGAGTCACCGTCGGACACCGCGTCACTCGCCCGGGTAGCGCACCCCGATCTGCTCGCGGATCCGGTCCATGGTCGCGGCGAGGCTCAGCGTCTCGGCGTGCGGGATCACGGCACTCTCGACCGCGCCCGAGCGGAGGCAACGGTGCACTTCGCCCACCTGGTAGCGCAGGCCCTGCCCCACGATCGGCGCGTCTCGACGTTCGACGCCTCTCGGTGTGGTGATCGTGAGCGAGTCCGGACAGTGCATGAACGCCGGGAGGTCGATCACGCCATCCGAGCCCGCGATGCGAGCGGTTTGCATTCGAGGTTCACGCGCGTCGCGGCGCGGATCGTCGCCAACGCCCCGCTCTCGTGGGCGAGGACCGCGGCCACGTGCTCGTCGGCGCCCGTGCTGCCGAGCGCGCCCACCGCGTGGACCTGCGTGGGAACGCCGAGGACCAGCGACGCCAACTGCAACGGGTAGACGCCCAGGTCGAGGAGCGCGCCGCCGCCCAGCGCGAGGTCGAACAGTCGGTGCGACGGATCCCACGGGAACTGCAGGCCGAAGTCGGCGTCGACGCTGTCGACCTCGCCGATCGCAGACTCGGCCAGCAGCTCGAGAAGGATCACGTAGGCGGGGAGGAAGCGCGACCAGATCGCCTCCATGACGAACAGGTCGCGCTCGCGCGCGGTGTCGACCATCCTGCGGCCCTGACCCTCGTTGAGCGCGAACGGCTTCTCGCACAGCACGTGCTTCCCCGCTTCGAGGAAGAGCAAGGTGTCGGCTTCGTGCCGAGCATGCGGCGTCGCCACGTACACGATGTCGACGTCGTCATCCGCGGCGAGATCCTCGTACGACGCGTGCCGGTGCGGGATGTCGAACTCGGCAGCGAAGCGTTCGGCGCGCTCGGCGCTGCGAGACGCGACGGCAACCGCGTGCGCGTCGGGCGTCTCGACGAGTCCCTGCGCGAAACCCCGGGCGATGCCGCCGGTGGCGGCGATGCCCCATCGGATGCGGTCGGCCATGACGGTCAGCGAACGCCCAGCAGCAGCTCGTTGACCAACTGGTCGAGCCGCTCCAGGCCGAGCCCGGGTTGCGCGAGCGCGACGGGATCGGGCCGGTTGGATCGGAGGGCCGCAATCCCACCGTCCGGGCGAGTGGGCACCGAGAGCTCGGGGACCTTGGCCTCGGCGAGCGCGGCCTGGATCTCCGGGTCGTCGTGGAAGCGTTGCGCCTTCTCGCGCAGGATGAGATACGTGCGGATGCAGCCACGCGCGAAGTCCCACACACCGGCGGTGTCCTCGGTGCGGTAGGGGTGGGCGTCGAAGTGGCGCATGCCGTCGTAGCCGGCATCCTCGAGCAGCTTCACCAAGTAGAAGGCATCGCGGATGCCTTCGGAGCCGAAGCGGAAGTCCTGGTCGTACTTCCCCGGGCGCTGCGCGTTGAGGTCGATGTGGAAGAGCTTGCCGTGCCACAGCGTCTGGGCAACGGCGTGGTGGAACGAGAGCCCCGACATCGTCTCGTGCGCGAACTCCGGGTTCAGGCCCACCATCTCCGGATGGTCGAGCTCGTCGATGAACGCGAGCATGTGACCGACAGTGGGAAGCAAGATGTCACCGCGCGGCTCGTTGGGCTTGGGCTCCAGCGCGAAGCGCAGCGAGTAACCCTGCTCCCGCACGTACTCGCACGCGAGGTTCACGGCTTCCGCGTAGCGGTCGAGTGCGGCGCGCGTGTCCATCGCCGCGTCGACCTCGCATCCTTCGCGCCCACCCCACATCACGAAGATCTCGGCGCCGAGCTCCACGCCGAGATCGATGGCGTCGAGGGTCTTCGCCAGCGCGAAGCGTCGCACCTGCACGTCGTTGGCGGTGAAGGCGCCGTCGCGGAACACCGGCTGCGAGAACAGGTTGCACGTGGCCATCGGGGCGCGCAGTCCGGTCTCGTCGAGCGCGCCCTGGAAGCGCGCCACGATCGCGTCCCGCTCGGAGGCGCTCGAGCCGACCGGCACGAGGTCGTCGTCGTGGAAGCTCACGCCGTACGCGCCGACCGCCGCGAGGTGCTTCACCGAGTCGACCGGGTCGAGCGGTGCGCGCACCTCGTGGCCGAAGGGGTCTCGGCCCGGGTTGCCGACGGTCCACAGACCGAAGGTGAAGTGATCGTCGGGAACCGGGGTGAACGCGTCGCTCATGACATCACCTGGAGTTTGTTCGCTGACCACACTAAGGTCCGGTCATGGTAGCGCGGCCGAAAATCGACCGTCAGGTGATGCGCGCGCACAACCGGGCGGTGGTGCTCGACGCAGTGCGTCGCTCCGGTCCCCTCGCGCGCACCGAGGTCGCGCGACGCACTTCGTTGGCGAAGCCGACCGTGTCTGCGATCGTCGACGACCTGCTCGCCGAGGGCCTCGTGCTCGAGGTGGGCGTGGGCAGGAGCACTGCGGCCGGGGGTCGCCCGCCGACGTACCTCGACCTCGACGTCACGCGTGACGCGTACGTCGGCGTGCACATCGGCGTGTACGAAACCACCGTGGCCCTTGCGGACGGGCGGGGATCGATCGTCGCGCAGCGCAGCAGGAAGTCCGCAATCGGATCGCCGTCGCGCTCGCTCGACCACGTGACCGCGCTCCTCGACGAGGCGCTCGGGGTGGCGAAGATCGCCAAGCCGACGATCCGACACGCGGCGATCGCAGTACCGGGTCTCGTGGACCGCGACACCGGAGTGTGTGTGCTGGCGCCGAACCTCCGCTGGACCGACGTTCCCGTCGTCGAGCTGTTCGGCGACGCGTTGCGCGTGCCCGTGACCGCGTGGAACACCCCGCATGCGTCGGCGTTCGCGGAGGCGCGGCTCGGTGTCGCTCGCGAGGTGGACACGTTCGTGTGGCTCTACGTGGGTCCCGGGGTCGGCAGCGCCATCGTGCAGGACGGTGCGCTCGTGACCGGCACCCGGGGGTTCGCCGGAGAGATCGGGCACTGCCGCGTGGTGGACGACGGGCTTCGTTGTCACTGCGGCAAGTACGGCTGCCTCGAGATGTACACCTCGGCCAGCGCCATCGCCGATGCCGCCCGCGAGGCCGGTGTCCCCTCTCGGCGGCGCACACCGAACCTCGACGATGTGGTGCGCGCCGCACGCGACGGGCACGACGGCGCCCGACGCGTGCTCGACGACGCCGGCCACATGCTCGGCCTCGGCGCGTCGTACCTCGTCAGCATCCTGAATCCGGAGCTGGTCGTGGTCGGTGGTGAGGCCGCCGGCGCCTTCGACTTCCTGCTCGATCCGCTGCGCGGCGAAATGGCGCAGGATGCACTGGAGCCCGAGCAGGTCCCGGTCGTCGCCAGCGGCGTGGAGGGCGACTCCGGCGTGGCGGGTGCAGTGCTGCTCGCGTTCGAAGCCGGCGTGGCGAGCGCGGAGGTGGACAGCGTGACGCTCGTCGCGGGCGTCGACTCGTCGACGCAGTCGTGCAAGCTCGAGGTGCGGGACGCCGACACCGGCGAGCTCGTGCGCAGCGGACATCGGCCGCACCCACCGACGGTTCCACCGCGCAGCGAACAGGACCCGCATGTGTGGTGGGACGCGCTCTCGTCGTTGATCGAAGAGCAGGGGCGTGCCGCCGCAGCGATCTCGGTCGCCGGTCAGCAGCACGGCATGGTCGTGCTCGACGAGGCTCGACGCGTCCTGCGACCGGCCAAGCTCTGGAACGACACCGAGTCGGCACCCGAGGCCACCGCACTCGTCGAACGCTGGGGCCCGCGGCGCTGGGCCGATGTCATCGGCACCGTGCCGGTCGCCTCGATCACCATCACCAAGCTCGCATGGCTGCGTGAGCACGAGCCCGAGCACTTCGCCCGCGTGGCGCACGTCCTCCTCCCGCACGACTGGCTGACACTGCAGTTGACCGGCGAGGTCTGCACCGACCGCGGCGACGCCTCGGGTACCGGGTACTGGTCGCCGAGCCTCGAGGCCTACGTGCCGGACGACGCTCGGCCTCGTCGACCTCGACCCCGCGGTCGCCCCGACCGTGCTCGCACCCGGCGAGGCTGCGGGCACGTGCGGCGGCATGGTCGTGGCCGCCGGCACCGGCGACAACATGGGCGCCGCGCTGGGGCTCGGACTCGCCGAGGGCGACGTCGCGATCTCGCTCGGCACCTCGGGCACCGTGTTCGCCGTGTCGGGTCACCCGACGAACGACGCGTCGGGTGCCGTGGCCGGCTTCGCCGATGCGACCGGCCGCTTCCTGCCCCTGGCGTGCACGCTCAACGCGACGAAGGTGACCGACGAGATGGCGCGCCTGCTCGGACGGCACGCGCGACGAGCTCGAGATGCTCGCCACTCGGATCAGCACCGGGCGCGCGGCGGCGTCGTGCTGCTGCCCTACTTCGACGGCGAGCGCACCCCGAACCTGCCCGACGCCACCGGCACCGTTGCCGGGTCTGCGGTCCGACACCGCGCCTGCGCACCTCGCCGCGCGCCGCCTACGAGGGCGTGGTGTGCCACCTGCTCGAGGCACTTCGACGCTCTGACGGATGCCGGCGTGGCGACCGACCGCGGCCGCCTGTTCGTCGTCGGCGGCGGCGCCCGGTCGCCGCTCTACCCGCAGCTGATCGCCGACCTCGCGCAACGCCCGGTCGAGGTGCCCGTCGATGCTGAATACGTCGCCCGGGGCGCGTGCGTCCAGGCCGCCGCCGTCCTCACCGGCAGCGACGTTGCCGAGGTCAGCCACGCGTGGGCTCCCGAGCAGCTCGGTCGTCCAACCCGACGCCGACGTCGACTCGACTTCCGTACGCGGCGCCTACGCCGAGCTGCGTCTCCGCACCCATCCCGAAACAGGAGCGACATCGTGAAGCGCACCTCCTTCAACGACGACTGGCGGGTCCGCCCGAAGGTGAGCCATTTCCAGGAGCTCCTCGGCGGCGGAGCACAACCGTGGGAAGCCGGTGAGGCTCCCCCACGACGCCATGATCGGCGGACAGCGCGACCCCGGACGAGCACTGGGGCAACGGCTTCTTCCCCGGCGGCGTCTGGCAGTACGAGAAGACGTTCGTCGCCGACGAGGGACTGCGCGGCAAGCGGGTGCTGCTCGAGTTCGAGGGCGTGTACCGCGGTGCATCGGTGTGGGTGAACGGCACGCTCGCGGGCCACCGCCCGTACGGCTACACCGACTTCACCGTGTCGATCGGCGAGCACCTCCGCTTCGGCGAGGAGAACGTCGTCGAGGTGCACGCCACCTCGCACCAGGACTCCCGGTGGTACTCCGGTGCGCGGCATCTACCGGCCCGTGCACCTGATCGTCGGCGAACCCGTGCACCTCGCGCTCGACGCGGTCACGATCACGACGCCCACGGTCGACGACGGGGGCGCGGTGGTCGCGGTCGCGACCGCGGTCGAGAACGAATCGCTCGTCACCACCGCGACGACAGTGACGACCGAGATCCTCGACGACGACGGCACCGTGGTCGCGCTCGACGTCGCGCCCGCTGACCATGTACCCGGGCGCGACCGAGACGCTGCGCCAGCGGCTGCTCGTGGAGCAGCCGCGCCGATGGAGCGTCGACACACCCAGCCTGTACTCGTGCCGCACGACGGTGGAAGCGCACGGCGACACCCTCGACGACGAGTCGACGACGTTCGGCATCCGCACCATCGCGGTCGACGCCGCGCGCGGACTGCGCATCAACGGCGAGCCGGTCGAGCTCCGCGGCGCGTGCATCCACCACGACAACGGGGTCATCGGCGCCGCGACGATCGCACGCGCCGACGAGCGACGGGTCGAGATCCTCAAGGAAGCGGGCTTCAATGCGCTGCGCAGCGCCCACCACCCGATGAGCGGCGAGATGCTCGCCGCGTGCGACCGCCTCGGCATGCTCGTGATGGACGAGGCGTTCGACATGTGGGCCGAGCAGAAGAACGACGACGACTACGGCCGTGTGTTCTCCGACTGGTGGGAGGCCGACGTCGACGCCATGGTCCGCAAGGACCGCAACCACCCGTCGGTGATCATGTACTCGATCGGCAACGAGATCCCCGACACCGGCAACCCGTCCGGCGCGCGCACGGGACGTGCCATCTGCGAGCGCATCCGTGCCCTCGACAACACCCGGATCGTGACCAACTCGATCAACCACATGCTCGCCGTGCGGTCCGGCGATGTTCGCGTCGCTCGGCGATGGCGCATCGGCGCGCCGCCGACCGACGGGGACATGGGCGTCAACACGATGATGTCGATGATGGAGCAGTGGCTCCCCGTCCTCCTCCAGCAGGAGGTGGTCGACGAGAAGACGGCCGAGTCGTTCTCGTACCTCGACGTGAGCGGATACAACTACGCCGAGTCGCGCTACGCGATGGATCACGACCTGCACCCGCAGCGCGTGATCGTCGGCAGCGAGACGAACCCGGCGAAGATCGCCCGCAACTGGGAGCTGGTGCGCGAGCCTGCCGCACCTGATCGGGGACTTCACGTGGACCGGCTGGGACTACCTCGGCGAGGCGGGCATCGGTCGCATGCGCTACGCCAGTGACGACGCTCGCCGAGGGCTGGGCCGGGTTCATGGGGCAGTACCCGTGGATCACCGCGAACTGCGGCGACATCGACATCACCGGGTTCCGCCTGTCCGGTGTCGTACTGGAGGGAGATCGTGTGGGGCCTTCGTGACGCGCCGTACCTCGCGGTGCGCCCACCCGCACACCACGGTGAGGCGGCGAACCTGCGACAGATGTGGACGTTCACCGACGCGATCGCGTCGTGGTCGTGGGCCGGGTCCGAAGGGCAACCGATCACGGTCGAGGTGTACGCCGACGCCGACGAGGTGGAGCTGCTGGTCAACGGCGACGTCGGCCGGACGGGCCGCAGTCGGCGACTCACACCCGTACCGTCGCGACGATCGACACGACGTACACGCCCGGGGAGCTGACCGCGGTGGCCTACCGCGACGGGTCGGAGACCGGTCGGTGCTCGCTGGTCTCGGCGAGTGGCCCGGTGCAGCTCGACGTGCAGGTGGACCGGGCACAGATCGACGCCACCGACCGCGACCTCGCGTACGTCGCCATCGCGCTCGTCGACGCCGCCGGCACCGTGCACAGCAGCGAGGACCGGGCGGTGACGGTCGCGTCGACGGGCCGGCGGTGCTCCAGGGCTTCGGCAGCGGCAACCCGTGCACCGAGGAGACGTTCGGCGTGCCGACCCACGACACGTTCAACGGGCGTGCCCTCGCCGTGGTCCGCCCGACCGGTCCCGGCACCATCACCGTGACGGTGTCGGCGAAGGACTGCGACGACCGCACGGTGACCATCGAGGCCATCGCATTCGTGACCTGGGAACTGCGCTGGCACCCGTTCCGGGGTGAGTGGGTGCTGTTCACCGCGCACCGGGGTGCTCGGCCGTGGATCGGCGAGACCGTCGCCGACGAGGAACCCGCGGTGCCCGAGGACAACGCGCTGGCGCCGCTCGGGCGTCGCATCGCCACCACCAACCCCGACTACCGCGGCGTGTTCGTGTTCACCAACGACCTCCCGGTGTTCTCCCCCGACGCGCCCGAGCCGACCGACGGCGACGAGCTGTACCGCACCCGGCGCGCGGTCGGCACCGCCGAGGTCGTCTGCTACCACCACGATCCGACGAAGTCGATGGCCGACCTCGACCGACGACGAAGTCGCCGCGGTCGTGCGCACCTGGCGCGAGCGCACCGTCGCGTTGCAGGCGGTCGACGGTGTCGCGCACGTGCTGATCTTCGAGAACCGCGGCGCGGCGGTCGGCACCTCGAACCCGCACCCGCACTGCCAGATCTACGCCGGCGCGCTGGTGTACGGCATCGCCGAACGCGAGGCCGAGGTCGCGGCGGCGCACTTCGACGCAACCGGACGCGAGCTCCTCGCCGAGGTCGTCGAGCGCGAAGCGTCCGGCGGCCGTGTGCTCGACGCCAACGACCACTTCTTCGCCTGCGTGCCGTGGTTCGCGCGCTACGCGTACGAGGTGCTCGTGCTCCCCCGCCAGCCCGTGACCTCGCTGGTCGACCTCGACGACGACGCCTGTCGCGACCTCGGGACCGTGCTGCGCGACGTCGTCCGCCGCTATGACGCGCTCTGGGGCATCCGCATGCCGTACGTGCTCGCGGTGCACCAGGCGCCGGTCGGCGACCACCCGCACTACCCCTTCCACGTCGAGCTGCATCCACCGCTGCGCGCGCCGGGACTGCTGAAGTACCTGGCCGGCCCCGAGATCGGCGGCGGCTCGATGACCAACGAATCCGATCCCGACGAGAAGGCGGCCGAGCTCCGTGACGCACTCCGCCTGACGACGCCCGGACGCTGCTCTGCGCGCTCGGCGACCACGTGCGCGACCTCGTGGTCGGCGCCCGCGGCATGGACATGGCTGCAGTGGCCGGCAAGACCAGCGCCGACACGATCTTCGCCATCGACAAGGTCGCCGACGACACGCTCGTCGACTGGTTCGAGCAGCACTGGACCGGCGTCGAGCTCGTCTCCGAGGGTCTCGACGAGCCAGTCCTGATCGGCGCCGATCCGCAGTGGACGGTGATCGTCGACAGCATCGACGGCACACGCGGGCTCATGTACGACAAGCGGTCGGCGTGGTGCCTCGCGGCGGCGGCGCCCCGCGGCGGCTCGCTCCGCGAGGTGTCGGCCGCCGCGATGACCGAGCTGCCGACGACGAAGCAGGGACTCGCCGACCAGCTCAGCGGCACGCGCGGCAGCGGTCTGGTCGCGGAACGCATCGACCTGCGCGACGGCGGACGCGAGCCGACTGACGGTGCATCCGTCGGCCGCCACCGACCTCGAACACGGCTTCGCCACGGTGTCGAAGTTCTTCCCGCCCGGCAAGCGTGCGCTCGTCGAGCTCGAAGCCGAGCTGTTCGTCCGCCTCGGCAGTGTGCACGTGTTCGACGACGAGTACATCTCGTCGGGCGGGCAGTTGCACGAGCTCATCGCCGGGCACGACCGGTTCGTCACCGACCTGCGTCCGCTGGTCGACCCCGACGCGTTCGCATGCCATCCCTACGATGTCTGCACCGCGATGCTGCTGGAGGAGGCAGGTGGCGTGGTCACCGATCCACGCGGCGCGCCGCTCGACGCGCCCCTCGACACCACCACCGCCGGTGGCGTGGGCGGGGTACGCCAACGCGGAGCTGGCAGCCCGCATCGGCCCGGTCCTGGCCGAGCTCGTCGATGACCTCCCGAATCGGTAGCGCGCCCGGACGCCTCGACGTCCTGGGCGGCGTCGCCGACTACTCGGGGTGCACGCGTGCTCGAAGTGGCGACGCACCTCACCACGACGGTGACCGCCGACGACCGACGACGCGCTCGTCGTCGGACCCGTTCGCCTCAGCGTCGACGAGATCACCACGATCGCCACACTCCCCTACCCGGAGATGCGCGAGGCACTCTCGTCGTTCCCGAAGTGGACGCTCTACGTCCTCGGCGTCGCGCTCGTGCTCGTGCGTCACGGTGTGATCGAGCCGCCGCGTGCGCGGCTGTCGGTCGAGTCCGACGTGCCGACCTCGATCGGCGTCTCGTCGAGCGCCGCGCTCGAAGTCGCGACCGCACGGGCCATCGGCGCCGACCGGATCGAGCCGCTCCGGCTCGCGGCGCTGTGCCAGGAAGCGGAGAACCACGTGGTCGGGGCGCCCTGCGGGATCATGGACCAGGTCGTGGTCGCAGTCGGTCATCCCGGTGCGGTGCTGCCGATCCTCTGCCGGCCGGCGGCGGTCGACCCCCTGGTGGAGCTGCCCGACCGGGCTCGAGGTGGTCGGCGTGCCCACCGGCGCCGAGCACGACGTCAGCGGTGCGCCCTACCGGCGCGCACGCGCCGCCGCGTTCATGGGCAAGCGGATCGTGGAGGATGCGATCGGCGTCCGCCACGACGTGGGTGAGCGAGCTCCCGATCTCAGCGGTCACTGACCTCCCCGACGCGCTCGACGGCGCGACGTTCCTCGAGCGCTGGAACGCGACCGACGACCCGCTCACCGTGATCGACCCCGACGAGAGCTACCCGGTGCGGGCGGCGACGACGTTCGGGATCGAGGAGCACCGGCGCAGCGGCGCGCTCCTCGACGCGTTCGACCGGCACGCGCTCGATGCGGTGAGCCCGATCATGGCGGCCAGCCACGCGAGCTACGACGCGATGGGCCTCGGGCATCCGGCCGCCACCGCGTCGGTCGAACAGCTGTCCGGCCGACCCGGCGTGCACGGCGCACGGTCGAGCGGCGGCGGCGCCGGCGGCACCGTGGTCGTCGTCTGCGAACGGGGCGCCCTCGACGACGTCGACGCGCTCGTTCGCTAACTCAACCTGAACGTCGCCAGGCCGGGACCGACCACGGCCGTGCGCCCGTCGGGCAGCACCACCTCGGCTTCGGTGTTCGGCGGCACCTGCACCGTGAACGTCGTGCCCGTTGCGCCGGTCGACCACGACGACTCGATGCGGCCGTAGGGCGACTCGAGTGCGGCGCTCGCCCACTTGAGGCCACCGCCGGGCCGTGGCGCGATGCGGAAGCGGCGATACGCGGGTCCGTCGTCCAGGAGCTGGATGCCGGCGACGTAGCGGTGGAGGAACGAGATCACCGCTCCCTTGCTGTAGTGGTTGAGTGACGCGTGCGCGACGCCGTCGTCGTCGATGCCCTCCCAGTGCTCCCAGATGGTCGTCGCCCCCCGGTCGATCATGGCGAGCCACGACGGCGGCGTGTCCTGGAAGAGCAGCTCGTAGGCGAGGTCGAGGTGACCGGTGTCGGCGAGGACGGGCAGCAGGTACGGCGTCGCGAGGAAGCCGGTGTTGAGGTGCGTGTCGGCGGCGCGCACCATCGCGACGAGTTGGTCGGCTACCGACGCCCGCACGTCGTCGGGCACGAGGTCGAACGCGAGCGCGCGCACCACGTCGGCCTGGCGGTCGGAACGCACGGTGCCGTCGTCGGTGACGAACTCGCGCTGCCACGCGTCTGACCACGTTGGTCGAGAGCTCGTCGTAACGAGCGGCGTCGTCGTCGCGTCCGATGATCCGCGCGATGGCAGCCAGCGTCCGGGTGGTGTAGGCGAAGAACGCGGTGGCGACGATGGCGAAGTCGCGGTTGGCGAAGTTCTGGAAGTGGTCGTCCTCGAGGAGATCGGGTTCGCACCACTCCCCCCAGTGCCACCCGGTGTCCCACAGGTACTGCTCGTGCGGCTCGGGCGTCTCGCTCTTCGCGATGCGCCAGCGCGTGGCGCTGGTCGCGGCGCCCGCTCGATGACGAAGTCGACCCACGCGACCATCGACGGCCACTGCTCCTCGAGCAACCGCCGGTCGGCGTAGGCCCGCCACGTCTCCCACGGGACGAGCACCGAGCGCGTCGCCCCATCCCGACGACGCCTCCAGGAACTCTCTGATCTCGCTGGGTGCGTCGGGCGGGGTGGGATCGGGCGCGAAGTTGCGGACCGCGCCGTCCTTGCGCTGGTCGGCAGCGAGGTCGCGCAGCCACTTGGTGGAGAACCCGGCCACGTCGTACAGGAACGCCGCCGTCGGCGAGAACAGCTGCCAGTCGCCCGTCCATCCCGCGCGCTCGCGTTGCGGGCAGTCGGTTGGGATGTCGCACGCGTTCGTGCGAAAGCTCCAGTCGGCGGCGAGGTGCAGCTGGTTCAAGCGGGCATCGCTGCACGCGAACCACCCGGTGCGCCGTAGGTCGGTGTGCACCACGACGCCGGTCACGTCGTCGGGAGTGAGCGACCGGGGGTGACCCTCGATGCGCACGTACTGGAAGCCGTGCGTCGTGTGCCGTGGTTCGAACGGTGCGCCCGAGCCGTCGGAGACCACGCGGTCGATCTGGCCGAGCGGGAGCGGGGTCTGCGTGACGAAGTCCATCGACCCGATGTGGTCCTGGGTGACGTCGCCGCTCGCGTCGAGCGCCTCGCCGTAGGTGAGGGTGAGCTCGGTGCCGGCCGGTCCGGGATCGGCGACGCGAACCCAGCCGTTGACGTTCTGGCCGAGGTCGACCACGTGGCGGCCCGGGGCGAGCTCGCGCACGTCGCGTGGCCGGAGCAGCTCGATCCTCCGCACCGGTGGCGCAGGTGACGCGCAGAGCGCGCCGAAGTCGCCGTCGACCACCTCGACCGCCTGCCACTCGAGCGTGTCGTCGTGGCGGCGTTGGTCGACCGACTCGCCGTCGATGAGATCGGCGGCCACGATCGTGCCCGGGGCGGAGGTCCAGGTCGAGTCCGTCGCCGCGACCACGGCTCCGTCGACCTCGACCTGCACGAGCAGGGCGAGGCGCGAGCCGTACGAGTCGTGTTCGCGCGTGAACCCGACCTTCCCGCGGTACCAACCGTCGGACAGCACCGCACGCAATTCGTGCTCACCCGGAGGGAGCAGCGCGCCGACGTCGTGGGTCTGCACCTGCACGCGTGATCGGTAGGACGTGTAACCCGGCGTGAGCTCCTGGTCGCCGACCCGTTCACCGTCGACGTACAGCTCGTAGAGTCCGTGCGCGGTCGAGTAGATGCGCGCAGACGACGGGTCCTCGGTCACGGTGAAGCGCGTGCGCAGCACCGAGGCCGGTCGCTCCCCGGCCGCGGGCGGCGGATCGGACTCGACCGGCGTGACCCAGTGCGCCGACCAGTCGTCGGCGTGCAGCAGGCCCGTCTCCCACCACGACCATGCCGACCACTCGGAGACACCCAGGTCGGTACGCACCTGCACGCGCCACTCCACCCGCGTGCGCGGCGAGATCGGCGGGCCGTCGTACGGCACGAGCACGCACTCGTCGGACTCGACCCAGCCACTGGTCCATGCGCCGACCTCGAGCCGGTACGCCTCCTGCCTGGTGGCGGGCACGGCCAGCTGCCACGACAGCCTCGGCGCGACGACGTCGATGCCGAGTGCCTCCTCCAGGTGCTCGACGCGGAGTCGACGGGGTGCCGGAGCCATGTGATCCCCTCGGTGGTGTGCGAAGTTGTCTGATCCTAAACTATGGAACATGGCTGCTGCCCGGGACCCTGAGGTCGATGCGCTGCTCGCGCGCTCGCACCGACTCGGGGCCGACCAGCGGATCACGAACTACGCCGGGGGCAACACCTCGGTCAAGGTGGCGCTCGCCGACCCCGTCACCGGCGCGGCCGCGGTGGTGCTGGTGGTCAAGGGCTCGGGCGGCGATCTCGGCACGCTCACCGCCGACGGCCTCGCTCGCCTCGACCTCACCCGACTCCGCGCGCTCGAACGCCTTTCGGTTGCCGGCGTTCCGGAGGACGACCTCGTGTCCTACTACGAGTCGTGCCGATTCGGCGTCGGTGGCGCGCCACCGTCGATCGACACACCGTTGCACGCCTTCCTCGACGCGCCACACGTCGATCACACCCACCCCGACTCGGTGATCGCGCTCGCGGCCGCCGCCGACGGCGAGCGCCTCGTCCGGGAGTGCTACGGCAACGACGTCGGGTGGCTCGACTGGCGACGTCCGGGGTTCGACCTCGGATTGCGACTGCGGGACTTCGTCGCCGGGCATCCGGCGGCGTGCGGTGTCGTGCTCGGCGGTCACGGCGTCATCTGCTGGGGTGCGTCGAGCGACGAGTGCGAGGCCACGACGCTCGATCTCGTGCAGCGCGCGGAAGCATTCCTGGTGGCACAGGGTCGCGACGAACCCCTCGGTGCAGTGGTGCCGGCGTTCGCTCCCCTGCCCGACGATGAACGGCGCCGCGAGGCCGCGCGGCTCGGCATCGTGGCGCGCGGCATCGCGAGCACCGGCCGACCGGTCGTCGGGCATTTCAGCGACGCGCCGGCGATCCTCGACTTCCTGAGCCGCGAGCACGCACCCCGACTGGCCGCGGCCGGCACATCGTGCCCCGACCACTTCCTCACCACGAAGGTCCGTCCGCTGCTGCTCGACCTGCCGCCGAGCGCGCCGTTCGAGACGCGCGTCGATCGGCTGCACGAGCTGCACGCCGCGTACCGGGCTGACTACGCCGCGTACTACGACGCCCACGCAACGAGCGATTCACCGCCGATGCGCGGCGACGACCCGGTCATCGTGCTCCTCCCCGGCGTCGGGATGTGGAGCTTCGGCATCGACGCGCACCAGGCGCGGGTCGCGGGCGAGTTCTTCGTGAACGCGGTCAACGTGATGCGCGGCGCCGAGTCGGTGTCGTCGTACCGGCCCATCGACGACGGCGAGAAATTCCGGGTGGAGTACTGGGAGCTCGAGGAGGCGAAGTTGCGACGTCGACCGCCTCTCCGACCCCTCGCGGGCCGCGTCGCGTCTCGTGACCGGCGCCGCGTCCGGCATCGGGCGAGCGATCGCCGAGCGAGTTGTTGCCGAAGGCGCCTGTGTGGTCGTCACCGACATCGACACCGACGGCGCCGGGAAGGTCGCCGCGGAGCTCGGCACGGAGCGCGCGTTCGCGATCGAGCTCGACGTATCGGACGAAGCTGCCGTCGACGTCGCCTTCGTCGACGCTGCGAGGCGGTTCGGCAGCGTCGACATCGTGGTCAACAACGCGGGATTCGCTCGCTCGAACGCACTGGTCGACACGACCGTCGACGAATGGGACCAGCTGCACGCCGTCCTCGCACGGGGTTCGTTCCTCGTCAGCCGAGCCGCGGCCCGGATGATGGCGAGCGCGGGGATCGGCGGTGACATCGTCTACGTCGTGTCGAAGAACGCGATCGCGGCCGGTCCCGAGAACATCGCCTACGGCGCGGCGAAGGCCGACCAGGCCCACCAGGTCCGCCTGCTGGCGGCCGAGCTGGGCGAACTCGGGATCCGGGTCAACGGCGTGAACCCCGACGGCGTCGTCGAAGGTTCGGGGATCTTCGACGGCGCCTGGCGCGAGGCCCGAGCCGCGGCCCACGGCGTCGCTCCCGAGGACCTGGGCGACTTCTACGCGTCACGCACCTTGCTCCGGCAGGGCGTGGTGCCGGAACATGTTGCCGACGCCGTCGTCGCCCTGGTCGGGGGTGCGCTGTCGCGCACGACCGGCCTTCTCGTCCCGGTCGACGGTGGTGTCGCCGCCGCCTTCCTGCGCTGATCGGAACCGCCATGGCCGTCCGCATCACCCCTGACCAGATCCGCGAGCTCGAAGGGTCCGTCGTCGCGGCCCACGAGCGCGACCTCGACGCGCTCCGCGTGCGACTCGCCGACCGCGGCGTCGACGCCGAGTCGGTGATCTCCGAGGTCCAGCGGTTCTCGGTCGCGGCACCGTCGTGGGCAATGGGCACCGGCGGCACGCGCTTCGGCCGCTTCCCGGGTCGCGGCGAGCCCCGCACCACCGACGAGAAGCTCGACGACATCGCCGCGCTCCACGCCGTCACCGGAGCGAACACCACGGTCAGCCTCCACGTGCCGTGGGACGACCCCGACGACCCCGCCGCGCTGCGCGCCTACGCCGAAGAGCTGGGCATCGGCTTCGACGCGATGAACTCGAACACCTTCCAGGACAATCCGTCGACCACCGGGCCCGGGTTGTCCTACAAGTTCGGTTCGCTGGCGCACTCCGATCCCGACGTGCGCAAGCGGGCGCTCGAGCACAACCGTGCGGTCATCGACCTCGGCGTCGAGCTCGGCTCGACCGCGCTCACCGTCTGGCTGGCGGACGGCACCAACCATCCCGGCCAGGCCGACTTCCGTCGCCAGTTCGAGCGCGTCGCCGACGGGCTCCGCGAGCTGCACGACATGCTCCCGCACGTGTGGGAGCTGCTCGTCGAGCACAAGCCGTACGAGCCCGCGTTCTACTCGACCGTCAACGCCGACTGGGGGTCGTCGTTGCTCCTCGCGCAGCATGCGGGCGACCGCACCCGCTGCCTCGTCGACCTCGGGCACCACCTGCCCAACGCCAACATCGAGCAGGTCGTGAGCCGCCTGGGCATGGTCGGTCGTCTCGGCGGGTTCCACTTCAACGACTCGAAGTACGGCGACGACGACCTCACCGTCGGGTCGATCCACCCGTACCAGTTCTTCCTGATCGTGTGCGAGCTCGTCGAGCACGGCAACGGCGCGATGCCACCCGTGCGCTACATGATCGACGCGTCGCACAACCTCAAGGACCCGGTCGAGGACCTCGTCCAGGGCACCGACCAGATCCAGTGCACGATCGCACAGGCGCTGCTCGTCGACCGGGCTGCGTTGGGGGACGCGCAGGACGCCAACGATCCTGCGCTCGCGGAGGAGCTCCTGCACGACGCGTTCCGCTCCGACGTGCGCCCTCTGGTCGCCGAGGCGCGGTCGTCGCAACGGCGCTGCGCTGGCACCGCTCACGACGTTCCGTCGCACTGGTTACCGCGCCGCGGTCACGGGCGCGCGCGGCGACGACGCGGTCTCCACCGGTCTGTGAGGCGCCCGTGAGCGTCACGGTCGGCGCGATCGACTTCGGCGCGTCGTCGATCCGGGTCTGCCGCGTGACGGTCGGCGACGGGCCGCCGGAGCTCGAGGTCGTGCACCGTCATGCGCACGCGCCCCGGCACGACGGCACCCACCTCCGGTGGGACTGGTCACGCTTGGTCACCGAGGCCGAACGCGGGCTCGAGCTCGCGACCGAGGCCGGTCCGCTCGCGTCCGTCGGCATCGACACCTGGGGCGTCGACTACGGGTTGCTCGACCGGCGCGGGGAGCTCGTCGAGCCGCCCATCTCCTACCGCGACCCTCGCACCGCCGGCTACCGGTCCGTGCTCGAGCGGATCGGAGAGGAGCATTTCTTCACGACGACCGGGCTGCAGGCGCTGCAGATCGACACGATCTTCCAGCTCGCGACGCACGACCGTGAGCAACTCGCGCGCGCACACCACCTCCTCATGCTCCCCGAGCTCCTCGTCCACCACCTCACCGGCGTGGTGACCGCGGAGCCCTCGTCGGCGGGCACCACCGGACTGCTCGACCTCTCGACCGGGACGTGGTCGGCCGAGCTCGCCGACGCAGTCGGGGTCGAGGCGTCCGTGCTCGCTCCCCTGCAACCGGCGGGCACGCAGGTCGGGAGCTGGCGCGGGATCCCGGTGCACCTGGTCGGCGGCCACGACACCGCGTCGGCGGTGATCGCGGGAGCCGAGCGCGACGCCCCGTTCGTCGCCACCGGCACGTGGCTGCTCGTCGGGCGCGAGCAGGACGAGCCCGACACGTCGGGCGCGGCCTTCGCAGCCGGGCTCCGGAACGAGCGCGGCGCGCTGGGCGGCGTCCGCCTGCTGTGCAACGTCGCCGGGTGGTGGTTGGTCGAGGAGTGCCGGCGCCAGTGGGGTGACCCCGAACTCCGCGACCTCCTCACGCACGCCGAGTCGATCGCGAACGTGCCGGTCGGCGACGCGCTCGATCCGCGGCTCCTCGCCCCGTCCGACATGGCGGCCACGATCGCCGAGCTCGCCGGGCTCCCCGATCCGACCGACCGGGCTGCGATCACGCGCTGCGCAGTCGAGTCGATGGCCGCGTCCACCGCCCAGGTGATCGCATCGCTCTCCGGCATCGACCGCGATCGGCCGGTGCGGGTCTTCGGGGGCGGCACTCGTTCGACGCTGTTGCTCGACGCGCTGGCTCGTCGCACCGGGAGACCGGTCAGCGCCGGCCCGATCGAGGCTGCCGCGCTCGGCAACGCGCTCGTCCAAGCGCTCGCGCTCGGCGCGTTCGCGACGCTCGCCGACGCACGTGCGACACTCGTCGCCACCCAGGAGGAGCCCAGTGAACGTTGACGCGCTCGAACGGCTCGAGCTCATGCGCCGTCGCCTCGACACCGACGGCCGCATCCGCGTCGCCGACCTCGCAACCGAGCTCGACGTCAGCGAGATGACCATCCGGCGCGATCTCGACCTGCTCGTCGACGAAGGCATCGCGGCACGCGTGCGCGGCGGCGCGGTGGCCGTGGGACCTCAGGAGTTCGAAGCTCGCTTCCGGCAGCACGCGCGCGCGAAGGCGCGCATCGCGGAGAAGCTCCTCGATCTCGTCGGCGCCGGCGGTGCGATCGGCATCGACGCGTCGTCGACGATGCAGCGCCTCGCCGCCCGGCTCGGCGAGGCGCGCGACGTCACCGTCCTCACCAACGGGCCCGACACCTTCCGGGCGATGCAGGACCACGCGGGCGTGACCGCCCTCCTGACCGGCGGCGAGCTCGACCCACGTACCGGCAGCCTGGTCGGACCGTTGGCCACCCGCCCCGCGGCGATCTGCTGCTGCGGAAGCTGTTCGTGAGCGCGGCGGCCGTCGATCCCGACGTCGGTGCCAGCGAGGCGACGCTCGAGGAGGCCGAGGTCAAGATCGCGCTCGCGAGCTCCGCGAGCGAGGTGGTCCTGGCCGTCGACGCGTCCAAGCTCGGCCACCGCGCGCCAGCCCACGGCTTCGCTTGGGACCAGGTGGACCTGCTGGTGACCGAGCTCGCACCGCACGACGCGCGTCTCGATCCGTACCGCGAACGCGTCGACCTGGTGTGAGCGCACGACCGGGACGCGCCCGAGGCTGGCAGCGCATCCCGATCGTGCTGCCCTGAGGACCGTTCCCTGGCGCTACGCGGTGAGCCCGCTGTTCTCGGCCACGAACTGGGCGGCGACGAAGCGAGCTCCCTGGGGATCCTCGACGAGCGCCCGACGGGTCCACGGCGCGTCGGCGGGCCCTTCGATGACCTTCCCGCCGAGCTTCGTGATCTCCTTCGCCGTCGCCTCGACGTCGTCGACACCGAAGGTGACCGACCAGTGAGGCGCGGCGGCGTCGCCCGCCACGATCGGCTCCAGCGCGGCGACGACCTCGACGAAGCCGTCGGGGGCGCCCATCTGCGCCATCTGCTCTCGGAGCCCGGGCGTGCCCTGCTCGAGGTAGTCGCCGTAGCCCGGCAACATCCAGAACTTCCCGGCGGGGATGGACAGGACCTTCCATCCGAAGACCGCGCCGTAGAACGCCGCCGCCGACTGCTCGTCGCGGCTCGCGAGCCCGTTGAAGTTCAACGCACCGTGCTCGTTGACGACCTTGGCCCCGATGTTCTCCTTCGCCTCCCAGACGCAGAACACCGCGCCTTCGGGATCGGCGACCACGGCCATGCGTCCCGCGTCCATCACGTCGAACGCGTCGGTGAACGCCCTGCCACCTGCGGCGCGGACCTTCTCGACCGCGTCGTCGGCACTGGCGACCGCGACGTACGTGTTCCACATCGCGCTCGGCGGCATGCCCTCGGGCACGGACCCCACGGCGGCGACGTCACCACCCCGGATGCGGGCCATGAAGTACTCACCGCCGGACCCCTCGGGCATCGCGTTCTCGAACTCCCACCCGAAGATCCCCTCGTAGAACGGGAGCGCGGCCTTCGGATCGGGCTGCTGGGTGTCCACCCAGCACGGGACACCGGGGAGGTACTCGCTGCGTTCGGGCATGGTCGTGCTCCTTCGTCGGGGGTCTCGTCGGGTCTACCCAGGTCGACCGCGGGAGACGATCGTCGCGCTCACTGCGGTCAGATCCTGACCGGAATCGATCGGTCAGCGCTCGACCGCGTAGAGCCGCCAGGTGCCGGGCACGCCCTTGAGCTCGTGCTCGCCCCGGTCGAGGAAGGTGAGCGCCGACCCGGTCATGAGCTCTTTCACCGTGCTCGACACGACGATCTCGCCCGCACCACCCTCAGCGGCGACACGCGCGCCGATGTGGACCGCCATCCCGCCGATCTGGTCGCCACGCACCTCCACCTCACCGGTGTGCACGCCGGCCCGGATCGACACGCCGATCGCCGAGAGCGTGTCGCCCATCGCCCGGGCGCAGCGGATGGCGCGTCCGGGCCCGTCGAAGGTCGCGAGGAAGCCGTCGCCGGTCGTGTCGATCTCGTGGCCACCGAAGCGGGCGAGCTCGCCCCGGACGATCTCGTCGTGCTGATCGAGCAGGACCCGCCACCGGGTGTCACCCAGCTCGGCGGCGGTGGCGGTGGACCCGACGATGTCGGTGAACAGCACGGTCGCGAGCCGTCGGTCCGGATCCGGCGCGGCGCGGGCGCCGGTGAGGAACTCCTCGATCTCGTCGATCACCTCGTCGCCGCGCTCGGTGAACCACAGGTGATCGGTGCCGTCGATCTCCCGGTAGCGCGCGTTCGGGACGTGGTCGGCGACGTAGCGGCTCATCCCCGCGCTCACCACGGTTGCGTCGGTCCGCTGCAGCACGAGGGTGGGCGCCTCCACCTCGGGCAGGAACGAGCGCAGGTCGGCGAGCACCGTCTCGCGGAAGAAGTGCGCGACGGCACCGGGTGCGACCGCGCTGCGTCCGAGGCCGGCCAGCTGCTGCATGAACTGCTCGTCGTCGGCGCGGCTCGCCACCATCAGGTGCAGGTAGCCGGTGTCGCCCGCGGCCCAGTCGGCGGCCTGCTGCTCGACGATGTCGAGCAGCGTCGCTTCGGGCGTCCCCCACGGGTAGTCGGTGTCGAGCACCATGCGGGCGGCGCTGTTCCAGAGCACGAGCGCGCTGCACCGCTCCGGCCAGCGGGCGGCGAGTTGGAGCGCGAGCCCACCGCCGTCGTTGAAGCCGATGAGCGCGGCGCGCTGCACCCCGGCGGCGTCCATCACCGCGACCACGTCGGCCACCTGGGTGTCGAGATCGGGCAGATGGTCGGGAGCGACGGGGTCGGAGAGACCGGTGCCGCGTCGGTCGAGGATGACCAGCCGCCCGATCGACGCCAGGCGGCGCCGTTGCCGTGCGATCTCCGGGATCGACCAGAACGCCTCGACGTGATGGACCCAGCTCTCGATCACGACGATGGCGAGCGGACCCTCGCCCAGCTCCTGGTACGCGAGGTAGGTCTCGCCGTTCCGCGCGGTACCGGGTCTTCGGGAGGGCCTCCACCCGTAGAGCTTGGCAGAACCGGGGTCGGACGTGGCCGGGTGTGGCCGGGCGTGGCCGGGCGTGGCCGGGCGTGGCCGGCGCAGCGGGCAGACTGCTCCGATGCTCTGTCCCCGCGTGCCACCCTGCTGACGATGACCGACCGCACCGTGCTCGTGACCGGCGGCGCCGGGTACATCGGCAGCCACACGTGCGTCGTGCTCCTCGAAGCCGGCGTGCGCGTCGTCGTGCTCGACAACCTCGCCAACTCGAGCCTGGTCTCGTTGGAGCGGGTCGCCGAGCTCGTCCCCGCGGCCGCCGAACGGCTCGTGTTCGTGGAGGGCGACATGCGTGAGCCCCACGATCTCGACCGCGCGTTCGGGCACGGCGACGTCGAGGCGGTCGTGCACTTCGCGGGGTTGAAGGCGGTCGGCGAGTCGGTCGAGGTTCCGCTGCAGTACTACGACAACAACGTCGGCGGCACCATGCGTCTGCTCGAGGCGATGGAACGCCACGACGTGCGCGACCTCGTGTTCTCGTCGTCCTGCACCGTCTACGGCGACCCCGACACGGTGCCCATCACCGAGGACGGCTCGCTGGGCGCGAGCAGCCCCTACGGGCGCACCAAGCTCCACATCGAGGAGATGCTGCGCGACGTCGCCGCGACCGGCGGCTGGCGCATCGCGCTCCTGCGCTACTTCAACCCCGTCGGCGCCCACGCGAGCGGGCTCATCGGCGAAGACCCCGTGGGCATCCCGAACAACCTGATGCCGTACATCATGCAGGTGGCGGTCGGACGACGCGACCACCTCACCGTGCACGGCGACGACTACCCCACGCCCGACGGCACCGCCGTCCGCGACTACCTGCACGTGGTCGACCTCGCCGAAGGTCATCTGGCCGCGTTGGACCACCTCGACGCCATCGACGGCGCGGTGGCGGTCAACCTCGGCACCGGCATCGGGAGCTCGGTGCTCGACGTGCTGCGGGCCGCGTCGACTGCTGTCGGTCGCGACCTGCCGTACGAGATCGGGCCGCGCCGAGCGGGCGACGTGGTCGCGGTGTGGGCCGACCCGGCGCGCGCGGCGTCGCTGCTCCACTGGCGGGCGGCGCGCTCCCTCGCCGACATGTGCGCCGATCACTGGCGCTGGCAGTCCGAGAACCCCGACGGCTACCGGGGCTGATCCGAAACCTCTAGATCTCTCTACACTGCCCGGCATGACCGTCGATCTCGTGCCCGCGCCCACCGACGAGCAGGCGATGCTCGTCGACGCGTCCGTGCGCTTCATGGAGTCCGAGCACCCCCTCTCGACCGTCCGGCGCTGCGCCGACGGCGAGACGTACGACGACGAGGCGTACCGGCACACCGCCGCCGAGCTCGGCTGGTTCGGCCTGCTCGCCGAGGACGCGCACGGGGGCGGTTCGACGTCGGGCAACGGCCTGCTCGACGCCGCGCTCATCGCTGCCGAGCGCGGTGCGAGGCTGCAGCCGGGTCCGTTCGTGGGCCACAACGTCGTCGTGCACGCGCTGACGATCGCTCGGTCGCAGCCCGCCGTGATCGAGGAGCTCGCGAGCGGCGCGGCGTGGGCGACGTGGACCGCGGGCTCCGAGCGCTCGTGCACCGTGTGCGTCGACGGCGACGCTCTCCGCCTCACCGGCACCGTCCCGGTGGTGGCCGACGCCGAGGCGTGTACCTGGCTGCTCGTCGACGCGGTCGGTGACGACGGCGTCGTGCAGGTGCTCGTGCGGACCGATGCCTCCGGCGTCACGCTCCGTCCGCTCGAAGGTCTCGACGTGACTCGTCGCTGGTTCGGCGTGGAGCTGGACGGCGTGGTGGTCACCGCGGACGCGCGCGTCGCCGGTCTGGGTGAGGTCGCCGCCGTGCTCAGTGCGGCCGAGAGCGTGGGCGCGATGCATGCCGACTTCGACGTGGCGCTCCAGTACGCCAAGGACCGCATCGCGTTCGGACGACCCATCGGCTCCTTCCAGGCCATCAAGCACCTCCTCGCCGACACCAGCCTCTGGCTCGAGATGGCGAAGGGACTCGTCGCCGCCGCCGCGACGTCGCTCGGCAGCGGCGCGCTCGACGGCCCCGAGCTCGCGCACGCGGCGAAGGCGTTCGTGGCCGAGCGGGGCACGGAGCTCGCACAGAACTGCTTCCAGGTGTTCGGCGGCATCGGGTACACGTGGGAGCACGACCAGCACTTCTGGTTCCGGCGCCTCGCCGCCGATGCCGAATGCTTCGGGTCGGCGCCGTCGCACCGTCGACAGCTCCTCGACACCGTGGGGGTGGCCCGATGAACACCACCGAGACGACCGCACCCGCCGAGGCCGCGCTCGACGAGTACCGCGCGCGGGCCCGGCAGTGGCTCGAGGCCAACCTCGAGCGCCGGGCGGGTGGCGAGGCCGGCGCGCGCAATCCCTGGGACGGCGGAGACGAGAGCGTCGAGCACCTCGCGTCCCAGCGAGCGTTGCAACGACGGCTCTACGAAGCGGGCTACGCCGGCATCACCTGGCCGAAGGAGCACGGCGGTCAGGGCCTCCACGCGGCGTACGAGCGCGCGTTCATGCAGGAGGCGCGCGGGTACGCGCTTCCCGACCTCGGCATCGCCGGCGGCGCGACGCTCGGGGTGTGCGGGCCCACGATGGTGGCGCACGCGTCGCCCGCGTTCCTCGCCCGTCACGTTCCCGGGATGCTCGCGGGCGACGAGATCGTCGCCCAGTTCTTCTCCGACCCCGACGCCGGCTCCGACCTCGCCGGGGTGCGCACGCAGGCGGTCCGCGACGGCGATCGCTGGATCCTGAACGGCTCCAAGATCTGGAGCAGCGGCGCGTTCTACGCCGATTACGGCATGTGCCTGGCGCGGACCGACTGGGACGTGCCCAAGCACCGCGGGCTCACCTGGTTCCTCGTGCCCACGGATGCGCCCGGCGTGACGGTCGAGCGGATCCGGCAGATCAACGGCAACTCGGAGTTCTGCCAGGAGTTCTTCACCGACGTCGAGCTCACCGACGACGACGTCATCGGTGAAGTGAACGACGGCTGGACGGTCACGCAGACGATGCTGCTCTACGAGCGTGGCGGCGGCACCGCGCGCGGCGACGGCGGGCGCGCCGGCAGCGGTGGGTTGCGGCGCGATGTCCGCGAGCTCGTCGCCGCGGTCGACGGCGCCGACGATCCCCGCGGCGTGACCTCGTGGCGCGCGTCCACGTCGACGACCTGGCGCGCGGCGCGCTCGGGTCGCCGTCTGGTGGCACTCATGGCCGCCGATCCCAAGCGCGCGATGAACCTCGCGTCCTATTCGAAGCTGGCGTCGGGTGTGTTCGACCCGATCCGGGCCGAGCTCATGATGCAGATCGGCGGCGAGGCGGCGATCGCGTGGGACGAGGCATCGACGCCGGGCGCGGGCGCCGCGCTCGCGCTGCTGAACGGCCGCTTCCTGGCCATCGCCGGCGGGACCAGCCAGATGCAGCGCAACGCCATCGGCGAGCGCGTGCTCGGTCTGCCACGCGAGCCGTCCTTCGACTCGAACAAGCCGTTCCGCGACGTCGTGAAGGACGCCCGCACCTGGTCCGGCCGCGTCTCCTGAGCGTTTTGGCGTCAGTAGTGCACCGTAGTGGCGCACGGGGTACGCCAAAACGGAAGGTGGTCAGCCTTCGAGGATCTCTTCGGGGGTGAGGAACGGGGCCGACAGGCGCGCGCTGAGGCCGCCGTCGAGGGAGATGGCGACACCGGTGAGGAAACCGGCGCGGTCGGACGCGAGGAACCGTGCCAACTCGGCGACGTCCTCGGGACGACCCAGGCGGCGGATCGGGATCTGCGCCCGGTAGTAGTCGGGATCGGGCGCGAAGCGCAGGAACGCGGGCGTCTCGATCGGGCCCGGGCAGATGGCGACGGCGCGGACGCCGAAGCGGCCGTTCTCGACCGCGGTGCTCCGGGTGAGCGCGATCACGCCCGCCTTGGCGCTCCCGTACGCGGCCCGGTCGCGCGGGGCACCGAGGGCCGCGTTCGACGCGGTGTTGACGATCACGCCCGCGCCCTGCTCGATCATGTGCCGCAGCGCGGCGCGCGTCCCGTACAGCACGCCGCAGAGGTTGACTCGCAGCATCTCGGCGAACGTCTCGTCGCTCGTGTTCGCGACCCGGCCCGGGAGGCCGTAGCCGGCGTTGTTGTGCAACACGTCGAGCCGGCCGAACTGCTCCACCGCCCCATCGACGAGTGCATCGACCGCGGCGGAATCCCCGACGTCGGCGGCGTGTGCGTGCGCGATGCCACCGGCGGCTGCGATGGCGTCGACCGTCGCCCGCGCGGTGTCGGCGTCGACGTCGTTCACCACCACCCGCGCGCCGTCGGCCGCGAACCCGAGCGCACTGGCCCGGCCGATGCCGGAACCGGCCCCGGTGACGACCACGACCCGACCGTCGAACTCCCCCGTCGCCATGCGCGGGAGGCTACTTCGACGGCAGAATGCCCGGCATGGACGAGCTGCGATTCGACGGACGGGTGGTCGCGATCACGGGCGCGCACCACGGGCTGGGACGCGAGCACGCCCTGCTGCTGGCGCGTCGGGGTGCGCGGATCGTGGTCAACGATGTCCAGGGCGGCGACGAGACGGTGGCGATGATCCGCGACGCGGGCGGTGACGCGATCGCCAACACCAGCGACATCACCACCGGCGCCGGGACCGACCGCATCGTGCGCGACGCGCTCGACACCTGGGGCCGACTCGACGCCGTCGTGAACAACGCGGCGGCAGGCAGCGGCACCGTCCCCGACGAGGACATGGTGCGCCTCACGCTGGGCGTGCACTTCGTCGGCACCGTGAACCTCGTCCGTTCGGCCCTGCCCGTGTTCCGCGAGCAGCGCTACGGCCGCATCGTGAACACCGGCTCGGGCTCGGTGCTCGGCATCCCGCACACCGGCATCTACGCCGCCGGCAAGGGTGCGGTGATGGCGTTCACCAAGGTGCTGGCCAACGAGCTGCGCCAGGAGCGCGAGGAACAGCCCGATCTCGACATCACGGTCAACGTGATCATGCCGGTGGCGCAGACCCCGATCATGCCGAGGGTGCCCGACGAGGAGTTCCAGGCGCTGCTCGACACCGCGTTCGCACCCGAGCGCACGTCGCCGCTGGTGGCCGTGTTCGCGCACGAGACGTGCCCGGCGTCGGGCGAGCTGGTGCAGACGGGCGGGGGCCGGGTGGCGCGCTTCGTGCTCGCAACCACGGAGGGGTGGCAGGCGCCCGACGACATGCCGACACCGGAGGCGATCCTCGAGCACTGGGACGAGGTGATGGCCAACCGGGACCTGCAGGAGCCGGTCGGCAGCATGATGGACCTCTTCGCCCGCCGCGGCATGCACCCGTACGGCGTCGCCGACATCGTGCAGTGGGCCCGCACCGGACAGGACCCGGCGGGCCACCCGGCCCGCCGAAAGGTCTAAACGTCTCGGTAGGCTGCGCGGCGTGATCGCCTCCGTCTACCGCGACGACCCACGGCTCGCACCGCTGATCAGCCCCGGCGGCCCGTTCGAGGTCGAGGAGGTCGTCCTCGACGGCGTGCCGCTGCGCGTGTTCGTGCGGGCGCCGCGCACGATCCTCGACACCTTCGACATGGGCATCGCCCACGCCGATCTCGTCCACCTCGTGCACGACGAAGAGCGCATCACCTTCGCCGCCGTGCGCGCTCGCGCCCTCGCCCTCGCCCAGCAGCTGCACACGACCTTCGGGGTGCAACGCGGCGACCGGGTCGCCATCGCGATGCGCAATCTCCCCGAGTTCGTGATCGGGTTCTGGGGCGCGGCGCTGCTCGGCGCGATCGTCGTGCCGCTGAACTCGTGGTGGACCGGCGCCGAGCTCGGGTATGCGCTCGAGAACGCGGAGGCACGCGTCGCGTTCCTCGACGACGACCGCCTCGCGCGCGTCATCGAGCACGGACGGCCCGCCGGCGTACAACTCGTCGGCGTGCGCACCGACCGCACCGACGCCGACGCACCGTTCGCCGAGCTCGTCGACGGCTCCCCCCTCCCCGACGACGAGATCACCCGCCTCGAGCCCGACGACCCCGTCACCATCCTCTACACGTCGGGCACGACCGGGCGGCCGAAAGGTGCGCTCGGTACCAACCGCGGCCACCTCCACAACATCTGGAACATGGCGTTCGGCAGCGCACGCGAAGCGATCGTCAGCGGACGCGCACCCGCGCCCGACCGTCAGCCAGCCACCCTCGCCGCGCAGCCGATGTTCCACATCGGGGGCATCGCCGCCATCATCGGCAGCCCGATGGGCGGCTCGAAGATCCTCATCATGCGCAAATGGGATCTCGAACGCGCGCTCCAGCTGGCAGTCGACGAGGGCCTCACCGCGTTCGGGGGTGTGCCCGCAATCGCACGCCAGATCATCGAGTACCCCGGGCTCGAGGACCTCGACCTCGACGTGCGCGGGTTCCCCATGGGCGGCGCCGCGGTGCCGCCCGACCTGCCGGTGAAGGCCCGGGCGCGCTTCGGCGAGTCGATCCAGCTGCTCAACGGCTACGGGCTCACCGAGACCACGTCGGCGGTGGTCACCAACGTGGGCGTCGAGTTCGTCGAGCGACCCGACAGCGTGGGCCGTCCGAACCTCACCGCCGATCTGAAGGTGGTCGACCCGAACGGCACCGAGCTCGGCGTCGGCGAGGTCGGCGAGCTGGCGTTCCGCTCCCCACAGGTGGTGAAGGGGTACTGGGGCGACGAGGCCGCCACCAAGGCGGTGTTCGTCGACGGCTGGTTCCACTCCGGCGACGTGGGCTTCGTCGACCCCGACGGCTTCGTGTCCGTCGTCGACCGCATCAAGGACGTCGTGATCCGCGGTGGTGAGAACGTCTACTGCGCCGAGGTGGAAGCGGTGCTCTTCGAGCATCCCGACGTCGCCGACGTCGCGGTCGCCGGGATGGCCGAACCGACGCTCGGCGAGCGGGTCTGCGCGGTGATCGTGCCCCGTCCCGGTCGCACTCCCGACCTGAACGACGTGCGCTCCTTCGCCGGCGCGCAACTCGCGTCGTTCAAGTGCCCGGAGGCGTTGCTCGTCGTCGACGAGCTCCCGAAGACCGCGACCGAGAAGGTGGCGAAGAACGTGCTGCGCGACCGCCTCGCCGAACCCGGTGCGCCGGTCGAACGGATGTGGTGACGTCGCGAACCAAGTGCCGGCGACAGCGTTAATGTCCCGCCCATGCGTCAACTGCTGAGCGACGTCGCGGTCCTCGAACTGGCGACGGATCCCGCCGGTTCCTACTGCGGCAAGGTCCTCGCCGACCTCGGGGCCGACGTGGTGAAGGTCGAGCCGCCCGCGGGAGATCCCGCACGGCAGCACCCTGAGCGGTACCAGCACCTGAACACCAACAAGCGGGTGGTGGGCATCGCCGACGACGACGCCGGACGGGCGCAGCTCCGCGAGTTGCTCGCGGCGGTCGACGTGGTCGTCGAGAGCAAGGACGCGGGCGACCTCGCCGCGTTCGGCCTCGCGCGCAACGACGTGCGGGCGGAGCTGCCGTCGTTGGTGGTCACGACCATCAGCGGGTTCGGCACCAACGGTCCGTACGCCGACTACACCTGGTCCGACCTCACCGCGCAGACCGCAGCGTGGGTGACGTTCCCGCAGGGCCGCTCGCTCGAGGTCCCGGTGAAGTCCCCGCGCGTCGCCGCCCTCTGCTCCGTCGGCCACACCGCGGCCCTGGGCGCGCTCGCGGGCATCCTGCGGGCGCGGGCGTCGAGCACCGGCGCCCACGTCGACGTCGCCGCGCTCGAGGCGCTCGGCAGCATCCCCGCCCGCGTGTGCCGCTACCTCGGCTGGGAGTACGCCGAGCACGAGCCGCTCGGGCTCGCCGCCAACGCGGTCGACACGCTGCTGCCCGTCGGCATCTTCCCGTGCGCCGACGGCTACGTGTCGATGATGTCGACGCCCCAGCAACTGCGCGAGATGCTCGAGGTGCTCGACGACGACGCGCTGAAGGAGGCGTTCGCCCGACCCGACGCGTTCTCCAATCCGGAGACCAAGGAGATCCTCGACACCGCGCTGTACCCGTGGCTGTTCGAGCACACCCGGGCCGACGCCACCGCCAAGGCCCAAGCGGGTCAGTGGCCGCTCGCCGGGGTCTACAGCCCGGCCGAGGTGATCGAGACCGACCACTTCCACCAGCGCGGCTTCTGGATCGACGTGGACGATCCGGTGCTCGGCGACGTGCTCCTCCCTGGGCCGCCGTACCGCTTCGACGAGGGCGGCTGGCGCCTCCATCACCCCGCACCGGCGCCGCCGACCGAGCCCCGCGTCGAGGTGCGCCGCCGCGAACCCGCGGCGCCCGGCACCGCGAGCCCGGACGAACCACCGCTGCGCGGCATCCGGGTCCTCGACTTCACCACGGTGTGGTCGGGCCCCTACCTCACCCAGCTCCTCGCCGACCTCGGCGCGGAGGTGATCCGGGTGGAGAACCCGTCGGTGTTCCCGCCGACCACGAAGGGCTACCTGCCCCGCCCGCCCGAGGGCATGCTGCTCGGCAGCCTCCTCTCGATGTACGCCCCGGCCGCGGACGACATCGAGGACCGGCCGTACAACCGCCACGCGATGAACAACTCGATCGCGCGCAACAAGCTGTCGTGCACCATCGACCCGCGCCGGCCCGAGGGGTACGAGCTGCTGATGCGCCTGGTGGAGCAGTCCGACGTGTTCGTCGAGAACCTCAAGATGTCGACGCTCCACCAGATCGGCATCCACGAGAGCCAACTGCTCGACGCCAACCCGCGCCTGCTGGTGCTGCGCATCCCGCCCGCCGGCCTGAGCGGCGACTACGCGAACTACACCGGGTTCGGCGCGCAGTTCGACGGTCTGAGCGGCTTCGCGCAACTCATCGGTCACCACGACGGCGCCATGGTGGAGACCCCGGCCACCATGTACATGGACGCCGCCACCGGACCCGCAGGCGCGTTCGCGGTGCTCGCCGCGCTGCACTACCGCGCCGCGACCGGACGCGGGCAGCTCATCGAGCTGGCGCAGATCGAGAACGTGCTGAGCCAGCTGGGTGACGCGTTCATCGACGTGCAGCTCGGGCGGGAGACCCCGCGCACCGGCAACCGCGACCCGGAGCAGGCGCCGCAGGGCATCTACGTGTGCAATGCCGACGAGAGCTGGTTGGCCGTCACCGCGCGCGACGACGCCGAGTGGGAGGCGCTGGCGGGCGTCATCGGGCGCGACGACCTGCTCGGCGACGCGCGGTTCGCGACCGTCGCGGGTCGCTACGAGCACCACGACGAGCTCGACCGTGCGATCAGCGAGTGGTGCGCGACGCAGGACGTGACCGCCGCGTTCCACACGTTGCAGGGCGCAGGCGTCACCGCCGCGCCGCAGTTCACCGAGGAGATGCTGGCCGACGATCCCCACGTCGCCGCCCGCGGTTGGATCCGTCCGATGACGAGCCGCGACGTGGGCACGTACCCCCACATCGGGTACGCGTTCCAGGGCGTCCCCCAGGCGTGGGACCGCGGCGCGCCGGTGCTGGGCGAGGACAACGACTACGTGTTCCGCAAGGTCCTGCAGCTCGACGACGAGGAGTACCAGGGCTACGTCGACGCCAAGGTGATCGTCGACGACTACCTCGACCCCGACATGAACCCGGTCTGAGGCACTCACCCGAAGCCCCGGACGACTGACAGCAGGAGCACGATGGCACTCTTCGCCGACCCCCTTCACGACGAGTTCACCGAGATGATGCTGGGCATGGCGCCGTACGGCGGTGCCGACCTCGGCGAGGTCGAGGCGATGGCCAAGCAGGTGAAGGAGGGTGACGACGGGTCCTACTTCGAGGCGTGCGCGGCGATCGCGAACGCGCGGATCGCCGAGGGTGATGCAGCGGCGAAGGCGGGGCACGTCGAGACCGCGTACGACTGCTACCTGCGCGCCGCGCTGTTCCTCGGCATCGGGTACCACCCGATCTACGGCACCCCCGTCGATCCGCGCCTCGTCGACGCCTTCCACCTCCAGATGGAGACGTTCGAGAAGGCCCTCCGCCTCGGCGTCATGCGGGCCGAGCCGGTCGACGTGCCGTACGAGGGCACCAGGATCCCGGCGTGGTTCGTGCGCGCCATCGGCCACGAGGACGAGCGGCGCCCGTGCATCCTGGTCGGCGGCGGGTGGGACTCGACGATGGTCGAGAACTTCCTCGGGATCGGCGTGGCGGCGGTGCGACGCGGCTACCACATCCTCCTGCACGACGGTCCGGGACAGGGCAAGCTGCTGATCGACGAGGGCCTGACGCTCCGCCACGACTGGGAAGCCGTGATCACGCCGGTGGTCGACGCTGCGCTCGGCATCGACATCGTCGACCCCGACCGGATCGTGTACGAGCCGTGGAGCCTCGGCGGTTACATGGCCCCTCGCGTCGCCGCCCACGAGCACCGGCTCGCGGCGGTGATCGCCGATCCCGGCCAGATCGACATCGGCGGCAAGATCACCGGGCCCATGGCCGCGATGGGGCTCAGCGCCGACGCCATCGCCCGCCTGCCGGAGCTCTCGGCCGAGGACGAGAAGGCCGTCATGGACTTCTTCAAGGGCAACCGCGGGCTGCACTGGAAGATCATCCAGCGCGGGTTCTGGACGAACGGTGGCGGCGACCTCCAGGGTTGGCTGGCGGAGATGATGAAGTGGAAGCTCAGTCCCGAGGAGATCGCGACGATCACGTGTCCGGTCCTCGTCACCGCCGCCGAATCCGACCCGGTGGCGATGGAGGCCAAGACGCTCTACGCGGCGCTTCCGGGACCGAAGGTGTTGCTCGAGTTCACCGACGCCGAGGGCGCGGGGATGCACTGCGAGTCCACCAACCGCTCCATGGCGAATCGCCGCATCCTCGACTGGCTCGACGACACGCTCTGAGCGGTACGCAGCACGTAAAGTTCGGGCGTAAAGGTCTGGATATTTCCAGGGGGACCCTCGTGACGATGCAACACCCGCGGCAGTACGCGCAGACGGCGCCCGACCGCCCGGCCGCAATCGACGCCGAGAGCGGTGCGATCCGCACGTACGCCGAGCTCGACGAGCGGGCCCGCCGCCTGACGCACGCGGTGCGCGGCGCGGGCCTGCACACCGGCGACCACATCGCGATCGTGATGGACAACCGGCTCGAGTACTTCGAGGTGCTCTGGGGCGCGATGAACGCGGGGCTCTACGTCACGCCGGTGAACTGGCACCTCGCCGCCGACGAGGTGAGCTACATCGTCGACGACTGCGGCGCGCAGGCGCTGGTGGTGGCGGCCGACGTCACCGACGCGGTGGCCGAGCTGGGCCAGGACGCGCGTGCGCTGCGGCTCGCGCTCGGCGGCGAGCTCGCGGGCTTCGACGACTTCGAGCGCGTCCTCGCCGCGCAGCCCGCGGGACCGATCGACGACGAAGCCGAAGGCAGCTGGATGTTCTACTCGTCCGGCACCACCGGCCGGCCGAAGGGCATCAAACCGCCGACCATCGGCGCGCCCCTCGGCTCGACGAACGCGTTCAGCGGGCTGGTCGGCGGCCTCTTCGGCGTGACCGAGGGCTCGGTGTACCTGTGCCCCGCGCCGCTCTACCACTCCGCGCCGGCGGGCTGGTCGACGACCGTGCAACGCCTGGGCGGCACCGTCGTCGCCATGCACCACTTCGACGCCGAGGCGTGTCTCGCGACGATCGAGCGCTACCGCGTGACGCACGTGCAGTTCGTGCCGACGCACCTCGTCCGCATTCTCAAGCTCGACCCCGACGTCCGCGCCAAGTACGACCTCTCGAGCCTCCAGGTGATCGTGCACGCCGCCGCCCCGTGCCCGCCCGACGTGAAGCGCGGCGCCATCGAGTTCTTCGGACCGAAGCTGCACGAGTACTACGCGGGAAGCGAAGGTGGCGGGTTCTGCTACATCGACTCGACGGACTGGCTGGCGCACCCCGGGTCGGTCGGCAAGCCGTTGCTCGGCGCCGCCCACGTCACCGACGAGGACGGCAAGGAGCTACCGGTCGGCGAGCCGGGACAGATCTGGTTCGAGTCGTCGAACCGGTTCGAGTATCACGGCGACAAGCAGAAGACGGCCGAGGCGTGGAACGACCAGGGCTGGATGACCCTCGGCGACGTCGGGTACGTCGACGACGAGGGCTACGTGTTCCTCACCGACCGCGTGTCGAACATGATCATCTCCGGCGGAGTGAACATCTACCCCCGCGAGACCGAGGACGTGCTCATCGGCCATCCCGCGGTGCACGACGTCGCCGTCATCGGCGTCCCGCACCCGGAGATGGGTGAGTCGGTGCGCGCGGTGGTGCAGCTCGCCGCACCGGCCGACGATCCCGACGGAATGGCCGAGGAGCTGCGCCAGTACTGCCGCGATCACCTCTCACACTTCAAGTGCCCGACGTCGGTCGTGTTCGTCGACGAGCTCCCGCGACTGCCGAGCGGCAAGATCGCCAAGCGCATGTTCAGCGACGAGGTGCGCGGGCTCACCACCGCATGACGGGCTCGGTCCTGCGCAGTCATCGCGACGTCACGCCCGCGTTCCTCACCGAGACGCTGCGCGCCGCCGGGTGGGTCGGCGACGCGGTCGTCGTCGACGCCGACGTCAGCACCATCGGCGCCGGGCAGATGGGCATCTGCGCCCGCTACGACCTGCACCTCGACCGTGACGTCGCCGGTGCACCGCGCAGCGTCATCGGCAAGTTCGCAGCCGAGGACGAGCAGGCGCGCGCGTTCATGGCGTCGAGCGGGTACCGAAACGAGATCTGCTTCTATCAGCACTTCGCGCCACGGGTGTCCATTCGCATCCCGCGCTGCGCGCACGCGTCCATCGACGACGAGGGGTGGTTCACCCTCCTGCTCGAGGACCTTGCGCCGATGCAGGCGGGTGACCAGCTCGTCGGGTGCAGCGTGACCCAGGTCGAGGCCGCCGTACAGGAACTGGTGGGCCTGCACGCGCCGTTGTGGGACGCACCCGAGCTGCGCGACCACGAGTGCTTCGGCGGCAGCGCGCTCGGCGACCCGAGCGTGCTCGCCGAGGCGTTGCGCGGTGTCGTGCCCGGCTTCGTCGAGCGCTACGGCCACGCGTTCGCGCCCGACGAGGTCGACTTCTACCAGCGGGTGGCCGAGTCGGCGAGTGGTTGGATCGCGGCGCGACCGCAAGCCCGCAGCCTGGTGCACAGCGACTACCGGCCCGACAACCTCATGTTCGGCGACGTCGACGGCGTCCCCACGGTGGCCGCGGTCGACTGGCAGGGCTTCGGCACCGGCTGCGCCCTGTCGGACGTGTCGTTCGTGATCGGCAACGCGCTCACGGTCGACGACCGCCGCGCCGATGAGGAACGGATCGTGCGCGGCTACCACGACGCGTTGGTCGCCGCCGGAGTGACCGGCTACCCGTTCGCCGAGTGCTGGGACGAGTACGGGCGCTCACTGCTCTCCGCGTTGATGACGACGATCTTCGGGGCGATGTACGGAGTCCGCTCCGAGCGCGGCGACGAGATGTTCGTGATCATGGGCGGTCGCCACGCCCGCCAGATCCTCGACCTCGGCGTGGACGAGCTCCTCGCTTAGCCGACCGGCTGTTGCGCCCTGAGCATGAGGGCGCGCACCTCGGGCATGGCCGCGTGGACCTCGTCCATGCGTCCCTTCACCTCGTCGGCCAGCGCGGGCACGTTGCAGTTGCTCAGCATGTCGGGCAGGTGGTGCTCGACGCACCCGAGCGAGAACTCGATGGGGTCACCCACCGCGAGCTCATCGATGCGCATGACCGTGTTCCCGCTCTCGGCCTGGTCGATGTAGTGGTAGTGCGGCTCCTGCTCGAAGCAGTCGAACCGGAGGTGCTCGAGGCCGTCGTCGGTGCCGAGCACGTGCAGGGTGGCGCCACCGTCGTCGAACACGACCACGGGATCGACCGCGCCCTGGAACGTGTCGGCCAGGATCGCGTTGGTGAGGCGGCGCGACTCGATCACGAGCTGCACCGCGCCGGCGCCGACCGGGATGCAGTGCTCTTGCACCATCGGGATCGGCAGCTGGTCGTAGCGGTTGCCCCGGCGGTACGGGGAGTCCGGGCGATCGATGGCCATGGTGTCAGCTCCTCACGGGCGGTTCTTCAGGGCGCACGTAGCGGTCGAGCTCCCGCTGCATGTTCAACAGGTTCATCTCCTGGCGGGTGCTCAGCCGCAGGCCGTCGCATCCCCACGAGTGGAGACCGGCCTGCACCTCCCCCATGTTCGCGAAGTCCTGGCTCGGGATCACACCCCAGACCTCGTCGTCGTGCGGCGCGGTCTCCCGCACCAGTGCCGGCACCCCGTCCGACGGCGGGAAGAGCCGCAACGCCCACATGTCGAAGACGCACGAGTCGGGGTCGTCACCGTCGGGCCGGGCCCGGTACATGAAGCAGTTGGCCAGGCTGACCAGCATCACCAGGTTGGGGAACACCGAGAACACTCCTGTGCCCTCGGCGCGTTGCTCGGGTGAGAGCTCGGGGAATTCGATCCCCAGCTCGTCGGCGCGCGCCGCGACCAGCTTCGAGAACTCGGCGGCCGCGCTCGATCCCTCGGGAATCTCCATCGTGCGCAACCGCGCCGCCGCGGCCATGTCGTCGTCGGAGTAGAGCCCGCCCTCGAACGACCGCCCGAGATGCATGACCTGCTCGTAGAGCAGCTCGCGGTCGTCCCACTGGTCCGGCGCGAGACCGAAGCGCTTCGACGGTCCTTCGCCACGCACGGTGACGTAGCGCGCGTGGCCGTTGTCGAACTGTTCGTAGCGCATCGCGGTGTCGTCGGACCACTGGAGCAGCTGCGGATGGGTGCCGTAGTTGTGGTACCCCTCGTGGAACGCGTCGAGCGCGGCCTTCCAGTTCGCGGGCAACACCGTGGTGCGGTACCAGAGGAAGCGCATGCTCTCGAGATGCAGCGGGTCGAACCACTCGCCGAGCGGAGCGAGGTGCTCGTCGAGCCCTCGCGCGTCGGCATCGGCGCACACCCACACGAAGCCCCACCGACGTTCGCAGCGCAGCTCGCCGAGCCGCAGCGCCGGCGTGTCGAGCGTGGTGATGCCGAACTCCTCGGGGTCGAGCACGAACGCGCAGGAGCCGTCGAGGCTCCAGCGCCACCCGTGGAACGGGCACGTGATCTGGCCGTCGGCGAGCGCGCCACAGCCGCTCGCCAACCGCGTGCCGCGGTGGCGGCACGAGTTGTAGAAAGCGCGGATCTCGTCGGCGGCGACGCGCACCACCAGGATCGACTGGTCGGCGATCCGGTAGTCGAGGTAGTCCCCCGGTGCCGCGAGCTCCTCTTCGCGGCACGCGACCTGCCAGGTGTGCGGCCAGAGCCGCTCCGTCTCCAGCTCGGTGAAGGCGCGCGTGGTGTAGCGCTCCTTGGGGATGAATGCAGGTCCGAGGTCCCAGCGGGCGTCCCAGGTCACGCCGCCATCATGGCACCGAGTCACCGAGCGGGAAGTGCGTCGCCAGGGAAGCCGTGGCACGCGTGGACCTCGCACACGATCATGCCGGCGCGGACGCACGGATCCCCGTCCATCACTTCCTTGGCAGCTTCCTGCGACAGGGTCATGATCGCGACGCCGGCCAGGGTGTCGGAGCCGACGGGACACAGGATCGCGATCACCCCGTCCGCGCGGAGCGACACCATGCGTCGTTGGTGCTCCCGTTCGATCGCTTCGGCGCCTTCCCGATGCCGCTCCGGACCCCACCACAGCAAGGCCGC
Source organism: uncultured Actinomycetes bacterium (assembly GCA_963756895.1). GTDB lineage: Bacteria > Actinomycetota > Acidimicrobiia > IMCC26256 > DASPTH01 > DASUAS01. The sequence continues at coordinate 90,781 of CAVWPI010000004.1, read as the reverse complement.
GCTGTAGGGCTGCGCGGTCTCGGCCAGCTGTCGAACCTGCTCGTCGGTGATGGACGTGGTCATGGTGCGCTCCTTTGCCTGTCAGGTCACGGCTCTGATGATCGCAGCCGCACCGGTGAGCGCGGCGATCACCAGGACCGCGGGTCGGAGGTTCCGGCCGGCGAGTCGAGGCCGGATCACGAGACTCAGCGCGAGCCCCACGAAGTAGCTCGGCATGAGCGAGACGCCCAGCAAGAGCTGCCACGCGTGCAACTCCCCGCCGAGCAGGAGACCGGTGATGGTGAAGACGGTGCCGATCGCGAACTGCGTGGCCAGCGTCGATCGGAACACGGGAGCGGGGTCGAGCTGGTAGAGCAGCGCGAGCGGTGGCCCGTCGATTGCCGCGGCGGTACCGGTCACACCGGTCGCAACGCCGGTCACGGTGGCGGACGCCGGAGTGATGCCCGGATGCAGATGGGACGCCGAGACGCTCAGGACCACCGCGAGGATCACGACCGCTCCGACCACCACCGCGAGGGTGTCCGTCGACACCGCGGCGACGACTGCGACACCGAGCGCGGTGCCGGGGACGCGACCGAGCAGGAGGTACCGGCTTCCGCGCCAGTCGATGTGCCGACGTTCGGTGACGGCCATCGCCACCGCCATCGGGATCCCGGGCACGACCATCGCGCCCGGCAGCGCCGCGGGAACGATCAAGGCCACCACGGGTACGGCGAGGAGGTTCGACCCGAAGCCCACGACACCCTGCACGGTCGATGCGGCGACGACTGCCGTTGCGATCACGAGCCACTCGACGCCGGAGACGTGCACGCCGTGATCCTGCCAGGCCGGCACTCCGGCGCGGTCAGAAGGCGCGATTCGCCCGTCTCGACGCGACGAACGCGAACTCGTCACCGCTCCCGGTCGCGCTCCGCGTTCGCGGCCTCGGACTCGGTCCGCACCCGTCGCACCAGCCGGAGACCGGTCGCGAAGCCGCCCACAGCAATGGCGAAGCAGAGCACCACCAGGACCACGACCGCCGTGTCACTCACACCGCGAGTCTCGCGCAATCGTTCGCTGATCTCCGACGGTCGTGCGGCCACCCAAAGCTCGGCAACAACTGACTAGCGATCGAGTGCGACGAGCGGGGCCAGCGGAAGCTCGACCGTCGGCAGTCCGATCGGAAGCTCGACCGTCGGCGGCTCAGTGATCGGCGGCTCAGTGATCGGCGGCTCAGTGATCGGCGGCTCAGTCGCCGGCGGCTCAGTCGTCGGCGGAGCCGTGGTCGGCGGCGGTTCGGTCGCTGGAGGGGCAGTGGCCGGAGGCGCAGGAGCTGGAGGATCGGCCGGGAAGATGGGGAGATCCACGATGGCAGGAGTGGACCGCCCGGGCGCGGGCGACCTGGTCGTGGACGGCTGCTGAGACGGCGCAGTGGTGACGGGCGAAGTGGTCGGAGCCGCGGCCGGGCTGGGCCCGGCCATCCGAGTCGTCGGTGGTTCGGTGCGAGGCACCGACGAGGACGTCACCGACCTCACCGGAACCGAGCGGGTTCCTCCGTCGCCGTCGTCCATGACGAACGCGTACACGAGCAGCACCACCAGCATGGCCACACCCGCGAGCCCCACCACATCGAGCGCCTGTCGACTCATTCGTCTCCTCCGTGGTTCGAATCTCCCGGAGCTGCGGACAGTGCAGAGGTGCTCAGGTGCCGAGGTGCCGGTCAGGAATCATGATTCCCACTGCACCGTGGCTCGTACCCACCTGCCCATATTGCCTGCTCTGACTGGTGACGCGAGGGAGGTGTAGGACGGGGGGTCGTCGATCACTGCTCGGTCATGATCCGCTCGAACTCCTTGAGCGGATCGACGCGGGGCTCCCCGGTCACCTCGACCACCACCTCGGTGAGCCCGCTGTTCCAGCGGAACGGCGCGTCGTAGCCCGCACCCACCGGCGGGCCGAGCTCGTAGCCACAGCTCAACCCGGCGCCTGTGTTGTTGTACCGGATCGGTGTGAAGCGCGCGATGGGACCGGCGCCCACGACGTCGCCGTCGACCAGCAGCTCACCCCGGCCGCCTTCGTCGTCGACCCTCTCGTAGCGGAATCCGAGCGTGTGCGCGCCCGCACCGATGACGCGGGCGGACTCGATCACGTCGACCGACTTGCCGTACAGGTTGTGCAGGTAGCGGAGCCGACCGTCGTGGACCTGGAGCGACCAGCCGCCGAGCACGCACCCGAGCGCGAGGAGCACACCCTCGGGCACGACACCGTCGTCGACCAGGACCGACGCGGTGATCTCGTGCGAGCGGTTGCGCACGTCGACCGCGATGCTCTCGGGCACCGGTGCACCGAACGGCACGTAGCGGTGGTGACGCCGCTGCAGGATGCGGTTCGGCGGCGGGTTGAGGATCGTGTAGAGGATGCGGTTGTCGAGGGGCAGGACGTGGTGACGCGCCGCCTCCTCCCACCACCGGTCGATCATGCGCGCCAACCGCTCCGGTTCCTCGTCGGCGAGATCGCGGATCTCCGACGGATCGACCGCGACGTGGTACAGCTCCCAGACGTCGTCGTCGAACGGGGCCATGAACGTGTTCGACCCCGTCCCCTCGGTGATCGGGCCGAGCGGTTTGAAGGTCACCGCCTTCCACCCCTCGTGGTACAGCGCACGCGACCCGAGCATCTCGAAGTGCTGCGTGGTGCGACGGCCGGCTGCGTCGGCGCCGTCGGCCGCGAACAGGTACGCGAAGCTCGTGCCGTCGACGGGGCTCTGCTCCTGACCGCGGATCCGATCGGGCGCTCCCACGCCGATCAGATCGAGCATCGTCGGCATCACGTCGATCGCGTGCGCGAACTGGTGCCGCAGCCCACCGGCGTCGCCGGCGAAGCGCGCCGGCCAGCGCACGATGCACGGATCGGCGACGCCGCCCTCGTGCACCTCGCGCTTCCACCGCTTGAACGGTGTGTTCCCGGCCATCGTCCAGCCCCACGGATAGTTGTTGTGCAGCGAGGGACCGCCGAGCTCGTCGATGCGCTCGCGCATCTCCGTCCGGCCGGCGGGATCGCGGTTGATCATGCGCACGTCGTTGATCGAGCCGGTGACACCACCTTCCGAGCTGGCGCCGTTGTCGGACACGAGCACGACCACGGTGTTGTCGGCGTCGCCGCTCGCCTCGAGGTGCGCGAGGAGACGGCCGATCTGGTCGTCGGTGTGGGAGAGGAAGCCGGCGAAGCACTCCATGAAGCGCGCCGCGACCTTCTGGTCGGCCGGTTCGAGCTCGTCCCACGCCGGCACCCACGGTGGGCGCGGCGACAGTTCGGTGTCGGGGGCGACGACGCCGAGCTCCACTTGGCGGACCAGGATCCGCTCGCGGAGCGCGTCCCACCCGTCGTCGAACACACCCCGATACCGCTCGATCCACTCCGGCGGCGCATGGTGCGGCGAGTGGCACGCCCCGGTGGCGAAGTAGAGGAAGAACGGTTGCTCGCCGTCGGCGTTGCGCAGGTCGCCGAGGTACTCGATCGCGTGGTCGACGAGGTCTTCGGTGAGGTGGTAGCCCTCGGCCGGCGTGCGCGGTGGCTGCACCGAGTGGTTGTCGCAGTACAGCGTGGGCACGAACTGGTGCGTCTCACCGCCGTGGAAGCCGTACCAGCGGTCGAAGCCGCGCCCGAGAGGCCAGCTGCTGCGGTCGGCGGCCATGTGGGTCTCGTCGTCGGGCGTCAGGTGCCACTTCCCCACCGCGTACGTCGAGTAGCCGTGGGTGCGGAGGATCTCGGAGAGGAACCCGTTCTCCGGCGGCACCACGCCCCAGTAGCCCGGGAAGCCCATGGCGAGGTCGGCGACGCGGCCCATGCCGTTGGTGTGGTGGTTGCGGCCGGTGAGCAGGCAGCTGCGCGTCGGCGAGCAGAGCGCGGCGGTGTGGAAGTTGGCCAGGCGCACGCCCTGCCCGGCGAGGGCATCGATGTTCGGCGTGTCGATGACGGAGCCGTAGCAGCCCAGCTGCGCGTACCCGACGTCGTCGAGCACGACGTACACGACATTGGGCGCGCCCGCGGGCGGCTCCGGTCGCACCGGCCACGCCGGCGTCGAGTCACGCCAGTCGCGCCCGATCACTCCCGTGAATTCGTCGTGCACTCCCACGGTTCCCCTCCGGTGGTTCGCGAGCCGTCCGCTCAGGTCCGGCCGGCGACGTCCTCGACGGGCGTCAGCGCCTTCCAGTCTCCCGTGGTGCCGGCGGCACCGTCGAACGCCACGAGCCCGAACGTGTCGTTGGCGTCGTACTTCCCGGTGTGCAGCGACGCCCACTTGCCGAGGACGAGCTGGTCGTCGATCGGTCCCATCGAGTTCACGGCCTTGGTCCAGGTCGTGTTGTTGAGCTGCTTCCCGGCCTTCTCGGCGATGGTCGCGAAGAACAGGATGTCGCCGCACGCGTCCTCGATCGACGCGTACACCTCCGTCCGCTTGCCGGCGGCATCCGGCTTGACGTCCTTCGGTGCGACCACCTTGGTGCCGGTCGCCTTCTCGTACGTCTTCACGCACCGTTGCATCACCGGCGTCTCGAAGCGCGCCTGCTCACTCTGGCCCTCGGCGCTGATGAGCCCTTGATACGGGTTGGGGTCGGTCTTCGCCGCGACCGCGTCCTGGCCGCCGGAGAGCGCGGTGGGCGTCTGGTCGGCGATGAGCGTCGCCTTCGGGAACGCGTCCTTGAGCATGGTGACGTACGTCTTCGAGACCACGACCTGCCCCACGAGGACGAACGTGTCGACGCCCTCGGCCTTCCACTTCTCGATGAAGGCCTCGAGCTGTGACTGCGCGGCGCTGGTGTCGGTGCCGGTGATGTTCAACACGGCGGTGCCGCCCTGCTTCACCTTCATCTTCTTCAGCGCGGGGGTGACCAGTGCGTCGACCCGGTCCTCGCTGTCGGGCTGAGTGAGCACCGCCACCTTCTTGCCCTGCAGCGTCTTGTCGCGCGCAAGGAGGTCGAGGATCACCGAGAGCCGGCGGTCGGTCGTGATGTTCGGGGTGAGCAGGAGGCCCTTCGGGGCTTCGTCGATCCACGCCTGCGAGACGTTGTGGATGATCTCGACCGTCTGGTGGTTCTTGGCGATGCACAGCTGCGCGTCGCCCGACTGGTCGATGAAGACGCCGACGACGGCGAAGACCTTGTCGTCCTCGGTGAAGCTGGTGCAGGTCGACAGCGCCTGTGAGTTCCCGATGGGGCAGAAGTCGCGGTAGACGGGCTCGACCGTGCGCCCGAGTATCCCGCCCCGGGCGTTCAGGTCGTCGACGAAGACCTTGTACGTCTTCTCCTGGTCGCCCCGGGTGAAGTCGACGAAGTCCTTGATGCAGCTGTAGTCCACCTGCACCAGGCCGAGCTTGATCGTCGAATCGGTGACACCCTGACCGAGCTTCGAGGACGCCGCCGTCGGCGCGGCCCCGACCGGCCCGCTCCCGACGCCGACCAGCGTCGCCGTCGTCACCAGGACGGTCGCGACCAACCGTCCCCACCGCCACGTCCGTCGCGCCATGGGCGGAACGTACCGGTGATCCCCGTCGGGGGCCAGATGGATCAGGCAGGTGGGCTCAGCGGCCGACGGCTCGCTCGAGCTCGCGCTTGTTCATCGTGGAGCGGCCCTTGATCCCCTTGTGCTTCGCCTCGTTGTAGAGCTGCTCTTTCGTGCGACCACCCGAACCCTGGTGGGACCCCAACCCGCCGCGGCGGCCGGACGAGATGTCGTCGAGCGAGGAACGACTCGCGGTGGCCGCTTCACCCACGCGGGCGCGCTCCTTGTTGACGGTGCGCGCCGCGATCTCCTCCGCGGTGTGCTCGGACTCACCACGTTCGCGGAGACCGTCCTTGACGTGCTCGTACTGACGTTCGCGCTCGTCACTCCACGCACGCGGGGGCATGTCGAACCTCCTCGGTCCGGCGTTCGGTCGCGCGCACGCATACCCGGGACCTCCGAGTTTGACACGGGACGCGAACGGGACATCATGTACCGATGGCTGACGATCAGGACCGCATCAACGCGCGCGCCGAGGCACTCCTCCCCGAGGAGGAAGAAGCCGGGAGCGACGACCCGGTCGCACAGGCCGCCGCCATCCTCGAGGAATCCGACGAGCGCGAGTTCGAGCGCAACGACCCGACCGGCGAGGGATTGGAGCACCGGCGCTCCGAGGACACCGTCGATGTCCCGGAGGTCACCGACCCGTAAGGTCAGGCCGGCGCTGACGGGCTGCCGAAGCCGTAGAGGCGCTGCGCGTTGCCGGCGAGGATCAGCTGTCGTTCGACGGCGGGGACGCCGGAGAACGCGTTGAGGATGGTGCGCCAGGAGTGCGGCCAGTCCGACGACACGTGCGGGTAGTCCGACGACCAGAGCATGCGCTCCACGCCGATCGCGTCGCGCAGTCGTACGCCAACGGGGTCGGTCATGAACCCGAAGTGGAAGTGCTCCTCGATGTACTCGCTCGGTCGACGCGCGATGGGGAACGTGCTGCCCGGGGCGAGGCGCTGGAAGTTGTTGTCGATCTGCTCCTTCACGTACGGCAGCCACCCACAGTCGACCTCGGCCGCGACCATCTGCAGGCCGGGAAAGCGGTCGAACACGCCGGCGAAGATCAGCTCGAGCATGCGGTTCGGGATATCGAAGATGCGTCCCCACCCCGGTAGCGCGACGCGGTGCGCCGCGGGCATCGAGTCGGTGAGCGACACGTGGATGCTCAGCGGCACGTCGAGCTCCTCGATGCGCGCCCACACCTTGTCGTCGTCGGTCGCCGGCGCGAGCGTGCCGTTCGGGTAGCACCCCATCACGAAGCCGCGAATCCCGGGCCGGTCGACGACGCGGTCGATCTCGGCCAGCGCACCGTCGACCCCCCGGTTGGGCACCAGCGCGAGTCCACCGAAGCGCGCCGGCGCGTACTCGACGTACTCGGAGAGCCAGTCGTTGTACCGCGCGGACCATCGCCTCGTGGTAACCGACGTCGTGGTTGGCGACGATGGCGTGGCTGAGGCGGGGCGTCGGGTAGAGCACCTCGGCGTCGACGCCGTCGCGGTCGAGCTCCTCGAGGCGCGCCGCGGGATCGTGGCCGCCCCGGCGGATGTCCTCGAAGCGCATCCAGCCGCGCATCTCCTCGGGTTCGAGGCCGGCGCACACGTTCATCCCGAACGTGATCGGGTCGGCGACGCCTTCGAGCACCCACGCGTCGCCCAGCTCGAAGCGCTCGATCGCGCGGCGCCCGGTCGCGGTACGCCGCCGGGACCCGGCTGATCCACAGATCAGGCGGCTCGTTCACGTGGCTGTCGGCCGAGATCAGCCGGTACGTCTCACGGGTGTGCTCGGGCACGGGCCAACCTTACGGGCGCGGGTCGGAGCGTGCACATAGGGTCCGGGCGTGCGCGCCGGCGGCCACAGCACCTTCGTCATCAGCCTCACACCGTTCACCGAGGACGGCGCGCTGGACGAGGCCGGGCTGCGCGCGCACCTGGCGCGTCTGCGTACGTCGGGTATCGGCGTCTACCTCGCGGGCAGCGGCAGCGGCGAGGGGTACACGTTGACGCGCGACGAGCGGAGGCGCGTGCTCGAGCTCGGGGCCGACGAGCTCGCGGGCCGGGTGCCGGTGCGGGCGATGGGGGTCGAGCCGCGCACGGCACGCGAGGTCGTCGAGTTGGCCGAGGACTCGGCGGCATGCGGGCTCGACGCGACCCAGGTGTACTCGCTCGACCTCGGTCATGGCTACGTCCCCACCGCCGACGAGCAGCGCACCTACCTCCGCACCGTGCTCGATCACGCGCCCGGCGACCTCGTCGTGTCGACCCACCAGTCGGTCGGCTACCACTACGAGCCCGCGCTGCTCGACGAGCTGCTCACCGACTACCCGCGCGTCGTCGGCGTGAACGTCACCCATCGCGACCTCGTCTACGTGGCCGAGGTCCTCGACGCGATCGACGCGCGTGTCGACCTGCACGTCGGCGGCCCACTGCACGCGCTGGGCGCGACGGCGCTGGGTGCGACGGGTTACCTGTCGTCGGAGGGCAACCTGGCGCCGCAGTTGTGCGTGGCGTTGATCGAGCGCATCGACGCGGCCGACCACGACGGCGCCGCCCAGGTCCACCAGCAGGTCATGGCGGTGCACGAAGCCACCCAGGCGCTCGGTGGGATCGTCGGCGCCAAGGCCGCGCTCCGGCTGCTCGGTGCGCCCGGCGGGTGGCCGCGCCCGCCCCGCCTGCCGGTGGCGCCGGCCCGGGCCCAGTCGCTGGTCGACGTGCTGGTGCGCCTCGGTGTGACCGAACGCGAGGGTCTGCGATGATGGCCGCATGAGCGTCCTGATCGAATCGGCCTGGCCGAAGTACCCCGACTACGAGATCGAGCTGGCGCCCGCGGGGGTGACCGCCCGCGCGTGGTTCGGCGACCTCCTGCTCGCCGAGAGCGACCACGCCGTCCGGCTCCAGGAGACCCAGCACGTCGACCGGCTCTACTTCCCGGTCGACGACGTGCACTGGGAGCTGTTCGAGCCCACGCCGAACTTCACCATCTGCCCCTTCAAGGGCCACGCCACCTACTGGTCGCTCACCGCGGTCGACCCGGTGGAGAAGGACATCGTCTGGACCTACTCGGAGCCGTTCGACGAGGTCGGCGGCATCGAGGGCTATGTGTGCTTCTACCAGGAGCGCGTGCGCATCGAACTCGAAGACCGCTTCGACGACAGCGACACCGGCCAACCCGTCGTCAATCGGTTCCCGGCGTGGGGTGACGCCGCCGACCTGCTCACGCTGATCGACGTGTACCCCGAGGACGAGCCCGGACACTTCGTCGGCCCGGCGTACCGCGACACCAGTCGCAACGTCGTCGAGGGCGGGCAGATGCTCGCGCAGGGCCTCGTGGCGGCGTCGAAGCTGCTGCCGCGGCAACGGGTGACGTCGGCGACGATGTACTTCCCGAAGGCGGCCGCGTTCGACGCGCCGCTCGACGTCGACGTCGACGTCGTACGCGAGGGACGCACCTTCTCCACCGCCGAGGTGCGCATCTCGCAGGACGACAAGCTCCGCAGCATCGGGTTGTACTTCCTCGACAGCGGCGCACCCACCGTGATCGACGGCCAGGTCGAGATGCCCGCCGTCGGCGCACCGACCGACGCGGTGCCCTACGACATGCGCGTGACCGGCCGCGAGCTGCGCATCGTGAACGGCGACTACCGCCCCGATCCCGACCACATCGGTCCGCCGGTGATCAACGCCTGGATCCGGTTCAAGGACGCGCCGTCCGAGCCGTACCTCCACGCCGCTCTCCTCGCGCAACCCACCACCCACTGGACCATCGCCGCCGCCATGCTCCCCCACCCGGGCTACGGCGAGGCGATGGCGCACGTGTCACTGTCGACGGGGATCATGGGCGTGAACATCGCGTTCCACGACGAGATCGACGTGACGCAGTGGCACCTCTACTCCAACCCCGCCGTCCACGCCGGGAGTGGGCTGTGCCAGGGTGAGGGGCACATCTTCCGCGAGGACGGACGCCTGGTCGCGTCGTACACCGTGCACGCGATGGTGCGCGACTTCGTCCAGGGACCCGAGGCGATGGGGCACGACGCGACGACCGCCATGTGAGAGGAGCCGACATGACGATCACCTTGAACCACACGATCGTCTGGTGCCAGGACCAGAAGGTCTCGGCCGGCTTCCTCACCGATCTCTTCGGACTCCCAGCGGCGGTGCACTGGGGTCCGTTCGAGATCGTGGAGGTCGCGAACGGCGTGTCGCTCGACTACCACGAGCTCGACGGCGAGATCCCGTCGCAGCACTACGCGTTCCTCGTCGGCGAGGCCGACTTCGACGCCATCTTCGGGCGCATCGTCGAGCGCGGCCTCGACCACTGGGCCGATCCGGCGAAGCGGCGGGCGGGCGCGATCAACCACGACGACGGTGGCCGGGGCGTCTACTTCGACGATCCCGACGGTCACCTCCTCGAGATCATCACCCGTCCCTACGGGAGCGGCGACGGCTCGGAGTAGCTAGACCACCTCGCCGCGCAGCACGACTCCTGCGCCAGGCTCGGCGCTGCCCGCTGCCGGCTCGGTCGTCACCTCGAACATCGTGGGCGTCGCCGCAAGGCGGAACGGAGAGATCCCCGGCTCGCGTCCGAGCACACCGAGGGACACCATGCGGGCCGTGTCGCCCTCCCCGACCTCGGCCCACAGCTGGTAGGTGCGGCCGCCGGCAAGTGCCGGGAGCTCCTTGCCCATGAGGTAGCCCGTGCCGTCGGGCAGCATCACGACCTCGGCGCCACCGTCGCCCTTCATGGCGTCGAGCGAGATCACGTGCGCGTCGGACGAGCCACGCGCGGCCATGGCCTGTTGCTCCATCGGGTCGGAGTGCATCTCCGCGGCGAGGTCGTCGATGCGGCCCTGTTGACGCACGACCTGCACGCCGAGCACGACCGCGAGAACGATCGCCGCCGCCGCGAGCAGCGCGACGACGCGGCGGCCATGGCGCGTGGGCTCTGCGACGGGCGTGTCGGCCGACATGAGTCGCAGCGTCGGTGCCGACATCTCCGACGAAGGCGCGTCGAGCGCTCCCTCGATGCCGGCCCACAAGGTGTCCGGCGCACGCGTCTCGCTCGCGGGCAGGAACGACACCGCCTCACGCAATGACTCCACCTCGGCGCGCGCGGCGTCGTCACGCGCGACGTACCGTACGACCTGCTCGTGTTCCTCGCCGTCGAGAGCGTCCAGGGCGAAGAGCGGGAGGAGCTCGTCGAGCTCCGCGCGCGTCAGCTCTCGGTCCACGATGACGTGATCCCCGACTCGACGAGTGTGTCGCGTAGGCGTCGCAATCCCACTCGGATCCGACTCTTGACCGTTCCTTCCGGCTCGTCGAGCAGCACCGCCACTTCGCGGTAGGTGTGACCGCCGAGGTAGGCGAGCTCGATGGCGCGACGCTCGTCGTCCGAGAGCACGTCGAACGCGTCGCGCACCTGTTCGGCGAGCGCGAGCTCGACGACCTCACGTTCGAGGTCGTACTCGGGCTCGGGCTGGAGGCGCTCGTGACGTCCCTCCCGGGCGCGCCGCGCCGACTCGGCCCGCACGAGGTCGATGGCCCGGCTGTGCACGGTGGCCATGAGGAAGGCGCGCAACGTGCCGCGCCCGGGGTCGAACCGCTCGGGATCCTGCCAGAGCTTGAGGAAGACCTCCTGGACCAGTTCCTCGGCCAGCGCCCGGTCGCGCAGCACCCGCACCGCGAGGCCGAAAGCGGCGTCGCCGTGACGGCGGTACACCTCGGCCAGCGCCGCCTCCCGGAACCGCGCGATCGCGACCACCAGGGCGGAGTCGCTGGCGTCGCGGAGTTCGGCTTCCATCACTGCACAGGGTACGGAGCCGGGGCAGGGCCTGGATGGCGCAGCGACGCCGTGGCGAACTCCCGCATGCCCTCCGCGAACGGCACGCCGGCAACGAATCCGAGGCCCTGGCTCGCGAGATCGGTGGAACCGAACACGTGCCGGACGTCACCGAGGCGGTATCGGGGCACCACGGCCGGCGCCGGCCCCCCACCCGCGTACCCGGCAACGATTGCCTGGGCCATCTCGAGGATGCTGTGCCGCGCGCCGGACGCCACGTTGTACGCGCCGGCCCCGGGATCCGCGACGGTGAGCGCGGCCACGTTCGCGCGCGCGACGTCGGTCACGTGCACGAAGTCACGGAGCTGACCCCCGTCCTCGAATACTTGCGGCGCGCGACCGGCTTCGAGCGCGCTGCGGAAGATGCTCGCCACACCCGCGTACGGCGTGTCGCGCGGCATGCGTGGGCCGTAGACGTTGTGGTAACGAAGGGCGATGACGGTCGCGTCGTGCTCACGGCCGTACGCCGCGCACAGATGCTCCTGGTGCAGCTTCGTCGCGGCGTACACGTTGCGCGGCTCGGGTGCGGACGTCTCATCGACCGCCTCCGGGACGAGTGTGCGCCCACAGCCGGGGCAGTGCGGCTCCCAGCGGCGGGCTTCGAGGTCGGCACGGGTCCGGGGCGCGGGCCGGACGGTGCCGTGCGTCGCGCAGCGGTAGCGGCCCTCGCCGTACACGACCATGCTGCTGGCCACGACGAGCCGGCCGCGGAAGTTGCGCTCGTGCAAGGTCGCGAGGAGCACCGCGGTGCCGAGGTCGTTGTCCCTCACGTAGCCGGGCGCGTCACCCAGATCGACGCCCAGCCCGACCATGGCTGCCTGATGGCACACGGCATCGACGCCGTCGACGACCCGGGCGACGGCGCGGTCGTCGCAGCAGTCGCCCCAGTGCCACTCGGCCCGCGGATCGAGATCGCCCGGCACGCCGTCGTGCGCGCCCGGGTGGAGCCGGTCGAGCACCCGGACCTCGTGACCGAGGTCGCACAACTGCTCGACGACGAACGACCCGATGAAGCCGGCACCTCCGGTCACGAGGATCACCACGGGCTGCGCACCAGTGTCTGCACACCGATCGCGAACGCCAGCTGCGCGGCCAACCACGCCGGCTGTCGACGGCTCGCTGCCAGCGCCGCACCAGCGGGGAGGAGCCAGATCGAGAACGGCAACCAGATCCGCTCGACCTCACCTTTCGACATGCCGCTCGCCCCGGCGACGCCGATCGCGAGGAGCGCACCGCCCACGAGCAACCAGACCCTCCGATCGCGCAGGCGTGCGAGTGCCACTGCGATCGCAGGCCCGACGGCGATGGCGAGACAGGCGGCGTTCACGAGCAGGAAGACGTCGTACGGTCGCCGTGACGCCACGCCGGCGTGGTACCGCGCCCGGGTTGCGGCGAGCCCCGAGAACCACCAGAAGCCCGCGAGCGCGAACGCCGCGAACACCGCCGACGCGCCAGCCCGCGGCGACGACGAGCGGCCGTGCACAACGGCGCTGCCACGCGACGGCGAGCGGGATCACGGCGAGGAGCACGAGCCCGTAGGACAGGAACGCGACCGTCCCGAAGAGGAGACCACCGGCGAATGCGTACCGGTCGCCACGACGATCGGTACGCCCGGTCGCGAGGACGACGAGGGTCACGGCCCATGCGCCGACACCTGCGTAGAACGCGTCGGCGCTCGTCGCCACCCAGATCGCGAGCGGCGCCGCGGCCACGAACGCCCACGCCGCACGAGCGCGCTCCTCGCCCGCCACCTCGCGCACGGCGACGAGCACCGCGGGCACTGCCAGTGCGCCGACGGCGATCTCGATCGTGGCGACGGCCGGGGCCGTGGCCAGGCCGATCCGGTCCAGGAACGACAGGAGGAGGAGGTACCCGGGCGGGTGACCCTGCACGTGGATGCGGTACTCGGAGATGTGGCTGGCGAACCGACCGAGGAAGTCCAGCGGTGCGCCGACCCGTCCGACGTCGGGCAGGTACTCGTTCTTCAGGTTCACCGAGCCGACCAGACCCGACCCGCCGTCGAGGAGCGCGAGCGCGACGGCCCACGCCGCGGCGACGCACGTCGCGCCGATGAGCAGGGTCCGCCAGCTCGCGAGGGCTGCGAATCGTCGAGCACCCGCGACGAGGAGCACACCGAGCGCGACAGGGAGCACCAGCGGCCAGCCGGGTCGCCAGTCGAGCGACGCGTCGAGGGGCGGGAACGGGATCCGCAGGTGCGCACCGGAGTACACGAGATCGACCAGCACGAGCCGCGCGGCCACGATGATCCCCGCCCACAGCACGAGCGCCCACCACCGTCCCGCACGCGTGACCGCCGCCGACGCCCCCGAGCGCGGCCCGTCGACGTCTCGGGCGCGCCGAGGCAACGGTGAGATCCACACACCGTGTACGGAGCTGCCGGTCGATCCGGTTCATCCGCACCCGGGCGGTGCGCCGTACAGGGCTCGATGGGCAACGTCATCCTCCCTGCACTCGACGAGGCACTGGCGATACCCGGGGTGCTCGCCGACATCCCCGAGGGTTGGGCCCCGATCGTGGTCGACAACGGTTCGACCGACGACACGGCCGCCGTGGCGCGTCGACACGGTGCCGTCGTGGTGGTCGAGCCGCGTCGTGGCTTCGGGTCTGCGTGCTACGCGGGCCTCAGCGCCGCCACCGAGGATCTCGTCGCGTTCATGGACTGCGACGGCTCGTTCGTCGGTGCCGACCTCGATCGGGTCGCGGCACCGGTCGTTGCCGGTCAGGCCGACCTGGTGCTCGGCGCACGGCAGGCCCACGCCGGCGCGTGGCCGTGGCACCTCCGGCTCGCGAACCGCGCGCTGGCGCGCTCGGTGCGTCGACGAACCGGTGTCGTGCTCGAAGACCTCGGACCGATGCGGGTCGCCCGGCGCGAGTCGCTGCTCGCGCTGCAGGTGACCGACCGACGATTCGGTTGGCCCCTCGAGATGGTCCTGCGCGCGGCCGATGCGGGATGGCGCATCGGCGAGGTACCGGTTGCGTACCGCCCACGCGTCGGCCGCTCCAAGGTGACCGGCACCGTCGGTGGGGTCGTCCGGACCGTGCACGACATGCGGGTGGCACTGCGGTGACGACGGTCGTCGTGCTGGCGAAGGCGCCCGTGCCCGGGCGGGTCAAGACGCGATTGTGCCCACCGTGCACGCCCGAACAGGCGGCTGCGCTGGCTGCGGCCGCGCTCGCCGACACGCTCGATGCGGTCGACCGAGCCGGGTGCACACGTCGGGTGCTCGCCCTCGACGGCACTGCCAGCTCGTGGGTGCCATCGGGCTGGAGCGTCGTTCCCCAGGTGGACGGCGACCTCGGCGACCGGCTCGATGCGGTGGTGGTCGGTGCCGACGGGCCGGTGCTGGTGGTGGGGATGGACACGCCCCAGATCAGTCCGGCGTCGCTCGACCGGGCCTGGTCGACGCTGCTCGCACCGGGTTGCGACGCCGTGCTCGGACCCACCGATGACGGCGGCTACTGGACCATCGGGGTGCGCACGCCGCGGCCGGGACTGTTCGACAAGGTCATGATGTCGACGGCCGACACCGGCGCACAGCAGCGAGCGCGCCTCCACGCGTTGGCCCTGACGGTCGTGGACCTCGAGGGGTTGCGCGACGTCGACACGTTCGCGGATGCGCTCGCGGTGGCAGCCTGCATCCCCTCGTCACGGTTCGCGCGCCAGCTCGCGGACACGCGCCTCGCGGCATGACCATCGCCGCCGCTCCTGCCCGCCTCTGCACGACCGACGGCCGCGTGCTCGATCTGCCCTCGCACCGCTGGTTCGGTGCGGCCAGCGAGGCGGAACACCGCGCGCTCGATCACGCCGTGGGGCCAGCACTCGACATCGGGTGCGGCCCCGGTCGCCACCTCGTCGCCTTGGCGGAACGCGAGGTCTTCGCTCTCGGGATCGACATCTCGACCACCTTCCTCGACGTGGCGCGCTCGCGCGGCGTCAACGTGCTCGAACGCTCCGTGTTCGATCGGTTGCCCGGCCCGCGCCGTTGGCGCACCGCGCTCCTGTTCGACGGCAACATCGGCATCGGCGGTGACCCCGTCGCGCTGCTCTCGCGCGTGGTCGAGCTCCTCCGCGACGACGGCCGCATCATCGTCGAGATCGAGCCCGACGAGGTCGCCCACACAGTGCTCGTGGTGCGCGCGGAGACCGCCGCCGGCGTCGGCCCCTGGTTCCGTTGGACCACCGTCGGGATCGAACGCCTCACCGCCATCGCGACGGCCGTCGGCCTCGAGCTCGTCGAGGCGTGGGACAGCGAGTGCCGGCGCTTCGCCGTGCTCGCCGTCGGACGATGACCGTGCCGACACGGCTTCGCTTCCGAAGCGCACTGCACGACGAGCGCACGGCGGCGTGGCTGGGCATGGCGCTCGGGGTTTCGTTCACCGTGTGCTTCGCGACCGGGTTCTGGTCGCACCTGCAGCAGAACCCGCCGGGGTGGTTCGATCCCATTGCCCGGCCGGCCGGGCTCTACCGGGTCACGCAGGGAATCCACGTCGCCACTGGCGTCGTATCGATCCCGCTGCTCCTCGCCAAGCTCTGGGTCGTCTACCCGAAGTTGTTCCAACGACCGGTCATCACGAGCGCAGCGTCGGTGCTGGAGAAGGTCAGCATCGTCCCCCTGGTGGGCGGCGGGATCTTCATGCTGTTCACCGGCTTCGCCAACATCAACCTCTGGTACCCCTGGCCGTTCAACTTCCGCACGTCGCACTACTGGGTGGCGTGGATCACGATCGGTGCCCTGGTGGTGCACATCGGCGCCAAGGTCACCATCACCCGCAGCGCACTGACCAGACGGCCGCCGGGGGTCGATCCCGTCGACGCAGACGGGTCGTCGCCCGACCGGCGCACCTTCCTCACCCTGGTCGCCGGCGCCGCCGGAGCCCTCACGCTGGTGACCGTCGGCCAGACCGTCTGGCCGCTCCGGAAGCTTGCGTTGCTCGCGCCCCGTCGCCCCGACACCGGACCACAGGGCTTTCCGGTCAACCGTTCCGCGGTCGCCGCCGGTGTCGTGGACGCGGCGCGTGATCCCTCCTTCCGCCTCATCGTCGAGGGTGACGTGGATCGTCGCGTCGAGCTCTCGGTCGCTGAGCTCCGCGCGCTGCCGCAGCGGAGCGCGACATTGCCCATCGCGTGCGTCGAGGGATGGAGCGCGTCGCGGACGTGGCGGGGGGTGCCCGTGCGCGACCTGCTGGACATGGCCGGCGCGTCGACCGACGCGCGTGTGCGGGTGCAGTCGCTCCAGCAGCGGTTCGCCTACGCGTCGTCGGATCTCGATCCCGACCAGGCGCGCGACCGCGACACGTTGCTCGCGTTGGAAGTCGAGGGCGAACCGCTCCATCTCGATCACGGCGCTCCGGTGCGACTCATCGGCCCCAATCGACCAGGGGTCATGCAGACCAAGTGGGTCACGAGATTGGTCGTGTCGTGAGCGTTCGCGAGCCGGGTGTCGCGGTGAGCAGCGAGCCGGAGATCCCCGGGCGCAGCTTCTGGATCGGTCTCGCGCTCGGGACGCCGGTCATGGTGTACGGCGCGGTCGAGCTCGTGCAGCAGGCGGGGTGGACGCGGACGTTCGGCGTCGCCCGGTGGTTCGGCGGCGGGATCCTCCTGCACGACCTGGTGCTGGTGCCGATCGTGCTCGCCGTCGTGTGGGCGATCGGGCGCTGGACGCCTCCAGCAGTGCACACACCGCTCCGCACCGCGGTGTTGGGCACCGCGCTGGTCGTCGCCGTGGGATGGCCCGCGCTGCGCGGCTACGGCGACAAGCCCGACAACGCCACCATCCACCCGCTCGACTACGGCAGTGGGGTGCTCACCCTGCTGGCGCTGCTGTGGGGTGCGGCGCTGGCGTGGTCGGCGTGGCGTCTCGCTCGGCCACGAGACCGATCGCGGCGTGAGCACCGATCGGAGCCGATCCAGGTTCGCCTCGAACATCTCGAACACGCGCTCCTGACTCACCGCGTCGACACTCGGGTCCCCTTCGAGCCCCGCGTCGTAGTCGGTGACGAGCGCGAGACCTGCATACGCGAGCCCCGGCTTCGCGGGCGAGCGCAGCCTCCGGGTACTGGGTCATGTTCACCAGGTCCCACCCCATGCGGCTGAACCAGCGCGACTCGGCGCGCGTCGAGAAGCGGGGGCCGTTCACCACCACCACGGTGCCGCCATCGTGCGCCGCAACGCCCTCGGCGTGAGCCGCCGACAACAGGAGCTCGCGCAGCTCGAGGTCATAAGGGTCGGCGAGCGAGACGTGGCGCGGGCCGTCGACGAAGTGGTCGTAGAAGGTGTCGACGCGCCCCTGCGTGCGGTCGACGAGCTGGTCGACCACCACGAAGTCACCTGGTCGCAGGCCGGGCTGGAGCGAGCCCGCGGCGAAGGGCGCGACGAGCGCCTGCACCCCGAGCGCCCGCATGGCCGCCACGTTCGCCCGGTAGTCGACGCGGTGCGCTGGCGTCTCGTGGTGCCGACCGTGGCGCGGGATGAACGCGACCCGCAGGCCCGCCACCGTGGCCACCATCACCGGCGCCGACGGCGTCCCCCACTCGGTGGCCACCTCCATCTCGACCGCGTCGTCGAGGAACGCGTAGAAGCCAGAACCGCCGAACACACCCACCTCGGCACGCGGCGGAACGTGAGGATCTTCACTCATACCCGGTGTCCGGATCACGCCCGGGGACCGGATGACCCGGTGACGTATCCTGCCTTCCCGTAGTTGCACTGCGTCCGAATTCCGGAGGGACCGTCGCATGAGCACGCACCGCCCCATGGAGGGCATCCGCATCCTCGACCTCGCCGACCACACCTTCGTGCCGGCAGCGTCGGCCGTCCTCAGCGACTGGGGCGCCGAGGTCATCAAGGTGGAGCACATCACCCGCGGCGATGCCGCCCGGGGGCTCGCGTCCACCGGTATGGCGATCTTCGCCGGCGACGTGTCACCCATCCTCGAGCACGCCAACCGGGGCAAGCTCAGCATCGCCCTCGACCTGAACCAGGACGAGGGCCGCGACATCCTCTACAAGCTCGCCGCGATCTCCGACGTCTTCCTCACCAACAAGATGCCGAGCGTGCGGGAGAAGTTGAAGACCGACGTCGACGACATCCGCGCCGCCAACCCGAACATCATCTACGTGTCGGGCCACGGGTACGGCGCGCGTGGTCCCGACCGCGACGCCGGTGGCTACGACGCCATCTCGTACTGGTACCGCGGCACCAGCGGCATGAGCGCCAAGGCGCCCGACGCGACGACGGTGCCGGGCATGCCCGCGCCCGCGTACGGCGACACCATCGGCGCGATGACGATCGCCGGCGGCATCTCCGCCGCGCTGTTCCACCGTGAGCGCACCGGCGAGGCCGACGTCGTCGACGTCTCGCTCATGAACACGGGCATGTGGGCGATGGGCGCGGGGATCGCGGTGTCGCTCCTCGCGGGCATGCCGTGGCACGAGCTCGCCGCGCACACCGTCGGACAGATCACCAACCCGCTCGTGCAGGTCTACGAGACCAAGGACGACCGGTTCCTCTCGCTGTGCATGCTGCAGGGCCACCACTACTGGCCGGAGGCGTGCGAGCGGTTCGGCATCCCGCAGTACATCGACGATCCGCGCTTCGCCACCAACGAGCTGTTCATCGAGAACGCGCCGGTGGGCGCCGAGCTGGTGGCCGAGGCGATCAAGGGCAAGACGCTCGAGGAGTGGAAGGCGCAGCTCCAGGGGATGAAGGGCCAGTGGGCGCCGGTGCAGGACACCATCGAGGTGCAGACCGACCCGCAGACCGTCGCCAACGGCTACCTGCAGGAGGTGCACTCCAAAGGCGGCACGCCCTTCACGTTGGTGAGCACGCCGGTGCAGTTCAACGGCGAGCCCGCGCCGACGAGCCGCGCCCCCGAGTTCAACGAGCACGGCGACGAGATCCTCACCGAGAAGCTCGGCCTCGACTGGGACACCGTCGTCGACCTCAAGGTCAAGGGCATCGTCGGCTGATCCCTCCTCCCCAACTCGTTCCTGCGTCAACGTTGCGGCATATGTCCGCAACCTTGACGCATGTTCGGGGGTTTCGGGGTCAGGGGTTGAGGCGGGGGTCCCAGTGGCTGCGGGTGGCGCAGGCGGCGTAGGCGGCGTCGAGGAACTCGCGGAGGCGCGCCTCGGGTGAGGGCGCGGTGCGGACGTCGTCGTAGTCGAGCACGAACTCGCCGAGCTCGGTGTCCCACGCGGCGCCGGGCACGCCGAGGTCGGCGTCGTCGATGCCTTCGGGCTTCGGATAGCCGTACGCGTAGAACGCGGGCCGCGTGAACGACTCGTCGCCGGCCCACCAGCCGACGCTCATCTGCTCGTAGTCGTAGGTCTCGCGCTCGAGCAGGCCCGCGCCCGGCGGTGGCGTGCACGGCTCACCCGAGAAGCGGGTGACGGCGAGGTCCGCGTGGCCCCAGAAGAACTGGACCCGCGAGACCTTGCCCTCGAACGCGGCGCGGTACTCGGCGAACACCGGCTCGATGACCGTGAGCACGCGCCAGAAGCGGGTGGCGGCGGCGGGGTCGTACGGCGCGGTGCACGGTGTCGTCCGGGAACGGAACCGGCTCCGGCACCTCCTGGGGCAGGTGCGACAGCTCGACGCTGATGCCGAGCTTCGCGAGCGCGTCGACGAACTCGACCCAGAACTCCGCCACCGGGCGAGCGCGCAGCGGCACCCGCTCGGCCTCGCCGTCGGCGGTGCGGATCACGACCTCGTGGTGGAGCAGGTCGGCCTCGACGTCGAACAGCCCGACGTTCGACGGCACCGGTCCGGTGGTGAGCCCGCGGGCGCTGACGAAGAGGGTGATGTGCGCCCACTCCGGTTCCTTGGGCGACAGGGCCACCCGCACCTTGCCCAGGATCTGCAGGATCATCTGGAGCGTGTCGTGCGTGTCGGACCACTCGTCGTAGGGCAGCGCGGGCCACTCGACCGCGCCGCTCATTGCCGATAGCCCTCGACCGTCGACGGGTCGCGGGTCTCGGCGTCGTCGGGATCGAGCCCGGCGCCGCGCCGCGCCCGCCGTTGCCGGAGCAGGTCCCACAGCTGGTCGAGCTGCACCTCGAGGTCGCGCAACCGCGCCTTCTCGTCCTTGCTCAACGAGTTGGCGTCGCCGTGCGCCCGCTCCAGCGCGTGCTCCTCGTCGACCAGCGCGTCGATCTGCTTGATGATGTCCCTGTCATCGGCCATCTGACGACGGTACCCGCGTCGGCAAGACTCTGGGCATGGCCCTCTACGTCACGTTCTACGAATCCGGCCCCGACGCGCTCGAGCTCATCCTCGTCCCCCGGGCACGCGTCGACGAGTTCCCCTTCGTCACCAGTGGCCTGGTCGGGCGCTGGTACCTCCGCGAGTGGAACGAGGTGCTGAGCGACCTCTGAGCCCTCAGCCGGGCTGGATCACGAGCACGCCGTTGCCGTCGGGATCGCGCAACCAGAACATGGGCGGGAACGGATCGGTCAGATGGACGGCGCCGATGTCGATCGGGACGTCACCGCCGTCACGCGCGACGGCGTCGTCGACCTCGTAGCCGTTCGTCGACATCCACTTCCGCGTCGCTTCGACGTCGTCGGTGTGCACGATGAAGGCGGTCGGCTTCGGCCACGGTTGCGACGACGACGGGGGCACGAGCGCGAGCCCGGTGTGGCCGGTGGTCGGGTAGAGCTCCACCCAACGGAAGCCGTCGCCCCATGGCTGCTCGTTGCGGGCCTCGAAGCCGAGCGACCGGTAGAACTCGACCGAGCGGTCGGGATCGGACGAAGGGATCATGACGAGCTGGACGGGACCGAGCGGCGGCGGAGTCTCGGACATGGGAACCTCCGGAGTGGGGTCCCGACGTTTCTACCCGCAACCGGTTGACTGGCAACGCCCGCTAGCGGGCCCGAACCTCGTACGCGCACCGCCGGGCGCCCGCCACCATGTGCTGGACGCGCTCGACGTCGGCGCCGTCGAGGACCGTGCGGATGAACTCGAGCTCGCTGGTGCACGCCTGGCCGTAGCGTTCGGCCACCGCCCAGATCGCGCAGTTGTGCTCGACGATGCGGAACACGCCGGGCTCGGCCTGCTCCCAACTCGCGAGGTAGCCGTCCTCGTCGAGGATGCGGGTGAGCTCGGCCACCTTGGTGCGCAACGTGCGCTTCGAGGCCAGGCGCCGGCGCGCGCCGTCGATGCGCGCCTCGCGTCGCTTGGCGAACAACTGGTCGAGCAACTCGCGGTCGGTGTCGGCGACGTACCCGAGCAGCTCGTTGGTCAGCTCGCCGTATGCCTTCGGGAAGTACGCGTCGGCGGCGCCGGTCACGGAGTACACGAGCGTGCGCCGGCCGCGTCGGCCCTGCGGCGACGGCAGCTCACTCGACTCGACCAGGCCGTCATGGGCGAGCGCAGTGAGGTGTTGCCGCGCGCCGCTCACCGTGATGTCGAGCTGCTCCGCCACCTGGTCAGCGGTCGCCTCGCCGCGCCGACGGACCGCGTAGAGGACGGCGCGCCGTCCGACCGGCAGGCGCGCGACCTCACCGGTGCCGGTCCTGGTGGTCACGCGGCACCGTCGGCCCGGAGGCCGCGCAGGATGAGGTGGCTGTCGCCGAACTCGTGCCACAGGTACCCCGCGTCGAGAGCGGCGGTGTACGCCGCCGCGAGCACGTCGCGCGACGCGAACGACTCGAGCATCATCAGGTGCGTCGACTCCGGTTCGTGCCACCCGGTGAGCAGCCCGTCGAGCGAGCGCACCGGCGTATCGGCGGTGACCATCAGGTCGGTCCAGCCTTCGCCAGGGTGCACGACGCCGCGGTCGTCGGTGACGGTGGCCAGTGCGCGGACGACGGTGGTGCCGATGGCGATCACTCGCCCGCCATTCTGTCGCGTCGTGTCGATCGCGGTCGCGGTGGCGCGCGGGACCCGGTACCACTCGGGGTAGGGCCGTTCCTCACCCTCGAGCGATGACACGCCGGTGTGCAGGACGAGCGGTGCGATGCCGATCCCCCGCCCGACCAGGTCGGTGACGAGCTCGGTCGAGAACGGACGCGCCGCGCTGGGCATCTCGACGCTGCCCGGTTCACGCGCGAACACCGTCTGGTAGGCCTCGATCGGCCATTCACGCGGGACGTGCCGGTAGCGGATCGGGCGGCCGTGCGCGTCGAGGAAGTCGAGCAGGCCCGCGCCACCGTCGAACGTGGCGGTCGCGAGCCACAGACGCCGTGAGTCCGCGAAGCGCGCGTGGAGCTGCGCCCGACCGAGCCCGAGGAGATCGAGCTCGACGGGTCGCTCGACGACGCGCGGTGCGGTGGTGCCGTGCGCGGGCTGGCGGACCTCGACCAGGAGCAGCCCGCCCGGGAGCTCGCCGGAGAAGTGCACGACGACGGGATCGCCATCGGGCATCCGGGCATCGACCGCGGCGGGCACGGTGGCCGAGGTGTTGACGACGAGGAGGTCGCCGGCCGAGAGGAATTCACCCAGCGCCTCGAAGCGCGCTGGTACCGGCGGGGCGTCACCGGCGCTGACGAGCAGCCGGACCCGGTCGCGTCGACCGGCGACGACCTCGGGCGGCTGGTGGGCTTCGTGACCGGGGTCGAGCACGAAGCCGAGAGGACGCGCGGCGGTGTCGGTGGTCTCGATCATGACTCCCTCGATCCCGCCGCCACCAAGGCGCTCGCCTCGTAGCGGCCGCTCGGCTCGTCGCCCTCGACCAGCGCGAGCAGCGCGGGACACGCGCCTCGGGCTCGGGGCGATCGGAGATGTCCTCGCCGGGGAATGCGTCCTGGTGCATCTCGGTGCGCATGTCGCCCGGATCCACCACCAGGACGCGGAGGTCGGGGCGTTCGACCGCCAGCACCCGGCTCGCATGCTCGAGCGCCGCCTTCGACGCGCCGTAGCCACCCCACCCGAGGTAGGGCTCGACCGCGGCATCGGAGGTGATGTTCACGACGGTGGCGCGCTCGTCGAGGAGCTCGCCGAGGTCGTGCACCAACGCGATCGGTGCCACGACGTTCACGTCGAAGATGCGCAGCAACGTCTCGGGGGCGATGGCGTCGAGCTCGGGGAGCGGGCTCGCGCCCAGGGTGCTCGCGTTGTTGACGAGCAGGCCGACGGTGCCCAGCGAGGCGGCGGCGCGGGCCAGTTCGGCGCGGTGCGCCGGGTCGGTGACGTCGCCGGCGACGCCGACGACGCTGGTGCGGGGCGCGAGGCGGGCGACCGCGGCGTCGAGCCGATCGGTTCGCCGGGCGTCGACGACGAGGGCCCAGCCCCGGTCGGCGAGCGCGTCGGCGAGCGCGAGACCGAGACCCTGGGAGGCGCCGGTGACGATCGCCACCGCACTCCCGACGGGGCGGACGGGCTCGGCGGGCTGGGCGGGGTGGCTGAGGCGGGCGGGGTGGGTCGGGTGGGTCGGTGCGGTCATGGCTCCTCCTCCGGGTCGACGTGATAATGAACAAGGTAGCACTTGTTCATTGTGCCGGCCCGGAGGAGAATCGCGGAGCCTCAGGGTGTCGGGCCGCGCCTCAGTCGGCGCGGTCGAGCAGGTACCCCGCCGCCCGCACCCGCGCGAGGTGCAGTCCGAGCGGCGCCAGCGTGTCCTTCAGCCGGCGCAGTGCGGTCTTCACCGCCTCGTTGTGGGTGCTGACGCCGCGTCCGTCGCACAGGGCACGGATCTCGGCGTCGGCGACGGTCTCGCCGAATCGTTCCACGAGCAGGCCGACGAGGCGGGCCTGGGTCTCGGGGACCACCACGGTGCGGTCGCGGAAGCGGACCACGCGTGTGTGGTCGAGCCGGGGACGCTGCAACAGGTCGGCCCGACGGGCGACCGTCACCGCGCGGGTGACGAATTCGGCGCGTGGCGCCGTCTCGCGCACCCAGTCCTCCAGCTCCGCCCAACGGGTGGGCGCGCGATCGGTGGCGCCCACCACGAGCAGGCACGGCGTGCCGGCCCGGGCGTGACGCTCACGCGCCGCGGCCGCGTCGGGCCACCGGACGACGGGGACCTCCACGGTCAACTCGGGATCGAATCGGAACGGACGGACGCAGATGGCTGCATCCATGGTGACCGCAGGAACCGTCGTCATCGGTTCGACGAGGGCGACTGCGGAAGCACTCGGGGATCGCATGCGAACTCCTCGGTAGCGCGCCGGAAGGCGCGTCGACCATCAAGGGGAGCGGCGGCACGAGCCGCCGGTTCACACGATGCGGAGTGCTGGAGGAGCGCGGCCGGGTGGCAGCCCGACGATGCGGAGTGCGCGGGCGTGTCCGGCACGCGCCAAGCGGAGGCGCTGGAACGCCCATGCCGCGAGGGCCACGGCCGTGGCGAGCACCGCGAAGACTTCGCTGCGGGCGCGGGTCGACGGCTGCTGGCGCAACCCGTGGACGGCGGACGCGGCGTGGTCGTGTCCGCTCGCCGCCGTCATCGCGGTGTGGTGGACCTCGGAGGCAGCCGGCTCGGCCCGGTCGCCGAAGGCACCGCCGAGCAGCAGGGCCGCGACCGCGAGGAGAGCGAGCAGGGCGAGGGCGCCGAGCGCCAGGGCTGCGCGACGGAACGGAGTGCGCCGGCGCACCGAAGCCGTCATGTCGCCACCATGCGCAAACCCTAGGAGATGGAGGGGCACCACTGCCCGCAGCGGCTCAGGCGGGCGGGGTGCTCCGGGAGACGAGCTGGCGGGCGATGGTGATCCGCTGGATCTCGTTGGTGCCCTCGCCGATGCACAGGAGCGGGGCGTCGCGGTAGTAGCGCTCCACGTGGTCCTCGGTGGAGTAGCCGTACGCGCCGTGGATCCGCATGGCCTCGGTGGCGTTCTCCAGCGCAGCCTCGGACGCCACCAGCTTGGCCATCCCCGCCTCCATGTCGCACCGCTCGCCGCGGTCGAACGCGCCGGCCGCCTTGTGGGTGAGGAGGCGGGCCGACTCGACCCGGCAGGCCATGTCGGCCAGCTTCGACGCGATCGCCTGGTGCTCCACGATCGGCTTGCCCATCGTGTGGCGCTGTTGCGCGTACGCGAGCGACGCCCGCAGCGCGGCGTCGGCGACGCCCACCCCGCGCGCGGCGATGTTGATGCGCCCCAGCTCGAGCGCGCCCACGGCCTGGTGGAAGCCGCGCCCCTCCACCCCGCCGAGCAGGTGGTCCTCGGGGACGACGACGTCGTCGAACACCACCTCGCAGGTGTCGATGCCCTTGTAGCCGAGCTTCCCGAGCTTGCGGGTCACCGTGTAGCCGAGCGTCTTCGGCACGATGAACAACGACATCCCGCGATGGCGCGGCTCGGCGCCGACGTCGGTCTTGGTGAGGACCGCGAGGCAGTTGCCCTCGTGCGCGTTCGTGATCCACATCTTCGTCCCGCGCAGCACGTAGACACCGTCGGCGCGCGTCGCGGTGGTGCGCACCGCCTGCAGGTCGGTGCCGCAGTCGGGCTCGGTCAGCGCGAGCCCACCGCGCAGCTCGGCAGCCGCAAGTTGCGGGAGGAAGTGCTCGCGCTGCTCCTGCGTGCCGTAGCGCCGCACGAGCTCCGCGACCATGAGGTGGGTGTTCACGACGCCGGTGAGCGACATCCACGCGCGCGCGACGGCCTCGACGATGCGCACGTACGCGCTGGCGCCGAGTCCGAGACCGCCGTACTCCTCGGGGATGGTGGCCGCGAACAGACCGAACTCGCGCATCTGCTCGACCATCTCGCGCGGGTACTCGTCGGCGTGCTCGAGATCGAGCACGTTGGGCACGACCTCGCTCGAGAGCCAGCGCTCGAGCGTGTCGAGCATCCGGTCGAGCGCGGCGTCCTCGTCGATGGTGGTCACGGCGTTCCTCTCGTCTTCGTCGCCGTCTCCGGTCGACCGCGCAGAGTACGTGCGGAATAGGGTGCGGCGATGACCGAAGCAGCTTCCGGTCCGCTGGCAGGCGTGCGGATCGTCGACCTCACCATGAACCTGTCGGGGCCATTCGCCACGATGGTCCTCGCCCAGCAGGGGGCCGACGTGATCAAGGTGGAGCGGCCCCCGGTCGGCGACATCCTGCGCCACGTCGGCTCGAGCCGCGGTGGCACCTCCGCCTACTTCGTGAACGCGAACTGGGGGAAGCGCTCGATCGCCCTCGACTTCAACGACGCCGACGATCTCGCCGTCCTCCGCAAGCTGGTCGCCACCGCCGACGTGCTGGTCGAGAACTTCCGGCCCACGGTCATGCCGCGCGTTCGGCTTCGTCGCCGAGGATCTCGTGGCCGAACACCCGCGGCTGATCTACGCCGCGCTCCGCGGCTTCCCGTCCGACTCCGAGCTCGCCGACGCACCGGCGTACGACCACGTGATCCAGGCGATGACCGGGTTCGGCGCCAACCAGGCGGACCTCCGCACCGGCGTGCCCGTCCTGGTCCAGCAGGCGGTGGTCGACAAGGTCACCGGTCTCACCGCCGCGCAGGCGATCACCGCGGCGCTGTTCGAGCGCGACCGCACCGGGCGCGGCCAGGTGATCGAGGTGCCGATGCTCCACGCCGGGCTCTCGTTCCTCTGGCCCGACGTCACCACCAACGTGAGCCTGCAGGGCGAGTTCGACCGACTCCCTCCACAGTCACGCACGTTCCGCCTCACCCCGACCGCGGACGGCTACGTGGCGATGATCACCGTCACCACGCCGCAGTGGAACGGGCTGCTGCGCGCCACCGGTCGCGACGACCTCGTCGGCCACGCCGACTACGACTCGCCCCAACAGCGCGGTCGCAACGGCGGACCGTTGATGAAGGAGATCGGCGCGCAACTCGCTGCGCTCAGCACCGCCGAGGTGACGGCGCGCCTCACCGAGCAGGGCGTCCCCCACGCGGCGGTCGCCGACATCGACGACCTGCCCGCGCTCATCGAACAGATCTCGCCGGGCTACCTCGTGCGCGACGTCCACCCCGAGGTGGGTGAGATCCTGCACCCGAGTCCCGCGGTCAGGTTCGACGAGCGGGTGACGGTACGGCCCAGCCCCGGTCTGGGTGAGCACACCGACGAGATCAAGGCCGAGCTCGCCTAACCCCCACCAGACGGGTCAGGCGCCGGGCGACGGGACCGACGCCTCGGGGACGGTGGCGGTCGGCGACGACGTCGGGGGCGACAAGCCATCGGACGGCGGACCGCCGGCCGCGAGCTTCTCGCGCTCGGCGCGCTTGCGCGCGTTCTGGGAGCGCAGGTCCTCCCCCACCGTCGGGATGATGCCGGACGGCTGACGCCCGATGCCGATGCCGGCGAGGCCGGGGCCGAGGCGCTGCTGCCACGTACCGAAGGTGGTGAGCCACGCCCAGTTCGGCAGGATCGTCGGGATCCACGCGAACAGCGTGAACACCGTGCCACCCAGCACCGCACCGCTGACCACCGCGACGCCACCGACCACGAGCAGCAGCAGGTATGCCAGGCCCTGGAGCATCTCGAAGTCCTGCACCGTCGCCGTGCCCTGGAACACGCCGAGCAGCGCACCGGCGAAACCGGCGATGGCGGCCGAGATCACGAACACCCCGAGCTTGGTGACGATCGGGTTCACGCCGAGGGTCGCGCACGCGGCCGGGCTGTCACCCAGCGCCGTGAGCCGCCGGCCGAACGCGCTCTTGTGCAGCCAGACGACGAGCACACCGACCACGCCCAGCGCGGCCGCGATGAAGAGCATCGTGCCGACGTCCTGGTCGAAGTCGATGCCGAGGAACGTGAACGGCTTGCTGAAGTCGAAGCCGAGGATGCTGAGCGAGCGGATCGGCTTGCCGTCGAACCCGAGGATCTCGGGTTGCGGGAAGAACAGGATCGCCGCCATCTGCGCGAAGGCCATGGTCGCGAGCGCGAGGTAGAGGCCTTGCAATCGCAGCGCCGGGAGGGCCATCGCCACCCCGAACGGGATCGCGAACAGCGAGGCGATCACCAGGCCACCGATGGTCCCGAGACTGGGCGCCCACTGCAGGAACGCGAACGCGCCGGCGCCCACGAACGTGATCTGCGCCAGCGAGATCTGCTTCGACCAACCGGTGAGCGGGACGAGCGACACCATGATGAGCATGGTCAACAACGCGAGGGTGAGCGTGCGGATGTCGGTGCGCTCGAACACGAGCCCGAGGACGGCCACGATCACGAAGAGGATGGCCATGCCCAATGCGGCGGTGCGGATCTTCGGGATGCGCGGCGCGACCTGACGGACCAGCTTCTTGCCCTCGATGCGCGCCTGGGGCAGGAACAGCAAGGCGAGGAACAGCATGATCTGCGGGATGGCGAGAGGTGCCGTCGTCCACCGGCCGGTCCAGCTCAGGAAGTTCTGCTGGAACTCGAACACGAGACCGATCAGCAGACCCCCCATGAACGTGAGCGGCAGGCTCTTCAGCCGGCCGATGATCGCCGCCGCGAACGCCGACAGGATCAGCAGCGTGAGCGTCTGCACGTCGAGGGTGGCGAGCTCCTCGGCGAGGAAGATGCCGGCCACCGCGGCCATCGACGATCCGAGCGCCCACGAGAACATCGACACCCGGCCGGGCTTGATGCCATTCAGACCAGCGAGCTCGCGGTTGTCGACGACCGCGCGCATCGCGACCCCGAGGCGCGTGCGCGACAGGAGGATCTTCAGGCCGAGCGCGAGTCCGAGTCCGACGACGATGGTGATGAAGCGCGACCACGGCATGAGGGTGTCGCCGATGTTGAAGCCGCTGGTGCCGAAGAACCGGTTGATGTGGCGCGTCTCCTGGGGGTCCCAGATCAGGCCCGCGAGACCCATGAGCGCCAGCATGAGACCGATGGTGGTGACGATCTGTGCGACCAGCGGCGCGTCGGCGATGGCGCGCATGAGCACGCGCTCGATGAGTGCGCCCATGATCGGCGCGGCGACGAACACGGTGAGCAACAGCGCGACGAAGGTCTGGATCCCCCAGTCCACCTGCAGCTGCCAGAAGATGTACGCGAGGAACATCCCGATCGCGCCCTGCGCGAAGTTGAAGATGCCGGAGGTCGTGTACGTGACGACCAGTCCGGTGGCGGCGACCGCGTAGACGGATCCGTACGTGATGCCGACGATCAACCAGAAGAGGATCGAGTTGAACGTGATCGGGCTGCCTGCCCACGACTCGACGCAGACGAACACCGTGAAGGCGACGACGACGAGCCCGGCGATGAGGGTGCGTCGCGTCTCCGACGAGATGCTGCGAGTGCGTTGGACAGTCGCCGTCATGTCACTCCCAATCGTTCATGCCCGATCGGTGCGGGCGCCCGGCGCCACCCCCCTTGGAAGGCGCCGGACGTCCGCATCATGCCATCGACAGGTCAGTAGACGTCGAGCTTGACCTCGACCACGTTCTTCTTCGCACAGTCGAACGTGCCGGCCTTGGCGGGGAACACCCGCTTGAAGTCACCGTTCTTCACCTGCATGAGCACGTGGCACGGCGAGGTCTTGCGCCCGGCGAGGTCGATCGTCCCGAACATCCCCTCCGCGTTGAAGTCGTGGATCTTGTTCAGCTGTTCGAAGAGGGTCTTGCGGGTGATGCTGTTGACGCCGCCCGCCTTCACCTGGGCGTTCACGGCGTCGCGGAAGGCGATCATGGCCGACCACGCGTACACACCGAAGCCGTCCGCCTTGTCCGCGCCGGTGTACTTCACGAAGTTCTTGAGCATCGGGTTGGCCTTCTGCTCGGCCGCGCTCAGGAACGGCAGGTACAGCGTGTCGACGAACTGCTCGTCGACGTCGGAGCCGCCGTCCTTCAGGAACGCCTTGCTGTAGCAACCCGTGGTGCAGTCCCACACCTTCACGTCGGTGAGCCCCTGCAGGGTGGCTTCCTTGCGCAGGAGGATCTGCTGCGGGCCCTGGGTGGCCTGCCCGTAGTTCGAACCGGCGTTCTTCATCTCCTGCACGACCGGCGTGTAGGCCGACTGCGGAGCGAAGCCCGAGATGTCGAAGTCCTGGTCGGACTTGCAGCAGACCGCACGCAGCTGACCGATGCCGCTCGCGTACGACGAGTCACGTGCGCTCTTCGAGTCGCTCCCGAAGATGTAGATGCCGTGCAGGTCGTTGCCGAACTTGTCCTTGTAGTAGTAGCCCCGGCCCACGTTGGGCTGGAACGTCTGCGGGTGCTCCGAAGACGTGTCGCAGATCACCTGCGGCGGCGCCATCGGGAAGGACTGGTCGGAGCACTGCTGCGAGAGGTTGGTCGAGACGAACGGGATGTCGGGCAGCCCGGTGGTCGCGCCGGTGGAGTCCTTGCAGTTGCGCATCTCGTCGACCGACGCCAGCGACACCGCCGACGTGCCGACCGCGGCGACGTCGTTCTCGCACGCCTCGATCTCGGCGTTGGTGGTGGCGTTGGCATTGAGCTTCGAGTCGTAGAAGTCGACCACGACCTTGCGCCCGGCGAGACCGCCGCCGCCGGCCTTGCTGTTGAGGAACTTCGCCGCGCCCTCGACCGCGTCCTTCGAGCCCTTGAACAGGTTGGGCACGATCGGGTTGTCGACGTCGGCGATCACCGCGACGTGGATCTCGTCAGCCGTGATCCCCACGTCGGTGGCGCTCGGCTTCTCATCGCTCGACTGCGCACCGGCAGTCATTGCGGTGGCGCCCAGCATCCCGACGCAGACCACCAGGATGGCAGCGAACGCCATCCAGCGAGATCGTCTCATCTGAAGTTCCCCCCTCGAAGTTGGAAAGTTGCAGTCGACCCGCCGTCAATCTGACGGGTCGTCAGGTTTTCGGGCCGCAGCATAGAACGGCGCACCAGGCGCGACAAGGCACCGGGCGACGAGACGCACGCGTGACCGAGATCTGACGGTCTCACGACGCGACGGTGCCCTCGCCCCGAAGGGCGAGGGCACCGCGTCGTGCGTCTCGAGCGTGACCGTCGCGGGTCAGCTCGCGGTGAAGATGTCCAACTTGCGCTCGACGATTCCGTTCGGCCAGCACTTGAACGTGCCTGCCTTGGTCGGGCTCACCCGGACGTACTCACCGTTCTTGACCTGCAGCGTGACGCTGCAGTTCGAGATCTGACGACCGGCGAGGTCGATCGGCGCGAGCATGCCCTCGGCGTCGAACTTGTTGATCTTGTTCAGCTGCTCGAAGATCGTCTTGCGAGTCACGCTGTTCACGCCGCCCGCCTTCACCTGCGCGTTCACCGCGTCGCGGAAGGCGATGCCCGCCGCCCACGAATACGCGCCGAAGCCGGCGATGTTGTCCTGGCCCGTGTACTTGACGTAGTTGGCGAGCATCTTGTTCGCCTTCTGGTCGGCCTTGCTGTAGAAGGGCAGGAACAGCGTGTCGACGTACTGGCCCTCGACGTCGGCGCCACCGGCCTTGATGAAGGCCTCTTCGTCGTAGCAACCCACGCCGCAGTCCCACACCTTCACGCCCGTGAGGCCCTGGAGCGTCGCTTCCTTGCGCATGAGCACCATCGCGCTGGCGGTGATGGCCTGGCCGTAGTTGGAGCCGTTGGTCTTCATGGCCTGGATCACCGGCGTGTACGCCGACTGGTTGGCGAAGCCGGAGACGTCGAAGTCCTCGTCGGACTTGATGCCGATGTCACGCAGCGCGCCGAGGCTCACGAACGACGAGTCGCGCGCCGACTTGGAGTCGTTGCCGAACACGTACACGCCGTGAAGCTTGTCCTTGCCGTACTTCTCGTTGTAGAAGCGTCCACGAGACACGTTCGCGTGGAACGTCTGCGGGTGGGCGTCCTTGGTCGAGCACTCCACCTGCGGCGGAGCGATCGGGAAGGACTGGTCCGAGCACTGGTGCACGAGCGCAGTCGTCACGAACGGGATGTCGGGCAGACCCGTCGTCGCACCGGTGGAGTCCTTGCAGTTGCGCATGTTGTCGACCGACGCCAGCGAGACCGATGCGGTGCCGACCATGGCGACGTCGTTCTCGCAGGCCTGGATCTCGGCGTTCGTGGTGGCGTTGGCGTTCAGCTTCGAGTCGTAGAAGTCGACCACGACCTTGCGCCCGGCGAGACCGCCGCCGCCGGCCTTGCTGTTCAGGTACTTCGCCGATGCCCTCGACCGCGTCCTTCGCGCCCTTGAACAGGTTCGGGACGATCGGGTTGTCGACGTCGGCGAGCACCGCGATGTGGATCTCGTCAGCCGTGATCCCCACGTCGGTCGCCGTCGGTTTCTCGTCGCCCGACTGCGCACCGGCAGTCGTGCTCACCGTCGCGATGGACACGACGATCGCGGCGCACAGCGCCGCCCCCACAAGACGCTTCATCCTCAACGCTCCTGTTTCCCCCCGGATCTGACGGATCGTCAGAACGAAGCGCGCAGCATAGGCCGGTCGGTCGGGCCGCGGCGCGCGGGCCGGAAGAGCGAGTCAGCTCAGGTGTTGATGGTGCCGCCGAGGTAGGCGTCCTGCAGCGCGTCGTTGACCTCGGCCGGCGAGCCCTCGAACTGCAGCTTTCCGTGCAGGATGATGGCGGCGACGTCGGCGACGTCGAGCACCTCGTGGGCGAACTGCTCCACGACCAGGATCGAGACGTCGTCGGCTGCGATGCGCTTCACGACGTCGTAGAGCTCCGACACCACCAGGGGTGCGAGTCCCATCGACAGCTCGTCGAGGAGCAACACCTTCGGTTCCGTACCGATCGCCCGCGCGATGGCGAGCATCTGCTGCTCCCCACCGGAGAGCGTGCCCGCCATCTGCTTGCGACGCTCCTTGAGACGCGGGAAACGCGTGTACGCCTGCTCCTCGATCCGTGCGAGCGAGGTCCCCGTGTACGTCATCGTGCGCAGGTTCTCGAGCACGCTGAGGTTCGGGAAGATGCCGCGACCCTCGGGGATCGTGCAGAGGCCCGCCCGCGCGACCTTGTCGGACGAGCGACCGTTGATCTTCTCGCCGAGGTAGTAGACCTCGCCGCCCGTCGGGTTGAGCTGGCCGCTCGCCACCTTCAGCGTCGTCGACTTGCCCGCGCCGTTCGGACCGAGCAGCGCGTACACGGTGCCGCGGGGGATGGTGATGCTCACGTCGTGCAGCACGTCGATGGAGCCGTACGCGGCCCGCACGTTGATGAGCTCGAGTGCGGCGCCTTCGGTGGGCGTTGCCGTGCTGGTGTCCGTGGGCGAGGTCTCGGACACCGAGATCGACGGCGTCGCACCGTTGGTGGGCCCGGCCTCCGCCCGTACCTCTTCCTGGAGGGCCGACACCTCGGCGAGCAGCGCCTGCTGCTCCTCGGGGACCTCGTCGGCCTCGTCGCCCTCGCCCAGGTAGGCCGCGCGCACGAGCGGGTCGGCCTGCACCTCGGAGGGCGTGCCGTAGGCGATGATCTGGCCGAAGTCGAGCACGTGGATGTGGTGGCACGAGCTCATGACGAGACCCATGTCGTGCTCGACGAGCAGGATCGCGAGACCCGATCCCGCGAGCTCGATCAACAGTTCGGAGAAGTCGGCGGTCTCCGCCTCGTTGAGACCCGACGACGGCTCGTCGAGCAACACGACGCGTGGCTTGGTCGCGAGCGCGCGCGCCATCTCGACGAGGCGCTGCGTACCGGTGGGCAGCCGGTCGACACGTTCGCCGGCGACCGACGTGAGACCGATGCGTTCGATGAGCTCGTCGGTCGAGCACACCGGGCTTGAACTTCTCGCGTGACCAGCCCTTGCGCATCTCCGCCGCGACCAGGACGTTGTCGCGCACGCTGAGCGTGCCGAAGGTCTCGAGCCGTTGGAACGTGCGGCCGATGCCGAGCCGCGGCGCGCTGGTGCGGCTTGACGTTGGTGATGTCCTTACCGTCGAGCACGACGGTGCCACCGGTGGGTGGCTGCAGACCGGTGATGACGTTGAAGAGGGTGGTCTTCCCCGCCCCGTTGGGACCGATGAGACCGGTCACCTCGTTCTCGGGCACGTCGATGGTGACGGCGGCGAGAGCCTGGAGACCGCCGAAACGCACCGAGACCTGGTCGACGTTGAGGAGCGCCACGGCGCGAGAACTTACCCGAAGACCCTCACCGGGGCATCCGGTGACGACGGAACCCGGTCAGGGTCGGTGCTCAGCCACCGAACTCGACCGCAGCCCAGACCCGGCCGTCGCTGCTGTACGCGATGCCGACACCGGCCGCGGTGTAGACGCCGTTCATGATGTTCTCGCGGTGCCCCGGCGAGGCCATCCACGCTGCTTCCATCTCCGCCGGCGACATGCCGCCGGGCCCGCTGAGGATGTTCTCGGCGACGGCGTTGAAGGTCGTACCGCCGAGCACCGCGTTCAGGTCCTGGTGGGTGAGCGACTGGTTCTGGGCCATCCAGTTCGCCCACGACTGCGCGTAGCCGTTGAGCTGGGCGCTCGCGCAGAGCTGACCGAGGCCGCCGGAGCTCCGATCCCCGTTCATGGCGTCGATGACGCCGCTGCCGCCACCGTCACACGTGGGAGCCGGTGCGGGCGGGGGCGGGATGACCTCGACCGGCGCGGGCGCTTCCGTCGGCGGAGGTGGTGGCGGCGGGGTCGTGGTCGTCGTGCTCGTGGTCGTCGACGTGGTGGTGCTCGTCGACGTGGTGGAGGGCGCGACGGCCCGCCGTGCCGAGGTCGTCGCGGTCGTGGCCCGGGGAGCGCCGTCGTCACGGCCCTGGAAGACGAGCATCGAGGCCGACACCACGACGACCGCGACGGCGACGAGCGCGCCGATCACCCACCCACGCGTGCCGAACCGTCCCACGCACTGAGAATCGGCAGCCCCGGCGCCCTCCTTGAGGTCGTCACCGTTCCGGCGTCAGCCGTTCTTCGGGATCTCCCGGAACGCCTTGCCCTTGTTGGTGTCGGGCTCCTTGGGCAACCCGAGCACCCGCTCGCCGAGGATGTTGTGCTGGATCTCGTCGGTGCCCCCGTAGATCTGGGGCGCCTGCGCGAACAGCATCGACTCGGTGACCCCGGGCTGCACCGAGCCATCGGTCGCGGCCACGAGCGCCTCGACGTCGTCGGCGGAGTAGCCGTGGAGGGTCGCATACGGCCCCAGGACCCGGCCGCCGAGGTCACGGGTGAGGCGCAGGATCCGGCTCATCGTCAGCTTGGCGATGTTGCCGAGGCCGGGGATCTCCCCGCCCGCCTTCGCCAGCGCGCGCTGCCGGAGGTTGGTGTAGCGGGCGATCTCGTTCAGCGAGTGGAGCACGGCGAGCGACTGGCGGATGTCGGGATCGTCGATGGTGCCGTTGGCCCGGGCGAGTCGCGAGAGGTTCTGCACCGACATCGAGCCGCCACCACCACCCGAGTCGGTGAGGTCGCGGGCCCGGCTGAAGTCGCCGGCGCGACGCGCGAGGTCGCCGCCGATGGTCCCGGGCAGCGCGGCCACGCTGCCCCCGCCGCCCCCGGCGCCGAGGCCGCTGCGCTCGAACATGAGGGTGGTGTTCGCGACCGCCCAACCGTTGTTCACGCCCCCGATCGCGGCGTCGGCGGGTACGCGCACGTCGGTGAGGAACACCTCGTTGAACATCGCCCGTCCGGTGAGCTCGCGCAGGGGTCGGATGTCGACGCCGGGCTGGTGCATGTCGACGGCGAAGTAGGTGATGCCCTGGTGCTTGGGCACCTCGGGGTCGGTGCGCGCCAGCAGCATGCCGAGGTCGGACCAGTGGCCACCCGACGTCCACACCTTCTGCCCGTTGACGACCCACTCGTCGCCGTCGAGCTCGGCACGGGTGTTGAGGCCGGCGAGGTCGGAACCCGCGCCGGGCTCGCTGAAGAGCTGGCACCACGCCTGCTTGCCGGTGACGATGTCGAGGAGGTAGCGCTCCTTCTGCTCCTCGGTGCCGTGCACCGTGATCGTGGGGCCCGCGAGCAGCGTCCCCAGACCGCCGGGCGCACCGAGCGCGGGGAACGCGGCGATCGTCTGCATCACGCGCACGCCCTCGGCGCGCGACAGCCCTTTGCCGAACCACTCCCCCGGCCACGTGGGGACGGCCCAGCCCGAGCGACCGAGGCGGTCCCACCACTCCTCGACGGTGAGGTCGGGGTCCCAGTTGGCCTCCAACCAGGCGGTGACCTCGGCGGTGAGGTCGTCGGTCGGGGCGGTCGTGACGGCGGTCATGGTCCCTCCCTCACTGTGTCAGGCGAGCAGCTTGGAGACGACGCGGAGCTCGTCGGTGGCGTTGCGCAGCAGCATGAAGTCGTCGGTGCGCTCGATCTCGTCGAAGTGGTCGCGCACGTCCTCGACGGTGAGCGGCGCGTCGGTTCTGAGGTAGCCGGGACCCTCGCCCACGAACACGCGGGCGACGCGGCCGCCACCGACCGAGTAGATGTGGCCCGACACCGGACAGTCCTCGTGGACCAGCCACGCCACCAGCGGGGAGACCAGTCCGGGCGCGAGCTTGTCGGCGAGCTCGTCTCCGAAGATCTCGCGCGTCATGCGCGTGCCCGCGGTCGGCGCGATCGCGTTCACCTTGATGTTGTAGCGCTCACCCTCCTGGGCGAGCACGTGCGCCAGGCCCACGAGCCCCATCTTCGCGGCGCCGTAGTTGGCCTGGCCGAAGTTGCCGAACAGGCCGGCCGACGACGCGGTGACCACGATGCGGCCGTACGCCTGCTCGCGCATGTGCACCCACGCCGGCTGCGTCACGTAGAACGCGCCGCGCAGGTGGACGTCGAGCACCGGGTCGACGAGGTCGGGTCCCATGTTGTGGAAGCTCTTGTCGCGCAGGATGCCCGCGTTGTTCACGACGATGTCGATGCGCCCGAAGCTGTCGAGCGCGGTCTGCACGATCGCGGCGCCACCCTCGGGCGTCGCGACCGAGTTCGTGTCGAGGACCGCTTCGCCGCCCGCGGCCTTGATCTCGTCGACGACGTGCTGTCCCGGTCCCGCGTCGCTGCCGCTGCCGTCGACCGCGCCGCCCACGTCGTTGACGACCACGAGCGCGCCCCGGCTGGCGAGGAGCAGCGAGTGCTCCCGCCCGAGGCCGCCGCCCGCACCGGTGACGATCGCCACCTTGCCGTCGAAACCGAGATCCGCCATCGTCGCTCCACGCCGAGTCTGTTGCTGCCGAGTCTTTGCTGCCGTGACACCGTAGTGGCGTCGGGCCGGCGATCTCTCGGCCGCGAGGGCCACACGACAGGGTCGACGACCGGCTGCAAGACTCGGCCCGTGCGAGCGGTGCGGGCGTCGGGCGACGGAGGGGTCGCGGTGGTCGAGGTGGAGGCGCACGCGCCCGACCACGCCACCGATCCGGTGCGGGTGCGCGTGCGGTCGTGCGGCATCTGCGCGTCCGACCTGCACCTGGCGGCGTGGAACCTGCCGGTCACGCTCGGGCACGAGTTCGCGGGCGTGCTCGACGACGGCACTGCGGTCGCGGTGCAACCCAACGCGTGGTGCGGTGAGTGCGACCGCTGCCTCGCGGGCGAGACCCAGCTCTGCCGCGTCGGAGCGAGCCGCCTGCACGGCGTGTCGGTCGACGGCGGCCTGGCCGACGAGGTGGTCGTCGACCGTCGCTGCCTCGTACCGCTGGCCTGCGGGCGTCGACCCCGCGATCGGCGCGCTGGTCGAACCGCTGGCGGTCGGGACCCACGCCGCGGGGCGTGTCGCGGTCGACCCCGGCGATCGGGTGCTGGTCATCGGCGGCGGGTCGATCGGGCTCGCCACGGTCGCGGCCCTGCGGCACGGGGGCGTCGACGTCGACCTCGTGGCCCGCCATCCCCACCAACGCGCGGGCGGGGAGCTCCTCGGCGCAGGCGCCCGGCTCGGCGACGAGTACGGCGCGGTCGTCGACGCCGCGGGGACGCAGTCGTCGCTCGACGACGCGGTGGCGCGGGTGCGGCCGGGTGGGACGGTCGTCGTGGTCGCGACCTACTGGGAACCGGTCACCATCGACGCCGGCCTCCTGACCAAGGAGGTGCGGATCGTGCCGTCCGCGATGTACGGCCACGTCGGCCACGATCACGGCGGCGCATCCGAGTTCGAGGCCGCGGCCGCGCTGCTCGCCGCGCGTCCCGAGGTGGTCGACGCGTTGGTGCACCACCGGTTCGGCCTCGACGACGCGCCCGAGGCGTTCCGGGTCGCCGGTGACCGCGCCGCCGGCGCGATCAAGGTGCTGCTCGAGCCTTAGATCCTCCTCGCCCCCGTCGCTCGCCTCCGCTCGCTCCGACTCGGTGCGCGAGGCTGCACGGCGTGGCTGTCATCGAAGAGGTGCACGAGCGCGTGCTGGTGGTGCGGATCGAGCGCGAGGAGAAGCGCAACGCGATCGACCAGGCGATCGCCGACGGCATCGGCGCCGCGCTCGACCGGCTCGACGACGACCCCGACCTGTGGGTGGGGATCGTCACCGGGACGCCGACGGTGTTCTCCGCCGGCAGCGACCTCGCCAGCTCGCGCGACGGCAGCGCCCGCACCGAGCGTGGGGGCGAGTACGGCGTCATCCGCCGCGACCGTGAGAAGCCGCTGATCGCGGCGGTCGAGGGACCGGCGCTCGGCGGTGGGTTCGAGATCGTGCTCGCGTGCGACCTGGTGGTGGCCGCCCGCACGGCGTCGTTCGGGCTGCCCGAGGTGAAGCGGGGGCTGGTGCCCACGTGCGGCGGGCTGTTCCGCACCCCGCGCGCGCTGCCCCTCAACGTCGCCAAGGAGATGCTGCTCACCGGCGATCGCCTCTCCCCCGAGCGGGCGTACGCGCTCGGGCTGGTGAACGTGGTCAGCGAGCCCGGTGAGGCGGTGGCCGGCGCGCTCGCGCTGGCGGCGCGCATCTGCGCGGTCGGGACCCGTCGGCGCCCGGGCCAGCCTGCGTGCGCTGGAGCGCACGGTGGCCGAGCGCGACGAGCTCGGGTGGGAGGCGACGGTGACCGCCACCGACGCCATCCGCGCCAGTGACGACATCCGCGAAGGCATGGCCGCGTTCTTCGAGAAGCGCGAGCCCCGATGGACGGGAACGTAGGGAGCTGATGAGCGACGACGACGTGATCCTGATCGACGTGCGCCGACCGCGTCGCGGTCGTCACCCTCAACCGGCCCGAGGCGCGCAACGCGCTGAACCCTGCCCTCACCGCCGCGCTGCCCGACGGCGATCGCGGCGTGCGACGCGCGCGACGACGTCGACGCCATCGTGCTCACCGGCGCCGACCCCGCGTTCTGTGCCGGCGTCGACCTCAAGAGCCTCACCACCGACTCCGAGGTCCGCCACGTCGTGGCCAGCGACGACGAGCTGATCCGGCCGTTCCCCGAGACCGCCAAGCCGGTGATCGGCGCGATCAACGGCGCCGCGGTCACCGGCGGCTTCGAGGTCGCGCTCACGTGCGACTTCCTCGTCGCGTCCGAGCGCGCCCGCTTCGCCGACACGCACGCCCGCGTCGGGATCATGCCCGGCTGGGGGCTCACCGTGCTGCTCGCCGAGGCGATCGGGCACCGGCGGGCGCGCGAGATGAGCGTCACCGGCAACTTCCTCGACGCGCCGACCGCGCTCGGCGTGGGGCCTGGTCAACCACGTGGTCCCGCACGAGGAGCTGCTGCCCGTTCACTCGTCAGCTCGCGCTCGACATCGCGTCGAACGACGCCGCCGGGGTGCGCAACGTGCTCGCGACGTACCGCGAGGAGGAGCGCACCACCGACCACGAC
The DNA here is from genome assembly GCA_963756895.1 of uncultured Actinomycetes bacterium. Lineage (GTDB taxonomy): Bacteria > Actinomycetota > Acidimicrobiia > IMCC26256 > DASPTH01 > DASUAS01. The sequence goes on along the minus strand of CAVWPI010000004.1, from coordinate 50,946 downwards.
ACCCGGCGCATCGAGCTGCGCCGCTCGCAGGAGTGGCTGGCGTCGGCGAGCGGCGTCGCCGACGAGGTGGCGAAGCGCCGCGACGCGATCATGGCGCGCGGCCGCTCGCAGCAGGGCTGAGCGCATGGCCGTCACGCCGTTCCGCATCGCGGTCCCCGACGCCGACCTCGACGACCTGCACGCGGCGCATCGCGCGCACGCGCTGGCCCGACCAGGTCGACGACGCGGGCTGGGACTACGGCACCCCGCTCGGCTACCTGCAGGAGCTGGTCGAGTACTGGGCCGACGGGTTCCGCTGGCGCGAGCGCGAGCAGTTGCTCAACTCGCTCCCGCAGTACCGCACCGACGTCGACGCGCCGGGCTTCGACGACTTCGGGCTGCACTTCGTGCACCAGCCCGGCGTCGGCCCCGCGCCGCTCCCGCTCGTGCTCAGCCACGGGTGGCCGAGCACGCACTACGAGTACCACGACGTCGTCGCCCGCCTCGCGAACCCGGGTGCGTTCGGCGACGACCCCGCCGACGCGTTCCACGTGGTCGTGCCGTCGCTCCCGGGCTACGGCTTCTCCGACATCCCGCGCCGACGCGGCATGACGCCGCGCGTGATGGCGACGATGTTCGCCGCGCTGATGCGCGAGCTCGGCTACGACCGCTTCGGCGCCGGCGGGCTGCGACTGGGGCGCGTACGTGACCGCGCTGCTCGGCCTCGACCACCCCGACGCGCTGGTCGGGATCCACATGGGGATGCTCAACTTCCGCGCCCCCGACTACGAGCGCACCGCCGAGGACGTCGCGTTCGGCGCGCGCGCCAAGGCGTGGCGGAGCGAGGAGTCGGGCTACAGCACGATCCAGGGCACGAAGCCCCAGTCGCTCGCGTACGGGCTCATGGACTCACCCGCGGGGCTCGCGGCGTGGATCGTGGAGAAGTGGCGGCGCTGGTCCGACTGCGACGGCGACGTCCAACGGCTCTTCACCCGCGACGAGCTGCTCACGACGATCGCCATCTACTGGTTCACCGGCACCATCAACAGCGCCAACCGCCTCTACTACGAGAGCCGGCGCGACCCGGTCGCCCTCGCGGCCGGCCAGCGCGTGCTCCGCCCGCGGGCTTCCTCCTCGAGCGGGTGGTCGACGGCGCGACGCCCAACATCGGTCCCCCACCCCGGTCGCGGGCCGAGGCCGTGTACGACGTGCGGCGCTGGACCGTCCCCGACCGCGGGCTCCACTTCCCCGCGATGGAGACCCCGGATCTCTACGTCGAGGAGCTGCGGGCGTTCTTCCGGCCCCTCCGCTGAGGGCGCGCTGACCCGATTCCGGGCGACCGCGCTGATCTGACGAGGTGTCAGAATGGCGCGATGACGACTGCCACCATCGACCTGCTCGACCTCGACCGCTTCCAGCGCCTCGAGCACCACGCGATGTTCGAGCGGCTGCGGGCCGAGGACCCGGTGTCGTGGCACGAGTACCCGGGCGAGCCCGGGCTTCTGGAACGTCGTCCGCCACGAGGACGTCCTCACCGTCAGCCGCGACTCCGAGCTCTTCTCCTCGGAGGTCGGGGGCGTGATGATCATGAACCCCGAGGCGCAGGGCGGCTTCGACACCCGCGGCCTGATGATGCTCTACACCGACCCGCCGAAGCACACCCGCTACCGCCGGTTGGTCAGCAAGGGCTTCACCCCGCGGATGATCGGCATGATCGAGCAGTACCTCCGCAACCGATCGCACGCTCATCGTCGACAACATCATCGAGCGGGGTCAGTGCGACTTCGTCGTCGACCTCGCGTCGGAGCTGCCGCTGCAGGCGATCGCCGAGATCATGGGCGTGCCGCAGGAAGACCGTCGCCTCCTCTTCGAGTGGTCGAACGACATGATCGGCGCCGACGACCCCGCGTTCGAGGGCGCCGAAGGCGCGCACGCGGGCATCGGCCGCGCTCTACGAGTACGCCAACAACCTGGCCAAGAAGCGCCGCGTCGATCCGCGTGACGACATCGTCACCAAGCTCATCAACGCCGAGATCGACGGCGACCAGCTCACCGAGCTCGAGTTCGACATGTTCATGCTGCTGCTCGCGGTGGCCGGCAACGAGACCACCCGCAACACCACCGCGTGGGGCATGTGGGCGCTCATGCAGAACCCGGAGCAGTACGCGCACCTGCGCGACAACCTCGACACCGCGCTCAGCCCCGCGATCGAGGAGATCCTGCGCTGGGCGTCGCCGGTGTACCACTTCCGCCGCACCGCCACCGCGCCGACGGAGCTCCACGGCCGCGAGATCGCCGAAGGCGACAAGGTCGTGATGTGGTACATCTCGGCCAACCGCGACGAAGCCGTGTTCGACGACCCGTTCCGCTTCGACATCACCCGCGAGCCGTCGGAGCAGGTCGCGTTCGGCGGCGGCGGTCACCACTTCTGCCTGGGCGCCAACCTCGCCCGCATGGAGCTGCACCTCATCTTCGAGGAGGTGCTGTCGCGCATCCCCGACATGCACCTCGTCGCCGAGCCCGAGGTGCTGCGCTCGAACTTCATCGGCGGCGTGAAGCACATGGCCGTCGAGTACACGCCCGGGCGCTCGCGTCGGTTCCTGATCCGGACATGCGTGTCGCCGCACGGGCGCGGTAGCGTCCGCGCATGGCTGAAGACCACGACCACGAGATCACGATCAAGGGCGGGTCGTTCGACCTGAGCGACCTGGGGCACCTCCTGCCCGGGATGGCCGAGATCATGCCGCTGGTCGGCGAGCGGATCTGGAAGTGCTACTACGCGGCGCAGGCGCACAACCGCAAGCTGGCCGCCTTCCAGCTGAAGGAAGCCGTCAACCTCATGCAGAAGGGCTCGATCCTGCGCCCGAAGTACGAGGAGGACATCGACGCCTTCGTCGCGGGCGAGGTGGCCACGCTCCAGGCCAACATCGAGGCCGAGGACTGGGACGCGCTTCGAGACGAACTTCACGCTCGATGGTCGACCAGGCGAACGCGTACCACGAGAAGTACGACAAGGGCTTCCTGCGCTGGCAGCTGCCCGTCGACGCCGCCGCCCGACCTCGACCTCACCGCGACCTGATCGGTTCCGGATCAGGTCTGCCAGTACTCGGGTCCTGAGCCGCCCTCGGGCGGGGTGAGGCGGCCGCCCTTGGCGGAGATGGCGCCGCACTGCACGCAGTTCGACGGCGCGATCTCGACGTCGACCAGGCCGTCGTCGCCGACCGGCGCCCGACGGTGTACACCTGCGCGGGGCAGAGGTTCGCCCACAGCTCGGCGACGTCGGGCGCGACCCGGGTGCGGACGAGCAGGTGGTTGGGCTGGTCGTCACGCGTCTTGTTGCCCGAGGCGAACACCGACGAGAGCCGGTCGAACGTGAGCACGCCGTCGTGGGCGATCGCCGGGTGCGGGTCGTCACCAGGGAGCAGCGCACCCTCGTCGTCGGGTTCGGTGGTCGAGCGAGCCGAGGCTCACGCGACCCTTGGTGACGGTTTGACGACGCCCAACGCGCCGCCGAGGAAGAAGCCGCGCCCGAACACCTGCCGCAGGTCGCGCACCTCGTGGAGCTCGTCCCAGATGAAGCTGGCGCGCACGGCGTCGTCGTAGGACGCGAGCGCGGCATCGGGCACGGGCCCGTCGTCGGCCGTCTGCGAGACCGCCGCGAACGCGGCCTCGGCGGCGAGCCGACCGGACTCGACCGCGTAGTGCACGCCCTTGAGCGTCGGGACGTTGACCATCCCGACGCCGTCACCGCAGAGGAGGACGCCCGGGCGCGTGCAGCCGACGCGGCAGCGCGTGGAACCCGCCGCCGGGGATGGTCTTCGCGCCCCACTCGATGCGCTCACCACCCTCGAGGATGGCGCGGATCGTCGGGTGCGTCTTCAGCACCTGCAGCAGGTCGTGCGGGTTGAGGCTCGGGTCGCGGTAGTCGAGCCCGACGACCATCCCGATCGACACCATGTCGTCGCCCATCGGGTAGATGAACGAGCCGCCGAACTCGCGGTACTTCGCCTGCGGGCGCAGCGGCCAGCCCATGGTGTGGATCACGCGATCGAGCGGTCGCGGGACCTTCCACACCTCCTTGACGCCGAGCTCCCACACCTGCGGCGCGGCGTCACCGCGGAGGTCGAAGTGGTCGAGCGCGACGTTGGTGAGGTGTCCCTGCGTGCCCTCGGCCAGCACGGTCACGCGGGCGACGATGTCGCTCCCGGGCTCGAAGTTGCCGCAGCGTCGCTCCGTGCAGGTCGCGGCCCTTGTCGCCCGTGCGCACGCCGACGACCCGGCCGTCGTCGACGAGCAGGCTGACGGCCGACGTCTCGGGCAGGAGCATCGCGCCGTCGGCTTCGGCGCGCTCGGCGAGCCAGCGCCCGAGGTGCGAGAGCGACACGATGAGGTTGCCGTGGTTGCGCATCGGCGGCGGCGTGCGGGATCGGCACCGCGCGGTCGCGGGTGAGCACGTAGACCTGTTCCTTGCCGACCGGCCCGTAGGTCGGCATGTCGTCGAGTCCGCCGTGGCCCTCGAACAGCCGCTCCAGCGATCCGGGACGGATCACCGCGCCCGACAGCAGATGCGAACCGGGCTGCTTGCCCTTCTCGACGACCGCCAGGGGCACGTCGCCGAGCCGCTCGGCGACGTCGGGATGCTCCTCGAGCAGCTGGCCGAAGCGGATCGCGCAGGCGAGCCCGGCGGGGCCCGCGCCGACCACCAGCACGCCGACCTCGATGCGCTCGTCGACCGGATCGGTCGGTTCGACGACGAACTGGTCGGGCTCGAACGCGCGGCGGGAAGTCGGCGGGACGCGACATCAGCCCGCGTGCTTGCGCAGCAGCTCGACGAGCTCGGGCACGATCGTGTGGACGTCGCCGACGACCGCGAGGTCGCTGAACTCGAAGATCGGCGCGTTCGGGTCCTTGTTGATCGCGACGATCATCTTCGAGTTCTGCATGCCGACCTTGTGCTGCACCGCGCCGGAGATCCCGAGCGCGACGTAGAGCTTGGGCGAGACCGTCTTGCCGGTCTGGCCGATCTGCGCCGACGCCGGGTACCAGCCCTTGTAGACCGCGGCGCGCGTCGCGCCCACCGCGCCGCCGAGGGCGGTCGCGAGCTGCTCGGCCAGGTCGAACCCCTCCGCCGACCCGAGCCCGATGCCGCCGGCGACGATCACGTCGGCGTCCTCGAGCGACGGGCCTTCGTCGGCCCGCAGCGTGCGCTCCAACGCACGCGCCGCCATCGTGTGCTCGGCGAAGGTGACGACCAGCGTCTCGACCGCAGGCGCTCGCTCGGCCGACGTCGGCACCGGTTCGAACGACCCGGACGGAACAGCGCGACCCGTTGCGGTGACCGCCACCCGACTTCGCGAGCACCGAGTCCTGGAGCATCGGCTGCTTGCCGATCGGCTCGCCGTCGCGCGCTTCGAGGTCGACGAGATCCCAGTTGATGCCGGCGTCGAGGCGCGCCGCCAGTCCGGCGGCGACGTCGGCGGCGAGCACCGAGTTGGAGAACAGGACGGTGTCGAAGCCGTGGCTGCGCACCAGCTCGGCCAGCACGTCGATGCGCGGGCCCGGAAGCGGCGAGGGGTACGCGTCGACGACTGTGAACACCGTCGTGGCGCCGTGGCGACCGGCCTCGCCGGCGAGCGGCGCGAGCTGGTCGTCGCCGACCAGCACCGCGGCGACGTCGGCATCGAGCGCCGCGGCCCGGCTGAGCACGCCGAGCGACCCCGGCGAGATCGCGCGCTCGTGGTGTTCGAGGAAGACGAGGATCTTCATACGAGATCGCGCTCCACGAGGTAGTCGAAGATCGCCTGCGCCGCGGCGCCGTCGTCCTCGATCGTGACCGCGCCCGGCCGCGTCGGCGGGGTACCGGTGCCGAGCACGACGGTGCGCGAACCGCCGGCACCCACCGCGTCGGCCGCGAGCCCGAGATCGGCGGCGGTCAGCGTGTCGAGCGGCTTCTTCTTGGCGCCCATCATCCCCTTCAACGACGTGTAGCGCGGCTCGTTGATCGCGTCGCTCACCGCGACGACCGCGGGCAGCCTCGCCTCGATGCGGTCGTTGCCGACCTCGGTCTCGCGGTCGACGGTGACGACGCCGTCACCGCACCACGAGCTTCGTGGCCTGCGAGACGAACGGCTGCTGCAGACGCTCGGCGACCGCGGCCCAGAGCACCGCACCACCGCCGTCGCTGGTCTGTTGCCCGAACAGCACGAGGTCGGGCGACTCCCGCTCGAGCACACGGGCGAGCACGAGGCTGGTGGCCACGAGATCGGAGCCGGCCACCGCGTCATCGTCGACGAGCACCGCGCGGTCGGCGCCCATGCCCAAGCCGGTGCGCAACGACTCGGTCGCCGGCCGCCGGGCCCATCGTGACCACGACGACCTCGGTATCGCCGCCCTCCTTCAGGCGCAACGCCTCCTCGATCGCGTTCTTGTCGGTCGCGTTGAGCTCGCCGGGGCCGCTGCGGTCGAGCGCGCACGAGTCGGGGCGCATGCGGAGGGTGCCCGCACGGCACGTGCTTCACACAGACGGCGATCTTCATGGGCCGCCGATCGTACCGGCCGACCGCGAACGGCCGCAGATGCCGCGCCACGCCGTCGGCTAGAGGTCGATGTCGTCGATCTCGGAGTGCTGCGCGACGGAGCGTGGCCGCACCGGAAGGGATCGCGAACGCCGCCGGGGGCTGCGCGCCACGGGATCAGCCAGTGTGCCCGCGCTGGGCGTCTTCGATGGCGCGCCACACCCGCTCGGGCGAGCACGGCATGTCGACGTGGCGCACGCCCGAGGTGGCTGAGCGCGTCGACGACCGCATTCTGCACCGCAGGAGTGCTTCCCACCGTCGCCGATTCGCCGATGCCCTTGGCGCCGAGCGGGTTCAGCGGCGTCGGCGTCTCGGTGTGCGCGACCTCGAAGTGTGGGAACTCGGCCGCGCTCGGAATGCCGTACTCGGCCAGCGTCGAGGTGAGCGGGTTCCCGGCGTCGTCGTACACCATGTGCTCCCAGAGCGCCTGCCCGATGCCCGACGCCAACCCCCCGTGCACCTGACCATCGACGAGCAACGGGTTGAGGATGCGCCCGCAGTCGTCGACCGCGACGTGACGGACCGGCTCGACCCGCCCCGTCTCCATGTCGACCTCGACCACCGACACGTGGGCACCGAAGGGGAACGACGCATCGGCCTGCACGAAGTCGTGCTCGACCACGAGCGGCGAGCCGTCGTCACGGGCCTTGGTGGCCACCTCCGCCCAGGTGATCGCCTGCGACGGCACCCCGGCGACGCCGAGCGAGCCGTCGTCGGTCACGACGATGTCCTCGGACGCCGCCTCGAGCAGGTCGGCGGCAAGTTCGCGCGCGCGCTCGAGCACCAGCCGTGAGGCCTCGAGGACCGAGCTCCCACCGATCTGCAGCGAGCGGGACCCACCAGTGCCCCGGCCCCGGGGCACGAGCGCCGTGTCGGACTGCACGAACCGGATGTCCTCCATCGGGATCCCGAGCTCACCGGACACCAGCTGCGCGAAGGCCGTGGCGTGGCCCTGCCCGTGCGACGATGTGCCTGCCTTCACCGTGGCCGTGCCGTCGGCATGGATCTCGACCTCGGAGTACTCGCTGGGCATCCCACCCGATGTGATCTCGACGTACGCACACAACCCGATGCCGAGTTGCTTCACGTCACCGCGCTCACGACGAGCGGCCTGCTCCGCGCGCAGCGCGTCGTAGTCGGCGATGCGCAGCGCCTCGGTGAGCGCGGCGTCGTAGTCGCCGACGTCGTAGGTCACCCCCGTGACGGTGACGTAGGGGAACTCGTCGGGCTGCAGGAAGTTGTGGCGGCGTAGCTCGGCCGGGTCGATGTCGAGCTCGTCGGCCGCCATGTCGAGGATGCGCTCGAGCATCGCGGTCGCCTCGGGGCGCCCTGCGCCGCGGTAGGGCCCCATCGGCGCGAGGTTGGTCATCGCGACCGCGCAGTCGTAGCCAATCTCAGGGATCCGGTACACGCCCTGGGCCATCGAGCGGGTCGGACCGAACGCCAGCATCCCGCCGAAGCCCCCGTACGCGCCGGCGTCGCCGACGACACGGCAGCGGAGGCCGACGATGGTGCCGTCGCGCCGCAGGCCGAGCTCGAGGTACTGCACCTGGCCGCGTCCGTGCGGCATCGAGACCATGTTCTCCGAGCGGGTCTCGATCCACTTCACCGGTCGGCCGAGCTCGTGCGCGACGCACACCGCGACGAGATCCTCGGGCGCCCAGTGCTTGGCCCCGAACGAACCACCCACGTGCGGTGCGACGAGTCGGATCTTCTCCGGCTCGATGTCGAGCGCGGTGGCCATCGCCGCCCGGTTGCTGTGCGGCATCTGGCACGCGAGGTAGAGGGTCAGATCGTGGCCGGCGCCGTCGTCGCCCGGGACGACCGCGACCGCAGACGCCTCCATCGGCACGACTGCGAGCCGCTGGTTCTCGAAGCGTCCGCGCACGATCACCTCGGCCCCCGCCAGCGGGTCGTAGTCATCGGGTTCGCGCATGCCCGCCAGCAGATTCGATCCGAGCGCTTCGAACTGCACTGGGGCGTCGGGCGCCAGCGCCGCCTCGGCGTCCGTCACCGCGGCGAGCGGGTCGTAGTCGACGATCACCATCTCGGCGGCGTCGACGGCTTGCGCCTTCGTCTCGGCGACGACCACCGCGACCGCGTCACCGACGAATCGCACCCGGTCAGCGGCGAGCGGCAGGCGGGCGACCTGCGGATTGACCTGGACCATGCCGACGAACACGGGGACGTCGAGGTCGGACGACGAGTACACCGCGACCACGCCCGGCATCGTGCGCGCCTCGGACGCGTCGATGCCGGTGATCTCGGCGTGGGCGATCGGAGAACGCACGAACGACAGGTGGAGCGCGCCCGGAAGGTCGAGGTTGTCGATGTACGTGCCTTCGCCCCGCAGGAGCGTCGGGTCTTCGACCCGGCGGACGGGCACGCCGACGAGCGAACCGGCACCGAAGCTGGTGGTCATCGGGCGGCTCCTGCGCTGGTGGCGACGGTGTCGAGTGCACGGCCCACGAGCACGCGCGCCAGGTGACGGCGGTACTCGGGCGACGCGTTCAGGTCGGACGGCGGGTCGGTGCCGTCGCCGGCGAGCGCAGCGGCGTCCGTCGTCGAGGCGCCTCTGCGCAGCGCGCCCTCGACCGCGTCGGCGCGCAGCGGCCGGTCGCCCATGTGCACGAGCGCCACCCCCGGGGTGTCACCGCCGACCGCGGCGACGCCGACGATGGCCCAGTCCTGGGCCCGGCGATTGAACTTCTCGAACGCCCAGCCCGCGCCACCGGTCTTCGGCACCCGCACCTCGGTGATGATCTCGTCGTACGTGAGCGCGGTCTCGAGGAAGCCCCGGAAGAAGTCGTCGGCGGCGATCACGCGCTCGCCGCCACTCCCCCTCACCACGATGCTCCCGCGCAGCGCGAGCACGACGGCAGGGAGGTCGGACGCGGGATCTCCGTGCGCGAGCGACCCACCGAGCGTGCCGCGGTGGCGCACCTGCGGATCCCCCACCTCACCGGCCGCCGCCGCCAGCAGGGGCGCGTGCTCCCGCAGCACCGCGTCGTGCTCCACGTCATGGTGACGGGTGAGCCCACCGATGGCCAACGTCTCGCCGTCGTCGCGCACGAACGAGAGGTCGTCGAGGCGGCCGACGTCGACCAGCACCGACGGCGTGGCCAACCGCAGCTTCATCAGCGGCAGGAGCGAGTGTCCACCCGCCAGCAGCTTGGCGTCGTCGCCGTGCTCGGCGAGCAGCGAGATGGCCTCGTCGACCGAATCGGCCCGTGCGTAGGCGAACGCGGCGGGTATCACCGCCCACTCCCGGCGAGCTCGGCCGAACCGGCGACGATCGCGGCGACGATGTTGTGGTAGCCGGTGCAGCGGCAGAGGTTGCCCTCCAATCCCCTGCGCACCTCGCGCTCGGTGAGCGCGCCTCCCTCCCGCGCCAGTGACACTGCGGCCATCACCATCCCCGGCGTGCAGTACCCGCACTGCAGGCCGTGATGCTCGCGGAACGCGGTCTGCATGGGATGCAGCGCGTCGCCGTCGGCGAGTCCTTCGATGGTGGTGACGGCACGGCCGTCGGCCTGCGCCGCGAGCACGGTGCACGACTTCACCGACTCGTTGTCGAGCAGCACCGTGCACGCGCCGCACGATGTGGAGTCGCAGCCGATGTTGGTGCCGGTGAGACCGACCACCTCGCGCAGATACTGCACGAGCAGCGTGCGGGCCTCGACCTCGTGCTCGGTCACGACCCCGTTGACGGTGATCGCGACCGGGATCTCGGGCGTCGGAGTGGACATGCGGGCGACACTACCCGCACGCCTTCGAGACGCTTCAGGCCCCGACGGTGCGCCCGCTCACGCGACGCGAGTCAGCTCGACGGCGACGTCGAGCGAGTGGCTCGGCCCGCCGTGGTACACGCCCTTCAGTGGCGCGACGTCGGCGTAGTCGCGACCGCGCGCCACGAGCACATGACGCTCGGCGACCGGCGAGCCGCTGGTCGGATCGAGCGGGTGCCAGTCGCCGACCCACGCCTCGAGCCACGCGTGGCTCTCGCCCCGGTGGGTGACGCCGAGCTCCCCACCGAGCTCGTCGGGGTAGAGGTAGCCGGACGCGTACCGCGCCGGGATGCCCGCGGCGCGGAGCACCGCGATCCCGAGGTGGGCGTAGTCCTGGCACACACCCCGCCCGGCGCGCAGCACCTCGACGGCGGTGGTCGACACGCTGGTGGTGCCGGTCTGGTACTCCACGTGCGCCCGGAGCCACTCGCCCAGCTGCGCGAGCGCCACCGCCAGGCTCGGGCCCTCACGCAGCTCGCGCGCGACCTGGCGGATGGTGTCGTCCGGCCCGGTCATCTGGGTGTCGTCGAGGTACTCGAAGAAGCGATCGGTGAGGCCGGGCGCGTCGATCGCGTCCCAGGCGACGGTGTCGTCGAGGCTGGGCGTGCGTTGCGCGGTCTCGACCAGGGAGCTGCCGACGACGGTGAGCTCGGTGTGAGGCTGGTGCAGGTCGAACGCGTGGACCCGGCTCCCCCAGTAGTCGCGGTACCGGAACAGGTTGGCCGCGGGGTGGACCTCGACCCGATGCTCGAGTGTGAACTGGTTGGGCGTGTCGAGCGGCGAGATGCGCGCCTCGTTGTACGACGCGTGGACCACGCCGGAGTACTGGTAGGCGGTGGTGTGCCGGACCTTCAGACGCCACGACACGTCAGACGCTCCACTCGATCACGCGTGTCTCGCGGAAGTGCCGTCGGGCGATCGCGGCGTGGACATCGGCGCACTCGTGCTGGAGGCGGGCCAACAGCGCAGGAAGGTCGTCCATCGCCTCGTCGAGGTGCAGGAACTCGAGCTCGGCGCACACGCGACCCAGCCGGCGACGCGCCTCGTCGTCGACGCCCGCGCGTGCCGCGCGCGGATCGAGCTCGGCCAGGCTGTTGTCGGCGGTGGTGAGCGCGTGGAACACCGAGCGCGGGAACAGCCGATCGAGCAGCAGGAACTCCACCGCGGTGGCGGCGTCGACCGCGTGCCGGTACGCGCGGAGATAGGCCTCGTAGGCGGAGCAGCTCCGCAGGGTGGTGGTCCAACCGCTGCGCCCGAACGAGTCGCCGTAGCGCGCGCTCAGCAGGCGCGTGGTCATGTCGGCGCGTTCCAAGCTGCGACCGACCGAGAAGAACCGCCAACCGTCGTCGCGGCTGATCGTCGCGTCGACGATCCCGTTGCACGCGGCTGCGCGGTCGCGCACCCAGCCGAAGAACTCGTGACGCGCCGGACCGGTGCCCGCCCGCGCACGACTGCCGACCTCGCGGTACGTGGTGTTGAGCGTCTCCCACAGCTCCGACGACAGCGCCTCGCGAGCGCCGCGCGCGTTCTCCCACGCCGCACCGATGGAGCACGTGATCGAGCCCGAGAACGTCGGATCCTGCGCCAGCAACGCGGTGACGGTGGCCGCGTTCGGCGCGCCGCCGATGAGCTCCGGGTCGGCACCCATGGCGTCGAGGAGCGCAGCGCAGACCGCGCCCTCGTCGGCGCGACGGTCCTCGAGCAGGAGGTGGTAGTGGACGTCGAGCAGGCGCGCGGTGTCCTCGGCCCGCTCGACGTAGCGGCCGATCCAGTACAGCGACTCGGCGATGCGGCTCAGCACGGGATGCTCATTGCTGCTGCTGGGAGTCCCGCTCGGGCAACGGGCCGAGGGCAGGGGCCGAGGACTGCGTCGGTCGGCGCGCGCCGCGCCCGACGGCACGGTCGGCGAGACCTCGCGACCATGGTCGGCCGCGGCGAGCACCCAGGTGTCCTTCGAGCCGCCGCCCTGGCTCGAGTTCACGATGAGGCTGCGCGCCGGGAGCGCGACGCGCGTGAGGCCACCCGGCACCACCCACACGTCGCGACCGTCGTTCACGGCGAAGGGCCGCAGGTCGAGGTGGCGCGCGCCCATCTGGCCGTCGACGTACGTCGGCGCGGTCGACAGCGCCACCGGTTCCTGCGCGATCCAGCGGCGCGGATCCTCGAGCACCTTCATCCGGATGTCGGCGAGCACGGCTTCGCTGGCGGCGGGTCCGATGACGATGCCGTTCCCGCCGGACCCGTCGACCGGCTTGAACACGAGTGAGTCGAGGCGGTCGAGCGCCCACGTGCACACGTCGGGATCTTCCAGGCGGTAGGTCTCGACGTTGGCGAGGATCGGCACCTCGCCGAGGTAGTACTCGACCATCGCCGGGACGTAGGGGTACACCGCCTTGTCGTCGGCGACACCGTTGCCGGGCGCGTTCGCGATCGTCACGTTGCCGGCCCGAGCCGCGTTGAGGATGCCCGCACACCCGAGCACCGAGTCGGGCTTGAAGTGCACCGGATCGAGGAATTCGTCGTCGACGCGTCGGTACACGACGTCGACGCGCTGCTCCCCTGCGGTCGTGCGCATGTAGACGTGCTGGTCGCGGCAGAGGAGGTCGCGACCCTCGACCAGCTCGACGCCCATCTGACGGGCGAGGAACGAGTGCTCGAAGTACGCGGCGTTGTGGATGCCGGGCGAGAGCACGACCACACAGGGGTCGACGCCCGGCGGCGCGGTCGCACGGAACGCCTCGAGCAGACGCACGGGGTAGTCGGCGACCCGGCGAATCCGGTGACTGGCGAACAGCTCGGGGAACACGTGGGTCATCGCCCGGCGGTTCTCGACCACGTAGGAGATGCCGGACGGCGTGCGCAGGTTGTCCTCGAGCACCCGGAAGGCTCCGGCACCGTCGCGGACGAGGTCGACCCCGGCCACGTGGATCCGGACCCCACCGACCGGATCGACTCCGTGCATGCAACGGTGGAAGTGCGAAGAGCTGGCCACCAGCCGTCGCGGCACCACACCGTCGGCGAGGATCTCGCCCGGGCCGTAGACGTCGGCGAGGAAGCGCTCGAGCGCGAGCACCCGCTGACGCACCCCTGATTCCACGACGGCCCATTCGGCCGCATCGATGATGCGGGGCACCAGGTCGAGGGGGAACGGGCGCTCCTCACCCGAGTGGGCGAAGGTGATGCCCTGGTCGTGGAACGCGCGGTCGCGCGCCGCGCAGCGGGCTTCGAAGTCGTCGCGCGAGAGCGTCCCGAGCACGCCGTGCAGCGACTCGTAGTGCGAACGCGGCTCGTCGGGAGCCGCGAACATCTCGTCCCACGCGAGCTCAGGGGTGTAGCCGTCGAGGAGGTCGCCCACGTCCGCCGGTCTACCTGCCCCAGGTTTCGGCTTCGTTTCGAGAACTTGCCGCGTTCGTCACCGATCGGGCGCGCCACCATTCGATCGCTCGTTCTTCGATCGCTCTTACGCGCCTCTGGCAGTGCGCTCAACGCGCCACCGGTGCCCGCAAGGCCGCCACCGCGCTCAGCGTCGCCACGATGCTCTCCATCGGTGGCGCCCTGGCGTGGCGCGACGGGCAGAGCGCATCGACGACGACGGCAGCGGCGGCCACCACGAGCACCGGTACGAAGAGCGGCACGACGTCGTCGACGACCGCGGCGGCCACGACGGCCACCACCGTCACCTCGCCGACCGCGGACACATCCGACACGTCGTCGAGCGCGAGCACGTCGTCGTCGACCACGCAGTCGACGACATCGGAGTCGCACACCAGCACCGGAGGGAGCTGACCGATGGGCAAGATTCCGTGGTAGGTCGCCCGCTCGAGCGGCATCGTCGCCTGGGTGCTCGTCCTCGCCACCATCGCGTGGGCCTGCTGCTCGCCACCAAGGTGCTCGGCGCCGGCCGACACCCGCATGGCTCCTGAGCCTGCACCGCTACCTCGGCGCGCTGACCGTGGCGTTCGTCGGGGTGCACGTGGGCGCGATCCTCCTCGACACGTACACGGACTTCGGGATCACCGACGTGCTGGTGCCGTTCACCGGCTCGTGGCATCCCGCCGCGGTGGCCTGGGGCATCGTCGGGATGTACCTGCTCGCGGCGATCGAGATCACGTCGCTCCTGCGCCACCGTCTGTCGAAGGGGGCGTGGCACGCGGTGCACCTGCTGAGCTACTTCCTCTTCGCCACGACGACGGTGCACATGCTCACGGCCGGCACCGACGTCCGGGCACTGGTGGCGTCGACCGCGGCGGTGATGCTCGGCGTCGCCGCGGTGTTCGGGTCGGTGGCGCTCTACGTGTGGCGTCACGACACCGGCGAACCGCGGGCCGTCGCCCGGTCGGGCCGGGTCCCGATGGGCTGAGTCGACGCCCGAGACGTTCGCCCGATCCGGTTCGACCCGCCGACCGGATGGGCAGTCTGGCATGGCAGCGTGCCGGCGCCGTCCGCGTACGCCGACCCGTTCGCCCACCTTCCTTCCCCCGTCGCTCGCTCCCGCTCACTCCCTCCGAGCGGGCGAGCACGGGCGGAAGCCGCACCGGCCCGGCCGCGGCTGGCCTTCCCGGCTACGCAGTCGTCGTGTGGATCCGGGATCGGCGCCAGCGGACCACGGCTCGCCAGCCGAGCATGCCGACGCCCACGAACACGAGCGTCACGATCGTGAACGCGATCTTGAAGTCGCGGCCCTCGATGGCGATGCGCAGCGCCATACCAACGGCCACCGTGGCCAGCCATGCGCCGATGGCCCGAGGCCACGCCAGCGGTACACGCCACAGCCCGGTCACGAGCCAGGCGACGAGGAGCCCGACCAGGAACGGCCACCAGACCCGAAGGAAGCCGGCGAGCCCGGCGTCCTCGTGGTGGCTGCGCCGACCCGACGAGCACGAACACCACGAGGACAACGACGTCGCCGAGCAGCGCGAGCCAGGGTCGGGCGACCCGATCGCGCGCGTCAGCCGTGCCGTCCATCCGACCATCCTCGCCAACCTGCGTCGCCGGGCACGAATAGTTGGAGTCTGGCGACGCCGGAACGGACGGGGGCGTGCCGAGGCGCGGGTAGCGTCGCCCGCCGTGACCGCCACGTCAGCCGCTGCTGCCACGCCCGCCGACCATCGCGACGCCGCCGCCATCGCCACCGAGGCCGGCCGACGACTCGTGACGCTGCGCGCCACCATGCACGCCGCGGGTGCCGATCCCGCCGAGGTGAAGGCCGAGGGCGATCGGTCGTCGCACGACTTCATCGTCGGCGCGCTGGCGGCGTCGCACCCCGACGACGCGGTGCTCTCCGAGGAGGGGGTCGACGACCCCACGCGCCTGTCGGCGTCACGCGTGTGGATCGTCGATCCGCTCGACGGCACGCGCGAGTTCGGTGAGGAGGGTCGTACCGACTGGGCGGTGCACGTCGCCCTCGCGATCGACGGGCAGATCGCGGCGGCCGCGGTGGCACTGCCGGCGCGCGGCCTGACCCTGAACGCGTCGCCGCCCGCGACGCTCACGCCACCCTCCGACGGTCCGCCGCGCGTGGTCGTCAGCCGCACCCGGCCGCCCACGATCGCCGAGCTCCTCGCCGCGCGCCTCGGCGGTCAGCTCGTCGCGCTGGGCTCGGCCGGTGCCAAGGCGATGGCCGTCGTGCTCGGCGAGGTCGACGTGTACGCGCACAGCGGCGGACAGTACGAGTGGGACTCCGCGGCACCGGTGGGCGTGGCGGCCGCGGCCGGTCTGCACGTCTCGCGGATCGACGGCGCGCCACTCGAGTACAACCGCCCCGAGCCCTACCTCCCCGACCTGCTCATCTGCCGCCCCGAGCTGCGCGACGCGGTCCTCGCGGTCACCCGCGCCGCGGGTTGAGCACCGCTCAGGCGGTCACCGCCAGGGTGACGAGGCCGATCCCCAGCAGGCCCGCGCCGTAGAGACGCTCCAGCTTCGGCGCGTGCGTGCGCACCGCGACGCGGCCGCCGACGTACGACAAGGGGATCGCGGTGACGCCGAACACCGCGACGACGCCCCAGTCGATATGGCCGAGCAAGGCGTGCACGATCGTGCCGGGTACCGCCAGCGCGGCGGCGACGACCAACGAGCACGCGAAGGCGACCTTGATCGGGACCCGCAACACCACGATGTACAGCGGCGCGAGCAGGAGGCCGCCGCTGTTGGCGAGCAGGCCCGAGATCGTGCCGACGGTGAGCGCGACCAGCACCATGCGGAGATGAGGTGCCGACGGCGGGACCGCGAGGCGTTCGTGCGGATCGGTCGGGTGGAGGAGGAAGCGCGCGCCCAGCGCCGCGACCACGACTTCGCTCGCGATGACCAGCGGCGCGCCTCCGATCCACCGCGTGGCGTACGCACCGACGACGGTGGCGGGGACACCGATCGGGATCGACCACCGCACGATCTCCCAGTCGATGAGGTCCTCGCGCCAGTAGGCGTACGCGGCCGCGAGTGTGCCGGGAATGGTCGCCGGGAGCGGCGACGCTACCGCCGAGATGGGCGCGACTCCGGAGACATCGAGCAGCGGGGTGGCGATTGCCGAGCCGCCTTTGCCGAACAAGCCGCCCATGAAGCCGACGAGGGCGCCGATGGCGGCGATCAGCACGACATGCACGACCCAATCATCCGCCCGACGGTTCGAGAAGTCCAAGACGTAGTTCTTGTGAAGTCCATAAGCTGCACCTATGGATCTGCGACGGCTCCGCCTGTTCCTCGCCGTGGTCGACGCCGGCGGCATGACCCGCGCCGCCGAGGCCGCGCACGTGTCCCAGCCGTCGGTGTCGCAGGCCGTGCGCGAGCTCGAGACGGAACTCGGCACGCCCCTCTTCCATCGGGTGGGACGCCGGGTCGTGCTCACCGCGGCGGGCGAAGCGCTGGTGGAGCCGGCACGCCAGGTACTGCGCGACGTGGACACCGGTCGGGCTGCGGTCGAGGCGGTGGCGGGGCTCACCGCCGGGCGTCTCGACCTGGTGGCGCTCCCGACCCTGGCCGCCGATCCCGTGGCACCGCTCGTGGGCGCATTCCGCATGCAGCACCCGGGGATCGAGATCGCGCTCGCCGACCCGGCCGACGCGTCCGAGCTGGTCGAGCTGGTCGCCAGCGGTGCCTGCGAGGTCGGGATCACCGCCGAGACCGTGCACGCCGCCGGACTCACCAGCCACGCACTCGTCCACCAGGACCTGCTCGCGGTCCTGCCTCCCGGCGCGAACGCTTCGCCCACCATGACGGTGTCGAAGCTTGCGCAGTTCCCCCTGGTCACCGCGCCCGCGGGCACCACCACTCGTCGACAGCTCGAGGACGCGTTCGCCGAAGCGGGTGTCCAGCCGCGCATCGCCGTCGTGGCCGAGCAGCGGGAGGCGATCCTCCCGCTCGTCCTCGCCGGCGCCGGCGCGACGTTGTACCCCCGTCCGCTCGCCGAGCAGGCGGCCGCGCTGGGCGCGAAGGTCGTGTCGCTGCGCCCGCGGCTCGACGCGCCCGGTCCACCTGTTCCACCGCGCCGGACCGCTGTCGCCGGCGGCGGGCGCCTTCCGGGAGCTGGCGCTCGGGTGACGCGGCGCGGCGCGAAGGGACGTCAGCTGGTCGGCAGCCCCGCGTCGCGCCAGGCCCGGAACCCACCGATCAGGTCAGTGGCGCGCCGCAGCCCGAGGTCCTGCAGGCTCGCCGCCGCCAGACTCGACGAGTAGCCCTCGGAGCACACCACGACGATCTCGACGTGGTGGTCGACGGCTTCGGGGATCCGAGCGTCGCTCGTCGGGTCGAGGCGCCATTCGAGGTGGTTGCGTTCGATCAGGAGCGCGCCGGGGATCACACCCTCGGTCTCGCGCTGCCACGCGGGCCGGGTGTCGACGAGCAGCGCACCGCGACCGGCGGCGGCGGCCGCCTCGGCCGGCTCGAGGCGGTGCAGCCGAGCCCGCGCCGCGTCGAGCAGCTCATCGATCGTCGGACTCATCGCAGCTCGCCGGGACCCGATCGCGGCGCGAGCGCGGCTTCGGTGTGCACGTGCTCGAGCGCGCCTCCCACGCTCGGACGATAGAACGCCATCGCCTCGAGCGGAGGCGAGTACAGGTGCAGGCTCGTGGCCGGGCGGGCGGACGGGTTGACGACGCGGTGCACGTGGTCGGCGCCGAACGCGCGTCGGGTACCGGCCGGCAGCGTCTGCTCCGTGAGGCGCCCGGGTCCACTCCGAGGCGCCGAGGTCTCCTGCAACGTGCCGTCGACGACGTACAGCACTCCGGCCGCGCCGCCGTGGTCGTGCAGCTCCACGCCTTGGAACGAGTCCCAGCCGATCAACCACACGTCGAGGTCGTCGTCGGCCACGACGCGCACGAACCAGCGCTCGTCGGCTCGGTGCTCGACGAGTGCGAGCCACCGGTCACGGTCGGTGGCGAGCTCGCGGGCGACGGCGAGCAGCGTGGCGGGCGTGAGCGCGGCGTCCAGGCGTTCGGTGACGTCAGGACGATCGAGCGGGGGGAACAGGACCACGGGTCCTCCATTGGGATTCGAACGAGGGCGAGGAGGGGCCGGCGACGTGCGTCGCGTCAGCTGCGGCAACCGCGTTCGTCGAACGACTGACGGGAGAGCTCGCCCCAGGGATCGTTCATCTCCGGGGTGGAGCTGCGCATGAACGGCACCGTAACACGAAACCTGATCGACAAGATCATATTTCGCCAACCCTCTCCCCGGCGACCAGATCGGCCACGGTGACGCCGTGGAGCACGTCGTGTAGGCAGGACTGGACCCGGCACCAGACGGCGGGCAGGTATCGCGCACTTCCGTCGTAGACGTGGTGGCGGCGCGTCCTCTCCGGGCGCTTGCTCTCCTCCTGCCCGAAGTCTATATTGTCAATCGGGTTACTGTACAACTACGAGCGAGGACCCGATGCAATCGGCCGCGAACGACGAGTGGGGCGCGATGAGCCGGGAGCTCTTCGACGAACGCTGTCCTCGCTGACGCGATCCGAACGTGTTCGACCGCCACTCTCCTAGGAGGAACCTTTCCGCAATGCGCAGGATCCGCATCACCACCAAGCTGCTGGCCGTCGCCATCGTCGCCGTGTTGGCCGGCCTGCTGGCCGCCACCGTGCCGGCGTCCGCCGCCAAGAAGCAGAGCTCCGAGCCCGTGACCCTCCGGCTCGGCTACTTCCCCAACGTCACGCACGCGTCGGCGATCGTCGGCGTCGAACAGGGCATCTTCGCCAAGGAACTCGGGAAGAACACCACCCTCGACCTCCACACCTTCAACTCGGGAACGGAAGCGCTCCAGGCGTTCCAAGCTGAAGCCCTCGACGCCAGCTACATCGGCCCCAGCCCGACCATCACGGCTTGGGCCAAGCTCAACAAGGGCGTGAAGGTGATCTCGGGTTCGGCGTCGGGCGGCGCGTACTTCGTCGTCAACCCGTCGATCAACAGTGCTGCCGACCTCAAGGGCAAGGCCGTGGCATCGCCCCAGCTCGGCAACACGCAGGACGTGGCGCTGCGCACCTGGCTGGAGTCGAAAGGCCTCTCCACCGACACCACCGGCGGCGGTGACGTGTCGATCCGTCCCCAGGACAACGCCACCTCGCTCAACGCGTTCAAGGCGGGCGACATCGTCGGCGCCTGGGTACCCGAGCCTTGGGCCACCCGGTTGGTCACCGAAGGCGGCGGCAAGATCCTGGTCGACGAAGCCGACCTCTGGCCCGAGGGCAAGTTCGTGACCACGCAGTTGATCGTGACGACGACCTTCCTGAAGGACCACCCCGACGTCGTGCAGAAGCTGGTCAACGGCCAGGTGGCGGCGAACGACTACATCAAGTCGAACCCGTTCGACGCGCAGACCGACGTGTCGAACAACATCGCCCGCATCACCGGCAAGGCCATCCCGGGTGACCTGGTGATCGCCTCGTTCAAGAACATCGAGTTCACCAACGACCCGATCGCGACCTCGCTGGCGAAGAACAACAAGGACGCCAAGGCGATCCCCGGTCTCACCTCGGCCGACAGCCTGAAGGGGATCTACGATCTGTCGTTCCTCAACCAGGCCCTGACGGCAGCCAACGAAGCGACCGTGAAGGTCCCCAAGCCGTGACGACGCCTGTCGTCGCCGGGACTGGCGCGGAGTCCTCGACCCTTCCGGTCGAGGACTCCGCGCCTCCCGCGGTCTCCATCGACCACGTCTCCAAGGTCTTCGGCACACAGGGCAACGCGCTGCACGCCCTCGACAACATCACCCTCGATGTCGCGCCCGGCGAATTCGTCTGCCTCCTCGGGGCGTCGGGATGCGGCAAGAGCACGCTCCTGAACCTCGTCGCGCGCCTCGACCAGCCGAGCGCGGGCACGATCGACACCGGCGATGCGCGTACCACACTGATGTTCCAGGAGTCGGCGCTGTTCCCCTGGCTCTCGGCGCGTGGCAACGTCGAGCTCCCCCTCAAGATCCGCAAGGTTCCTCGCGCCGAGCGGCGCAAGCGAGCCGACGAGCTCCTCGACGTCGTCAACCTCAGCGCCTTCGGCGGCAAGCTCCCCCACGAGCTCTCGGGGGGCATGCGCCAACGAGTCGCGCTGGCGCGCTCGCTCGCACAGGAAGCAGACGTCCTCCTCATGGACGAGCCGTTCGGCGCGCTCGACGCGATGACACGCGACGTCCTCCACGAGGAGCTCGAGCGGGTCTGGGGCGAGACCGGACTCTCGGTCATGTTCGTGACCCACAACGTGCGCGAGGCGGTCCGTCTCGGCGAGCGCGTGATCCTGCTCTCCAGCCGGCCCGGACGCGTCGTGGAGGAGTACCCGATCACCATCGACCGCCCGCGGCGGCTCGACTCGGTCGAGGTCGCCACCCTCGCGGCGACGATCACCGACCGGCTCAAGGACGAGGTGCGCCGTCATGGCCGTTGACGAGCGCACCCTGACGGCCGGACTCGACGCACTCGAGATCCCCCTCGCCCCGAAGGTGTCGCGTGGCCGGAAGGTCTGGCGCGCGGCGTGGCCCAAGCTGCTCGCCATCGCCATCGTGCTCGCCTTCTGGCAGTTCCTGATCTGGCGGGAGTGGCGGCCGGAGAGCGCGTTCGCTTCTCCCGAGAGCACGTTCGCAGCCCTGTTCGACAATCTGGAGCGTGATCTCCGAGGCCATGTGGACCACGCTGCGGCGCGGTGTGCAGGGCTACGCGATGGCGATCGTCATCGGCGGCATCATCGGCGCCGCGGTCGCGCGCATCCCGGTGCTGCGCGCCGCGATCGGGTCGATGATCACCGGACTCCAGACCATGCCGTCGGTCGCCTGGTACCCGATGGCCCTGCTGCTGTTCAAGTTCAGCGAGGGCGCGATCTTCTTCGTGATCGTCATCGGTGCTGCGCCCTCCATCGCCAACGGCCTCATCAGCGGCGTCGACAACATCTCGCCCGTCCTGCTGCGAGCCGGCAAGGTGCTCGGCGCCAAGCGGCTCGACTCGTTCCGCTACGTCATCCTCCCCGCCGCGCTCCCGTCGTTGGTCGGTGGCCTCAAGCAGGGCTGGGCGTTCGCGTGGCGCAGCCTGCTCGCGGGCGAGATCATCGGCGGCATCGTCGGGTACTCGCTCGGTCAGCAGCTCGCGAACAGCCGCGACAACGCCGACGCCGCGGGCGTGCAAGCCGCGATGATCGTGCTCTTCACGATCGGCGTGCTGGTGGATGTGCTCGTGTTCAGCAACCTGGAGCGCAAGGTCCGCAAGCGCTACGGACTGGTCGACGCCGCCGCGAACTAGCGCGACAGCTCACGCGATGCGCTGGCCCTGACCCTTGAGCAGCGCGCTGTTGGGGTTCTCCGGCAGCTCGCGGAGCGGCTGCGCGATCTCCCCGACCGTCGGGCCGTACTTCGTCGCCAGCGGCGCAAGGGCGTCGAGGTCGAAGTCGTACAGCTTCGCCGCGTTGCCGGCGAGGATGCGCTGCAGCTCCGTGGGGTCGACGTCGTGGAACACCTGGCGCAGGTGCTCGCTCGTGAACGGGCCTGTGCCTTCGTCGTGCGGGTAGTCGCTGCCCCACATGAAGCGATCGTCGTCCATCACTTCACGCGCGGCCGCGTCGGCCGGACCAGGCTGGCTGGCGGCGACCCAACAGCTCTGGTTGAAGTACTCGGTCGCCGAGCGGGCGAGCGCGTTCTCGGCCGTGTACTTCAGCTCACCGATCTCGCCCTTGCGCACGTTGGCGATGATCGCGTCGAGCTGCGCGAGCAGCGGCGGGATCCACGCGGCGCCCATCTCGGTCATCACGAACTTGAGCCGCGGGAACCGCTCGAACACGCCGCTCAGCATCATGTGCACGAAGGGCCGCTGGGAGTAGAAGCCGACCTCGCTGATCATGATCATCGGGACCGAGTCGTAGCGCCCGTAGTTGGGTGACCCCGTGCCGCCGTGCGCGTTCACCGGGATCTCGAGGTCTTGGAGCACCGCCCACAGCGGGTCGTAGATCGGGTCGTACAGCGGCTTCACCCACTTCACGTCGGGTGCGATGTTCGGAAGGAGCACACCGCCGCGCAGGCCGTGCTCCTTGATCCACTTCGCGTCCTCGATGGCGTCGTCGACGTCGTTCAGGAAGATCTGGCCGATGCCCGCGCGCCGTTCCGGGAAGTGCGAGCAGAAGTCGACCATCCAGCGGTTGTGCGCCTGGATGCCGGCACGGCGGTGGGCGTAGTCCTGCTCCTGCGCGGGTGGCGCGAACAGCACGAAGCTCGGGAAGAACGGGGGCACGGTGTTGGGGAAGATCACCTCACCGACGACGCCGTCCTTCTCCTGGTCGGCGTTGCGACGCTCGTCGTCCCAGTTGCGCACGCGCAGGCTCGTGTCGCGCAGGTCCTTCCAGGGGTTCTTGTACTTGTCGCGCCACGCGTCGAAGTCGGCGACGTACTCATCGGCGAGGTACTCGCGGTACGTCTCGTGGTTGGCGCCGGCGTGGGTGTCGGCCGAGATGAGCGTGTAGTGGTCGGTCGTCGCCATGGCCATGGTGTCCCCCGGAAGTCGATGGTCCTGTTGCCTTTGTACCCGATCCACCCGTTGGTAGGCGAAGGGCTCTCGCCCCCCTGCGCCAACTCTGACTTGGGTTGCCACTCCAGCGTGCCGATGGCTTGCGATACCCACCCTTCCTCAGGGGCCGGAAAGGGATTCCTCCACATGCGCAAGTTCCTCGTCACGATGATCGCCGCCCTCACGCTCGGCGTGTTGGCGACACCGGCCGCGGTCGCGGCCGATTCGTCCGATTCCACCGTGCACATCGGTGCCCTGCTGTCGCTCACCGGCGGCGGTTCCACGTTGGGCAACACCTCCAAGGTGGCGCTGCAGGTCGCGGTGAAGAAGTGGAACGCGCTGCCGGCGTCGAAGCGGGGTGACACCAAGCTGGTGGTCGACGTCTACAACACCAACCTCGAGCCCGAAAAGGCGCTCACCGGGCTGAAGGCGCTCGCCAAGAAGGGCGCCAAGATCGTGATCGGCCCGCAGTCGAGCTCCGAGGTCGCGGCGATCAAGGACGAGGCGATGTCGCTCGGCGTGCTGGTCGTGTCGCAGGGCAGCACCGCCTCGTCGCTCGCCATCCCCGACGACAACGTGTTCCGGTTCGTGCCCACCGACCACGTCGAGGGCAAGGCGATCACCGACCTCATGGTGAAGGACGGCGCCACCCAGATCGTGCCGATGTGGCGCAACGACGCCGGCAACCAGGGTCTGTCCGACACCGTGCGCTCGACCGGGCCCACCGAGGGCGCGACGGTGAGCGAAGGCTTCCGCTACGAGGCCGACACGACCGACTTCACCGACGGCCTCGTTGCGATCACCACGCAGGTGAACGACGCGATCGCGACCGCCGGCGTCGACCACGTCGCGGTGTACCTCGCCGGCTTCGAGGAGACCGCCGACGTGCTCGCGGCGGCCAAGGCGATCCCCGACCTCGCCAACGTCCGCTGGTACGGCGGTGACGGATCCGCGCAGGCCACCGCGCTCATCGAGAGCAAGGACGGCGCCGCGTTCGCGGTCGCCGCGCACGGCTACCCGAGCCCGCTCGTCGCGCTCCCCGCCGACCGCGCCACCAAGGACGCGGCACTCATCAAGCTGATCAGCAAGCAGGCCAAGGCACCGGCCGACGCGTTCACGCTGGCGGCGTACGACGCGTTGAACGTCGCCGCCACGACGCTCGCCACTGCGGGCCCGGGTGCCGACGGCGACGCGCTGCGTGAGGTGTTCAAGGAGGCCGCTGACGGCTACCCGGGCGTGACCGGCACCATCGAGCTCGACGCCGCGGGCGACCGCACCACCGCGCCGTACGCGTTCTGGTCGATCTGCGCCAGCGGCTCGGCGGGCACCGCGAACGGTCCGGCGAAGTGGGTGCGCACCGGCCTGTGGGAGCCCGCCGCCGATCCGGCCACGCCCGCGACGCTCCAGAGCGAGGGCTGCCCGCTCACGTAGCGGCGTCCACGCTCTCGACGGTCCCGACGTTCTCGACGTCGACCGGCATCGCTTCGACCGAGACCGCTTCGACCGACACCGCTTCGGCCGGGGGTCGTCGGCGCCGATGGGTGGCGCTGGCGATCCCGGCGATGCCGAGCGCGACCAGGAAGGTCCCGAGCATCCACCCGCGGTCGAGGTCGATCCACGTCCACCGCGTGATCGCGTAGGCCAGGCCGAGCACCGCGAAGGCGGCGCCGAACACCAGCGCGATCGGGTCGAGGTCATGACGTTGCACGGAGGTTCTCCTCCCGTTGGATGCGGATGTTCCCGGCGCCGACCTCGGCGTCGAGGAGCAGCGTGCCGCCGCCGGGCGTCCCGGGACGCACGAGGTGGACGTCGGTCGGACAGCACTCCTTCGACGTACGGCCGAACGCGGTGACGCTGCCGGCGCCCACGTGGCCGTCGACCACCACGCGCACGCCGGCGGGCACGGTCACGTTGAGCTGGCCGATGCCGAGCTGCGCGTGCACGCGACGGTCGGGTCGCCGAGAAGTCGACGTCGCGGAAGTCGATCGAGAGATCGCCGATCCCGAGCTCGTAGCTGCGCTCCACGCCCGCGACCGAGTGTGGTCGGTGCGTGGGGTTGCCGATCCCGCCGTCGAGCGGCACGTCGACGACCCCGAAGGCGCCGACCACGAGCACGAGCGGGATGCCGAGCGCGATCAGGCCGCGCGCACGTCCGTACCACGCGCTCGACGAGCAGCGCGGCGCCGACCAGGGCCAGCGCCAGCGCGACGACGACGCCGAGGTCGATGTCGAGTCGCACCCGACGCCTCGAGCAGCCACGCGCCTCCGGCCAGGACGAGCAGCGCGCTCCAGGTGATCGCGCCGAGCGGCGACTGGGGGCGCGCCGGCCGAGGCGTCGTCGCCGGCGCGGCCGCTCGCGTCATCGACTCGGCCGGGAGCTCCTCCGTGGTCGGCGACGGCGCGGCAACCGTCGGTGCCGGCGGCGGGTACGGAGGTGAGGGCGGTGACGGTGGTGCGGGCGGTGGCTGCGGGCGGTCGCCGGAGTCGCGGGCCCGCAGCCACAGCACCGCCGCGCCGAGCCCGATCGAGCACGAGCGGCCAGAACGCGCCGTCACCGTCGATGCCGATGCCGATCCGCCCGCCCACCGCCACGAGCCCGAGCGCGACGAGGCCGTACCCCAGCAGCTGCCGCCGGTCGGTGCCTGCGCTCGCGCCGGCCGTCGTCGCCGGCGCCGACGGCAGCACCACCCAGCCGAGGAGGTACGCGATCACGCCGAAGCCCCCGAAGAACGCGGCGACGACGAAGCCGAGCCGGACGACGACGGGATCGACCCCGAGGTACTCCGCCACCCCGCCGGCCACGCCGCCGAGCAGCCGCTGGTCGGCACTCCGGGTGAGGCGACGGCGCGGCGCGGGCGGTGATGCGGGCGGTGATGCGGAGGCGTCGGGGAGGGGCTCGGTCGGATCGGGAGGGGGCGATTCGAGGGTGGGTGCGTCCATGTCGTCGATCATCCGCAGCGGCGCGCCCGGACGCCATCGGGGATCTCCCGGAGCGGACCCCGAGCCGCCGCCACCCGAACCGGGGACGTGCCGGAGCCAGATTCGGGGGTCGGCGCGCGATCATCGGGGAAGCCCCACGCCGCCGCGCGTCCACCCGCGCCCCCGACTCGAGGAGCCGGACGTTGTCCCAGACCACCGGTGCACCCCTGTCCACCCGACCGGCCCTCGCGCGCCGGTCACACGATCGTTGCTCGCCGGCGTGGCCGAGCGGCCTCGGCGACCACTTCCGCATCGAGCCGAACCTCGTGCGCCTCGCGTTCGTCGTGCTCGACGCTCGCGGGCGGCGCCGGCATCGTGCTCTACGCCGCCGGCTGGCTGTTCCTCCCCGACCGACGACCCGTCCGCCGCGGCGGCCGCCACCCGTGGCGATCGCTCGCGCAACGACCTGGTGCAGGTCGCTGGCGCTCGGCGCGGTCACGCTCGGCGTGCTGCTCGTCGCCCAGTCGATCGGGCTCGGTTTCAGCGACGCCCTCCTCTGGCCGCTCGTGCTCGCGGCCATGGGCACCGCGTTGATCGTCGGCCGCAGCGGGCGGCCGATCGACGAGCTGATCGGCGAGCTCGTCCGGCGGGAGCGCGGGCCCGGGTCGCGGCACCGACGGCGACGTGCCGGACGACGGCGTCGGTCGTGCGGGTCGTCGTGGGCGGTGCGCTCGTCGTCGCCGGCGTCGGCGCGTTCCTCGCCACGCAGGGCGCGTTCCGCGCCGTCGGGCAGGGCCTGCTCGCGGTCGCGGTCATCCTCGGTGGGCTCGGGCTCGATCTTCGGACCGTGGCTGTGGCGGCTGTGGAACGCGCTGGTCGAGGAGCGCAGCGAGCGCATCCGCTCCGACGAACGCGCCGAGATGGCCGCGCACCTGCACGACTCGGTGCTCCAGACCCTCGCGATCATCCAACGCCGCGCCGACGACCCGCGCGCCGTCGTGGGCCTCGCCCGGCGCCAGGAGCGCGAGCTGCGCGCGTGGCTGTTCGGCCGCGCGCCGGTCGCACGCCGACCTCGACCTCGGCGACGCGCTCGAAGCCGCGGCCGCCGACGTCGAGCAGCGCGCAGGGCGTCCCGATCGAGACGGTGCGGGTCGGCGGCGCGTGCCCGCTCGACGACCAGCTCCGCGCGCTCGTGCCGCGACGCGCGAGGCGATGGTCAACGCGGCGCGCCACTCGGGCGCGCCCGTGGTCGCCGTCTACGAAGAGGTCGAGCCCGAACAGGTGACGGTGTTCGTGCGCGACCGCGGTCGCGGGTTCGATCCGCGCGTCGGTCGCCGACCGACCGGGGTGGCATCGCCGAGTCGATCACCGGACGCATGCACCGCAACGGCGGCACCGCGGCGATCCGCTCCCGCCCCGGCCACGGCACCGAGGTCGAGCTGTCGATGAAGCGCGTTCCCGCGTGACGGCATCCGGCGCCGCGGGTGTTCCTCGTCGACGACCACCACCTGTTCCGCAGCGGGGTGCGGGCCGAGCTGGGCGACGCACGCCGACGTGGTCGGCGAGGCGTCGGAGGTCGACGCCGCGATCGAGATGATCGGCGAGCGGCTCCCCGACGTCGTGCTCGTCGACGTGCACATGCCCGACGGCGGCGGCGAGGCCGTGATCCGCGGCGTGCTGGCCGAGCATCCCGACGTGCGCTTCCTCGCGCTCTCGGTGTCGGACGCGCCGGAAGACGTGATCGCGGTGATCCGCGCCGGTGCGCGCGGCTACGTCACCAAGACGATCTCGGGCCCCGAGCTGGTCGACGCCATCCGCCGCGTCGCCGACGACGACGCGGTGTTCTCGCCGCGCCTCGCCGGGTTCGTGCTCGACGCGTTCTCCCACGTGCCCGTCGACGCGGTCGATCCCGAGCTCGACCAGCTCACCGCGCGCGAGCGCGAGGTGCTGCGTCACATCGCGCGCGGGTACGCGTACAAGGAGATCGCCCGGCAGCTCGACATCTCCACCAAGACGGTCGAGACCCACGTGTCGTCGGTGTTGCGCAAGCTGCAGCTCTCGAACCGCCACGAGCTCACCCGCTGGGCGACCGAGCGTCGCATCGTCTGACGCGGCGCGCCCGGGTCGAGCTACGGCAGGCTGCGCGCCCGCTCCTCGGCCATGAAGGTGGTCCACACCGGGAAGTCGGCCGGATCCCAGACGTCCTGGACGAGCTGGTCGGCCTCGGCCTCGCTGCACCGGCCGTTCCGGAGCGCGTAGAGGCTGTAGAACGCGCTCACCCTCCAGTTCGCCGCGCAGTGCACGTGGACCCTCTGTTCCGATCGCGTGTCCATCGCGTCGACGAACGCCTCGAGGTCGTCGCGGGTCGGCGCGTCGAAGTCGACCGGGATGTACACGTAGTCGAGGCCCTGCTCCTCCACGATGCGTCCCTCGTCGGCGACGGCGTGCTCGTAGGAGTCGGGCAGGAGGTTGACGACGGCGCCGTAGCCCTCGCGCCCGAGACCGCCGAGCTGATCGACGCTCACCAGACCGGACGTCGTCACCCGATCGTCGATGCGGCGGAAGTTGTACGCGTCCTCGATGCCCATGGGACCTCCCGGAGACGAGGGTTCAGCCGACCGTGATCGTGCGGTGCGCGAGCTGCCAGCCGCGCTCGCTCCGCACGAGCACGTCGTCGTACTGACCCATCGTGCGCAGCGCGGGCTGGGCGGACGTCGAACCGAAGAACAGGAAGTACGACCGCACCGTGGCGCGGTCGTCACTCTCCACGTTGACGGCGACGGTCGTGAGCACGTGTCGGCTGTCGGTACCGGGGCCCTGGAGCCCGCTGGCCCGCCGCTCCTCTGCACCGGCGCGGATCTCGGCATGCCCTCGCTTCTCGTTGGCGAGCATGCCGATCGCAGGGTTGTCGGGCATGGCCCACACCGCGTCGTCGGTGAACAGCGTGAGGTACTCGTCGAGATCGCCGGTGTCGGCGAGCTGCGCGATGCGCGCGAGGACGGTACGGATCTCGGCGTCGGCGTTGCTGATGCGTCATACCGGCATCACGTTGCCGCCGTCGACCACCAGCACCTGACCGTTGACCATGTCGGCGTCGCTCGACGCGAAGAAGACCGCAGGGCCGACCATGTGCTCGGGCTCGGTGTTGCGCCGCATCGCCGACATGGTGGCGAACATCGGCTGGAAGTCGGTGGGCACCTGCTTCTCGGTGGCGGCGGTGTTGGTGAGACCGGGCGCGATGCAGTTGACGGTCACGTTGAACTGCCCGAGCTGGCCGGCCATGTGCCGGGTGAGCCCGAGCACGCCCCACTTCGACTGCATGTACGCGTAGTTGCTCAGCTCGAAGTTGTCGGGATCCGCCACCGCACTCAGTTGGTGGAGGTACGCGGCGATCGACGCGACGTTGATGATGCGGCCCCAGCGCTGCTGCACGAGGTGCGGTGCGACCACCTTGGCCATGACCCATTGGCCGTGCAGGTTCACGTCGAACACCTTCTTGAGGTACTCGAGGCTGTGGTCGCTGCCCACGTAGTCGCCGTAGATGGCGGCGTTGTTCACCAGGATGTCGACGGTGCCGAAGCGCTCGAGCGTGGCGTCGACCGCCGCCTGTGCGCTCTCGGGATCGGCGATGTCGGTCTTCACGAACGCGACCTCGCCGTCGCCCGCGAGATCGGTGGCGGTGCGGGTGCCCTGCTCCTCGCCGATGTCGGCGATCATCACCTTGGCGCCCTCGGCGAGGAACCGGCGCGTGTACGCGGTGCCGATCCCGCTCCCTCCGCCGGTGACGATCGCCACCTTGTCCTGCAGTCGCATCAATGTCCTCCTCGCTGGTCGATACCGCTCAGTCGGTCAGTGGTCGGGCATCACGAAGTCGGGCCGCTCGCGCGGGTCGTCGATGGTGACCGCTTCCGCGCCGGTCCCGTTGCGGCGGAACACGTCGAGCGCGACCTGTTCGAGGAAGGTCCTCGGCATCACGCACTCCACGCAGTGCGCGGACTCGAGCACGAGGCGCAGGCGGACGGTCGAGCCGTCGACCCCTTCGAGCTGCACGTCGCCGCCGTCGGGGCTCACGAGCCCCCGGACCTCGTCGAGCGCGGTCGCCACTGTCGGGCTGTCGGTCTCCATGCGCCGCACTCTACGGCGCGCCGCCGGGCCCGTTCCTCCCGGTGCCTTGCTTGACCGAGGGAAGTAGTTTTCCGTCCATGCTGCATCCTCTCGACGAGTACCCGGTCCACCAGACGCCGCTGCCGATGAGCCAGGCGGGCACCAGCGACAAGAACTTCTACGACCGCTGCTACTTCAACGCCCACGACCGCACCGGCGACGTGTTCGTCATCACCGGGCTCGGCTCCTACGTGAACCTCGGCGTGATCGACGCCTACGCCACGGTGAAGCTGGGCGACGTGGTGCACACCGCGCGGTTCTCCGGCGCGCTCGGGCCCGACCGCATGCACCAGCAGGTCGGCCCGTACCGCATCGAGGTGCTCGAGCCGCTGCAGCGCGTGCGCGTGGTGTGCGACGGCGACGACCACGGCGTCGGCTTCGACCTCACGTGGGAGGGTTCGTTCCCCGCGGTCGAGGAGGAACCGCACGTCATCAGCAACGGCTACCGCACCATCCTCCAGAGCTCGCGCTTCGCGCAGATGGGTTCGTGGACGGGCGAGGTGCGCGCCGGCGGCGAGACGATCGCGGTCGACCCGGCGACGTGGCTGGGCAGTCGCGACCGGTCGTGGGGCATCCGGCCGGTGGGCGACGCCGAGGCACCCGGGCGCACCGCCGACGACGCCGCCGCGGGCGCAGGCGGGTTCTGGTGGCTCTACGTGCCGCTGCGCTTCGACGACTTCCAGATCATCGTGATGGCGCAGGAGCAGGCCGACGGCTACCGCACGCTGAACGACGCCAAGCGGGTGTGGGCCGACGGCCGGATCGAGCAGCTGGGCTGGCCGGTGTACGACATCACGTACCGGTCGGGCACCCGCCATCCCGAGCACGCCACGTTGCACCTCACCGACATGTCGGGGAAGCCGGTGACGCTCGAGATCGACACCCTCGGGTTCGTGCCCCTGCACCTGGGTCCGGGCTACGGCGACGCCGAGTGGGCCCACGGCCAGTGGAAGGGCGAGAACTGGGCCGACGCGGTGCGTGTCGACCTCACCGATCCCGCGATCGTGCCGCGCATCCCCTTCGGCAACATCGACCACGTCGGCCACGCGTTCTGCGACGGGGCGGAGGGCTGGGGCCTGTTCGAGCACGCCAGCATCGGCGCGCACGCACCCAGCGGGTTCGCCGACCTGATGTCGGTGGCACCGTGAGCGTCGTCGTCCGCTCGCGCGTCGCCGAGGGCGTCGAGCTGGTCGAGCTCGACGACCCGGGTCGTTACAACGCGTTGACCGTCGCGATGGTCGCGGAGCTGCGCGACACGTTTGCCGAGCTGCGATCGGATCGGGACGGTGCGCGCGGTGGTCGTCGCCGGGCGCGGCAAGGGCTTCTGCGCGGGCGCCAACATGACCGGCGACGACGTCACCCCGCCCGAGGCGGAGGACCGTGGGCCGGTCGGCGCGATCCACTTCATCCAGGACAACCTGGCGCAGCTCATGCTCGCGATCCACGAGCTGCCCCAACCGGTGATCGCCGCGGTGCACGGCGCCGCGGTCGGTGGCGGTCTCGCGATCGCGCTGTCGTGCGACATGCGCGTGGCGAGCGACGACGCGACGTTCGGCGCGCAGTTCATCCGGGTCGGGCTGTCGGCGTGCGACGTCGGCAGCAGCTACTGGCTGCCGCGCGTCGTCGGGCCCACGATCGCGGCCGAGCTCATGCTCACGGGGCGGCGCTTCTCGGCCGACGAGGCGCTGCGGTTCGGCATGCTCAACCGCGTCGTGACCCGCGACGCGCTGGTCGACAGTGCGGTCGAGCTCGCGGGGCTGGTGACCGCCAACAGCGAGTACGGCGTGTACATGACCAAGCTCGGCATGTGGACGAACCTCGACGCGCCCAGCCTCCGCCATGCGATGGAGCTCGAGAACCGCACGCAGGTGCTCGGCACCTTCACCCGCAACATGACCGAGGCCGGCCGCGCGTTCGTCGAGAAGCGCGACCCCACCTGGAACCCCATGTGACCTCCGGGGCGACGCAGGGTCAGGTGATGCGGTAGGTCGGGGGGCGGTCCTCGGCACGGGCGGTGCGGAACTCCTGGAAGTCCTCGGAGGTGTACACGAGCATCTGGCCGAGCAGCTCGTCGTGGATGGCCTTGCGCACCGGCGGCGTGGCGATGTCGAGCAGGTTCTGACGCCAGGCCCGCACCGCGAGGGGCGGCATCGCCGCGATCACGTGCGCCGCCTTCAGCGCCTCGTCGTCGAGCTCGTCACGCGGCACGACGCGCGAGACGACACCGTGGCGCAGCGCCTCGTCGGCGGTCAGGACACGCGTCGTCAGCACGAGGTCGCTCACCAACGCCGGCCCGCAGATCTGGAACAACCGCGCCGTGCCCCCGGAGTCGGGGATCACGCCGTGTGCGAGCTCGGGGAGGCGGAACTTGGCGTCGTCGGCGGCGAGCAGCACGTCGCACAGCAGCGCGCGCTCCCACATCCCGCCGATGCACCAGCCCTGGATCGCGCACACGATCGGGACGCGCGGCGGCACCAGGAAGCGGTGGGTCTTGCCGTGCCCGAACGCGATGTACTGGTAGTCGCTCTCCCCCGGCGCCCGGTTGCCGAGCTCGCTCACGTCGCGCCCGGCCGAGAACGCGCGTCCCTCGGCGCGCCAGAGCACGCAGTAGACGTCGTCGCGCGTCTCGAGCTCCTCGAACGCGGCCCAGAGCTGACCTTCCATGTGGTCGCTCATGGCGTTCAGCTGGTCGGGACGGTCGAGGGTGAGGATCGCGAGGTGGTCCTCGTACTCGATCCGCACGGCTCCGTCGGGCATCGCAGGAATCTACGTCAGCCTGCTCCCGCGAGGGTCAGGTCGAACGTCGCCGACACCGTGGTGCCCAGCGCCGCCTTCCGCGAGCCGGTGAACACACCACTGCCTGTGGCCGTCGCGTAGCGACCGGTCCCGCCGAGCACACCGAGCGTCGCTGCGAACGACGTCTCGTCACCGTTGCTCGTCGTGGTCGCCGCACCCTGCATCTGCACCCCGAGGGTGGAGCCGTCGGCGAAGGTGTACGTCACGAACCCGAAGATCGGGCCGCTGCCCTTCACGTAGCTCACGTTCCCGAGCAGCTCCACGCCGACCGGCTGGCCGTCGACGGTGGCGGTGCCCACGAGCTGGTTCCACCCGTAGGTGACCGAGCCGTCGGCCCCCATGGTGTGGAGGTTGCGCGACTGCGACTCGAGCGCGGCGGAGAGCTCGACGGCGGTGCCGGTGGCACTCTCACCGACGGGCGTGGAGAGCGGCGCGCCCGCCTGGAGCAGCGAGGCGATCTCGATCACGACCGGCTGCTTGCCTCCGGTTGCTGCCGTGGTGCACGAGGCCCTGGGTCTCGATCAGCCCGTCGCCCTTGCGCAGCGTGACCGTCGCCGGCGCCGGCACGGTCTCGGTCTGTTCCGCCGGCTCGGGTGACCGTCGCGGTGCCCGACGCGATGTCGTAGGTGAGGACGCCCCCGAGGATGTGCGCGACCTGGGTGCCCTGGTGGAAGTGCTCGGGGAGCTTCGCTCCCGGCGCGATGGTCACCCGCTGCAGGTACAGCTCCTGGCCCGGCGAGTTGGCCGGCAGCGTGGCGCCGAGATCGGTGCGGGTGATGCCGGTGCTGCGCTGGTGCTGCCAGTGGTGGTCGTGCCTGTGCGCCCCGGCCGCCGCACCTCCACCCGACACGACGGCACCCGACACGACGGCACCCGACACGACGGCACCCGACACGACGGCACCGAGGAGCACGAGCGCGGCGAAGGCGCGCGTGCAACGAACGGGAGATCTGCATCCGCTCATCATCGACCACCGAACGTGACGCTGTAGGGCTTCGTCGCCCAGCTTGAGCGTGCCGGGCGAAATCGCCCCTGGTCAAACGGACGCGGCGGGCGCACACTCGGGACATGACGACGGTCCTGGTCGTGTCCCACACCTCGGAAGGCCAGACCGCCCGGATCGCCGACCACATCGCCGCCGTTCTCCGCGCCCTGGGCGACGAGGTCGAGGTCCACGACGTCGCCGGGGCGCCGGCGCCCGAGCACTACGACGGCGTGGTCGTGGGCGACGCCATCCACGCGGTGCACCACAGCAAGGCCCTCACCCGCTACGTCACCGACCACGTCGCGGTGCTCAACAAAGTGCCGGCGGCGCTGTTCCAGGTCAGCCTCACGTCGGCGAACCCCGACGACGAGCACACGGCCACCGCGCAGCGGCTGGTACAGGAGCTGTTCGACCGCACCGGGTTCGACCCCGATCTCGTGGGGCTGTTCGCCGGCGCGCTCGTGTACACGCAGTACGGCTGGTTCAAGCGTCGGGTCGTGCGTGCGATCGCGCGGCGTGAGGGCGGCGACACCGACATGACGCGCGACCACGAGTACACCGATTGGCAGGCCGTCGAGCAGTTCGCGCGCGATCTGCACAAGCTCGTGCAGGCCAACGCCGTCGCGGCCTCGTAGCGAAGAACCGCTTCCCGACACCGCGCCGTGCGAGCATGGCCCTCTTCGGACAGAGGGGGCGTCATGAACGAGCCTGCGGCACAGAAGTCGAGCGGGGGTCTCAGCGGCGGCGCGATCGCGTCGCTGGGTGGTCTCGCGGTGCTCGTCGTGTTCATCGTGCAGAACACCGAGGACGTGCGCTTCCACTTCCTCATGCTCGACTTCACGTGGCCGCTGTGGCTCTACACGATCGTGGTCGCGCTGGTCGGCGCCGTCGTGTGGTTCGGGCTCGGCGTCGTGCGCCGTCACAATCGGCGCAAGGAACGCCGCGACGACCGCTGACGACCTTCAGCCGCGGCCGGAACCGCCGCCACGTCGGCCGACATGGAGGCGCGCACCTTGTCGTCGACCGACAGCTCGGAGCGCACGACGATCTCCGACTCGTCGATGCGTTCGGGCAATGCGGTGAGGTGCACCGGCGGGCCCAGCGGCGTCGGGCGCAGGAAGCGCACGTCGAACCCGGCGGTGATGAAAGGCACCGGTGCGCCGGGCGCAGCCTCCCAGCCCCGCTGCTCGGCCTCCCACATGACGACCGCGGCGCCGTGGCAGTCGAGCACGGTCGTGATGATGCCGCCGTTGACGAAACCGAAGCCGTTGTCGTGCTCCGGCCGCGGCGTGAACTCGGCGACGACGAGGTCACCCTCCACGTAGCTGCGCAGGTGGAAGCCGTCGGGGTTGGCGTGCCCGCACCCGAAGCAGGTGAGCTCCGGGTACAGCGACTCCTGGACGCTCCGCCGGTCGACCGTCACGTACGACGCGTCCGCTATGCCGGCATGTACTTGCCGCCGTCGACGACGAGCACCTGGCCGGTGATGAAGCGAGACTCCTCGCTGGCGAAGAACACCGCGGTGCCGGTGAGGTCGTCGGCGTGCAGGATGCCCGGCACTGCCTGTTGCTCGGCCAGCGACGCCAGGAGCGGTTCGGGCACGACGCTGAGCGTCGCCTCGGTGGCGATGACGCCGGGCGCGATGCAGTTGACGGTGATGTTCCAGCGCCCGAGCTGGGCGGCGGCGAACTTGGTGAGGCCGACGACACCCCACTTCGTCTGTTGGTAGTTGAACGCGCCGAGCCCGTCGAACGCACCGCTGCCGGGCTGCGCGCGGTAGTTGTAGGCGGCGGCGGATGCCTGGTTCACGATCCGCCCGAACTCCTGCTCGACCATGTGCGGCGCGACGGCTCGGGTCATCAGCCACACGCCGTGGAGGTTCACGTCGAACACCCGGCGGAGGTACTCGTACGTCTGGTCGCCCATGTCCCAGTCGCCGTAGAGCGCGGCGTTGTTGACCAGGATGTCGATCCGGCCGAAGCGCTCCTTCGTCGCCGCGACGCACGCCGCGATCGAATCGGCATCGGACACGTCGCAGTGCGCGTAGTCCACGCGGCCCAGCTCGCGCAGCTCGTCGACAGTCGAAGCGCCGTGCGCGTCGTCGACGTCGGCGATCTGCACCGACGCACCCTCGCGCAGGAACCGTTCCGTGTACCGCGCGACCGATCCCGCGGGCCCCTCCGGTGACGATGGCGATGCGTCCGTCGAGTCTCATCCGCGCGCCGACACGTCAGCAGCGGTAGAGGCGCTCGGCGTTGGCCGCGAAGAGCTTGTCGCGCGTCGTCGGCGTCGAGATCGGCGGTGGCGCCGTCGTACGCGCCGTAGAGCTCGTCGAACGTGCCGTGCATCGCGTCGACCGGGAAGTTGCTCGCGAACATGCAGCGGTCGACGCCGAACGAGTCGAGGCAGTGCTCGATCCACGGCCGCAGCACGGCCGCCTCGATCGAGTGCAACGGCATCGCCAGACCGGACAGCTTGCAGTGGACGTTGTCCCCCAGCGCCGCGAGCGCGGTGATGCCGCGCTTCCCAGAGCGCGCGCTCCTCGGGCTCGTCGGAGCGCGGCCAGCCCGCGTGCTCGACCACGACGGTGAGATCGTCCAAGTCGGCCAGCGTCGTCGGCCGCCGACTCGAGCACGTCGGGGTGCGCCATGAGCTCGAAGATCAGGTCACGCTCGGCGAGCGCCGCAGGACGTCGGCGCCCGGCACCCCCATCGCGCCACCCATCGGGCGGATGCCGCGGAACCGGGGCGACTGCATCTGCTCGTCGAGCAGCCGCTCGGTGTCGGCGATGGGGTCCTGGGGCACGATGCCGCCGATGATGGCGTCGGGGTGACCCGTCGCCTCCGCCAGCTCCTGCAGGTGCGCGGTCTCCGCGCCCGAGTAGGGCGCGGTCGCGGCGGCGACGTGCACGAACTTCACGACGTTCCAGTTCGACGACTCGGCGAAGTACGTGGGCTGGTCGAACAGCCGGCACATGCCCGAGATGTCGCCCATGTCGAGCTCGCGCTGGCCGGCGAGGTACGGGTACCACTCCGCGTTGGCGGGGTCCCAGAGGTGGATGTGCGCGTCGACGATGCGCTCGATCGGTGCGGCGCATGACGCCTCCCTCTGTTGATGCGAGCTCCAGCCGCTGACCATGTCGCGCAGCGCGCCGTCGACCCAGCCGGGGACCGCCGGCCCCCCGAAGGAGATCGTCCCCGCCGGGTGCGGGATGGCTGCGCAGGCCGAACCAGTCGGCGCCGACGACGAGCTCGGCGCCCGACAGCGCGCCGGCATCGGCGTCGGCGCACCAGGTAGGCGGCGACCACGGCATCGGTGCCGATCGCCGGTGCCGTGCGCGGACCTTCGACGCTGATCGCGAACGCGTCGACCCGGTCGGCCGTCGCGGGGTGCGCGGCCCGTGACGAGCTGCGCGGCCGCTTGGGCCCGGCTGCGGCCGCCGGCCGTCGTGGCGTCGACCACGGTGACGACCGGACCGGCCGGTCGCCGGCCGCGCTGAGATCGGCGACCGCCCGCACCCAGGCCGCGTCGTCGCCGATCGGTCGGTGATCCCGGCGTGCTCGTCGAGCACCCGCTGCCACGCTGCGGATCCGACGACGCGCTGCGTCGGCGCTCCGCGGCGAGCGCGACGACCACCGCGTCGACCGGGCCCGACTCGCGTCCGCCGCGGCCGCGAGCTGCTCCGACGGCCGGCGTGAAACCGTCGTAGCGGGTTGCGTCGATGGTCACGCACTCGACGCCCCGGGCCAGTGAGCGCCTTCGCGATCGTGGCGCCCGAGGCAGGTACGTCGGTGACGATCGACCGCGCGCTTCGCCGCCGACGCGAGCTCGCCGTCGGGGCCGCCGTCGTCGAACGCGGTGCCGAGACGGGGGTTCCCGCCGCCGTTGCTCGCCTGCGTGGCCTCGGCCGGCGCGAGCACGGTGGGACCGAGCGACTCGAGCAGCCGCGGCAGCGACCCGACGTCGGCTGGTGCGCGCCACCTCGAGGAGGTGCGGCGGGACCACCCACGCGACCTCGGCGCCGTTCGAGAACATGATCTGCCCGCGGCGACCACGCCGCGAAGTCCTCGCCCGCGAGGTACGCGCCGATCGGCCCGAGGTGCTCGGGCGGTGGCACCGACGCGAGCCCGAGCGACACGCCACCGGTCGCCGAGTCACGCCCGGTCTGGTTCCCGGCGCCCGCCTGGCGGGAGACCGCGCCGAGCACCATGCGGGTGGCGGCGATGGGCGACAGCGCGTTGACCGTGACGCCCGCTCGGGGTCGTCCTGCCCGATCTGCCACGTGAGCGCGGCGACCGCGCGCTTCGCGCAGCTGTACGCGCCGGCGTCGGCGGCGCGCCAGCCCGAGCCCGACGTGACGCCGAGGATCCGCCCGTGGCCGGCCGCAGCCATGAGCGGCAGCGCGGCGCGGAGCACGTTGAGGTATCCGTTGAGGTGCACGCTCGAGCACCGCACGCCAGTCGTCCTCGACCCCGGAGGCGAATCCGGTGGGGCGGCTGATGCCGGCGACGTTGACGACCGCGTCGAGCGCGCCGAACTCCTCGACGAGCTCGGCGAACAGGCCGCGGACCGCGTCGGCGTCGGTCACCGAGATGTTCGACGCCCGGGCCTGCCCGCCGGCGTCGACGATCCGCTGCGCGGTGGTGGCCTTCGGTGTCACCGCTCGCCGGGTCGGCCGTCGACCGCGACCCCGGGGTCGACGGTGACGACGAACGCGCCCTGACGACCGAGCTCCTCG
Organism: uncultured Actinomycetes bacterium; assembly: GCA_963756895.1. Taxonomy (GTDB): domain Bacteria; phylum Actinomycetota; class Acidimicrobiia; order IMCC26256; family DASPTH01; genus DASUAS01. The sequence continues at coordinate 12,047 of CAVWPI010000004.1, read as the reverse complement.
GCGATCGCGGCGCCGATGCCGACCGCACCCCCGGTGACGACGGTGACGCGCACGATCGTGGAGCTGCTCTGACGCGTCTCGAGCTCGTCGAGCTCCCACCCGGCGAAGTCGCCCGCCGGCCCGCCACTCGGCGAGCAGGTCCTGGAAGCCGAAGAAGTCGCCGTACCCGCCGCCGTAGGCGCCGCTGCGCGGGTTCAGCATGGTCGGATCGCCCTCGAAGTTCAGCCGCGACGGCGTGCAGGCGGCCATGAACGCGCTGTTGTCGCGCCACGGTGCTGAGGATGATGTCGGTCCAGCCCTGCTCGGCCTCCTCCGTCGACCTCGAACACCTTCACGCCCCGCTCCTCGAGCATCGCCGATCGTCTGGCCGCGATGTGCTCGGCGCCGAGGACCATCAGGTGCGTGAAGTTGTGGGTGGTGACGGCCTGCTGCCCGGGCGCAGGCATGATGAACATGTTCGGGAAGCCGTGCGTCGTCATGCCGTGCAGGCTGATGACGCCGTCCTTCCACTTCTCCTCCATCGTGATGCCGTCGCGCCCGATGATCGTGTGGCCGGCGCGCCGCGCGAACGGGGTGAGCTCCGCCTCGAACCCGGTGGCGTAGCACGATGCAGTCGACCTCGTACTCCGTGCCGTTGGCGATCGACGCCGTGCTGGCGTGATCCGCGTGACGCCGGCCGGGCAGTCGACCAGGGTGACGTTCGGGTTGTTGAACGCGACGAGGTACTCGTCGTGGAAGCAGGGCCGCTTGCACCCGTAGCGGTAGTACGGCTTGAGCTGCTCCGCGACAGACCCGGGATCGGCGACGATCTCCTCGATGCGACGCCGGTGCTCCTCCATCACCTCGTAGTCGAACGCCTCGACCATCGCCGCGATGTCTGACGGGGTCATGCCCGTCGGACGATCATCGGGTTGTTGAGCCGCGCGGTGTGCAGCGTCCACCCGTCGTCGACGAGGTCGCGCTCGACCGGGCGGCCGATCATGACCGCGCTGAAGTTCTCCATCCGCTCCTTCTGCCACCCGGCTGCAGCTGCTCGGCGAACTCGTCGTCGGTCGGCCGGTTGCCGCGCTCGCCGATCGCCGACGGCGTGCGCTGGAACACGTAGACGTGCTTCGCCGACTCCGCCGAGCGGCGGCACCGCCTGGATCCCGCTCGCGCCCACGCCGACGACGCCGACGACCTTGTCGGCCAGCTTGGTGAGGTGCGGGTCGTCGGGGCCGCCGCCCGTGTACTCGTAGTCCCATCGCGCGGTGTGGAACGCCGTGCCCTCGAACTCGTCCATGCCCGGGATCACCGGCAGCTTCATGAGGTTGAGGATCCCGGGCGCCATGATCAGGTAGCGGGCCCGGATCTCGTCGCCCCGGTCGGTGCGGATGACCCAGCGCGACGACTCGTCGTCCCACTCGCTGGTCTCGACGCCGGTGTGGAACAGCGCGTCGTCGACCAGGCCGTACTTCGTGGCGATGGCGTCGAGGTGCCGCCGGATCTCGTCACCGAACGCGTAGCGGGTACGTCGGGACGTAGTTCATCTCCTCGAGCATCGGCATGTAGATGTACGACTCGACGTCGCACATCACGCCCGGGTACCGGTTCCAGTACCACGTGCCGCCGATCCCACCGGCCTTGTCGATGAGCACGACCTTGCGCAGGCCCTGCGTCGCGCAGCTTCGCCCCCACGGTGACCACCCCGACATCCCCGCACCGATGATCGGCGACGTCGACGTCCTCGGTGAGCCGGTTCGCGCTCGACGAACGGCGTGAAGGGATCTTGCGTGTACTCCGCGAACCGCTCGTCGGCGCTGCAGGTCGTAGAGGACCCCTCGGTCCTCGGTCATGCGCTTGGCCCGCTCCTCGGCGTACTTGTCGCGGACCGCCTCGGGATCGAACGCGGGTCGGGTCGTCGGACGGTGTCATGCAGCAGTTCCCCCGCGGGTGTTGGACGTCGTCCAATCATGCCTCACAGGGCGACCGTCCCACCGTGGCACCTATCGCTCGGTAGGGGGTCGGTCGGCGCGCACGACGCGCACGTCGTCAACACCACCGTTGCGCACGACCGGGTCTTCGGATCACCAGCTTCGAGCTCGGCTGACTTTGGTCATGATGGGTAGATGACCGACGACGAACGGCCGGCGCTCCCGGGTTTCGTGAGCTGGCCCATCTTCCCGTTCGAAGGCGACCTGCGCGTCCGGGAGCGTGTGCCCGCGAGGTCCGACGAAGCGCCGCGCGACGGCGAGCCCGGCGGCCGTCCGTGCGCGGCGTGCGCGGCGCCGGACTCCGACTACCTCTGGGTCGACGAGCACTGGCGGGTCATGCCGCCGACGCGACCGTCGGGCGCGCCGGTGCAGGTGTTCCTGGAGACCCGGGCCCACGTCGACCTCGACGGCCTCGACGACGAGCTCGCCGGAGAGCTCGGGCGCATGATGGTGCGGATCGATCGCGCCATCCAGGCGGTGGGTGGGATCGGACGCGTGCACGTGAACCGGTGGGGCGACGCCGGGAGCCACTTCCACCTGTGGTGCTACGGCCGACCGCTCGGCGACCAGCAGATGCTCGGCTTCTGCGCGCCACTGTGGGCGATGACGCTGCCGCCCACGCCCGCCGAGGAGTGGGACCGCAACCTCGCCGTCGTCGCGGCCGAGCTCGCGAAGGACGGCGGCACGCCGATGCGCTGAGCCGTAGAGTGCGGCGTGGCCGCGTCGACCGACCTCTTCGAGCGGCGCAACCGCGCCCGCATCGTCGCCGTGGTGCTGATCGCAGCGGTCAACTACGTGATCGCGGTCGCGCTCGCAGCTGTGGCCGTCGCACTGAGCCTCGCGGTGCTCGCGATCTTCAAGTTCGAGATCTGGCCCGACAGCCTCGAGATGCTCGAGCTCATGGGCTACGGGATCGGCGGCATCTGCGCGGTGGCCTTCGTCATCGGCTTCTTCACCGCGCTCGTGCGCATCCCGTCGAGGCGGCGCGAGCTCGAAGGGCGGGTGCTCGCCGAAACGGGCGCGACGGTGATCGCCGACGACTCGCAGCGGGAGGTTCGCAACCTGCTCGAGGGTCTGGCGATCGCCGCCGGGATCCCGCCGCCCCGCTTCGCCATGATCGACGACCCGGCGCCGAACTCGTTCGGGGTCGGCACGAAGCCGAGGCACGCGATCGTGGCCGTCACCACCGGTCTCTGCGAGCGATTGACACGCGCCGAGCTCGAAGCCGTGCTCGCCTACGAGGTCACCCGCATTCGCAGTTACGACGTCGCGCTCGGCGAGCTGGACCGTCGCCCTGACCGGCGGCGCGATCTCTGCGCTCGACAGCGACGGCGGCCTCGTGTCGGGCATCATCGGCTTCGTTCCGCGTCGGGTCGCGGAGTGGTTGCAGGTGTGGGCATTGCGCGACCAGGGCACCGAGCGCGACCGTGCCGCGGTCCGCTTCACCCGCAACCCCGCGTCGCTGCTGCGCGCGCTCGAGAAGCTCGACGCCGACACGACCGAAGTCGGCCACGTCACCCGCGCCACCGCGCCGCTGTGGATCGAGTTCCCCGCGCGGGTCGTGGCCGGTTCGTCGACGCGTGCGACCCGCCGTCTGTCGCAGTCCTTGCTCCTGGACGAGCGCATCGCCGCGCTCCGCACGCTCGCCCACGTCGACTCCGCCGAGTCCGCCGATTCCGCCGATTCCGCCGAGTCCGCCGATTCCGCCGAGTCCGCTCCCCTCGCCTGATCCGGAGCTCCGCGCCGCTTCACAACGTGGACCCGTAGTCGGGGGCAGCCCAGGCGACGTCGTCGACCGCGAGCCACGGTGCGACCGCGAGCGTGCCGGGCGTGAGACCGGCGAAGGCCACCGAGTCGCGATGGAGGTGGGACTGGTCGACGTAGCCACCCTCGGCGGCCACCACCGCGGCGTCCTCACCGGCGGCGAGGCGATGCGCGGCGTGATCGAAGCGGACCAGCTGCGCTGCCCGCTTGGGCGGCAGACCGATCTGTGATCGGAAGCGGGTCCAGAGGCGCTTGCGGCTCCATCCGATCTCGTCCGCCAGCGGTTCGATCCGCACCTGGCCGCGGTCGTGCACCATCACGTGCCAGACGTACGCAACCTCCGGATCGACCGTCCGTCCCGTCTCCACGCGTCGAACGAGCGCGGCCTCCGCGATCGCGAACCGCTCCTCCCACGATGCCGCGGCCTGCAGTTGCTCCTGTACGCGCGCGGCGTCGCGGCCCCACAGGTCCTCGAGGCTGATCACCGTCCCGCCCAGCTCCGGGGAGGCGCTCAGCACCGAGTGCGCGACGACCGGCGAGAGGCGCAGTTGCAGACACTCGATGTCGTGGCCGGCCGCCCGCACCATCCCCGGCGCGAGCCCGACGACGACGCAGCCGCGCTCCTGCCGACCACGGGCGTCGTCGATGACCAGCGACGCGTCGCCGAGATCGACCGCCACCGTGACCGCCGGGTACGGCACGATCTGCAGGTCGATCTCGTCCGCCGGCAGCTCGCGGAACCCGGCCATCGTGAGCCCCGGGAGGAGACCATGACGGGCCGGCGTCGCGATGTCCCACACGGCCGAGGCGTCGCGAGCCGCCTGCTCGGATCGCATGACTCCAGCCTACGAGTCGTGTCCAACGAGTGCCGCGACATTCGTCCAAGACCCGGCGTCGGTGCGCGTTCACGCTGGAGGTGAACCCGGTCCGAACGAGGAAGAGGAAAGCGGAGGTCCCCTGATGCACCAGATCGACCCGTTCACCGCAAGTGTCGACCTCGCTGCCGCGATCCGACGCAAGGAGGTGAGTCCGATCGAGGTCCTCGACCTGTACCTCGAACGGATCGACGAGCTCGACCCCCGACTCAACGCGTTCTGCCACCGCGCCGACGACGATGCCCGGAACGCCGCGGCGCAGCAGGCGACGCGGTGCTGCGCGTGGAGTCGCCCGAGGAGCTCCCGCCGTTCCTCGGGGTGCCCGTACCCATCAAGGACCTGGTCGACGTGGCCGGATGGCCCACGACCTACGGGTCGGCCGGGGCCAGCCGGGCACCGGTCGCGACCTCGGACCCGATCGTGCACCGCTTCGTCGACGCCGGCTTCGTGCTCCTCGGCAAGACCACGACGTCGGAGTTCGGCACCGTGTCCTTCACCGAGAGCGCCGCCCTCGGCGTCTCCCGCAACCCATGGGATCCGGAGCGCACGCCCGGCGGATCCTCCAGCGGGTCGGGCGCCGCGGTCGCCGCCGGGATGGCGCCCGTCGCCCACGCCGCCGACGGTGGCGGGTCGATTCGTGTGCCCGCGTCGTGCAACGGACTCGTCGGGCTGAAGCCGACACGTGGGCTCGTCACCAACGCCAAGGTGGAGTCGGAGGGCATGGCCACGCACGGCGTGCTCACTCGGTCGGTGGCCGACACCGCGGCCGTGCTCGACGTCCTCGCGCGCCACGACCCCGCCGTGTGGTGGTCACCACCGAGCCCGACGACATCCTTCGCCGACGCGGTCACGGTGGAGGCACCGACCGGACTGCGCATCGGCGTCTTGACCGACTCACCGATCGAGGGGATCCGCGTCGACGCTGCATGCGTGGCCGCGGTCGACGCGACCCTGCAGACGCTCGAGGCGTCGGGACACCATGTCGTCGACGCGCCCCTCGCACTGCCGTCCACCGACGAGCTGCTGTCGACCTTCACCACGATCTGGAACGTAGGCGGCGCCGGAGTACCGCTCGCCGAACCGGACCGCGTGGAACCCCACAACCGCGCGCTGCGCGAGGCAGCGCGCGGCATCGATTCGTGGTCGTACGCGGAAGCGGTGCAGAAGACCCAGGAGCTGTCTCGCCGCATCGTCGAAGGCTTCGTCGGCAGCTTCGACCTCCTCGTGACGCCCACCATGGCCTGCCTCCCGCCGCCCGTCGGCTTGGGGCGCGTCGAGGTCGAGGACAACCCGCTCACGCCGCTGTTGCGCAGCTACCCGATGGCGGTGTTCACGTCGCTGTTCAACGTGACCGGACAACCGGCGATCTCGGTGCCCGTCCATCACGACCACCGCACCCAGTTGCCGGTCGGGGTCCAGCTCGTCGCAGCACCGTGGCGCGAAGACGTGCTACTGCAGGTGTCGCACGCGCTCGAGCTCGCGCGCCCTTGGATCGATCGTCGCCCGGCGGTCAGCTGATCAAGGGTGTGTGCGCGGGAGAACCGAGAGGAGGACGACCTCATGACGCAGGTACTCGAATCCACGACCGATCGTCGAACACCCGATTCCACTGCACCACCACGGTGGCGGCCCCGACGGCGCGGGGTCCGATTCCTCGTCGGCATCACCCTCGTGGTCGCCGCGGTGGGCATCATCGGTGCCGGTGCGTTCGCGGCCGTCGCGCGCGCCAACGGGTCCTACGTCGACCTCGGCGTGCGCGGCGACTACCGCACTGACCGGTACGGCTTGGCGACGGAGACCACGAATTGGCGCACGACGTTGTTCGGATGGTCCGGTTCGGTGCGCGTCGAAGTTGCGGCGGCGGGCGACGAGCCCATCTTCGTGGGGGTCGCGACACCCGACGCGGCGCGCCGCTACCTCGCCGACATCGGCTACACGACGATCGGCGAGCTCGACGGCGGCGACGTCGTGCGCACCGAACACGAAGGCGCCGGGCGGGCGCAGCCGCCGCGCCACGCGGTCGACTGGACCGCGGACGCCGAAGGGACGGCGACGCAGACACTGCGCTGGGACGCGACCGACCGGCCTCAGATGGTCGTCGCCATGAACGCCGACGGCTCACGCGCCGTCCATGTACGGATCGTCTCGTCGGCCGTCACCGTGGATCGCATGCCCTGGTGGCTCCCCGCCGGCGCGCTGGCGCTCGGTGCGGTCATGCTCCTGATCGGCGTCGTGGTGCTCCAGTGGGCGATCCGTGGTCGTCGCGCCGCGACGTGATGCCGGCGAGGCGCACCGAGATCACGAGATCAGCGGATGTGGATGCCCCTGATGCTGCGAACGGCGAAGAGAACCGCACAGGCAACGGCGACCCGCTGGCGGCGCGTGAGCATTCAGCGATTGTACGGAAGCTGCTGGCCGACCAAAACGGCCGTACTGGCAGGCGAGAGCGAAGGCACTCTGTATCGATGCCGTCCGCCGGTGACGACCGCCCCACGGTTGAGGAATCTCACTCGAGGCTTCGCCGCGATCGTCGCGGTGGGCGACCACGATCGCGGTGTCATAGGGCCGTGCGGCGTCTGTCGGCGTGGTCGAGTAGCAACTGACGCCCCAAGCATCACAGCGATCCTTCCGGACGCGTCAGGCCTGCGCGCGGCCACGCCGAGCGAGTTGCTGCCCAACGCTCGGCGAAGCTGGTTCGCTCCATGACAGCCGCACAGCTGGAAGATCCGCTCGGCCCGCGCCAGGTCACGCAGACGGTGTTCACCCAAATCGACCACCGCGTGGCCGTCGGGTAGCTCGCCACCAAGACTCCTCTGTGCCACGCCCGACACACTCACCCGACCACCATGAGCGAGCGACATCAAACGCGCCGCGTGGTTCACCGCGGAGCTGTAGCAGTCACCGCACGTAGCTCGGCGGCGCCGGTGTGCACGCCCATGCGGACCCGCAACGGCCCGGTCTCTCCCCACGACTCGGCCCCCCAACCTGAGCTACGCCGCCACCGACGCGTCCCCCACCGCGTATGCGGCCGTCGCAAAGGCAGCGTGGAACCCGTCTCCGTCGTTTCACTACGAACCCGACGACGACTCGATCGTGTCGCGCATGGCCTCGTCGTGACCGGCAAGCGCCGGCCGTGCTGAGGTTCGGCCGACGTGCACGCAGGAGAATCCGTTCACCCTGCGAGGGCATGTTCGACCGCGATGTAGTGGCCCCGAAACGGAGTGAACCAGGAGCTGTTAGTTGCGACGCTTGGCCGCGACTACGCCAATGTCCTGAAAAGTCGCGACAGACCCGAGGTCAAGGGGACCGCTCAGTGGTCCGGACGAAATGTGGTAGGCGTAACCATTCCGTTCGAGCAGCGCGAGCATCTCGCTGAACCGGTCGACGTTGGGGTCGATGTGGTGGTGGTACTCCATGGCGATCGACTGCACCTCGGCCAACGCGCCGGAGGAAGCCATCTCATTCATGATCTCGTGCTCTGCGCCTTCGACGTCGAGTTTGAGAAGGTCGACCGGCCCGTCGACGTGGTCCGAGAGACGTATCGCTGGGACTGTGACGGGGACCCCACGCATTCGGCGCGCGTCCGTACTCATGAGTAATGCGCCAGGCTTGTCCAGGTCGATCATCAACTCGATCGAACCTGAGTCAGCGGCCAGTGCCGCCTGAATCGGCGTAACACGTTCGAGGAGGTTGGCTTCCACGTTGGCCTTCAACAGCTCGAAGCTTGTTGGATCGGGCTCGATGGATGTGATCCGTGCGTCCGGAAACGCCAGCGAGAACCACAGGGTGGCCATTCCGATATTTGCGCCCGCATCGAGGATTCGCGGCGAACGGTGTCCCGGTTCGAAGGCGTAGCACCGGCTCAGGAAGATCTCGTCGAAGAGGAAGAGCAGCGTGTTCCAATTGAAGAACCGCACGTTCAGCTCGAGTATCTCCGTCTGCTTGATCGTGTAGTCGTTCGGGTCGGAACGTTTCGCGGCCGACGCGAGGTGGGCGCGTGCCGTGGTGACCTCGCCTGTTGAGCCGGGAGCAATGCGCACGCGGCGCATTTTCAATCCGAATGCCTGAGCGACTGAGCGCACGCCGTCCTTGACCGTGGTTCTTGGCGAGGGCATCGGGCCGACCTTCCGCTCGACGTCTGGGGCGGTTGCGCCCACGGTTGGAGACCTTGCGCCGATTCGGGCCTCAGCGCCGTGCTTTTGGTGAACGGGCAGGCGATGCTCCGTTGGAGGTTCTCGTTGCGAGCCTTGGCCGCTACTGGCCGCCACATCGATAGCGCGCTTCGTCAACCGCGCCAAATCGCCGTGCAGAGATACTTCTGGCGATCACGAGGCGCTGGATCTCCGAGGTGCCTTCGAAGATCGTGTAGCAGCTCTCCCACTGTCCGGGTAGTCCGCCCGGTAACGCTGGTGCGGGTTCGCGTCCGTCGCGTCGCGCCGAATCTGCGCAGGTTCAGCGCGTTGTAGGGATGAGTAGTGACGTCGAACTCGAAGATCAGTTCGAAGAACTCTCGACGTTGTACGAGGCTCTACTACGGCCTGGCCTGACCCTGCCTCGCGATCAGTTCCTCGAGTCGGTCGATCGACTCCCACCAACCTTGTTCGTGCAACGCCAGGCGTTCCTGTGTTGCGAAGTCTCCTTGATCGACGGTCAAGCCGGTGGATTCGCCCAGAGTGTGGAGCGAGAGCACCACCACCGTCTCACGGTCGTCGGGGTCGGGCGGTTCCCATCGGAACGTGTACGCCAAGCGGGTTCCGGGCTCCACCTCGCGGAACTCGCCCGAGACGAAGACGCGTCGGCGTCTGGTGGTTGCATCTCGATGCGGTAGCGACCACCTACGCGGGCGTCCACGTCGACATTTGGAATAGTGAATCCGTTGGGCCCCCACCACTGTGCCAGCAGCTGCGGCTCCGTGTTCAGCGCGAAAACGCGCGCTGGTGGCGCAGGAAGCACACGTTCCAAGCGCAGACGGAGAGCTCCGTCAGGCATGTCCACCTCCCGTGCCGCGGAGTTCCCACGCCCGCACACACATGTTGCCCCGGTCCGGCTCTGTTCGGCGAGGTCGAGCATTCAGTTATGGGACGGGGCTGCTCCGGGCGGTCTTACCGCCGCGCCAGTGGTCAGGCGTGCCAGTCGACGAGGACCGCAGGCGGCGGCCCGTCTGGCGGTGCGCTGAGATCGAAGCCCGTCACGTCGAGAACCTGACCGCGGAACCACTTCATGAACTCGGAGTCGTTGGTCGCGAGGTCACCGAACGCCTTCTCCACGTCGCCCTCGAACCAGACCAGTAGGAAGCTCCCCATCGGAGTCTCCTGGAGCGCCCACGTCTCCCGGACGTTGCCCCCGCGTGTGGTGCGCTGCGAACTCGGCTCGCCGAGGCCCCATCGTTTCGGCTGCGAACGCGCGGGCGTCGTCCTCCTTGCCCGCCTGGATCGGAAACATCGCGTTGAAGACATCCATGTCGCCCCCCTCTGCCGTCGGTCCGTCCAAACATAATGCTGGCTCGGTTATGGCGTGAATTTCTACGGTCGGATGCCGAGGTGCCGGGAAATCCCGCACCGTCGGTGCGGCCGTCCTCGGCGTGATGCGGAGGTCGCCATGACTTCTTCGATTCATGGGACACGGGTGCTCAACCACCAGGGCGAGGTGTTCAGTCCGCAAGAGGAGGTCGCGTTGGTCGGGTTCCTCGCCGGTTACAGCGCGCTGACGCTCGAGGCCTCTCAGCTCGACCTACGGCAGTACGTGGAGTGGTGCGGAGAACGACGGATCCCGCTCTTCGGCGCACGACGCGCCGACATCGAGAAGTTCGGTCGTCATCTTGAAGGACTCGGTCGAGCTCGTTCGACGATCTGCGTCGGCTCTGCACGGAAGCCCATCCGTTCGAAGATCAGATCAGCGAATGTGCACGCCAGAGATGCTTCTCGCGATGACGAGCCGCTGGATCTCCGAGGTGCCTTCGAAGATCGTGTAGCTCCTCCGTCACCGTCCGGGCGTATCCGGGAGTCAGCAGTGGTGCGGGTTTCCGTCCCTCTCGTGCCGGCGAATCCGGGCCGATTCGACGCGTTGTAGGGATGAGTAGGGACCCCGAACTTGAAGATCAGTTCGGAGATCCACCGACACGAGCCGCGGCAGCGGGCCCGAATCGGGCGCAGTCAGCGCGCGAATCGGGCATTGCAGCGTTCGCCGAGGTGCGCATCTGGTGCTCGATGCCACCCGCGCTCACGCATCGTGGCCTGCCTGAGGCCCGCAGACTCCTCTCACACGTCGGGAATGGAAGCTGGGGAGGCAGGCGAAGCCCGGTCTTGGTCGCCGTCAGCCGTGGTCGTTGCGGGTCCTCGCCTTGGCAACGGCCTCGTCGACCTCGCTGGTCGGACGGCCCACGCCACCCGAAGCGCTGAAGCCACCGTCGACTGGCAGGTTCACACCGGTGATGTACGACGACTCGTCGGAGGCGAGGAAGACCGCCGCGTTCACGATGTCCTCGGGTTGGCCGATGCGGGGGATCAGGCACTTGCTCGCGAAGAGCACACGCAGGGGCGCGTCGTCCTCCTCACCCAGGAACGGCCGCAGCTGCGGCGTGTCGATGATGCCGGGCGAGATGCTGTTGACGCGGATGTTGCGGTGCGCCAGCTCGATGGCGAGGTTCTCGGTGAGCCGGATGACCGCCGCCTTCGCCACGCAGTGCACGAGGTTGCCGGAAGCATTGCCGGGCAAGCCCGAACCGACCATGCCCGCGATTGAGCCGACGTTGATGATCGTCCCCCGGCCGCGGCGCTCGAACACCGGCAGGGCGTGCTTCACCGACAGGTAGACCAGCGTGACCTCGTTGGCCATGTTCCAGTCCCAGTCGCCACGGGTGACGTTCTCCAGGTTGGCGCCCTTGGCCACCCCCGCGTTGTTGTAAAGGATGTCGAAGCCTCCGAACGCGGCGTCGGCGTCGGCGATCCACTGCTCGACCGCCGCCTCGTCGGTGAGATCGACGGGCTGGAACGAGACCATCTCCCCGCCGGCGGCGCGCACCAGCTCCACCGTCTCCTCGCCTTCCGCGACCTTCACGTCGCAGCCGACGACCCTGGCACCCTCGGCCGCGAACTGCAGCGCCGCCTGTCGGCCCTGGCCACCTGCGGTGCCGCTGATGACGGCGACCTTGCCGGCCAGTCGTCCTTGCATCCTTCCCCCGTATCTAGGGCTGTATCAATGCTTGATCAATGAGTAGCCAACGTACACAATTCCGTCGGGGCGCATCCCGTGCGAGCTCGAGTGGCAACGTGCCATACATCCAGCCCTGCGCGATGACGTGTCGCGCGATGCGCCAGCCGTGGTCGGTGCGCACGAGGTCGTCGAGGTAGCACCCGCCCGACTCGAACAGGTGGGTGGAGCCGTTGGCCTACCACGCCGCCGGACTCGCGCTCGCCATGTGTTCCGACGCCGAGGT
>CAVWPI010000003.1:0-179116 GCA_963756895.1 uncultured Actinomycetes bacterium | reverse complement strand
GGGCGTCGCCGTCGGCATCGGAATCGCCGGCGACGAACTCCGGCATCGTCGCGTGGCCCTCGTGAGCGATCCCCGCGGGTCGCACCATCTGCTTCACCGTCGTCCCGAGGATCTCGACGTCGAGCCGCAGCGAGCGGTGCTCGACGTACCACACGTCGAGCGCGAACTTCTCGTCCCACCCGAGGTCGTTGCGGCCGTTCACCTGGGCCCACCCGGTGATGCCGGGACGGACCTCGAGCCGACGCGCCTGCTCCGGTGTGTACCGCTCGACGTAGCGGACCGGGAGCGGTCGGGGCCCGACCAGCGCCATGTCACCCCGGAGCACGTTGAGGACCGACGGCAGCTCGTCGATGCTCGTGGAGCGCAACCGCGAGCCGACGTGCGTGATGCGCGCCGCGTCGGACTCCGGGATGGTCTCCCCCGGGCGCAACCCCCGCATGGTGCGGAACTTCAGCAACTCGAAGGGTCGTCCGCCGAGTCCCGCACGCCGATCGCGGTAGAGCACCGGTCGCCCCATCGTGACCAGCACCGCGAGCGCGGCGATCCCCAGGATCGGGCTCGTGACGAGGAGCATCAACGAAGCGAGCGCCACGTCCACGAGCCGACGCGGGAAGTCCCGGACCGTCCTCTGCATCGTGCTCATCGATCGACGACCTCGTTCGACGTCCATGCCGACCTCGGCTCGACGCCAACGCCGAGGGTCCGGGGCGAGCGGATCATGGTAGAGGTCTCGGCGGTCACCGGGATCACCTTCACTACTCTGCGTGCCCACGCCGTGGCGCCCGTACGGCCAACGGTCGGCCCGGCGGGCGGGAGGAGGCGGCATGCACGCAGTCGGCGACGTCCTGGGCGAGCGGTCCTTCCTCGTCGCACTCGCCGTCTCGTTCGTCGGTGCGCTCCTCCTCCGGGCGGTCGGCCCGCGGGTCGCGTCTCCGCTTCCCGCAGGTGGCGCGCTCGTCGCGGTCGCGACCGTCGCCGGCCTCGTCGCGGGTGACGTCCTCCCGGGCGGCGCCGGCTGGTTGGTGATCGGCGTGCTCCTCCTCGCGGCCGGCGCGGGTGCCCACCGAGGTCAGCTGCGGATCGTGAGCGCCGTCGTGCTGGCCGCCGGCGCGGGCTGTGTCGCGGTGGCGGCGACCCAGGTCGACCACCACGTCTGGGTCGGTGTGCTCGTCACGGTCGCGACCGTCGGCGGCGCGCTCGGCGCGGCGAGGCTCGACGCCGTCGGCATGCGCTTCGGCACCGGCCCGTTGCTGTTCGCGATCACCGCGGGCGGCATCTTCGTGTGCGTCCCCGACACGGAGCAGGCGATCCCCCTGATGGCCGCGGCCCTCGGGCTGCTCGTCGTGCTCTGGCCGCCGGTGCGGATCCGACTCGGTGCCGCGGGCGCGGCCGCGCTCGTCGGCATCGCGCTGTGGACCGCCGCGGTCGGCGGGACCGGCCGGGCGGGGTCGGTGGTCGGTGCGATCGGTTGCCTCGGAGTCTTCGTCACCGCGCCCGCGGTCGACGCATGGCTGCAGCGTGCGTCCACCCGCCCGTCCGACCACCCGACGACCGGGGAGGTGGCGACACCCGTCGCGGCCCTGACCCTCGCCGTCGTCCACGTGCTCCTGGTGCTGTTCTGCGCGAGGGTCGCGGGGTTCCGCTCGTCGGCGCTCGCGGCAGGCGTGCTGGTGCTGCTCGCCCACGGCGTCGCCGCGCTCACCCTGGTGAGGACGCGCCGCACGGCGCGGTGATCGGAGCGCGGTCAGCGGCGGATGAAGACCACGAACCACCGCACGCGGGTGGCGGAGCCCCGTGTGCGGGTCAATCGCCGGTTCGCGCCACGTCCTCGATCAGGTCGCCCCACCGCGGCGCGACCCGGTCGAAGGTGAACCGCTCCCGGCACCGCCGCTCCCCCCGTGCGCCGAGCTCGGGACCGCGCAGCAACCCGGCGCCGATCGCATGCGCCAACGCGCGCTCGTCACCGGGGGACACGAGGAACCCGGTCCGGTCGGGCTCGACGATCTCGCGCACGAACCCGACGTCGGTGGCGACGACCGGGAGCCCGCAGAGGGCAGCCTCGATGAGGACGGCGGGCATCCCCTCGGTCCGGCTGGGCAGCACCACGAGGTCGGCGATCCGGTACAGGAGCTCGGGCTCGTCAGTGGGTCCGAGGAAGCGGACGCGGTCGGGAGACACCCGGTCGGCCAGGCGCTCGAGGTCGCCGCGCTCGGGCCCGTCGCCGGCGACGAGGAGCCGGACGCCCTCGAGCGCGGCCACCGCCCGGATCGCGAGCCCGACGTCCTTCTCCTCGCTGAGCGCTCCGAGGTAGAGCAGCACCCGGTCGTCGGCGGCGAGCCCGAGCCCACCCCGGGCCGCGGTGCGGGCCGCAGCGTCCGTCGCGTGGAAGCGTGTGCCGTCGACGGCGTTGGGGATCACCCCCACCCGACGGGCGGCGACCCCGAGGCGGGTGACCAGCGTCGCCGCCGTCCCCGACGTGAGCGCCACCACACGGTCCATCCTCCCGAGCAGCAGCCGCGTCCGTGTACGTCGGAGTGCGCTGTTCGACCACTGCAGCGGGTCCCCGATGTTGCGGTAGATCACCGGGCGGTGGAGACCGGCGGATGCGGCCGCACACGCCGGCAGCGTGGTCGATCCGTGGGCGACGACGACGTCGGCGTCGCGCACCCGACGCCGCAGCGCGGCGAGCGTCTCGACGCCGAGCCGTCGCGCGCCGAGCGTCTCCACATCGAGGCCGTCCACCCCCGCCGGCGCGAGGGCGACGGTGGTGACCGCGAACCGGTCGCGGAGCGCCTCGCCCAGGCCCAGCGCGAAGACCTCGGCGCCGCGCGGGGCGTTCGACGTGAGGACCTGCAGGAGTCGTCGCGACCGGATCGCCACCCTGACAGTCATCGGTCGTCGAGGACCCGCCGGTAGAACGCGAGCATCTGCGCGGCCACCGCGTCGATGGTGAACCGCTCGACGAAGCGCTCCCGGCCCGCCTCCGCACGCTCGCGGGCCGACTCGGGTTCCGCCAGCGACGCGGCGATCGCGTCCGCCAGGCTCGCGGGGTCGTCTGGCGGCACGAGGACCGCGGACGATGCGTCGACCACCTCGCGAATCTGCGGTAGGTCGCTCACGACGACGGGGGCCTCGAGCGCCATCGCCTCCATCACCGAGCCGGGTGACCCCTCTCGGCGCGACGGCAGCACGAAGATGTCCGCCGCCGCCAGCAGGTCGGCCACGTCGGAACGGGCACCCAGGAACCGCACGGTGTTCTCCAGACCGTCACGTGCCACCGTGCGCCGGAGTTCGTCCGACTGCGCCCCCTCGCGACCGGCGACCATCACCCGCACGTCGGGTCGGGCCCGGACGAGGGCAGCCGACGCGCCCACGAGGACATCCAGGCCCTTCTGGCGCTCCTGCCGCGCCACCGCGAGCACGAGCGGCTCCTCCGGTTCGACCCCGAGACGGGCTCGTGCCGCGGCGCGGCGCTCCGGGAGCCGCCGACCGAGGGTCGCATCGTCGCGTCCGCGCGGGATGACGTCGACGCGCGAGCGTGGGTACCGCAAGTGCGCGGACATCTCATCCGCGATGTACTCGGACACCGCGTGCATCCGGTGGGCGAGCCGCGGGTGGTCCCGTCGAGCACCTGCGCCGCGCGCACCTTCCATCGGCGCAGGTCGGGATCCCCGAGATGCGACGCGCCGTAGCCCTCGTTGACGAAGCTCGAGACGACCGGCGTCCTCGCCAGCCGGCTGGCGACGCGCCCGGAGACGTCCGCTTCGAAGAGCGTCGTGTGGACGAGATCGGGCCTCCGATCCCGGACGATGCCCGTCAGCGCTCGGACCCACGCGGCGCGACCCGGTCGGGTCCCGACGAAGGAGACGCTGGCGCCAGCGTCGGCCAACGACGCCTGCAGGCCCGGGCGGTCGTGGAGGTATACCACCTCGAGCCCGACACCGGAGCGGACGTAGTGCGGTGCGAGCGCGGCGAGGGAGCTCTCGGCCCCTCCGGCCACCAGGCTGTCGATCACGTAGAGGAGCCGCAGCGACGTCGCGTTGGCGTTCATGGTGCAGCTCCTCGGATTCCCGCCCGGTCAGCGGCGACGCCGCGTCGTGAGACGCCGCGCCGGGGCCGCGGGGACACCGTATCCGGCGACGTCGGGTCCGGGAACGAAGCACTCGTACGGGCAATAGACTCCTTCGGATGCGGATCCCGGCAACCGTGGCGCGAGGCGCGGGGCTGGCTCCATCGGCTCGCATCTCGTCGACGCCCGGTGCGACGCCGGTCACCAGGTGAGCGTGGTCGACCTCCTGACCACCGGTCGGGTGGTCGAGTGGCGGTCGACGACGAGGGGCTGACCCCGGCGTTTCAGGGCAGTCTCAAGGCGGGGGTGGCGGGCGCCGACTACCCCTGGAGACCGGGAGCGGAACGGCGACGAGAGGCGACATGAGAACGACTGAAGCGGTGCGGTGCCGCTCGTGTGGTGAGCCAGAACTGCAGACCTTCCTCGACCTCGGGACCACCCCGCTGGCCGACGCGCTCGTGAAGCCGGCCGCGGCCGACGAACCTGAGCCGCGCTTCCCGTTGGAGGTGGCGTTCTGCTCTTCGTGCTCGCTCGTCCAGATCCTCGAGGACGTGCCACCCGAGCAGCTGTTCGTCGACAACTACCTCTACTTCTCGTCCTTCTCCGACCACCTGCTCGGGCACGCACAGCGCCACGCGCTCGACCTGATCGAGCGACGGGACCTCACCGGCGAGAGCCTCGTCGTCGAGTTGGCCAGCAACGACGGCTATCTCCTCCGCAACTTCGTCGAACGGGGCATCCCGGTGCTCGGCATCGATCCCGCGCCGGGACAGGCGGAGGCCGCCGAGCAGGTCGGAGTGCCGACGCTCACCGAGTTCTTCGGCGTCGAGCTCGCGGAGAAGCTCCGAGACGAGGGCAGGGCGGCCGACGTCATCATCGCCAACAACGTCATGGCCCACGTGCCCGATCTCAACGGCTTCGTCGAGGGCATGGCGATCCTGCTGAGCGACGACGGCGTCGTCACCGTGGAGAACCCCTACGTCCGAGATCTCATCGAGCACGCCGAGTTCGACACGATCTACCACGAGCACTTCTGCTACTTCTCGTGCACCGCGGTCGACGCGCTCGTTCGTCGGCACGGCATGTTCCTGAACCACGTCGAGTACTTCCCCGACCTGCACGGCGGGACACTCCGGTGGTGGATCGGCAAGCGCGACGACCAGAGCCCCGAGGCGCGCCGCCACCTCGAGGACGAAGCCGCGACCGGCATGCGTGAGTTCGGCTACTACCGCGACTTCGCCGAGCGCGTGGTGCGGATCAAGCAGTCCCTCGTGACGCTGCTCGAGCAGCTGCGCGCCGACGGCAAGCACATCGCCGCCTACGGGGCCGCGGCCAAGGGCAGCACGCTCCTGAACAGCTCGGGCATCGGCACGGATCTCATCGACTTCGTGGTCGACCGCAACGTCCACAAGCAGGGTCTGCTCATGCCCGGCGTCCACATCCCCGATCCTGGCGCCGGAAGCGCTCCTCGAGGAGCAACCCGACCACCTGCTGCTGCTCGCGTGGAACTTCAAGGACGAGATCGTCGCCCAGCAGCAGGAATACGCCCGCCGTGGTGGACGCTTCATCGTGCCCGTGCCCGAGCCGGTCGTGCTGTGAGCGCCGCCGCCGCTCGGCCGGTCGACGAGACCCTGGTGTGCCCGGCCTGTTCGCGCGCCGGGCTCGACGTGTTCTACGAGCAGGAGAGCATCCCGGCGCACAGCACGCTGCTCCTGCCCGACCGCGAGAGCGCAGTCGGCTACCCCCGGGGCACCCTCAGGCTCGCCTTCTGCCCCTCGTGCGGATTCATCACCAATGCGGCCTTCGACGTCCGCCTCAACGAGTACTCGAAGCTCATCGAGGAGACCCAGGGCTACTCGCCCTACTTCCGGAATTGGTTGCGGGGCCTCGCCGACGACTTCGTGAACCGCTTCGACCTCCACGACAAGGACATCCTCGAGATCGGTTGCGGCAAAGGCGACTTCCTCGCCTTCGTCTGCGAAGCCGG
Organism: uncultured Actinomycetes bacterium; assembly: GCA_963756895.1. GTDB lineage: Bacteria > Actinomycetota > Acidimicrobiia > IMCC26256 > DASPTH01 > DASUAS01. The sequence continues at coordinate 173,060 of CAVWPI010000003.1, read as the reverse complement.
GCACAACCGCGGTCTCGGCATCGATCCTGCGTACGTGCCAGGACGGTTGGAGTCTCCGGCTCTCGCACGGATGACGTTCCTCAACGAGCTCTACTCGGAGGCGCACGAACCTCTCGTCGGCGACGCCATCGTGTGCCGTCACACGCTCGAGCACATCGGCCCGGTGGCGGAGTTCGTGCGCACGGTGCGCCGGTCGATCGGCGATCGGCAAGACGTCGTCGTGTTCTTCGAGCTCCCCGAGACCCTCCGGGTCCTGCGCGAGTGCGCCTTCTGGGACGTCTACTACGAGCACTGTTCGTACTTCACGCCGGGTTCGCTCGCACGGCTCTTCCGGCAGGAGGGGTTCGACATCATCGACGTCGAGCTCGACTACGCCGACCAGTACATCGTGCTCTACGCCCGCGCGGGCTCGGGGAAGAACCCCCGGTTGCCGATCGAAGACGATCTGTCCGTGACCGCGTCACTCGTCGACCGGTTCCGGGTCGACGCGCCGCGGCGGCAGGCCGAACTCACCGCGCTCGCCACCGCCGCCCACGACGCCGGCCGCCGACCCGTCATCTGGGGCGCGGGATCGAAGGGCGTGTCGTTGCTCACGACGCTCGGGTTGGCCGAGGAGATCCAGTACGCGGTCGACGTCGACCCCCACAAGTGGGGGATGTACATGGCGAGTACGGGTCAGGAGATCGTCGGTCCCGCCGCGCTGCAGGACTACCAGCCCGACCTCGTGCTGGTGATGAACTCGATCTACGTCGACGAGATCCGCGACGACCTGGCGGCGCGGGGTCTCCGGCCCGAGCTGATCGCAGTCTGAGGACACACCGATCGCGATGAAGCCGCGCATCGGCGTCGTGTCCGTGCCCTGGACCGGCGTGCCGCCGAAGAACAGCCTGGGCAGCGTCGGCAACGTCGTCCACGAGATGACCCGCCCCCTCGTCGACCGCTACTCGTTCACGTTGGTCGGTGGGACGTCGCGTTCGAAGGAACGCGAGGTCGACGGCGTCGACTACGAACCGATCGACGATCAGCTCGACCGTCGCTACTTGGATCCGTTCTTCGGTGCGATCGACCGGGTACGGAGCGGACGACAGCCTCGCGAGCACAGTTCGCGATTCCACTCCCGCTACGCAGCTGCGGCCGCCGAGCGGCTCGCCCGGGCGCGATGCGAGGTCGTACTGGTCGTGGAGTACCCGCAGTGGCTTCCGATCCTCCGGCGCCTGCTGCCCGATGCGCGTCTCGTCTACTGGGGACACTCGGGCATCTCCGTGCATTCGCAGGGCGATCGATTCGCCCGCTACACGGCCGATGCCGATGCGGCCTTCGCGTGCAGCCAGTACGTCGCCGACTGCATCGTGGAACGCGCGCCGGCGTTGCGGGGTCGCGTGCACGTCACCTACAACGGATTCGACCCCGAGCGCTTCCGGCCATCGCCCGAAGCGGTGCCCACGCGCACGATCATGTGCGTGGGGAGGATCACACCGGACAAGGGAACCCACGTCCTCGTCGACGCCTTTCGAACCCTGGCGCGGGATCGTGAGGAACTGGAGCTGGTGCTCGCGGGACCCATGTGGATCACCGATCCGGCATCGTTCCCCGGGATGGGCAAGGGCCACGAGCAGCAGATCGAGCGGCTCGCGCGCCCGAACCTGCCGTCCACGAGGGCAAAGGTGGAACGCAAGCTCCGCCGCCTGCCACCGGGCCCGCTGCCCTATCGCGCCGAACTCGAGCGCCGTGCCGGTCCCGTGCTCGACCGGGTCCACTTCGCGGGCTCGCTCATCGACGACGAGCTCCCACATGCGTTGGTCGGGTCGCTCGCCTTCGTGCAGCCCTCCCTGGTGGAGGAGGGACTGCCGCTCACGTCGCTCGAGGCGATGGGCTGCGCACTGCCCCTCGTGGTCTCCGACCGGGGCGGCACCAAGGAGGTGATCGAGGAGGGCCGCAACGGCTTCGTCGTCCCCTCCGGCGATGCCGGGGCGCTCGCACACGCCCTCACGCAGGTCGTGGACGACGACGCGCGGTGGGAGCGGATGTCAGCGCGCGCGCTCGAGCTCTCGCGCAACCACACGTGGTCGGCGAGTGCCGCGTCCTTTGCCGACGTTCTGGAGATCGTGCGAGTCGGCGGCTGATCAGCTGGCCGCGCGCGTCGGCCGATCACTCCACCGCAGGTCGCTCCCGAGCCGCTCCTCTGCAAGCAGCTCGCGCACCCGCTGGATGCGCTGGAGGCGAGGCCCGGTGAGGTCGTCGAGCGACAGCCCGGCCTCGAGGTACGCGACTCGGAGCTCGTCGACGCCGCGAGCGACGGTCCATTGCGGCTCGAAACCCGGGATGGTCTCGGCCAGCAGGTCGCAGTTGACGCGATAGTTGCGCAGGTCGGGTCCGGCGTCGTCGGCGAGGGTGACCTCGCTGCCGGGAACGAGTTCGCGCACCAGATTCGCGACGTCGCGGATCTGGTAGTTCTCGCTCGTTGCACCGACGTTGAACGCTCGATCGTGCACCACGTCGCGCGGCTGCTGCATGAGTCCGAGGAAGGCCCGGGCGATGTCCTCGATGTGGACGAGCGGGCGCCACGGCGTGCCGTCGCTCTTGAGGAAGACCTCGCCGGTGGTGACCGCATAGCCCACGAGGTTGTTCACGACGAGATCGCCCCTCAGGCGCGCCGAGACCCCGTACGCGGTGGCGTTGCGCAGGTAGGTCGGACTGAACGAGTCGTCGGCCAGGGCGGCGAGATCCTCCTCGGCCCGGATCTTCGACCAGCCGTAGGGCGTCACGGGGTTGAAGGACGCGCTCTCGTCCAGGAAGTCGTCGCCGGCCGCGCCGTAGAGGCTGCACGACGACGAGAAGAGGAACCGTTCGACACCGGCGGCCTTCGCCTGCACCGCGAGATGCGTCGTCCCACGGTGGTTGATGTCGTAGGTGCACTCCGGATCGAGGTCGCCGAGGGGGTCGTTGGAGATGCCCGCGAGATGGACGACCGCATCGAGTCCCTGCAGCATCTCGCTGGTCACGTCTCGGATGTCGCGGACGTCACTGTCCTGGTCCGGCGCAGGGCCGAGGTCGCACCCGTCGAACAGCCCGCTGTCGAGACCGACGACGTCGTGACCGGCCGTGCGGAACAGTGGGACGAGGCGGGTACCGATGTAGCCGCGATCGCCGGTGACGAGGACGCGCATGGCTCAGCTCCAGACCTTCCAGGGGGCTTCCCCAGCATCCCACAGTCGTTCGAGCAGCTTCTTGTCGCGCAGGGTGTCCATGCACTGCCAGAAGCCGGAGTACTGGTACGCCATCAGCTGGCCGTCCTTGGCCAGGTTCTCGAGGGGCTCGAGCTCGAACTGCGTCTGGTCACCCTCGATGTAGTCGAAGATGCCGGGCTCCAGCACGAAGAACGCGCCGTTGATCCACCCCTCACCGGTCTGGGGCTTCTCCGAGAACTCGACGACACGCGATCCATCGAGCTCCATGTGCCCGAAGCGCGCGGGCGGGCGCACCGCGGTGAGCGTCGCCAACTTGCCGTGGGCGCGGTGGAAGGCGAGCAGATCGTCGAGATCGAGATCCGACACACCGTCTCCCCAGGTGAGCATGAAGGTCCCGTCGTCGAAGCAGTGGGCGAGCCGCTTGATCCGCCCGCCGGTCGCGGTGCCGAAGCCCGTGTCGATCAGCTCGACGGTCCAGTCTTCGCGCTCCCCGTCGTGCATCTCGACACTGCCGTCGGCGAGCCGCACCGTGAGATCGGTGGCCAGTGAGCAGTACTCCACCATGTAGCGCTTGATCGTCTCGCCCTTGTAGCCGAGCGCAACCACGAAGTCCTTGAGCCCGAAATGCGCATAGCTGCGCATGATGTGCCAGAGGATCGGCTTGCCACCGATCTCGACCATGGGCTTCGGGAGCACCTCGGTCTCTTCGGCGAGACGGGTTCCCAGACCCCCTGCGAGTATTCCGACCTTCACGCGGCACCGCCCCCATCGACCGGCTCGAACTGCTGACTCAGGAACGCACGACAACTCCTTGCACTCCAGCGCGCGCAGAATACCACGCTTCGCGACCTATCCTGCACCCCCCGCGCGCAGAGTGATATCAATGAAGGCGGGCGATGGTCGCGCCGAAGTAAGAGACGCGAATAGGATTTCCGGGCGAAGGGAGCCCAGGGGCCATGTCGAGGGAACGCCGATCGAAGCTGGACACGCTGTCGCGATCCCTGAACCGTGTCGCGATCGTGCTGATCGTCGCCTTCGTCGTCGCGGCGATCGGGGCGATCGACTACGTCGCCAACGAGTTCCCCGACGCCAGCCTGTGGCGGTACTTCGCGGCCATCGCCGACGCCGGCTCCTTCCTCGTCGCCGCGGTGATGGCCTGGGTCGGGAGCGCGGTCATCCGGGCGCTGGCACGCGTGCGCACGAGCCTCCTCGAGGCGATGATCGCGAGCCGACCGGAGCCTGGCTACCCCGCCGACCACTCGCTCGATCCTGAATTTCGGCCGCGAGTACGAACCGCCGGTCAACTGGTGAGGCGTTCGCTCCGCTAGTCCGCAGCCTCGGTCGAGGGCGTCCATCGGAATCGATGGAAGCGCTCCGTCGGTGTCAAGAGCGCGTCGAGGAACGCGCCGCCGCCCACGTCCCCGAGGGTCGCCCAACGCGGATCGGGGAGGTACCGCGTCGTCTGCGACCGGTACTCGGCGAGCGCGGCACGCTTGTCGTCCAGGACGTGCGACACGTCGAGGCAGGTCGTGAACTCCGAGTACATCCGAGTGCCGAACGAGACGGCGCGGGTGGTCTTCGCGATGCGACGGGCCTCGGCGAGACGCCGGAGCGGTGGCGGCGCGCTCCAGCGGCTGAGGGGAATCGGCACCCGCGGCCAGTGGTACCAGCACCACACGGGATATTCGCTCACCGTCACCGGACGGCCCCGTGCCTCGAGGGCCCGCCGGGTCACGAAGTTCGCCTCGTGATGATCGCGTTGCAGTTCGAGCGCGGACGGCACGAAGACCTCAGCGGGCTCCGTGCGCCCCATCACGTCGCGCAGGCCGGCCACGGCCTCGTCCCGGTGATCGGCCAGACGGCCTTCGGGGATGTCGAGGAATTCGACGCGATCAGCTGGCACCCCGAGGCGCGCGGCGGCGGCGACGGCCTCGTCCCGGCGGATCCGGCCCAGGCGAGCTCCGTCGATGAGCCCCCGATGCGACGTCGTGCCGTCCATCAGGAACACGATCGACAGGTCGGCGCCGGCGCGCCGCTTGGTGGCGATGACACCCCCGCATCCGAGGGTCTCGTCGTCCTGGTGCGGTGACACCACGAGCGCCGGACGATCGAGCTCGTCGACGGGATAGGCGACGGCGCGCCGATCACCGGAGTCGCGGACGACCTTGTTGAGTGCACGGCGCAGCATCGGTCTCCGGCCGGTTCAGAGGAACAGCACGTGCGAGTGCACGCTTCCCACCAGACGCCCGACCCGCGAGGGGAGGCGCTCCGCGACGACATGCCGACACCGGGCGCTGAACGCGCACCCCGGCAGCAGCGCGATGTTGCGAGCCCAGTCCTTCACGACGCGGGGCCAGGAGTCCCTCGGCATACCCCGGGTACGGAACACCCGGTACAGATGCACGTCGTCCTTGGCGTATGCGTACCGCCGCTTGATGCGGTCCCAGCTGCCCGACCGGAGTCGGTACTCGATCTGCGCATCGGGTGCGTAGCCGAGGTCGAGACCTGCGAGCTGCGCTCGCCAGAAGAAGTCGACGTCCTCGGCTACCGCGTAATCCTCGGAGAAGCCACCGAGGTCGTCGAACGCCTTGCGCCGCACCAGCATGTTGCAGGTCGCGCCAGACGGCAGGAAGGTCAGCTTCCGACCGAGCTGCTGTGGTACTCGAGTCCAGTAGTCGGGGATCGGGATGCCCGCGTTCAGGGTCTGGTAGTCGAGCGAGCCGGCGACGACGTCATGGTCGTCGACGGCATCGACGAGGCTCTGCAGCCACCCGGGTTTCACGACATCATCGGCATCGCAGAACGCGAGCAGCTGCCCGCGAGCGTGAGCGGCGCCCACGTTCCTCGCGTGCGCGCCTCCTCGCCGACCGCTGGCATCGACGAGCGACAACGCGAGCACGGTCGCAAAGTGTGTGCACACCGCCAGCACCGCGGGGTCGGTCGAACCGTTGTCGGCGATGATCAGCTCCCAGTTCCCGTTGAACTGCTGGACGGCCAGCGCGGCGAGTTGCTCGGCCAACAACGCTGCACCGTCGAGCACGGGCATGACGACGGAGACGATGACACCCACCTGCAACCCACCTCCCCGGACCCCGCGCGGAGCGTGTCCAAGTTGGTAGAAATGTAGCGCAGAGTGGCGGTTCTCAACGCGGGCCGGTCTCGAGCACGCCCTCGACCACCCGGTCGACGTCGCCGTCGCTCATCGCCGACCCGCTCGGCAGGCACAACCCGGTGCGGAAGACCTTTTCCGCGAACGCACCTCCTCGCACCGGCGCCTTCTCGAAGAGCGGTTGGAGGTGCATCGGCTTCCAGGCGGGTCTGGCCTCGATGTCCATCGTCTCGAGGTGCTCACGGATGCGTCCCGGTGTGGCTCCGAACTCCGCCGCGTCGACGGTGGCGACCGTGAGCCAGTTGGTCGGCTCCCCCCGTGGGTCGTTGGGCATGAAACCGATGCCCGGCGTCGCGCCGAGCAGTTCGCGGTACCGCTGGTTGATCGCCCGCCGGCGTGCGACCCGACGAGGCAACCCCTGGAGTTGCGCTCTCCCCACCGCGGCCAACAGGTTGCTCATGCGGTAGTTGAACCCGGTCACGTGGTGCTCGTAGTGGGGAGCATCGTCGCGGGCCTGCTGGGCGAGGAACCGGGCGCGGTGCACGAGGTCGGGATCGTCGGCGACGAGCATCCCGCCGCCGCTGGTGGTGATGATCTTGTTGCCGTTGAACGAGAACACTCCCGTCCGCCCGAACGAACCGGCCGGTCGACCCCGATAGGTCGCGCCGAGCGCCTCGGCCGCGTCCTCGATCACCGGCACGTCGTAGCGCGCGCAGCTCGTGAGGATGGCGTCCCAGTCCGCGCACTGGCCGTACAGATCCACACCGAGCACGGCCGCGGGCAGCTGGCCGACTCGGGCGCGCTCGGCCAGTTCTTCCTCGAGGAGCGCGGGATCGAGGTTCCAGGTCGCCTCGTCGCTGTCGACGAAGACCGGTCGGGCGCCCACGTACTCCACCGCGTTGGCGGTCGCGACGAACGTGAACGTCGGGACGATGACGTCGTCTCCCGGGCCGACGTCGTTCAGGATCAGCGCCAGGTGGAGCGCGGCCGTCCCGCTCGACAGGGCGGCGGCGGCCCGCATGTCGGTGAACGCCGCGAACTCCTCCTCGAACCCGTCGACGTGCGGGCCGAGCGGCGCGATCCAGTTGGAGTCGAACGCGTCCAGGAGGAGAGCCCGCTCCTCCGCGCCGACGTCGGGGGGCGACAGGAAGAGCCGAGGCACCGCAGCACGGTACTCGGCCTGCTCGAAGTGCTCTCCGCGACGCTGGGGCTCGGGGTTCGGAGCAGGCCCCGACGACCTCCTGCTGCACGTCGTGACGCGCGCCTACCGCACCGGTTGGGCGGTGGAACCGCGCTGGGTTGCCGACGTGGCCATGCTGCTGCGACGGGTGGGTGCGGACCTCGACTGGGACCGGTTCCTGCACCGCGTGCAGGTCGGCGGGCTGGCGCCACCGGTGCACGACGCGCTCGCCTACGCGAGCGCGCTGGTGAACCTCACGGTGCCCGGCACAGTGATCGACGCGCTCACCGCGACCCCGATCGGTCGCGGACCCGCGCGGCGGTACGCGGCCGGAAGCTCCCAGTTGGACGGACGCCGCCGGTCGATCCCCGGTCACGACCTGCTCGTGGACTGGCACCGCCAGACCTTCAATCTCGGCACCGGGGCGCGAGCGCACCGGTTCCTGCCGTTCGTGCTCGGCCGCACGGGTGCCGAGCACGTGTGGTCGGTGCCGGGTACGGTGATGCGCCGGCGCCGGGGGACGTCTGATCCGACGAGCCCCTGAGCGCCCGTCCGGCCCGTGATCCGTGATGCAACCGCCGGCGCACTAATTTCTCGGCTTGCCCGGGCGCGCCCGCCGGGATGCGCACCGTCGACCCGGAGAGGAAGCCTTGCCCGACCGCCCACCGGACGCCGCGGAGGGCGAGCCGTCGTCGTACTCGTTACCGAGCGAGTACGGCCCTGCGCAGTCGCCGCGCCGGTACGACGCGCTCGACCACCACGACGACGAGCCCGCGGTCACGGTCCACGAACGCGACGCAGAGATCAGCCCGTCGACAACCGACGTCGTGCGCGAGGTCGAACCGGCCCCGCCCACCGCACCGCTGTCGCGCCGGGAGATCCGCGAACAACGTGAACGGGAGGACGCCGCGGCGAAGCGCGGCACGAGCCCCAAGAAGCAGCGGTCGACTCGCGCCAAGTGGATCCGCCGCGGCATCGCCATCGCGGTCGTGCTGCTCCTGATCCCGGTGGCCGTCGACTACGTCGACTACCTCAACAAGCCCGGCAGCGACACCGTCTCGGTGCGCACGGTCGAGTGGATCCGCGACAACGGTGGCAACGGGATCGTGAACACGATCGAGCGCTGGTGGTACACGAACAACCCGCCGCCCACCGGCGGCAAGCCCGGGGAGATCCAGACCCAGAAGACCGTCGTCGACACCACGGGCAAGGCGCAGACGTCGGTGACGTATCCGCAGATCCAGCACCTCGCGCCGCCGACGGCGCGCGTCGCCACCCCGGCCCCCGATGTGCAGGAGAACGAGGGGGTGTGGCAACCGACCGGGCGCCTGGTCGCCGGGCAGCCCGCCGTCTACACGACGTACCTGCGGCCCGACGCGACGCACACCTCGTACTACGTGGGCGTGATGTGGCTCGACACCAGGTTGCTGCGCGCCAACTACGTCGTGGGAACCGAGCAGCCCGGCGGTGGCCCCAATCCGTGGGGCTCGCAGATCCCCGATTCGGAACGCGACAACGCCATCGCCGCGTTCAACTCGGGATTCAAGATGGACCAAGCCAACGGTGGCGCGTACCTCGACGGACAGGAGATCGTGCCGCTGCGCGACGGCTCGGCGACGATGATCATCCGCCAGGACGGCTCGTCCGACGTCGGCGTGTGGGGACGCGACTTCACCATGTCGCCCGACATCACGGCCGTCCGCCAGAACCTCGTGCTCATCGTCGACAACGGACAGCTGAACCCGGAGATGCGCGAGGACGACACCACCGCGTTCGGCGCCACGCTCGGCAACGACGTGTACGTGTGGCGTTCCGGGGTGGGCGTGACCGCCGACGGCGCGCTCGTGTACGCGGGCGGCTATCCGATGTCGATCGTCGCCCTGGCCCGCACGTTGCAGGCGGCGGGCGCGGTGCGGGCGATGGAGATGGACATCAACACCGACTGGGTGAGTGCGTTCACCTACCAGCCGAACACCACGGTCGAGGGAAACCCGATCGAGGGCGTGAAGCTCCTGAGCGGCATGACCCACGACGGCGGCCAGTACCTCGCGCCCAACGTGAGCTCGCGCGACTTCTTCGCCTTCACCGCCGACGCCAAGGTCGTCGTCCCCACCACCACCACGACGACCACGACCACCAAGCCGAAGAACAAGTAGCCGTTTCGGCGCCCCTGGAGGGCGACTATCGCCGTCGAGCGGCGCCAAATGGGAGAGCGGCGCGCAGCGTCTCCAGAGCTTCGCCGCCGTCGCGCTGAATGTCGGCCGCAGTGAAAGCGACGGTCTGCCAGTCGATGCGCCTGAGTACGTTGCGGCGGTCGTTGTCGCGGACGTGTGCGAGCGTGCCGGTGTGATGCTCGTAACTGTCGTACTCGATGGCGATCCGATGTTCCGGATACGCCGCATCCACCCGGGCGACGAATCGGCCGTTGTGCCAGATCTCGTACTGGAACTCGGGTGTCGGAAAGCCATGACGACGTAGCAGTTGCTTCATCTTCGTCTCCATCACGCTCTCCGAGATACCTCCGGTCGGATTGCGCGCCGTCACGAGCTCCCGGAGCACACCGATGCCGTTGCGGCCTCGCTTGCCCTTGCGTTGGAGAAACTCCTCGAGCTGCGCGATCGTCGTCAACCTCAGATGCAGAGCTCGATCCAATGCCACCTCGACCGCGGTCGACGACACGGACGCTCCCAGACCGAGCAGCGTCTGCGCGACCGACGCAGTAGGGATCCCGTCGACAACCTCGATGTCGTCGCAGTCGAGCAGCAGCGTCTCGTGAACGACGAGCCCGGTCGCCTTCGACCGACGCCATCGATGGCACGTGATCTCGACGAGGTCACATGAGCCACCGGGAAGTCTCCGCAGCTCGGCCGCCGACCTGTGTGATGCCATCGCGAGACCTTGCGCTGCAGAGCACGCAGCGGTCACACGCCCCCGCCACGTCGCGGGTGCTCCGGCGATGCGATAGACGCCTGGATGCATCAGCTCCCAGCGACCGGCCGCGAGTCGAACCTTGCGCTGGTCAGCGGAGAAGCCGACGTCCTTCGTCTGCGCCAGCGTGAAGACGCTGTGCTGTCGTGCAGCAATGGCTGCGATCTCGTGGTCTCGTGCGCCACCCATGACGTACTGACAGACGCACGAAGACCGATTCCGTATCGCACGACTGTTTCGGCGCCTCGAGAAGGCGTATATCGCCGTCGAGGGGCGCCAAAACGGGTTGGGGCGGCGGGCTACCTCGGGTCCAGCTCGAGGCTGCAGGAATTCATGCAGTAGCGCTGGCCGGTGGGGCCGGGGCCGTCGGGGAAGACGTGGCCCAGGTGGCCGCCGCAGTGCTTGCAGACGACCTCCTCGCGCACCATCCCGTGGCTGACGTCGCGCTTGACGGCGACCGCATCGGCGACCATCGGCTCGGTGAAGCTCGGCCAGCCGGTCCCCGAGTCGAACTTGGTCGAGGCGTCGAACAGCTCGGCGCCGCAGCCGGCGCACCGGTAGACGCCGTCGTCGTGACAGTCCCAGTACTTGCCGGAGAAGGCCCGCTCGGTGCCGGCCTGCCGGAGCACCTGGTACTGCTCGGGGCTGAGCTCCTCGCGCCACTCCTGCTCGGACTTGTCGACCGGAAAGGCCGGTACAACCTGGTCGCTCATCACGCACTCCCTCGGGGGTCGTACACCAGACATTCGATCTCCACCGCAGCGCCCGCAGGCAGGGCCGCGACGCCCACGGTGGAGCGCGCCGGGCGGTGCAGCCCGATCGCGCCCTCGTACAACGTATTGACCGTCGCGAAGTTCCCGAGATCCGTGAGGAAGATCCCGGCGCGGGCGACGTCGGCCCAGGTCACACCGCAGTCGGCCAACACCGCCTCGATGTTGGCCAGCACCTGGCGGGTCTCGGCCTCGATCCCGCCCTCGACCAGCGTGCCGTCGGGCCCCACGCCGACCTGGCCCGCGAACACGAGGAAGTCACCCGCGCGCACCGCGGGCGAGTACGGCCCCGCGACCGGAGGCGCACCCGGCGTCGCGATCGGCTCGACGGCCATCAGTCGTCCGCCGGATCGACGACCGGGTCGTGCCAGTGGTCGGGGTCGGAGATGAGGCGGTTCTGTTCCTCGGGACCCCAGCTGTGGATCGGGTACGGAATGGCGGGGCCGTGGTCGGTGAGCACGTTGTCGACGACCCGCCAGGACGACTCGACGCCGTCCTCCCGGGCGAACAGCAGCGTCTCGCCGTCGAGCGCGTCGCCGAGGAGGCGTTCGTACGCCGTCGCCTCGCCGGGATGGTCGTTGCAGAAGTACAGCTCGACGCTGTCGCCGGTGAAGCCGTCGCCGGCGCCCTTCACCCGTACCCCCGCCGCGATCGACACACGCGGGTTCAGCTGGAATCGGAAGTAGTTCGCGTCGTGCGCGCGGTGCTCGTACTCGGCGAACGTGTTCGTCGGTGGGCGGTGCAGCTCGACCCGCACCTCGGTGCACGTGACCGGGAGGTTCTTGCCTGCGCGTACGTAGAACGGCACCCCCTCCCAGCGCCACGAGTCGATGCCCAGGCGCACCGCGGCGAAGGTCTCGACGTCGGAGTCGAGCGCGACGCCCTTCTCGTTGCGATAGCCCTCGAACTGCCCGCGCACCAGGTCGTCCGGCTTGAGCGTGTCCATCGCGGTGAACACGCGCTCCTTGCCGTCGCGCAGCTCCTCGACCCCGGGGCCGACCGGCGGCTCCATCGCGAGCAGCCCGACCGTCTGGAACAAGTGGTTCTCGATGACGTCGCGCAGCGCGCCGACCTCCTCGTAGAACTTGCCGCGGCCCTGCACGCCGAAGTCCTCGGCCATGGTGATCTGCACCTGGCGCACGTAGTTGCGGTTCCAGATCGGTTCGAGGAACGAGTTGGCGAATCGGAAGTACAGGATGTTCTGGATCGCCTCCTTCCCCAGGTAGTGGTCGATCCGGAAGATGTTGTTCTCGGGGAACACCGAGTGGAGCACCTCGTTGAGGTGCCGGGCCGATGCGAGGTCGCGCCCGAACGGCTTCTCGACGATCACGCGCGCGTTCTTCGCGCATCCCGACGATCCGAGCCCTTCGACGACCGTCTCGAACATGCTCGGCGGGATGGCGAGGTAGTGCGCCGGGCGCGAACAGTCGCGCAGGTTCTGCTGCAGTTCGGTGAACGTCGACTGATCGTTGTAGTTGCCGTCGACGTAGCGCATGAGCCCGGTGAGCTCCTCGAACGCGTCCTCGTCGTCGACGCCGCCGCCGTACTCGGTGATGCTGTCACGCGCGCGCGTGCGCAGATCGTCGACCGTCCACTGCGACGATGCCACGCCGATGACCGGGACTTCGAGGTCGCCCTTCTTCACCATGGCGTACAGCGCGGGGAAGATCTTCTTGCGGGCGAGGTCGCCCGACATGCCGAAGAAGACGAGCGCGTCGGACGGGTCTCTCGGTGCCATCTACTTCGTCTCTCCGATCGTCTGGTCGAGCTTCTCGTCGTGACCGCCGAATTCCTTGCGCATCGCCGAGAGGAGGCGGTCGGCGAAGTCGGCGCCGTCACGCGACGTGAAGCGCGCGAACAGCGCCGCGCTCAGCACGTCGGCGGGCACGCCCTCGTCGACGGCGGCGTGCACGGTCCAGCGACCTTCGCCACTGTCGGACACCCGCCCCTCGAAGTCCGACAGGTCGTGGTTCTGCGACAGCGCGTGCGCGGTGAGATCGAGGAGCCAACTTGCCACCACGCTGCCCCGACGCCACACCTCGGCGACCTCGGGGATGTCGAGGTCGTACTGGTAGTACTGCGGGTCGCGCAGTGGCGCGGTCTCGGCGTCGGCCTGCCGGTCGGCCTTCCCCACGTCGGCGTTGTGCAGGATGTTCAGGCCCTCCGCGTACGCGGCCATGATCCCGTACTCGATGCCGTTGTGGACCATCTTCACGAAGTGCCCGGCGCCGTTGGGGCCGCAGTGCAGGTAGCCGTTCTCGGCGGTCGTCGTGTCGCCGGTGCGCCCGGGCGTGCGGGGCGCGGCATCGACCCCGGGCGCGATGGTGCGGAAGATCGGGTCGAGGTGGGTGACGACGTCGTCCTCACCGCCGATCATCAGACAGAACCCACGGTCGAGGCCGAACACTCCCCCACTCGTACCCACGTCCACGTAGTGGATCCCCTTGGGTTGCAGACGGGCGGCGCGATCGATGTCGTCGCGGTAGTACGAGTTGCCACCGTCGATGATGATGTCGCCCGGCTCGAGGTGCTCGACCAGCTTCTCGATGGTGTCGTCGACGAATGCTGCCGGCACCATGATCCACGCCGCGCGCGGCTTGCTCGAGCTTCGCGACGAACTCCTCGACGGAGTACGCGCCGGTCGCGCCCTCGCCAGCCAGCTCGTCGATGGGCGGCTTGCTCACGTCGTAGGCGACGCATTCGTGTCCGTCGCGCATCAGACGGCGAACCAGGTTGGCGCCCATCCGGCCGAGACCGATCATGCCCAGTTGCATCTGCTCTGTTCCTCTCGTCGAGTCCGCCCAGCTTGCCAGGCGCCGAGCGGGCTACGCGCCGGGTGGGATCACCCACAGGCTGAACCGGGACACGGGGAGGAAGCCCATGCGGACGAACCCGGGGCGGGAGTCGTCGCTGGTGAACGCAACCGCGGGCTGGTCGGGCGCCTGGTTCACGCGTGCCCACACCAGCGCCGACCAGACACCCCTGCGTCGACCCGCCGGGAGGGTCGCCGCGAAACAGAGGTTGACGACGCCGTGGGCGTCGAGGGCGGCGGCACCCGACATGGGCGTGCCGTCGACCAGGCCGAGGCGCAACCGGACCGGTCTGCCCGTGACCTGGTCGGCGAGGAGCGTGTCGGTGAACAGCGTCCCCGGCGGCGCGCCCTTCGCCTCGTCGATCGGATAGCCCTCGACCGCGACGCGTTCGAGCGTGTGCAGGTCGTCGGCCGTGACGACATCGCGCACCTCGACGCCATCGCGCACGGTGGCGGTGACCGGCCCGGGCGCGCGCACCACGAACATCGGATGACCGCCGAGCTGCAAGCCGCGCGCGCCGAGATCGGGCAGCGGCCACACCGAGAGGAGGAGCGACGCGCGGTCACGCGCCTCGGCGTAGAAGTCGGCGATGCGGTCCAGCACCGGATCGGCGGCACTCGTCACCGGGCGCAGCAGCACCGCCATGTTGTTGTACGGGACGGGCCCACCGCTGTCGACCATGACGACGTCGTCGTCGGAGGACTGCCGGCCGGCCGGACCGCCCGCCATGGCGCGCAGGACGTCGGCCTGGTTGAACACGAACCGTCGCAGGACCGAGTCGTCGATCGGTTCCTGCGGACCCCATCCGGTCGCGAGCTGCTCGGCCATGGTCTACCTCCGGAGGCGGCGGTATCTCCGGATGAGCGCGTTGGTGCTGCTGTCGTGGGCGAGCTCGGGTTCCGCAGCTTCCTCGTCGTCGGCGCCGTGAGCTCGGGGATGATCGCGGTGGCGAGCTGCTTGCCGAGCTCGACGCCCCACTGGTCGAACGAGTTGATGTTCCAGATGGTGCCCTGCGTGAAGACCTTGTGCTCGTAGATCGCGACCAGCTGACCGAGCGTGAACGGGGTGAGGCGTTCGACGAGGATCGTGTTGGTCGGGTGGTTGCCGGCGAAGTTGCGGTACGGCTCGCCCTCGGGTGCGGCACGACCGAACGCGAGCGCCTCGGTCTGCGCGAACAGGTTGGCGGTGAGCAGGTCCTGGTGGGTGTCGACCTCGTGGTTGGCGTGCACGAACCCGATGAAGTCGGCCGGGATGAGCTTCGTGCCCTGGTGGATGAGTTGATAGAACGCGTGCTGCCCGTTGGTCCCGGGCTGTCCCCACACGATCGGTCCCGTCTGCATGGTGACGGGGTTGCCGTCGAGGTCGACCGACTTGCCGTCGCTCTCCATGTCGAGCTGCTGCAGGTAGGCGGGGAAGCGCGCCAGGTACTGGCTGTACGGCAGGATCGCCTGCGTCTCGGCGCCGAAGAAGTTGTCGTACCAGATGCCGATGAGGCCGAGGAGCGCGGGCAGGTTCTGGTCGAACGGCACGGTGCGGAAGTGGTCGTCGACGCTGCGGAAGCCGGCCAGCATCTCGCCGAACTGCTCGTTACCGATGGCGACCATCAGCGACAGGCCGATCGCGGAGTCGTACGAGTAGCGGCCGCCCACCCAGTCCCAGAATTCGAACATGTTGGCGGTGTCGATGCCGAACTTCGCCACCTCGGGACCGTTGGTCGACACCGCGACGAAGTGCTTGGCCACCGCCGACTCGTCACCACCGAGGCCGGCGAGGCTCCACGCGCGGGCGCTGCGCGCGTTGGTGAGCGTCTCCAGGGTGGTGAACGTCTTCGAGGAGATGACGAACAGCGTCTCGGCGGGATCGAGGTCGTGGGTGGCTTCCCAGAAGTCGGTGCCGTCGACGTTGCTGACGAACCGGAACGTCATGTCGCGCTGCGAGAAGTCGCGGAGGGCGTCGTACGCCATGTGGGGGCCGAGGTCGGAGCCGCCGATGCCGATGTTGACGACGTTGCGCATGCGCTTGCCGGTGTGCCCGGTCCATTGGCCGCTGCGGACGCGCTCGGAGAAGTCGGCCATCTGGCGCAGCACGGCGTGCACGGCGGGGACGACGTTCTCGCCGTCGACCTCGATGACCGCGCCTTCGGGTGCCCGCAGCGCGACGTGCAGGACGGCACGGTCTTCCGTCACATTGATCTTGTCGCCCCGGAACATGGCATCGATGCGGTCGCGCAAACCGGCCCGTTGGGCCAGTTCGACAAGCAGCCGGAGGGTTTCGCGGGTGAGGCGCTGCTTCGAGTAGTCGAGGTGGACGCCGTCGAGGTCGACGTTCAGCTGCTCACCGCGCTCGGGATCGTCGGCGAACAGGTCGCGGAGGTGGACGTCGCGCAGGGTGTCGTAGTGCGCGTCGAGCGCGCGCCACTCCGGCGTCTCGGTGATCGGGCTCATGGTCAGAACCCTAACGAGCATCTCAAAGGTGAGCGTCACCTGCGCACGCGAACCTCGAGATGTTCGGAGGGGGAGTCAGAGTCCGTAGGCCTCGAGGAGCCGGAGCCACACCTCGCCGACCGTCGGGAACGACGGCACCGCGTGCCAGAGGGTGTCGAGCGGCACCTCGCCCGTGATCGCGATCGTCGCTGCGTGCAGCATCTCGCCCACACCCGGACCGGTGAAGGTGGCGCCGACGATCACCCGTCGAGCGTCGTCGACCACGAGTTGGCAGGTGCCGGTGATGTCCTTGCCGTGCACCGACGCGCCGGCGACGTCACCGGTGCCGTAGCTCACCACCGTCACCGCGATGCCCTGCTCGCGCGCCTTCGCCTCGGTGAGGCCGACCATCGCCAGCTGCGGGTCGGTGAACACGACGGACGGCACCGCGCGGTGGTCGGCCCACGCTTCGACCGTCGAGCCGTTGAGGATGGCGTCGGCCGCAATGCGCGCCTGGTACTTGCCCATGTGCGTGAGCAGGCTGCGCCCGTTGCAGTCACCGATCGCGTAGAGCCACCGGCCGTCACGCCCTGGTCCGACGCCCGTGGCGCGCAGCTGGTCGTCGACCGCGACCGGCTTGCCGGACTCGAGTCCGACCGCATCGATGCCGACGTCGGCGGTGTTGGGCCGCCGCCCGGTGGCGACGAGCACCTCGTCGCCGGTGAACGTGCGGCCGTCGCCCAACGTGAGCGTGACCGGGCCGTCGGCACCGTCGCGCGCGGCGCGTTCGACGGCTGCGTCGAGCACGACGGTGATCCCCTCGTCGGCGAACGCGTCGCGCAGCTGCTCGCTCGCGAACGGCTCGAACTGCGCCACGAGCCGCGGCGCCATGTCGATCACCGTCACCTCACGGGTACCGAGCCGCTTCCACGCCTGCGCCATCTCGACGCCGACCACACCGCCCCCGAGCACGAGCAACCGTTCGGGCACCGCCTTGGCACTGGTGATGTCGCGGCTCTCCCACGGATGGACGTCGCGCAGCCCGTCGATCGGCGGCACCACCGCCGAGGACCCCGTCGCAAGCACCACCGCCTTCGTCGCCTCGAGCTCGCGCACCGACCCGTCGTCGAGGGTCACGTCGACGCGCCGCTCGCCCACCAGTCGCCCGTGGCCGCGCACGAGCACACCGCCCGCGCCCTCCAGCCACTCCACCTGGCTGCCGTCGTTCCAGTTGCTGACGATCTCGTCGCGCCACGCGAGCACGGCGTCGACGTCGAGCTCGCCGGTGATCGCCGCGGCGGCACCCGGCACCCGTCGCGCCTCGGCGAGCACCTCTCCCGGCCGCAGCAGCGCCTTGCTCGGGATGCACGCCCAGTACGAGCACTCCCCGCCGAGCAGCTCCGCCTCGACCACGGCGATCGACGCACTGCAGTCGGTGCACCGCCCGGCGATGTTCTCTCCGGCGGGCCCGCCGCCGATCACGATCACGTCGAACTGTTCCATGGCCGTAGTTTCCCCGGGTGGCGCCGCCACCACCAGCGAACGACGAGAATGCACCCATGACCACGGTTCTCGGCATCGACATCGGCGGCACGGGCATCAAGGGCGCGCCCGTCGACACCCGCAGCGGTCAGCTCCTCGCCGACCGCCACCGCATCCTCACCCCTCACCCCGCAACCCCCGACGCGGTCACCGGTGTGGTCGCCGAGCTGGCGAAGTTCTTCGACTGGACCGGACCGACCGGCGCCACCTTCCCCGCGGTGGTGAAGGACGGTGTCGCGCGCACCGCGGCGAACGTCGATCCGGCGTGGATCGGCACCAACGCGGCCGCGATGTTCTCGCAGGTGATCGGCGGCGAGGTGACCGTCGTGAACGACGCCGACGCGGCGGGGGTCGCGGAGATGACGTTCGGCGTGGGCAAGGGCCGCCGCGGTCTCGTGGTCATGATCACGCTGGGCACGGGGATCGGCAGCGCGCTGTTCATGGACGGCGCGCTCGTGCCCAACAGCGAGCTCGGCCACCTCAAGATGGGCAAGCACGACGCCGAGCACCGCGCCGCCGAGAGCGTCCGCGAGGTGCACGGCCTGTCGTGGAAGTCGTGGGCGGAGCGGGTGGAGGAGTACCTGGTGATGGTGGAGGCCCTCTTCTCCCCCGACCTGTTCATCATCGGAGGTGGGGTGAGCAAGAAGGCCGAGAAGTTCGTCCCCCGGCTCACCGCGGTGCAGACCGAGATCGTCGCCGCGCAACTGCTCAACGAGGCCGGGATCGTGGGTGCCGCGCTGGCGCACGTGCAGCGCGCCGGCGTCCCCCACACCGACTGACCCACCGTTTTCGGCTGACCCACCGTTTTCGGCTCACCAACCTTTTCGGCGCCGTCGGACGGCGTGTGTCGCCGTCGAGGGGCGCCAGAACGTCAGGAAGGCGGTTCGCCGATCGGGGTGCGGCCGGCGAACCCGGCATCGGGCCAGTGCCACCAGTCGATGGCGTCCTCGCCGTCGAGCCAGCACAGCAGGTAGGTGCCACCCGAGGGCGCGAGCGCGGGGAAGTCGATCAACCCGCGCTCCGGATCGCGCACGACGATCCCGTCGGTGTTCAGCTCACTCACGAGCGCGGCGATCTCGGTGTCGAGGCGCGCGCCCTGGCCGTTGGCGGTCGGGCGCGCGCGCACCAACTCGCGCAGCCGCTGCACCTTCACGCGCACGTCGGGCAGCGCCGCGGTGGCTTCGTCGAGGGTCCAATGGCGCACGACAATGACGATAGGGGCGCAGAAGGGTCGCAGCTACGCTTCGCCCGATGACTCGGGTCGGGTTCCTCGGGCCCCACGGTACGTTCGCGGAAGAGGCGCTGCGCACGCAGCCCGACCTCGCCGCGGGCGAAGCGGTGCCGTTCCGCGACGTCCCGCACGTGATCACCGCGGTCGAGCAGGGCGAAGTCGATCTCGGACTCGTGCCGATCGAGAACTCGATCGAGGGCTCGATCACCGTCACCCTCGACACCCTGGCCTTCGACACCGAGCTGCTCGTGCAGCGCGAGGTCGACCTGCCGGTGTCGCTGCACCTCTGCGCGCCGGAGGGCACGGAGATGGCCGACATCACCACCGTCGTGTCGCACCCCAACCCGCTGGGCCAGACCCGCATGTGGATGGCGAAGCACCTCCCCGACGCGGTCGCGGTGGCGGCCAACTCCACCGCCGAGGCCGCGAACCAGGTGGCGAAGTCCCGCAAACGCGGCATGGCGTCGATCGGCACGCGGCAGGGTGCGGCCAACGCCGGCCTCGAGATCCTGGCCAGCGAGATCGAGGACCACCCGGAGAACCAGACCCGCTTCGTGCTGGTCGGCTACGGCGTGCCCGTGCCGACCGGTCACGACAAGACCTCGGTGGTGTGCTTCCAGCGCCAGGACCGCCCGGGCTCCCTGCTCGCGATCCTGCAGGAGTTCGCCGCGCGCGCCATCAACATCACGAAGCTCGAGTCCCGCCCCACCAAGCGCGACCTCGGCGACTACTGCTTCTTCATCGACTTCGAGGGTCACCTCGACGACGAACTCGTCGCCGACTGCCTGCGCAACCTCGCGGCCAAGCAGGCCAAGGTGAAGTTCCTGGGCTCCTATCCCGTGTCCGGTGACGGCGGCCACGCGCGCCGCAAGGCCGTCACCAAGGCGTGGCGCGACGCCAACGCGTGGCTCGGCGATCTGCGCGAGCAGATCCGCCGCGAGGATCACGCGTGATCGACCTCAAGCGGTTGCGCGATGAGCCCGAGTACCGGGAGGGCATCGAACGCAAACGCGTCGCCGCCGGACTGCTCGACGACGTGCTCGCGGCCGACGCCGCGCGCCGTGAGCAGCTCACCGTGGTCGAGGAGCTGCGCACGCGACAGAACGCGGCGTCGAAGGAGATCGGGAACGCCGCACCCGCGGATCGGCCCGCGAAGATCGCGGCCGCGGGTGCTCTCAAGCAGGAGCTGCAAGCGCTCGAGGAAGCACTCACGCCCCTCGATGCCGAGGTGGGCGCCCTCGCGCTCCAGGTGCCCAACCCCGCCGACGCCTCGGTGCCCGACGGCGGGGAGGACGACGGGGCGGTGGTGCGCGTCGTCGGCGACACTCCCCCACCACCGCCACTCGACCACGCCGCCTTCGGCGAGGCGATGGGCTGGGTGGAGAGCGAGCAGGCGGTCGTGATGAGCGGCTCCCGGTTCGCCTACCTCATGCGCGAAGCCGTGCTGCTGGAGCTGGCGCTGGTCCAATGGGTCACGCGCGCGCTGGTGGGCGAGGGCTTCACCCCGGTGGTGCCGCCGGTCCTCGTGCGCGAAGAGGCGATGGAGCAGGCCGGGTTCTTCCCCACCGACCGCAACCAGGTCTACAAGGTCGAGGACGACGACCTGTTCCTCGTCGGCACCAGCGAGGTGCCGCTCGCCGCCATCCACCGCGGCGAGATCCTCCCCGCCGAGAGCCTGCCGCGCCGCTACCTCGGCATCTCGTCGTGCTTCCGGCGCGAGGCCGGCACCTACGGGAAGGACACGCGCGGCATCTTCCGCGTGCACCAGTTCGACAAGGTCGAGATGTTCTCCTACGCCGACCCCGCGTCCTCGTGGGACGAGCACGAAGCGCTGCTCGCGATCGAGGAGTCGATCGTCGGTGGGCTCGGTCTGCCCTACCGCGTCGTGAACATCGCCGCCGGTGACCTCGGTGCCGCGGCGGCGAAGAAGTACGACGTGGAGGTGTGGCTGCCCTCCGAGGGCGCGTACCGCGAGCTCACGTCGTGCTCGAACTACCTCGACTTCTCCGCCCGCCGGCTCGCGACACGGGTGAAAGGCGCCAAGGGAAGCGGCGGCAACCAGCTCGTGCACACGCTCAACGGCACCGCATGCGCGGTCGGTCGCACCCTGGTGTTCCTGTTCGAGCACTACCAGGACGCCGACGGCGGCTTCACCGTCCCCGACGTCCTGCGCCCGTTCACCGGCTTCGACCGCATCGAACCCCGTTGATCGGCCGGCTGGGCCGCTCCTAGCCTGGGCGGGCGAATTCCAGTCCCCCCCCGCCAGGCACGTCACATTCGCGACGGCTGCTCCGTCGAGTGTCTGGAGAACCCGAACGGGAAGGAAGCATCGCATGGCACCCATCATCGAGGCCCACGGTCTGACGAAGAGCTTCGGCGACGTCCGCGCGCTCGACGGCCTCGACCTGACCGCCGAGTCGGGTCACGTCACCGCGCTGCTCGGGCCCAACGGAGCCGGCAAGACGACGTTCGTGAGCGCGGTCGCAACGTTGTTGCGTCCCGACAGCGGCACCATCCGCGTCGGGGGCGTCGACGCCAATGCCAACCCCAAGCGCGTCCGCGAGATCATCGGTCTCGCGGGCCAGTACGCGTCGGTCGAGCCCGCGATGACCGGCATCGAGAACCTGCGGATGGTCGCGCGACTCTTCGGCCTCGGCGCGCGCGACTCCCGGATCGCCGCGCAGCAGGTGCTCGAGCGCCTGGATCTCGGCGACGCGGGGGATCGCCTCGTGCGCAACTACTCCGGCGGCATGCGTCGTCGGCTCGACCTCGGTGCCAGCCTGGTCGGCCGCCCGCAACTCCTCCTGCTCGACGAACCGACCACCGGTCTCGATCCTCGTGGCCGCGTCGACCTGTGGGCGGCGATCCGCAGCCTGGTCGCCGACGGCACCGATGTCCTCCTCACGACCCAGTACCTCGAGGAGGCCGACCAGCTCGCGCGTCACATCGTGATCGTCGACCACGGGCGCGTGATCACGGCCGGCACGCCCGACGAGCTGAAGGACCAGGCCGGTCGCAACGTGATCGAGGTGCGGCCCCGCTCGGCCGGCGACCTGCCGGCGGTGGAGGAGACGCTCGCTCGCATCGGATGCGAGACGCCGTACACCGACATCGACTCGCAGCGCGTCTCCGCTCGGGTCGAGGGCGGCGGCGACCAGCTCCGCGACGTCGTACGACTGCTCGACGAACGCGACATCGAGGTCGACGACGTCGGGCTGCGCCGTCCCAGCCTCGACGAGGTGTTCCTCGCCGTCACCGGCAAGCACCTCGGCCCGAACGAACCCGACACCGACCCGCAGTCGGCCCCGGCCGACGCCGCCTGATCGCAGGGGTGCTCCGATGACCACCACGAATCAGCGAGCCACCGACCTCACCGCCGAGGCCGCGATCCCGCGCGCCACCGGCGCCACCTGGCTCACCGCTTCGCTCCAGAGCGCGAAGCGGACCATCCTCCAGTTCTTCCGCACACCACAGCTCCTGATGCTGGGGACGGTGCAGGGCGCGCTGTTCCTCTTCATGTTCCGCTACATCTTCGGCGGCGCGATCCAGCCCGGCACCGGGGTCGACTACGTCGACTTCCTGGTCCCCGGCTTCCTCGTGACCGGGATCCTCTGGCTCGGGATGCCGGCGAGCTCCGGCGTGGCCGAGGACGCGACCACGGGCGTGCACGATCGTCTCCGATCGCTCCCGATCCCGCGCTCGTCCGTGCTGTTCGGACGTTCGCTCGCCGACACCGCGCTCATGTTGTGGGGACTGCTCGTCACCACCGTGCTCGCGTTCATCGTGGGGTTCCGGCTGCACGCCGATGCCGTCGACGTGTTGATCGGCATCGGTCTCATCGTCGTGGTCGCGTACTGCTTCACGTGGGTGTTCATCACCATCGGCTTGGTGTCGAGCAGCGCGCAGGCCGCGAACGGCATGGCCACCCTGCTGGTCATCCCCGTCGCGTTCATCTCCGCCGCGTACGTCCCCGCCGACTCTCTGCCGAGCTGGCTGCAACCGATCGCCGACAACCAACCGTTCACGGTGTTCAGCAACGCGTTGCGCAGCCTGACCATCGGGGGCACCGAGGCCGCCGGCGTCGGGCACACCACCACCTACTGGGTGGTGCTGAGCCTCGTGTGGTGCGCCGGCATCTTCCTCGTGTTCAGCACGATCGCGGTGTCCCGCTTCTCGCGCCGACGCTGACCCGACGCGCCACGCCCTGATCACGGCGACCCGCGTAGCCTGATCGGTGGAGGGGTGCCAGAGCGGCCGAATGGGACGGTCTTGAAAACCGTTGAGGCGCGAGTCTCCCAGGGTTCAAATCCCTGTCCCTCCGCCATTCCGACCGTCGGTGGTCGCGCGCACCGCGCCCGACCACCGACTCGGTCGGTTCCCGGGCTCAGACGTACGTGGTGTCGCGCTCGCCGTAGGCGACCAGCGCGTGCAGCACGAGCATGTCCAGGATGATGATCACCAGCGCGCCCGGCCAGTACGGCGAGAAGATCCAGAAGAACGCGAAGATCGCCTGGACCGTCGCCGCCGCGATGCCCACCATGCGGGCCCAGGGTGCGCGGACGAACACGAACATGCCCGCCAGCAGGACCACCAGGCCGATGATGGCGTAGATCCAACCCCAGGTGTCGAGGTTGGAATCGCTGAAGAGCAGCGTGTCCTTGAAGTTGTCCACCACCGCGTTGCTCGCGTGGAGCGCCCACAAGCCGTTGATGAGCATGTTCGCCCCGGCGATGATCATCATGATGCCGGCGAAGATGATCCAGCCGGTGCCTCGGGTTTCGGTCCTGGCCATGCGCAACCCCCTCGTGTTCCACGTCGTATGAACGTGACGACAGTCTTTCGCAGGTCGCCCTCGAGGGCGCGGACCCGACGTTCCGCCCGCATCCTGCATACTCCGCAGGCGTGATGGTCGAGCGGTGGGTCCCGGGAGTTGCGGCGGCGCGTTCGTACCGACGCGGCTGGCTCCGCAGCGACCTCGTCGCCGGACTCGTCCTCGCCGCGATCCTGGTGCCGCAGGGCATGGCGTACGCCGAGCTCGCCGGCCTGCCGGCGGTCACCGGCCTCTACACGACCATCGCGTGCCTGGTCGGGTACGCGATCTTCGGGCCGTCACGCGTCCTCGTGCTCGGGCCCGACTCGTCGGTGTCGCCCCTGATCTTCGCCGCCATCACCCCGCTGCTCGTCACCGACGATCCGGGGAGCGCGGTCGTGCTGGCGGGCATGCTGGCGATCCTCGTCGGCCTCATCGAGGTCGGCCTCGGACTGGGCAAGCTCGGCTTCGTCGCCGACCTCCTGTCGAGCGAGGTGCAGGTCGGCTACATGAACGGTCTGGCCATCACGATCATCGTGGGCCAGCTCCCGAAGCTCTGCGGCTTCTCCACCGACGCCGACGGGTTCTTCGACGAGCTGCGGGCATGGTTCGATCACCTCGACGCCACCCAGGCGGGTGCCCTCGCCGTCGGCCTCGGCGTGCTCCTCGTGCTCCTGGTCCTGCCCCGGTTCATGCCGAAGATCCCTGCGGTCCTGGTCGCGGTCGCGGGCGCGACCGTCGTGTCCGCGGTCTTCGACCTCGCGGCCAACGGCGTGGCGACGGTGGGCACGCTGCCGCAGGGGTTCCCGACGCCCTCGTTGCCGTGGACGTCGTTGGACGACGTGGGTCCGCTGTTGCTCGCGGCCATCGGCATCGTGCTGGTGTCGCTCACCGACACCATCGCGACGGCGTCGGCGTTCGCAGCGCGGCGCGGCGACGAGCTGCAGCCGAACCAGGAGATGATCGGGATCGGCGCCGCCAACGTCGCCGCCGGCTTCTTCCAGGGGTTCGCGGTGTCGACCAGCGGCTCGCGCACCGCGGTCGCCGAGCAGTCGGGCGCGAAGTCTCAGCTCACGGGCGTCGTCGGCGCGGGCCTGGTCGTGGTGCTGCTGCTCTTCCTCAACTCGTTGCTCGCCGACCTCCCGCAGTCGGCGCTCGCCGGTGTCGTGATCGCGGCCGCGCTCTCGCTGACCAACCTCGCCGCGTTGCGCAAGTACGCACGACTGCGGCCGTCGTCGTTGGTGCTGTCGCTGGTGGCGACGCTCGGCGTGGTGCTGCTCGGTGTGCTCGAAGGCATCGTCGTCGCGATCTTCCTTGCCGTGCTGCTGTTCTTCCGGCGCAACTGGTGGCCGCACGGCGCGGTGCTCGGCCGCACCGACGACAGCGAGGGCTGGCACAACGTCGACGACCTCGCCGGCGCGCGGGAGGAACCGGGCATCGTGGTGTACCGGTGGGAGGCGCCGCTCTTCTTCGCCAACTCGGGCCAGTTCCGCCAGCAGATCCGTCGGCTGGTGAAGGAACGACGGCCGCGGTGGATCGTGCTGCAGAGCGAGGCGATCACCGACATCGACGTGACCGCGGCCGAGATGCTCGAACAGCTCGACCTCGAGCTCAACCGCGACGGGATCCACCTGGCGTTCGTGGAGATGCGCAGCCGGCTCCAGGACCTCGTCGGTCGCCACGGGCTCTACGACACCCTCGATCGCGACCACTTCTACGACACCATCGACGCCGCGCTCGCCGCGATCGCCCAGGAGGACACGGGGACCGGCCCGGCAGGCTGACCAGCCCGGGTTCGTGCTACGAACGCGGGATGGAGAAGATCTGGGCCAACTCGGGTGACTCGCACCTCGTCGAGCCCGCCGACCTGTTCACGTCGTCGCTGCCACGCGCCCTCGCCGAGCGGATGCCCCGCAGCGTCGTCGACGACGACCGCCAGTACGAGACGATCCACGTCGACGGGCAGTCGTTCCGGCGTCGGTTCCCCCTGGGTCGACTGATGGTGGACGCCGACGGTCAGACCGTCGCCGACCGGGCGCCCGGCGCGAACGATCCCCGGCTGCGTCTGCTCGACCTCGACGCCGAAGGGGTCTGGGCCGAGCTCGTCTACCCGTCGATCGGGATCTGGACCGCGTCGATCCACGATCCCGACCTGCTCGCCGCAGGATGCGCCGCCATCAACGACTGGGCGATCGAATACCAGCGCCACTCGCCGCGCTACGTCTGCACCGCGACGATCCCGGTGCTGAACGCGCCGACCGCCGTCGCCGAGATCGAGCGCGCGGCCGGGCTCGGGTTCCGGGCCGCGTACTTCCCGGTCACCCCGCCCACGGAGGAGGACTGGAACCATGCGACCTGGGAGCCGGTCTGGGAGGCGCTCGCCGATCGCGACCTGGTGTGCTGCTTCCACATCGGCACCGAACCCCACGACGCCAGCCGCACCCACGGTGCGTACCACCGCGGCCCCGGCGGCGCGCTCTTGAACTACGTGGAGACCACCTACGGCGGGCAACGCGCGGTCACCAAGGTGATCGCGGCCGGCGTGTTCGACCGGTACCCCGGGTTGCGGATCATGGTCTCCGAAGGCGGCGCCACCTGGGGTCCGTTCCTCGCCGACCGCCTCGACGAGGCGTACCGGCAGCACGCGACCGCGGTGCGGCCCGCACTCGATCGGCTCCCGAGCGAGTACCTGTACGAGCACGTGTACGCGTCGTTCCAGCACGACCGCTCCGCACCGGCGGCGCTCTGGGCGATGGGCTGGCAGAACGTGTGCTGGGGCAGCGACTACCCGCACCTCGAGGGCACGTTCGGCCACACCCAAGAGACCTTGCACGCCCTCCTCGACGACGTCGACGACGCGACCCGCACGCGCATCTCGGTCGGCGCGTTCTCCGAGTTGTTCCCCCACGTTCCGGCACCCCCGAACTGAGCTCGACCATGGCGAAGATCGTGTTGGTGCACGGAGCGTTCAACGAGCTGTGGGGACCCAACGAACTGAAGTCGCGCTGGCTGCCCGCAGTCCGGGACGGGCTCTGGCACCACGACGTGCAGATCGCCGACGACGACCTCGCCGTGTGCTTCTACGGCGACCTGTTCCGGCGCACGCCCGGCACCGCGGAGGATGCCGCGCTCGAGCAGTCGCGCGCCGGCATCGCCGAGTCGTTGCACGAGATGGGTGGCGACACCGTCGCCATGCTCGGGCAGGCCGCCAACGACGCCGCGTTCGACCGCACCGTCGACATGGTCACGATCATGGCGACCGATCCCGACCTCCGGGCCAAGATGCGCGCCCGCATCGAGGCGGTCGTCGACGACGACACGCGCGTCCTCGTCGCGCACTCCCTCGGGACCGTCCTGTCGTACATGGCCCTGGCGAACCATCCGCAGTGGGCGGTGCACACCTTCGTGACGCTCGGATCACCGCTGGCGTCACCGATGGTGGCCGGCATGCTCGATCCGCCACTGGTCGACGGCAGGGGTCAGTGGCCGGGGTCGATCCAGCGGTGGGTGAACGTGCGGGCCCTGGGCGACAAGGCGGCGGCGGTGCCGGTGGCGGAGCGCTTCGGCGACCGCGTGGAAGACGTCATGGTCGACAACGGCCACCGGGCCCACGCGCCCGAGCCGTACCTCAACTCCCCGCCCACGGGCGGAGCCGTCGCCGCCGCCCTGCGGGCTTGACTGCTGATTTGCCTGACTACCGACCCGAGAGCACCAGCCAGCGACCGTCGGCGTAGGTGACGCGCCAGCCGTCGCGTTGCAACGCACGCGCGGTGGCCGACACCGGCGGGAGCAGTGCGCACCGGATCCGGTAGCGGTCGAACGTCGCGCGGTAGTCGCCGATCGCCTCGCCCCGGATGTGCTCCCGAAGGAGGTCGTCGGGGTAGGGATCGACGCGGCTGTCGATGAACACGGGCACACCGCGCGCGAACCAGAGCAGGTACGCGCCGTCGTCGAACCGGTTGTAGAGCGGCCCGTCGCATTCCCGCACCGCCGCCACCGCCGACGCGGGGAGCGGTTCCCAGTCGAGGGTCGCATTCGACCCCGACCACGCGGCGCCCACCCATGCCACCGCGACCACGACCACGCCCGCGAGGGCCGCGCCGTGCAGCACGTTCCTGTCGTCGCGTCGCGGTCGCGCCGGTCGCCATGCTTCCCACCCGCGAGCGAGCAATGGCAGCGCGACCACCACGAACATGGGCATCACCCGGCTGTACCGCACCGCCAGGGGGAGGATCGCCACCGCCGCGGCCACGAGCACGCGGTCCGACCACTGGAAGGCACGACGGCGACGGATCATCACGATCCCGGCGGTCGGTGAGCAACGCGACCGCGCCGAACACCAGTCCCGCGGGCATCGATCGCCACGCGGGCTCCCACTCGATGATGTCGGCCTCGTTGCTCATGCCGAAGACCAGCCCGACGATCCCGGTGCCGAGCGGCGTGAGCAACGTCGCCACCCCTGCGAGCGCGGCCCAGACCAGGAGCGGACGCGCCCGTGTGCGCTCCCACACGAACGCGGTGACGAGCACCGCCGCAACGACCACTCCGCCAACGACCACCGCACCGTGGAGGTTCGCCCAGAGGAGGAACACCACCGGGAGCCATGCGAATCGGCCGCGCGCGAGCAGCGTGACGGTGACCACGAGCAACAACAGGCTGAACACCTGGGGCCGCAACGACGCGACGATCAGGGTGACGGGCAGGGTGAGGAACACGAGGGCGCCACGTCGCAGCACCGGTCCGACCATGAGTCGCCAGACCAGCGCGAACGTCGCGGTGGCGACGCACGCGACCAGGAGCGCGAGCGCGGGCATGCCACCGATCCGGTGCAGCGGGTAGAAGATCGCTTCGGAGAGCCACTCGTGGTCGGGCCAGGCGCGTCCGTGCGCCGTCGACGACCACCGCTCGACCGTGGGCAGCACGCCGCGCCAGATGTCCTGCCCCGACCGGAGGTGCCACCAGGTGTCGTTCTGCGCCGGCGCCTGCGCGGCGCGGGCGAAGAGCATGACGAACAGAGCGCCGAGTGCGAGCTGATCGAAGGTCAGGCCGCGCGCTCGCCCCGTGGGCCCGGTGTCCCGGGCCTCGAGCGCGCGCGGTTCCTCGATGACCTCCATGCGGTGAACATCGACCCGGCCACTCGGCGCCTGTAGGCGCGCGGCGGCCCCCGCCGCGAGCGACGGGGAAGAGAGGTCAGCGGGGTGGGTCGCCGACGATGCTCGCCCGCTCCATCACCCGGACCGACGGCCAGTAGTCGCTGCACGCGTAGTGCTGCACCGCCCGGTTGTCCCACATCACCACGGTGTCGGGCGTCCACCGGATGCGGCACTGGTACTCGATGGTGTCGGCCGTGCGGCTGAGCTCCTCGATCACGGCACGACTCTCCACCGGGTCCATCCCGACCACGTGGCTGGTGAAGAACCGGTTCACGTAGACGAGCTTGCGTCCGGTCTCGGGGTGGGTGCGCACGACCGGGTGCTCGACCGGTGGGAACTTCTCGCGGATCTCCGCCCGCTGCTCGAGCGGCACCTGGTGCCCGAACGAGGAGACGTGGTCGTGCACCGCGACGAGGCCGTCGATGCGCGCCTTCACGTCGTCGGCGAGACCCTCGTAGGCGGCGTACATGTCGGCGAAGAGCGTGTCACCCCCGGTGGGCGGCACCGCCACCGCGTGCAGCACCGCGGCCATCGAGGGCACCGCGCGCCAGCTCACGTCGCTGTGCCAGCCGTTCTCGTAGCCGCCGACGTCGGCCGACTTGGCGAAGCGGACCAGCTCGGGGAACTCGCCGTTGGCGGGGATGAACGGGTGCACCTCGAGCTCACCGAAGCGGCGCGCGAACGCGACGTGCTGCGCGGCGGTGATCGACTGGTCGCGGAAGCAGAGCACCTTGTAGTCGAGGAGTGCCTGGCGCAGCTCGGCGACGGTGGCGTCGGGCAGATCGTCGCCGAGGTGCATGCCATCGATCTCGGCCCCGATCGTCGCCGCCAGGGGTGTGGCGTCGAAGGCCCGCCACGACAACGACGCCAGCCGCTCACGCTCCTCCGCCAGGTGCCCGAGGGGTCCGATCTCGTACTCGAATTCACCGAGCTTCACCCTTGTCGCCGCGAGGAGCGCACCGGGATCCCGCGTCGCGACTGGTTGCGCGGTCGGTTGCGTGGTCATGGCCTCATTGTGCCCCCTCGCCCGGTCGCAGGCGATCGACGTCCGGGATGCGAGACTGACGGAATGTCCGCGACCGACGAGCTCCTCGAGAACAACGCGCGCTTCCTCGCCGACTTCGAGCACGGCGGGCTCGAAGCGCAGCCGGTGCGGCCAGTGGTGCTGGTCACGTGCATGGACGCCCGGATCGATCCCGCGCTCGCGCTGGGCCTCGTCCCGGGCGACGCCCACGTCCTGCGCAACGCCGGAGGGTTGGTCACCGACGACGTCGTCCGCTCGCTCGCCATCTCCCAGCACGCGCTCGGCACCCGCGAGGTGATGGTGGTGCAGCACACGAAGTGCGGCATGCACGGACTCGACGAGAACGCGCTCGCGCTCCGCATCGAGGCCGCCGCCGGCACGCCCCCCAACGCCAACGTGCGCTTCGGCGCGTTCACCGACCTCGAGACCAGCGTGCGCGCCTCGGTGGCGCGGCTCCGCGCCTCGTCGCTGCTGCTCCACCGCGACCGCATCCGCGGGTTCGTGTACGAGGTCGAGACCGGCCGAGTCCGCGAGGTCGACTGAGATGCGCAGACTCGTCTTCGCACTCCTCGTGGTCCCCCTGCTCGCGGTCGGCCTGAGCGCGTGCCTGCCCAACACCCCGGTCACGCGCACCGTGACGTACTCGATCGCGGTCGACGGCGCGATCGTGAGCGACGTCAACGAGTTCGCGGCCGCCGCGTGCGGGCACGTACGCGAGCCCGCGCGGGTGGCGCAGCGCCGGCATCCAGTTCGTGCAGGTGCCGAGCGGCGGCGACTTCACGCTCGTGCTCGCCAACCCCCGCCAGGTGGCGGCCTACGACCCGGTGTGCAGCTACCTGTGGAGCTGCACCGTGGGCCGGTACGTGGTGATCAACGACATCCGGTTCGCGATCGGATCGGAGGCGTGGCCCGGACCGCTCGACTGGTACCGCACGATGGTGATCAACCACGAGACCGGCCACTGGCTGGGGTTCGGCCACTCCTACTGCTCGGGTCCCGGGCAGCTGGCCCCGATCATGCAGCAGCAGTCGATCGACATGCAGGGTTGCCAGATCAACTCGTGGCCGCTGCCGTGGGAGCTCGACGCGGTGCGTCGCTAGGCACCCCGGCCGGACGAGCGCGCGCCTTCCCGCTCGAGCAGGGCCTCCTTCACGTCGACGCCCCACGCGTAGCCCCCGAGCCCGCCGGTCGCGGTCACGACGCGGTGGCACGGGACCACGACGGAGACCGGGTTGCTCCCGCAGGCCGCACCCACGGCGCGAGCCCCGCCGGGCACCCCGACCGCAGCCGCCACGTCGCCGTAGCTGCGCGTCTCGCCGCGGGGGATTCGCTTGCAGCTCGCGCCACACGCGGAGCTGGAACGCGGTGCCCCGGACGTCGAGCGGGAGCTCCTCACGCGGCACCTCGCCGTCGACCCGCCGCAACACCTCGGCGACGGCGGGCGCGAGCGCGGCATCGTCGCGCTCGATCGCGGCGGCGGCCGGGAACTCGAGCCGGAGGTTCTGCTCGAGTGCGTTCGCCTCGGCGCCCAACGCGATCCAGCAGACGCCCCGCTCGGTCGTGGCGACGATCAGCACGCCGAGCGGGCTGGGTGCCACCGTGAACGCGATCGTCGCGCCGGCCCCGCCCGCGCCGTACGACGCCGGCGTCATGCCGAGTCGCGCGTCGGACTGCTCGTAGAGCCGGCTGCTCGAGCTGTAGCCCGCGGTGTAGAGCGCGACGGTGACGTCGCGTCCGTCGCGCAGCTCGGCCCGCAACCGGTCGACGCGCCGACCGTCGGCGTACTGCTTCGGTGAGACGCCGAGCACCCGGCCGAAGTCGCGGCGCAGGGCGTCGGACGAGACCCCGAGCGCTGGCGGCGACGTCGGTGACGCGAACACCGTCGCCGTCGTCGAACAGCCGACACGCGGCCTCGACCCGCGCCACCCGCTCGTCGGTCGCGGGCGCCTCCGGCCGGCACCGTCGACACGCCCGGTACCCCTCCACCTCGGCGTCGGCGCCGTGGTGGAAGAACGCCACGTTCTCCGGACGCGGCCGGCGGCTCGGGCACGACGGTCGGCAGTAGACGCGCGTCGTGCGCACCGCGTAGACGAAGTCGCTGCGGTCGTCGCGCGCGACGACCGCCAGCCAGCGCGGGTCCTGGGCCGTGGTGCAGTCACGGTCCCAGTGTGACCGGAGCGTCGGCCGTCGCGCTCTCCGGTTCCGGCGCGCGAACTCGACGAGGCCGGCCTCAACTCGCGTGCGACGCGGTCCACTCCAGCAGCCGGTCGACGGGCCAGGCGTTCACGATGTCGTCGGGCGCCACCCCGGCCTCGGCGGCCCGGGCGCAGCCGTAGGGCTGCCATTCCAGCTGGCCGACCGCGTGGGCGTCGCTGTCGATCGACACCTTGCACCCGGCCGCCACCACCTGCTCGAGCAGCCGCATCGGCGGGTCGAGACGCTCGGGCCGGCAGTTGATCTCGACCGCCTTGTCGAAGTGCTTGCACACCCCGAACACGAGGTCGGCGTCGAAGGTCGACTCGGGGCGCCCCTTGCCCAGCACCATGCGGCCGGTGCAGTGCCCGAGGATGTCGGCGTGCGGGTTCGCCATCGCCGCGACCATGCGGTCGGTCATCGGCTGCTCGCTCATGCGCAGCTTCGAGTGCACGCTCGCGACGACGACGTCGAGCTCGCCGAGCAGGTCGTCGTCCTGGTCGAGGCGGCCGTCGTCGAGGATGTCGACCTCGATGCCCTTGAGGATGCGGAACGGCGCCAGCTCCTCGTTGAGGTTCGCGACCAGCTCGAGCTGGGTCTCCAGCCGCTCGGCGTCGAGGCCGTGGGCGATGCTCAGCGACGGCGAGTGGTCGGTGAGCGCCATGTAGTCGTGCCCGAGGTCGGCGGCCTTGCGCGCCATCTGCTCGATGGTCGCGCCACCGTCGGACCAGTTGGAGTGGAGGTGCAGGTCGCCCTTGAGCGCGGCGCGGATCGGCGCGCCGGGACCGGCGTCGGGCGCGGCCTCGGCTTCGAGCCGGGCCAGGTACTCGGGCACCTCGCCGTCGAGCGCCTGGGCGATGACCCGGGCGGTGCTCGACCCGATGCCGGGCAGGTCACCGAGGCGGCCCTGCGCCGCGAGCTCGCGCAGCTCGTCGACGGGGCGGTCGCGGATGGCGTCGGCGGCCTTGCGGAACGCCTCTTCCTTGTAGCGACCGGCCCGCTCCCGTTCGAGCAGGGTGGCGATCCGCTCCAGCGCGTCGACCGGATCCATCACACCATCTCCATGAAGGTACCCGCCGCGGCCCCGGGCCCGAACCCGATTCCGCGGAACGGGGTACGTTCACCGGCTCGACCGCGAGGCTCGACCGCGAGGGCCGACGACCACGAGGAGCGTCCAGTGACCCGCACCGACGACTCGCCCGTCCCCGACTATCCGGGCCTGCTCCGCCTCGACGGCCGCCGGTTCGTCGTGCTCGGCGCGGGTCAGGGCATCGGGCGCCAGGCGTCGCACGCGCTCGCGTCGGTGGGCGCGCGCCTGGCGTGCGTCGACCAGGACCCCGACCTCGCCGCCGACATCAGCGCGGAGGTCGACGGCACACCGCTGAGCGGCAATGCGTTCGACCGCGCCGACATGGAGCGCATGTTCGACGACGCCGGCCGCGCGCTCGGCGGCATCGACGGCGTCGTCGACATCATCGGCATGTCGCGCTACGCCGACCTCGTCGACATGAGCGACGACGACTGGAACTGGCACTTCGACATCGTGCTGCGCCACGCGTTCCTCGCCATGCAGTACGGCGGGCGGGCCATGCGCGACCACGGCGGCACGATGGTGTTCGTGGCGTCGGTGTCGGGGATCACGTCGGCCCCGCGCCACTCCGCGTACGGCGCGGCGAAGGCCGGGCTCATGTCGCTGGTGCGCACCGGCGCGGTCGAGCTCGGGCCGTCGGGCATCCGGGTGAACGCGGTGGCGCCGGGTGTCGTGTGGACACCACGCGTGTCCGCGTTCCTCGGCGACGAGGGCGAGCAACGCAACATCGCGAACACGCCGCTGCGCCGGGTCGCGCAACCGGCCGACATCGCCGCCGCGCTGCTCTTCCTCGCGTCCGACCTCGCCGGGTACGTCACCGGGCAGACGCTCAGCGTCGACGGCGGCGTGGGCGCCAAGTTCCCCTACCCCATGGCCGACCTGTGAGCCCGCGGCGATCGCTCGCCCGAGCCGTTCCTGCGCGGCAACGCGTGGGCGGGCACCGACGAGCTGCCCTACCCGCGTGCCGATCCCGCCGACCTCGACCGCCTGCCCGGCGACACCGTGGGCACCGCCCGCCTCCCGGTGGGCGTGCGGCTCGAGCTCGTCGGCGACGCCGAGATCGCTCGAGCTCGACTACCAGACCCAGACCGACGACCTCGGCTACCGCGGCGAGGGTGCGGGCACTGCGTTCACGCTCGTGAGCGGGCGACGACGCGGAGCGCTTCGGTCCCGGCGCAGCCTGGGCCCGGGGACCGCCCGCTTCGCCCTCGACGAGCTCGACCGCGAGCGATCCCGACCGGCCGCTCGTCGTGTACCTCCCCGAGGGCATGCGGCCGCGCGTGCTCGCGCTGCGCGTCGACGGCGGCGAGCTCGAGCCCGCGCCACGGGGTCCGCGCTGGCTCGCGTACGGCGACTCGATCGCCGAGGGCTGGATCGCCAGCGGGCCGTCGGGCGCGTGGCCCGCGGTCGCGGCGCGGCGGCATCGGACTCGACGTGGTGAACCTCGGCTACGCGGGCTCGGCGCGCGGCGAGCTGCCGTCGGCGCAGCAGATCGCCGCGCTCGACGCCGATGTCATCTCGATCTCGCACGGCACCAACTGCTGGAGCCGCATCCCGTTCTCGACCGCGCTGTTCCTCGAGCAGACGCGCGCGTTCCTCGCCTTCGTCCGCCAGGGTCATCCCGACACGCCGGTCGTCGTCACCAGCCCGATCCTGCGCCCCGACGCCGAGGCCACCCCCAACCTGCTCGGGCGCGACGCTCGTCGACCTCCGCGTCGCGATGGAGGACCTCACCCGCGAGCTGATCGCGGCCGGCGACGCGCACCTCACGCTGGTCGAGGGCGGCGACCTGATCGGCCCCGACGACCTGCCCGACGGCATCCACCCCGGCGACCACGGCCACGAGGTGCTGGCCGACGTGTTCGGCGGACGCCGTCGCGCCTCCTCGTCAGCTGAGCCCTCCGGGTCGCGCGACGCGTGCTGTTGCCTACACTGACCCGTCACTGGAGGGATGACTGAGCGGCCGAAAGTGCTCGCCTGCTAAGCGAGTAGGGGGTTTAAGCCTCCTCGAGGGTTCAAATCCCTCTCCCTCCGCCACTCCACGTCTAGGTCGCACGGCGTCGCTGCCCCTTGACGCGCGCGTCCTCCATCTATATCGTACGTCGATATAACGACGTCGATGGAGGGACCGGCGATCGATGGCGAGGCCCGCGAAGCGCCCGCAACCCCTCCCCCCGGCGGTGTTCCACCTGCTGCTGGCGCTGCGCGACGGTGAGCAGCACGGCTACGCGCTCGATGCAGCGGGTCGAGGAGCTCACCGACGGCGCGGTCCGCATGGGCCCGGGCACGCTCTACGGCGCGATCAAGCGCATGCTCGCCGACGGCCTCATCGAGGAGACCGACGAGCGGCCCGACCCCGCGCTCGACGACCAACGCCGTCGCTACTACCGGATCACCGCGGCGGGCGAGCGCGCGTGCGCGGCCGAGGTGCAACGCATGGAGACGCTGCTGCGCAACGCGCGCACGGGCGCGTCCGAAGCTGGGGCACGCGTGACCGCCGGCGAGCGCGGCTACCGCGCCCTGCTGTTCCTCTACCCGCGCCGGTTCCGCCGCGAGTACCGCGACCCGATGCTGCAGCTCTACCGCGACGCGCGACGCGACCGCGCGCGTCGTGGCCCCGACTCGCCGGCGACGTCGTCACGTCGCGTCCCCCGTCCAGCACAAGGAGGCGTTCCGCACCATGAGCACCACAAGGCAAGCTCGTCACCGCTGTCCGATCGTCATCACCGTCGCGATCGTCGTGTTCATGGCGGTCGGTGGAGCGCTGTTCGCGCTCGCACTCATGCTGGTCCTGGCGTGGACCCTGGCCCGCCTCCTGCGCGAGCGCGACGCGCAGCTGTCCTCCGGCTTCTGGTGGAAGCTGACCCTGAGCGGCGTCGGCGTGTTCGCGGCCGGGATGCTGTTCTTCGCGGGCCCGTGGCCACAGTCGTGGCGCGACGCCGTACCGGGCGAGCTCGGCTGGTGGTCGGGGATGTTCATCTTCTGCACCGCGATCGTGATGATCGTCGCCGGTGTGCTCAGCGGCGTTGTGCGAGTACGCGGTCACGGCGACGCCTCAGCCACTGACGAGGTTCGGCGGGCGGTCGCCGCGCGAGCACGGCGACCGCACCCTCGCTCGCGAGCTGCGCCATGCGGCGGCGGGTGGCTTCGGTGGCGCTGCCGATGTGCGGGCAGCAGCACCGCGTGCGGCGCCGCGAGCAGCCGCGGGTGCACCGCGGGTTCGCGTTCGTAGACGTCGATCCCGGCGGCGAAGATCGTGCCGTCCTCGAGCGCGACCGCGAGCGCCTCCTCGTCGACCACCGGGCCGCGCGCGGTGTTCACCAACACCGCCGACCGCTTCATCGAGCGCGAGGCGACGGGCGTCGATCAGGCCGCGCGTCGCGTCGTGCAGCGGCACGTGCAGCGACACGATGTCGGCGCGGCGCAGCAGGTCGTCGAGGTCCTGCACCCACCCGGTGATCCCGGTGTCGGTGCGCGTGTGGTGCAGCACCTCCATGCCGAACCCCGCGGCGCGGCGGGCGACCGCCTGCCCGATGCGGCCGTACCCGACGATGCCGAGGGTGGCGCCGTGGACGTCGACGCCGAGGAAGTCGCCGATGTGGAAGCCGGTCCAGCGTCCGGCGCGGAGGTCGGCCTCGGCGTCGGTGGCCCGCCGGCACGCGGCGAGGAGCAGGAGGAAGGCGAGGTCGGCGGTGGTCTCGTCGAGCACCCCGGGCGTGTTGCACACCGCGATGCCCAGCTCCGTGGCGGTGGCGACGTCGATGTTGTCGTAGCCCACCGCGACGTTCGCCACGACCCGCAGCCGGGGCGCACCGGCGTGCAGCACCGCGGCGTCGATGCGGTCGGTGAGGATGCAGACGATCGCGTCGACCTCACCGGCCAGGGCCGCCAGCTCGTCGGCGGTGTAGGGCTCGTCGCCCTCGCGCTGCACGAGCTCGTGCCCGGCGGCGACGAGCGGGTCGAGCCCACCCGTCGGGCAGCTGACGGGTGACGAGGACGCGAGGCACGGCGGGCGAGCGTAGACGGCTTCGCGCGGCACCCGTTGCCAGGCGCGATGCCCGGAATGTACGGTACGCGCGACTCACGGCCGGGCGGGCCGTGAGATCGAGGAGGCGGCAAGCCCGATGCGGTGGGCGGAACCGGATCGCGACGAGTCGACGGTTCGACCTGCGCGAGGTCGTCGTCGAGCACCGCGCCGACATCTTCCGCTACGCGCGTTCCTTCTGCCGCAACGATGCCGACGCCGAGGACCTCGCGCAGAACGCCGTGCTGCGTGCCCTCGCCGCCGGCGCCGAGGTGCGCAACCCCGAACGGGCGAAGTGGTACCTGCTCCGGATCGTGCGCAACCTCGCCACCGACCAGGCGCGAGCGAGGGCCCGCATGGCGGTCGAGCCGTGGGCCGACGTCCCCGACGCGGCGTCCGACGATCCCGCGCCCGACGCCCGTCTCCTGCACGACGACGAGCACGAGCTCCCGCGCGCCGCGTTCGCCGACCTGCCGCGCGTCCACCAGGAGGTGCTGCACCTCCGGTTCGTCGAGGAGCTCGACCACGCCGCGATCGCGGCGCGCCTGCACACGACCGAGCAGGCGGCGCGCCAGCGCGTCTACCGCGCCATGCAGGCCCTGCGCGCGATCACGCAGCAACGCCAGCTCGGCCTCGACAACCCCTAGACGCGTTTCGGCGCCGCTGGAAGGCGATATACGCCGTGCAGCGGCGCCAAAAGGCGTGTTGCGGAAGAGATCTAGCCGGCGAGCAGCGCGCGGGCACCCATCTCCACCGAGGGGTGGCGCAGACGGGCGAGGGCGCGGGCCTCGATCTGGCGGACCCGCTCCCGGCTGAGGTTGACCAGCTGGCCCACCTCGTCGGGGGTGCGGGGTTCGCCCCGGTCGAGCCCGAAGCGCAGCGTGAGGATGTAGCGCTCACGCTCGTCGAGCACGGCCAGCAGCTTCTCGATCTCGGCCGGGAGCATGGCCCGGGCCGCCGACTCGTAGGGCGACTCGGCCCCACGGTCCTCGACCAGGTCACCGAGCTCGGTCTCGCCGTCTTCGCCGACGGGCGTCTCGAGCGACACCGGCTCCGCGAGGTGCGGGATGAGCTCCTTGACCCGCTCGGGAGCGAGGTCGAGCTCCTCGGCCAGCTCGTCGAGCGTCGCCGGACGACCGAGGCGGGCCTCGAGCCCCGCGCGCTCCTTCTGGAGTCGGGCGAGGTTGTCGGCGGCGTGCACGGGCAGGCGGATGGTGCGGCCCGCGTTGGCGATGCCGCGCTGGATCGCCTGGCGGATCCACCACGTCGCGTACGTGGAGAACTTGAAGCCCTTGCGCCAGTCGAACTTCTCGACCGCGTGGATGAGGCCGAGGTTGCCCTCCTGGACCAGGTCGAGGAGCGGCATGCCCGACGCCTGGTAGCGCTTGGCGATGGACACGACGAGTCGGAGGTTCGACTGGACGAACTGGCGCTGGGCGTTCTCGCCCTTGCGGACGAGACGCTGGAGGTCGCGCTTCTCGGCGCGGGTGAGGCCCTTGTCGACGGTGTCGAGGGTCTCGCGCGCGGCCTTGCCCGCCTCGATGTCCTGGGCCAGGCGGGCCTCGTCGTCCTTGGTCAGCAGCTGGTGCCGGCCGATGTCTTCCAGGTAGAGCCGGACGAGATCCTCATTGTCCCGTTCGGTGCGGTTTCGTACTCGAGCCACGGTGCCTTCCCGAGGGTAGGGTTGCGGTCGCCGGGGGAAGGCGACCGTCGACAGTAGAACGACGGCGGGATGCGTCCTTGTTCCGGTCTTGCCCGGAGATCGTGCTGGGGACCCCGCGAGCACGAGTCTCGCGGAGGGGGACCCTCCATTGTGCACCTTTTCGGGTACCCGACGCACATCAGGGCCAATCTCGTTGCCCTGACAGCGACGCAGGCCGCTCGGACACGCGGCGGGCACCCAGCGTGGTCGTGCGAACCGACCGCGTGCAACTCGTGACTTTGAGCGTGCCAAGATGCCGCAACATCCGCCGACGGAGGGTCGGCGGTTGCGACGACATGGGGGGAATCCATGAAGGCACGGCGATGGGTGCGCGCGATCGCGGGGGTCTCGGTCCTCGCGGCCGCGAGCGTGGGTCTGCTCACGACCGGGGCCGCGGGTGCGGCCGACGACCCGAGCACGCAGTTCGACAACCTCAAGCCCATCAAGGCGCCGAGCCCCTGCAAGAACGACACCGGCGTCGGACGACTCGACCATCAAGGTCGGCACGATCGTCCCGACCTCGGGCCCGTTCGCGCTCGTTCTACTCGCAGACGCTCGACGGCATCAAGGCCCGGGTCGCCCAGGCGAACGCCGAGGGTGAGCTCGGCAAGCGCAAGATCGAGCTGGTCAACGTCGACGACGCCGGCGACGCCGCCCGCAACGTCACCGCCGCGCAGCAGCTGGCCGAGCAGGACAAGGTCTTCGGCATCATCACCGAGAGCAACGCCGGTGACGCCAGCGGCGAGTACCTCCACGACCAGAAGATGCCGGTCGTCGGCTGGCAGCTCGGCCTGCCGGTGTACGGCACGTACCCGAACTACTTCGGGATGCAGAACGCCAACACCGAGAACATCAAGAAGGAGTTCACGACCCGCAACGCCGACGTGATCAAGGCGCTCGGCGGCACGAAGCTCGCGATCGTCGGCTCCAACGCGGCGAACAGCGTCGGTCTTCACCGAGCAGGTGAAGTCGGCGACCAAGCAGACCAAGGGTCTGAAGACCGTCTACATCAACCACGACATCCCGGTCGGCACCACCGAGTTCGGTTCGGTCGCCGACCAGATCAAGCAGTCGGGCGCCGACTCGATGTACACCGCGCTCGACAACGCCGGGAACACCGGCCTCATGTCGGCGCTGAAGCAGGCGGGCGTCAAGCTCAAGCCGGTCATCTTCCCCGGTGGCTACAGCCCGCTCGTGCTCGGCCTGCCGACCTACGACGACGTGTACTTCGGCATCGAGTTCAAGCCGTTCGAGCTCACGGCCCGAAGTCGTGGCCCGGGCTACGACGACTTCAAGAAGTGGATGGGCACCGAGGCGCCGAACGCGCCGCTCAGCCAGATCACCGCGGTCGGCTGGATCAGCGCCAACACGTTCATCGAGGGCATCAAGGCCGCCGGCGTGAAGTGCCCGACGCGCAAGGCGTTCATCAACAACCTGCGCCTCGAGAAGGGCTACACGGGCAACGGGTTCTTCGACGACCCGGAGACCACGATCGACTTCGCCAAGGTCTACGGCAAGCCGTTCCTGTGCGTGTACTACGTGCACGTCGAGAACAAGCAGTTCGTGCCGCAGTTCGACGGCAAGCCGTTCTGCGCGAAGAAGACGATCACCGACAAGAAGATCGCCGACGTCGTGCCGACGCACGGCGCACGACGGCGGCACCACCACGACCGCGGCGCCGTAAGCCCGGTCACGCACCTCTGACGGCGGAGCCGGGTCCACGCGACCCGGCTCCGTTCGTCCCGTACTTCGACTCGACGGAGAAGGTGGAACGGTGACGCCCTACATCATCAGCGGGCTGGTCGTCGGCAGCATCTACGCCATCTCGGCGCTGGGCCTCGTGCTCACGTACACGTCGTCGCGCGTGTTCAACTTCGCGCACGGCGCGCTCGCGTACGCGATCGCGGTCTTCTACTACTACCTGACCCGCCAGAACGGCTGGAGCATCGCCACCGCGGCGCCGTTCACGATCCTGATCGTCGCGCCGCTGCTCGGTCTGCTCCTCTACTTCGTGCTCTTCAAGCGCCTCACCCACGCCACGCCGACGGTGCGGCTGGTGTCGACCGTCGGCCTCTGGGTCGCGATCCCGGCGCTGACCAGGATCCTGTTCCCGTTCGCGTCCGACCGAGATCTTCAACCCCGAGGGTCTGGTCTCGAGCCCGGCCGATCCCAACTTCCTGAAGGTGTTCGGCACCTACGTCAACGAGAACCAGTTCGTCGTGATCGTGAGCGCGGTCGTGATCGCGATCGTCGCCACGCTGGTGCTGCGCTTCACGTCGCTCGGGCTGGCGACGCGCATGACCGTCGACCACCCGCGCAACGCCGGCATCGCGGGCGTGAACACCGAAGCGGTCACCGCGGGCTCGTGGATGGTCGGCGTGATGCTCGCCGGGTTCGCGGGCGTGCTGCTCGCCCCGATCCTCAGCCTCAACGAGACCCAGTTCACGCTTCCTGCTGGTCGGTTCGTTCGCCGCCGTCGTCATCGCGCGGATGACGAGCCTCCCGCTCGCCTTCGCCGGCGCGATCGCGGTCGGGTCTGCTCCAGCAGCTCTGGGTGAAGGTCCAGCCCGACAGCGGCTTCTTCTCGTCCGGCGTGTCGGCCAGCATCCCGTTCGTCGTGATGCTGGTGTTCCTCGATCGCCTACAGCTTCTCGGCCAAGGGCCTGCGCACCGAGGCGTTCGAGGTCGACCGACGCAGCGCGGGCGGCGTGCACGGCGACGCACCGCCGCTCCCACCCGCGCGCGGGCTGGAAGCGCGCCATCGGACCGCTGGCCATGGCGGTCGTGCTCGCCGCGCTGCCGCTGCTGTTCGACAACGTGACCATCTTCGGGATCACGTTCGACCAGTTCTGGGTCGGCGTGTTCGCGCAGGGCATCGCGCTGGCGATCATCTACCTCTCGTACACGCTCGTCACCGGCGAGGGCGGCATGATCTCGCTGTGCCAGATCACCCTGGCCGGCATCGGCGCGTTCGCCGCCGCCCGCCTCGCCGCCGAAGCGGGCTGGCCGGTGTGGCTGGCGATCCTCGTCGGCGCGGTGTTCGCGGTGCCGTTCGGTCTGCTGGTGGCGCTGCCGAGCCTCCGCATCGGCGACCTCTACCTCGCGCTGCTCACCATCGGCTTCGCGCTGCTGGTCGAGCAGTTCGTGTGGACCCGCAACGAGTACGAGAACTTCGGCGCCGGCGTGCAGATCGCGCGCCCGTTCGGGATCGGCATCACCGACCGGCTCGAGATGTACGCCATCGTCGCGGTGGTGTTCGCGGTCGTCGCGTTCGCGATCGTGAACCTGAAACGCGCGACGTCGGGGCTCGTGTTCGCCGCCATCCGGTCGAGCGAGCCGGCGGCGACGACGAGCGGCATGAGCATCGTGCGGGTGAAGCTCGTGCTCTTCGGGGTCAGCGCGTTCGTCGCCGGCCTCGGCGGCGGGCTCTACGCGACCGTCGTGGGCACCGCGCTCCCGAAGTCGTTCAACGCGCTCGTCGGCATCGTGTGGCTGGCCATCGTCGTGACGTGGGGCGTGCGCTCGGTCGTCGGCGCGCTGCTCGCGGGCATGATCTTCGCCATCGCGCCGCAACGGCTCTCGATCATCCTCGTCCTGGTGTTCTTCCTCGTCGTGAGCGGCGTGATCACCCGGCTCGCGCTCGGGCGCGCCTACCGCAACGTGCTCGGTGCGCTGGCGATGCTCGTCCTCGCGGTCGTCGCGGTCGGCGGGAGCGTGTGGATCTGGGACAACGTGTCGAGCGACGACGCGGTGAAGGTGATCCTCGTCGCGCTCGGCCTCGCCGCCGCGCTGCTCGTCGGCACTGCGGGTCGCGAAGGCTCCCGATCGCCAGCCAACCGGTGCGGATCGCCCTGCTCGTGGTCGTCGCCGGCCTCGGGGTGTGGCTGGCGTTCACCCTCGGCGGCCTCGACCTCGGCGAGGACGGCGCCCGCGAGGTGCCGACCATGCTGTTCGGGCTCGGGGCCATCGGCCTCGTCAACGAGCCGCGTGGCGTCGTCTACGACATCGTCAACCGCCAACGACTCCGCCAGTTCAAACAGGACGAGGAACGCGACGAGGAACGACAGCTCGCCGCCGACGCCGCGCTC
This sequence comes from uncultured Actinomycetes bacterium, assembly GCA_963756895.1. Lineage (GTDB taxonomy): Bacteria > Actinomycetota > Acidimicrobiia > IMCC26256 > DASPTH01 > DASUAS01. The sequence goes on along the minus strand of CAVWPI010000003.1, from coordinate 129,792 downwards.
ACGCGGAGCACCGGCATGAGCGCGGTCGAGGCCAGCGGCCAGGAACCGCGTGCAGGAGTCGACGCTGCTCGCCGCGCACGACGTGACCGTCCGCTTCGGCGGTGTGGTCGCGCTCGACAACGTGAGCCTGACGGTGCCGGAGGGCTCGACCGTCGGGCTCGTCGGTCCCGAACGGCGCGGGCAAGACCACGCTGTTCGGCGTGCTCTCGGGACTGCTCCGCCCGAAGGCGGGCCGGGTCACGATGAGCGGCGTCGACGTGACCCGTCGCAGCCCGCAACACCGCGCCCGCAAGGGCCTCTCGCGCACGTTCCAGCGCATGGAGCTGTTCACCGAGCTGACCGTGCGCGAGCACCTCGTGCTCGCCCGACGCGTGAACGACGGCCGCGAGCGCCTGCTCGGCATGGCCCGCGACCTCACCGGGTTCGGCGAACGGCCCGGGCCCGGGCGAAGAGCGAAGCGGTCGAGGAGATCCTCGCCCTGCTCGGGCTCGAGGCGGTCGCCGACCGGCCGGCGCTGGCGATCCCGCTCGGCACCGGGCGCCTGCTCGAGGTCGCCCGGGCGTTGGCGTCGGAGCCGACGGTCATGCTGCTCGACGAGCCGTCGTCGGGCCTCGACGTGCACGAGACCGAGCAGCTCGGCGAAGCGCTCCGCCGGGTGCGCGCCGAGCGGGGCACCGCGTTCGTGCTCGTGGAGCACAACGTCGAGTTCGTGCTCGGGCTCTCCGACCGGATCACCGTGCTCGACTTCGGGAAGCTGCTGGTCGAGGGCACGCCCGACGAGATCCGCACCAGCCCCGAGGTGCAGGCCGCCTACTTCGGCGCGCCGCTCGAGAGCGCCAACCGACGCACCCGCGGGGAGGAGCAGCTCGTGAGCACCGCCACGCCCGCTGCTCGAGGTCACCGACGTGCGAGGTCGCGTACGGCGAGGCCCGTGCGCTCTTCGGCGTGTCGTTCAGCGTGCCGCACGGATCGGTCACCGCGATCCTCGGCGCCAACGGCGCCGGCAAGTCGTCGCTGGCGTCGGCGATCGCCGGCGTCGTGCACCCGCGCGCCGGACGCGTCGTGTTCGACGGCCACGACATCACCGGGAAGTCGTCGCACACCATCGCCAAGATGGGGCTCGCCTACGTGCCCGAATCGCGCAACCTGTTCCCGCACCTCTCGGTGAAGGACAACCTCTGGGCGCAGCTGCGCTTCTCGCTGCCCCGCGCCCAGCGCAAGGACGCGTTCGACAAGGCGATGGAGATGTTCCCGGTCCTGGCCGATCGGCGCAGCCAGGCGGCGGGCACGCTCTCCGGCGGCGAGCAGCAGATGCTCGCGCTGGCACGCGTGCTCGCCGCGTCCCCGAAGCTCCTCATCGCCGACGAGATGTCGCTCGGGCTCGCGCCGCTGATCGTCGACCTCGTGTTCGAGTCGCTCGAACGCGCGCGCGACGACGGCGTCACCGTGCTGCTCATCGAGCAGTTCGTCGAGCGCGCGCTCGGGTTCGCCGACCAGGCCGTCGTGCTGCGTCACGGGCTCGTCGGCTGGCAGGGCGCGGCGGCCGACGCCGGTGACGAGCTCCTCGCCGAGTACCTCGGCGGCGAGACCGCGTCGACGATCTGACCGTTCGCGCGCTCAGGTGCGCGGGCGCTCGAACGACACGTCGACGGTCTGCTCGGGCCGGCGCTGCTCGGTCTCGGCGACGTCGGTGAGCACCGTCTCGTCGGCCTCGGTGAGCGGCGGGGGCGCGAGCGAGCGCGGCACGAGGTGGCGCGCCCGCACCACGTTGACCTCCGCCGCGTACACCGTGATCTGCGCGGCGAGGTAGAGGAAGAACAGCAGGCCGAGCACGACGCCGAAGGTGCCGTAGAGCTCGCTGGTGTGACGCAGCTGGCGCGCCACCAGCCACGAACCCGAGGCCTTGCAGCGCGGTCCACGCGACGCCCCCGAGGACCGCGCCGGGGAGCAGGTCGCGGGTCGCGATCTCGCGCCGGGGTGAGCACGCGGAACGCGAGCCAGTACAGCGCGACGTTGAGCACCACCACCAGCGCGGTCGAGAGGATCGGCACCGCGCTCCCGCCCGGGACCAGCGTCGCCACCGTCGTCAGCGCCGCGGTGCCCACGATCGCGAGCGCGAGCACCGCGAGCACCAGCACCGAGCGGAGCAGGCGCGGGCCGAACCCCGGTCGACGCGCGCCGGGGACGTTCCAGACCTGCGCCATCGCGTGCTGCGCGACCTGCGCGACGCCGAGCGATCCCCAGATCAGCGCGAGCAGTCCGACGACGAGCGCGAGGCCGTTGCCACCGAGCGCGCCGACGTTGCGGCGGAGCTCCTGACCGACGATGGGGAAGTCGGCCAGCGCGGTGTCGAGCAGATCGCGTCGGAGACCGGGGTCGTCGTGGGCGACGTACCCGAGCACGGTGACGAACACGAGCAGCAGCGGGAACATGCGCGAGGAACCCGTAGTACGTGATGAGCGCGGCGAGCTGACCGCCCCGGTCGTCGCCGTACTTCTTCACCACACCGACGACGAACGCCGGCGCACGGTGTCGCTGCTGCCAATGGTCGAGCCGATCGACGAGCCTCCATCGACGAGCAGCGTCCCCGTTGTGGCGGCGGTTCAACCGGACGACCCGCCTGGCCGCGCCCGGCTGCACCTATTCGTGGTGCAGCAGCGCGCGCATGCGCTCCGCGAGCGACGGTTCGATCGCGGGCCCGGTCTCGATGACGACCTCGTGCAGCACGCCGGTCCACGGGAACGGCGGCTCGTAGTCGGCGCACACCGGGAGACCACGGTCGCGACCCGAGCATGAGCACGGTGCCGCCGTGCTGGAACACCATCGGCGCCGGCACCGCCAGCACCGCGTGCGCGACCAGCTCGTCGTCGTGGAACAGACGCGACGCCCGGACCCGCGAAGCCGGGCGTGTAGACGGCGGCGAGCTCGTGACGGCCGGCCGGGATCACCACGTCGCTCTCGACGCGTGCTTCGTCGCCGGCACGGTTGAGCACGAAGACGAGCCGGCCGTCGCGCACGAACAGCGCGATCCGCCGGTCCAGTCGCCCATCGCGGCCAGGATCCCCGTCGCGCCCGTCGTCGGGCACGTCGACCGACGCCGACCATGCGGAAGCCGCCGAAGAGCCTCGCCACCGAGTCGTCGGGCACCGGTCCGCCCTCGGGACGGTAGACGGCGCGGTCGGGCATCGCGTTGGGCCACGGCATCACCGCGGCGATGCGACCGATCAGCTCGTCGACCAGCGGGAACACCTGGTTGCGCTCGGCCTCCGCGGTCCAGCGCGCCTGCAGGTCGGCGAGCACGTCGGGATGCTCGGTCGCGACGTCGTGGGTCTCGGCGAAGTCGTCGGCGAGTCGGAACAGCGCCCAGTCGTCGTCGGCGAAGTCGCGGCTGCCCTCGAGCAGACGCTCCTCGTCGACCACGCCCTTCGACACGTGGTCGGTGGTCGCCTTCCACCCGTCGGCGACGATCGAGCGCGAGCCGAGCATCTCGAAGTACTGCGAGGTACGAGGCGACGCGGCCGTCGGGTCGGTGAACGTGTCGCGGATCGACGCGCCGTCGACCGGCTGCTGGTCGACGCCGTCGACCGCGGCGGGCGCGTCGACCCCGGCGGCGTCGAGCACGGTGGGCATGAGGTCGATGGCGTGCACGAACTGGTCGCGCACGGCACCGGCGCCGGCGATGCCGCGCGGCCAGTGCACGACGAGCGGCGTGCGGGTCCCGCCGAGCCACGTGTAGCGCTTCCACAGCCGCAACGGCGTGTTGCCCGCCCACGCCCAGCCCCACGAGTAGTGCGGGTACGAGCGCAGACCGCCGAGCTCGTCGCCCCAGGCGAGGTTGCCCTCGACCGTGTCGGGGACGTGCTCGGTGAAGCGGTGCTCGTTGAACGTGCCCAGCGCGCCACCTTCGCCGCTGGCGCCGTTGTCGGAGATCAGCATCACGAGCGTGTTGTCGAGCTCGCCGAGCGCGTCGAGCTGCGCGAGGACGCGACCGATCTGCGCGTCGGTGTGCGAGAGGAAGCCGGCGAACACCTCGTGTTGGCGCGCCAGCATGCGCTGCGCGTCGCGCGGGAGCGACGCCCACTCCTCGATCCAGCTCGGGCGGGGTCCGAGCTCCGTGCCCGCGGGGACGACGCCGTCGGCGAGCTGGCGGGCGAAGACGTCGGCCCGCCACTGCTCCCAACCACCGTCGAACGCACCGCGGTAGGGCTCCACCCACTCCGGTGCGACGTGATGGGGCGCGTGCATCGCGCCGAGCGCGAAGTAGAGGAAGAAGGGGCGGTCGGGTGCGGCCTGGTGTTGCGCGGTGATCGCGCGGATCGCCTCGTCGGCGAGGTCCTCGGTGAGGTGGTAGCCGTCACGCGGCGCGCGTGGCTGCTCGACGTAGTGGTTGTCGCGCACCAGATGGGGTGCCCAGTGGTTGGTGTCGCCCTGGAGGAAGCCGTAGTAGCGCTCGAAGCCGAACCCGAGGGGCCAACGGTCGTACGGACCCGCGACCGAGCGCTCACCCCCGGGCACGAGGTGCCACTTGCCGATGGCGAGCGTGTTGTAGCCGGCGTCGCGCAGCACGCGTGGCAGCGGCGTCGCCGAGCGCGGGATGCGCCCGGTGTAGCCGGGGAACGCCATCGGCAGGTCGGTCAGGAACCCCATGCCGACCGCGTGGTGGTTGCGGCCGGTCATCAGGCACGCACGCGTCGGCGAGCAGAGGCTGGTGACGTGGAAGTGGTTGTACCGGAGGCCGCCTGCGGCCAGGCCGTCGATGGCGGGGGTGGCGATGTCGGACCCGAAGCAGCCCAGCTGGCCGAAGCCGAGGTCGTCGAGGACGATCAGCACCACGTTGGGCGCATCGGCGCCGGGATGGGGCAGCGAGTAGTCGCCCGGCACCGACTCGGCGATCGAGAACCCTGCGTGCGGATCAGCGGTGGTCATGGGCGCGCAATCTACGCCGGGCGCGGTGGTGACGCTCCGGAGAGCGGCGTTCAGGAGGCTGTCGATCACGGCCGACGCCGCGAGCCGGCGTTCCACCAGCGCGCTCGCGACCTCGACCAGGCGCTCGTTGCGCCCGCGCGCGTACCGGCGCAGCGCGTCGAACGCGTCGTCCATGTCGACGTGCGCGAACTCCGACAGGACTCCCTTCGCCTGCTCGACCAGCACCCGGCTCTGGAGCGCGTACTGCAGTTGCTGCGCGAGCACTCGCTGCTCCGACGCGGCGCGGTGCTGCAGGATGCCGATGGTCGCGACGTCGGCCAACGCCTGGGCCTCGACGAGGCCGGCGTCGTCGACGCTGTCGACACGAGAGCCCAGCAGGTTCAACGAGCCGATGACCTGCTGACGCAGCCGCATCGGCACCGCGTAGACCGACGCGTAGCCGGCCGAGCGCGCCTCGCGCACGAATTCGGCCCAGCGGTCTTCCGACGCCATGTCGTCGCAGCTGATCGGCTGGCCGGCGTGGTAGCAGTCGAGGCACGGACCGTCGTCGTACTGGAGCTCCAACAGCTCGAGCAGCTGCACCCGGTCGTTCGACGCCGCGGCGACGCGCACGTGGTCGGCATCGGCGAGCAGGAGCGCCGCTGCCCCGAGGTCGAACAGCTCGACGCAGCGGCGGGTGAGCACGGTCAGGAAGTCGACGATGTCGAAGTCGGCGACCAGCGTGTCGGCGACGTCGACGAAGGTTCGCGCCAGGAGATCACTGCGGGTCGGCATGTCGTACCTCCTTCCCCACGGTCGTTCACACAGGGTCTTCGTCGAAGCGCAGCGTCCGGGTGACGACGTCGTGCGCGAGCGCGTCGATCGGACGCTCGGAAGCGTAGGCAGCGGCACGCAGCAGAACCAGCGCATCGGCGGCGCGGATCCCGAGCTGCTCCGACACCATCCCCGCGGCCCGGTGCACCTCGAGCCGCGAGCGCGATCGGGTCGTCGAGATCGGGCCCGAGCGCCCCCGGTCCGGCGTCGGCCTGACCCGCGAGCAATGCGTCGGGTCACGACCTCGGCCATGACGGCGGCGTCGAGCTGCCCGCGGGCGTCGAGGGGCCGGGCTCCTCACGGGTGAGGTCGAGCGCCCCGAGCCGCACCGCCGTGACCTGCAGCGGGTAGCTGAACAGCCCGCGCACCCCGGTCGGCAGCATCCCGGACACGAAGCCCGGCCACCGCGACGCCGGGACTTCGGCCAGGTCGGAGACCAGCACGGGCACCCCGGAGGCGTGGGCGTCGAGGCCGGGCCCCTCGCCCACCACGAACTGGATCTCCTCCAGGATCGTCGCCGACGCCGCGCCCGCGGCGCCCACGGCGCTCACCTCACCGTCCTCGTCGACGAGCACGACGCCGGCGCCGCTCACGTCGAGGAGCTCCACGCAGGTTGCGCACGCGCGCGTCGCGACGGAGTCGAAGGGGCGGCTCCCGTCGGCGCCGTCATGCGTCGACGGGGCGGGACGGTACAGATCGGCGACCAGGCGACCGAGACGACGCAGCTCCATCAGACGACTCTGCCGAGATGGAACCGGGAAGGGATCACGACCACCACGGCGGATCGGACCGGTCTGACGTGCATCTCGGCCTCGTCGGTGTGCTGGACGCAGGCTCACACCACCGAGGACTGGAGCAGTGCAGGCCCGCACGGATGTGCGGGCCACCGCACTTCACCGTACCCGCCCTGCCAACCGGGCGCAGGGGCCGGTACGCTGCCAGAGACGTCGTCTCCGACGGCGTTCTTCACTGCTCCGGACCCTGGCGGTGTGCCCCACCAGCCGCTGAGGTCCCGAATGCAGACCGCTCCTCCGCTCGCCGCGGACGCACTCGCGCCCGCGCCGCCTCCCGTCCCACCCGAGGTGCGATGGGCGAGCAACCCGGCACCCCGCTACCGCCGGATCCTCTCCGCCGTCATCGCGCTCGGGCCGCCGCTCGCCGCGGTCTGGGTGACCGTGCGCGCGATCGGCGAGCCGATCCCCTGGCTCAACCTGATCCTCCTGACCGCCTTCTACTTCGTGATCGCGCACGGCGTGACCATCGGCTTCCACCGGCTGTTCACGCACCGCAGCTTCGAGGCCCGCCGACCGCTGAAGATCGTCCTCGCGGTCCTCGGATCGATGTCGTTCCAGGGATCGCTCATCGGGTGGGTGGCCGACCACCGCCGGCACCACCGCTACGCGGACCGGACCGGCGACCCGCATTCCCCTGTGGTGAAGGCCGGCGAACGGCTCGCGGGCTGGCGCGGGATGGCTCACGCCCACTTCACGTGGGTGTTCGACAACGCGCACACGCCGCGCGACGAGTTCGCCCCCGACCTGCTCGCCGACCGCGACCTGGTGTTCATCGACCGCATGTTCGTGCCGCTGTGCATCGCCACGCTCGCCCTGCCCTTCGGGCTCGGGTACGCGCTGACCGGCACGATGGGCGGTGCGCTCGCCGCGCTCCTCTGGGCCGGGGTGCTCCGCGTCGGGCTCGGCCACCACCTCACGTGGGCGATCAACTCCGTCTGCCATCGGTTCGGGCGACGGCCGTTCCGCACGCGCGACCGCAGCACGAACTTCGCCCCGCTCGCCCTCCTGACCGGCGGCGAGTCGTGGCACAACGCCCATCACGCCTTTCCCACCCTGGCGCGCCACGGGGTCGACCCGGGCCAGCTCGACACGTCGGCCCGGCTGATCCGCTGGTTCGAGCTGCTCGGATGGGCGACGAAGGTGCGGTGGCCCGACCGGCTGCAGCTCGACGCCCGCCGCGTCAGCGGTTGAGGCGGCGGGCCGTCTGCTCGGGTGGGCGAGGGGGGACTTGAACCCCCACGTCCTTGCGGACACAGGCACCTGAAGCCTGCGCGTCTGCCAATTCCGCCACTCGCCCGGAGTGCGACAGGGTAGCCCGACGCCTCCGCAGCTGAACATCTCGGTTTCGACCCCCACCGGTGCACACGAAGTCCGAGATGTTCGGATGAGGGAGAACGGGAAGAAGGAGGAGGTGCGGGTTCTCGGGAGGGGCTGCTCGGTACACTCTCGGCGTGGGACTCCAGGGGTTCGAGCGGAGGCTCGAGCGGCTGGTGGAGGGGACCTTCAACAAGGCCTTCCGCAGCGGACTCCAGCCCGTCGAGATCGGTCATCGGGTGACGCGCGTCCTCGACGACGGCCGCACGCTGGGGGTCAACGGCCGCCCGGTGGCGCCCAACAACATCGGGGTCTACCTCTCTCCCGCCGACTTCGAGCGCTTCAGCTCCTTCGCCGAGGCGCTGGCCCGGGAGCTGGCCGAGGCCGCCCGTCAGCACGCCCGTGACGAGGGCTACCAATTCGTGGGCCCCGTCACCCTCACCCTCGTGCCCGACGACACGCTCAAGGCCGGCGACTACGACGTCGTGGCCGAGATCGCCGAGGGCGCCGGCGGCCACGTGGGCTCGCTGGTGCTGCCCGACGGGCGGCGGGTCGGGCTCGGTGAGCACATCACCTCCCTCGGCCGGAACTCCGACTGCACGGTCAGCCTGGCCGACCCGCGGGCCTCGCGGCGCCACGCCGAGATCCGCCCCACCGCCGACGGCTTCGTCCTCGCCGACCTCGGGTCGATGAACGGCACGCTGGTCAACGGCACCGCGGTCAAAGAGCGGGTGCTCCACGACGGCGACGAGATCTCGGTGGGCGCGACGGTGATGCGCTTCGAGGCCTCGTAGTGCCGGAATCCGTCCTCACCATCCTGAAGTTCTGCTTCCTCGCCCTTCTCTACCTTTTCCTGTTCCGGGTCGTGCGCGTGGTGGTGAAGGAGATGCGGGCGCCCGCACCGGTGCCCGAGCAACCGGCGGCCCCACCCAGCGCCGCGCCCGTCCCGGCGTCGCGTCCGGTCAAGCCGGCCAAGGGACGCGGTCCCGGGAAGTTGCGGATCCTCGAGCCGGCCGCGCGCGAAGGCGAGAGCTTCGCCCTCAGCGAGGAGCTCACCGTCGGCCGCGGCGGCGGCTGCAGCATCGTGCTGGCCGACGACTCGTTCGTCTCCACCGTCCACGCACGCGTGTTCCGGCGCGACGGCGCGGTGTACGTCGAGGACCTCGGCTCCCGCAACGGCACGCTGCTCAACGGAGAACCGCTGGTGCACGCCGCGCAGCTCCGCCGCGGCGACCACGTGCAGTTCGGGCAGACCGTGGCCGAGGCCGTCAGGTGAAACCGGCGTCGTGAGACTCGTGACGGGGGCCGCCACCGACGTCGGCCGGGTTCGCGACGGGAACGAGGACGCCTACCTCGTCGACGACGCGATGGGGCTCGTCGCCGTGGCCGACGGCATCGGCGGTCACCGCGCCGGCGAGGTCGCGAGCGCGACCGCGGTGGAGGCACTCCGCGCTTCCATCACCAGCGGCCGCACGCTGCGCGAGTCGATCGAGGACGCCAACGCGGCGGTCTTCGCCAAGGCGCAGACCGACATGAACCTCCGCGGCATGGGCACGACGCTCACCGTCGGCACGCTGGTCGCGGGGAACACCATCCTGCTCGGTCACGTCGGCGACTCCCGCGCCTACCTCCTGCACGAGGGCGAGCTCCGGCAGGTGACCGTCGACCACAGCCTGGTCGAGGAGCTCGTGCAGGAAGGACGGCTGACCGCCGACGAGGCGGCGGTGCATCCGCAGCGTTCGATCATCACGCGCTCGATCGGCACCGATCCCACCGTCGCCGTCGACGTGTACCCCGTCGAGCTGAGCCCCGGTGACCGCCTCGTGTTGTGCTCCGACGGTCTCACCGACATGGTGCACACCGAGGAGATCGCGGCCACGTTGCGACGGGAGGACGATCCCGTCGCGCGCCGCGGCCGCCTTCGTCGACGCGGCCAACCTCGCCGGCGGCGTGGACAACATCACCGTGGTGGTCGTCGCGGTCACCGACGAGGCGTCGTTGCAGGCGGTGCCCGAGCTCGTGGAGCCGCTCGTCGCCACCGAGGTCGACGACACGCCGCCGCCCGAACCGGGTGAGCGCCGCCGGCGGGGTGCGCGCGGCGTGGGCCGGGTGCTGCTGTGGGCCTTGCCGATCGTGTTGGTGCTCGGCATCGCGGTGGCCGCGGTCGGTTGGTACGCGCGCAAGGACTACTTCGTGAGCACCAGCCAGGGCCAGGTCACCGTGTTCAAGGGGGTGCCTGGGGGCTTGGCGGGCTGGGATCCCACCATCGCGCAGCGCACCGCGGTGGAGATCGCCGACCTGAAGCCGGCCGCCCAGGCCCAGGTGCGCGACCGCCACACCTTCTCGTCGCGCGCCGACGCGGCAGCGTTCGTCGCGCGGCTGAAGGCGCAGACCACCACCACGACCACGACCACCACGACGACGACGGTTCCGCCGACCACCACGCTCGCGCCGCCACCGGCCACGCTCGCGCCGGCGACGCCGTGAGATCGCCCACTGCACGGCGGCGGCGCAGCCGCGAGCTCGGGCTCGGGCTCCTCGCGGTCGTGGTGACCGCGGCGGGCTACGTCCTGCTGCTCCTCGCCGACCGCCCCGACATCCCCGCCGACCTCTGGGTGTTCCTCCTCGCGGTGCTCGGCCTCTACGTGGCGGCGCACCTCGCGGTGCGACGCTTCGCGCCCCGCGCCGACCCGACCCTGCTGCCGATCGCGTTCCTCCTGAACGGCATCGGCTACTTCACCATCTCGCGCCTCGACCGCGATCTGGCGCGGGTGCAGGCGGTGTGGACCGCGGTCGGCATCGCCGCGTTCGTGCTCACGCTCGTGATCGTGCGCAACGTCCGCACGCTCGAGCGTTACAAGTACACGTTCCTGCTCCTGGGCATCGCCGCGCTGTTGCTCCCGTCGCTCCCCGGGCTCGGGCAGGAGATCAACGGCGCTCGGCTCTGGGTGCGAGTCGGTCCGGTGAACTTCCAGCCCGGCGAGGCGGCCAAGGTGCTGCTCGTCGTCTTCTTCGCCGCCTACCTCGTCGACAAGCGCGAGCTGCTCGCGGCGGGGACGCGTCACATCGGACGCCTCCGGCTCCCCGATCCGAAGCACCTCGGCCCGCTGCTGCTCGCGTGGGGCTTCTCCATCCTCGTGATGGTGCGCGAGAAGGACCTCGGGTCGTCGCTCCTCTTCTTCGCGGTGTTCGCGGCGATGCTCTACATCGCCACCGACCGCTGGTCGTACCTCGTGGTCGCGCTCGGCATGTTCCTCGGCGGCGCGTTCGTGGCGTACCAGCTGTTCGGCCACGTGCAGGACCGCGTGAGCTCGTGGATCGATCCGTGGTCGGTGTCGAAGACCACGGGCTTCCAGCTCGTCCAGTCGATGTACGCGCTGGGTTCGGGTGGCTTCCAGGGCACCGGGCTCGGACTCGGGAGCCCGCAGAAGATCCCCAATGCGTCGACCGACTTCGTGCTCTCCGCCATCGGCGAGGAGCTCGGGCTGCTCGGCACCGTCGCCGTGTGCATGATGTTCCTGCTGCTCGTCGGGAGCGGGTTCCGCATCGCCATCCAGGCCGACCGGTCGTTCTCGAAGCTGTTCGCGGCCGGCCTCACCACGATCATCGGCGTGCAGACCTTCGTGATCATCGGTGGCGTGATCCGCGTCATCCCCCTCACCGGCGTGACGCTGCCGTTCATCTCGTACGGCGGGTCGTCGCTCATCGCCAACTTCGTGATCGTCGCCCTGCTGTTGCGCATCTCCGACGAGACGGTCGCGCGCGCGGAGGCCCCGGGCGCGCTCGCGACCGCGCGCACTGCCGTGGGAGGTCTCGGCAGGGGCGGGCTCGGCGGAGGAGGCGGGCTCGGCGGAGAAGGCGGGCTCGGCGGAGGAGGTGACGCCGTGCCCGCAGCTCCGCCGGCGCGCCGGTGAACCGGCCGATCCGCCGCGTGGGGTACGCGGTGACCGTCCTCATCCTGCTCCTCGTCGCGCAGCTCACCTACCTGCAGGTGGTCGACGCCAGCAACCTCGCCAACGATCCCAACAACGTGCGCAAGCAGCTCAAGGACTTCAACCGGGCCCGCGGCGACATCCTCACCGCCGACGGCCAGATCGTCGCCCAGTCGATCCCGACCACCGGCGACTTCAAGTACCGGCGCGACTACCCGCAGACGGGCCTGTTCGCGCACGTGGTCGGATACCAGTCGTTCGTCAACCTCGTGGGCAGCACAGGCGTCGAAGCGTCGTACGGCAAGGTGCTCACGGGTCAGGACACCAGCTTGCAGCTCGACAACCTCGGCAACACGCTCAGCGGAAAGGCGGTCACCAACGACGTGGTGCTGTCGCTGACCGAGTCAGCGCAGAAGGCGGCGGAGTCGGCGCTGCGCGGGCAGCGGGGCTCGGTGGTGGCACTCGACGTGCAGACCGGCGCGGTCGTGGCGATGTACTCGAACCCCACCTTCAACCCCAACGGGCTCTCGGTGCACAGCACCCCGTTCGTCCAGAACGCGTTCAACGCCATCAACAGCGACGAGAACGGAAAGCCGGCGCTGCAGCGCGCCTACCGCTTCCGCTACTCCCCGGGCTCGACGTTCAAGGTGATCACGAGCAAATCGGCGATCGAGGCCGGGCTCACGTCGACCGACGACCGGGTGTTCGACGAAGAGAATGGTTTCCAGATCCCGGGAACCGACACACTCCTGCGCAACTTCGGTGGTGGCTCGTGCGGCGGGACGTTGCGGGTGAGCCTCATCAACTCGTGCAACGCGACCTTCGCGAGGCTCGGGTACGAGCTCGACGACCGCTTTCCTCCCGCGATGCAGCAGTGCGGGATCGAGAGCGCGCCGCCGATCGACCTCGAGCCCAAGGCGGAGAAGAGCGTCGGACCGCTGATCGGGGCGGACAAGGCGCGCTTCGCGCTGGCGGGGATCGGTCAGGGCGACGTGTTCACCACGCCGCTGCAGATGGCGTTGATCGCCGAGGGCATCGCCAACAACGGCGTCATCAAGGAACCGCACGTTGTGCAAGAGGTGCACAACAGCCAGGGGCAGACGGTGCAGACGACCGAGCCCAAGGACTGGATGACGTGCATGCAGCCCACCACCGCGGCCGCGCTCACCAGCATGATGATCGACGTCGTCAACGAGGGGTCCGGCACCGAGGCGCAGATCGACGGCATCGAGGTGGCGGGCAAGACCGGCACCGCGCAGACGGGCGTCGACGGTGAGAACCCACACGCATGGTTCATCGCCTTCGCGCCGGCGAACGCGCCGCGGTACGCGGTCGCGGTCATCGTCGAGCACGGCGGTGACATCGGCAGCGAGGCGACCGGCGGCGCGGTCGCCGCACCCATCGCCAAGCAGCTCCTCCAGAACCTGTTGGGCGTGAGCTCGTGAGTAGCCTGCCGTGACCATGCCGCCCGCCACCCGCGTCTTCGCGAACCGCTACGAGCTGGGCGAAGCGATCGGCCACGGCGGCATGGCCGACGTGTACCTCGCGCACGACCGCCTACTCGACCGGCGCGTTGCGGTGAAGGTGCTGGCCGCGCAGTTCGCGACGGATCCCGTCAACGTCGAACGCTTCCGGCGCGAGGCGCAGGCTGCCGCGGGGCTCAACCATCCACACATCGTCGCGGTCTACGACTGGGGTGAAGAGGACGACACCTCTTTCATCGTGATGGAGTACGTCCCCGGACAGACGTTGCGCGAGATCCTGCAGTCGTACGGTCGCCTCGGTCCGACCGACTCGGCGCGCATCGCCGCCGAGATCGCCGACGCGCTGTCGTTCGCGCGACGCGCACGGCGTGGTGCACCGCGACGTGAAGCCCGGCAACGTGCTCGTCACGCCGCAGGGTCAGGTGAAAGTCACCGACTTCGGCATCGCGCGCGCGGAGACGAGCGAGCCGCTGACGAAGACGGGCGCGGTGCTCGGCACCGCGACGTACTTCTCCCCCGAGCAGGCACAGGGCTTCAAGCTCGACGGTCGTTCCGACGTGTACGCGCTCGGGGTCGTGCTCTACGAGATGCTCACCGGAGTCGCGCCGTTCACCGCGGGCAGCCCGGTGTCGGTGGCGTACAAGCACGTGCGCGAAACACCCGCGCCGCCGTCGTCACTCGTGCGCGACCTCCCGGACACGATGAACCACATCGTGCTCACCGCGATGGCGAAGGACGTCGACCAGCGCTACGCGTCGGCGCAGGACATGCGCGCCGACCTGCTGCGCTTCGAGCGCGGTCGCCCGTTGGTCGGCGCCACCACCGCGGCAGCCGCGGTGGCACCGGCCTCGGTGCACGTCGCCGCGCCCGTCACTCCCGCGGCGGCCGCCGCCCCGCCGGTGGCCGCCACGCGCCGCTCGGGCAGCCGCTGGGGCCCGGCCGTCGCCATCGGCATCGCGCTGGCGCTGCTCGTCGGGCTGATCGTGTTCCTCCTCGCCAACTCCAACTTCGGCGACGAGGGCAACGCCACCCCCAAGTTTCCCGTCCCCGCGGTCGCCGGGTTCTCGTACGCCCAAGCCCAGGCCGGGCTCGAGGCCAAGGGCTTCACCGTGGCGCGCCAGGACGTCGACGAACCCGAGCAGGTGCCCGACCTCGTGGTGGGTCAGGACCCCGAAGGCGGCCGCAAGATCCCGAAGGGCGGACTCATCACGCTCCAGGTGAGCAGCCCCACCATCGTCATGCCGAACGTCGTCGGCCAGCAACGGGCCCAGGCCGCGCAGACCCTGGCCGCCCGCAACCTCGCGGCCAACTTCGTGGAGCAAGACAGCGACCAGCCACCGGGCACCGCGCTGAGCAGCGATCCCGCCGCCGATGGCCCGGTGGCCAAACTGCCCCAGGGTGGGCGGCCGACGGTGACGGTCTTCGTGGCACGCGAGCCCTTGGTCGCGGTGCCCGACGTCACCGGACAGGAGCCCTACGCGGCGCTGACGACGCTCGGCCAGGCCGGGTTCCAGGTGCCGGTGCAGGAGGCCGCGAGCGACACCGTGCCCAAGGGCACCGTGATCGGCACGAATCCGCCGGCCGGCTCGCAGGTGCCGCGGGGAGCCGAGGTGACGCTCGTGGTGTCGACCGGACCCACCACGGTGGCGATGCCCAACGTCGTCAACGCCAAGCGGGCGGACGCGGAGACGCTGCTCAACGGCGTCCTCGGCATGAACGTGCAGGTCAGCTTCGTGAACGGAGGCCCCACCAAGAAGGGTCTCGTGGTGTCCCAGGCCCCGGCACCCGGAACGCCGCTCACCAAGGCGTCCACCGTCGCCATCGCGATCGGGACTTGACGCTCGCCTCCTGGTACGAGGATCACGGACGTCACGACCTCCCGTGGCGGCTGACCCGCGACCGTTGGGCCGTGCTCGTGTCGGAGGTCATGCTCCACCAGACGCAGGTGCCGCGGGTGGCGGCGGTGTACGGCGCGTTCCTCGCCCGGTTCCCCACCCCGACCGCGATGGCCGACGCCGGTCCGGCCGCAACCATCGCCGCGTGGGGACGGCTGGGCTACCCGCGCCGGGCTCGACGGCTCTACGACACCGCGGTGGTCGTGCGCGACCAGGGCTGGCCCGACGACCTCACCGAGCTGCCCGGCATCGGGCGGTACACCGCGGCGGCGATCGGGGCGCAGGTCGACGACGCCGACGTGCCCGCCGTCGAGGTGAACATCCGCCGGGTCGCCGAACGGGTGACGGGCGCGCGACTCACCGATCGTGCGGCGGAGCCGGCCACGGTGCGCATCGGGCGTCCCCTGCGCGGGCGCGACCGGTTGCTCGCGCTCATGGACGTGGGCGCGCTGCTGTGCCGGCCGCGCGACCCGCGATGCGGCGACTGTCCCCTCCGTCGACGGTGCGCGACGCGCGGACCGCTGCCCGACGAGACGCGCCACCGCCAGCCGCCGTTCGCGGGCAGCTTCCGTCAGCGGCGGGGCGAGGTGATGGCGCGGCTGCGCGCGGGTTCTGCTGCCGCGCGCGAGCTCGATGCGGAGGCACTGGCGTCACTGGTCGACGACGGACTCGCGGTCGTCGCGCGCGGACGTGCCCGTCTGCCCTAGGCCCGGACCGCGCCGAGGAAATTGCCGAGCAACGAGTGCCCGGCCTCGGTGAGGATCGACTCGGGGTGGAATTGGACGCCTTCGATCGGCAGCTCGCGGTGACGCAGGCCCATCACCAGGCCGTCCTCGGACTCGGCGCTGATCTCGAGCGCGTCGGGCACCGTGTCGCGCGCGATGACCAGCGAGTGGTAGCGGGTGGCGGTGAACGGCGACGGCAATCCGGTGAACACACCGCGGCCGTCGTGGGTGATCTGCGACGTCTTGCCGTGCATCACGTGCGGCGCGCGCACGATCCGACCGCCGAAGATCTGGCCGATGCACTGGTGGCCGAAGCAGACGCCCAGGACCGGCACCCCGGCTGCGCCGAATGCGCGGATGGCGTCGATGGACACCCCGACATCGCCGGGCTCGTCGGGGCTCCCGGGACCGGGCGACACCAGCACCGCGTCGGGCTCGAGCGCACGCAGCTCCGGGACGGTGACCGCGTCGTTGCGGTGGACGACCGGCTCCGCGCCGAGCTCACCGAGGTACTGGACGAGGTTGTAGACGAACGAGTCGTAGTTGTCGATGACCAGCACGCGCACGCCGAGCACGCTACCGGGGCCGGGATCGCACCAACCGTGGGATTCGCTAAGGTCGCCGACCGTGGCACGCACCAAGAAGGCGCCGGAGCAGCCGACCCGCCGTCCCACCAAGGGCTCGCGCTACACCCCGCCCGCTCCCAAGAAGGTCAAGCACAGCCAGCTGTGGCTGCCGGTCACGATGTTCACGTGTCTGGCCCTGGGCGTGCTCGTCATCGCGGGCAACTACCTCGAGCTGCTGCCCGGCGGCGAGGTGAGCAACAACTTCCTGCTCATCGGGCTCGGGCTGCTCATCGTGGGCTTCGTGTTGTCCACATTCTTCCGGTAGTTCCTACCTGTCCGGGCGGAATGTCCGAACCCCAGCCGTGTAACTTCACACAGGTTTCTCCACAGTCTGGGGAGAACTAGCCGGGGCCTTCCGCGACCAGCACCATGTCCTCGCGGCAGTGGCGGGGCGGTTCGGGATCGTCCTGGGCGGCGGTCATCGTGACCTCGGCGCCGCACACGATGCAGCGGAAGTGCAGGTCGACGGACTTGATGTCCTCGGGATCGGGTTCCGCGGGCGGGGCCACGTGGAACTTCCGCAGCATCGACGCACCCATCAGGTAGAGCACGACGGCGACGGCGACGCCGAACACGATGCGCAGGGCCAGGTCCATGGTGAGATCGTCGCGCCCCCCGGGCCGCGAACGCGGAACGCGCCCGTACAGCCGCTCGAACAGGGTGGCGTTGGCCTGGCCCCCGCCCTCGCACATGAGCTGCAGTCCGAGGCGGGAGCCGCTGCGCTCGAGCTCGCCCAGCAGGGTGGCGGTGAGCCGGGCGCCCGAGGCCCCGAGCGGATGGCCGAGCGCGATGGCACCCCCGTTGACGTTGACCTTCTCCATGTCGGGGTGCACCTCGTGCGCCCACGCGAGCACGACGCTGGCGAACGCCTCGTTGATCTCGATGCGGTCGACCGCGTCGAGGGCGATGCCCGCACGTTCCAGGACCCGGGCGGTCGCCGGGATCGGCGCGGTGAGCATGAGGATGGGGTCGGCGCCGGCGAGCGCGAACGCGACGATGCGCGCGCGGCGGCGTGAGTCCGAGGCGGACCGCCGCGGCTTCGCTGGTGACCAGCACCGCAGCGGCGCCGTCGCTGATCTGCGACGAGTTGCCGGCGGTGACCACGCCGTCGGCCTTGAACGCCGGCTTCAGTGCCGCGAGTCGTTCGGCGGTGGTGTCGGGTCGGATTCCCTCGTCGGCCGTCATCGGGCGCGAGCCGACCGTCGACCACGATCGGTACCGGCACCAGCTCGCGGTCGAACCGTGCTTCCTCCGTCGCGCGTGCGGCGCGCAGTTGTGACTGGAGCGAGAACGCGTCGAGCTCTTCGCGCGTGAAGCCCCACCGTTCGGCGATGAGCTCGGCGGAGATGCCCTGCGGCACGAGGTTCGGGTACCGCTGCGACGAGGCGCGTGCCGAACGGGTCCGCACCGAGCACCGACGATCCCATGGGCACGCGGGTCATGCTCTCGACGCCCGCCGCGATCACGACGTCGTACGCGCCCGCCATCACGCCCTGCGCGGCGAAGTGGAGCGCCTGTTGCGACGAGCCGCACTGACGGTCGACCGTCGTGCCCGGCACCGAGTCGGGGAAGCCGGCCGCGAGCAACGCGTTGCGACTCACGTTGAGCGCCTGCTCCCCCACCTGCGACACGCAGCCCGTGATCACGTCGTCGACCACCGCGGGATCGAGGTCGTTGCGCATCGGTCAGCGTCGACAGCACGTGCGCCAGCAGGTCGACCGGATGCCACTCGGCGAGCTGCCCGTTGCGCCGCCCGAGCGGAGTGCGGACGGCGTCGACGACGACGGCGGTGGGCATGACGTTGCTCCTCGGTCGGGTCGACCGGAGGGTACCGGGGGTGCCCGGTAGCCTCACCCGGTGCGCAACATGGATCGGTCGCTCGGCGACGGCGGCATGCCGTTGCTCGGGCAGCTCGGCGTCGACTTCGAGCGCTACGGCGAGGGCTGGGTCGAGGCGACGTGGACGCCCACCGAGCTCGCCGGCAACCCGTTCGGCATCGTGCACGGCGGCGTGTACGGCGTGATCCACGACGCGGCCATGAACTTCGCCGCCAACAGCGCGCTCGAGTCGGGTGACCGCGTCGCCACCCTCGACGTCTCGTACCAGACTCGCCGCGCGCCGAAGGTGGGCGACGTCGCTCGCGCGTGCGGGGCGAGGTCAGCCAGCTCACGCGCCAGGTCGCGTACACCGAGTCGACCGTCACCGACGCCGACGGCGCGGTGGTGTCGCGCGCGATGGCGACGTTCATCGTGCGCCGCAAGGACCCGTGACCGCGGTCGACGCCGCGACCGGGGCGACACGCGCCGGCTCGCCGACCGGCCCGGACCGCTCACCCGGCGCATCCGACGCGGCTGGATCATCGAGGTCCTGGTCGGCGTCGGCCATCTACCTGCTCTACGACACGCTGCGCGACCAGGTCGCCGGCGTGAGCGCCGACGCGTACCGCCACGCGATCCAGATCGTCGACGCCGAGAAGTTCCTCGGTCTGTACCACGAGTACTCGATCCAGCAGGCGTTCCTCGGCCTCGACTGGTTCATGTCGTTCTGGAACATCTGGTACGGCACCATCCACTTCGTCATGCCGCTGGTCGCGCTGGTGTGGCTCTACCGCAAGCTGCCGGCGCGGTACGTGCGCTGGCGCAACACGCTCGTGCTCATGCTGGGGGTGTCGCTCCTGGCGTTCTGGGCCTACCCGCTCATGCCGCCACGGCTGATGCCGGCGCGCTTCGGGTTCGTCGACACCGCCGCCGACTTCTTCAACTTCGGCCCGCAGGTGCGGGTGCGCCTCGGGCCCGACGGCACGCCGTCGGCCGCGGCCGTCCGCACCTACGGCAACCTGTTCGCGGCGATGCCGAGCCTGCACGTCGGCTGGTCGACGTGGTCGGCGCTGGCGGTGTGGCCGTTGCTGCGCCGCACCTGGGCCAAGGTGCTGTGGGCGCTCTACCCGGTCACCATCTTCTTCTGCATCGTGGTGACCGCCAACCACTGGATCCTCGACGCGGTCGGCGGCTGGGTCGTGCTCGCCCTCGGCTACCTCGGTGCGCGCGGCATCGAGTGGACGCTCAACCGCCGTCGGCCGCGTCTCGCTCCGGCCACGTGATCTGCGCCACGCGCGTACTCGGGGAACGGCGGGAACTGCGGCAGCCCCTTGACGGCCTGCACGGCCGGCGGGTGCTCGAGTTGTTGCTGGCTCTTCAGCGAGAACCAGACGATGTGCAACGTGAAGTCGGCGAGCCAGTCGACGCCGTCGGTCGCGCATGTACTCCACGGTCCGGTCCTGTTGCGCTGCGCGTCGGCGGCCGCCGGGGTTCACGACCCCGTCGAGGTTCACCACCTTGACCCGGTCGTCGGCGTAGTAGCCGAACGCGCCGCTCTGCCACGCGCCGAGCACGCTGCCGGGTGGCGTCAGCGCGACGCACCGTCTTCGCCGTGTCGCGGTACCCGGTGACGGAGTCGAACGCCGTCGACTGCGACGCGTTGGTGTCGGTGAGGTTGCGGTGCGTCGCGCGCACGACCGCGAACGAGCCCCACCAGCAACACCGCGGTGGCCCCGACGAACAGCGGGACCCGCCACGTCCCGCGTGTGCGCCCACACGTGCTCGACCGCGACCGCGATGACCAGCGACACCACGCACGCGACCGGCGCGAGGTAGCGGGTGAAGTACCAGCCGACCGCCGAACCAGGCGTAGAAGAGCAGCAGCCCGGCCGCGAACACCGGCAGCGCGGCCACCGCGAGCTGCGGCATGACCCGTCGACGGGCCCACCACCACGCCGAGCGCGACCAGCGCGATCACGAAGACCCAGAACACGAGCCATCCCGACGCACGGGATGGATCGTCCAGCCGCTCCCGCAACGATCGCCACACGTCGAACGGCCCGCCCGCGACCGCGCCCGCGACCTGCGCGAGCCCTCGCGCGAGAACGGCTCGCAACGGCGCGAGCTCGTGCGCGGCCGACCCGCTCGTGGGCACCGGCGTGCCGAACTGCACCGTGCACCAGATCCACCACGGCGCGACCACCACCGCGCCCGCGATCGCACCGGGTACCAGCAGCCGCCGCGGCCCCGCCAGAGCTGGAGCCCGCCGAGCAGCAGCGACCAGCAGCGCGACGTCGACGCGTGCGAGCACCGCCAGCCCGCCGACGACCCCGGTGACGACTGCACGGCGTGGTGCTCGCGGTGTCGTTGGCCCAGATCCACGCGGCCACCAGCGCAACCGCGCCGAGGATCGCCAGCGACGTCTCCAGCCCGCCGAGCGCCATCGACACCGCCACCGGCGACACCGCCCAGAGCGCAGCCGCGGTCACCGCGGCGACGCGGCCGGCGAAGCGGTACGCGACCCACGCGAGCACGACGATGGTCAGCGTGTCGACGACGACGAGCAGCGCGAGGTCGATGCGCAGCGCGGTGTCGGGGTTGTCGGTGAGCCAGTACACCGGCACCAGCAGGAAGCCGAGCAGCGCCTGGAAGCCGCTGGTGAGGGTGTGGCCGTCGACCGTCGGGCCGTGGCCGTGAGCGATCGACCGGGCGATGGTGAGCGTGTAGTAGGTGTCGTCGGGGATGAAGAGCCGGTCGATCACCCCGAGCGGGTCGCACCAGCACCGCGAGGCGCAGCACGAAGCCGACGATCGTGATCCCGATGACGGCGGCGACGGTGGTGTCGACGCGCGATCGCAGACCTTCCCCGCCCCGGCGCGCACGCGGTCATGCTAACGAGGCGACTCCAGCGAACCGACGCGCCTCGTCGCGAACAGCACCCGCTCCAGCAGGACGAACTGCGCGACCCAGAGGATCCCGAAGCCGCTGAGGTGCGCGGTGACGATCACGAGCGTGCGGAGCGGCTGGCCGAGGTGCGAGCCGTGCAGCCACGAGTCGGTGAGCGCCACCGCCACCGTCGAGAGCACGAGGCCCGCGAAGGACAGCACCCAGAACGGCAGATCTCGCGCCAGAGGTCGGACGCACCGCGCTTGCCCCACGTCCACCGTCGGTTGAGGTGGTACGAGGGCACGGTGGCGACTGCGGTCGCGAGCACGTTGGCGACCCAGGCCTCGAGGCCCGAGCCCGACCGTCGTGGCCGCCAGCGTGGTGACGCTCACGATGGTGGTGATCACCGAGACGCCCATGCAGCGGACCAGCCGCGTGATCAGCGTGGTCGAGGGCGTGGTCGAGGGCGTGGTCGAGGGCGTGGTCGAAGCCGTGGTCGAAGCCGTGCCGGGCACCTCGAGGGCGGTCTCCGCGTCCATGCCCCCATGGTGTCGGCCGCCGCTGAAGCTGAACTGAACCCGCGATCGCTCAGGGTGACGCACGTTCCTGGCGTACGAGGAGGAACGCCACGAGCACCGCGAGCACGAGACCGGTGAGCAGCACCGGCTGGCCGGTGAACGTCGCCGCGGCCACGAGCACGACTGCGACCACGAACGCCACCGAGGCGGTCGGGGTGCGCGCCGGCAGAGAGCGTCTGGATGAATGCACCGCGAGCACGTACAGGACGACCGGCACCGTGAACGCCGCCGCCGCGGCGACATCGGAGATGTGGGCGCGATCGGTGACGTGGTCGACCATCACGCCGACGCCCGCGCCCACTGCCGCCGCGGCCGCGAACACCACGTAGTGGACGTAGCCCCACGGGAACGCCACCCGGTTCGACACGAGCCGCGGCGCCGCCGGTTTGGCGAAGTAGATCCACCACATCGCGAACACGGTGAGGAGCGCGCCGACGGCCGTCGAGCGACGACGGTGACGTCGCCGCTGCGGTCGTCGACGACCACCTGGAACGCGATCGACGACGAGAGGATCGTCTCGCCCAGCACGATGATGGTGAAGAGCCCGTAGCGCTCGGCGATGTGCTCGGGATGCCACGGTGGTGTGCGCGGCCGCTTCGGCCCACGCCGGCACCAGAGCTCGGCGAGCCCATGACCGAAGAACGCCCACACCGGCCAGCCCGAGCAGCGCCACCCCAACCCATCCGACCATGCACACCGACTCGCCCAGCGGCGAAGCGATGCGGTGGCACCTCGGCGCTCGCGGATCGTGGTGGCCGGCGCGCAGCCAGAGGGTCACCAACGCCGCCCGCATGACGATGTAGCCGACGAACACGATGTCGAAGTCGCGGTGCTCGAAGGCGCGCGGCACGCCGGCGGCGAGGATGAGCACCCCGGCGATCTGCACGAGCACGAGCAGGCGGTAGATGACGTCGTCGTTGTCGTACGCCGACGCGAACCAGGTGAAGTTCATCCACGCCCACCAGATGGCGAAGAACACGAGCACGTAGCTGACGACCGAGCTGCCCGACGTCGCCGTGGCTGATGCCGTGGTGCAGGAGCGTGGCGGCGCGGCGCGACCGCGACGACGAAGCACAGGTCGTAGAGCAGCTCGAGCGGGGTGGACGCCCGGTGCTCCTCCGACGCGTCGCGTGACCCCATCGGCCGGCGCCAGGTGCTGGTCATCAGAAGACGGTATCGGTGCGCCGACGGCGGGCGCCGCGCGCACCCGGGTCGGTAAGGTCCCGGCGTGGGCGTGATCGGCATGGCCAACCTGGCGGTGAAGGTCGCCGACCTCGACGCCGCGTGCGCGTACTACGAGCGCGCCGGGGCCGAGATCCGCGACCGGATGGAGTGGAACGGCGCCGAACGCGCCGACGTGTTGCTCGGCCCGGTGCAGATCACGCTGTTCACACGCGCCATCTACGAGGACGCGGTCGGCCTTCCCGACGAGGGCTTCCTGCACCCCGCGCTGTTCACCGACGACCTCGACGCCGAGCTCGCGCGCCACACGGGCGCGGGCCACGACGTCGTGTGGGGGCCCGAGGTCGTGGAGGGCCCGTTCGGTCGTCGGCGCATCGCGTTCGTGACGGCGCCCGGGGGGATCCGGCTGGAGTTCATGGAGCAGCTCGAGGAGGGCACTGCGTGAGGGTCACCCGCTTCCACCACGTGTCGGTGAACTGCCACGACGCGTCGCTCGACGACATGACCGCCTTCTACGGCGGGCTCTTCGGCCTCGCCGACGTCCCCCGACCCGAGATCCCCGGCGTGCCCGGCACCTGGAAGGGCGTCGGCGACCTGGAGCTCCACCTCGTGGGCGCGCCGCCGCGCGGCACGCCCATCGACTCGACCGGCAACCACTACTGCGTCGCCGTCGACGACCTCGCCGCCGCCATCGCCGAGCTCGACGCCCAGGGCATCGAGTACAAGCGCGGTGTGCAGGGCGAGTCGAACGTGCAGATCTGGATCAACGACCCCGCCGGCAACACCATCGAGCTGCAACAAGACCCGACATCTCTGCCGTTCCGCCACGGAGCGGCCTGTGACCTTCACCCCGTACGACCGTCCCGTCCGCGCCGCGTTCGTCGGCCTCGGCCGCATCTACGACCTCAACGTGCGCGCCTACCGCGACAACCCCGACGTCGAGGTGGTCGCGCTCGTCGACCCGAGCGAGGAACGGCGCGCCGAACGCGCCCGCGACTGGCCCGACGCGCAGACGTTCGCGTCGGTCGACGAGCTCGCCGCCAGCGGGCTCGCGGTCGACGCGGTGGAGGCGTTGCTGCCCATCCCGCTGCACGTCGACGGGGTGGTCGACCTGCTCGGTCACGGGTGGCACGTCAACCTGCAGAAGCCGATGTGCAACACGCTGCCCGACGCGCAGCGCATGCTCGACGCCGCGACCGCGAACGACCGCGTGCTGCGGGTCATGGAGAACTACCTGTTCTACGAGCCGTTGCAGAAGCTCAAGGCCACGATCGACGACGGCACCATCGGCGACGTCGTCGGCTACCACCTGAAGATGGTGGCGAGCGGCCGGGGCGGTTGGGACGTCCCGATGAGCAGCTACGAGTGGCAGTTCCGCCAGATGCGCGACCACGGGCGCGGCATCCTCGTGTTCGACGACGGCTGGCACAAGCTCGCCACCGCGCTCTGGTTGTTCGGCCCGATCGCCGAGGTGCGGGCGTGGATCGGCGGGACCGAGGTCGTGCCCGGCATCACCATGGACGCGCCGACGATGATCGCCTGGGAGCACGAGAGCGGCGTCCGCGGCGTGTGGGACATCACCCTCGCCACCGACCTCTACCTGCGGTCCGACTACTACACCAACGACGAGCGCTGGGAGGTCACCGGTCGTCGCGGTTATGCGCGCGTGCAACCGCTGCACCGGACGCGGCATCCAACAGCCGAGCCTCGAGGTGTACGCCGACGGCGAGCTCACCTCGTACCACGACCTCGACGACGACTGGGCGAGCAGCTTCCGCGACTCGGGGCGTCACTGGTTGCGCTGGTTGCACACGGGCGAGGGACCGCTGTGGTGGAGCGGCGAGGAAGCCGTCGACGTGCTCCGCTTCGCGCTCGCCGCGTACGCGAGCAGCGCGGCGGGCGGCGTCGGCGTGCACCCCGGAAAGGTGGAGTAGGTGCAGGCGTGGCGCGTGCACCGTCACGGTGAACCGGGCGACGTGTTCCAGCTCGACGAGATCCCCGCGCCCACTGCGGCCGACCTCGACGGTCTCGGCATGCACATGAGCGGATGGGTGCCGGTGCAACCGGGCATCGAACCGTTCGGCGACTGGGTGATCCTGCAGATGTCGATCGCCGCGCTCGCGCTCCCCGACGTGACGATGGCACGCGGTTCGTACCCGGTGCCGGTGGCGATGCCCTACGTCTCGGGCCAGGAGGGCGTCGGCGTGGTGACCGACGCGTCGCCCATCCGCCGCGACCTGCTCGGCAAGCGGGTCGCCGCGGTGTGCATCCAACCCTTCGGGAGCCTCGCTCCGGTGTCGGTGGGCATCTCGACCATGTTCGAGGTGCCCGACTCGATGTCCGACGAGGACGCCGCCGCGTTCATGATCCCCGCACACACCGCGTGGCACGCGGTCCATCGCCGCGGCCGGATCCAGCGCGGTGAGACCGTCGTGGTGCTCGGTGCTGCTGGTGGTCTCGGCGCCGCGACCGTGCAGCTCTGCGTGGCCGCGGGGTGCGACGTGCTCGCGGTCGTCGGCGGCACCGAGAAGGCCGAGGTCGTCGAGGGTCTGGGCGCGCGGGCCGTCGACCACTCGAACGGTGACGTGGTGGAGACGATCCGCGCCGCCACCGGTGGGAGGGGCGTCGACGTGATCGTCGATCCGGTGCAGGGCGAGATCGGCGCGCGCGTGCGCGATCTGCTCGTGCCCGACGGTCGCCACGTGCTGTGCGGCCACGCCGGCGGTCTCGTGGCCCACGATCCGCACTTCTACGTGCGCAACCACACGTTGGTCGGCGCCACGCTCGGCGGCTACCCGCGGCCCGAGATGGCGCGCATCCACGCCGAGACACAGGGCGAGATCGAAGCGCTGATGGCCGACGGTCGGTACCGACCGCTGGTGAGCCGCTGCGTCGACTTTGCCGACGTCCCCGCCGCCATCACCGACCTCGCCGAACGCCGCACGTGGGGTCGCGTGGTCGTCCGCGTCTGATCGTCACAGGCGCACCCTCGCGTCGCGGATCAGCCAGCCGAGGTGACGAGTAGGGTCGCCTCTGTGCGCGGCGGAGGACCCATGTGAGCATGCCTGACGGCGTGCGCCTTCCTGCGCCAGCAAGCGACGCTGCCAGCAGCGAGGCGCTGACCCGCCGGGAGTGGTGGCTCCTGCTCGGCATCACGATCGCGTGGGGCGGTTTCCTGCTCTACCTCGGGCTCGCGGCGCGCCTCCCCATCGTCGGCGACGTGGACAGCAGCGAGTTCGCGTGGTGGGGACACGCAATCGGCACGATGCTGTTGACCGCGCTCGTGTACCTGCTCGTGCTCGGCCGCGGTGGGCGCACACGACGCCAGACCGCACTACTCGCCCTGGTGATCGGGGTCGCCGGTGGTGCCCTCCTCGAGGTGCTCCAGGCGATCGGTGGTTCGCGTGACCCGACGATCGTGGATGTCGTGGTCGATGCCGCCGGCGCGATCCTCGCGGTGGCGGTGCTGTCGTCGACACGGGTGTCGCGCCGCGCCGCGATGCGGATCCTCTCTGTCTCCAGCGCGGCCATGCTCGTGATCGGCGTGCCCGTCGTGATCTTCGCCACTCCCAGTGATCCGTCGCACAGATGTGACCTCCAACCGATCGCCGCGAGTGACGGCAGCAAGGGAGTCGGTTCCGCTGCGGGCCCGGCCCCGGTCGCGGCGTACACGTTCGACGAGGGCTCCGGTCGCACCGTGGCCGAGGCGGCGGGAGGCTCACCAACGCTCGCACTCACCGGTCGGACCTCGTGGATCGAGGGCGGCGGGGTCCGTTTCGCGGGCGGCGCGGCCCGGAGCGACGCTTCAGCGACGAACGTCGTGCAGGCAGTTCGCGATTCCGGGAAGGTGACGATCATGGCGCGCGCACGTTCGGCGCGCCTCGATCAGAACGGCCCGACGCGCATCGTGACCATCTCGTCGGGCCCTGACGTCGGGCAGGTCGACGTGCACCTCGGTCAGGAACGTCGGTCGCTCAGCATCCGGCTCCGGGCAACCTGCGGCGTCTTCACGGACAAGACCATCCCGGACGTGTTCACCTCGACCCGGCACCCTGTCGACGTGGCTGTGACCTTCTCCGGAGGCGTCGAGCGCGTCTACGTCGACGGCGCTCCCGTGGCGGCGTGGCGCCTGCACGGCACGCTCCGCAACTGGCGGCCGCAGTTTCCCCTCGTGGTCGGCAACGAGGCGACGGGCGATCGCCCTTTCTTCGGCGACGTGTTCGGAGTGCTCGTGTACGACCGGGCGCTCACGGGGTCCGCGATTGCGGAGCAGACCGCGGCGTGGCAGACGTAGTTGGAATGCATGGCCGTGGTGGAGACGATGGAACCCGGACCGCCGGTCGTGTCAGGTCGTCGCGGGACGCCGCCGACGCACGAGCATCGCGATCGGCGCGCCAGCCGAACGTGGTGAGACCGATGAACCCGAACGCGACCGCGGTGAAGATGCCGATCCACGGCCGATCCTGCAGCGTGTACCGCAGCACCTGCGTGATCACCAGGCCGCCGACGAGTGTGGCGAACAACGCCAGCCACATGCTCCCGCCGCTCCGCGTGTAGAGCCCGCTGAGCACGGCGACCACCGCCCAGCCGAGCGCGATCGGCCACAGCACCTCGAGGAACCAGCCGAAGCCCTCGTTGAGGTCGTCGTGGCGACGGCCGCCGACGGCGACGAACGCGGCGAGACAGACGAGGTCGAGGATCGGGGCGACGGCCCGGTGCTTCGGCATGCGCCATTGTCACCCACGCCACCGGTCGGAGGCGCAGCGCGCCCCGGGTCTGACGCGTTCTGGTTCCGTGGGCGCGGACGGGTGGAGACGATGGGACTCGAACCCACGACCCCCTGCTTGCAAAGCAGGTGCTCTAGCCAGCTGAGCTACGTCCCCGAAGGGAGCCCAATCGTACCGATCGGGACGGCTCGAGGGCCTCGATCTACCCGACCGGGCCGTCGACCGCGTTGCTGTCGATGTTGATCGTGACGCCGCCGTAGGACTCGTCGTGGCCGCCGGTGTACTGGTGCACGCGCTGGTGGTTGCTCCAGAGCGAGTCCGACAGCGCACACGGCGCACCGAAGCCGAAGATGTTCGGCGTGTTGTTCCACGCCGCGATCCACACCGCGTTGAGCGGCAGCTTCGTGGTGTCGAAGGTCGCGGAGGCGACATCGAGGATGCCCGAGCACAGGCTGCTGTACATGCCCCCGAAGTACCCCGAGCGGTTGAGCTGACGCACCCACGCATCGGCGAAGGTCTGCACCGAGTTCGAGCACGCGCCGCCGCGCGAGTAGCCCTCCATGTCGTAGTAGACCGGCGCGAGCCAGCCGAAGCCGAGCGCCTGGGCGGCGTTCGAGGCGAGAGCCGCCTGCTCGATGCCCTGGAACCATGCCGTCGTGCCGTCGGACGAGATCTTGGCGGTGCCGCCGAGCGTGCTGCACGACGCCTGCGGGCCGACCCAGATGGGGAGCAGCGTCCAACCCTGTGCCTTCACGCTGTTGATCCACGACGCCGTGAGGTTGGGTTGCGCACAGGCTCGGCTCGAGCCACCGATGTAGATGCCGATGGTGGTGTACGGCGACGACGCCCTCCACTTGCTCATGGTGGCCACGCTCGGCGCCGCGCAAGCGTCGAAGCCATTGGTGATCGCGGGGGGCGGCGGCGGGGCGGCGGAGGCGGAGGCGGAAGACACGCGCTCAGGAGCACGGCGGCGCCGACGGCCGCGACGACGAGACCGATGCGCGTCCTGACGCCTCTCACAACGCCGCTCACGATGCCGTCCGGAACGACTGGAGGATCTGCTGCGCGGTGGCGTCGGAGTCGAGGTAGGTGAGGGTGACGCTCACGCCGGCGGCCGGGAGATCGGCGGCGACCT
Source organism: uncultured Actinomycetes bacterium (assembly GCA_963756895.1). Lineage (GTDB taxonomy): Bacteria > Actinomycetota > Acidimicrobiia > IMCC26256 > DASPTH01 > DASUAS01. The sequence continues at coordinate 100,958 of CAVWPI010000003.1, read as the reverse complement.
CACTCAGTGCCGCGCCGTCGCCCGCGACCTGCACCTCGAGTCCGGTGGCCGTCGACGCGGAGACGTCGGCCGCGGCGCCGGCGGCGTCGCGTCCACCGCGGTCGGCGTCCGCGGTGGGTTCGACCAGCACCGCGTCGGCGCGGCCGACGAGCCCGGACGGGCACGCCATGTCGGCACCCGGGTGCCCGAGGTAGACCGCGTGCACGTCGAAGCGCACGCAGGTGGTGGGATCGGCCGCGAGGTCGTGCACCGGCCAGTCGGCCGGCACGTCGAACTGCACGCCCTGGTAGGTGACGGTCTGGAGCCCCGTCGCGGACGCGGGGGCGTCGGTGTCGGGCTCGGCGGCCGGGGCGATCGTGCGGTCGCGCACGGTGCCGGCACTGACGCTGGTGTCGTTCCCGCCTCCGCCGCATCCGAATGCGGCGAGCAGGGCCGCGCCGACCACGGCGGCGCTGGCGATCCTTCGCAACACGGTCGTCCTCCAGACGTGGGAGTGCATGGTCCGCCCATCTCCCGCACAGCGATCGTCCGTCGGACGCTCACCTGCTTGCCCCGCTGGATTCGGCAGTTCGTTCGGCTCGCTTGACCGGTTCTCGCGCCGATCACCGCTGCCCGCGGGCCCGCTCCAGTCGAGCAGAGGGTATCGGTCGCGGGTGTCCGGGCCGAGGTCGCGGCCACCCGGAACCGTCAGCCGACGGCGACGCCCTCGAAGGCCGCCACCTTCACACCCCGACGGGCGAGGTCGGCGAGGAACTGCACCGGTTCGACCACCGACCCCAGTCCGAACGCGCCGGTGGGCGGGACCGTCGCCAGCCCCGGAACCGCACCGGCCAGCCAGGCGCCGGTGACCCCGAGCACGGTGCCGGCGGCCACTGCCGTGCGCTCGATCACGCCGTAGACCACGGACGTCCGGGCGGTCCCCCGCCAGCCCCCCGCCTCGACCCGCACCGCACCCCATCCCAGGCCGGGATCGCGCCGACCGGGCGGGGTGAAGCGCTTGGTGGGCGGGACGCCGAGGCGGGCGGTGATGCGCCCGGCACCCGGGTTGGCGGCGACGAGCAGCTCGACGCCGGTGGCGACGAGCTCGCACTCGCGCGCGCCGACGGGATCGGGATACCAGATGAGCTCGGCATGGCGGTGCTTCTCGTGCACCAGCTCACCGTCGCGCCATTCACGCGCTTCCTCGCGCTGGGCCGCGGCGCGCTTCGGCTACTGATTCGCTGCCGGCCACGCCCCAGCGCGCGACGTGGAGCTCGTCGACCGCATCGAGCGCTCCCACCGCGTGACGGGCGAGCACGTCGGTGAGTCCGGGTGCGAGACCGCAGCCGGCGACGACGCTCGTCGCGTGCCGCGCGCGCTTCTGCGTCGAGCGCGAGCAACGAACGCAGGGTGGCGTCGCGATCGGCCGCCGACGCGTACGGGACGCCCGCACCGACGGCGCGACGCGCGAGCGCGGCGTCGACTGCACCGGGGAGCGCGGTGACGATGGCGTCGAGGTCGTCGGGCAGCGGATCGTCGCGACCGAGGGCGTAGGGCTCGGCCCCGTCGTGCAGTGCGATCGCCACCTCGCGGGCGTGCTCGAGCCGGCGCGCGGCGACGATGCACGCGATCGACGTCGGGGGTGTCGATGAGCTGGCACGCGGCGCGCACACCGACCTCGCCGAGCCCGGCGACCATGACCGTCTTCATTTCCGGAACACGACCGTCACCGGAAGTCGGGGCCCTGGAGCTCGCGCCACCCTCCACCGCTGGTGGGCGGCACGGGACCCTTGCTGCGCACCTTCACGACGACCGAGACCGCGGCTGCGATGGCGGCGACGAGCAACCCACGTTGGAAGGCTTTCATTCGTCGGCGAGTCTAACGACGGTCGCCCACACCGCCCAGAGGGGGTCGCCGAAGTGCCCCGGCGGAGTGCGGCGGTCCATCACCGGCTCGTCGAACCCGTCCGAACGCCGGAAGTACTCGGCCACGATCTCGCCGTGCTCGGCGTCGGAGGAGTGCAACCAGCCCCGGATGGCCTTGGTCGGGAAGCACCGGTTGGAGAACGTGCACACGAAGTGCCCACCGGGGCGGACGACCCGGGCGACTTCGGCGAACACCTCGATCGGACGGACGAGGTAGTCGACCGACACGCAGCACACCGCGTCGTCGAACGAGCCGTCGGGGAACGGCAGCACCGGGTCGGCGTTGAGATCGTGCACCACCCGCGCCGCGGCCTGCGGGTTGGCGGCGAGCTCGTCGTCGTTCATGCCCAGCACGGTGAGGTGGCGCGGTGTGGTCGTGAAGTGCGACACCCACGAGCTCATGAGGTCGAGCACCTCGCCGTCACCGGTGGCGCCGATGTCGAGCTCGTCGTACAGCGCGCCCACTGCGGCGATGGCGTCGTCGTCGATGTGGGTCACGAGCCGCAACGGCAGGTAGAAGGCGACGTCGGGGCCGGGATCGGCCCGGTCGAAGAACCCGGGTGGGAACTCCACGGTCAGTCGAGCAGCTTGCGGATCTGACGCGCGATGTCCTGGTCGAAGGGCGGCCCCCACGGGATCGTGGCCTCGAAGACCGGCACCTGGTTCACCACCTGGCTCAGCGTCGCGAACTCGCGCGCGAGCACCGCCTTGTCGCGCCAGCCGTGCACGCGTGGGAACGCCAGGAGCCCGAACAACGCTCCGGACGGCTCGATGATCTCGGCCTCGACCTGCGCGGCGGTGCGCGATGGCGAAGGGACGACGATCGCGGCCAGTGGTCGCGGCCGGACGTCGGTCACGGGGGGCGCGAACGCGAGTCGCTCGTCCGCGGTGGTGCGAAGGGCGGTCGTGGATTGCGCTCGGGCGATCGACCCGGCCTTCTCGCGGAGCCGCAGCTCGGGCGCGCCTCCGATGCACGTCACCGGGGGGCCCGGCTCGACGCGCAAGACGTCGTCGGTGATCAGATCGGCACCGTCGACGCACATGAGCGCGGCCATCGTCGACTTGCCCCGGCCCGATTGGCCGACGAAGGCCATCGCGACGTCGTCGATGGCCACTGCGCTCGCGTGGAGCACCACGTGACCGCGCAGGTTCAGGAGCAACGCACTCACCGTGCCCGCGAGCAGGATGGGCAGCAGCTCGGTGCGGCCGGCCGGGTCCTCCCGCATCACGACGCGGGTGAGATCACCGGAGATCTCGAACTCACCGCACTCCCGGAACCGCATCCGGTAGCCGGACTCCGTCCGCGTCGCGGTGTACCAGTTCTCTCCGCCTTGGCTCTCGTACGCGGCGATCACGTCACCCGGGGGCGCGGCGGAGGTGTCGTGCACCTCGGCGCCGCGCCGGATGTCGACGTCCCACGCCGAGCCCTCGGCGAGCGGCAGCGCCAACTCGACCTCGGAGCGGAGACGGACGCCGCACTGCAGGTAGACGCCGGGCGATTCCCTCATACCACTTCGTCGATCGGCACCTGGTGGAAGAGGCTGAAGGCCGCGATGTCCTCCAGCGGCCGATCGTGGAGCTCGAGCCACGCGTGGGCGAAGACGTCGTCGCCAGAACTCCCGAAGCCCAGGCGCAGGGCGGGATCGAGACGCCGCAACAGGTTCCCCGTCGCGAGTGCTCGTCGCAGGCACGGACCGCGGCTGAACGGCCACGCGTCGGCGGCCCGGCGGGTGCAGCGCACCTGTCGTGCTGCTTTGGGGGGGAGATCGCGGATCCGGATCCGCTCGGCGTCCTGAGGGGGTGGCGCGATGTTGAGCCGGACCCCGAGCAGTCGACAGAGCCGGGGCAGGGGCAGGCGCCGCACGGTCACCTCGACGAGGACGAGCACGAGGGCCGCGTGCAGCGTCGTGAGCACGTCGGGCAGCGGCAGGCGCAGCGTCGCGAGTGGCCCGCGTACCACGAGCCGCCGCACGGAGGGCTCGGGGCGGCGCGTCGGGGGCGGCGCGTCCGTCATGGCATTCAGTCCTCGACGATGCCTCGCCGGCGGAGATCGGCCAGGAACCCGGCGACGTCCGATGCCGCCTGCGACTCGTCGATCCCGTAGCGGTCGACGAGCGCGGCGATGAGCTCTGCTTCGCTGTGCGAGTCGGCGAGGAGCTCCCACAGGAACCGGCCGCTGCCGTTCACCTTGAGGTAGACGGACCCCTCGAGGTCGAGCACGACGATGTCGTCACCCGCCACGTGCCACGTCAGGTCCTGCTGTCGAAGTCGCATCGTCACCACCGGCTCGCCTCGAGAAGAGCGGTGCACTGCCCTGCTTCGGAGGACACACCGGTTCGAGCCCGCCGTACGATACCGCCCGTGAGCGAGCCGTCCCTCTACGTGATGACTCCGACCGAGGTGGCGTGGGGATACGTGGTGGGCTGCACCGGCGACCTGCCGTCCGCGTCGGAGGGTGCCCCCACCGATCCGCGCCGTGCGCTCGAGCGGGTCATCCGGCGGTCGCTCGAGCGCCCGCCGTGCGGAGTGGCCTTCTCCGGCGGCAGGGACTCCTCCGCCGTCCTGGCGGTGGCGACGCACGTCGCCGCGACGCGACGGCCTCCCGGATCCGGTCCCGATCACACGCATCTTCCCGGGGGCGCCGGGCACCGACGAATCGGAGTGGCAGGAGCTCGTCGTACGCCACCTCGGCCTTCGCGAATGGAGCCGTCTCCAGCTCACCGACGAGCTCGACCTGCTCGGTCCACTGGCCCGGCCACGTGTGCTGGAGCACGGTGTCCTCTGGCCGCCGACCCTCCACGGGGACATTCCTTTGGTCGAGCCGGTGGCGCCGGGCGGTTCGCTCATCGACGGCGAGGGCGGGGACGAGGTCCTCGGCGTGGAGGCGCATCGCGTCGCACCGGTCACCGCGGTGCTGCGAGGCCAACGCTCGCCCACCGGGCGCAACCTTCGTCCGCTGTTCGGTGCGCTGGTGCCCGACGCGGTCCGGGCCCGGCGCTCGAGGCTTCGCTACCGCCCACAGGTCGAGCGCCTTCCCTGGCTGCGGTCCGCCGCGGGCGACGCGCTGGTCGACGCGCTCGCCCATGCCGACCGGGAGCAGCCGCTGTCGTTCGCACGGAGCGTGCGGAAGGTGCCGACCCGGCGTACCCAGGCGCTGCTCGCGCGCAACCGACAGATCTTCGCTCGGCGCCGCGGTGTCGAGCTCACGAGCCCCTTGCTCGACCCCGACGTCGTGCGTGCCCTCGCGCACGATGGTGGGATGCTCGGTCTCGGTGATCGCACGGCTGTCCTCCGACGGCTGGTACCGGACCTCCTGCCCGACGCTGTGCTGGCTCGCACGAGCAAGGCCCAGTTCGGCGCCGCATACATGGGCCAGCACACCCGCGCCTTCGCCGAGCGCTGGCGCGGCGATGGACTCGATCCCGAGATGGTCGACGCCGACGCACTGCGCGCTTCATGGCTCGGCGAAGCTCGCAACGCCTTGACGTCCGCGCTCCTCCAGGCCGCCTGGCTCGCGACGGTCGGGGAACACGGAGCGGGGTCGCCGATCTGAGCACGGATCGGGCCGAACGTCACGGTTAGTGGTCGCGGGCTTGCGAGGGTGGTCGGCTTCTGCAATACTGACCACACGGTGCAGCGGGCAGGGGCGTTTTGGGGCGTTTCTCCACACCTTCCGCCACGTACCGTGGTAACCACACACAGTGACCGAGTCAATCCTCGAGCACTCGAGCGGGAGGTGACACACATGACTTACGAGACACCCGCAATCACGGAGCTTGGCACCGTTGCCGACTTCACCCGCGCAGACGAGTGGGGTGGCATCTACGACGGCCAGGTCTTCCACAAGAACGTTTCTGGTGGCGGCGGCGGCGGAACGCCGACCAGCTGAACCCCCCATCTACTCCGACGAGGCCCCGGTCACGACCGGGGCTTCGTCGCGTTCACGCTCCGCTCGGGCCTGCCCACTGCCGGCGAGCGACCTGCGCCAGGCGGTCCCAACGGGACGAGTAGCCGCCCATCGCCAGGAAGTCATCCGAGGGCGCAACCCAGTTCCGGGCGACGCGCATCTTGTCGGCGAGCGGCATCCCGAACGTCTTGGCCAGCTTGAGCGCCACCTTGTCGAGGTCGCTGCGGTCGTAGGCCCTGCGCAGCGCGAGATCGAGGGGTCGGGAGCCCGGGGCCCCGACGATGACGCGCTCGTCCCCGATGAGCACCGCCGCTCGACGCGTGATGCGGTGCACGATGTCGCCGACACCCACCTCGGACAGGAATTGTTCGGCACGGGCGCGCTCGTCGTCGGTCGCCACCCGGCTGATGGTGACGAGGTCGAGCAACGACGAGAGGATCCGATGGTTGGGGAAGGACAGCGCGTAGTGACTCGCCGCATGGGCCAGGCGTCCTCCGCGCTCCAGCGCCCGGAACGGACGCCCGGCGACCAGGAAGCACTCGCTGTGCTGCCACCAGGTCTCGCCCAACGCGTGGCCGGCGGTGTGGGGACGAGTGTGCAGATCGAGTGACACCCCGCTCGGGGACTTCCAGCTCTCGCCCTTGTCCATGAGCGTCGCGGCCGCATCGGGGCGGAGAAACCCAGCTTCGGCGAGGACGCGTCCGGCATGGTCGAAGTCGTCGATGTGCACGAGGATGTCGACGTCCGCCGCTTGTCGCATGCCTGGTTGCGCATGATCGAGCCGCCCGGTCGCGACGCCCTTGAGCACCAGGAATTCGATGTCGGCGCTCTCGAACAGGCCGCCGACATCGAGCAGCATGTGCTCGAGCCGCAGACCGTCGACTGCGAGCCGCGTGGGGAGCTGCGCCACCGCCGCATCGAAGACGTCGCTGCCCGTGAGCTGACCATTCGCGACCGCCGCGATCACCTGTGGCAACAGCCGGTGATACGTGAGCAGCGACGGGAGGTCCTCCTCCTCCGCGGGTCCGAGGTGCAGCGACGCGGGCGGCGGTGTGCCCGCCACGAGGAGGCGCACGACATCCACGCCGTTGCCGATGTCGTGGAGGTCGCGGTCGAAGAACCGGAGCGCGTCGTCCGGTGACATCGCACCCGGCGCCACGCCCGCGCCTTGCCGAGATCGGCCGTTCACCGCGTCGGCCATCGATCAGTGAGCGAAGCCGTAGCGGTCGGCCTGCAAGGTGAACAGGTCGCGGTAGAGACCATCGGCGCCCATGAGCTCGTCGTGGGTGCCCATCTCGACGACCTCGCCCTGGTCGAGGACGAGCACGACGTCGGCCGTCCGGACGGTGGCGAAGCGGTGCGACACGAAGATCACGATGCGGTCGTCGCAGAGGGTCTGGAGCAGGTCGAACAGGTCCGCCTCGGCCCGGGGGTCGAGGGATGCAGAGGGTTCGTCCATGACGATGATCGGGGCATCGCGGAAGAACGCCCGCGCGATGGCGAGTCGCTGCCACTGGCCGATCGAGATGTCGGTGCCGCCGGTGAAGGCCTTGCCCAGCCGGGCGTCGAGACCCTCGGAACGTGAAGCCACGAGATCGTCGACTCCCGACCACTTCGCGGCGCGGACGATCCGCTCTTCGTCGTCGAGGGCGCTGACGTCGCCGAGTCCGATCGCCTGGCGGACGGTGAGCATGTAGCGGGCGAAGTCCTGGAACACGGGCGCGATCTGTGCGCGCACGAGATCGGGATCGCATCCGGCGAGGTCGACGCCGTCCCAGGCCACGACCCCCTGCGTCGGGGGGAGCAGGTCACAGAGCAGCTTCGCCAGCGTCGACTTCCCGGAGCCGTTCGCCCCCACCACGGCCATGATCTGGCCGCGTCGGAGCTCGAAGCTCACCGATTCGAGCGCATCGCCTTCTGCCCCCGGGTACCGGTAGCTCAGGTCCCGCACGGTGAGCACCTCCGGCGGCGTGGGCGGGAGACCGACCGGGCGCCGTTCGCGGATGAGCGGGAGGTGGGCGCGGAACTTCTCGAAGTCGCGCAGGAACGTCACGCCGGAGTGCACGCCACCGAAGGCGTTCCCGGCCGACTGGAGACGTCCGCTGAGCTGCTGGAGGCCGACGATCGCGACCGCGGCGTCACCGATGGAGATCGATCCGTCCCCGGCGAGGATCACGGCAACGGAGAGCGTCCCCACGAGCACCGCGGTGGTGACGAAGGAGCCGGCGGTCGTGAGGGTGAGCCGCTTGCGCATGAGATCGTGCAACCGTGTGATGCGGACGTCCCAGAGGCCGCTGTGCCAGCGACGCAAGGTCGGGACGATGCCGTAGGCGCGGATCTCCTTCGCCTCGACCCGCTCGGTCATGATGTACTCGAGGTACGTGCGTTCGCGCTGCAGTTCGGTGAGCTGCCACTCCAGGTCGTGCGTCGCCCGGTTGTTGCGCACGTTGACGTACGCGATCGGCAGGTACCCGATCACCGCCACCGGCACGAGGATCGGGACCACGGCGAGGAGCACCGCCACGACGCCGATCGCGATGATGAGCGTGGACATCACCGTCACCAGCCCGAAGACGACCGCGGTCGACTGGCCGCCGGCCGCATACCGAGCCCGCTCCAGCCGATCGTGGAAGTCGGAGCCCTCGTACTCCTCGAGCTCCACCTCGGTGGCGACGTCGAGGATCTCGTCCATCGTGCGTCGCGTCACCTTCTCGCCGAGTGGTATCCGCAGCTCGCTGGTGACGGCCTGACTCAGGGCCGACAACATGAGCAGGACGCCGAGGGCCACCAGGTACGGCGCCAGCTCGCCCGCGTCGACCTTCTTGCCCCCGGCCAGCAGGTCGAGGATGTCGCGTCCGATCAGCAGCTGTCCCGCGACGCACAACGACGTGACCACGGTGGCGACGAGGATGAAGATGAACTGCAGACGACCCGACCGCCAGACGAGGGACAGGGCCAGGCGGATCGTGCGGAACGCGTGACGCTTCTCGGACGCCTTCATCCGTCGCAGCCTTCGGTCATCTCGGACGCGCCCGACGCGGGCGATCGTGTCCACGGAGATCGGGTCCATGGAGTCGTATCGTCTGCCGGTGGGGCTAGCTGGAATCGAACCAGCGACCTCATCCTTATCAGGGATGCGCTCTAACCGACTGAGCTATAGCCCCGGAGAGCCGCCGAGAGTATCAAAGGGTTCGGCTGGATCAGACTCTGGATCAGAGTGCCGTCTCGTCTTCCGAGATCGTGATCTCGACGCCGCCGAAGAGCTCGGCGAACACGTTGTAGAACGCGGCCGCGATCACCGTGATCACGATCTGGAGCACCACGAGCACCGCGGACACCAGGAGGGCGCCGCGGAGGATCTCGCCGTCGAGGAACGTGAAGTCCTTGGTCTGGAGCAGGTCGCCGAAGAACTGCTCGACGCTGTGGATCACACCGGCGGCGTCGGCGATCAACCAGAGCGCCACCAACGCCACCATGGTCACCGCCATGCCGCAGATGTAGAAGCACACCGCGATCTTGAGCACCGACCAGAGGTCGACCCGGTGGATGGTCTGGCGGTAGCGGCGTTCGGGCTCGACCGCCGCGACCGGACGCGGTGCCGGCGCGGGCTCGACGGGGGCGGGTTGGGCCGCCACCACCGGACGCGTGGGCTCGGGCTGCCAGTGCCCCTCGGACCCGTTGCCGTCGGTGGTTTTGGTGTCGGTGCCTTTGGTGTCGGTGCCTTTGGTGTCGGTCACCTTGGCGTCGGCCACGGGCCGCTCGGTCGTCGACGGCACAGACCCCGGCTTCCGCTTGGGGGGTCGCACGGCCGTCTCCGGCCCGATGTCGTCGGCCACGCTCTCCATCTTCGGTCTCAGGTGTCCTCTCCGGTCACGGCTTCGGCTTCGAGGACGGGTGCGACGGCACTGACCGTCTCGCCGTCCTCCAACCGGGCTACCCGCACCCCGGTGGCGTCCCGACCCTGGGCCGAGATCTCTTTGGCTTCCATCCGGATGATATTTCCACCGGACGAGAACACGAGTATTTCATCCGAAGGGGCCACCGTGAACGCGGCCACCACAGAACCTCGGGAAGCGGTGATCTTCATACCCCGGACGCCCTGCCCGCCACGCCCCTGGCGGTTGAAGGAGTCGAGCTTGGTGCGCTTCCCGTGGCCGCTGGAGCTCACGAAGAGCATCACCTCGCCGTCCTGGGCGACCGCGGCCCCGACCACGGCGTCATCGCCGTTCTTGAGCTTCATGCCCCGCACGCCGGCGGTGGCCCGGCCCATGGCCCGCACGTCGGACTCGGCGAAGCGGATGGTCATGCCGCCCTTCGAGACCAGGAAGATGTCGTTCTCGCCGGTGGTCTGGATGACGCGGACCAGTTCGTCGCCTTGCTGCAGGTTGATGGCGATGAGTCCGTTGCGCGCGAGGGGCGAGTCGTACTCCTGCATCTTCGTCTTCTTCACCATGCCGTTCTTCGTTGCGAAGAACAGGAACGATCCGTCCTCGTAGGTACGGGTGTCGATCACCGCCTGGATCCGCTCGTCGGCGTCGAGGGGCAGGAGGTTGACCAGCGCGGTGCCGCGCGCGGTGCGTTCCTTCATCGGGATCTCGTGCGCGCGCAGTCGGTACGACTTCCCTCGGTTGGAGAAGAACAACAGGTACGAGTGCGCGGTGCTGGTGAGCAGGTGCGCGACGAAGTCCTCGTCGCGCAGGTTGCCGCCACGCACACCTCGGCCACCGCGACCCTGACGCCGGAACGCGTCGGCCGCGACCGTCTTGATGTAGCCCTTGCTCGACAGCACGACGATGACCTCTTCGTCGTCGATGAGGTCGAGCACGTCGAGGTCGCCGACGTCGCTGGTGAGCTCGGTGCGGCGCTCGTCGGCGAACTTGTCGCGCACCTCGGCCAGCTCGGTCTTGATGACGCCGGCCAGCTTGCCCGGATCGTCGAGGATCGACTGCAGCTCGGCGATGGCCTTCCGCAGCTCCTCGAGCTCGTCGCGCAACTTCTTGCCGTCGAGCTGGGTGAGTCGCCGCAACTGCATGTCGAGGATGTGCTGCGACTGGACGTCGGTGAACTCGAACGGCGCCACCATGAGGCCCTGCTTGGCCGCGTCGGCATCGTCGGACCCGCGGATCAGGGCGATGATGGCGTCGATCATGTCGAGCGCCTTCACCAGGCCCTCGACGATGTGCTCGCGGTCCTTCGCCTTGCGGAGACGGAACTCGGTCCGCCGCTGGATCACTTCCTTCTGGTGCTCGATGTAGACCGCGAGCGCGGTCTTGAGGTCGAGCAGCTTCGGCACGTTGTCGATCAGCGCCAGCATGTTGACCGCGAAGTTGGTCTGCATCGGCGTGTGCTTGTAGAGCAGGTTGAGCACCACCTGCGCGTTGGCGTCGCGCTTGAGCTCGATCACCAGGCGCGTCGTGTCGCCCGACGACTCGTTGCGCACGTCGCGGATGCCCTCGATCTTGCGGTCGTTGACGAGCTCGGCGACCTTCTGGCCGATCACCTCGACCGACGTCTGGTACGGCACCTGCGTGACGACGACGCGCATCCCGCCCTTGCGGTCTTCCTCGATGTCGGCGACCGCGCGCATCTTGATGGAGCCGCGACCGGTGGTGTAGGCGTCGTGGATCCCGCTGCGGCCGAGGATCTTCGCGCCCGTGGGGAAGTCGGGAGCCTTCACGAACTGCATGAGGTCGATGACCGTCGCGTCGGGGTTGTCGATGAGGTGCTGCACCGCGTCGATCACCTCCCCGAGGTTGTGCGGCGGAATGTTCGTCGCCATACCGACGGCGATCCCGCCTCCTCCGTTGACAAGAAGGTTGGGAAATCTCGCAGGGAGGACGACGGGCTCGCTCGTGCGGCCGTCGTAGGTGAGCGTGAAGTCGACGGTGTCCTCGTCGATCTCGCCCAGCAGCTGCATCGCCAGCGGCGCCAGCTTCGACTCGGTGTTGTGGTTGACGAAGCCGCCGGCGAGGAAGGCGTGATCGTCGGAATCGACCCGGATGGAGAACACCGGCTGCACACCGGCGTCGGTCACCGACTCGACGGTGGCGAAGTACCAGCTGCTGGAGACGAGGGGGGCGATGACCTGCTTGACCTCGGCCGACGGGATGTGGCCCAGGATCTCGTGACCCCGGCGCTCCCAGTCGGCGGTGCGGTCGAAGCTGTGCTTCTCGAGCCACTTCTTGTCAGCGCCGCGAGCCCCGCTCTCGGCCCGCACGTACTCGGCGAGGAACGGGACGCGGTCGACGTCGTTGCTCGACAGGGTTGCCGGGAGGGCGTCGAGGATCTGCTCGAGCTTCTCCTGCTTGGCGCCCCAGAACCCGACCCGTCGTGCGAAGAGGTTGGCGTCGCGTCGGTTGCCGATCACGAGCTTGATCTCACCGTTGGCGTGCTCCACGCGCCGGCAGATGACGCCGAACTCGAGCAGCAGGCCCTGCACGTCGCGCGCGAGCTGGTCGCTGCGCGTGGAGTAGCTGATCTGGATCGTGTTCCTGCCCAGGTACGACACGCATCCGTCGCCCTCGAAGAGGGATTGCAGGAACGCCTGCTTCACGTCGAGGCCCGCGTGCCACACGAACTCGGGAATGCACTTGGCGGCGCTCTTGGCGCCGGTGAGCACGGCCAGCGGACTCCGCGACCACGGCGCGGTGTCCTGCACGTCGAGCTCGTGGAGCGTCTTGCCCGACGGCAGCGCACGGGCGTTCACGTAACGCGGTCCGCCGATCGTACGGTCGAACGCATCGACGACGGCGTCGAAGTACACCCGATCGGTGTTGTTGAAGCCCGCTCGCCGCGGTGACGCGAAGCCCTCCGCGACCCACGCACCGGCGAGGAACGCGGCGTCGAGGTCGTCGTGCGTGGGCAGCCCGCGATCCATCTCGATGTGGCGCGAGACCACGACGTGCGAGCCCGGCTCGACTTCGTCGAGCAGGTTCCACTGCAGCATCGGCACGCCGGCGACCTGCTCGAGGCACAGCACCGGGTGGTTGTGGGTGCCGGTGACCTCGAAGCCTTCGCGCGTGCGCAGCCGCAGCGTCGGGTGGTCGCCCGAGTGGAAGAACTTCGACGCCGCGACCGGGTTGCCCTCGCGGTCGAGCACCTTGAGGTCGACTTCGACCTCGGAGTCGGGCTCGCACGTGGCGAGGTCACCGACTCGTCGCGTCGACCCGTCGGCCATGCGAAGCCGGGTGTCGTACTCGATGCAGTAGCGCATCGCAGCCGGGCGGTCGTTGGGGTCGGGCGAACCGAAGTTGCCGTGGCCGTCGATCAGCGGGTAGCGGAGCGAGAAGTCCTGGGCCATGCGGGCGAGGGCGTCGTAGATGGCGCTGTCGCCGTGGGGGTGGAACTTGCCCATGACGTCGCCGACCGCGGCGGCGCTCTTCTGGTGGTTGCGGTCGGGTCGGAGCCCGCCCGCGTACATGCCGTAGAGGATGCGGCGGTGGACGGGCTTCAGGCCGTCACGCGCGTCAGGCAGTGCACGCGACGTGATGACGGACATCGCGTAGTCGAGGAAGGAGCGTTCCATCTCCTCCTGGATCTCGATCGGTTCGATGTTGGGTTCGAGCGTGGGCTGGGTGCCGTCGGGCACGCGGCCACCTCCTCAAGCGGTTGGGAGGGACAGGTGGGTCAGATGTCGAGGAAGCGCACGTCTTTCGCGTTCTCCTGGATGAACCCCTTGCGCGAGTCCACGTCGTCGCCCATCAGGCGGGAGAACACGTCGTCGGCGATGGCGGCGTCCTCCACGGACACCTGCAGCAACGAGCGCGTGGTGGGGTCCATCGTGGTGACGCCGAGCTCCTGCCAGTCCATCTCGCCGAGACCCTTGAACCGGCTGACCTCGATCTTGCGGCCCTCGTACTCGGTCTCGAACGCGCGCAGTGCGGCTTCGTCCTTGAGGTAGTTGCGCTCCTTGCCGAGGTCGGCGCGGAACAGCGGCGGCTGCGCGATGTACACGTGGCCACCGCGCACGGTCTCCGGGAACTGCCGGTAGAAGAACGTGAGCAGCAGCGTGCGGATGTGCGAGCCGTCGACGTCGGCGTCGGTCATCAGCACGATCTTGTGGTACCGGAGCTTGGCGAGGTCGTACTCGTCGCCGATGCCGGTGCCGACCGCGGTGATGAGCGCCTGGATCTCCTCGTTCTTGAGCGTGCGGTCGAGACGCGCGCGCTCGACGTTGAGGATCTTCCCTCGGATCGGCAGGATGGCCTGGAACTCCGGGTTGCGCGCGCGCTTCGCCGGACCGCCTGCGCTGTCCCCCTCGACGATGAAGAGCTCGCAGAGGTGCGAGTCCTTCGACGAGCAGTCGGCGAGCTTGCCGGGCATGGCCGACGACTCGAGCAGCGACTTGCGGCGCGTGAGGTCGCGGGCCTGGCGGGCCGCGACGCGGGCCTTGGCCGCCTGGTTGGCCTTGCCGACCGCCTGACGCGCCTCGGTCGGGTGCTCCTCCAGCCAGTCGGCGAGCTTCTCGTTGGTGGCCTTCTCCACCAGCGAGCGCATCTCGGTGTTGCCGAGCTTCGCCTTGGTCTGGCCCTCGAACTGCGGGTTGCGCAGCTTCACCGACACGATCGCGGTGAGGCCCTCGCGGATGTCCTCGCCCAGGAGGTTGGGGTCCTTCTCCTTGAGCAGGTTCTTCGCCTTGGCGTAGCGGTTCACCACGTTGGTGAGGGACTTCTTGAAGCCCTCTTCGTGCATCCCGCCTTCGGTGGTGGCGATGTTGTTGGCGAACGAGTGGATGCCCTCGTAGAAGCCCGTGTTCCATTGCATCGCGACGTCGACCTCGTAGTCGTCACCGGTGTCGGTGTACGCGAGGACGCGCTTGAACAGGGGCTCCTTCGACTCGTTGAGGTACTTGACGAAGTCGCTGATGCCACCGTTGAACTTGAAGTCGACCGCAAGCACCGGGTCGACGCGCTCGTCGCGGAAGCGGATCTCGAGGCCCTTCGAGAGGAAGGCCATCTCGCGCAGCCGCTCGATCAGCGTCTGGGAGCGGAAGTCGGTCTCCTCGAAGATCGTGGCGTCGGGCCAGAACGTGATCGTGGTGCCGTGCTTCTTCGACGCGCCCGTCTTGGTGAGCTTGTCCTGGGCCTTGCCGCCCTTGGCGAAGTGCTGTTCCCACTTTCCGCCGTCGCGGTGGATCTCGACGTCGAGCCGGCTCGACAGCGCGTTGACCACCGACGCGCCGACGCCGTGCAGGCCGCCGGAGATCTTGTAGCCCTCACCACCGAACTTCCCGCCCGCGTGCAGCACCGTCATGATGACCTCGGCGGCGGACTTGCCCTTGTATTCGGGGTGGTTGTCGACCGGCATGCCGCGTCCGTCGTCGGTCACCCGACAGCCGCCGTCGGCGAGCAGGGTGACGTCGATGCGCGTGCAGTAGCCCGCCATGGCCTCGTCGACGGAGTTGTCGACGATCTCGTAGACGAGGTGGTGGAGGCCGGTCGGGCCGGTGGATCCGATGTACATCCCGGGCCGCTGACGGACCGGTTCGAGACCCTTGAGAACGGTGATGTCCTTGGCGGCATACGCCACGCGCGCGTACCTCGTTCACACCCCGGCGCGAGGCCGGGCGGATGGTTGGGGGAAGGGGTGCTCCGACGGGTCGGACTTCTCATCCCGATGTCGGCCGAGAAATCGGCAAAACCGCAGGTCAGAGCACTGAATTACGATCTCTTCAGTGTACCAGACGGGACCCCGGATTCGGTGTTGATCCGGGCGATTTCGTGCGCTCCGGTGACGAGTCAGGACGAGCCCACGCGCACCCGCAGTTGCTCGACGACACCCGGACCCAGGAGGGCCGTCGCGCGGGTCACGATCGCGGGCGCGAGGTAGCGCAGCTGGGTCGCCCAGATCGGGTCGTCGACCACCACGGTGAGCGTGCCCTCGCGCAACGAGAGGAGGCGCGCGTGCGCGGCGACGTCGGCCCCCATCACCTCGTCCCAACGCGCGTCGAGCGTGGCCTGCGCGCCACCCGGCGCGAGTCCGAACTCGGCGCCGATCTTCGCCAACGCGTCCGCCAACGGCACCGGTTCGTCGCTCGCGTCAGCGCGCCATTCGCTACGCCGCCTCGTCGATCTGGCCGGCGTCGACGCGCAACATGCGGTCGGCGGCGATGCCGCGTGGCACCGTGCCCGCTGTCGTCACCAACGTCTGGCCCGCGTCGAGGTGCGCGACGAGCGCGACGGCGCGTTGGTCGTCGAGCTCGCTGAACACGTCGTCGAGGAGGAGCACCGGCGAGCTGCCGGTCAGCTCGCTGCACATGCGATGGCCCCCGAGGCGCAGCGCGAGCGCGAGCGTGCGTTGCTCGCCCTGCGACGCGTGCGTGCGACTCTCCATCCCGCCCACGAGCAGTCGCCATTCGTCGCGATGCGGACCGACGAGCGTGACGCCGCGGTCGACCTCGGCCTTGCGGTGGGCCGCGAACGCATCGAGCAGCGCGGTCTGGAGATCGCCGTCGAGCCCGTCGACCAGATCGCCGACCCACTCCGCCTGGTAGGTCGTGGTGATCGGGGTCCGCGCGCCGGCGAGCTCCGCGTAGGCGTCCGCCACCGCAGGGACCAGCCGTTCGAGCAGCTTCACCCGACCGCGGGCCAGCTCGGCGCCCGCCGAGGCCAGCTGGAGGTCGAAGACGTCGAGCGTGCCGACCGCGTCCTCGCCCCGGAGCCCGCCCCGCAGCAGGGCGTTGCGCTGCTTGAGCACCCGCTCGTAGTCGGTCCGCGCCGCCTCGTACCGGGGTGACAGCGCAGCCAGGAGGTCGTCGAGGTAGTCACGCCGGCCGGCGGGACCGCCCTTCACCAGCTGCAGGTCGTCGGGCGCGAACACGGTCACCCGCATGAGGCCGAGGAGGTCACGGGTCCGCTGCACGGCGTTGCTGTTCAGCAGCACCCGGTTCCGGCCGCTCGCCTTGATCTCGGCCTCGAGCAGCTGCACCCGTTCCTCGTCGACCACCTCGGCACGGAGTATGGCGGCGTCGCACCCGGCGCGGACCAGCGCGCTGTCGGGGACCCCACGGAACGACTTGCCCGTCGCGGCCCACCCCACCGCCTCGAGCAGGCTGGTCTTGCCCTGCGCGTTGTCGCCGCAGATGACCGTCACCCCGGGTGGGAACCGGAGCGTCGCCTCCTCGTAGCAGCGGAAGTCTGTCAGCCAGAGCCCGGCCAGGTGCACGTCGAGTGCGTCAGGCGATGCGCACTGGCATCAGCAGGTAGAGGAAATCGCCCGAGTCAGTGGCCTTCATCACCGCCGGCTTGAGCGGATCGATCGACTCGATCACGACCTCGTCGGACGCGGCCGCGTCGATGCCGTCGAGGAGGAACTGCGAGTTGAACGCGACGGTGACGTCGGTTCCCTCGTACTTCGCCTCGACCGACTCGTGCGCCTCGCCGACGTCCTGGGCGATCGCCGAGAGCTCGAGCCCTTCCGAGCTCATGCCGAGGCGGATCGGGGCGGTGTCCTTGCTCTGGCCGACCAGGCGCACGCGGTTGACCGCCGCCTGCAGGGCCTCGCGCGACACCGTGAGGCGGTTGGGGTACCCGCTCGGGATCAGCTGCTGGTAGTTGGGGAACTCACCCTCGATCAGGCGGGTCGTGACCTCGGTCGTGCCGACGCGGAACACGACCTCGCGCTCGCCCAGCACCACTTCGATCTCGCCGGTCTCGCTCGAGAGGAGCCGCTGCACCTCGCCGAGGCCCTTGGCCGCGACCAGCACCTTCTGGCCTTCTTCCAACATGCTCACACCCTGGAGGTCGCGCAGCGCGAGGCGGTAGGAGTCGGTCGCCACGAGCCGGAGGCCGCCGGACGACGCCGTGAGCAGCACCCCGGTGAGGATCGGGCGAGCGTCGTCGCGCGACGCGCCCGGCACCACCTGGCGCAGGGCCTCGGCGAACGCCGCCGCCTCGACCCGCACGCCGCCCTCGCCGGGTTCCGGAAGGCGTGGGAACTCGGCGGCCGACAGCGTGCGCAGCGTCGTGGCGAAGCGGCCGGCCTCGATCTTGGCGTCGTCGTCGGCCAGCTCCACCGCCACGGTGTCCCCGTCGAGCTGGCGCACGATCTCCGAGAAGAGCCGCGCCGGGACGACCGCACTCCCCTCGTCGTCGGTGTCGGCCGGGACGCGGACCCGGATCGTGAGCTCGAGGTCGGTGCCGACCAGCTCGAGCGACCCCGGGCTCAGGGTGACACGCAGCCCCGACAGCACCGGCATGGCACCGGTGCGCGACGCAACCGCACGCTGGGCGGTGGCGACAGCCTCGGCGAGGGTGTCACGCTCGCAACGGAACTTCACTCGTGCCTCCTACGAAGAAACTCTTCTAGTTCTTCGTGTAGTCGTTGTAGGTCCTGTGGATTGGGGATGTCATGCGGTTTCCGCAGGTCAAGCTCCTGATCGTGTTTCCCCGGTTCTCCACCGTCGTCCACAGACGGACGGTGGAGTCATGCGGTGTCTCGTGTTTCTCCCCAGTTTCGTTGCGCGTTGTCCCCAGGTCTCCACAGCATTATCCACTGCTCCCGAGGCGGATGCGTGCGATGAGCTCGTTGACCTGGTCGAAGATCACGTGGCGTTCGGTCATCTGCTGCTTGATCTTGTCGACCGCGTACATCACCGTCGTGTGATCTCGGCCGCCGAAGGCCTCGGCGATGCGGGGGTAGCTCAGGTCGGTCAGCTCCCGCATCACGTACATCCCGGTCTGGCGGGCGGTGACGAGTGGCCGGCGGCGGCTCTTGCCGCAGATGTCCTCCAC
This sequence comes from uncultured Actinomycetes bacterium, assembly GCA_963756895.1. Taxonomy (GTDB): domain Bacteria; phylum Actinomycetota; class Acidimicrobiia; order IMCC26256; family DASPTH01; genus DASUAS01. Next base: position 82,415 of record CAVWPI010000003.1, on the reverse strand, counting down.
CGTCCAGCCGAACATCTTGGCGGTCTCGTCGAGGATGAGGTCCGGCGTGACGACCCGGGGGGTGGTGGGCGGCAGGAGGTCGGCGAGCACCTTCTGGGCCACCTCCTCCGACAGCTCGGCCCGGTTGAGGCTGGAGTAGGCGGCGACTCGGATCAGCGCGCCCTCGAGCTCGCGGATGTTGTCGCTGATGTTGGTGGCGATGAAGGCCAGGACCTCGGGCGGGATCCCGCCCAGGTGCTCGGATTCGGCCTTCTTGCGGAGGATCGCGAGCCGGGTCTCGAACTCGGGCGGCTGGACGTCGGTGATGAGCCCCCACTCGAAGCGGGTGCGGAGACGGTCCTCGAGGCTGCCGATCGCCTTGGGCGCCCGGTCGGACGAGATGACGATCTGCCCACCCTCGCTGTGCAGCTGGTTGAAGGTGTGGAAGAACTCCTCCTGGAGCTCCTGCGTACGTTCCAGGAACTGGATGTCGTCGATGAGCAGGACGTCGAGGTCGCGGTAGCGGCGCTTGAAGCTGGGCATGGCCTTGGCCCGGATGGCGTCGACGAATTCGTTCATGAACGACTCGGTCGACACGTAGCGCACGCGCTTGTTGCGGAACACGGTGCGGACGTGGTGCCCGATCGCGTGCAGGAGGTGGGTCTTGCCCAGCCCTGCGGGCCCGTAGATGAAGAGCGGGTTGTAGGACCGGCCCGGGCTCTCGGCGACCGACAGGGCGGCGGCGTGGGCGAAGCGGTTGGACGCGCCGATGACGAACTGGTCGAACGTGTAGCGGGCGTTGAGTGTGCCCGAGGCCCAGGTGGCGGTGCCGCTGTCGTCGACGAGGGCGGCGTTGGGTGGTGGCGCGGAGAGCGCGCTGAGCGTGTCGACGCCGTGCTGGCGCTCTTCGACGACCGCGGCAACCGGTGCGGGGGCGAACGCGACGACCTCGCGTTCCTTGCTCTCGGTCTCGACCAGGAGCTCGACGCGGACGCTCACACCGGTCGAGTCGTGGATGGCATCGGTGAGCATGCCCGAGTAGCTGGAACGGATGCGTTCGGCGGCGAGTGAACTGGGGACGCTCAGGAGGAGCGTCTCACCGTCGAAGTCGAGGGGTCGCACACCCGGGAACCACGCGGCCCAGGTGGCCGGCGCGAGCTGCTCCCGCAGCGTCGTCGATCCCTGGTCCCAGATCTCGGCCGCCGTCAACACCCACCGTACTTTCGTGACCACTACGGGTGGTCTTGCCGTCCACCTACCAGGTTGTCCACAGGTGAGTCCACAGGTGTGGAGATCACCCCAGATGTGTTGCACGGGTTCGGTCGGGGCGTGCTGTGACACATCGGAAGAGCCGGACAGCACGCCGACGGCCGAGCGAGCGCGCAACGTAGCACCGGCGTCCTTGTGCGACAAGGGGCCGCGGGGGTTTTCCCCAGACCAGCAGGATTGGCGGGATCCGGTCCGCCCCCGCATTGCGCCGGGCGGGAGCGGACCCGTACACTGGGTCGTTTCCGCCTCCCGCACGGTCCCCCACTCCGGACCGGGCGCGACCTCCTCGAGGGGGCTCTTCCTTTGAAGCGCACGTACCAGCCCAACAATCGCAAGCGCGCGAAAACCCACGGCTTCCGCCTTCGGATGCGCACCAAGGGGGGTCGCGCGGTTCTGCGCGCCCGCCGGGCTCGCGGCCGCAAGCGTCTCTCGGCCTGATCTGGCGCGTTCGCGACCGTGCGACGTTCGAGGCCCTCGCGGGGGCCCGCCGGCAGCGAGCCGGCCCGGTCTCGCTGCGTTTCCTCACCGACGGGTCCGACGACCCGCCGCGGGTGGCCTACGCCATCGGCCGACGCTTCGGCAACGCGGTGGAGCGCAATCGGGCGCGTCGGCGGTCTGCGCGCCGCGGTCGCGCTGGACCAGGCACTCCTGCTCCCGGGGGGCGCCTATCTCGTGGCCGCGGAACGATCCGTCATGACCCTCCCCTTCACCACGCTCCGTGAGCACATGACCACGCTGTTGCGGTCGGTCCGAGAGGACGCGCCGTGACCGAGGCCCTGCTGGCCGCGCCGCACCCCTCGGTGCCGGCCCGCATCCTGATGCTGCCCATCCGCGCGTGGCGGCTCCTGAGCGTCCACCTTCCGCCCCGTTGCCGCTTCCACCCGTCGTGCTCGCAGTACGCGCTCGAAGCGCTCGCCGCGCACGGCGCCGCGCGGGGCAGCTGGCTGGCGATCCGGCGCGTGGGCCGCTGTCACCCCTGGCACGACGGCGGCATCGACCCCGTCCCGCCAGCCACATCCCGGGCGAACGTACGTTCGACACTGGCCGCACCCGTCGGTGTGGCGGAAGAAGGCTGACCCGATGATCCTCGCCGCCGGCTCCCCGTTCGACCCCATCTACAACTTCTTCGGGACGATCCTCGCGTTCTTCTACGGGATCATCCCCAACCTCGGGGTCTCCATCATCCTCCTCACGATCCTCGTGATGCTGGTGATGTTCCCGCTGACGGCCAAGCAGGCGAAGTCGATGCTCGCCATGCAGCGCGCCCAGCCGGAGATCAAGAAGCTCCAGGCGAAGTACAAGCAGGACCGCGCCAAGCTCAACGAAGAGATGATGAAGTTCTACCAGGAGAACAAGATCAACCCGCTGGCGGGTTGTCTCCCTCTCCTGGTGCAGATGCCGGTGTTCCTCGCGCTCTACCGGGTGATCCGCGACCCGTACAAGCACGTCCCCAAGTCGTCCGACCTCTACGCCGCGTTCTGCACGGGCCCGAAGGGTCACCTCTACACGAACCAGTGCAACCTCCCGAAGCTCGGTCTGCCCAACCCGCAGCAGTTCCTGGGGATGGACCTGTCGCAGCACGCGACGGCGGTCACCGGCGGCTTCCTCGACGCACTCCCCTACTTCATCCTCGTGGGCCTCGTCGTCGTGACCGGGTTCCTGCAGGCCCGCCAGAGCCGGCGCAACGCGCCGAACATGAACTCGCAGATGGCGATCATCACGTCGGTGCTGCCGGTCGCCTTCGGTCTCTTCTCGCTGCAGTTCCCCGCCGGCCTGGTGCTCTACTTCCTGGTGAGCAACACCTGGCGGCTCGGTCAGCAAGAGCTCATCATGCGCAAGATCACCCGGCCCGGTCAGGCCGCCATCGCGTCGTCGACCAAGGACGACGTGATCGACGTCGAGGGTGGTGAGACGTCCGCGTTCCCGCGCGCCGCCGGCGGACTGCGGAAGCTGTTCCAGATCCCGGCCGCGGCGAACGGTGACGAGCCGGCCGCCGAGACCGGCAACGGCGCGAAGAACGGCGCGGCCAAGCCGAGTGGCAGCGCCGCGACCACCAAGGGCGCCGCCAGCCAAGCGGCGCGGCGACCAAGGGTTCCTCGAGCAAGGGGTCGTCGGCCAAGGGCGACGGCCAGCTCGAGCTCGACGGCGAGCTCCTCCGGGAGCGGCACGACTCGGGTGCCCGCCGTCGGAACAACAAGAAGCGCAAACGGCGCTGACCCCCGCGGGTCGCGTCACCACAGCAGTCGGATCAATGGCGGCGAGCACGTGCCGCCCTGGATGGAGAGCGATCACCATGGAGTGGGTCGAGACGACCGGGCGCACCATCGCGGAAGCGTTGGATGCCGCGCTCGACGAGTTGGGTGTCGACGAGGAAGACGTCGAGTACGAGGTGCTCGAGGAGCCGAAGAGCGGCTTCCTCGGTCGGCTCGGGAGCAGCGAGGGACGCATCCGAGCGCGGGTGAAGCCGATCTCGCGTGAGAAGCCGGGGGAGCGTCAGCGTCGGAACCGCCGCGGCTCGTCGCGGCCGCGGGGCGGCGGTGGATCCGGGAACGGATCGAACGGGGGCGGCAGCGTCTCGACCGCGGCGGATCGGCCCGCCAGGGTTCCGGTGAGGGCACCGGCTCGTCGTCGAGCCGGCGCCGTCGCGGGGCGGCGGGGCGGAGGCGGGGCGGGAACAGTGGATCGCGCGGCCAGGGTGGCAACGCGCGTCAGGATCAGCAGCAGGGGAGCACCGTGGACACCATCGAGAGCGACGTGCCGATCGAAGAGCAGGCGGCCGCGGCCGAGCGATTCACCCAGGGGCTGGTCGACGCGTTCGACCTCGGCGCCCAGGCGAAGAGCGTGATCGACGACGACGTCGTCATCGTCGACGTCACCGGCGAGAACCTGGGGCTGCTCGTCGGGCCCAAGGGCGCGACGCTGCAGGCGATCGAGGAGCTGGTGCGCACGGTCGTGCAGCGCCAGACCGACGGTCACGGCGTGCGCATCCACGTCGACGTGGCCGGCTACCGGGCCAAGCGCCGCGCCGCGCTCGCCGACTTCACCCGCAACCTCGCGGAGAAGGTACTGGAGACCGGTCGGGCGCAGGCGCTCGAGCCGATGTCGGCGAGCGACCGCAAGGTCGTCCACGACACCGCGGGCGAGATCGACGGGATCTCGACGGTGTCGGAGGGCGAGGACCCCCGCCGGCGCGTGGTCCTGCGCCCCGCCTGATCCACCGACCCGGCGCCGACGGATCGCGATGACCGAGCGCGGTCCGGCGAGGCTCCTCGACGTCCTCGAGGAGGCCCGTGGGCTCGGCCTGCTCGGGCCCGGTCCTGTGGCGCGCCAATACGAGCACGCGCGAGATCTGGCGCTCGCGATCGGTGACTTCGACGGGCGGATGCTCGATCTCGGGAGTGGCGGGGGGCTGCCCGGTCTCGTCCTCTTCGATCGCTGGCCCGGCGCGACGCGGCGTGCTGCTCGACGTCCAGCGCCGCCGATGCGAGTTCCTGACCGCCGCGGTCGCAACCCTCGACCTCGGCGACCGCATCTCGGTCGAGTGCGGCCGAGCCGAGGTGCTGGCGCGCGAGGAGCACTTGCGTGGTGCCTTCGACCTCGTCGTCGCACGGTCCTTCGGGCCGCCGGCGGTCACCGCGGAGTGCGCGGTCGGCTTCCTCCGGGCCGGCGGCGAGCTCGTGGTCACCGAGCCACCCGATGCCGACCGGCGACCGGAACGCTGGGATGCCGCCGGTCTCGCGGAGATCGGCTTCGGGGACGCGGCGCCGATCCGCGTGGGCGAGACCGGCGCGGTGCGGATCCCAGCGTCCCGGGTGCCCGATGCGCGGTGGCCCCGGCGCGACGGCGTCCCCGCCAAGCGGCCCCTCTGGTGAGCTCGTCAGTCGGGCAACGCGATCACGCCTCGCTCCTGTTGATCCGCCACCGACGTCGGTCGCGTTCCAGGGTCACGAGAGTCGATCCCGTAGGTCGACCGATCGAGATCCGGCTCCGCCACGGTCCCGGAGACCGGGCTACCGGTCCGCGCGGCGAGGAGTCGAACGACGACCGCGCCAGTTCGAGCAGAGCAGTTGCGCCGGACACCGGGCTGCGTTCATCGCGGGCTTCCGCGGGGCGGCTCAGCGGCGGCGCTCGCGGGCTTGGTCCAATGGCCGCCGAGAGGACATGGCGGGGACACCCACGTGATCCGCCGCTGCACGGGAGACGGCTGAGGGTCGACGACGCGATCGCGACGCGATCGCTGTCGGCGGCCACCGAACTTCACCCGACAGTTCCGGCGCCGTCTCGCATGACCGAGGGATCTGCCCGGCGGATCGATACACGCATCCAGGGGCTTCAACTCCATGTGGCCTCCGTCGATCCCGAGTTCGCTCGTCACCCGCTCCAGTCGGGACGGGGCAGCCAGGAGGACGCCGGTGGTCAGGTCGGCCCCATTGGCGGCGAACCCGGCGGCTGGTGCCGTCCCCTCGCGCCGCTCTAGGGGGCCACGGCACGGTCGGCGAACAGGAGATCGAGTCAGGCGGTGTCCTTCGCTCGATCGGAACTTCCGTTGATCAGGATCGGCGTAAGCGGCCAAAAGCCCGGACCCAGGGCTTCACGCGCAGAAACATCGCCGTGTCCCGCTACCCTTGTGGAGCGGGAGCCGCCAAGTCGCGCGACGAGCCCGGCTAGTGTTCCACGTGGAACAGTCTCTCCTGGGAGTCGAGACTTTCTCGGTGTTTCACGTGGAACATCCTTGACCCGCTCGGCGCGCTGGTTGAGGATGGGCTCTCGGGCCGACGCTCTCTGGGACGGTCAATGACGGACGAATTCAGCGACTCACGCCCGCGACGACGCCTCTTCGGGAGACGTCGCCCCGACGAAGAGGTCGTCGAGGAGGCAGATAGCTCAATGTCCGCTGAACCCGAGTCCGAGCTGGAATCGGAAGACCGTCCGGAGGCTGCGACCGCCGCGACGTTCACCGAAACACCTGCGGCGCCGAATCCTGAGCCCACACCCGAGCCGATCCCGGCCCCTCTTCCAGCTCCCGCCCCCACCCTCGCGCCTCTTCCCACCCCACACCCCACGCCTGAACCTGATCCCGCACCCACGCCTGCGTCCCCTCCGGAGCCAGCTCCCGAGCCCGAGCCCGCGCCCGCCCCGGAACCCCCGATGCCCGTGGTCGTCGAAGCAGCGCCGCCGGAGCCGGAGCCCGTGGCGGAGCCGACGCCCCAGTCCGACGACCCACCTCCGGCGGCCTCGCCGAGCCCGGCGGTCGACAAGACCGAGCCGGCTGAGGCGACCGACCTCCCTGAGGCGACCGAGCTGCCCGAGGACCGGGTGCTCGAGATCCCGCGGATCATCGCCATCGCCAACCAGAAGGGCGGCGTGGGCAAGACCACGACCGCGGTGAACCTCGGCGCCGCCCTGGCCGAATCGGGACTGCGGGTGCTCGTGGTCGACCTCGATCCCCAGGGCAACGCGTCGACCGGGCTGGGCATCAACCCCCGCGACGTCAACGCTTCGATCTACGACGTCCTCATGCACGACACGCCGGCGCTCGACGCGGTCGAGCCCACCAGCCTCAAGAACCTGTTCGTGATCCCGGCAACCCTCGATCTGGCCGGTGCCGAGATCGAGCTCGTACCGGCCTTCAGCCGCGAGCTGAAGCTGAAGCGGGCACTCGACCTGGTGCGGCCGGAGTACGACGTCGTCCTGATCGACTGTCCCCCGTCGCTGGGGTTGCTCACGGTGAACGGCCTGGCCGCCGCCGACGACGTGATCGTGCCCATCCAGTGCGAGTACTACGCGCTCGAGGGTCTCGGCCAGCTGCTCCGGAACGTGGCGCTGGTGCGCTCGAGCCTCAACGCCTCGCTCGACGTCCGGGGGATCATCCTCACGATGTACGACGCCCGCACGCGGCTGGCGGAGCAGGTCGAGACCGAGGTGCGCGAGCACTTCGGTGACAAGGTCTACAAGACGAAGGTCCCACGCACCGTGCGCCTGGCTGAGGCGCCGTCGTTCGGACAGCCCGTGATCGTGTTCGACCCGACTTCGCGGGGAGCCACCGCGTACCGGGATCTGGCGAAAGAGGTGAGCGGTGGCGCGACGCGGCGGACTGGGTAAGGGTCTCGGGGCTCTCATCCCTCCGGGTGGCACGGAGGGTGGCGCGACCGAGGCGAGAGGGCTCGACGAGCTCCCGCTGGCGTCGATCTCGCCGAATCGGTTCCAACCTCGGGACCACTTCGACGAGGAGGCGCTGAGCCAGCTCGCCGACTCCATCCGCGAGGTCGGGGTGCTCCAGCCGGTGCTGGTGCGCCCGGCCGGCGAGGGTCAGTACGAGCTGATCGCGGGGGAGCGGCGGTGGCGCGCGGCGCGACGGGTCGGCCTCCAGACGATCCCGGCGCTCGTCCGCGAGACCGACGACGCGTGCCGCGCTGGAGCAGGCGCTGGTCGAGAACGTCCACCGTGACAACCTCAACCCGCTCGAGGAGGCTGCCGCGTACCAGCAGCTCATCGAGGACTTCGGACTCACCCACGACGAGGTCGCGAACCGGGTCGGCCGCAGCCGCGCCACGGTGACCAACACCCTCCGCCTGATGCAGCTCCCGCCTGCGATCCAGAAGTCGCTGCAGCAGGGGAAGCTCTCGATGGGCCACGCCCGAGCCCTGCTCGGGAGTCCCGACCGGTCCTTCCAGGAGCAGCTGGCCAAGAAGATCGTGGCCGACGACCTGTCGGTGCGCGCCACCGAAGAGGCGGTCCGCGAGCACCAGGGCGAGGGAAACGGCGCCGGCCCCGCCGCGCCGGGCGCGGGCGCAGCCGCCGCCAACCCCACCGCGCCGAAGCTGCGAGCTCCGGGGTTGGTCGAACTGGAGGAGCTCCTGGGTGACCACCTCGAGACCCGGGTGACGATCTCGATGGGGGCGTCGCGCGGCAAGGTCGTGGTCGAGTTCTCGACCCTCGAGGACCTCGAACGGATCTACCGGCGCATCACCGACGGCACCGACTGAGATCCTTGCGCACGCAACTATAGCTCAACTGGAGGGTTCGGCGGGCGGCTGTTCGACGCCGCGCCGGACCCCGAGCACGACTGCCTGCGCCACCTCGGCCCCGTGCCGGACGAGCGTGCGCATGCCGCCGACGTCCTCGGCCGCGACCGGCTCGCAGATCACCGCGGCCATGCGGGTCTCGCGGAGGACCGCGTAGGTGCGGCCCAAGGCGCAGGGCTCCCCGCCGAGGATCGGGGCGAGCTCCCGGCTCACCGCGTCGGCGACCGCGTGACCGGCCTCGGACCGGAACCGCCCCGATTCGTAGTAGCTGCAACGGCAGCCGGACGCATCACCGGCGCGGAAGGCGAGGAACAGGTCGGCGGCGTAGCGGTTGGCCTCGGCGGCCAGCACCGGATCGTCGGCGCCCGGTGGCGTCGAGCGCGGCACCCGCCCCCAGCTCCACCAGGCCTCTCACCACCAGGTTCGCGAGCGTCTCGAACCCGGGCGCGGCAGCGACGAACACCCGCCGGCCCTCGAGCCGGTGCGGGCCTCGGCGCAGCGTCTCCCGCTCGCGCACGCTGGCGACCGAGCCGGCTGCGAGACCGCCGACCCGCTCCAGCACGGCGAGGGTGGCGGTGCCGCACATCCCGTCGGTGGGCAGGTTCATGTTGCGCTGGAACTCGATCAGCGCGCGGGTGGTGTCATCGCCGAGGATGCCGTCCTCGCGCCCGGCGTCGAAGCCGAGCCCGTTCAGCCGCCGCTGGAGCTCGGCGACGTCGTCGCCCCGCAGCATGGGCCGCCGCCGGTAGAGGAGGCGGTCACCGAGGCGGTACCCGCTCTCGACCACGCGCCGACCAGGTCTGCGGCCCGCAGATCCCGTCGACCCGGAGCCCGCGCGCCTCTTGGAACGAGCGCACCACCGACTCCGTGGCCGGTCCGTACTCACCGGCTTCGGCTACCGGGATCTCGTGACCCAGCACGCCGAGGCGGACCTGCAGGTCGCGCACCGCCTCGCCGCGGCTGCCCGGCCGGAGCACGGCCGGTTCGCTCAAGCGATGAACTCGGCGAGGTCCTGGAGCAGCTGGCCCTTGCCCTTGGCGCCGACGAGGCGCTTCACCTGCTGCCCGTCCTTGAACACCAGCAGCGTGGGGATGCTCATCACGTCGAAGCGCCGAGCGGTGTCGGGGTTGTCGTCGACGTTGAGCTTGCCGATGGCGAGCTTGCCCTTCTGCTCGCTGGCGATCTCGGCCAGCGTGGGGGCGATCATCTTGCAGGGACCGCACCACTCGGCCCAGAAGTCGACGAGCACGGGCGTGTCGGCGCCGGCGATGGTCTCGTCGAACGTCGCATCGGAGAGGGTGAGGATTTCGTCGGCCACTTGGGTGGGTCCTTTCCTGAGGTCGGTCGAGTGTACCGACCGGGTTCTGGCCACAACGCCCCGGTCGCGGGGCGCATTCCCCAGCGTCGACGGTCGGGTATCTGCGGTGACGTCAGCTCGCGTGTTCGTGCTCGCCGAGCCAGCGCTCGGCCTCGATGGCGGCCATGCAGCCCGATCCGGACGCGGTGATCGCCTGGCGGAAGACGTGGTCCTGGACGTCGCCCGCCGCGAACACGCCCTCCACCGAGGTGCGGGTGGAGTCGGCGTCGGTGATGATGTAGCCGTTCTCGTCGAGCTCGAGTTGGCCGCGGAACAGCGCCGTGTTCGGGTCGTGGCCGATGGCGACGAAGAGGCCGTTCACCTCGAGGTCGGACTCGACGCCGGTGACGGTGTCGCGCAGGCGCAGCGCCTCCACCGAGCCGCTGCCCATCACGTCGGTGACCTCCGAGTTCCACACGAACTCGATCTTCGGGTTGGCGAACGCGCGGTCCTGCATGATCTTCGACGCCCGCAGCTCGTCGCGACGGTGGATGAGCGACACGGTCGTCGCGAACTTGGTGAGGAAGATCGCCTCCTCGATCGCGGAGTCGCCGCCACCGACGACCGCGATCGGCTTCTCGCGGAAGAAGAAGCCGTCGCACGTGGCGCAGGTCGACACGCCGTGCCCGAGCAACGCCTGCTCGGAGGGGAGGCCCAGCATGCGGGCCTTGGCGCCGGTGGTGATGATCATCGAGCGGCCCCGGAACTCGCGGTCGCCCACCCACACGCCGTGCGGGCCGCCGGGCGTGAGCTCCACGCGGTCGGCGTCGGCGGTGACGAACTCGGCGCCGAAGCGCTCGGCCTGCTCGCGGAACTTCATCATGAGCTCGGGCCCGAGGATGCCGTCGGGGAAGCCGGGGTAGTTCTCGACGTCGGTGGTGAGCATGAGCTGCCCGCCGGCGCCGATGCCCTCGATGACGATCGGCGCGAGGTTGGCCCGACCGGCGTAGACCGCGGCGGTGAGACCGGCGGGTCCGGAGCCGACGATGACGAGCTCGTGGATGTCAGGCATTCGTGTCCTCGGTCTTTCGTGATGCGCGCAGCGTCCACACGAACGCTCCTGCGATCACGAAGATTCCACCGAGGATCAGATAGGCCGCCCACACCTCACCGGTGAGCACCACCAGCACGCGGAACAGCGCGATGGCGAGCATCAGCAGCGCCGTGAGCACGAAGAAGGCGACGAGCAGTCCGAAGACGACGGCCTTCGTGGCCTTCTGCGCGGGCACGACCGTCTTGTCGCGGACGGTGGCGACGACGTTCTCGATCGTGTCGACCGCATCGGAGGTCCAGTCCGCCACGGTGCCCTCCCTTGGTCGCGGGCCGGTTGACGCGGATGACGGAGCGTACCCGAACGGTTCCGCGATCAGCTGAAGGCAGGAGGGAGCGTCAGGAGAGGTGGCGCGTCTCGCACGGATCGTCGAGGACGGCCTCGAGCGAACGGGAGCCGTCGGCCTGCTGCACGAGGAAGACGGTCGCGGTGCGGCCGTCGATGGTCCCCGATCCGAGGGCGAGGACCGTCCCGCCCGGGAAGCTGCTGGCGCAGAGGTCGAGCGAACGCTCGGCGGCATCCGCATCGCTGGTCGAGCCGGCCGCGTCGCCGGCAGCCGACGGAGTGGACGCTTCGGCGCTCGGCGCCGCGGATGCGAGCGAGCTGCTGTCCAATGCGCCGCGGAGCCGGTCGAGGTTCGCCGCCTGGTCGAGATCGCCGAAGTCACCCACGTCGGGCGCGACCTTCAGCCCTTCCGGTGCAGTCGCGATCGATCGATCGCGACTCGCCTGCGGTTCGTCGTGACCCCCACCGGCGGTGAGCAGCGCGAGGCCGCCGACCACGAGCACGACGATCGCGGCGGCGGCGGCGACCCATTGCCAGGCGCGGCGACGACCGCGGCGGGGGCCGCCGCCGTCGCCTCGGATTCGCGCAGCGCGGTTGCCACCAGGCGGCGCCGGGTCACTTCGTCGAGCGGCTCCACCTGGCGAGCCGCGCCGCGAGTCCGCGGGTCGCGCTCGTCGTCAGCCATCGTCGTTCTGACGTTCGGAGGCGGGCACCGGGTTCCCGGCCGTGTCGCCGGTGTGATCGGTGTCGGAGCCCAGCCGTTCCACGAGGATCGCGCGGCCTCGCGAGATGCGGGACCGCACGGTGCCCGGCGGGACGTCGAGCACCTCGGCGATCTCCGCGTAGTCGAGGTCGCAGAGGTCGCGCAGCACCACCGCCACCCGGAACTCTTCCGGGACGTGCTGGAGTGCGGCGTCGACGTCGACCCGGGCGGCCGCGACGTCGGCGGGTCCGGACGCGGTCGACACCGGCTCCGGTGCGTCGGGGTGGGCCGGGACCGGTCGCCGGCGGGTGCGGCGGAGCTCGTCGATCGCCGCGTTGGTGGCGATCCGGTAGCACCAGGTGGTGAACGCGGCGCGCCCGTCGAAGCGGGTGATGCCGCGTGCGATCGCGATCATCGCCTCCTGGGTGGCGTCGAGCGCGTCCTCGCGATGGGCGACGATGCGGCGACACACCGCGTGGATGCGGTCGGCGTGGCGGTCGAGCAGGACCTCGAGCGCCCGCCGGTCGCCGGCGACGGCCCGGGCGACGAGAGCGCTGTCGTCCTCGTCACGCAACCTTCACCTCGGCCACGTCGACGAAGTGCTTGGTCTCGCCGCTGTTGTTCTGACCGGTGGGGAGCTGGGTGAGCCACAGCAGCACCGACTGGCCCTTCACGCCGTCGAACTCGAACGTCGTGCGTACCGCGGCAGGTCCGACGCCCTTGGCTCGCACCGGGACCCCAGTCGGACGAGCGAGTTCGAGGCTGCTCGACTGGCTGGTCGCTCACGTAGATCGACGCGCCCCATCCGGTCCTGGTTGCGTGTCGACCGATCACCTTCGACACGTCGAACTCGCCGTCGAGCGACAGCGCGAGCCCACGCCGTCCTTTCGACCGTCGGGGAAGCTGGTCGTACTGCTCGGTGGACCAGAACGTGGCCGTGTCGCCGTCGTGCACCAGGTCGACGTGGTCGGGATCCTCCGTCTTGCCGTCACCGAGCGGATCGAAGGGGTGACCGCGCTGATCGTGGCTTCAGTGGCCGGAGGTTCTGACGACGGCGCCGTTGCCGGAGCCGATGCCGGAACCGGAGCTGTCGTTCACGAGCAGGAAGGCGGCCACGCCGCCACCGATCGCGAGGAGCACGACCAGCAGCACCCACAGCCACGTGAGCCGGCGCCGGCGCCGACGACGGTGGGGTCGGCGCCACCGGTACCGGGACCGGCTGCGGGTGGGTGGGGCCGGTGGGCGCGTCACCGCCGCCCGGTGCCACGACCGCACCCGTCGCACCCGTCGCGCCCGTTGCGCCGGCCGCGCCGGGACCGACGACGGGGCGCGGGATGGCGCCGGTGGGATCGAGGCGGGCCCGATCGAGGGCGTCGCGCACCGCGGCGGCGGAACCGAAGCGCGCCGACGGCTGGCGGGCCAGGCACCGGTGGATGACGTCGTCGAGCGCCTGCGAGACCTCGGGCCGCTCGGCGCGCACCGCGGGCGCGGACGTGGTGAGCCGGGCCATGGCGGTGGCGATCTCGGTGTCGCCGCCGAACGGCGGATGACCGGTCAGCGCCTCGTAGATGAGCAGCCCGAGCGCGTACACGTCGGTGCGGGGGTCGGTGGGCCGCCCGTTCACCTGCTCGGGGGCGAGGTAGCGGGCGGTGCCCATCACGGTGCCGGTGCGGGTGAGGTCGTCGGCCCCGGCCGCCTTGGCGATGCCGAAGTCGGTGACCTTCACCGGTCCCGCCGACCGGCACGAGCACGTTGGCCGGCTTCACGTCGCGGTGCACCAGACCCGGCCCGGTGGGCGGCGTCGAGGGCGTCGGCCACCTGCTTGCCGATGCGGATCACGTCGGCCACGGGCAGACCGCCCTGCTGGTCGATGAGGTGACGCAGGGTCGGGCCGTCGACCAGCTCCATCACGATGTAGGCGATGCCGTCGTCGTCGCCGGTGTCGTAGGTGGACACGATGTTGGGGTGCGAGAGCCGGGCCGCCGCGATCGCCTCGTGGCGGAACCGGGCCCGGGTGCCCTCGTCGGCGGCGAGGTCCTCGCGCAGGATCTTGACCGCCACCCGGCGCGAGAGCACCGGGTCGTCGGCCACCCACACGGTGGCCATGCCACCACGCGCGATGGGGGACACGAGCCGGTAGCGGCCGCCGAGAACGCGGCCGGGGCTGGTCAACTCCACGGCAGCATTGTTGTCGTCAGCGGACCACCTGGAACGTCACTCCGATGACGCGGGGTCCGGCGTGGGTCCCGATGACCGGTCCGACCACTCCGGTGATGATGTCGTCGCGGGGGAAGACGGGCTCCAGCAGCACGAGGAGCTCGTCGAGGTCGGGCGCGTTGCCGTGGAGCACCGCGAGGTGCTCGATCTTGCCCTCCGCCGCCTTCGCCGCGAGCAGCTTGAGGGCCTTCGAGCGGGTCCGCACCTTGCCCGCCTCCTCGACGATGCCGCCGCGCAGCTCCACGACGGGCTTGATCGACAGCACGGTGCCGAGCAGCGCGCGGGCGTTGCCGACCCGTCCACCGCGCTTCAGGAACTCGAGCGTGTCGAGGGTCGCGAAGAGCTTCGTGCGGTCCCGGCGGTCGACCACCTCGTGCACGATCGACTCGAGCGAGTCGCCGTCGGCGGCGCGACGCGCCGCGGTGAGGCAGAGGTTGCCGAGACCCATCGACGCGCTCTGCGAGTCGATGACCTGCACCGGGATGTCGTTGGCGACGGCCGCGGCCGCGACCTGCGCGGCCTGCATCGTCGCCGAGAGGTGCGACGACAGGTTGATGCACACGATGCCGGTGGCGCCGCGCGCCAGGAGCTCCCGGAACTTGGCCTCGAACGCGCCCGCCGACGGCGCCGCCGTCTCCGGGAGCAGCTTGGACTGCTCGAGCCGCTGCCAGAACTCGTCGGTGCTCAGCTCCTCGCGGTCGACCAGCTCCTCGTCGCCGAAGCGGATGGTGAGTGGGACGATCTCGATGCGCAACGCGTCGACGAGCGACTGGGGCAGGTCGCAGCTGCTGTCGGTGACCACCCGGATGCTCACGCGTGTTGCTCCTGTGTTGCGTCGTCGTTCGTCGTCGTCGCCCTGATCGTTGCACGGTTCATCGGCGCACTCGCAGCCGGGCGGGCACGAGGGCACGCACCGCCGACCGCTCCTCGACGTGCAGCACGACCAGCAGGCCGAGGTACACGACGCCGCCGATCGCCGCCGCGACCACGACCGCCAGGACCGCCTGGCCGAAGCTGGACCAGCCGATCAGCTCGCCGACGGCCCAGCTCACCCCGCCCACCACGACGCCCGCGGCGACGATGCGGGTGAGCGACGAGGCGAGCTGCGCGCCGTCGATCCCGCCGATGCGGATGCGGAGCACCGCGAGCGTGAGGGCCGCGGCGACGAAGTAGGAGAGCGCGAACGCGAGCGCGAGGCCGGGGATGCCGAGCCACGCGTAGAGCGGGAACGCGAGCGCGATGTTCATCGCCGTTCTCGATGCAGTTGATCCAGAACGGTGTGTACGTGTCGTGGCGCGCGTGAGAACGCGCGCAGCGCGAAGAGGTACATCGAGAAGGGGAGCAGACCGATCGAGAACGCGACGAGGGTGTCGGACACTGCGGCGGCGTCGCTCGGCGTCGAAGGAGCCCCGCTGCAGCAGCGCGACGATGATCGGGCGGGCCAGCGCGATGTACATCGCCGACGCGGGCACCACGACGAGCGCGGCCAGGCGGATGCCACGCGAGACCTGCATGCGCAGCGAGGGCATGTCGTTGCGCGTCGCCGGCGCTGGCCATCTCGGGTGTGAACGTGGTCATCAACGACACCGCGAACAAGCCGTGCGGAAGCTGGAAGAACGCGTACGCGCTGATGTAGATGAACGGCCCGCCGTCGGTGCCGTTGGCCAGGATCGTCACGACCAGCAGCGCGATCTGGTTGGCGATGACGTACCCGACCGTCCATCCGGAGAGCCGCAGCATCAGGCGCACCGCGGGATGGCGCCAGTTCGGGAGGAAGCGCAGGTGCGTGTGCAGGCGCGCGATCGGCGGGAGCGAGCGCGAGCGCCATCACCACGACGCCCGCCGTCGTGCCCAGCCCGAGGAGGAGGACCAGGGTGTCGTCGTTGAGGACGTTGTGCACCGTCAGCGATCCGTCGGCGAGGCGCGGGAGCATGAGGAACACCGCGACGGCGACGATGTTGTTGAGCACCGGCGCGAACGCCGCGGCCAGGAACCGTCGGCGCGCGTTCGAGCATCGCGGTGGCGAGCGTGGCGATGCCGTAGAAGAGCATCTGCGGCATGAGCAGTCGGAGGAGCGTCGGTGGCGAGCTCCTGCTGCTCGGCCAGGTTCGGCCCTTCACGTTGAGCGTGTACAGCTCGACGATCCAGGGCGCGGCGACGACACCGATCAGCGTGATCCCGGCCAGCGCGGCGATGGCGACGGTGAAGATCGCGCTCGGCGCGTCGTCGTCGTGGGACTCGTGGTACCGCACGAACAGCGGGACGAGGGTGGCGGTGAGCACGCCACCGAGCAGCAGCTCGTAGACGATGTTGGGCGCCTCGTTGGCGTAGCTGTAGGTGCCCGCGAGCGTCGACGCACCCAGCGCGTACGCGATGGCCGCGATGCGCGCGAACCCGGTGACCCGGGAGAGCATCGTGCCGGCCGCGACCAGCGCGCTCGACCGGACGAGCGAGGTCTCCGACTCGGTGGGGTTCGACCCCGGCTCGACGACACCGGGGTCGTCGAGCGTGTGCGCCTCCGCGGCGAGGTACCGGGCCCGTCCTCCTCGGCGGCCTGCTCCTCGGCTTCCTTTCTGGCGACGTATGCGGGCCGGGGGCGTTTGGTCACGCGGGGTGCCCGGAGGGCGGCGCCAGCCGGTAGGTGGGGTGCTGTTCGCGCGCGCGCTTCTTGCGTCGACGGTGGATGTCCCAGCCCCACCAGATCGCGAGGAACACGACCGCACCCACGGTCAGGAAGACTCCCACACCGCTCACGAAGGTCGAGCGGACCTTGATCGTCGTCTGGTCGCCGATCTGCAGGCCACCCGGAGTCGTGACGGTCATCAGCACCGGGCTGGTGCCCGAGCCGCGCGTCTCGACCGCGACTCGCACCGTCGTGTTGTGCTTCGGCGCGAGGTCGATGTTCTGCTCGGCGCCGTCGGGGAAGAGCAGGCGGTCGCTGTCGAGCCGGACGTGGACCGTGACCAGCTGTTCCCGTTGTTCTTGAAGCTGATCGGGATCTCGGCCTTGCTCGACGTGATGGTGACGGTGCTCGGCGGTTGCACCTCGACCTGGTTGACGTACGCGTCGACCGAGGTGCGGATCGAGCGGAGGAGATGGCGCGCGGCGCCGCGGCCGGCGGGCGTCGACCACGCCGACGCCATGGACGAGGCCAGTGCGCGATCGGCACTGGCGACGCGTGGATCGTTGGCCGGCACCACCGCCGCGACCGCGTCGCGGTTCTTCACGCCGCGGGCGTATTGCGCGGCCGTGACCGGGGGGAGCGGCGGTGCGTAGGTCGCGAGCTGGCGAACCACGGGCGGTCCATCGGGCTGGTCGTCGACGGTCGCCACCGGCACGGTCTGCAGGAACCCTTGCACGGTCGTCGGGCGCACGAGGGGGTTCCCGCGCAACCCGGCGAGGACCGCGGTGACGAACGCGTCGTTGGCGTCCCAGGCGGCGGGGTTGGCGATGGCGATGCCGCGCGGGAGGCTCGGCTGCTCGCCGGCGACGAGTGCGAGCCCGGCCAGGAGGTGCGCGGCGCGCAGGGCCGGCGGCGCGTCGCCGGTGAGGAACTGCTCGAGCCCGGTGTCGGTGGCGATGACCGTGGCCGCGCTCGAATCGTCGCCCGCCACCGTCTGCACCTTGTACGGGTGCGCCGGAGTGAACTTCTCGACGACCGGTGTCGAGCGCGGTGCCCTCGACGACGAGCTGACGCACGCTTGCGCTCTGCAGGGTGGAGAGCGCCGACGCGTCGAGCGGTCCGGGCAGCGTGGTGCTCGGGTCGACGTGGGTGTTGAAGAAGCTCTCGAGGGTCGCGACGCCACGCGAGAGCTCGCTCGGTCGGGTGGCGCTGTTGATGGTGGCCACGCCCGCGAGGCCGCCGCGTTCGAGCGACGGGAGGTCGAGCGGCACGAAGGGTCCGGCCAGCACCTGGTTGCGGGGGAGCGTCGAACGGATGGCCGTCGGACCTGGCGCGAGCTCGGGGAACTTCGTCGCCAGCGAGCTCCACGCGTCGAGGGTCTCGGGGCTCGGGGCCAGCGTGAGCGGCACGTCGGGGTTCGCCGCCAGCTGGGTGGCCTGACGCCCGAGCCGTCCGCTCGGCTCCAGGTCCTGCGAGCGTCGTCGGGTTGATCGGCGCGATGCCGGCGACCTCGAGGTACGCGGGCTCGGCCTGCAGCGGCCACACCCACGCGAGGTTGAGCGGCTGGCCGATGGTCAGCGCGCCGTCGGCACCGACCGGGGCCACGACCACGTGGGTCACGAAGTGCGCGAGCGACTCGTCGGTGGCGCTGCGGAGGTCGACCTCGAGCGGGAACACGCCGTTGTCGCCGAGTGCCCTGGTCGGGTACGCGAGCAGCCGTTTCCCGGTTGCCGGGTCGACCACGAGCTGGTCGAAGGCGAACGTCTGCCGGTCGTGGGTCGGGGGGAGGTTGTCGCCGTCGATGCTCGCGTCGAACGCGGTGCGCGACTGCAGCGCGTCGTGCACCGTCAGCGCGACCTGCGCGCCGGGAGGCACGTCGGTCGCGTCGAGGACCATGACGAATCCGGCACCGGGTGCGATCCATGCGCTTTGTTGGGCGAGCGAGAACGTGGGCGCGCTGCTCTGCGCCGCCGCGGGCACGGCGTGGATCGCGACGTCGACCGAGGCGACGGCCGCGCCCGCGACCACGCACGCGACCGCGCACAGGGCCGCGCACAGGGCCGCGAAGAGACGGGAACGCCGGGTCACAACGAGCGGCCGAGCACGCACAGGCCGGCCGGGAGGATCTCGAACCCGAACGACTGGTACAGCGCGAGCGCGCGTGAGTTCTCGAGTTGGGTGTTGACGTACGCCCGGGTGCCCCCGTGGCGCCAGATCCAGGTCGAGCGCGTCGGCGACGAGGCCGTTGCCCCATCCCAGACGCCGCACGTCGGGGTGCACTGCGATCCGTTGCAGGTAGCCGAAGGGGCCGGCGATGCCCGTGATCGCGTACGCAAGCACGCGGTCGCCGTCACGACCGACGCGGAAGCGTGACGCCGGCGTCGCGTCGAGCGCGTCCTTCAAACCGACCGAACCGAGGCGCCAGAACTCGTCGAACGAGAGATCGTCGAGCTCGAGCACCGCCGGCCGGTCGCGACGCGAGGCCTTGCTCAGCGGGATCGACGGCGGTGCGGGAGCCTGGTCGAGGTCGAGGTCGAGGGCGAGCAGGTGCAGCCGTTCCTGCACCGAGAACCCGGCGTCGACGAACGCTTCGGACTCGTGCGGGCTGACCGCGCTGGTGAGCACCGAGTCGTAGCCGGACGCGCGCGCCTTCTCGACGCACCGTCGCACGACGGTCGACGACACGGTCGCGTCGGGGCTGACGACGAGGTGGGCCGCCCCACCGCCTCCCCGCCACGGGGCGATGCGCGCCCAGCCGTCGCCGAAGCGAAGGGTCTGCTGCCGCACAGAAGCAGGGTAATGGTCTGACGGGGTCGACGCCCTGGCAGGCCGGTCGGGTCGCGGACCAGGCGTCAGCTCGCGGGCACGAAGCCGCGCGGCGTGATCAACGGCAGGTCGAGGTACGTCACGATGCCCGGCGCCGCCGCGCACACCGCGGGGATGGCGTCGATGGCGGGCATGGCGGTCATGATCATCCCCAGCACCATGAAGTCGTCGAACGTCTTGGCGACGAAGTCGGGCGGCGGGAAGATCTCCATCTTCAGACGCACCGCCGGCTGTCCCTGGATCTCGACCAGGTAGCCCTCGCCGACCTCCCAATCGGGCTCCAACGACGGACCTTTGCGCCAACGCACCCGCATGTCGACGACCTTGCGGTCGCCCACCCAGCCCTGCCAGCTCGCGCTGACGCCGGCGACGCACCCCTGCTCGATCGTCCACGACTTCATGACGACGTCGGCGGGCGCGGCCGCGAACTCGGCGACGCAGCGCACGTCGGTCAGCTCGATGCCGAGCCCTCCGGCCACCAGCCGCACCGCGTCCTCGAACACCGCGGTCCCGTCCTGCGCCATCTCGGGCAGCGCGGGATCGTCGATGGGCCTGCCGAAGCCCACCTTGATCTCGGTCTCGGGGGAGTCGTAACCGGTGGAGTCGGCCGACTCGAGCATCGTCACCGAGTCGACCCGGTCGCAGATCCCGCCCGCGAGGATCGCCAGCATGTTGGCGAACCCGGGGTTGATCCCGCTGCCGAAGATCGACACGCCCCCGCGCTCGCACGCGGCGATCAGCCGGTCGCGGCCCTCGCCGAGGGAGTGACCGGTGATGAACGCAGCGGTGCTGACGACGTTGACGCCCGCTTCGAGGATCCGCACCATCTCGTCGACGGCGGGCCACTTCGGGTTGTAGACGATGCAGTCGGGCCGGAGAGCGAAGAGGGCATCGACGTCGTCGGTGGCGGTCACGCCGAGCGGGTCGATGCCGCAGAGCTCGCCGACGTCGCGTCCCACCTTGTCGGCACCCCAGGCGAAGCACCCGACCAGCTCGAGGCCGGGGTTGGCCGTGATGGCGATCACCGAGCGGCGACCGACGTTGCCGGTCGTCCACTGCACGACCCGCATCGGATCGGGCCGAAGCGGGGTCGGGTTCGGGGCGGTGCTCGGGGCCATGGGCGGGAGCGTAGATGAGTCCCCGGACGCCCGCCGTCCCTACAGGAGCCGCCGCCGGTGGCCGATACCGCTCCCTGGAGGCAACGTGCTGGACCTGGACGGATTGCTGCGATTCGCGGTCGAACAGGGGGCGTCGGACGTCCACCTGAAGGTCAGCTCACGCCCTCGCCTGCGCGTCGACGGCCGCCTCCGGGAGGGCCCGTTCGACACCGTCGAGCCCGACGACACCGAGCGGCTCGCGGCGGCGGTGATCCCGCGGGCGCGGGCCGAGCGGTTCGCCACCGAGAACGAATGTGACTTCATGTACGGGATCGCCGGGCTCGGCCGCTTCCGGGTGAGCGCGTTCCGCCAGCGCGGGTACGTGGGCATGGTGCTCCGCCGGGTCCTGCCCGGCATCCCGAGCTTCGAGGCGCTCGGGCTCCCCGCGACCGTCGCCGACCTCGCACGCGAGCAACACGGTCTGGTGCTGGTCACCGGCCTCGCCGGCGCGGGCAAGACCGCCACCATCGCGGCGATGGTCGACCACGTGAACCAGCACCGCGAGGGTCACATCGTCACCATCGAGGACCCGGTCGAGGTGCTCCACGCCGACAAGCGCTCGATCGTCGACCAGCGTGAGGTGGGTGCCGACACACCCTCCGCCGTCTCGGGACTCGAGCACGCGCTGCGTCAGGACCCGGACGTGCTCGTCCTCGGCCAACTGACCGACGATGCCGCGGGGGGCGCGGTGCTCCAGGCCGCGGAGATCGGCCACCTGGTGATCGCGGCGATGTCGACCGTCACTGCGACCGACAGCATCGACCGGTTCGTGGAGCTCTTCCCACCGCACCGCCAGCGTCAGGCCGCGGTCGACGCTCGCGGCGACGTTGCGCGGCGTGGTGTCGCAGCGACTGCTCCCGCGGGCCGGTGGCCGTGGTCGGGCCGCCGCGGTGGAGATCCTCGTGGTGAACGCACGCGTGCGCGAGCGCATCGAAGAAGACCGCCTCGCGGAGCTCGAACAGGAGATGACGGTCGGCGAGCTCTACGGCATGCAGACCTTCGACCAGAGCCTGGTGCAGCTCTACCGCAACGGCCTGGTGGAGCGCGCCGATGCGGTCGCGCACGCGACCGTGCCGGGCGAGATGCGCTTCGCCCTCGATCGCGCCGACCTCGAACGCGAACGGGCGGTGATCGAACCCTCGCCGCCCGCCGCCGAACCTCCCGCGGCCGTCGCGCCCGCGGCGGGCTGAGCTACTCGGGCTCGTCGAGCGGACGCGCCGACTCGAACGCGCGGGCGAGCAGCGGGGTGCGGGCGTCGAGCACGTGGTCGAACTCCGGGCCCGGACGGTCGTGCGGCGACCAGGGCGCTCGGATCGGCTCGGGTGCCCGCACCGGAGGATCGGGCTCGCGCACCGGCTCGCGCAGTGTCGTCTCGAACGGCAGGCGCGGTCCGGCGGGCGCGCAGGGACGGGTGCGGGGCGCGCGCTCCCGCCGACGCGAGGTCACCGGTGCGGCGGCTGCCACGGCATTCGCGCGCCCGAGCCAGAGGCGCGACTCCACGCCGCGGCGGTCGAGCAGGTTCCACCCTCGGGGCGGCGACATGCGATCCGCGTGCAGTCCGCAGAGCACCCCGGCGCCGCGCCCGCCGTCGCCGAGCGGATCGAGCCACACCAGGCACTCGCGGGCGTCGAACGCGAACACCGTGGTCGCGAGTGCGTCGCAGCCCAGCCGCGAACAGGTGGGTGCAGCGTCCACGGGGCGACGGTAGCGGAGCGCGCGCTGGTGATCCGGGATGGCGCAGACGGACAAGTGGTTCGCGCTGGCGCGCCGATGCGGACGAGAATGGAGGCGATGTCCCTGTTCCCGCCCCGCTTGGCCCCGCTGCTCGACGCGTCGTCGCCGGTGCAACAGCTCGCGCGCCTGCTCGCCGACGCCGGCCACGAGTGCTACTTGGTCGGCGGGAGCGTGCGCGACGCGTTCCTCGATCGCACGCCGCGCGACGGCGAGGTTCCCGACGTCGACGTCACCACCGACGCCGCGCCCCGACGTCGTCGAACGTCTCGTACGACCGTGGGCCGATGCGGTCTGGCTCCAGGGACAGCGCTTCGGCACGGTCGGGTGCCGCAAGGACGACACGGTGCTCGAGATCACCACGTTCCGCGCCGAGGTCTACCGGGCCGAGAGCCGCAAGCCCGAGGTCGTCTACTCCGACGACATCGAGACCGACCTCTCGCGGCGTGACTTCACGGTGAACGCGATGGCACTGCGCCTGCCCGACCCGGTGCTGGTCGACCCGTTCGGCGGGTCGGTCGACCTGGCGGCGCGTCGCCTGCGCACCCCGCTCGCACCCGAGGTCTCGTTCCTCGACGACCCGCTGCGGATGCTCCGTGCGGCGCGCTTCGTCGCGCAGTTCGACCTCGAACCCGATCCCGCGCTCGTCGCCGCAGTGGTCGAATTGCGCCACCGGCTCGAGATCGTGAGCGCGGAGCGCATCCGCGACGAGCTCTCGAAGCTCCTGCTGGTCGACGACCCCTCCGCGGGCCTGTGGTTCCTCGCCGAGACCCAGCTCGGCGACGAGTTCCTGCCCGAGCTCAACCGCATGCGCCTCGAGCAGGACCCCATCCACACCCACAAGGACGTGCTCGCGCACACGATCGCCGTGGTGCGCAACACGCGGCCCGAGCTGGTGGTGCGCCTGGCCGCGCTGTTCCACGACGTCGGCAAGCCCAAGACCCGCTCGTTCGCCAACGGCGGTGTGAGCTTCCACCACCACGAGGTGGTCGGCGCGCGCATGACCGAGGAGCGGATGCGCGCGCTGAAGTACCCGAACGACATCGTCGACGCGGTCGTGAAGCTGGTGTACCTCCACCTGCGCATCCACACCTACGCCATGGGGTGGACGGACAAGGCGGTGCGTCGCTACGTGCGCGATGCCGGCGATCTCCTCGACCAGCTCAACCACCTGCAGCGCTGCGACTGCACGACGCGCAACCAGAACCGGGCGCGGGCGCTGCAGCGGCGCATGGACGAGCTCGAGCGCCGCATCGCCGAGCTGCGCGAGCAGGAGGAGCTCGACGCGATCCGACCGCCGCTCGACGGCCGGCAGGTCATGGAGCACCTGGGCGTGGCGCCCGGACGGGTCGTCGGTGAGGCGCTCGACTTCCTCCTGGAGGCGCGCCTCGACGAGGGACCGATGAGCGACGAGGAGGCGTTCGCCCGCCTCGACGCCTGGGCGGCGGCGCGGCAGTGACGACCGATGCGTCTTCGGGTCAGGCGCCTTCTTTGCGGGCGCGCCACACGATGATGTCGGGCACCCGGGCACCGGGCGCGGCCGGACGGGGCTCGAGGATGGTGTCGACACGGAAGCCGGCCCGCCCGAGCTCGGTGAAGACGTCGCCGACGTCGCGCACGTGGATGCGGGCGGCATCACCGTCTCGCGCCACGTCGATCGGGCCCGGATCGAAGTAGGAGCGCGTCACCACGCCGTTGGCGTCGACGCACAACGACATCGGATGCGCGTACGAGAAGACGAACGCGGCGTTGGGCTTGAGCACCCGTTGGACCTGACGGAAGAGGCGGGACGCGTCGTCGACCTCGGCGACGGACGACTCGCTGAACGCGGCGTCGATCGACTCGGCCCGGAGGAACGCGAGGTCGGCGAGATCGCCGACGCGCCATTCCACCTTCACCTCCGCCTCCTCGGCACGCGCCCGGGCGCGAGCGAGGCGCGCGTCGGTGGCGTCGAGTGCGATGACGATCGCGCCCTGTTGCGCGAACGCGATCGCGGCGGCGCCGGTGCCACAGCCCAGATCGAGCACGCGCTTGCCGCGCAGATCACCGAGGAGCCGTAGCTCCTGATCGGTCGGACCGTCGGTCCGGCTGGTGTTCACGCCGTGATCATCGCGCAGCGGTCACGCGACACGAGGGAGTCACTCGCCGTTGGCGAACTTCTCCACCATCTCGCGGGCCTCGTCGTCGTGGTACTGCACCGCGGGCGACTTCATGAAGTACGCCGACGCGCCGGCGAGCGGCCCGCCGATCCCGCGGTCGAGCGCGATCTTGCAGCAGCGCACCGCGTCGATGATGACGCCGGCCGAGTTGGGGGAGTCCCACACCTCGAGCTTGAGCTCGATGTTGAGCGGGACGTCGCCGAAGTTGCGACCCTCGAGCCGGATGTACGCCCACTTCCGGTCGTCGAGCCACGGGACGTGGTCGGACGGGCCGATGTGCACGTTGTCGCTCTCGATGCCCTGCTCGATCTGGCTGGTGACCGACTGCGTCTTGGAGATCTTCTTCGACTCGAGCCGGGTGCGCTCCAACATGTTCTTGAAGTCCATGTTGCCGCCGAAGTTCAGCTGATAGGTGCGGTCGATGGAGGTGCCGCGGTCCTCGAACAGCCGGGCGAGCATCCGGTGGGTGATGGTGGCGCCCACCTGGCTCTTGATGTCGTCGCCGACGATCGGGATGTTCGCGGCCTCGAACTTCGCGGCCCACTCGGGGTCGCTGGCGATGAACACCGGGATCGCGTTCACGAACGCGACGCCTGCGTCGAGGCAGGCCTGGGCGTAGAAGCGCTGCGCCTCCTCGGAGCCGACGGGGAGGTAGCTGACGAGCACTTCGGCCTTCGTGTCGCGCAGCACCTGGGCCACGTCGACGGGCGCCGCGGGCGACTCCTCGATCGTCTCCCGGTAGTACTTGCCGAGACCGTCGAAGGTCGGGGCTCGCTGCACCTCGACCTCGAGCTGGCCGACGTTGGCGAACTTGATGGTGTTGTTCTGGCCGGCGGAGATCGCCTTGCCCAGGTCGAGTCCGACCTTGGCGGCGTCGACGTCGAACGCGGCGACGAAGTCGACGTCGCCCACGTGGTAGTCGCCGAGGACGACGTGCATGAGGCCCGGCACGTCCTCGGTGGGGTCGGCGTTGCGGTAGTACTCGACGCCCTGGACGAGGCTGCTCGCGCAGTTCCCGACTCCGGCGATGGCGACGCGGATGCGACCACTCATGATGCAGGGGCTCCTTCGATCTGGGGAGGGTTGATCGGCTCGACGGGTGCGTCGGGCCCGATGGGCTCGGGGCGGCCTTCGGCCGTGATCAGTGCGTCGACCCACTCGAGGTCGCGCTGGGTGGATTGGGTGCGGTGCTCGAACAGGGACTTCGTGTAGCGGTCACCGCGGCCGGGTGACGTGCGCCGCGGCGCGTGCCAGCCGATCGGCGAGCGCGGCGCGACGGCGGGTGAGGACCTCGAGGCGAGACTCGGGATCGAGGTTCCCGCAGAACGCGAGCTTCAGCGCGAACGTGCGCTCGTCGTCGCCACTGCCTCCGTCGTCGACGAGCAGCTCCGCGAGGCGGGCGTCGCCGCGCTCGGTGAGGCGGTAGGCCTTCTTCGTGCGCCGGGTCGACTTGGCCGGGCGCCGCAGGCGGGCGGCAGCGAGGTCGCCGTCGAGCGACCCGGTCGCGGGCATCGGCACCGACACGGTCTCGGGTTCGACGATCTCGATGCTGCCGTCGTGCTCGAGGCGACGCAGGGCCGGATACAGCGAGCCGTAGGAGATGCCCCACAGCGAGCCGAGCGTCTCCGAGAGGCGCTTCTTCAGCTCGTAGCCGTGGAGCGGTTGCTCCTTCAGCAGTCCGAGGATGGCGAGGTCCAACATGTTCGAGTCCGTGGGTAGCGGGGGACAGTGTGCTCCGATATATCGCTTCGATATATCGGAATGAGTATACACACGGTGAACGGCTGGTCGACACCAGGAGTTCCCGGCCCGCCTGCTCGGGCCCGCCCAGCACCCGATCGGCACCCGCCCGGCGCCCGCCGGTGCCGGCAACCCCGGCCGTCAGGGTGCCCGACCCCTGTACAGTGGCGCCGTGCGCAAGCACACCGACTACGCGCTGGCCCGCCGGGCCCTGCTCCGGGACCTCGAGCGCGGCACGGTCACCCGGCTCGACGTCTGCGACGCCCATCCCGAGCTCCTGCGGGCGGCCCGCCACGTGGGCGACCCCGCCGACCACCGCTGCCCCGTGTGCTCGGGCCGCCACGTCCGCTTCGTCTCGTACGTCTACGGCGACCAGCTGCGTCAGGCCAACGGTCGCTGCATCGTCCACCCGAGCGAGCTCGAGCGCCTCGACGCCGCCCACGAGGAGTACACCCGCTACGTGGTGGAGGTGTGCCCCGACTGCGGGTGGAACTTCCTCACCCGGCGAGAGCTCCACGGCAACGGCCAGGGCGGCTCACCGCGTCGACGGGCCGGACGGGCGCGCTCGGCGCAGTAGCGAAGTCGACGCCGAGGTCGACCATTGGCTATGGTTTCGCCTGCCGCCGGGAGCCGTGGGTGCCCTGGACGGTGGAGGACAACGAGATGGCCGGTACCCAGGCTGCTCACCGTGCACTTGGCGCGCCCGACGTGGTCGCACGGAAGGGCTCGGGGACACCGCTCGTGATGGTCACCGCGTACGACGCACCGTCGGCGCGCGCGGTCGACACCGCCGGGGTCGACATGATCCTCGTCGGTGACTCGGTGGCGATGGTCGTGCTCGGGTACGACGACACGCTCCACGTCACCGTCGACGACATGGTCCACCACACCGGGGCCGTCGCGCGCACGAAGCCGCGCGCGCTCGTCGTCGCCGACCTCCCGTGGATGAGCTACCACCTCGGGCGTCAGGACACGGTCGCGAACGCGGCCCGTCTCGTGCGCGCCGGTGCCACCGCGGTGAAGCTCGAGGGGGGACGCAAGCGCGTCGACGCCGTCAACGCGATCCTCGACGCCGAGATCCCGGTGATGGGGCACCTCGGCCTCACGCCGCAGTCGATCAACAAGCTCGGCGGCTACCGCGTGCAGGGCAAGACCCTCGATGCGGCGCCGCGAGATCGTCGACGACGCGGTGGCCCTCGCGGAGGCCGGCGTGTTCGCCATCGTGCTCGAGTGCGTGCCCGACGCGGTCGCGCGGATGGTCACCGACTCGGTGCCCGTGCCCACGATCGGCATCGGTGCCGGTCGCCACTGCGACGGCCAGGTGCTCGTGTACCACGACATCCTCGGCTTCGAAGACCGCGTGCGCCCGAAGTTCGTGCGGCGCTACGCCGACCTCGGGGGCGACGCCGCCCGCGCCATCGAGCGCTTCGCCAACGACGTGCGCGCCGGCTCCTTCCCTGCGAGCGGCGAGACGTACCACGCCGCCGACACCGTGAGCGAGGCCCTCGGCCTGTACGGCTCCGTGGAGCACGCGCCCGCCTAACCTCTCGGCGATGTCCCGCCGGCCGGTCGTGATCACGCTCATCGTCCTCGGGGCGATCGCGCTGTCGGTCGTCGTGGTCAAGGTGCTCGACGAGGTCGCTGATCCCACGCCCGATGCCGGTGCCATCCCGCTCACCGCGGTGCTGCCGCGGTCGGCGCCGGCGAAGGCGCCGTTCGTGGGGCTCAGCGAGGTGAACGCGGCGATCGGCGACGACTGCCTCCGCCTCGTCGTCGCCGACACGCAGGAGGAGCGGGTCGCCGGGTTGCGGGACCACACGAGCGACCTCGGGCCGTACGACGGCATGCTCTTCGTGTTCGACGGACCGACCGGATCGCGCTTCACCATGTCCGACGTGAACGACCCGCTCGACATCGCGTTCTTCGCGCAGGACGGGTCCCGGAACTCCACCCGCGCCATGAAGCCCTGCCCCGAGAAGGCCGAGACCGAGTGCCCCGCGTACGCGGCCGACGGCCCGTACGTGTTCGCGGTCGAGACCAAGAAGGGTGAGCTCCCGTCGGGCTCCATCGCCGCGTGCCAGCCAGCGTGAGCCTGGCGTGAGCCTGGCGTGAGCGTGGCGTGAGCATCGCGTCCAGGTAGCACGATCCCGAGGTCGACCGAAGGCAGGCGGATGACCGACACACCCACGTCGAACGCGACGAACGCCGACACGACGGCGAAGACGGGCCGTGGCCTCGTGATGGCCGCGATGATCTTCGCGGTCGGCATGACGTTCATCGACCAGACGATCGTCGCCATCGCGGTGCCCGAGATCCAACGTGATCTCGGGATGTCACCGACCGGCGTGCAGTGGATCGTGAACGCGTACCTCCTGACGCTCGCGGCGTTCTTCGCGTTCGGAGGCCGCCTCTCCGACATCATCGGCCATCGCAAGCTGGTGGTCGTCGGCGTCGTCATCTTCACGTTCGGCTCCGTGATGAACGGACTCACGCCCACCGGCGACGCGGCCGAGGCGTGGTTCATCGTGTTCCGTGCGGTGCAGGGCTTCGGCGCCGCGCTCATGCTCCCGGCCGCGCTCGCGATCGTCGTGGGCGCCTACGAGCTGCGCGAACGCGGCAAGGCGTTGGCGATCTTCTTCGCCATCACCGGCGGGTTGACCGCAGTGGGTCCGATTGCCGGCGGCTACCTGAGCGAGTGGACGTGGCGCGCGATCTTCTGGATCAACGTGCCCGTCGCGATCATCGCCCTGGTGCTGGTGGCGCGGGCGAAGATCGTCGAGGAGCGCCATCCGGCGCCGATGGACTACCCGGGACTCGTCCTCGTGGTCGCGGGCATGGGGCTCAGCGTGCTCGGGTTCCAGCAGGCGAGCCAGTGGGGGTGGGACTCGGTCGCCACGTGGGCGTGCATCGTGGGCGGCGTCGCGCTGCTGGTGGTCTTCGGGTTCGTCGAGACGCGTCGCGCCGACCCGCTCATCCGCGTGAAGATCTTCGAGAACCGCGCGTTCACCGTCGAGAACATCGTGCTGTTCCTCTCGATGATCGCGTTCATCCCGGTGTTCTTCTTCGCGAGCATGTACGCGCAGATCGCGCTCGGTGAGTCGGTGTCGACCGCGGGGCTCTACCTGATGACGTTCTTCGCCGGGTTCGCGGTGGCAGCGCAGTTCGGTGGCCGCATGCTCGACAGCATCGGTGCCAAGGTGCCGGTCACCCTCGGGTGCGTGGTCGCCGCGGTCGGGTTCGCGCTCTGGGGCAACGCGCTCACCGACCTCGACTTCAACAGCCAGTGGTACTTCATCGTCATCGCGGGTGCGGGCATGGGACTGATGCTCGGGCCCGCGAACACCGACGCCATCAACCGTGCGCCGCGCGTGAACTACGGCGAGGTGTCCGGCGTCACCCAGACCGTCCGCAACTACGGCGCCAGTCTCGGCATGGCGGTGCTCGGCACCATCCTCATCAGTCGGAACGTGTCGAACGTCGAGGGCACGCTGGCCGGCTTCGGGGTGCCGGCGTCGAAGGCCGACCAGATCGCGCACAGCCTGAGCGGCTCGGGTGGCGGTTCGGCGTCGCCCGAGTTCGCGCAGCAGGCCGGTTCGAAGGCGGCACAGATCTTCCACGCGGTGCAGGGCGACTTCGGCCAGTCGTCCCGGGTGGTGTTCTTCGTGATGGCCGGCGCGATGGCCGTCGCCGCGGTGGTCGCGCTCGTCGGGCTCCGGGGCGGCCGCCAGGCCGACCTGCCCGACGCCCGCCCGCCCGCCGCCAGTCCGTGAGCGGGTCGTGAACGCGGCTCCGCGATCGGCCCTCGTCGGTGTCACACCCCCGCTGTAGGGTCCTCACCGATAGATCCGTGTCGATGAGCGACTGCTAGCCTGACCCGCTCGATTCAATTGCACACCTGTCAATTGCACACCTGCGCCCGTCGCCCCGGCCCTACCGGGGTCAGGCGGTCGCCCGTGGCCCGAGCCACGGTCCGAAGGAGGTCGGCCCATGAGGCCGTACGAGGTCATGGTCATCTTCGACGCGGAGCTGGACGAGGAGACGATCCGGTCCGCGGTCGCCCGCTCCGTCGAGTTGATCCAGTCCAAGGGCGCCGAGCCCGGGCAGATCGACTACTGGGGCAAGCGACGCTTCGCGTACGAGCTCAAGCACCGCTGGGAGGGCTACTACGTGGTCTTCCAGGCGAAGGCCGAGCCCGCGGCGATGGACGAGCTGCACCGGAACCTCTCCCTTGCTGACGAAGTCCTCCGGCACAAGGTCCTGCGGATTCCCGAGCACGTCTACGGGAACCTCGCCGGGTCCGGCGTGTCGGACGCATAAGGGAGGAAGGCCAATGCCCGACAGCACGGTCACCATCATCGGAAACCTCACCCGCGACCCGGAGATCCGCTACACCACCGGCGGCGCCGCCAAGGCGTCGTTCGGCGTCGCGGTGAGCCGTCGCTGGCAGAACCGCCAGTCGAACGAGTGGGAGGAGCAGACCAGCTTCTTCAACGTCGTCTGCTGGCGCGAGATGGCCGAGAACGTCTCGGAATCGCTGGGCAAGGGCTCGCGCGTGGTCGTCAGCGGCCGCCTCGAGCAGCGCAGCTGGGAGACGGAGAACGGCGAGAAGCGCAGCGTCGTGGAGATCGTGGCCGACGAGGTCGGTCCGAGCCTGCGCTGGGCCACGGCCACGGTCACCCGCAACGAGCGCCGCGGTGGCGGTGGCGGCGACTTCGGTGGCGGAGCTGGCGGTGGCGGCAACGCCGGCGGAAGTGGCGGCGGCAACGCCGGCGGAAGTGGCGGTGGCGGCGCCAAGCCCGCGGCCGAGAACAACTACGCCGACTACGGCGAGGAGCCTTTCTAGATGGCACGTGAACGACGCAACAGCAAGAGCGCGGCGGCCGACCGGCGCCGCCCGCAGAAGAAGAAGGTGTCGATCCTCAACACCGAGCAGGTGGACTGGATCGACTACAAGGACGTCAACCTGCTGCGGCGGTTCATGTCCGAGCGGGCGAAGATCCGGGCCCGGCGCGTCACCGGCAACTCCACCCAGCAGCAGCGTCAGGTGGCGAAGGCGATCCGCCTGGCCCGTGAGATGGCGCTCCTTCCCTACAGCGTGCGTCAGGTGACGCAGCGCAAGGGTGGCCGTCGCGATCGTGGCGACCGCGGTGAGCTCCGCGACGAGAACACCGCCCGGCCGCCGCCCGAACCCGTCGAGTCCGACTACGTCGCGGTCGACGTGGAGGAGACGCCCGACGGCATCGAGGTCACCGAGGTCGAGGTGGTCGAGACCGAGGTCACCGAGGTGGTCGAGACCGAGGGAGCCGAGGCGTGAAGATCGTCCTCCGCGAAGACGTCGACACCCTGGGCCGCAAGGGCGACCTCCTCGAGGTGGCCGACGGCTACGCCCGCAACTACCTCGTGCCGCGTGGCCTCGCCATGAAGGCCACCAAGGGCGTGGTCGCGCAGGCGGAGTCGATGCGGCGCAGCCGTGAGGCCAAGGAGACGCGCGACCGCGAGGCGTCGCAGGCGCTCGCCGCGCAGCTCGGCTCGCGCACCATCGAGGTGAAGGCCCGCGCCGGCGAGGGCGGCAAGCTCTTCGGCTCGGTCACCGCGGCCGACGTCGCCGACGCGGTGCAGGCCCAGACCGGCATCGAGCTCGACCGCCGCAAGGTGGTGCTCGACGAGCCCATCCGCGAGCTGGGCGACGCCCAGGTGCAGGTGCGCCTGCCGGCCGAGGTCGTCGTCGCGGTCGCGGTGGCCGTCGTCGCCGAATAGCGCAGCCGCGCGGGTCGTCCGCTACAACATCCCCTTCTTCACCAGGTCGTTGGTGGCGAACCAACCCGGGATCGCCGGGAGGTACGTCACCGCGAGCTGGTGGGTGAGCACCGCGGCCGACGCCGCCGCCGCGGGCACGCCGAACGCGGTGATCATGCCGGCGAGTCCGACGGCCGACACCGCCGTGCCGCCGCCGGGGATCGGTACCAGCGACGCGATCACCGAGATGCCGATGTTCAGCGCGAGCAGCGTCCAGAAGTTGATCGACGCGCCGTAGGCCTCCACGCACGCGAGCAGCGACGCCGCGTACAGGCACTGGGCGACGATGTTGCCGACGATCAACAGGGCCAGGCGGCTCGGCGTCTTCACCGCGCTCCACACCGTGGCCAGCGCGCGCTGGATCGGTGGCAACACGCGGTGACGGATGCGGCGCACGCCGAAGATCACCGCCATCGCCACGCCGATCAGCAGGACGACGCCCAGCACCACCACCACGATCTGGTTGGTGTCGATGCGGCCGAAGTCGATCGAGTCGGGCGCGAGCCAGATGGCCAGGAACAGCAACCCGACCTGCACGATGATCTCCGACACCGAGCTGAGGATCCCGCCGGCCGCGACCGCCGAGCCGAGGTCGAGGCCGTTCTTCTGCAGGAACCGCACCTGCAGCGCGGTGTCGGCCGCGACCGGCACCGCGAGGTTGGAGAAGCTCATCGCCGACTGCAGCTCGATGCTCGGCCACACCGGGAGACGGATGGGCACGTTGCCCAGGAACGTGATGCCGAAGGCGACGTCGGTGCCGATGCCGAGCAGGAACGCCAGCGCGACGAACCACCAGTCGGCGTCCTTGACCGTGTCCCAGAACACCTCGGGGTCTCCGACCCGGCTCAGCAGCACGCCCACCCCGATCAGGGCGCCCACCGCCATCAACAGGCTGCGGGGCTGCACGCGGAAGAGCCGGCGGAGCTCGGGCGCCTCGGTGGTGGTGGCCGTGGCCCCCACCGTCCGGAGCTCGTCGAGGCGGTCGTCGAGTTGGTCGCGGCCACCGAGCGCGTCGTGGGTCCACCCCGAGAGCGCGGCGGGCTGCAGCACCGGGAGCGCGGCCGCCACCGTCTCCTTGCCCATCACCCGCACCGCGGCGGCGACGGCGCGCTCGGCGCCGACGACCGCGGTCGTGGCCGCGAGCAGTTGCGCGACGTCGCCCGCGGTCTGGCGGAAGCGCGCGCTGCTCGACGCGAAGTCGAAGCCGACGATGCGCACCGGCCCGGTCGAGTGGGCGCCGTCGATCAGCACGTGGCGTGCATCGAGCTTGCCGTGGGCGACGCGCGCCGTGTGCAGCGTGCGCAGCTCGGTCCACACGCAGTCGAGCAGACCGTCGGACACCGCTTCCGGCGTCGAGCTCGTAGAGCTCGGTGCCGTCGACCTCCTCCACCACGAGCGAGTGCGAGCGGCCCACTCGTGCCCGTCACGACGACGCGGGGCGCGTCGACGCCCGCGTCGCGTGCCAACAGCATCAGGTACGCCTCGTACTCCACCTGCGCACGGCGACTCGGGAGGAGCGTCGGCGGCGCGTCGCGGTACGCGAGGTAGCGCCACGCCCGGGACATGAGCTGGGCGTCGGCCTCGTCGCGCCCGAGCGCGATCACGCGGACCGGACCGAGACCGTCGCGGCCGGCTTCCGCGCCGTTGGCGCGGTCGGCGACGAACACCGCGCGACCGAGGGGTTGCTCGGACGTGAGGTGGAGGTCGGTCACCGGCACCCCGAGCTTCGACAGCGCCTCCTCGACCTGACGGCGTGCCGGTCGTCCCACCGGGGTGCCGAAGATCCACTCGACGAGATGGGCGACACCCCACCCGAGCACGATCGCGGCGATGAGGTCGGTGGGGAAGCCCCGCGAGAGGTAGAGGCTCGACAGCGCGAGCAGCGCCACCAGGCCCTCGCCGAACCGGCGGGTGGGGCGGGCGAGGTGGGGTGACGCCACCAGCACCGTGGCGACCGCGACGGAGAGGCGCACCATCGGGAAGCGGGGCGCACCGGTGAGGTCGAAGGTGACCCTGAACGCCTGCCACAGGCCGTCGTCGTGGACGAGGAAGGCCATGAGCCGTCCGAGGACCCATGCCGCGGCCGCCGCGACCGCGAGGTCGCGTGCCAGAGCGCCAGCGGCGGAGCAGCAGGACGGTCACCACCAGCAGGCCGACCGCCCACAGCGCCGCGAGCTGGTAGAGGATCAGGAAGAGGGTGCGCGCGCCGGTGGGGATCGAGTCGAAGAGCCGGACGACTGCTTCTTCGGTCGCGGTCGGGTGGTGCGCGTGCAGGATCAGCGGCACCAGCAGCAACGCGGCGAGCACGGCGCGCGCGGCGTCGCCGGGTCGCCGCCGCGTCGTGCCTTCGGTGCGTTCGCGCGTCGCGACCTCGCGCAGGTCGTGCACCAGCGACCGGACCGTTCCCATCTCCCACCCTGCCACGCGCGCCCTCCGTCACACTCGGTTTCCCGGCGCGGTGGCGCGGACGCGTCCGGTGACGTAGTTTCATCCTGATTGGGGGAGGCGCCTGCCGGAGGGGTCGGCGTAGCCTCGATCGCGGACTACCGACCGTCTCGAGGAGAAGAAATGCCTCTCGCTTCCGACTTCGGCACCGGACAGGTCTTCCTGTCGATGCTGTGGTTCTTCCTGTTCTTCATCTGGATCTGGCTGCTGATCGTCGTGTTCAGCGACCTGTTCCGGAGCCACGACCTCAGCGGGTGGTCGAAGGCCTTCTGGGTGATCGGCATCATCATCCTCCCGTATCTCGGGGTGTTGCTCTACCTGATCGTGCGGGGTCACAAGATGGCCGAGCACGCGCAGCAGGCTGCTGCCGCGCAGGACGCCGCCGCCAAGGCCTACATCCAGCAGGCCGCCGGTACCAGCGGGGGCGGCAGCACTGCCGACGAGATCCAGCGCCTCGCCGACCTCAAGGCGCAGGGCGTGATCAGCGACGCCGAGTTCGAGGCGGGCAAGGCCAAGGCTCTCGGGACCTGACGCCACTGATCCACAGCACGACCAGCACGACGAAGCACGCCCAGCACGACCGCAGGAGGCCCCGGGTGATCCCGTGGCGTCTCGTGATCCGCGATCATCTTGCTCGACCGTCGTCTTCGACCGCGGAGTCCGAGATGCTCGGCTCGCGATCTGCGGCGCAAGATATTTCTCGGGGCGTCGAGGCGCTCAGTGCACAGGACCGGGCGTCGGCACCTGTGGATGGCCGGACGCACCTGAGCGCACGGATCGGCGACGTCGTCCGTGCCGGTGGCCACATGCCGGTGCCCTGAGCAGCGCCTTCTGCGGAGCGGGGCGTCGACGTCAACTTGAGTGTCACACCCCTGGTGCACAGTCGACGATGTGAGCTCGGTCTCGACCCACAAGCCTGTGGACGGCGGGGACGGTTGTCCCCACGTCACCCACAACGTTGTTCCCCTTCCAAACCCTCGCGGTGGAGCACACAATGCCGTCCGGGCTTAGTGGGGCGGAGGGGACGACAGCTGTGGTGCAAGCGATCGATTCGGTGCGTCGGCGCGCGAGTGGGCGCGTCCCCCCGCACAACCTCGAGGCCGAGGAGTCGCTGCTGGGGGCGATGCTCCTCTCGCGCGACGCCATCACCGCGGCGGTGGAGGCGCACGTCGAGGTCAGCGACTTCTACAAGCCCGCGCACGGTCACATCTACGAGGCCATCCAGTCGCTGCACGGCCAGGGTGAGCCGGCCGACCCGGTCACCGTCGCCGAGGAGCTGCGGCGCGCCGACCTGCTCGACAACATCGGCGGTCGCACCGCGCTGCTGCAGATCCAGGGCAACACGCCGGCGTCCGCCAACGTGGGTCACTACGCGCGCATCGTCAACGAGCTCGCGCTGCTGCGCCGGCTCATCGGCGTCGCCGGCGACATCGCCGAGATGGGCTACGACGAGAGCGACGACGTCACCGAGACCCTCGATCGCGCCGAGGCCCTCGTGTTCGAGGTGGCCGAGAAGCGCGTCTCCGACTCCATGGTCGGAATCCGCGACGCGCTGCAGGACACCCTCGACGAGCTCGAGGCGCGCTACGGCGACGACAGCGAGCTGGTCGGTGTGCCCACGGGCTACGACGAGGTCGACAAGAAGCTGCACGGCCTGCAGCGGTCGAACCTGGTGATCCTCGCGGCCCGCCCCGGCATGGGGAAGACGAGCCTCGCGCTCGGGCTGGCCAAGAACGTCGCCATGACGACCGGCAAGCCGGTCGTCTTCTTCTCCATGGAAATGGGCGCGCTCGAGCTCACGAAGCGATTGCTCGCGATGGAGGCGGGCGTCGACGCCACCCGGTTGTGGACCGCGAACCTGACCGAGACCGACTGGGGCAAGATCAGCCACGCGGTCGGCCGGCTCGCCGAGGCGCAGCTGCACATCGACGACAACCCGCACTGCACGGTGATGGAGATGCGCGCGAAGGCGCGTCGGTTGCGCGCCCGCCACGGCGACCTCGGGCTCGTGATCGTCGACTACATCCAGCTCATGACGCCGAGCAGCACCGGTCGCCGGTCGGAGAACCGCCAGGTGGAGGTGTCGGAGATCTCGCGCGGTCTCAAGATCCTCGCCCGTGAGCTCGAGTGCCCGGTGATCGCGCTCTCGCAGCTCAACCGTCAGCTCGAGTACCGCCAGGACAAGCGTCCGATGCTCGCCGACCTCCGTGAGTCCGGAGGTCTGGAGCAGGACGCCGACGTCGTCGCCTTCATCTACCGCGACGAGGTGTACAACCCCGAGTCCGACGACCGCGCCCTGGCCGAGATCATCATTGCCAAGCACAGGAACGGGCCCACCGGCACCGCCCGGCTGGTGTTCCGCCCGGAGCGGGCCGAGTTCGTCAACATGGCGCACGAGTAGGCCAGCCCCTCGCCACCCGAATACCTTACCGCTATACTCATATCCGTAAGGTATTCACGAGGAGAGACTCGGATGGTTGCTGGCGTCGACGTGCCGATCGTCTGGAACGGCCGCCGGGCGACGGCGTTCGTGCCGGCCCGGCTCGCCGACCGGGACCTGGCCCTCGACGTGCCGACCGCGACCCGGACGGGGGAGGCGGTCGCCGAGGTGCTGCGGGCCGCCGAGGCCCTCGAGCTGGACTACGAGCCCTTGGCCCGCCTCCTCCTGCGTTCCGAAGGCGTGGCGTCGTCGTACATCGAGGGGATCACCGCGCCCGTGCTCGACGTCGTCCTCGCCGAGGACGGACGG
Source organism: uncultured Actinomycetes bacterium (assembly GCA_963756895.1). Classification (GTDB taxonomy): domain Bacteria; phylum Actinomycetota; class Acidimicrobiia; order IMCC26256; family DASPTH01; genus DASUAS01. Next base: position 45,303 of record CAVWPI010000003.1, on the reverse strand, counting down.
GCGCACCCTGCCGCCGACGCCGCCGCGTGGGTGGCCGCCGCGCTCGCGGCCATGGTCGCGGCCGTCGACGAGGCCTCGACGGCCGGCGCCGCGCTCGACGTCGACACCCTCTGCCGCTGGCACCGACTCCTGATGACCGGGAGCCCGACGCCGGAGCGCTACGTCGGTCGCATCCGCGACGAGCAGGGCTGGATCGGGGGCACCAGCCCGTTCGACGCCCACCTGGTCACCCCGCCCGCCGACCGCATCGGGCCGCTCCTCGACGACCTCGTCACCTGGGTCAACCGGGTCGACCTCGACCCCGTGGCGCAGGCCGCGATCGCGCACGCGCAGTTCGAGATCATCCATCCGTTCGCCGACGGCAACGGTCGGATCGGACGCGTGCTGATCGCGTGGCTCCTCGTGCGCCGCCTGTCCCTCCTCGTCCCCCCGCCGGTCAGCGTGGCGATCGCGGCCGATGTCGGCGGATACGGCGCCGGGCTCGTCCGCTTCCGCCTCGACGACCACCTCGGCTGGGTGCGCTGGTTCGCCGACGCGGTGATCGGGGGTGGTCGCGCCCAGCGCGAGCTCGTCGCGCAGGTGGAACAGCTCCGACACGCGTGGTACGAGCGCCTCGCTGCGAGCGGGCGACGTCGCGATGCCGTGGCGTACCGCGCGCTGACGCTGCTGCCGCGACACCTCCTGCTCACCTCCACCGTGCTCGTCGACGAGCTCCAGGTGTCGACCAAGGCGGCCCTCGACGCGCTGCGCGACCTCGCCGACGTCGGTGTCCTCACCGAGCAGGGGACGGTGCCCTCCACCGCGCGTGGCCAGCCCGCCCGCCTCTACGCCGCGCGGGAGCTGCTCGGTCTTGCCGGCGCGGACCCGCTGCGCGCGTTCGCGCTGATCGGTGCTGATCGGCGCCTACCAGTATCCGCGCATGAGCTCGTGCGACCACACGGGCTGGCGCACCTGGTCGCGCGGACCGAACTCGAGCATGTAGGGCTTCACGTCGAGCACCGGCGTGCCGTCGATGGCGTCGAGACCGCGCACCACGATCGATGCTCCGTCGACCGCGACCAGCTCGCAGGTCGACAGCCCGATGCGGTTGGGTCGGTCCTTGGCCCGCTGGGCGAAGATCCCGACCTCGGGCCAGTCGGGGTTGCCCCGCGGGTGACGTGCCGTCTCGCACACCGTGTCCGGGTCCACCCGGTCGAACAGGAACACGACCTCCAAGTGGCTGAACCCGTCGAGGCCCGCCACCGACCGCTCGTCGAACGGCGGCTCGAGGGTGATGGTGGCGGTCACCTCGCCCCAGTCGTCGTCGACGGCCTCGCCACGACCCGACGTGACCGTCCCGATCCTGCGCACGACCCATTCCGCGCCTTGCGAACCGCTGCTCATGGCCCGATCCTGGCATTTCCCGGGGTGCAGGGCTTGCACGTCGACTAGTAACGATATATCGTGATGTCACGTTGAAGTGACGACACTACAACGACATCCTTACGAAGGAGTAGGCAATGAGACACGGCAGCCAGCAAGCAGACAAGGAATTCCGAGATCACGGCCGGTGGGACGGCCCGCCCGAGCGCTTCGGCTTCGGCGGAGGGCGTCGGGGCCGTCGGGGTGGACCCGGGAGCCGGGCCCGCCGGGGCGATGTTCGAGCCGCCGCGCTCGCGTTGCTGACCGAGCGACCGATGCACGGCTACGAGATGATCCAGGAGCTCGAGGAGCGGACGGACGGTGTGTGGCGCCCGAGTCCCGGTGCCGTCTACCCGGCGCTGCAGCTGCTCGAGGACCAGGGCTTCGTCGTCGCCGACGCCGAGGCGGGCAAGCGGCTGTTCTCGCTGACCGACACCGGTCGCGAGGAGGCGGCCAAGGCGGGCGACCGCAAGCCGTGGGACGACGTGACCGAGGGCATCGACCCGCAGCAGTTCAAGCTGCGTGACGCACTCGGTCCGATCGCGGTCGCCGCCCGTCAGGTGGCCGTCGCCGGTACGCCGGCGCAGCAGGCCGCGGCGACGACCATCCTCGCCGACACCGCCCGCCGGCTCTACGCGATCCTCGCGGAACAGCCAGACGACGCGACCGACGCCGACCGGCTGATCCGCGACGACCTGCTCATCCTCCCGGGCCGGTCGGCGAGATCCGGCACCACGCTCACGTTCCCGTGCCCGAGGCGCGGGAACGTGCGCGTCGGCGGATCAGAACAGGCGCAGGTCCAGTGGCGCGCCGGCCCGCAGCTCGTCGAGATCGATCTCGATGCAGAGCACGCCGCGGCTCTGCGCGAACACCTTCGCCTGCGGTTTGATGCGTGTCGCCACGAACATCCCGACCGTCGGCGCGAGGTTGGGGTCGAGGTCGAGCCGTTCCTGGTAACGCAGCAGCTGCTCCACGCCCGCGATCTCACCCACGCGCTTGACCTCCACGACGATCGCCCGCTCCTCCCCGTCACGGCACAACAGGTCGACCGGTCCGATGTCGGTGGGGTACTCGCGGCGCACGAGGCGCAGGTCGTCGCGCAGTGCGGCCACCCGCTTGGCCAGCAGCTCCTGGAGCTCGGCCTCCACGCCGTCCTTGGCCAGGCCGGGGTCGTCGCCGAGCTCGACGACGTAGTCGTGGAGGACGTCGTGCAACTCGATGGTCAGCGTCTCGCCCCCCGCGTTGGTCGCGACCAGGAGGCCATCCTCCTCGCGCACGGAGCACGGCGGCATCATCCAGTTGAGCGGCTTGTAGGCCTTGGCGTCGGCGTGCACCGCGATCGAGCCGTCGGCCTTGAGCATGATCAGTCGCGGCGCCGGCGGCAGGCGCGCGCCGAGGCGGCCCTGGTACTCCACCGAGCAATTCGCGACCAGCACGCGCACAAGGCGCGTTGTACCACATCGGTGCGCGTCATCCGTGCGTGTCGTCGGCGAGCGGCCTACGATGCCCCGGTTCTCCACCCGGGAGGTTCGCGATGGTGTTGGCCACGATCGACGGCGGCTTCTACAAGTTCGTGCTGTTGCTGCACATCTTCTGCGCCATCGTCGGGTTCGGCGCGGTGTTCCTCAACGGGGTCTACGGCCAGCAGATGAAGACCCGCATGCAATCGGGCCGGATCGCCGAGGCCATCGGCATCTTCGAGGCCAACCAGACGGTTTCGAAGATCGGCGAGTACTTCATCTACGCCGTCTTCATCCTCGGCTTCGCCGTGCTCGGCCTCAGCGACTCGGTGTGGAAGTTCTCCCAGACCTGGGTGTGGCTCTCGATCGTGGTCTACGTCGCCGCCATCGGCCTGTCGCACGGGGTGCTCATGCCGGCGGTGAAGCGCATGGGCGTGCTGATGCACGAGATGGCGGCCGGCCCGCCGCCCGTCGGGGGCCCGCCGCCGCAGGCGGCGGAGATGGCGTCGATCGGGCAGAAGCTCGGCGTCGTGGGCCCGATCCTCGACCTCTCGATGATCGTGGTGCTCTTCCTCATGGTGTTCAAGCCGGGCGGTCCGTAGCCGGAAGCAAGGACAGTCCGCGTACGATGACGCCGTGCACCTCGTCCTCGGCAGCTTCTACGACGAGGTCCTCCGCGAGCTCATCGCCGCGATGGGTGCGGCGCTCTTCTTCGGCAACCTGTATGCGCTCGTGCGTCATCACCGCGACGCCGACCGCATCGCGGCGCGGACCGTCGAGCGTGGCCGTCCCGGCAGCCCGGTGCGCTCGCCGGCCAAGCCGTCGGAGAAGCGCGAGCTCGCGCAGGCGCCGATCGGCCGCACGTTGATGTTCATGGCGCTCGGGTTCGTCGTGATGATCGCAGGCATCGCCTCGCTGTCGATGTGAGCCGCTACCACGTCGCCTCCACGACGGTCGCCGCCGCCCCGATCGAGGCGGTGTGGGCACGCGTCGCCGACATCACGACGTGGTCGCAGTGGGGGCAGTGGGACGAGACGACGCGCGAGCGGGATGGCGTGCCCGCGCCCGACGGCGTCGGCGCGCTCCGCCGGTTCCGACGCGGACGGCGCGTCCACACCGAGGAGATCGTCGCGTTCGAACCGCCCCGTCGCCTCGCCTACGAGGTGCGCGAGGGTCTGCCGGTGCGCGACTACCACGCCGAGGTCGTCCTCGAGCCGGTGGGTGGCGGCACCCGGATCACCTGGACGTCGGACTTCGACGGTGCCAACCCGATCGGTGGCTGGATGGTGCACCAGGTGCTGAAGCGGTTCTTCCCGGTCACGGCCCGCGGTCTGGCCCGCGCCGCCGAGGCCGACGCGTCGGCCGCGTCGTGACGTACGCGCCGCCATCCGGCGCAGTCGAGGGGCCACTCGTCGGCATCCGCGTCGTCGATCTCACGCAGGCGCGCGCAGGGCCCACCTGCGTGCGGCAGCTCGCCGACCTCGGCGCCGACGTGATCGCGGTGCAGCGGCGTGAGGGCGGCGGCCCGTTCTCGTCGCTCGGTGCCGACGGCGCGAACCTCCACCGCAACAAGCGCTCGGTCGCGGTCGACCTCACGAGCGACGCCGGCCGCAGCGTGTTCTTCCGCCTCGTGGAACAGGCCGACGTTGTGGTCGAGAACTTCCGCCCCGGCGTGAAGGAACGGCTCGGTGTCGATCCGGACGCGGTCTGGGCGGTGAACCCGCGCGGTCGTCTACGCGTCCATCTCGGGCTTCGGCCAGGACGGGCCCTATGCGTCGCGCCCCGGCGTCGACCAGATCGCGCAGGGTCTCGGCGGGCTCATGAGCGTCACCGGGCCGCCCGGTTCCGGACCGTGGCGCGTCGGCATCGCCATCTCCGACACCGCGGCCGGTACCTTGCTCACCCAGGGCGTGCTGGCGGCGCTGATCGCGCGCGGCCGCACCGGCCGGGGCCAGTGGGTGCACACGTCGTTGCTCGAAGCGATGGTGAGCTTCATGGACTTCCAGGCCGCGCGGTGGCTCATCGACGGCGAGGTACCGGGCCAGGAGGGCAACCAGCACCCGACGATGGTGCCAATGGGCGCGTACCCGACCGCGGACGGCCACCTCAACGTGTCGGCGCTGCGCGACTTCGGTCGCTTCTGCGAACTGCTCGACGCCCCCGAGCTCGCCACCGATCCGCGCGTACGTCGACTTCGCGTCGCGCCACGCGCACCGCGCCGAGCTCGACGCCGATCTCGCGGAGGTGCTGCGGACCCGCACGACCGCAGCGTGGGTGGCGCGCCTCGCCGAGCACGTGCCGTGCGGTCCCGTCCTCGCGGTCGACGAGGTGTTCACCGACCCGCAGGTGCAGCACCTCCAACTCACCCGGCGCGTGCCCCACCCCACCCGCGGCGAGATCGACGTGCTGCGCCCGCCCCTGACCTTCAGCGACACTCCCGCGAGTGTGCGGTCGGGGCCGCCCGCCGACGGCGGCCACACCCGCGAGGTGATGACCGAGCTGGGGTACTCCGACGACGAGATCGACGACTTCCACGCGTCCGGCGCGGTCGGCACCCGGACCACGACGTGACGGGAATGGCATGACGACGGTCGACACCGGCACCGAGAAGATGCTCGCCCACGTGGAGGACGGCATCGGCTGGATGACGTACAACAACCCGGCTCGGCTCAACGCGATGTCGTACGACATGCAGCTCGCGGTGCCGCGCATCCTCGGCGCGTTCGCATCGGACCCCGACGTGCACGTCGTCGTGGTGCAGGGCGCGGGCGAGCGCGCCTTCGTGTCCGGCGCCGACATCTCCGAGTTCTCGGAGAAGCGCACGTCCGTCGATGCGCGTGCCGACTACGACGCCGCCCTCGCCGCGGCGTGGGCGTCGTGGGCCACCGTCGACAAGCCGATCATCGCCATGATCCGCGGGTACTGCATCGGTGGCGGGTTGCTCACCGCGATGAACGCCGACATCCGCATCGCCGCCGAGGGCAGCGAGTTCGGGGTGCCGGCGGCGAAGCTCGGCCTGGGGTACCAGTACGGCGGGGTGGAGCAGCTCATGAGCCTGGTGGGGCCGTCGTGGACGGCGGAGATCCTGTTCTCGGCCCGCCGGCTGAGCGCCGACGAGGCCCGCCACGTCGGGCTCGTGAACCGTGTCGTGCCCGTCGACGAGCTCGAACCGGCGGTGCGCGAGCTCGCCGCCGCCATCGCCGCCAACGCGCCGCTCACCGTCCAGGCGTGCAAGGCGGCGATCCGCGAGGCGCGCCGCGATCCCGCGCACCGCGACCTCGACGCGGTCGACGCGATGGTGGAGGCGTGCTTCCGCTCGGAGGACTACCTCGAAGGTCAGGCCGCCTTCGCCGAGAAGCGCCCACCCCGGTTCCGGGGCCGGTGATGCCGACCAAGACCGAGCGTGCGCTCGTGCGCGTGCGGAAGGTGTGCCTCGCGTTGCCCGACGTCGAGGAGCGGCCCAGTCACGGCGCGCCGACGTTCTTCTACAAGAGCAAGAAGTCGTTCCTGATGTTCCACGACGACCACCACGGCGACGGTCGCCTCGCGATCTGGTGCCACGCGCCGACGGGGGTGCAGGACCAGGTCGTGCGCGAGGAGCCACGCCGGTTCTTCGTGCCCGCGTACGTCGGCTACCGGGGATGGATCGGCGTGCGTCTCGACGTCGACGTCGACTGGGACGAGGTCGCCGACATCGTGCGCGACGCGTACTGCTTGGTCGCGCCCAAGCCCGTCGTCGACGCGCTCAGACGATCGCGGTGAGGAACTCCGGCCAGCGGCCGTAGACGCCGTAGTGCCCGGCGCCGGGCCACGTGTGGAGCGTGCAGTCCGGCAGGCGCTCCGAGAGGCTCTTCGACATCGCCGGGTCGAGGATGTCGTCGGCGTCACCGACGTAGAGCTCGACGCGTTGGTCGACGTCCTCGGGTGCGAAGCCCCAGTCGAGGAATCCCCACATGTCGTCGAGCGCGCCCACGCCGCCCTGCTCGAACGCGGCGGCGAACTCCGCCTCGAACATGGGCTCGAGCACGGGGTCGGTGAAGATGTCCTTGTCGGCCGGCCACTCCTTGGCGCAGTGCACCACGAAGCTGTGCAGGTGCTTCTCGTAGTGCTTGGACTCAGCCTTCCCTGCCGCGCTGGCCAACCACTTCGCGTGCGCGAGCTTGAAGATCAGCTTCAGGTCCTTGTCCTTCACCATTCCCTTGTCGACGCCGTGGTCGAAGGGCGCGATCGGCGCCGCGAGACCGATGGCGGTGACGCGATCGCCGAGCCGCTGTGCGATCGCGAGCGCGTGCGGCCCGCCACCGGAGTGTCCGGCCACGACGAACTGCTCGAGTCCGGCGGCGTCGGCGACGGCTTCGGCGTCGACCACCCAGTCGAGGATGCCGCGCGGATGCTTCGGTGACGAGCCGCCCACGCCGGGACGGTCGGCGGTCACCAGCTTGATGCCGAGGCCGGCAGTGAGCGAGTCGTCGGGGTGCTTGCACAGGCGGGAGTCGCCGGTGCCGTGTTGCCAGAAGACCGGCGTGCCGTCGGGGTCGCCCACGACCTCGTAGGCGACGGTCCGGCCGTCGGTCGTGGTGATCGTCTGCATCGAGAGTGCTTCGGCGGCGACGCCGGTCAGCTTGACGGGCGCCCGCTGCGGGCGACCATCACGAAGCCGTCGAACAACAGGAACGTGCCGATGGCGATGGCCACGATGTTCCCGGCCGAGGTGCCCCGGTCGGCGGCGTCGATGACGTTGAGGGCCAGGAGCAGGATCCCGGCGAGCGAGAAGAGGATCCCTCGTCGTTGGTTCGGCACGGGCCCGAACCTAGCGGTCCGGACGATTGCGGCAATACGGCACGCGCGCGTTCCGTATAAACCCGAATATGTCATGATCCAGGCGCAACTCGACGAGGGGGAGAACGACATGCGCAGGTCGTCAGTCACCGCGGTCGTCGCGGTCATCGTGGTCCTCGGGACCGCACTGATGGGTGTACCCGCGGGCGCCCAGGCCAGCGGCAGCACCGACGTCGGTGTCAACGCCAAGACCATCAAGGTCGCGGTCATCGCCGATGTCGACAACACCTTCGCCCCGGGGGTCCTGAAGGGCATCGTCGACGGGGTCCAAGGGTGGGGCAAGTACGTGAACGCCAACGGCGGGATCGGTGGCCGCAAGGTCCAGGTCGACTTCATCGACTCGCACCTGAACCCGAACGACACCCGCAACGCCATCATCAAGGCGTGCTCGGAGGACTTCGCGCTGGTCGGCACCGGCACGTTGCTGCTGCAGACGCCCGAGGACATCACGAGCTGTGCCGACTCGGCGGGCAAGGCCACCGGCATCCCGGACATGGCGGCGCTGGTGACCAACGCCGCCGAGGGCTGCGCGCCCACCGGGTACGCGATCACGCCCCCGGCAGTGCAGTGCGACACGATCGACAAGAGCCCGCAGACGTACCGGGCCAACAACGGTGACTCGAAGTACCTGCTGAAGAAGAACAAGGACCTGCACGGTTCGTTCGTGTTGGCCAGCGACTCACCGTCGGTGGTCAAGACGTCGAAGGTGTTGAACAAGGGCGCCGAGGCGGCAGGGATCAAGGCCGACAGCTCGTGGAACGTCACCGCGAACTCGCCCCAGAGCCAGTACACGCCGATCATCCAGGCGATGAAGAACGACAGCTCGAACTACGGCCTGAGCCTGCAGGCGGTGACCGGCGTCGTCGCCGAGCGGCAGGAGGCGCAGCTCCAGGGGCTGACCGATCCGAACATCGTGTGGCAGTGCACGCTCGCCTGCTATCAGGACGACGCGGTCATCAAGGCCGGCGACGTCATGGACGGCGAGTACATGTCCCTGCAGTTCCTACCGTTCGACGAGGGCTCGGCCAACCCCATGACCAAGAACTTCGTCAAGTACGTGGGCAAGGACAACCTCAACGGCTTCGCGAGCTGGGGCTTCACGTCGGGGCTGCTGTTCGAGCAGGCGGCGAAGGCCGTGGTCGAGAAGGACGGCAAGGACGGCCTCACCCGGGCCAACCTGCTGGCCGAGCTGGCGAACATCCATGACTTCGACGCCGCGGGCATGGTCGCGACGACCGACATCGGCAACAAGGTGGGGTCGGCCTGCTTCATGCTCGACCAGTTCACGAGCGGGAAGTTCGTGCGCGTCTACCCGACCAAAAAGGGCACGTTCGATTGCAACAAGTCGAACGTGTACACGTTCCAGGACGACCTCAACAAGTAGCGATCACGCATCGCGCATCCGCTCCCAGCCGGGTGGTGGAGGCGCGAGCATCCAGAACTGCTCGGCCACTGCGCCGTCGATCCGTGCGTCGAGCGCGTGGTCGGCGCGCAGTGGTCCGAGCTGGGACACGTAGCACTCGATCGCGGCGCGCTTGCGCGCGTGGTCCTGCTCCGTGGGCACGATCATCGGGGTGGGCCAGAGCTCGGAGCGGAACAGCTTCGACACCCGCCACGCCATCATCCCCGGGATGTGCTTGTAGCCGGCGTCCTCGTACGCGAACCACGCGAGGTCGGACCGCTCGTGCGCGACCTGCACGCCGGCGTCGTGGGTGACGACGTGGTCGGGGTTCGCCAACCCGAGTGGGAGCACGACCGCGGTCGGCGCGACCGCGTCGACGAGCGCGGCGAGCGCGGGCGCGACATCGTCGGCGCTGGCGCGCTCGTGCGGCGCCAGGTACTGGTGGTCGACGAAGTCGAGCCAGTAATGGTCGGCGCCGAGGACCGCGAGCGCGGCGAGGTCCTCCTCGCGCCGGATGGCGACGACGTCGTCGCCGGATCGGAACCCGCCGAGCGCGTCCCACTCCGACGGCTCGTCGGGGTAGCGGGTGGGTGGTCCGGCGAACACGGTGCACACGGTCGAACCCGGGCGTGCGAGCAGGAGGTGGCCGGCACCCATCGCGGCGTCGTCGAAGTGCGGCGAGAACACGAGGACTCGGTCGAACGTGTCGGGCGGGAGCACGCCCCACGTGAGGCCGTCGTCGGGCATCAGCGTCGTTCCCTTCAGTCGGCCGGGATGGGCTGCTCGACGCGGATGAACAGGCCGTCGGCGCGCGCGGTGACGAAGTCACCGGCGCTGATCGTGCCGACGGTGAACACCTTGCGGCCCTCGGTGCGGTCGACCCAGGCGTCGAAGCTGAGCTCTTGGCCGATCGGCGTCGGTCGTTCGTAGCGGATGGTGAGCGTGCCCGTGTACGCGCCGAGCCCGAGGCAAGCATTCACCGCGCCGAGCAGCTCGTCGAGCACCATCGCCACCACGCCGCCGTGAACCGTGCCCGGCGGCCCGGTGTAGGGCGCGCCGAGCGTGCCGTGCCCGCGCATGCGCTCACCGTCGAACGTGAACACGACCGGCGGCGCGATCGCGTTGAGCGGACCGACCACCGGGCTGTACGGGAAGAAGCGCGCCGGGTCACCCGTGGCGAACTGCTCGCGGTCCGGGTACGCCGCCCGCAGCGCGTTCTGCCCCGGTACGCCGTCGACCTGATGAGGGGCGAGCAGGTCGATCGCCTCCCGGACGAGCGCCGCCGCCTGCTCGAGTACATCGAGCGGTGCGTCGGCCACGCGCTGGGTCGCGACGAGCCGGCGCGTGGCGTCGACCAGGGCCTCGGTGGCCGCCGGATGCGCCACCTGGGGCGAGGAGCTGTCGGGGGAGTCCATCGATCGGGGAGGCTACGATCTCGCCTCCGCGCGGGTGTAGTTCAGAGGCAGAACATCAGCTTCCCAAGCTGAGAACGCGAGTTCGATTCTCGTCACCCGCTCCACCGTCAGGTCAACGGGCGAACCCTGGACGCTGCTCGTCGCGCTTCGCGTGCTTGTCGGCACGCTTCTCCTTCAGCGACTTCCCCGGCTTCTTGGCATTGGGTTTCTTCGGCGACTTGTCAGCCATTGGAGGCCCTCCGTTCTGATGCCATGACGTTATGGCAGCGCGGGAGGTCCGTGTCACCACCGACGACTCCCAGTTCGTTGAACTCGGGCCGACGGCGGAAACTCGCTCGTCGCCCGGTTGCTACGCGAGGGTGTTCCCTTCACCCGCTCGCAGGGGAGTACGCATGGACTTCGCAGGTCGGCTGGCCGTCGTCACCGGAGGCGGGAGCGGCATGGGCCGGGAGCTCGTCGTGCAGCTGGCTGCCGCCGGGTGCGACGTGGCCACGTGCGACGTGCACGACGCCGACCTCGCGGACACCGTCGGACGGGCGTCGGAGGCCGCTCCCGCCGTGACGGTCACCGCCCACCGGTGTGACGTGTCCGACGAGGCGCAGGTGATCGGCTTCCGCGACGAGGTGCTCGCGCAGCACGGTCGCGACCACGTGCACCTGCTGTTCAACAACGCCGGTGTCGCCGGCGGGTACAGCTTCGTCGCCGACACGCGGGCCGACTGGGACCGCACGTTCGCGATCTGCTGGGGCGGGGTCTACAACTGCAGCCGGGCGTTCGTGCCTCTCCTGATCGCGAGCGACGCGGGGTACGTCGTCAACACCAGCAGCGTCAACGGGTTCTGGGCCGCACTGGGGCCCGACGTCCCGCACAGCGCGTACAGCACCGCCAAGTTCGCGGTGAAGGGCTTCTCCGAGGCGCTCCTCACTGACCTCCGGGTGCACGCACCACACGTGAAGGTGGCGGTGGTGATGCCCGGTCACGTCGGCACCGGGATCGTGGCCAACACCGTCCGCGTGCTCGCCGACGACGCGACCGGCGAGCTCCTGCGAGAGGTGTCCGACGCGTTCAGCGCCAAGGCCCCGGTGTCGGCGAGTGAGGCGGCGACGATCATCCTCGACGGTGTGCGCAACGACGAATGGCGCATCCTCGTGGGTGACGACGCGCGGGCGCTCGACGACGCGGTGCGGGCCGATCCGCTGGCGGTCTACGGCACCGACGGCCTCGCGCTGCGCAGCATCACCGGTTGAGCGTTCGGTCAGTGGCGTCGATCACTCGCGCGGTGGTCGTCCCGCGTGGCGCTTGACCCGACGCTTCCGCAGGGGCTTGGGGATCGCTCGGGGATCCTTCGTCTTCTTGGTGAGTCGTAGCAGTGCCGCGAGCTCCTTGACGCTGGAGACGCGCTCGAACCATTCGAAGCGACCGTCGACGACGGTCCCCACGACCGGCCCGTGACAGATCTTCTGGCACCGCACCATCCGGAGCGACAGGTCGGCGTGCGCGTCGAGCACGCGCACGAGGCATTCGTGGTCCTTGCACTTGCGACACACGAACATCGTCCGCGTCGACGTCATCGCTTCTCCAGCACCAGTCGATGGTGCTCGAGCAGCTCTCGTTCGAAACAGACGCTGTTCGCGCTGACGCCCGACGTGAACGCCAACCGGAAGTCCGCGCTGGTCAGCCAGCGGGGAGCGAGTCGCAGCTTGAGGAGCGTCTTCTGCAGGCTCGGCACCCCGAACCGCTGCCGCCACTGACGGATGGTCTCGATGTAGTCGAGCCGGCCACTCGAGCTCGACACCAGGCGGAAGTGCGGCTCTGCGCACCGGACGATCTGCTCGAGTCCGAGCGGAAGCCACGAACCCGGGAACTGGTGGCCCAGGAGCGCGAGGTACCAAGCGTCCGATTCACGCGGGGCGTCGATGTCGACGTCGGCGAGCGGGATCATGTTCGGTCCGAACACCATCGTCTGGAGGTAGAAGCGGCCCTCGTCGGGCAGTACGCCGGCGACGTGCGCGAAGAGGTCGCGGTAGATCGGCTCCTGCCGCCCCGCGGTGTACTCCTCCGGCGAGCAGAAGTGCTCGAACGCGCCGAGGCTCGCTACCGCGTCGAACGGGCCGAACGTCTCGCGCTCGACCTTCGCGCGTCGGAGAGGTGCACGTCGAGACCGTGTCGACGGCAGGCAGCGAGCTGCGCAGAGGAGAGCGTCACGCCGACACCATTCGCACCGCGACGACGAACGACGTCGAGCAGCGGTCCCCAGCCGCAGCCGAGGTCGAGCACGCGCCGCCCCGGTGTGATCCCGAGCTGCTCGACGATGAAGTCGTGCTTGCGCGCCTGCGCCGCTTCGAGGGTCAGCGTGAAGTCGCCGTCGTACTTGGCACCGCTGAAGTCGGCCATCTCACCGAGGCTGAGTCGGAACATGCGATCGATCAGCGAATAGGTGAACTCGAGGTCGTTGCGATCAGCCATGGCTTCCACCCCCGGGCGGCACGTCCGCAGCTTTGATCGCGCGCACCGCTGCCGTCAACGACGGTCGGATCGTGGGATCGGCTCAGCGGTGTTCGCGCTGGCCGTTCGTGGTCTCGCCGACGAGCGCCTGCGCGACCTCACGCAGCTTGCGGTTCGTGTTCTGCGACTCGCGCTTGAGCTGCTCGAACGCCTCGTCGGCATCGCAGTGCTGCTCTCGCATCAGGATGCCCTTGGCCTGCTCGATGACCGCGCGCGAGGTGAGCGCTTCCTGCAGCTGTTGGCTCAGCGTGTGGGCGGCCCAGTACGCCTGTGCGTTCGCGAGCGTCGATGCCGCATGGGCGACGAACACCGCTGCGACCTGTTCGTCGCCATCGAAGGCGTCCACCGAGTTCGAGTACAGGTTGAGCGCACCGATGCTCTCGGTCTCGGTCCGCAGCGGCAACGAGAGGGTGCTGCGCACGCCGTGCTCGAGGGCGGCGGCCGAGAACTCGGGCCAGCGCTCGTCGAGCTTGGTGTCGTCGATGCGCATGACGGTGCCGATCTCGAACGCCTGCAGGCACGGTCCGCGACCGGTTGCGTACTGCGCGGTGTCGATCTCCGGCGCCGCCGGATCGGTGAACGCGGCAGTGGTCGGGCCGTCGGGTCCGATGAGGGTGACGCAGGCCATGTCGCAGCCATCCAGCTGGTCGACAGCGAGCCGCGCCACGTTGTCGAGCAGGGATTCGAGGTCACCGTCGGTCATGTTGACGCGCGAAAGCGTCAACAAGGCCTCGACGAATTGCAGGGGGTACTCCACGAAGCTCCGATCACATCGGAAGCCAGTCGGATCCCCTGTGGACTCAAGGAAGGCGGCCGCCCACGAACGTTCGAGACGTTGCGTCTCAGCGTAGCGAGGTTGTCGACAGCTCCTTCCTGGGTGGTCGTGCAACGAGCAGGCACGCCCACGTGATCTTGCCGCCGTCCACGGCGTCACTTCCCCACTCGCTCGCGAGTGATTCGACGATCTGCAGACCTCGGCCACCGGAGCCGTTCGAGTGGACGTCGCCGCGGCGGGCGAGGACCGCGCTCGAGTCGAAGACCTCGACTCGCACAGTGCCGTTCGAACGACACAGCGACAGGCGGATCGGTTCACCGCCGTGCACGACCGCGTTCGTCACCAGCTCGCTGACGAGCAGGGCTCCTTCGTCGTCGAGGTGCCCGCAGCCCTCGTCGGCCAACCACTCACGCAGCACGGTACGGGCGGCGTGCGGGCTGCTGGACGCGCCCGGGAGGGTCACTGACAAGGGTGCCACGGGCCGCTTTCTTGACCTGGTCACGTATGTGCGACTGTCTCCTACCCAAGGTACGACCGGGGTCAAGCACAGGGTCGAGCAGAGGCGGTCGGGCAGAGCGGTCGAGCAGAGGCGGTGCCCCCCGGGCTCGCCGGACCCTGTTGGCTCAAGACCCTCCCCCGGGAGGCCTTCTCAGTATCCCCAGGCGCGGGTGTTCGTCACCGCTCGCGGTGGGTCACGGGGGCGAGCGGATCGGTGGCGTCGAAGAGCCGCGCGATCCCTGGAGACCACTCGCCGTCGGAGCACCGGAGCTCGCCGAGCAGCTCGGCGTACGGCAGCGCCGACGCGCGAGCGCTCCCGAAGCCGAAGACGCGTTCGCTCCCGAGCACCGCGTTCGCCACCGACCGGGCGTCGAGCAGCCGCGCGTAGTCGTTGCGCGCGAGCTCGCCAGCGTACGCAGCGAGGACGTGGTGCGCGTCGGCGAGCACGTCATCGCCGAACGGCACGTAGATCGTCGGGGAGGGGAGATCGGCCCAGAGTCCCCACACCCACCACCGCGGGAGGTCGGACCGCGACGCGAGGGCCGCACCTGTCGCGCGCGCGCCACCGCCTCGTGGCTCGGGTGCCCGTCGTGCGTCGACGGCGAGATCACGATCGCGGGCGCGTGCTCACGCACCAACGAGGTGATCCATGCCGCGACCGCGACCTCGTCGCGCGGCATGACGTACGTCTCGTCGGGCAGCGCGAGCTCGAACCCGGCGCGCGCCGACGCGTCGGTCGCCTCGCGGCGCCGACGCGCACGGTCGGCCGGGCGTCCGAGGCTCACGACCGCGTTCACCACGTGCCAGCCGGCGCGCTGCAGGAGGCGCAACGTCGCCGGCGCACCGAGCGCCTCGTCGTCGGGATGGGGCGAAAGGTGCAGCACGATCACCGATTGGGCAGGCTACGAGGGTCGGGCACGCAGAGATGACGGATCCGAGGAGTCGCGGTGCGGGTCACGTTCTGGGGTACCCGGGGTTCCATCGCCAAGGCGGGGCCCACCACGGTGCGCTACGGCGGGAACACGTCGTGCGTGTCGGTGCTCACCGACGCCGGCACCCTCCTGGTGCTCGACTGCGGCACCGGGATCCACGAGCTCGGCCAGGTGCTCGCCAAGGAGGTGCTCGCCAAGGAGGGAGGTCGGGTCGACGGCCACCTGCTGATCGGCCACACCCACTGGGACCACATCCAGGGCCTGCCCTTCTTCGCGCCGCTGTTCGAGGACGGAAATGTGTGGCACATCTACGGTCCCCGCGGTCTGGACACGTCGATCGACGGGACGTTGGCGGGCCAGATGCAGTACACCTACTTCCCGGTCCAGCTGCTCGACTTCCGCTCGACGATCGAGTACCACGATCTCGTCGAGGGGCAGTTCCAGATCGACGACGTCACCGTCACCACGCGCTACCTCCACCATCCCGCGCTCACGCTGGGGTTCCGGCTCGAAGCCGACGGCGCGACCGTCGTCTACTCGACCGACCACGAGCCCAGCGCCGCGGCCGCCGCGTCGGGCGACGCCGGACCCCGTGGGCTCGACCGTGAGGACGCGTTGCACGTCGGCTTCGTGCGCGATGCCGATCTCCTCATCCACGACGCGCAGTACCTCGAGGAGGAGTACCCGGCCAAGGTCGGGTGGGGACACAGCACCGTCGAATACGCGGTCGACGTCGCGGTGGCCGGCGACGTCGCCCGGCTCGCGCTCTTCCACCACGACCCGACCCGGACCGACGACGACGTCGACGAGCTCGTCGACCTCGCGCGCGATCGCGCACGGACCCTCGGGTTCGGCGGCGAGGTGTTCGCCGCCGCTGAGGGTCTCACCGTCACGCTCCGTTCCGACGACGGTGCGCGGCGCGCACCCGCTATCGAGACCGCCACGCGCGCGCCGGCGCTCGCGGAGCTGAACCGGACGGTCGCGATCGCGGTTGCCGACCCCGACATCGAGCTCGAGCTCCTCGAGGCCGCCGCCGCGGAGCACTTCGAGGCGCTGGCGTGCCGGGACCTCGCCGACGTGATCGAGACGGTGCGCACTCGAGAACCTCCGATCGTCGTGCTCGAAGCCGCGCCGGGTCGTTCACTCGACGACCTCGCGGCCGACGCACGCGAGGTGCTCGCCCACGCGCCGGAGGGCGCCACCGTGGCCTTCGTCACCACCACCAGCCCACCGGGCAACCAGATCCGTCCCGAGATCACCGACTGGCTGGTCTGGCCGGCTTCGCAGTCGCACCTCCGCACCAAGCTGCGGGCCTGGTTGCTGCGCCGCGCCTGCCGCTGGCAGGCCGCCGCCCTCCCGTCGAGCGAGCCCGAGCGGCTGGCGGCGCTCTGGGCGCTCGGCATCCTCGACACCGAACCCGAGGCGCGCTTCGACCGCTACACCGAAGTCGTGTGCTCCACGTTCGACGTCCCCATGGCGCTCGTGACCCTGATCGACGCCGAGCGGCAGTGGTTCAAGTCGCACCACGGACTCGACGTCACCGAGACCCACCGCGACGCGTCGATGTGCGCGGACGCGATCCTGGGTGACGACGTCTTCGTGGTCACCGACGCGCTCCGCGACGACCGCTTCGCCGACAACCCGTACGTGGCGCGCGAGCCGCGGCTGCGCTTCTACGCGGGCGTACCGCTGTCGATCTCCGGCGGCCAGTGCGTCGGCACCCTCTGCATCATGGACCACCGTCCGCGTCTGCTGAACGAACCGCAGTTGGAACGGTTGCGCGAGCTCGGCCGCATGGTGGAGGCCGAGCTCGACGCAACCGGCGGTGTACCGAGGGGGGATCAGTAACCGCTGTAGCCGGAGCTGGTCTTCGGGGTGGTCGTCACCGGAGTGCTCGCGGTCTTGCCCACCTTCACCACGCTCCAGGTGCCGCCGAAGCTCACGAGGCCGTTGCCCTTGGCCACCTTTGCCGCGTCGTCGCCGCTGAACGTGTAGAGGGGGAGGTCCTTCCACGTGACCTGGTTGGTGTCGCTGATGGCGATCGACTTGACGCCCTTGGGCGCCTTCGCCTTGGTCGCCGTCACCATGTACGCCGGCCAGGCCGTCAGGCACGGACCGGTGCACTCGACAGCCACACCGTTCGCGTCGGTCAACGTGTAGAGCGTCTTGCCGGAGGAGTCGGCGAGCACCGAGCCCACGTCGGGAACCTTCGTGACCTTCACCGTCGTCTTCGTCGCGGCGCCTGCCATGCCCGTGCCCCAGACGCCGAACGCGAGCACGGCCGCGCACAGCATCAGGACCACGCGCACTGCGCCGGTCTTCGAACTCGTCATCAGCGGAACCTCCACAACCTCGGCTTTGTCACCGAGGGATACGGATGCCGAGGCTCAGGAGATTGCGGCGCGCGGCGGGAACTCGGGTGGCCGCTTCTCGATGAAGGCACGCACTGCCTCCGCGTGCTCCGGTGACTCGAAGCAGCGGGCGATGACCTCCATCTCCCGTTCCTGGACGGTTCGGAGGTCGCGTTCGAGCGCATTGTCGATCAGGAGCTGCTTGGTCCATTGCAACTGGGGCGCCGGGTTCGCGGCGATGCGCCCGGCGAGCTCCACCGCCTCGTCGACGAGGTCGTCGTGCACCGCCACGCGGTCGACGAGACCGGCCATGAGCGCTTCGTCTGCGGTCCACAGATCGCCCGACAGCGCGAAGAGTCGGGAGCGGCCGGGACCCATGCGGTGGGTCAGGAACCGTGTCGCCGCCAGCTCGGGGACGAGCCCGAGCTTGATGAAGCCGATGCCGAAGCGCGCCCGGTCGGAGGCGAGGATCCCGTCGAAGCAGAGGACCTGCGTGACGCCGACGCCGATGCACACACCGTTGACCGCGGCGATGAGCGGCTTCGATCGCAGGCACAGGTCGACCCAGTCGTACGCGACGTTGGCGCCGGTGGTACCGGGCTCCGACGCCGCGGCTGTCGCCTCGCGGTCGGCGAACGTGTCACCGATGTCGGCGCCGGCGCAGAACGCGCGGCCGGCCCCCGTCACCACGATGGCGCCGACGGCGGCGCTCGCGTTCGCGTCGCGGATCGCCTGCGAGAGCTCGCGACCCATGCGCGTGTTCCAGGCGTTGAGCTTCTCCGGCCGGTTGAGGGTGATCAGCAACACGTCGCCGTGCTGCTCGGTGAGGATGGTCTCGGGCACGGACGCGATCGTACGGGCGGGGGAGGGGCCGTGTCCCGGCTCCCTCACCCGCCCGCGTGTGGCGTGCACGGGATCACCCTCGACCGCACACCTCGAAGCCGTAGTCCGAGGCGATCTCGGTCGCCTTGGCGAGCGGACTCGGGTCGTCGAAGAGCACACTCGGCTTGCGGTCGACCTTGTTCCACCCTTGCTCGATGGCCCGGTACACGGTCGCCAGCTCCGCGGCATCCTTCGCCGGTTCGGCCAGCGCGCGCAGCTGACGGAGCTCGGCGCGAGCCAGGGCGACGACCTGCTTGCCGGCCACGCGGGCGTCGGCGTCGGAGGGGTCGAGACCCACGTCCTCGACAATGGCATCGACCTTGTCGACGGTCCTGCCGCAGATCTCGTCCGCCTGCTCGACGTAGGCGTCGTGTGACGGTGCCTTCGTGGAGGTCGTCGCAGAGGCAATGCCCACCGAGCCGAGCACCAACGTCGCCGTCGCGATCGCGGCGACCGCACCGGCGGCGAGGCGACGACGGGCCGGACGCTCGTTGTGCGCACCTTCGACGAGCGCGAGGTCGGTGACTGGCGAGAACCAGCGGCGTCGGTCGACGAGCACCAGGACCACCGCGACCACCAGCCAGCCGGCGCTGTAGAGCACCAGGAACCGGTCGGCGTTGTTCCCGTGGAACCCGCCGTCGTCGGCGAGCAGCTTGGCGCCGATGAGCCCGTCGGCGGCGTGGGCGACGATGGTCATGAAGACGCTGCCACCGGTGCGGTTGAACAGCCAGGTGTACCAGAACGTCACGAACACGGTGCCGAGCAGCAGGACCGGCTCGAACTTCTCCCCCGAGATCGCGAGCAGCGGCACGTGCCAGGCGGCGACGATGACGCCGAGCAACAGCGTGGCCGTGAACGGCGTGCGCACGCGCTGCATCCGGGGTAGCGCGAACCCGCGCCATCCGGGCTCCTCACCGATCGGAGCGAAGACGGGCACGACGAGACGGAGCGCGAACAGCATCAGCATCGCCGACACCTCGAGGTTGGCGAACGCGGCGTCCGACGCGCCGAACGCGACGTTCGGCGCCACCGGCCGCGAACCCGACCGCGAGCGGCACTGCGAGTGCGACCAGGTAGTACGGCCACCGCACGCGCCACTGCACCATGCGCCGGCCGAGCGCGCGGATCCCGACCTTGCCTTCCGTGACGCCGAGAACGATGAGCGACGCGAGCAACGGCCCGGCCGCCATGAACGTGCCCACCGGCACGGTCACCCAGGTGAGCGCGAACGCGATGACGAAGAACGACGCGAGCGGACGGCGGGCAATGAGCGAGGCCACGGGGCCCCGCGACTTCGTGTGGGTCGTGCTCTCGTGATTTGACGGGTCGTGCCGGTGCTCGTCCGTCGCTCCGGGCCCGGGCTGGATCACGCGTGTCTTCATGGCTTCCCCTCCTGCGAAGTGGTGTCGGTTCACCGTCGCAGGAAGGGCTTCCGGCCGGAACCGGGCGCACCCGTGGATCGGGGGTTCGGGTTTCTGGTGTCTTCGGTCGATACTGTCAGGGCCGCAGGTACAGCAGAACGGCCAGCACCCGCCGTGACTCGCTACCCGTCGAGGGGATGCCCAGCTTGGCGAACACGCTCGAGACGTACTTCTCGACCGCCCGCAGCGAGATCACCATCGAGTCGGCGATGCCCTGGTTCGAGGTGCCCGTCGCCATCAGCTCGAGCACCTCGCGCTCACGCGGCGTCAGCGCGTCGAGGGGATCGTCGACGCGTCGGCGGCTCACCAGCCGCGACACGATCGTCGGGTCGATGGCGGAGCCTCCTTGGCCGATCCGGCGCACCGCGGCGATGAACTCCGCCACGTCGCTCACGCGGTCCTTCAGGAGGTAGCCGACGCCGTCGGCCGAGTCCTCGAGCAACTTCATGGCCAGGCCGAGCTCGAGGTACTGCGAGAGCACGAGCACGCCGACCGTCGGATGCGCGGCGCGGAGGTCGAGCGCGGCGCGCAGGCCCTCGTCGGAGTGTGTGGGCGGGAGACGGATGTCGACGATCACGACCTGCGGGTCACGCGTGCGCACCAGTTCGAGGAGCTGCGTCCACGTCGTCGCACCGCGCCGACGACCTCGAAGCCGTGGTCCTCGAGGAGGCGCACCAACCCGTCGCGGAGGAGCACGCTGTCCTCGGCGATCACGACCCGCACGGCACCTCCGCGAGCACACGGGTGCCGCCGCCTGGCGGTGTCCAGACGCGGAGCCGGCCGCCCAGCGCCTCCACCCGGTCGGCGAGACCGCGGAGGCCCGATCCCTGCTCGGTGTCGGCACCGCCGACGCCGTCGTCGACGATTTCCACGACGCACCTGGTCGTGGTTCCGGGTGACGGCGACAGCGACCGTGGTCGCGTGCGCGTGCTTGCCGACGTTGGCTGAGGCTCTCCGAGACGACGTAGTACGCGGCGACCTCGACCGGTTCCGGCAGCCGTTCGTCGAGGTCGACATTCAGGTCGACCGGCACCATCGCTCGGGCCGCGAGCTCCTTCAGTGCGACGCGCCAGGCCGTGCGCGCTCGACGACCGCGGGGTGGAGTCCGCGCGCCAGGTCGCGCAGCTCGTCGAGCGACTCCGCTACCTGCAGGCGCGCCGCGACGAGGCGGTCACGCGCCTCCGGATCGGCGGGGGCGAGCTCGTGCTCGAGCCGTCCGAGGTCGAGTGACAGCGCCACCAGCCGTTGCTGCGCGCCGTCGTGCAGGTTGCGTTCGAGGCGTTGCCGTTCGGTCTGCTCCGCCTGCACCACGCGGGCGCGGGACTCGGCGAGCTCGTCGACGCGGGCCCGGAGATCGGACTGCAGCCGGGCGTTCTCGAGCGCGATCGCCGGCCGTCGCCGCCACCGCGTCGAGGAGCTCGGGCTGGTCGAGCAGCGACGGGTCGTGCAGGAGCACCGCGACCGGCGCGCCGTCCCGGTCGACCGAGGTGACGGCCCTGGCCGGGTCGTCGGTCGGAGATGCGGACCGGACGGCCGTCGAGATCGGCGTAGGCCTCGAAGTCGGGCAACCAGTACGCGAGCTCGAGCGACGGGTCGCGCAGCGCCCGGGCCAGGGCGCCCCGCAGGCTGCTCGGGTCAGGGTGGGCCCGCAGCTCGACGCAGCAGGTCGCCGACCGATGCCTGCCGCAGACGTGCGTGGAGCAAACCGACGAGGAACACCAGGGGCGCGAGCCCGAGCGCGACGAACGTCGCGCGCCGGATGTTCTCGAACGTGTTGCCGCCCTCGACCAGACCGAACGCGCCCGCGAAGAAGAGGAATGCCAGCATGACGAGCACGAGCGAGAAGGCGTCGATGACGAGCGCGAGCGACCGCGCCGAGCTTGCGGCCCGCGGTCCGTCGGCGCACGAGCAGGATCACGAACGACGTCAACGCGACCGCGGCGAGCACCACGAGCTGCACGCGGAGCAGGTCGTACGCGGCATCCGGCTCGCCGGCCAGATCGAGCTCGTTGTCCTCGCCGAAGCCCCCGAGGAACAGCCCGACGATCTGCAGCGCGAACGCGGTGACGTAACCGACCGCCGACGAGCCCGACCTCGAGACGGGAGCGCAGATGACCGGTGGGGAACGCGAGGATCACGTGCAGGAAGAGGACTCCTGCGACGAGATCGAACATGATCCCGATCGTGAACGGGATCGAGTCGTTCGACCACGAGAGGCTCGACAAGCCGATGCCGAACCCCGCCGCGATCATGAGCGGTCCGAACGGCCCGGGCGCGCGAGCGGTCGCGACCACGCCCGCGACCACGTAGCCGAGTACCACCCACGCCATCAATGACGCCTGGACGCCGGGCTGGTCGACGTGGTCGCTCGAGAACGCGAGCCACACTGACATCGCCGCGACCGCACCGCCGGCGATGGCGACCACGGGCAGCCAGACTGAGCCCGCCGCGGGTGCTCCGGTCGCGGGGCTGCCTGCCAGTCGGGCCTGTGTCGCCACCGCTTGCCCCTCCGTGCGCACGTCAGGCTCCTTCCGCGGACAGTACCCGTACGCAGGAGAGGCGTCGAGCGCTGATACTGAGGTCTTGACCTCAGTATCGAGCCCTGCAATACTTAGGAACATGCCTCAGCAAACGGCAGAGCTCGACCGGGTCTTCCAGGCGCTGTCGGATCCGACGCGGCGCCGGGTGATCGAACGGCTCGGGTCGGGGTCGGCGTCCACGTCGCAGCTCGCCGAGCCGTTCACGATGGCACTGCCGTCGTTCATCGAGCACCTGACGGTCCTCGAGCGCGCCGGGCTGGTCACCTCGACCAAGAGCGGTCGGGTCCGCACCTACGAGCTCGACCTCGCGCCGCTCGCCGAAGCCGACGGCTGGCTGGCCGAACAACGCCGCATGTGGGAACGCCGGCTCGACCAGCTCGACGACTTCCTCACCACCCTCACCAACAAGGAGCAGCCATGACCTTCACCCCGCACGTCATCGACCCCGAGCTCGACCTGGAGCTCGTGCGCGAGACCGACGTCGCACCGGAGCTGGTGTGGCGCGCCTGGACCGAGCCCGATCTGCTCACGCAGTGGTTCACGCCGAAGCCCTGGGAGACGCCGATCGCGGAGGTCGACCTCCGTCCGGGAGGCAAGTTCCGCACGGTGATGCGCGGTCCCGACGGCGAGGAGAACGACAACACCGGGTGTTACCTCGAGGTCGTCCCCAACGAGCGGTTGGTGTGGACGGGCGCGCTCGGGCCCGGGTTCCGGCCCCAGAGTGGCCCGCTGCTGTTCACCGCGATCGTCGAACTGCAACCGAACGGCTCGGGCGGGACCCACTACCGCGCCATCGCGATGCACCTCGACCCGACGATGCGCAAGGAGCACGACGAGATGGGCTTCAGTGAGGGCTGGGGCGCGGTCTTCGACCAGCTCGTCGAGCTGATGAGCGCCGGCTGAATTCGAGCTGGCTGAATTCGAGCCGGGCTACGGACGCACGGTCGAGCCGCCGTCGACGCTGATCACCTGCGCGGTGATCCACGACGCGTCGTCGGACATCAAGAAGGCGACCGCGGCGGCGATGTCGTCGGGCTCGCCGAGGCGGTCGACCCGTCCGATGCTCAGCGCGAACTCGCGGAACTCGGGATCGGAGTTCTCGAGCAGCGTCTTGCTCAGGACCATGCCCGGCGCGACGCAGTTGGCCCGGATGCCCTCGCGCCCCAGCGCGCGGACACATGACGCATCAGCGCGTTGATGCCGCTCTTCGAGATGCCGTAGGCCGGCCGTTGCGGCTCGCCCACGTGCGCGGTGGCGGAGCTCGTGTACACGATCGCTCCGCCCCCGCGTTCGAGCATGCGCGGGATGGCGTGGCGCGTGCACAAGAGGAAGCCGCGCAGGTTCACCGTGATCGTGCGGTCGAACACCGCGAGGTCGACGTCGAGCGCATCGGTGTCGCTGAGGATCGCGGCCTCGGTCATGTCGGCGGCGTTGGCGTGCAGCAGGTCGACGCCACCGAACGCGTCGACGGACGCGGCCATCAGCGCGACGACGCTCTCGTCGATCGAGATGTCGAACTCGGCCGACACTGCCCGGCCGCCGGCGTCGCGGATCCCGGCGGCCACCGCCTCGGCGTTGTCGGCGGCCAGGTCACCCACGACGACCTGCGCGCCCTCCTCGGCCAGCCTCACGGCCGTGGCGGCGCCGATGCCGGAGCCGCCGCCGGCGACCACGACCACCTTGTCGGTCAGACCTCGCACCGCGACCTCCTGGTCAGAAGCACAACGGGAGCGCCTCGAGGCCCCACACCGCGGAGCCGTCCTTCCATGGCACCTCGGCGGCGGGGACCGCCAGTCGCAGGTCCGGGAACCGCGCGAACAACGACGCGAGCGCCACCTGCAACTCGACGCGCGCCAGGTGCGCGCCGAGGCAGTAGTGCGAGCCGTGCCCGAAGCCGAGCTGGAAGATGTCGGGGCGCTCGACGTCGATCTCGTCGGCGTGCGGGAACACCGACTCGTCGCGGTTGGCCGACGCGGTCGACGGCATGACGCCTTCGCCGGCGCGAATGAGCACGCCGCCGACCTCGACGTCCTCGGTCGCGAGGTATGCGATCTGTGATCCCGCGCTCAACGGCACGAACCGCATGAGCTCCTCGACTGCGTTCGCCATGAGCTCCGGCTGCTCGCGGAGGAGCTGCAGCTGGTCGGGTCGCTCGAGCAGGCAGAGCACGAACTTGCCGAGCTGGTTGGCGGTCGTCTCGTAGCCGGCCACGAGGATCGCCATGAGCAGCGACTGGAGCTCGCCCTCGGTGATCACCGACTCGTCCTCGTCGCGCGCGGCGACGAGTGCGCCGAGGATGTCGTCGGTCGGCTCGACGCGGCGCTTGGCGATCAGGTCGGCGAGGTACGCGGTGAGCTGGCCGTGCGCGCCGAGCAGCTCCTCGACGGTATGGCCGCTCGACGTCATGAAGATGTCGGCCCATCCGTTGAACTTCTGGCGGTCCTCGAACGGCACGCCGAGCAGCTCGCAGATCATGGTGATCGGCAGCGGCAGCGCGACCGCCTGCACGAAGTCGACCGGTTGCTCGGCGCGCGCCATCTCGTCGAGCAGGCCGTCGACGATCTCCTGCGCGCGGCCGCGCAACGCCTGCATGCGACGCGCGGTGAAGATGCCACTCACCAGGCGACGGATGCGGGTGTGCCCCGGTGGGTCCATGCCGAGGATCGAGTCCTCGATGGGGAAGAACTCGGCCATGCGACCGACGTCGGTGCCGATCGTCGCGGTGCGGCTGAACCGCGCGTCGGCGAGCATGGCGCGCACGTCCTCGTAGCGGGTGAGCATCCACAGCGGCTCGCCGAACGGGAGCTGGACCCTGACGACCGGCTCGGTCGCCCGGAGCTCCGCGAGCAGCGGGTCGGGATCGAGACCCTGTGCGGTGATGGTCGGGAAGTGCGGACAGCCGCTCGCGCCGGTGCTCACGCGCCGCGCTCGACGCCGCGCCAGTAGTCGGGCATGTCGTCGCCCATGCTGGTGAGCACGGTGTTCGCCATCTCGGGGGGCAGGTGGCCGTCGTCCTCGGTGAAGCCGTACTCACGCGCCGAACGACGCGGTCCAGAACGAACCGCCGGTCCGCTCGAGGATCTTCGGATCGGCGGCCAGTGCCACGACCGCGCGACCGTTGAACTTCGGCGACTCACCGAAGCTGATGTCGAGTCCGTGGAGCTCGCGCCGGCCGTCGTCGGTCTCGACCGTGTTGGCGAGCAGGCCTTCCGTGAGCACCAGCCCCGGCCACAACGACACCACCGCGACGCCGTGCGCCTGGAGCTCGAACGCGGTGTCGCGCGTGACCCGGTCGATCGCGGCTTTCCCCACGCCGTAGGGCACGGAGAGGAGGTAGGTCTCGGCGCCGTGCGAGGAGATGTTGATCACCACGCCCGACCCCTGCTCGACCATCATCGTGCGGGCCGCGAGGGCGGTGGTCACGTAGTCCGAGCGCGGTCCGATGTCGAGGCACGCGCTGATCTCGTGCAGGGGCAGGTCCCAGAAGGGCACGCCGACCATCGCCGAGAAGTCGGGCGACGCCACGTTGACGACGACGTCGAGTCGACCCTGTTCGGACCTGATGCGGTCGAAGACGGCTTCCACCTGCGCGTCGTCGGTGTGGTCGCACGCCACCGGGATCGCGGTGCCACCGGCGGCTTCGATCTCGGCCGCGGTGCGCGCCAGGCTCGCCAGTTGCCCGGGCACGTCCTCGACCGTGCGTGCGGTCAGGTAGGTGATCGCGCCGCTCGCGCCCACTTCGAGCGCGATGCCCTTGCCGATGTTCTTGCTCGCGCCGGTGACCACCGCGACCTTGCCTGCGAGCTCGTCAGCCATCGTCGTTCCTCCTCAGCTGCCCGACTGCTTCACGACCACGACGTTCTTGGCGTTGCAGTCGAACGACGCCGGCTTCTTCGGGAAGACCCGCGTGAACTTTCCGCTCTTCACCTGGAAGAGCGACGTGCACGGCGTCGCCTTCTTCGCCGGGATGTCGCTCTTGGCCAGCATCCCGTCGGCGTCGAACGAGTGGATGTCCTTGGCCGCGGCGAGCCAGTTGGCCCGGGTCAGCGCGTTGACTCCGCCCGACTTGACCGTCGCATCGACCGCGTCACGGAAGAACAGCGCCGCCGACCACGCCAGCTCGCCGTTGCCGTCGACGACACCGTCGCCGACGGCCTTCACGTAGTGCTTCACCGCCGGCGAGTACTTGGCTTCCTCGACCGGCACGAACGGCATGTCGACGTACTGCCCGTCGGCCTTTGCCCCTGCGGTCTCGAGGAACCGCTTCGAGTAGCACGCCGACGTGCAGTCCCACACCTTCACCGTGTTCACGCCCTGCACCGCGGCTTCCTTCAGCATGTACGCCTGCGAGGTGTCGTTCACCGCGCTCGAGACGATGGTCGAGCCGTCGGCCTTGAGCGCAGCCGCGATCGGGAGGTACTTGTCCTGACCGTCGGCGCCGTGGATGTCGTAGACGCCGTCGCTCTCGACGCCGACCTTCTGCGCGCCGAGCCAGATCGGCATGGAGGCGGTCTTCAGCGCCTCGAGGTCGGCACCCACGAGGAACACGCCGTGCAGGTCCTTCGACACGTTCTCGAGGTACCAGCGGAAGCGACCGACGCGCGCCTGGTAGCTCTCACCCGACGGGTCGCTGAACAGCTTCGACGGCGCAGTGATCGGGAACGACACCGGCGAGCTCTGCTGCACCTCCCAGAGCGTCACCACCGGCACGTCCGGCAGGCCGGTCTTCGCACCCGCTTGGTCGGGACACGACACCAGGTCGTCGACGTTGTTCATGAACAGCGCGCCCGTGCCCACGATCGCGAAGTCGTTCTGACAGGCCTTGATGATCGCGTTCCGGGTCTCGTCGCCGTTGAGCTTCGAGTCGATGAAGTCGACCACCACCTTGCGGCCCGCGAGGCCGCCCTCCCCGTTGATGTACTTCGCGAACCCCTGCACCGCGTCGCGCGCGCCGGCGTAGGCGCCGGGCGCGAGCGGGGTGTCGACGTCGGCGATCACCGCGATCCTGATCTCGGTGGCGGTCACGCCGATCTCGCTCGCGGTCGGCTTCTCGTCGGCCGCGCCCGCTCCACCTCCCGTCGAGGTGACGAGACCGATGGATGCTGCGCAGAATGCCGACAAGAACGCGACGATCAGACGTCGGTGACTCACGGGCTCCGCTCCCCCCTGGGCACGTGTGCCGCACTCGCAATTGTGTAGGCTTATGTGTACGAGTATCACAAAAGACGGAGGAGGGCAATGCCCCCCGCCCGCCGCGACGGCGTGACCACCACCGAATCTGCCGGCCGCCCGCCTGCGCCGCGACGCGGCCGTCCGCCGCGCGCCACCCGCGAACAGATCGTCGACGCCGCGGTCGCGCTGCTCCGCGACGCGCCCGACGAACCCATGACCATGACCCGGGTCGCCGAGCGCGGTGGGGCTCACGCCCATGGCGCTGTACCGCCACTTCAAGGACCGCGACGAGCTCATGGACGACGTGGTCGGGCGCATCCTGATGGAGCGCAACGCCGCCATCCCGCGCGAAGGCCCGTGGCAGGACCAGCTCCGCGCGTGGGTGCTCGGTGGGCTCGATCACCTCGTGCCGTGCTCACAGGTCGTGCAGGTCGTGTTCGCCGGTGGCTCGTCGCGCTGGGTGCACGACGCGGCGACGCTCGTGCGCATCCTCGAGCAGGCGGGCTACGCCGACGACGAGCTCGCGGAGATGCAGGTGTGGATCGCGCTGTCGGTCGGTGGCTACGTGATGGCCGAGTCGTCGCGCCGTCAGGGCCCGAACACGCCCGAGGTGTACGCGGCGCTCGCGCACCTCGAGCCCGAGGACGCCGATCGGTTGGCGGTGCTCATCCCGGCCATCGACCGCGCGTTCGACGAGATGCACGAACGGTTCGCCGATCGCCTCATCCACACGGTGGAGGCCGGCGCTCCCAGTTAGTCGGCACGACGGACGACGCGGCACGGGGGGTGCGGTGACGAAGGCGGGGAAGGGGCGCCTGGTCCTGTGCTTCGTGGTCGCGGTCTTTGCGGGAGTGATCGTCGTCGCGTCGCTCAACCAGGCCGCGCTCACGAGCGAGACCATCACCGGCGCGGTGATCTACGCGCTCACCGCCGGGTCGATCTACGCGATCGCGGCATCGGGCCTCGTCGTCACGTACACCACGTCGGGCGTCTTCAACTTCGCGCAGGGCGCCATCGGCATGATCATGGCCTTCCTCTACTGGGAGGTGAGGATCAACCAGGGCTGGCCCACGTGGGTCGCGGTCGTGTTCGTCGTGCTGATCGTGGCCCCGTTGTTCGGCGCGTTCGTCGACTGGTCGTTGATGCGCCGCATCGTCGCCACGCCACTCGTGGTGCAACTGGTCGTGACGATCGGCCTGATGTTCTTCCTGATGGGCCTGGCCGCGACGATCTGGGACGAGAACTCGCTCTCGCCGCCGCTGCCCGAGTTCTTCGCCGACAAACACGGCATCGACATCGGCGACGTCGTGCTCACCTGGCACCGCTTCATCACGATCGTGGTGGCCGTCCTCGTCGCCGTGTTCCTGCGGCTGTTGCTCTACCGCAGCCGGACCGGGGTCGCGATGCGCGCGGTCGTCGACGACCGCGACCTGGCGGGCCTGCACGGCGTGCGTCCGGGGCGGGTGTCGTCGCTCGCGTGGGCGCTCGGCTCGTCGATGGCGGCGATCGCCGGGATCCTGCTGGCTCCGAACGTGGGGCTGCGGGTCGACGTGCTGACGCTGTTCATCGTCGACGCGTTCGCGGCGGCGATCATCGGTCGGCTGCGCAGCCTGCCCTGGACCTTCGTCGGCGGGCTGGTCATCGGCGTGACCCAGAGCATCGCCCTGAACTTCCTGCAGTGGGGCGGCCGGTGGGGAACCGCGTCGACCGCGATCCCTGCGGTGATCCTGTTCGTCGCGCTGCTCGCGCTGCCCGAGGCGCGCCTCGAGGTCGGCCGGCTGGTCCCGAAGCACCGGGTGCCGAAGGTGCCGGGAATGCGTCGCTCGGTGGTGGGCATGGCGGTCCTGGTGCTGGTGGTGGCGCTCGTCGCCCAGTTCGGCGACCTCGACACCACGAATCTGCGCCGTCTCACGCTCGCGCTCATCACCGCGCTCGTGATGCTGTCGTTGGTGCCGCTCACCGGCTGGGCGGGGCAGATCTCCCTGGCCCAGATCACCTTCGTCGGCGTGGGCGCGTTCGCGATGGCGGAGGTCGCGGGTGACGCGCAGTCGTGGCTCGGCGCGGGCAACCCGCTCGGTCTGCTCGTCGCCGCCGCAGTGGCGGTGCCGTTCGGCGTGCTCATGGCGTTGCCGGCGCTCCGACTGCAAGGTCTCTACCTCGCCCTGGCCTCGATGGCGTTCGCGGTCATGGCGATCCCGTTGTTCTTCGCGCAACCGGAGATCTTCGGCACCAACGGTCGCAAGCTGGTGACGCCACGCCTTCTGGGCGTCGACTTCGACGACCCGGCGAACTTCCTCGTGCTGGTGGCGGTCGCGTTCGCGCTGCTCGGGTTGATGGTCGTGGCGCTGCGGCGGGGCCGGTTCGGACGCCGACTGCTCGCATTGCGTGACAGCCCCGCCGCGAGTGCGACCGTCGGCGTGAACCTGGTGACCACGAAGCTCGCCGTGTTCGCGCTCGCCGCCGCGATCGCGGGGTTCGCGGGCGGGCTGCTCGGCACGTTCCGGGGCACGGTGGGGAGCACCGACTTCGCGATGCTGCTCGGGATCCCGTTCCTGCTGCTGCTGGTGGTCGGTGGGGTCGGGACGGTGAGCGGGGCGCTCATCGGCGGGATCAGCACTGTGCTCCTGCTCATCGTGCAGGACGAGGTGTCGTTCGTGGTCTTCGGCGTGTCGGTCCTGGTGGCGCTCACCCGCATCGGGCCCGGACTCGCCGCGCTCGGTGTGAGCCGCAATCCTGAGGGAATGGTGACCCAGTTCCGCCGTGAAACCCCGCGGCGGCGTCGGGCGTCTTCCTCCCGTGGAGGATGACCGGGCGCTCGTCGAATTCTGTCGGGCCGAGTGGCCGCGTCTGGTCGGGTCGCTGAGTCTCGACGTCGGGTCGCGTGAGCTGGCCGAGGACCTCGCGCAGGAGACTCTCACCCGGGTGTGTGCGCACTGGCGACGGGTGCGGCGCGCGGACTCACCGTCGGCGTGGGCGCACCGGGTGGCGTTCAACCTCGCCAAGTCGCACGGTCGCCGGCAGGGAAGGTGGGCGCGCGTCCAGCCGCTCTTGGCCACGCGCCCGCTCGGCGCGGTCGATCTCGACCGCGCCAGTGTGCTCGCGGTGCGTGACGCGCTGGCGACATTGCCCACCGCGCAGCGACAGGCGCTGATCCTCCGCTACTTCGCCGACCTGTCGGTGCGCGACACCGCGGCGGCGATGCGCTGCCCCGAGAACACCGTCAAGACGCACACACGCGACGCCGCGCTCGAGGCGTTGCGGTCGAGTGGGCTGCTCGACGACGCGATCGAGATCGACGACGAGGAGGCCGGATGACCGGCGACGTACGGACGCTGTTGCACGACACCGCGGAAACGCCGAGTCGCGCGCCCGACATCGGAGCCGCGCTGCGGACCGCACGCGACCGGCGGCGACGCCGACGCGGTCTCGGAACGCTCGTCGGGGTCGTGGTGGTCGCGCTCGTGACCGGTCTGGTCGCCCTCGGCGGTGGCGGTGGCGACGATGGAGACGGCGCGCAGGTCGCGATCGGCGCTCGGCAGAGCGGGTCGCCGATCCCCGACGGCTGGCAGACGATCCGGACCGACCACGGCATCAGCCTCTCGGTCCCGGCCGACTGGACGTCGCAGCCCACCAACACCACGCCGATCGGTGAGCCGCTGCTCTCGGCCGACGATCTCACCCCGGACGCCGATTCGGCGCTCGTTGCCTGCACGACGGGCCGCATTCCGAGCGCGTCACCGACCGTTGCCGGTTCAGGGGTGACGGTGTGGGAGTTCCCAGCCGATGCAGCGCAGGTGCCGGGCACTGCGAACGACACGCTCCCGGTGGTCGGCAGGCCGAAGACCTTCGCTGGGGCACTCATCCGGGGCGCACCGGTTTCAGGCACGCCGTGCGCGAACGCCCGCTACGACCAGGTCGCGTTCGGCGATGCCGGGCGCGTGTTCATGATTCGGGTGGCAACGGTGTTCCCATCCGCCGCGGACGAACAGGCGCGGATGGCGCTCGCCGCCCAGGTGCTGGACACGCTGCGGATCGAGCCCCTCCCCAGCGCGACGACGACATCAGTCGTGCACGACCCAACGATTTCGCCGCCGTCGATCACTGTTCCGGTCACCACGCTCCCGCCGTTCGTGCCGAGCACGTCCGACGAGCAGCAGATCAACGACCTGTTCGTGGCGTGGTTGCGGGACCATCCCGACGACGAGACTCGTGCCATCGTCGAGGACGCTGATGCGCTCCTCGATTCGATCCACCAGGGACTCGCCCAGCACACCCCGGACGACCTGGCCAAGTACTCAGGCACCGTCTCGGCCATCCGAATGCTCGATGCGGATCACGCCGAGGTGCAGTACACCCTGCTCCACGACGGTCAGGTGCAGTTCGGCCCGCGCACCGGCGTCGCGGTGCGCATCGATGGCCGCTGGAAGGTGAGTCGAGCGACCGAGTGTGCGTTGTTGTCGCTCGGCGGCATCACGTGCCCGCCCGAGTGAGCGGGATCAGACGCGAGTGCGACGGGCGATGTAGAGGACGAGGGCGATGATCGCCAGGACGACGAGGACGAGGATCAGAATTCCCATGTGACGGTCGTACCCTTCGACTCCGAGTGGTGAACCCTCTGTGACCGATGTCGGGTTGCGCCGGTACGCTCCGAGCAACGGCCGGCTGCGCACACCGGGGGTGACATGACCGACTCCGAGGAACGACCGGGAGGACTCGCCGCATGGGCACCGCGGCGGTGCCCGGTCCGGGCATCGAGCTCACCCCCGCGCAGGAGCTGGCGATCGCGCTGCGTCATCTCGACGACGTCGGCTGGTGCGAGAACATGACCGGCCACATCACCGTGCAGCAGGGCGACGAGTTCCTGGTGAACCCGTGGGGCCTGTGGTGGGGCGAGGTCCGCTCGAGCGACCTCCTCACCATCGACGCCGACGGCGCGGTGATCGCCGGCGACTGGGATGTCACGCCCGCGGTGCACCTCCACACCGAGCTCCACCGCAAGCGCGCCGATGCGACGGTCGTCGTGCACAACCATCCTCCGTACGCGACCGCGCTCGCCGCGATCGGTGAGCTGCCCGAGCTCGTGCACCAGAACTCGTCGATCCTCGCCGACGAGCTCGTGCTCGTCACCGACTACGACGGCGAGGTCGACCAGCCGACGCTCGGTGCCGACCTCGCCGACACCATCGGCGACGCGTCCGTCGCACTGCTGGTGAGCCACGGCGTCATCGTCACCGCCCCGACCGTCGAGGAGGCGGTCTACAAGTCGGTGTTGTTCGAGCGCACGTGCATGCTCGACTGGTTGGTGCGCTCGATGCAACGCGCGCCGCTGCCGATCGCGCCGGCGCACC
Organism: uncultured Actinomycetes bacterium; assembly: GCA_963756895.1. Lineage (GTDB taxonomy): Bacteria > Actinomycetota > Acidimicrobiia > IMCC26256 > DASPTH01 > DASUAS01. The sequence goes on along the minus strand of CAVWPI010000003.1, from coordinate 12,362 downwards.
AGAAGCAACTCAAGGCGTCGCTCATCGAACGTGCCGCGCCGGTGTACTGGCACGGCGTGGTGCGCGCGCTCGTGCGCGACGAGCCGGAGGTCCTGCGATGAAGTGGTGTGGAGTGAGGAGAGGGGTGTAGCGATGGCGATCCCGCTCGAAGAGCTCCAGGCCAAGCAGGGCTTCACGACCGCGCAGGCCGGAACGGTCTCGTGGCTGCCGGAGCCGGAGCGCGCCGAACGGCGCTTCACGGTGATCTCGGTCGACGATCACATCGTCGAGCCGCCGAACGCGTTCGAGGGGCGCATGCCGGCGCGCGTACGCCGAGCGCGCGCCGCGCATCGTCGAACGCGCCGACGGCAGCGAGGCGTGGGTCTACGAGGACCAGGAGCTCCCCAACGTCGGCTTCAACGCGGTCGTCGGCCGTCCGGTGAGCGAGTACAGCTTCGAGCCGACCCGGTTCGACCAGATGCGTCGTGGCGCCTGGGACATCGCCGCCCGCATCGCGGACATGGATCTGAACGGCGTCTACGCGTCGCTGTGCTTCCCGTCGTTCCTCCCCGGCTTCGCCGGTCAGCGGCTGCAGCAGCTCACCGACGATCCCGACCTCGCGCTGGCGAGCGTGCGGGCGTGGAACGACTGGGTGCTCGAGGAGTGGGTGGGGTACGCGCCCGGCCGCATGATCCCGCTGCAGATCCCGTACCTCCTCGATCCCGAGGTCGGCGCGGCGGAGGTGCGGCGGAACGCCGAGCGCGGGTTCCGGGCGATGACGTTCTCCGAGGCACCGCACATGCTCGGGTTGCCGTCGTTGCACAGCGGGCACTGGGATCCGCTGATGGCCGCGTGCGAGGAGACGGGCACGGTGGTGTGCCTGCACGTCGGATCGTCCGGCACGTCGCCGGCCACGTCACCCGACGCACCCTCCGACACCATCGGCGTGCTGTTCTTCGGGTACGCGATGTTCGCCGCGGTCGACTGGCTGTACTCGCGCATCCCCGTCCGCTTCCCCGACATCCGCATCTGCCTGAGCGAGGGCGGCATCGGGTGGGTCGCGGGGCTGCTCGACCGGCTCCAGCACGTGCGCAAGTACGACGCCATGTACGGCACCTGGAACGACATCGAGCTGAGCCCGGCCGACACCTTCCGGCGCAACTTCTGGGTGTGCGCGATCGACGATCCGTCGGCGTTCCTGCAGCGCGACGTGATCGGGATCGGCAACATCCTGGTGGAGTCCGACTACCCGCACGCGGATTCGACCTGGCCGCACACGCAGCAGCGGTTGGCCGCGCAGCTCGCCGGTTGCAACGACCGCGAGATCGCCCAGGTCACCTGGCAGAACGCCGCTCACCTGTTCCGTCACCCGGTACCGATCGAGGTGCAGCGCGATCCCGATGCCTACTGATCCGACCACCGACTCCACCGTCGTCGCCGACACGCCGTCGGGCCCGGTCGTCGGCCGACGTGATGACACGGTGCTTCGCTTCGGCGGCGTGCCGTACGCGTGCGCGGACCGCTGGCAGCTGCCCGAGCCGATCACGTGGAGCGAGCCGTTCGACGCGACGGCGCCGGGCGCATCGCCCCCGCAGACCGTCGGCGGGCTCGACCTCGTGCCCGGGATGATCCCCGACGCGCAGGCCGAGGCGTGCCTCACCGCCGAGATCTGCACGCCCGCGCTCGACGGCTCGCGTCCGGTGCTCGTGTGGGTGCCCGGCGGGAGCTACCGGGTCGGCGGCGCCGCGCTTCCGCTCTACGACGGCGTGCACCTCGCCGCGCACGACGTCGTGGTGGTCGGGCTCAACTACCGCCTCGGCGCCCTGGGGTGGCTCGCGACTGCGGGCGTGCCCACGAACCTCCCACTGCGCGATCTCCGCGCCGCGATCGACTGGTTGCGCGCCAACGTCGGCGCGTTCGGTGGTGACCCTGATCGCATCGTGCTCATGGGCGAGTCGGCGGGCTCCGGATGCATCGCGCACCTTCTCGCCGCCAACCCCGACCTCCCCGTCGCCGGAGCGATCCTGCAGAGCGGCGCGCCGGCGGGCACGCTCGACGCCGACGCCGCCGAATGGGTGGCCGACGCGTTCCTCGCGACCGCGGGCGCATCGTCCGTGGACGAGCTGCGCGACGCACCGGTGGACGCGCTCCTCGCCGCGCAGGACCAGACCGTCACCGACGCGCTGGCGAAGGTCGGCATGATGCCCTTCCACCCGTGGGTCGACGGCGAACTCCTGCACGGGCGCGCCCACGAGTCTGCGTTCCCGGCGATCCCGCTCGTCATCGGGACGACCGCGCACGAGATGGAGCTGTTCCGCGACCAGGTGCCCGCGCTGCCCCCCGACATCGCGGTGCCGTACCTCGCTGGGAAGGCGGCCAACCTCGGCATCCTCGACCAGTCGTGCGTGCGGAAGGCGTTCGGCGCCGCCGGCCACGACATGGTGGAAGCGGTCGCCGACCTCGAGCTCCACGTCCCCAACGAGCAGTTGGCGCGGGCGCACGCGGCGCGGGGCAATCCGGTCTTCCGCTATCGCTTCACGTGGGAGGCTCCGGTTCGGCGCGCGTGCCACGCACTCGACCTGCCGTTCACGTTCGGCACGTTCGACGTCAGCACGTGGCGCGAGTTCGCCGGTGCCACGGGCGAACGGGCTGCCGCGGCCGACGCGGTGTCGGCGCGGATGGTGGCCGCGTGGACCTCGTTCGCGGCGACCGGCGTCCCCGTCGACCCGGTGACGGGCCCGTGGCCGTCGTCGGCGCACCTGCCCCTGGGAACCAATGACGCCGACGGATTCCACGACACGGTTGCGCACCGCACCGCGATCTGGTTGGGAGACGCGTGAGCGGACGGTTGGAAGGCACGGTCGCGATCGTCACCGGCGCGAGCCGGGGGATCGGCAAGGGCATCGCGCTCGAGCTCGGCGCCGCCGGCGCGACGGTGTACGCGACGGCCCGCTCCACCAGTGAGGACGACCACCCGCTGCCGGGCACGATCGGCGCCACGGCTCAGGAGATCGACGCCATCGGCCGGGAAGCCGGCGGCAGTGGCATCGCGGTCGCGCTCGACCACCGCGACGACGCCGCGGTCGAGGCGTTGTTCGACCGCGTGCTCGCCGAGCACGGACGGCTCGACGTGCTCGTGAACAACGCCTTCATCGTGACCGACCAGCTGACGTCGGGACTGCCGTTCTGGGAGGCCGACCTCTCCAACTGGGACGACATGATCGACGTGGGGACGCGCTCCGCCTACGTCGCCAGCGTGTTCGCCGCACGCGCGATGGTGCCCGCGAATGCAGGTCTCGTCGTCAACGTGAGCTCGTCGGGCGCCGAGGAGTACGCGTGGCAGGTCGCGTACGGCGTGGGGAAGTGCGCGCTCGACCGCATCACCGCCGACACCGCGCACGAGCTCGCGTCGCGCGACGCGTCCGGCGTCGCCGTGGTCTCGGTGTGGCCGGGGTTCGTGCGCACCGAGCGCATCGACGTCGGGGCGGCCATGGGCCTGCTTCCCGACAGCCTCGACCTGAGCACGTCGGAGTCGCCTCGCTTCATGGGTCGCGCCGTCGTCGCGCTGGCGACCGATCCGGCCGTCACCCGCTGGTCGGGGCAGGCGGTCTCCGCCCGCGATCTGGCCGACGAGTACGGGTTCACCGACGTCGACGGCAACCTCCCCGCGGGCCCCCTCCGCCACCGCACCCCCTGACAACCGCTTCCTGCGTCAGCGTTGCGGAATATCTGCGCAACCTTGACGCATGTTCGGGGGACGGCGAGGTCAGACGACGCCCGACTGTCGGAGGGCGTCGATCTCGTCGGCGGTGAGTCCCAACTCGGTGAGGACCTCGGTGGTGTGTTGGCCGACGGTCGGGGCGGGGGCCCGGTACGAGTTGTCGAAGGTGTCGGCCCGCACGCCGGTGCCGGGATAGCCGACACTCCCGGCGACCGGGTGCTCGAGCCACTGGCTGAACCCGCGCTCGGCAAGTTGTGGCAGCTCGTCCTGGATCATCTGGTCCCACACCGGCGCCGCCAGCACCCCCGCCGCCAGCAGCGCGTCGACGGTCTCGTCGCGGTCCCGCCCGGCGAACCACTCGCTCAGCGCGGCGTCGAGCTCGTCGTGTCGCGCGCGACGACCCGCGCCCGACGAGAGCGCGGGATCGCTCGCCCACGATGTGTCGCCCAGGACCTCGACCAGCGCGCGCCACTCGTCGTCGTCGGTGATCGACAGCGCGACCCACTGCTCGTGACCGTCGCACGCGTACACACCCTGGGGCGCCCCGGGCGCGCCCCGATCACCGCTGCGCTCGAGCAGCACGCCGGTGGCCGACCAGGTGACGATCGGCTCGGCGGCGACGTTCATCGCCACCTCGGCCATCGGCATCTCGATCTGTCGCCCCTCGCCGGTCCGGTCCCGGTGCGCGAGCGCGGCGAGCACTGCGAACGCGCCGTGGATGCCGGCGATCGGATCGATGGTGCTGCGCACGAGCGCCTCGCCGTCGGCCTCGCCGGTCATCCAGGCGATGCCCGACACCTGCTCGGTCGTCTGCGCGAAGCCCGGTCGGTCGCGCCACGGGCCGTCGAGCCCGAACGCGGGCATGCGCAGCAGGATCACGTCGGCTCGGCGCGCCACCAGGTCGTCGTACTCGAGTCCGACGTTGCCGAGCACGCGCGGCGTGAAGTTCTCGACGACCACGTCGGCGCGCTCGACCAGTCGCAGCACCAGGTCGCGTCCCTCCGGCGTCGAGAAGTCGATCGTCACCGACCGCTTCCCGGGATTGGTGCCGTGGAACGTGGGTCCGTACTCCATCCAGTCGGGCTCGGTGGGCGGCTTCACCGTGGCGAAGCGCATGCCGTCGGGACGGCTGGGCGACTCGACCTTGATCACGTCGGCGCCGAGCGTGGCGAGCTGGTGCGTGCACGCAGGACCGGCCCAGAACGCGGTGAGGTCGACGACGGTGACGCCCGACAGCGGGAGGGGACCGCGCGGCGGCGCCGACGCGGACCGAGCCGGCCGGCGCGGGCGCCGGCGAGATCGTCGCCAGGAACGGTGGGCGTGGCGCCACGAAGGCTTCGGGATGCTCGACGAACACGCCGCGCTCGACGAAGTGGTCCATGGCGAGCACGTCACGACCGTTGCCGACCTGCGCGACGGGCACGCGGAACAACTCGCCCAGCTCACAGATCTCGGCGACGGTGTGCGTCTCCAGCCACGGGCGCACGACGGACTCCGCGAGGGCGCGGTTGCGCCCGCGGCCCCCCATGGAGTTCAGGCGGTCGTCGGCGGAGAGGTCCTCACGGCCGATCATCGCCGCGAAGTCGGACCACTGCTGGGGGGTGAACACGCACAACCCGATCCAGCCGTCCTGGCACGGCACGACCTGGGGCCAGTCGCCGCTGCGCGACATGAACGACACGGAGCCGGTGAACTGCCGGTAGAGCGGCGGATAATTGTTGAGGACGACGGCCATCACCTCGAGCGCGCTCACCTCGATCGACGGCGCGACCCCGGTGGCGCGCGCGGCGCGCACGCCCGCGAGGGCGGCCATGGCTGCGACCGCGCCGGTCGCCCACTGGCCGTGCAGGATCCCCATCTGGAGCGGCGGCGTGGTCGGCGTGCCGCAGCCGGACATGAGCCCGCACCACGCCTGCAGCGTGAACTCCGACGCCGGCACGCCGGACAGGGGCCCGTCCAGCCCGAACGGTTCGATCCGCACGATCGCGGCCGACGGCGATCCGCCGACGTCGACGCCCTCGCCCTCGCTCACGACGATGTCGGCGTCCGTGGCGTCGCCGACGTCCGGCACGAGCTCCTTGCCCGCGTCGAGGAACGCGGCGAGCGCGCCGATGCCGTCGAGTGGTGCATCCGGTGTCGCCGCCGACCAGTGGCGCAGCCGCGACGCCCGATCCACCTTCACCACCGTCGCGCCCTGGTCACGGAGCAGCTTCCCCGCGTAGGCCCCCGCGATGCCGTCGGTGACTTCGACGACGCGCAACCCGTCGAGGGCGCTCACTCCGAGTACTCCGCCGCGAGCGTGCGCACGGTGTCGTGGAACTCCTCGATGGTCTGCTCGATGATCTCCTTGATCGGTCGCACCGCGTCGATGCGTCCGGCGACCTGTCCACCGAACGCGAATGCGGCGTCGAGGTTGCCATCGAAGTAGAGCGACAGCAGCCCGTCGAGCGGCGCCATCGGGATCGGGTCGGTCGTCGTCTCGCGTTCCTCGCTGTACGGCGTCGCCAACACGCGGAACCCCGGCTTGTGGAACCGGTTGAGCATCACGGTGCCGGTCTCGGCCGAGCCGACGATGAGCTGCTTGTAGTTGTCGTGCACCGGCGACTCCGCCGCCGAGACCATGCGCGTGCCCATCTGCACACCCTCGGCGCCGAGCGCGAACGCGGCTGCCATGCTGCGGCCGTCGCAGATGCCGCCCGCCGCGATCACCGGAACGTCGACCTGCGAGCACACCAGTGGCAGCAGCACCATCGACGCGACGTCGCGTTGGCTCTTGAACCCGCCGCCTTCGCCACCTTCGGCGACGATGCCGTCGACGCCGGCGTCGATGGCCTTCAGCGCGGCGTGGAGGTTGGGCACGACGTGGAACACGGTGATCCCGGCCTCGTGCAACGCGTCGGTGTAGCGGTGCGGGTCGCCGGCCGACGTGGTTGCGAACCGCACGCCCTGGTCGTGCACGAACTCGACGATGCCGGCATCGCGCACGAACGCCTGCGCGATGTTCACCCCGAAGGGCTTGTCGGTGAGGTCGCGCATCTTCACGATCTCGTCGCGCACCTGGTCGAGTCGGCCCGACGACGTCTCGATGATCCCGAGCGCGCCTGCGTTCGACACCGCCGACGCCAACTGCGCCCGCGCGATGTACCCCATCGGGGCCTGCACGATCGGGTGTTCGACACCCAGCAATTGGGTGACCCGGTTCAGCATCTCGCTCACGCTACCGGGACGCCTCGACCTGACGTCCAGGTCGCCGACCGGGCGCGACGGGTTACCTTTGCGTGATGGATCTGCTCACGGATCTGCAGGTGGTCGATTGCTCCTCGGGCATCCCGGGGGGCTACTGCGCCAAGCTGCTGGGCGACGCGGGCGCCGACGTGATCAAGGTCGAGTCGCCCGACGGTGATCCGCTCCGCCGTTGGACCAACACGAACTACTGGGAGGGCACGCCGGACGGCGAGGACGGTGCGCTCTTCCAATTCCTGCACTTCGGTCACCGCTCGATCGTGGTGAACGACCCCGTCGACCCCATCGACATGGATGGTGAGATCGCCGACCTGCTCGCGGGAGCCGACATCCTGATCACCAGCTCACCGGGCATGGGCGCGCAGGGCGTGGCGACCGATCCCGCGGCCCTCCACGAGCGCTTCCCCCAGCTGGTGGTGACGTCGATCACGCCCTACGGCCTCGAGGGTCCGTACGCCGAGCGACCCGCGACCGAGCTCACGCTGCAGGCCGAGAGCGGCGCGCTCGCGGTGCGCGGCCACCCGAGCCGCGAACCGGTGCAGGCGGGCGGGCGCACGATGGAATGGGTGAGCGGCCTCTACGCCGCGGTCGCGACGTTGGGCGCGAGCCGGGTGGTGCGTCAGGGCGGTCCGGGCGAGCTCGTCGATCTCGCCATCGCCGAGGTCGCGAACACCACGGGGACCACCGCCGCCGACCTCATGGACTCGCTGCGCGGCCGCCCGAATCCGGCGCGCCCGGCCGCAGCTTCGAGACGCCGTCGATCGAGCCGACGTCCGACGGCTACGTCGGGTTCAACACCAACACCCGCACCCAGTTCGACAGCTTCCTCCTGATGATCGAACGGCCCGACCTGATCGAGGACGGGTACTGGGCGTCCATCGCGCACCGGGTGATGAATTGGGAGGAGTGGAACGGGATCATCCACGCCTGGACCACCAAGCACACGACCGCCGAGGTGGTGGCGCTGGCGGCCGAGCTCCGGATCCCGGTGGCCCCGGTGTGCGACGGCCCCGCGGTCGTCGAGCTCGAACAAGCCGCTGCACGCGGATCCTGGACCGACGATCCGAGTGGGCGGTTCCGGGTGCCCCGGCGATCGTGGCGCATCGACGGCGAAGGTTCACCGCCACCGCGGCCGGCGCCGCGCCTGGGGGAGCACACGGGCGCGGTCGTGCCCCGTCCCCCGAAGGCGCCCGCGACCCGCGACCGCACGCTCCCGCTGCACGGGGTGAAGGTCCTCGACCTCACCGCCTGGTGGGCGGGCCCGTCGGCGTCGGCCATGCTCGCCGCGCTCGGCGCCGACGTGGTGCACGTGGAATCGGTCACCCGACCCGACGGCATGCGCTTCACCAGCGGGGTGAGCACGGATCGCCGCAACTGGTGGGACTACAGCGCGCTCTTCCACGTCTCGAACACCAACAAGCGTGACCTCACCCTCGACCTCGCGCGCCCGGAGGGACGGGAACTCGCGCTACGCATGGTCGAGCAGTGCGACATCGTGCTCGAGAACTACACGCCGCGGGTCATCGAGCAGTTCGATCTCGGCTGGGATGTCGTGCACGCGCGCAACCCGCGGGCGGTGATGGTGCGCATGCCGGCGTTCGGCCTCGACGGTCCGTGGCGCGACCGGCCCGGCTTCGCGCAGACCATGGAACAGGTCACCGGGCTCGCGTGGCTCACCGGCCACGTCGACGACCAGCCGCGCATCCAGCGGGGGCCGTGCGATCCCAACGGGGGCATGCACGCAGTCGTCGGCGGGCTCGTCGCCCTCGAGGTGCGTGACCGCACCGGCGTCGGTTCGCTCGTCGAGTCGACGATGTTCGAAGCCGCGCTCAACATCTCCGCCGAGCTCATCGTGGAGTGGACCGCCTACGGCAACCCGCTCTCCCGGGAGGGCAGCCGCAGTCCCGTGGGCGGCGCCGCAGGGCATCTACGCGACCGACGCGCCGGAACGCTGGCTGGTGCTCTCGGTGGCGACCGACGAGCAGTGGTCGGCGCTGGTCGACGCCCTCGGCCGGCCCGACTGGGCGACCGATGCGGCCCTGGCCACGCACGCCGGTCGCCGCGCCGCGCACGACGCGCTCGACGACGCGGCTCGGCGCCTGGGCGGCCGAGATCGACCTCGACAAGGCGGTCGACCTGCTCGTCGGGGCCGGGGTCCCGGCGGCACCCGCCTACGACGCCCGCCGCACCTCCGAGCACCCGCAGTTCGTCGCCCGCGACTACTACGAGCAGCTCGACCACCCGATCGTCGGCGCCCACGCGTCACCCGTCGCTGCCGTTCCGCTACGCCAGCGTCGACCGGTGGATGCGCACCCCGGCGCCGATGCTCGGCCAGCACAACCACGAGATCCTCACCGGGCTCGGCCTCTCCGACGACGAGATCGCCGAGCTCGAGGCCGCCGACCTCATCGGCACCGACACCCCTCGGCCTGTGACATGACGCCCACCGCAACACCCGATCTGTTCGACCGCGTCGCCGTCATCGACGTCGACACCCATCTCACCGAGCCGCCCGACGTGTGGATCGCGCGCGTGCCGCCGGCGATGCACGACGTCGTCCCCCACATCGAGCGCATCGACGGCAACGACGTGTGGATGGCCGGCGGCGAGCGCCTCGGCCCCCCCGGCTACTACTCGATGGCCGGCTTCGACGGGGTCATGCCGGTGTCGATCCCGAAGACGTTCGACGAGATCCCCGCGCGATGTACGACGCCGACGCGCGCCTCGCGCTTCCTCGACGCGCGAGGGCATCCACGCCCAGGTGCTCTACCCCAACGTCGGCGGCTTCGGCAACGGCTACTTCCTGCGGCTCGGCGACCGCGAGCTCGTCGCCCAGTGCGTGCGCGCCTACAACGACTTCCTGCACGACTGGTGCAGCGCCGATCCCGACCGGCTGCTCGCGGTCACCGCGATGCCGTTCTGGGACGTCGACCTCGCGATCGCCGAGCTCCAGCGCTGCATCGCGCTCGGCCACCGGGCGGTGAACTTCTGCAACCAGCCGCAGGACTACGGCCAGCCGCCGCTCGCGCACCCGCACTGGGACCCGATCTGGGCGGCCGCGCAGGAGGCCGGCATGCCGGTCAGCTTCCACGTCGGCGGCGGCTCGATGGGCACCCAGTTCGTCGACGCGGCCGGCATGGGCTGGATGACGAACTTCGCCAAGGTCTCGTCGCTGATCTTCATGGACAACATGCGCTGCATCGCCGACCTGATCTTCGGCGGCGTCTGCCACCGCTTCCCGGACCTGAAGTTCGTCTCGGTCGAGTCCGGCGTCGGGCTGGCTCCCGGCGGCGATCGAGACGTTCGACTGGCAGTGGCGCAACGGCGGCGTCCTCGACGAGCACCCCGAGTACGACCTGCTGCCGAGCGAGTACTTCCGCCGCCAGATCTACGGCTGCTTCTGGTTCGAGGAGCAGCGCGCTCGACGCGATCGAGCAGTACCCCGACAACATCCTGTTCGAGACCGACTACCCGCACCCGACCTGCCAGCACCCCGGGCCCGCGCACGCCCGGCGCAGCGGCCGCGCGACTACGCCAGGAGCGCTCGCCGGCGCTGCCCGACGACGTCATCCGCAAGGTGCTGTACGACACCGCGGCCACGCTCTACGGCGTCAAGTGACCGGCCGGCTCGACGCCCCCGATCTCGGGACCCGCTCCTCGTCGCCGACGTCGACGGACCGCGTGCTGCACCTGCGGGTCGACCGGGTCGAGCGGCGCAACTCGTTCACCCAGGACATGTACCGCGGCCTCAAACGGGCGGCGATCTGGGCCGACCGGCAGCCCGAGCTCGACGCGGTGTGCCTCACCGGCACCGACGAGTGGTTCGGCGCCGGCGGCGACATGGCCGGGCAACGCCGAGGATGTCGAGGCGCTGCGACCGAGTGGGACCGGACCGACCACTTCCCGTTCCGCCACATCGAGCGCTGCCGAAGCTCTGGGTCGCGAAGATGAACGGCCTTGCATCGCCGGCGGGATGGACCTCGCGCTGCACTGCGACGTCATGATCGCCTCCGACCGGGCCCGGTTCCGCGTGCCCGAGCTGCTGCGCGGCATCCCCGATCCGCTCATGTCGGCCCGCCTGGTCGAGGTGGTCGGGCTGGCCCGGGCGCGCGTACCTGTTCTTCACCGCGGACGAGATCGACGCCGCCGAGGCGGTCGCGATGGGCCTCGTCGGCAAGGTGGTCCCCCACGACGAGCTCGACGCCGGCACCGAGCGGATCCTCGAGCCATCGCCAACACCGGCCCCCTCGCCCGCGCCGCGATCAAGCGCGACCTCAACGCCGAGCTCCGGCCGGGTGACGTCTCCCTGTTCATGGTCCCCGGGCTCTCGGCCGAGATCACCGAGGGCATGGGGGCGTTCGTCGAGAAACGAGCCTGCGGTATGGCCACGTCCGTGAACCGGTCGGTCCTCACGCCCGTCGATCGCGCCGGTCACCGGCGCCATCGGCGCGGTCGCTCGACGGCGTCGACCTGCGTCATCCGCTCGGCGACCCCACCGCGAGCAGCTGCGCGACGTGCTGCACGAGCACTCGGTGCTGTTCTTCCACGGGCAGGACCTCACCGAGGACGAGCAGCTCACGTTCGTGTCGGTGTTCGTCTGCTTGGTCAGTACCCGCTCACGAAGATGTTCGGCGGCACCGCCATGTCGTCGACGATCGAGGACATGGCCGACAGCCCGCCGATGCCGACGGCTGGCACACCGACGTACCGATGCCGGGCGAGCGCAACCCCCGGCGTACCCGGTGTCAACGCCAAGGTGATCCCTCGCGGTGGCGACACGATGTGGGCGAGCCTGTCTGCCGCGGACCACGCGTTCTCACCGGCGATGCAGGACCTCCTGCTGCCGGCTCACCGTGCGCCACCACTCCGGCGCCGACTTCCACGATCGCGCCTCGCGGAACATGGGGGAGGAAGTCGCCGAGCGGATCGATGGCCCAGTTCCTTCGTCCAGCACCCGCTCGCTCACAGTGACCCGGTCACCGGTCGGCGCGCCCTGTTCGTGTCCGGGCTGGTTCATGGCAGCAAGATCGTGGGCATGCGGCGCGACGAGAGCGCGATGGCTCTGGGTTCCTCAACCACCACGTCGAGGACCCGAACTTCTCGGTGCGCTGGCACTGGACCGAGGGCGACGTCGCGGTGCGGACCGTAGCCAGCACCAACCACCGCGCGCTCTCCGATCACTATCCGGCCCACCTGGCGCGACGCGGCGGTGCACGGTCGACGGCACGTGCCCGTACTTCACCAGTTGACCGAGCCTTCGACCCCAGGCAGGAGACTGAGATGGACCACAAGGTGATCGGCACGACGATGCCGGTGCTCGAGATGCAGCTCGCCGACGGCCGAGTCCATCGTCGCCGAGGGCGGCGAGCTCTCGTGGATGACCGGGCCGATCGAGCTGGAGACCGCGGCGTCGGGCAAG
>CAVWPI010000002.1:0-115870 GCA_963756895.1 uncultured Actinomycetes bacterium | reverse complement strand
TCGCGGAGCGGATCATGGCCGTGTTCCCGCCGGTCGAGCACCCGCTGGTGCGCACCCACCCCGTCACCGGTCGCCGCGCGCTGTTCCTGTCGGGGCGGTTCATGGACCAGATCGTCGGCATGCACCGCGACGAGAGCGACGCGCTGCTCGGGTTCCTCGGTCGTCACGTCGAGAACCCGAACTTCTGCGTGCGCTGGCGCTGGACCGAAGGCGACGTCGCGGTGTGGGACGAAGCGAGCACGAACCACCGCGCGCTCTCGGATCACGCTCCAGCGCACCGGGTGATGCGACGATGCACCGTCGACGGCACACGCCCCTTCTTCCAGGCAGGAGACGAGAACTGATGGACCACAAGGTGATCGGGACCACGATGCCCGTGCTCGAGATGCAGCTCGAGGCGGGCGAGTCGATCGTCGCCGAGGGCGGCGAGCTGTCCTGGATGACGGGACCGATCCAGCTCGAGACCGCGGCGTCGGGCAAGGCCGGGGCCAAGGGCATGTTCGGTGCGGTGAAGCGCGCCGTCGCCGGCGGCAGCCTCTTCATGACCGAGTACACCGCCCAGGGCGGGCCGGGCATGGTGGCGTTCGCGACCAAGGTGCCGGGCCAGATCCTCCCGATCGAGGTCTCGGCCGACCAGAGCTACATGGTCCACCGCGGCGGGTACCTGTGCGGACTCCCCGGCGTGAGCCTCGAGATCGGCTTCCAGCAGAAGTTCAGCGCCGGGCTCTTCGGCGGCGCCGGGTTCATCCTGCAGAAGGTGTCGGGTGACGGGCCGGCATGGATCGAGCTCGACGGCGAGGTCGTCGACTACGACCTCGCGCCGGGCCAGGAGATCATGGTGCACCCGGGCCACGTCGGCATGTTCGAGGCCGGGATGTCGTTCGAGCTCGAGCGCATCAAGGGGATCAAGAACGTGCTGTTCGGCGCCGACGCGCTGTTCCTCGCCAAGCTCACCGGTCCCGGCAAGGTGTGGCTGCAGACGCTGCCGCTGCCGAACCTGGCCGCCGCGCTGGCGCCGTACATCGCCACCGACTCGGGGGCGACGGGAGCTCGGGCAGCAACTTCTCGCTCGGCAACATCAACCTCGGGGACTGACGACCGACCCTGCCGCGGCAGGGCCACCTCACGTAGGCTCCCCGCCGTGATCTTGTCCGACGTCACCATCCGGGAAGAGCTCGCGGCCGGTCGCATCATCATCGACCCGCTCAGCGACGACGCGGTGCAACCCTCGTCGGTCGACCTCCACGTCGACCGCTACTTCCGCGTGTTCCGCAACGACACGACGCCCTACATCGACCCGAAGCAGCACCAGGAAGACCTCACCGAGCTGGTCGAGGTGACCGACGAGGGCGCGTTCATCCTCCACCCCGGTGAGTTCGTGCTCGGGTCCACGCTCGAGCGCGTCGCGCTGCCCGACGACCTCGTGGCGCGGCTCGAGGGAAAGAGCTCGTTGGGGAGACTCGGCCTGCTGATCCACTCGAGCCTGCCCGCCAGCGAGACGATCATGGTGCTCGACGACGGCGTGCTCCAGCCCCGTCCCATCGGCGACGTCGTCCGGAAGCAGCAGCAGGGCTACGTCGTCGGGTTCGACCCCGAGACCTTCGAGGTCGGCTACCACGAGATCACAGGTTGGTACGAGGGCCCGGCCGACCGGATCTTCGAGATCACGCTCCGATCCGGACGTCGCGTCCGGGTCACCGCCGGCCACAACCTCTTCACCCTCGACCGCGACGGACGGATCCGCAAGGTCCGCACGGCTGAGCTCGGCGCAGGTGTCCGCGTCGCGGTGCCGCGGCGCATCCCGGATCCCGACTTCTCGCGCACCACGATCGACCTGTTCGACGTGATCCCCGAGTCGGCCTACCCCGAATTGGTGTGCGAAGGCCCCGCCGTCCGGACGCGTTCGCCGACGGGCGCGAGGCGCTCGCTCGCTGCTCCGCGACCGCGGCTACCGACACGTCGAGTACTACGCCCAGTGGGCGCCTGCCGATGCACCTCGCCGCCGTCGTCGACGGGATCTTCGAGGCCATGGGCCCGGCGACCGCATCCTCACGAAGAGGCGGGCGCTCCGGCTTGCCGCCGACGCTCCTCGTCGATCGCGAGCTCGCTTGGTTCCTCGGCATCTACGCGGCCGAGGGCTACCGACGGCGCATGCAGTTCGTCGTGTCGAACACCGACCAGGCGATCCTCGATCGGGTGGAGGCCGTGCTGCACGGTCTCGGACTGCCCACGTACGCGCGCCCGCGAACACGATCACGTGCACGTCGACCTTCGCGTCGAGCGTGCTCGAGTGGATCGGAGCCGGCGGCAAGGCCACCGAGAAGCGCATCCCGCCCGCGGTCTTCGCCTGGCCGACCGAGTTGCTCGAGTCGTTCCTCGAGGGCCTGGTCGACGGCGACGGGAGCGTCGAGCCGACGCGCACCTCGGTGTGGACCACCTCTGAGGGCCTCGTCGCCGACCTGCTCGTCCTGTTCGCCCGCCTCGGGCGCCGCGCGGGTACGTCGTGGCGCGATCGGGTCACGCACCGATCTGCCAGGTGTACGCACCGACCAACGAGCACAAGTTGCTCACGAGCGTGCCGCTGCCGGACCAGCTCCTGATCGCACTCCGGAGGCGCGCCGAGCTCGACCAGCTGACCGCCCGTCGTGCAGCCGGCTACGGAACGCGTCCGACCTCAACAACATCGAGCGCCGCTCCGGACGACGACGCGGTGCGCTTCGCGACCCTGCGCCGCCTGCGCGATGCGTACGCGCCGCACGCCACCGGAAGCGACGAGCTCGCGCGCCTCGATCGCCTCGTCGACGGGGATCTCCTCTGGGACGAGGTCGTCGAGGTGCGCGACACCGGTGTCACCGAGACGATCTACGACATCGAGGTGCGCCCCGGCGGTCGCCACATCGAGAACTTCCTTGCCGGTTCCGGTGGTGTGTTCGTGTCGAACACCGCCGGATTCGTCGATGCAGGTTGGGACGGGCACCTCACGCTCGAGCTGTCGAACGTGGCGAACCTCCCGATCGCGCTCTACCCGGGCATGAAGATCGGGCAGATCTCCTTCCTCCGCATGACGACCGCGGCCGAGCACCCGTACGGGAGCCAGACCACCGGTTCCAAGTACCAGGGGCAGCGCGGGCCCACGCCGTCGCGCTACTACCTGAACTTCCGCCACATTCCGACGGGGAGTAGTAGGGCGCGTGCCCGAACCAGTGCGCTGCGAGTGGGCGGGCACCGAGCCGCTCATGGTCGCCTACCACGACGACGAGTGGGGTGTGCCCACCCACGACGACGCGTCGCTGTTCGAGCTCCTCACGCTCGAGGGCGCGCAAGCGGGATTGAGCTGGCGCACGATCCTCAACAAGCGCGAGGGCTACCGCGCCGCGTTCGCAGGGTTCGATCCCGCGCGCGTCGCCGCGTTCACCGACGGCGACGTCGAACGCCTGCTGGCCGACGCAGGCATCGTGCGTCACCGCGGGAAGATCGAGTCGACGATCAACAACGCGCAGCGCGTGCGCGACGTGCAGGACGACCACGGCAGCTTCGACGCGTACGTGTGGTCGTTCGTCGACGGCGCGCCGATCATCGGCGGGTGGGCGCAACTCGGTGACCTGCCGTCGTCGACGACGGTGTCGACGGCGTTGAGCCGCGACCTCAAGCGACGGGGATTCCGGTTCGTCGGCCCGACGACCGTGTACGCGTTCATGCAGGCCGCGGGGCTCGCCGACGACCACGTCGTCACGTGCTTCCGGTACTCCGGCGCATGACCGCGCCGACGCCGGTCCTCGACTCCGACGACCGTCCCGACCGCTCCGATCCCCGCAGCCCGCAACGAGGGACGGCGCTCTTCGTCGGCGCCGTGATCCTGCTCGTCGTCGCGCTCGGGTCCGCGGGCGCGGCCCTGGTCGTGCGGCACGACACCGGCGCGTTGCAGGCCCGGGCCGAGCCGGTGCGCGCACAGCTGCGCGAGCTCGCGGCCTCCGAGCAGGACGCCGAACGACGACTCCGGCGGCTCCGCGCCGAAGCGCGGGCGACCAACGACGCGCTCGCCGCGCTGTTCGCCGCCGAACAGGCGCAGGTCGACGCCAGCAACCACGCCGTCGACGTCGCCAACCAGGCGGTCGACCAGTACAACAACGCGCAGACCACCGATCTCGTCGCCGCGTTCCAGGGCGCGGGCGACGCCGCCCTCGCGGACCTGGAAGCGAAGACGGCTGCGGTGCGCGCCACGGCCGAGGCGGCGCAGCGTGCCATCGGCCAGCCTGCAGGGAGCGCTGGGATGACCGCGCGCGGACCATTCGCGGCGACCCGGCGTCGGCGCGCCCTCGCGTTCGCGGGCGCCCTCGTGCTCGCGCTCGCCGGTCTCGCGTTCCTGGGGTTGAGCATCTCGCAACACCAGGAGGCACGGGACGAGCTGGCGCAGGCCCGCGCACGGTTCACCGCCAACCAGGCGAGTTCGTCGAAGGAGCTGTCGTCGCTGCAGGACGCGCAGGAGGCGATCGCACCGGTCCGCGAGCAGCTCGCAGCACTCGACCAGGGCTCGGCGGGACTCGCCGACCTCGATCAGCACGACCTCGACGCCGTGCGCGCCGCGGTGCAGGCCGGTCTCGCGGGCGTGCTCGCCGACTACAACGGCGCGGTCGACCAGCGCGCCACGCTCGACCCGCAGCACGACGCCGCGGTCGAGCAGTTGCGCCTGCAGGCCAACGCGGTGATCACCGCACTCGACCCCGTATCGGCAGCTGAACAGGCCGGTCACGCTGGTCGGTTCGAGCTTCTTCTCGTTGCGGAGCCGGTCGATCAAGGTCGGCAGCCCGTCGGGCGTGAACTCGGTGAAGTGGATCAGCACGATCGAGCCGTTCGACGCGTTGTTCAGCACCTTGTTGACGAACGCGGGGTTGCCCTTCACGCCGTTGGCGTCGACCGTCCACATCGTCATCGAGTACCCGAGGCCTGTGACCATCTTCATGATGCGCGGGTCACCGCCGTTCACGAACCCACCGCCGCCCCCGGGCGGGCGCATGAGGCGCATGGTGTACGGCACCGGGCCGAGGCACTGCGCAAGCAGGTCGCGGGTGTGTTCGAGCTCGCCGCGGATCTGGTCGTCGGTGAGCTTCGCCAGGTTGGTGTGCGTGTACGTGTGGTTGCCGATGTCGTGCCCTTCGGCGACGGCACGCTGCCACGTGGCCTGGCGCCCGAACTTGATGTGCTCCTCGAGCGCACCACCGGTGGGGAAGAAGCTGAGCTTCACGCCCTTGGCCTTGGCGACGTCCATCGCCACGTTCGCGTTGTCGGCACCGAACGCGCCCCACATGTCGTCGATCGTGATCGCGACGCGCGCCTTGTTCGTGGGCCCGGTGCGGATCCACGGCGGGAGGGGGGTGAGGAGGCGCTTCAGCGCGCGCCGCGCCGCGATCGGCGGCACCGTCGGCGTGCGGTGGGGCGACCTGGGCCCGGGCGGTCGCCGGTCCCGCGACTGCGAGCAGCCCGAACTGCGCCGCGGCCGCGGCCGAGCCTGTGAGGCCCACCTTCGCGAGGAACTGCCGGCGCGACACGTCGGAGGCCGTCATGGCTAGACGCCGGGTTGGAACTCCGCGGTGATCGGTGCGGGCGCGCGCTCGCCGGCTTCGATCGCCTCGATCAGGAGCTCGGCGATGTCCTGGACCTTGACCTCTTCGTCGCGGCCCTTCTCCTTCACCCCGTCGTCCATCATCACGTAGCAGAAGGGGCACGCGACGGCGATGCGGTGGGCGCCGGTGGCGAGCGCTTCCTCGGTGCGCTCGATGTTCACCTTCTTGCCGGTCTGCTCCTCCATCCACATGCGCGCGCCGCCGGCGCCGCAGCACATGCCCTTGGTGCCGTTGCGTGGCATCTCGACGATGTCGATGCCGCCGAGTTGGCCGATCACGTTGCGCGGCGCGAGGTACACGTCGTTGTGCCGTCCGAGGTAGCAGCTGTCGTGGTACGTCACGCGCTCGTCGAGCGTCGCGCCCGCGAGCGAGAGTCGACCGTCGGCGACGAGCTGGCTCAGCAGCTGCGAGTGGTGCACCACCTCGTAGTTGCCGTCGAGCTGCGGGTACTCGTTCTTGAGCGTGTTGAAGCAGTGCGGGCACTGCGTGATGATCTTCTTGACCCCGAGGCCGTCGAGCGACTCGATGTTCTGCATCGCCAGCATCTGGAAGATGTACTCGTTGCCCGACCGGCGCGCCGGGTCGCCGGTGCACAGCTCGCTCGGGCCGAGGATGGCGAAGTCGAGGCCCGCGCGCTGCAGCAGCTTGGCGACTGCGCGGCTCGTCTTCTTGTTGCGGTCGTCGAACGAGCCCGCACAGCCGATCCAGTACAGGTACTCGTGGCCGAGCGGTCCCGAACCGGCTTCGACGATGTCGACGCCCTCGAGCTCGGCGGCCCAGTCGCCGCGCTCGCCCTGGTTCATGCCGTACACGTTCGACGAGTTCTCCATCGAGCGGTACGTGTTGCCGAGCTCGGTGGGGAAGTCGCTCTCCATGAGGGAGAGGTAGCGGCGCATGTCGAGGATCTTGTCCAGGATCTCGATGTTGACCGGGCAGATCTCGTCGCACGCCTTGCACGACGTGCAGGCCCAGAGCTCTTCCGACGTGATGCGCTCGAACACCGAGTTGGCGGTGATCGTGATGCCCTTGGCCGTGCTCACCGGCGGCGACACGACCGGATCGCCGGTCGCGTCCATGACCTCGCCGACCTTCAGCACGATCTCGCGGGTCGAGCGGCTTGCCCGTCGCGTGCGCGGGGCACACCGACGTGCAGCGGCCGCAGATGGTGCATGCGTCGGTGTCGAAGAGCTGCTTCCAGGTGAAGTCCTCGATGGTCGCCGCGCCGAAGGTCTCGAGGTCGGTCTCCATCAGGTTCGGCATGGGCTTCATCGCGCCCTTGGGCCGGTCCTTGTCCTTCAGGTACATGTTCATCGGCGACGTGATCATGTGCCTGAGCTTCGTGGTCGGCAGGATGATCAGGAACGCGACGAACGCGGCGAAGTGGAGCCCCCACACCCAGGTGTGGGCGTCCTGCAGGTTGCCGGCCGAAGATCCGTCGAACAGCGCGGACAGCGGGTAGCCGATGAACGACCACTTCTCGTACGCGGGTCGACCGATCTCCGCGATGCGCAACGCCTCGGTGAAGAAGCCGGTGAGCGCGATCACGAGGAACGTGACGAGGATGACCGCGTCCTCGGGCTTGGTCTTGATGCGGATGCGGTACGGGCGCTCGAGGTAGCGCCGGGCGATGGCCCACACGATGCCGACGGTGAACACCACGCCGGCGAGGTCGGCGGCGAACGCGTAGCCCTGGTACACGCCGCCGTGGAGGAACTTGAGGTTGTCGGGGAGCTGATGGTCGAGCTCCAGCACGACGGTGGCGATGAACAGCCACAGGAAGCCGAAGTAGATGCACGAGTGCATGACCCCGGCCGCCGGGTCGCGCAGCAGGGTCTGCATCCACACGCCCGGCCCGGAAGTCCTTCATCCGCTGGTGGAAGTTGCGCTTGTTGGTCCGGCGATCGTCGGGCGCGCCCCGCTCGTAGTTCTTGACCCGCTGGCTCACCAGCCACGCGCAGACGAACAGCATGATCGCGGCGGTGACGTAGAAGGCCCAGTAGACGGGATCGGGGATCCCGCCGAACGGTTCGCGCGTGATGAGCGAGTGGTCCTCCCACTCGGTGATCCGCGGTGCGATGCCCGAGGCGAGCGTGCCGAGCGAGACGAGGACGCCGACCACCAGCACCAAGTGGTGCGGCTTCGGCAGAGGAAGGCGCTTCACGAGCGGAAAACTACTTCAGACGTTGCGCGCGTCTTGTTCTCGCAGGCGACGCGCGAGACCTGCCAGCAGCTTCTTGGAGAAGCCGGGGTGGTCGAGCAGCGAGTCGAAGGCGCGCTGGCCGAGCTTGGCGACCTCGAGCTCGGAGTCGGCGACCACGCTCGCGTTGCGCGGCGCGCGGTCGAGGAGGGCGAGGTCGCCGAAGAACCCGCCCGGTCCGATCGTGGCCACCTGACGTCCGTGGCGCTCGACCCGGGCCTGACCGTCGAGGACCACGAAGAACTCCGTGCCGGCCGCACCCTCGATCACCACCACCTTGCCGGCCGGGAGGGTGACCCGTTCGGCCGACTTGGCCACCATCTGCAGCTCCTTCTTGGAGCAGGCGGAGAAGAGGGGCACCGTGGCCAGGGTGTCGACGAACGAGTTGCTGCGTGGCATGGCGAGCATCCTGCCACGACCAGGACCCTGGCGCTCCGACGGGCGGGAATAGCGCGCCACGCATGAAAGTTGATAGCGTCACACTCAAGTCGGGTTCAGGTCCGCACTCGTGCGGCCGAAGTACCCCGGGCACCCGTTCGCAACCCAACTGATCCCTGATCTGGAGGCACGTCCATGTCCAAGGCCGTCGGTATCGACCTCGGCACCACCAATTCCGTCGTCGCCGTCCTCGAGGCCGGCGAGCCCGTCGTCGCGCCGAACTCCGAGGGTGGCCGCACCACTCCGTCGGTGGTCGCGTTCTCGAAGACGGGCGAGGTCCTCGTCGGTGAGGTCGCCAAGCGCCAGGCCATCACCAACCCCGATCGCACGATCCGCTCGGTGAAGCGCCACATGGGCACCAACTGGACGATCGACATCGACGGCAAGGCCTACAACTCGCAGGAGATCTCGGCCCGCATCCTCCAGAAGCTCAAGCGCGACGCCGAGGCCTACCTGGGCGACACCGTCACCCAGGCCGTGATCACGGTCCCGGCCTACTTCGGCGACGCCGAGCGCCAGGCCACCAAGGAGGCCGGCGAGATCGCGGGCCTCGAGGTCCTGCGCATCATCAACGAGCCCACCGCGGCCGCGCTGGCCTACGGGCTCGACAAGGACAACGACCAGACCATCCTCGTGTTCGACCTCGGGGGCGGCACCTTCGACGTGTCCATCCTCGACCTCGGCGAGGGTGTCTTCGAGGTCAAGTCGACCGCCGGCAACACCCACCTCGGCGGCGACGACTGGGACCAGCGGGTCATGGACTGGCTCGTCTCGGAGTTCAAGAACGCCCACGGCGTCGACCTCTCGGCCGACAAGATGGCCGTGCAGCGCCTCAAGGAGGCCGCTGAGAAGGCCAAGATCGAGCTCTCCTCGTTGCAGGAGACCACGATCAACCTCCCGTTCATCACCGCCACCAGCGACGGCCCGCTCCACCTCGACCTCTCGCTGAGCCGGGCGAAGTTCCAGGAGCTCACCGCCGACCTCCTCGAGTCGTGCCGCGGCCCGTTCGAGCAGGCCATCCGCGACGCCGGTCTCACCAAGGACGGGATCGAGCGCGTGATCCTCGTGGGTGGTTCCACCCGCATGCCCGCGGTCGCCGACATGGTGAAGGAGCTGACGGGCAAGGACGCCGACAAGGGCGTGAACCCCGACGAGGCCGTCGCGGTCGGCGCGTCCCTGCAGGCCGGTGTGCTCAAGGGCGACGTCAAGGACATCCTGCTCCTCGACGTGACGCCGCTGTCCCTCGGCATCGAGACCAAGGGCCAGATCATGACCAAGCTCATCGAGCGCAACACCACCATCCCCACGAAGCGCTCGGAGGTGTTCACCACCGCCGACGACAACCAGCCCAGCGTGGAGATCAAGGTGCTCCAGGGCGAGAGCGACATGGCGTACCGCAACAAGCTGCTCGGCACGTTCCAGCTCGTCGGCATCCCGCCGGCACCGCGTGGCGTGCCGCAGGTCGAGGTCACGTTCGACATCGACGCCAACGGCATCGTGCACGTGTCCGCCAAGGACCTCGGCACCGGCCGTGAGCAGCAGATGACCATCACCGGTGGCACCGCCCTCAACAAGGACGAGATCGACCGGATGATGAAGGACGCCGAGGCCCACGCCGAGGAGGACCGTGTCCGTCGCGAGGAGGCGGAGGTCCGCAACAACGCCGACTCGCTCGTGTTCCAGACCGAGAAGCTCCTCAAGGACCAGGCCGACAAGGTCCAGCCCGACGACAAGGAGAAGATGGAGGTCGCGCTCAAGGAGCTGAAGGACGCTCTGGCCGGTACCGACATCGAGGCGGTCAAGCGCGGGCACGAGAACCTCGTCACCGTGAGCCAGGAGTTCGCCCAGCGGCTCTACGCGAACGCGCAGCAGGCCCAGAACGAGGCCGACGCGGCCGCGGGCACCACGGGCGCGGGTGCCACCGCGGCCGACGACGACGAGGTGGCCGACGCCGAGATCGTCGACGACGAGACCGGTGAGCAGAGCGCGTGAGCGGACCGTCCGAGTTCCCTCCGAACACGGAGCTGACCCGAGAGGTCGCCGACGCCGAGGCGGATGTCGCCGCGGCGGAGGCGGCCGTCGAGTCCGACCTGTCGCAGCTGGCGCAGATCGAAGGTGAGCGCGCCGAGCTGGTCGACACGCTGCGGCGGGTCCAGGCCGACTTCGAGAACTACCGCAAGCGCATGTTGCGCGAGCAGACGGCGCTGGTCGAGCGCGCCACCGAACGTCTGGTGGAAGACCTCCTCCCGGTGCTCGACTCGTTCGACGGCGCGCTCGGCAGCCTCGCCGCGCCCGACTCGCCGGAGGCGGAGAAGGTGCGCGACGGCGTCGTGGGCATCCGCACGCAATTCGTGTCGGTGCTCGAGCGGTCGGGACTCGAGCGGATCGACGCCGCGGGTGCCGCGTTCGACCCGAACGAGCACGAGGCGGTGATGCAGGACGACGGCGAGCGTGATCCGCGCGTCGCCGAGATCCTGCGCACGGGATACCGGCTCAAGGGCCGCGTGCTGCGCCCGGCCATGGTGCGCGTCACGCGCGCGGGCTGACACGATGGCTCCCCAGCGGGAGTGGTTCGAGAAGGACTACTACGCCGAGCTCGGTGTGTCGAAGGACGCGTCCGAGAAAGACGTCACCAAGGCGTACCGCAAGCTCGCGAAGCAGTTCCATCCCGACGCCAACGCGGGTGACAACGACGCGGAGGAGCGCTTCAAGGAGATCTCCGCCGCGCACGACGTGCTCGGCGATGCCGAGAAGCGCAAGGAGTACGACCAGGTCCGCGAGATGGTCGCGTCCGGTGTCGGCCCCGGCGGTCCCGGCGGTCCCGGGTTCGGCGGGTTCGGCGCCCCGGGCGGCGGCTACCAGAACATCCGGGTCGAGGACCTCGGCGACCTGGGCGACCTCGGCGGTCTCTTCGGCAACCTGTTCGGTGGCGGGGGCCGGGGCCGACGCGGCCGGAACCAGGGTCCGGTCGGTCCCCAGCGCGGTCAGGACATCGAGACCGAGCTGCACCTCGACTTCCTCGACGCCGTCCACGGCATCACCACCTCGGTGAACATCACGTCGGAGGCGCCCTGTCACGTGTGCAACGGCACCGGGGCCAAGCCGGGCACGTTCCCCGAGCGCTGCCCCACGTGCGACGGCGCCGGTTCCGTCGCCGTCGACCAGGGCCCGTTCTCGTTCTCCGAGGTCTGCCCGACCTGTGGTGGGCGAGGCAGCGTGATCAGGGACAAGTGCAAGAACTGCAAGGGACGCGGGATCGAGGTGCGGCCGCGCACGGTGAAGGTGCGCATCCCCGCCGGCGTCGACGACGGCCAGCGGATCCGGGTGAAGGGTCGGGGCACGCCCGGGCTCAACGGCGCGCCTCCCGGCGACCTGTACGTGGTGGTGCACGTCGCGCCCCATCCGATCTTCGCCCGGAGCGGCAAGTGGGATCTCACGGTGAAGGTGCCGGTCACGTTCCCCGAAGCCGCGATGGGCGCGCAGGTGAAGGTGCCGACGCTCGACGCGCCGGTCACGGTGAAGGTCCCGCCCGGCACGCAGACGGGCAAGACCGTGCGCGTGCGCGGCCGCGGCATCCCGAGGGCGTCGGGAGATGACGGCGCGCTCCTGGTCACCTTCGACGTGCTCGTGCCCAAGGAGCTCGACGACGACGCCAAGGCCGCGCTCGAGCAGCTGGCGGCGGCGCTGCCGGGCAACCCACGCGAGCACCTGGGGGTGTAGGCCGTGGGCAACGATCAGCAGGCCGACCAGCGCGCGCTCTACATCATCTCGGTGGCCGCCGAGCTCGCCGGCGTCCATCCCCAGACGCTGCGCATCTACGAGCGCAAGGGCCTGATCGAGCCCAGCCGCACCGAGGGCCGCAGTCGCCGCTACTCCGATCGGGACATCGCGCTGCTCCAACGCATCCAGGAGCTCACCAACGACGGGGTGAGCCTGGCCGGGGTCCGCAAGATCCTCGACCTCGAAGCGGAGGCGGAGCGCCTCCAGCATCGGATCGCCGCCCTCGACGCGGCCCTGGCCGCGGCCCAGGAGGCCCACGAGATCGCTGTCCGCGACGTCCACCGGAGCTACCGCCGCGACCTCGTCCCCCTCAGCCGGGCGGTCGTGCGGGTCCCCCGCCGCTGACCCCGACCATCAAGGCCCGGCGGTGGCGAGTCGATGTAGTGTCCTCGCACTCCCGCCACCGACAGGGCGGGCCTCCGGAAGGCTCTGGACATGTCCCCCACTCGTGTCGTCCCCCGCGCGCTCGCGGGCCTCGCCGCGCTCACCCTCTCGTTCGGGGGTGCCGTCGGCGCCCTCGTCCTCACCGCCGGTCCCGCGGCCGCCGACACCATCCCGGTCACGAACACCGCCGACGACGGCACGGCCACGTCGCTGCGCAGCGTGCTGGAGAGCGTGAACGACGGCGACGTCGTCGTGCTCAACGCCGGTGCCACCTACCAGCTCACGATCTGCGAAGAGCCGGCGCCCCCGGCACCTGCGGCGCTCGAGTCGAGCCCGGGTTGGGCCGACGTCGAGATCTCCGGCGCGGTCACGATCGTGGGCAACGGCGCCACCATCGAGCAGACGTGCCCTGACCGCGTGCTCTACACGCAGGACGAGATCGCGCTCCAGGGCGTGACCATCACTGGGGGCAGTGTCGAGGGTCCCGGCGGTGGCCTGTTCATGGACTCCGACAGCCCGATCACCCTCGGCGACGTCACGTTCGCCGGCAACGAGTCGCTCGACGGCGGCGGCATCGCGACGTTCGGCGACGTCTCGATGACCGGTTCGACCTTCACCGACAACCACGTCCTCGGCAATGGTGACGGTGGCGGCCTGAAGGTGTTCTCCGACGTTGCCGTCGTCACCATCGACGGCTCCACGTTCTCCGGCAACTCCGCCGACGGTTGGGGTGGCGCGTTCGAGCAGGAGAGCGGAGACATCGGCGGCGGCGCCACTGGTGTCTTCGAGCTCACCGTCACCAACTCGGCGATCGTCGGCAATACCGCGAACTCCGACGGCGCCGGCGGCCTCGACACCGAGGACGACGCGACCATCACCATCGACCACTCCACCGTCTCGGGGAACTCGGGCGGCCTGGCCGGCGGGGTCGGTTCCTTCACCGAGAACACGACCTTCTCGGCGAACGGCAGCACCTTCTCGGGCAACACCTCGTCGAGTGCCGGCAGTGCGGTGCTCGGATCGGGCACCTACACGTTCGTGAACTCGACCATCACGGGGAACACCGAGGGCGCGTTCGGCGCCGTGACCGTCGACGGTGCGTTGTCACTCGTGCACGTGACGATGACGAACAACACGTCGTTGGGTGAGCTCGAACCCGATGCGCTCTCGAGCCGTGGGCTCGGTGCGCTCGCGGAGGACGACGACGCCGCCAACATCGTGACCGACTCGCTCACGTCGGCCGACTCGGTCGTGGCCCAGCCGCTCGGCGCGGTCAACTGCGCCGCTGGCGAACCGCAGATGGCGGCGGCGGCGGTCTCGTCGACCGACGGGGGGTACAACTTCTCCGACGACACCTCCTGCGGGTTCGTCGCCCCGACGAGCAGCCAGACGACCCCGAACGACCCGGTGCTCGGCGCACTGGCGAACAACGGCGGTCCCACCCAGACGCTGCTGCCGCTCGCGGGCAGCCCGCTGCTCGACGCCATCCCGACCGCAGTGTGCGGGGCGAACGTCGACCAGCGCGGCGTGACCCGTCCGCAGGGCACCGGGTGCGACATCGGTGCCGTCGAGGTCGAGGCCCTCACGCCGGCGCCGGCCGCGCTCGTCACTCCCCGGTTCACCGGCTGACCCGTTCGTCCCCGTCGCTCCGGCCCGGTCCCGGGTCCGGAGCGATGACAAGCTGACCCGATGCGACTCGACGCGCCCTTCGTGCGCCTCCCGTTCGTCGTCGACGCCGTCGCGCTCGACGCCGAGGTCGCGGCCCTCGCGCCGGAGCTGTGGCGCGCGCACCCCGAGGGCGCGCCGGGGAACACCGCGGTGGCGCTGGTCGCGCACGGCGGTGATCCCGACGACGACCGGGCGAAGGGCGTGATGGCGCCGACGCCGCACCTCGCAGCGTTGCCGTACGTGCGGCGCCTCCTCGCCTCACTCGATTCGGTCATCGGCCGTACCCGGCTCATGCGCATCGAGGAGGAGGGCGAGCTCACCTCCCACATCGACACGAACTACTACTGGCGCGACCACCTGCGCGTGCACTTCCCCGTGCGCACGACGCCCGACGTGCGCTTCGAGTGTGCCGGCGAAGAGGTGCACATGGCCGCGGGCGAAGCGTGGGTCTTCGACACCTGGCGTTCGCACCGGGTCGTGAACCCGTCGCGCGCTGCCGCGCATCCATCTGGTCGTCGACACGGTGGGGAGCGCAGGCTTGTGGCAGCGCATCGACCATCCCGACGCCGCGCCGCTCGTGGTCGCGATCGACAGCCCCGAGCCGACGCTGGTGACCGAGCGCGTGAACCAACCGTCGGTGATGACGCCGTGGGAGCTCGAGCACGCCCTCGACCTGCTGCTCGCGGAGCTCGACGGATCGGATCCGGTCGTCGCGGCCGCGCTGGACCAACCGGTGGTCGAGCTGGTGCGCGCCTGGCGCTCGGCGTGGGCGCGCTTCGGTGACGCGCCTGACGGGCGGGCCCACTTCACGGTGCTGCGCGACGCCGGCGACGCCGCCCTCGTGGCTGCGGCGGGCGATGCCCGGCTCCCGAACGGGGTGCAGGTGATCGAGGGCATGCGCCAGCACGCGCTCCGCGTGGCGGTCGATCGGGACGCCGAGTCGTCGCCGGTCGCGCGCGCGGTGTCCGCGCCCCGCATCGACCGGCCGGTGTTCGTGGTGTCGTCCCCGCGCGCGGGGAGCACCTTGTTGTTCGAGACGCTCGCCCGCGCGAGCGGGCTCTCCACCATCGGTGGCGAGAGCCACCGCGTGATCGAGTCGGTACCGGGGCTCCACCCACGCGATCGCGGCTGGTCGTCGAACCGCCTCGTCGCGACCGACGCGACCCCCGCGATCGGTGATGCGCTCCGGCGCGGGTTCGCACAGCAGCTGCGCGACCGTGACGGGCGGTCGCCGTCCACGTCCACGGTGCGCCTGCTCGAGAAGACGCCGAAGAACTCGCTGCGCGTGCCGTTCCTCGCGTCGGTGTTCCCCGACGCCCGGTTCGTGTACCTCTACCGGGACCCGCGCGAAACGGTCAGCAGCATGCTCGACGCCTGGCGATCCGGTCGCTTCGTCACCTATCCCGACCTGCCCGGATGGGGCGACCCGCCGTGGTCGCTGCTGCTCGTCCCGGGCTGGCGCGACCTGGTGGGCCTTGCCGTGGCGGAGGTCGTGACCGCGCAGTGGGCGACCGCCACCGAGGTCCTCCTCGACGACCTCGAAGCGCTCGACCCGGATCAGTGGTGCGTCACGAGTTACGACGCGTTGGTACGCGATCCACAGTCGGAGCTGGAACGGCTCGCCGGCTTCTGCGAGGTCGATTGGGACGTCACCCTCGAACCCGACCTGCCGCTGTCGCGTCACACGCTCGACTCGCCCGATCCGGAGAAGTGGCGACGCAACGCGCCCGAGCTCGACCCGCACTTCGACCGCGTGCCGCGAGGTCGCGGTGCGCGGCGCACGGAGTGTTCGCGTCACCGCCGAAGATCAAGCCGGTGTCGCGCCGCGCCGGCAGACCTGCGCCCGCCCCCGCACCCGCCCCCGCGCCCACCGCCGCGCCGAGTGCGACATCCGAGGCCGGCTCGTCGCCGGTCCCGGACGGGCAGACGTTCAACAGCGTGCACACCTCGGCGTTCCCCGATCTCCTCGGCGCCGTCGGGTCGTCGATCCTGGTGTCGACCTATCAGAGCGGTCGCGTCATCGTCGTGCGCGCCGACGGCAACGGGCTCAACACGCACTTCCGGCCCTTCCAGGTGCCGATGGGGATGGCGGCGCGTCCGGGCGAGCTCGTGGTGGGCACCAAGGCGCAGGTGCAGCGGTTCCAGAACCAGCCCGCGTTGAGCGCCCGGCTCGACCCTCCCGGCGTGCACGACGCCTGCTTCGTGCCCCGGTCGTCGCACCACACGGGCGACATCCGCATCCACGACATGGCGTTCGCCGACGACGAGCTCTGGGCGGTCAACACCCGGTTCTCGTGCCTGGCGACGTTCACCGACGACTACAGCTTCGTGCCGCGCTGGCGGCCGCCCTTCGTCACCGCGCTCGCCGCCGAGGATCGCTGCCACCTCAACGGGATGGCGATGGTCGACGGCGCGCCGCGCTTCGTCACCGCGCTCGGCACCACCGACACCGAGAACGGGTGGCGCGACGGGAAGACGACCGGGGGTGTGGTGGTCGACGTCCCCTCGGGTGAGGTGGTCGTGCAGGGCCTCTGCATGCCGCACTCGCCGCGGTGGCACGACGGCCGGCTCTGGCTGCTCGAGTCGGGGAACGGCGCCCTCGGCCACGTCGACCTCGACCGCGGCCGCTTCGAGGAGGTCGTCCGGGTCCCCGGGTTCACCCGCGGCCTGTCCTTCGTCGGTCCCTACGCGTTCGTGGGACTGTCCCAGGTGCGCGAGAGCCTCTTCGAGGGGATCCCGCTCAAGGCCGAAGGGGTCGAGCGCTCCTGTGGTGTCTGGGTGATCGACGTGCGCAGCGGCACCACCGCGGCCTTCCTGCGGTTCGAGGGCGTCGTGCAGGAGCTGTACGAGGTGCTCGCGCTGCCCGGCATCCGCTTCCCGGAGATCCTCGAGCCGGCCGACGACCTGCTCGACACCTCCTTCGTGCTGCCCGACGCCGCCCTCGCCGATCTCGCGCCGCGAGCGGAGTGAATTCCGACGCTTCGTCGCCCGAGGGTCGGGAACGGAGAGGCAGTCGTCGACCAGATCGAGGGCCGCGACCAGGCGCCGCCGCGGAATCGTGCCGAACGGCGCGCCGCGGCCCCGAGTTCACCGGGTGACGGGTCCGCCAGGGAATAAACTTGACAGCGTCGTTGTCAACTTTGGAGTCACGGTTCCACACTCCGAGGTAGACGCATGCCGCTCGACCCCAACAAGTTCACCCGCAAGACGGGCGAGGCCCTGAGCGCCGCCCAGGCGTTCGCGCGCGACCTGCACCACAGCCAGGTCACGCCCGAGCACCTGCTCGCCGCACTGGTCGGCCAGCCCGAGAGCGTGGTGCTCCCCGTGCTGGAGCGCATCGGCGTGGCCAGCAAGACCGTCCGCGACCGGGTCGACGACGCGCTCGGCGCGCATCCCGAAGGTCTACGGGGAGACCGCCCAGCAGGCGCAGCTCTCGCCCGACGCGTACCGCGTGCTCGAGGCGGCCGACGTCGAGCGGGTGACGCTGGGCGACGACTACCTGTCCACCGAGCACGTGCTGCTCGCCATGAGCGAGGTCATGGGCGGCGTGGGCGACCTCCTGCGCGGCCTCGGCGTGAGCCACGAGGCCGTGCTCGGCGCGCTCCAGGAGGTGCGGGGCAGCCACCGCGTCACCAGCGAGAACCCCGAGGAGCAGTACCAGGCGCTCGAGAAGTACGGGCGCGACCTCACCGAGGACGCCCGCAAGGGCAAGCTCGACCCGGTCATCGGACGCGACGAGGAGATCCGCCGCGTCATCCAGGTCCTCTCCCGCCGCACCAAGAACAACCCGGTGCTCATCGGTGAGCCGGGCGTCGGCAAGACCGCGATCGCCGAGGGACTGGCGCGACGCATCGTCGAGGGCGACGTGCCCGAGGGGCTGCGCAACAAGCGCCTCATCTCGCTCGACATCGGCGCGATGGTCGCCGGGGCCAAGTACCGCGGCGAATTCGAGGACCGGCTGAAGGCCGTCCTCAAGGAGATCACCGACAGCGAGGGCGAGATCATCTCGTTCGTCGACGAGCTGCACACGATCGTCGGCGCCGGTGGCGCCGAGGGGGCGGTCGACGCCGGCAACATGATCAAGCCGATGCTGGCGCGCGGCGAGCTGCGCATGATCGGCGCCACCACGCTCGACGAGTACCGCAAGTACGTCGAGAAGGACGCCGCGCTCGAGCGTCGCTTCCAGCAGGTCTACGTGGGCGAGCCGTCGGTGGAAGACACCGTCGCGATCCTGCGCGGGCTCAAGGAGCGCTACGAGGTGCACCACGGGGTGCGCATCCAGGACGCCGCGCTCCTGGCCGCGGCGGTGCTGTCGCACCGTTACATCCCGTCGCGCCAGCTGCCCGACAAGGCCATCGACCTCATCGACGAGGCCGCGTTCGCGTCTGCGCATCGAGATCGACTCGATGCCGTTCGAGATCGACGTCGTCGAGCGGCGCATCCGTCAGCTCGAGATCGAGAAGGCGGCGCTGGCCAAGGAGACCGACGAGAAGTCGTCGCAGCGCCTCGACGCGCTCGAGGAGGAGCTCGCGACCCTGGCCGAGGAGCGCGACGCGATGGTCGCGCACTGGCAGAACGAGAAGGACGCGATCGCCGAGATCCGCGACCTCAAGGAGCGGCTCGAGACCGCGCGCACCGAGGCCGAGAAGGCCGAGCGCGAGGGCAACCTCGAGTCGGCGGCGCAACTGCGCTACGGCACCATGCGCGAGGTCGACGACGAGATCGCGCGCAAGACCGCACGCCTGAACGACCTGCAGTCCGAGCAGCAGATGCTGAAGGAGGAGGTCGACGAGGAGGACGTCGCCGAGATCGTCGCCAAGTGGACCGGCATCCCCGTGAGCCGGCTCATGGAGGGCGAGATGAGCAAGCTGGTGCGCATGGAGGAGGTCCTGCACGACCGCGTCATCGGCCAGGACGACGCGGTGAGCGCGGTGGCCAACGCGATCCGCCGGTCGTGTGCCGGGCTGTCCGATCCCAACCGGCCCATCGGCTCGTTCCTGTTCCTCGGCCCCACCGGCGTCGGCAAGACGGAGCTGGCGCGCACGCTCGCCGACTTCCTCTTCGACGACGAGAAGGCCATGGTCCGCATCGACATGTCGGAGTACATGGAGAAGCACTCGGTGTCGCGCCTCGTCGGCGCGCCTCCCGGCTACGTCGGCTACGACGAGGGTGGTCAGCTCACCGAAGCGGTGCGGCGTCGCCCGTACGCGGTCGTGCTGCTCGACGAGGTCGAGAAGGCCCACCCCGACGTGTTCAACGTGCTGCTCCAGCTGCTCGACGACGGCCGTCTCACCGACGGCCAGGGGCGCACCGTCGACTTCACCAACACCGTGCTGATCATGACCAGCAACCTCGGCGGCGGTGCCGACGAGGCGGTGGTGATGAACGTGGTGCGCAACCACTTCAAGCCCGAGTTCCTCAACCGCATCGACGAGATCGTCGTGTTCCACCGGCTGGGCGAGGCGCACATCGAGCGCATCGTCGAGATCCAGGTGGAGCAGCTGCGCCAGCGGCTGGCCGAGCGCAGCCTCGGCCTCGAGCTGAGCGATGCGGCGCTGGCCCACATCGCGTCGGTCGGCTACGACCCCGATTTCGGGGCGCGGCCGCTGAAGCGGGTGATCCAGCGCGAGGTCAGCGACCCGGTCGCGCTGGCGCTGCTGAAGGGCGAGTTCGGCGACGGCGACATCGTGGTCGTCGACGCCAGCGCCGACGGCGAGCTGACCTTCAGCAGTCAGCGACCCGTCATCGCTTCCTAGCCACCGAACATCTCAAGGTTGTCGTGCGCATATGACGGTCAACTTTGAGATGTTCCGGGAGGAATTCCGCGGAGTGGCGACTAACCTCTCGTCAACGTGACACCTGTATTCGTTGCGTTGCGCGGGGAGCTGGCGTGTCTGGGACGGTGATCGTCGGCACCCAGTGGGGTGACGAGGGCAAGGGCCGCTTCACCGACTACCTGGCGCAGGAGAGCGACCTCGTCGTTCGCTACCAGGGCGGCCACAACGCGGGGCACCGCATCGTCGTGGGTGACGAGGTGTTCGCGTTGCAGCTGGTGCCGAGCGGCGTCCTCTACCCGCACGTCACCGCCATCATCGGCAACGGCGTCGTCGTCGACCCGGCGGTCCTCATCGCCGAGCTCGACATGCTCGCGGGCAAGGGCGTCGACATCTCGCGCGTGAAGCTGTCGGGCAACTCGCACCTGATCATGCCGTACCACCAGGAGCTCGATCGCGTCACCGAGCGGTTCCTGGGCAAGAACAAGCTCGGCACCACCAAGCGCGGCATCGGGCCTGCGTACGCCGACAAGGCGTTGCGCGTCGGCCTCCGCGTGCAGGACCTGCTCGACGCCAAGATCTTCCGCGAGAAGCTCGACCTCGCGCTGCGCGAGAAGAACGGCGTCCTGGCGAAGGTCTACAACCGGCTGCCACTCGACGCCGACGAGATCTGCGAGCAGTACCTGGCGATGGTGCCCCGGCTCGAGCCCATGATCGACGACACCGTGCACCTCGTGCACCAGGCGCTCGAGGCCGGCCGACCGGTGCTCTTCGAGGGCGCGCAGGCCACCTACCTCGACCTCGACCACGGCACGTATCCCTTCGTCACGTCGTCGAACCCGATCGCCGGCGGTGTGTGCACCGGGGCCGGCGTGGGGCCGCGTGCGATCGAGCGGGTGATCGGCGTGGCCAAGGCCTACGTCACGCGCGTCGGCAGCGGGCCGTTCCCCACCGAGTTGTTCGACGGCGACCCCGTCGGCGACGAGTTGGTGTCGCGCGGCCACGAGTTCGGCACCAACACCGGACGTCGCCGACGCCCGGGCTGGCTCGACCTCGTGATGCTGAAGCACGCGGTCGCGCTCAACTCCTGCAGCGAGATCGCGATCACGAAGCTCGACGTCCTCGCACCGTTCGCGCAGCTGAAGGTGTGCGTCGCCTACGAGGGCGATGACGGCACGCGCTACGACCACGTGCCCTATCACCAGTCGGTGCTGCACAAGGTGCGTCCGGTGTACGAGACCCTGCCCGGGTGGCAGTGCGACATCGACACGTGCGCGCAGGTGGACGACTTCCCGGTCGAGGCGCTCGACTACCTGCGCTTCATCGAGGACGCCGTCGGCGTCCCGATCAGCTTCGTCGGTGTCGGCCCCGACCGCGCACAGACCGTGGTCCTGCCCCGAGCTGCCTGACCGTGCGCGTCCTCGTGGTCGGGTCGGGCGGGCGCGAACACGCGCTCGTGTGGGCGCTGCAGCGATCGCCGTCGGCGCCCGAGGTGTTCGCCGCGCCCGGCAATCCCGGCATCGCCCAGGTCGCGCTCTGCTTCCCGATCGACCCCACCGAACCCGCGCTGGTCGCGCAGCTCGCCGACGACCTCGATGCCGACCTCGTCGTCGTCGGCCCCGAGGTGCCGCTGGTCGCGGGCGTGGCCGACGCCGTGCGCGCCCGGGGGCGCCACTGCTTCGGTCCCGGCGTTGCCGGCGCACGGCTCGAGGGGTCGAAGGCGTGGATGAAGCAGGTGCTGGCGGACGCCGGTGTGCCCACCGCCGGCCACGGCAGCTTCGGGGTCGACGACGAAGCCGCCGCGCTCGCGTTCCTCGAAGAGTTCGCGCCGCCCTACGTGGTCAAGACCGACGGTCTCGCCGCGGGCAAGGGCGTCGTGGTCACCGAGTCGCTCGCCGAGGCACGTGACGCGGTGCGTGCCTACCTGTCGGGCGAGGCCTTCGGCGCCGCCGGCCGCACGCTCGTCATCGAGGAAGGCCTGACCGGACCGGAGCTGTCACTGCTCGTCGTGTGCAACGGCGACCCCGACGCGGCACTGCCCCTCGCGCCCGCGCAGGACTTCAAGCGCGCGCTCGACGGCGACCTCGGTCCCAACACCGGCGGCATGGGCGCGTACTCACCGGTGCCCATCGTCACCGATGCGATCGTCGACCAGGTGATGGATCGCGCGGTACGACCCACGCTGCGGTGGCTCGCCGACCACGACGCCGACTACCGCGGCGTGCTCTACGCGGGGATGATGCTCACCGCCGACGGCCCCAAGGTCATCGAGTACAACGTCCGCTTCGGCGACCCCGAGACCCAGGTCGTCCTGCCGCGTGTCGTGTCCGACGTCGCCGAGCTCCTGCGCGCAGCCGCCGCCGGCGACAAGCTCGACGTCACGTTCTCCGACGATGCCTGCGTCACCGTCGCGCTGACCGCCGACGGCTACCCCGGGTCACCACGCACCGGCGACCCCATCACCGGCACCGACGTCGCCACCGCCGTCAACGGCGTCACCATCTTCCACGCCGGCACCGCCCGCGACGAGCACGGCGCCCTCCGCACCGCCGGAGGCCGCGTCCTCAACATCACCGCCACCGGCACCGACCTCGAAGTCGCCCGCACCCGCGCCTACGAAGCCGCCGGCCTCGTCAAATTCAAGGGCATGCGCTACCGCAAGGACATCGCCGCCCAGGCGGCCGCGTCGCAACGCCGTGGCGCGTGACCAGGCGACGGGCACCGGCAGGGACGACGACCGTTCGTCGCCGGAGCGCAGCGGAGGCGGCGGCGGGTGGGTGGTGAACGGCGGGCGCCGTCGGCAGCGGCCGCCGGAGAATCGTGACTAGCGAACGCGACGGCGCGTCCGCACACCCGCGATGACCAGGGAGCAGGGGATGCACCGAAGCGGCCCCCCGTCCTTCGGCGGTGGGACGAGGCACACGGCGCACCAGTTCTGTCCGCACTCGTCGCAGGCCGCGACGGCGTGCTCGTTCCAGTGCTTCGTGCAGTTCATCACCCCCGATCGACCTCCTCGCCCGTCTGGGATCGCCCCGATCACCGCGAACGCGTCCCACCGGGACCCGTTCGCACCACTTCTGGCTCGTAGAGTGTTCGGCAGGAGGAAGGGCCCCCTTGATAGAGCGCTACGCACTGCCTGAGATCGCTGCCCTCTTCACCGACGAGGCACGGTTTCGGGCCTGGCTGGAGGTCGAGATCCTCGCCACCGAGGCCT
Source organism: uncultured Actinomycetes bacterium (assembly GCA_963756895.1). Lineage (GTDB taxonomy): Bacteria > Actinomycetota > Acidimicrobiia > IMCC26256 > DASPTH01 > DASUAS01. The sequence goes on along the minus strand of CAVWPI010000002.1, from coordinate 92,794 downwards.
GGGCCAAGCTCGGCGTCGTGCCCGCCCCCGACGCGGTGGCGGTGCGCGAGCGGGCCGATTTCACCGTCGACGCAATCCTCGAGCGGGAGCGCACCACCGAGCACGACGTCGCCGCCTTCGTCGACGTGGTCCAGGAGCGCATCGGTGCTCCGGCCGGGTCCTGGCTCCACTACGGCCTCACCTCCAGCGACGTCGTCGACACCGCGCTGTCGGTGGTCCTCGTGCAGGCGGTCGACCTCGTGATCGAGGCCGCGGCCGCCCTCCAGGACGCCATCACCACCCAGGCCCACGCGCACCGCGACGTCGCCATGGCCGGGCGCACCCACGGCGTGCACGCCGAGCCCACCACGTTCGGCGCCAAGCTCGCCCTCTGGGCCATGCAGGTGCACCGCGACCGCCAGCGGCTGGCCCGGGCCCGGGCCGGCATCGCCGTCGGCAAGCTCTCGGGCGCGGTCGGCACCTACTCCAACATCGATCCCGCGGTCGAGGCCTACGTGTGCGAGGCGCTCGGGCTCACGCCGGTCCCCGCCACCCAGGTGATCGCGCGCGACCGTCACGCCGAGCTGCTCTACGCGTGCCGCGACGGTGGGCGCCACCATCGAGACGTTCGCCACCGAGATCCGCCACCTGCAGCGCACCGAGGTCCGGGAGGTGGAGGAGTCGTTCCGTGCCGGCGCCCAGAAGGGTTCGAGCGCGATGCCGCACAAGCGCAACCCGGTGAAGGCGGAGCAGCTCAGCGGCCTGGCCCGCGTGCTGCGCGGCAACCTGCAAGCCGGGCTCGAAGACGTCGCGCTGTGGCACGAGCGCGACATCTCCCACTCGTCGGTGGAGCGCATCATCCTCCCCGACTCGTTGCAGCTCGCGTACTACGTGCTGGTGAAGTTCCGCTCCATCGTCGAGGGCATGCGCGTGTACCCCGAGCGCATGCGGGAGAACCTCGACGCGTCGTACGGCCTCGTGTTCAGCCAACCGGTGCTGCTCGCGCTGGTCGAGTCGGGCATGACCCGCGACGACGCGTACCGCGCGGTGCAGCGCAACGCGATGACCACGTGGGAGTCGCGCCGTCCCTTCCTCGATGTCCTGCGCGAGGACCCCGACGTCGTGGGCACGCTCGGTGACGAGCGCCTTGCCGCGTGCTTCGACCTCACCGCCGCGCTCGCCCACATCGACCGCATGTTCACCGCCCTTGATGCGCTCCCTCCGGTCGCAGGCCTCGACGAGTCCTCGGTCGCCTCGTGAGCAAGCTCTCGCTGCCGCACCACTACACCGGCAAGGTCCGCGAGCTCTACGAGGTCGACCACGACCGCATGCTGGTGGTCGCGTCCGACCGCGTGTCGGTGTTCGACGTCGTGCTTCCCGACCTCATCCCCGACAAGGGCCGCGTGCTCACTGCGCTGTCGACGTTCTGGTTCGACCAGACGCAGCACCTCGCGGCCAACCACTTGGTGTCGTCCGACCCCACCGACTTCCCGGAGACTGCGGGCGCCGACGTCGCGGGACGGGCGATGCTCGTGCGCGCGGCGCAGCCGGTCCGCCTGGAGTGCGTCGCGCGTGGCTACCTGTTCGGCTCGGCGTGGTCCGACTACCAGGAAACCGGCACCGTCATGGGTCGCACGCTCCCCGCCGGGCTGCGGCAGGCCGAGCGGTTGCCGGAACCGATCTTCACCCCCACCACCAAGGCCGACGAGGGGCACGACATGCCGCTCGCCGACGTCGCCGCCGCCGAGCTGGTGGGTGACGAGCGCTACGAGGAGCTGCGCGACCTCACGCTCGCGATCTACTCCTTCGGCGCCGAGCTGGCGGCGAAGCACGGCCTGATCCTCGCCGACACCAAGCTCGAGTTCGGCGACGTCGACGGTCGCCTCGTCGTGATCGACGAGATGATGACGCCCGACTCGTCGCGCTACTGGAGCAGCGACGATCACCAGGTGGGGACGTCGCCGCCGTCGTTCGACAAGCAGTACGTGCGCGACCACTACCTCTCGATCGGTTGGGACATGCAGCCGCCCGTGCCGCACATGCCGGCGTCCGTCATAGAGGGCACCCGGGCGCGCTACGTGGAGGCCTACGAGCAGGTGAGCGGGCTGAGCTTCGACGCCTGGTACGGAGACGACGAATGAGGTACTCGGTCCGGATCGACGTCACGCACCTGCCCGGCGTGCTCGACCCCCAGGGCGCGACCGTGGAGCGCGCGCTCCCGGCCCTCGGCTACGACAACGTCAGCCAGGTGTCGATCGCCAAGACCATCCGCCTCGCGCTCGACGCGCCGTCGGAGTCCGAGGCGCGCGACCAGGTCGACGCGATGTGCAAGCAGCTGCTCGCGAACCCGGTGATCGAGCGGTACACGGTGGAGGTCCAGGCGGAGTGAGCGGGAGCGAGCCGGCCGGCCTGGACGGTCCGGCAATGAGCGAACGACCCGTGGTGGAGGCGTCGTCATGAGTGCGAGGATCGGCATCGTCGTGTTCCCCGGCACCAATTGCGAGCTCGACGTCGCCTGGGTGGTCGAGGAGCTCGGCGGCGAGGCGCAGCTGCTCTGGCACGGTGACCGCTCGGTGCGCGACGTCGATGCGGTGGTCGTACCGGGCGGGTTCGCGCACGGCGACTACCTGCGCACCGGCGCCATCGCCCGCTTCTCGCCGGTGATGGACGCGGTCGCCGAGCACGCCGCCGCCGGCGGTCCCGTGGTCGGCATCTGCAACGGGTTCCAGGTGCTCACCGAAGCCGGCCTGCTCCCCGGTGCGCTGCAGAAGAACACCGGGCTCACGTTCGTGTGCGACACCGTGGAGCTCGAGGTCGTGAGCACCCGATCGGTCCTCACCCACCGCTCGGAACCCGGGGCGCGGCTGCACATCCCGATCAACCACTTCGAGGGCAATTACGTGTGCGATCCCGACACGCTGCGCGCCCTGCACGACGACGACCGCATCGTCGTCCGCTATGTCGACAACCCCAACGGCAGCATCGACGACATCGCCGGCATCAGCAACGAAGCCGGCAACGTCGTCGGTTTGATGCCCCACCCCGAGCGCGCCTCTCATGCCCTGTTGGGCAGCGCCGACGGCGTGGTGTTGCTGCAGTCGCTCCTCGCATCCGCGGAGCGCGCGGCTGCGTGAAGAGGCGTCAGGAAGCTCGGGAGATCCCGGCCTTCTTGAGCACGTCGGCGGGCACGCCCAGCTCCCGCCACGCGGCGTAGGAGATGCCCTTGCGTTGCGCGTACTTCGACGCCGTCTTCACGAAGTCGGACTCCAGCGCCGACAGGTCGACCTTGGCGCCCATGGTCTCCAGCTCCCGCTGGAGGTCCATGCGCTCCTGGGCCAGCTGCAGCTGTTGGAGCGCCGACCCGTCGCCGTACGACGCGTCGATGGCGGCGAGGCGCTTCTTGATGGAATCCGGGGTGCGTCGGCGGCCCCGCTTGGGCCGGTTCTGCTGGAGCGCTTCGAGGTAATTCTTGACCGCCCGCCCCTCGGATCGCCCTTCGGCGAGCGCCGCCTTGTGCTGCGCGGTCATGGTTCGCTTTGCCGTCTTGGCCATGTGGTGTGACTCCCTGATCTCCCACGCTGCGCCGTGGGGTCATTCGTTTCTACCATCCGGAAGTCTTATTTCCATAGCGCGCGGGTTCGCGTGTGACCATCTTTCGGAAAAGCGCCGTTTGACTACGATGCGACCCGCGCATGAGTGAACCTGCCACCGAAGACCTGCATCGCCAACTGGGTCTCACCGACGACGAGCTCACGGCCATCGTCGAGCTGCTCGGGCGGGAGCCGTCCGAGCTCGAGCTCGCGATGTACGCGGTGATGTGGTCGGAGCACTGCTCGTACAAGTCGTCGAAGCGTCACCTCAAGCGGTTCCCGACCGAGGCGCCGTGGGTGCTGGTCGGTCCCGGCGAGGGCGCCGGGGTGATCGACGTCGGCGACGGTCTCGCGGTCGCGATCCGCATCGAGAGCCACAACCACCCGTCGGCGGTCGAGCCGTACCAGGGCGCAGCGACGGGCGTGGGCGGGATCATCCGCGACGTCTTCTCCATGGGCGCCCGCCCGATCGCGCTCATGGATCCGCTGCGCTTCGGCCCGCTCGACGACGCCCGCACGCGGTACCTCGTCGAGGGCGTCGTCGCCGGCATCAGCGGTTACGGGAACGCCGTCGGCGTGCCCACGATCGGCGGCGAGGTCGTGTTCGACGACTGCTACCGCGACAACCCCCTCGTCAACGTGTTGTGCCTCGGCGTGCTCCCGGTGGAACGCCTGGTGCTGGCGAAGGCCGAGGGGGTCGACAACGTCGCCGTGCTCCTCGGATCAGCCACCGGGCGCGACGGCATCGGCGGCGCCAGCGTGCTCGCGTCGGCCGGCTTCTCGGAGAACGACGACGCCAAGCGCCCGTCGGTGCAGGTGGGCGACCCCTACGAGGAGAAGCGTCTCATCGAGGCGTGCCTCGAGCTGCTCGATGCCGGTCTCGCGATCGGCGTGCAGGACCTCGGCGCCGCGGGCATCTCGTGCGCGGCGTCGGAGACCGCGGCCAAGACCGGCGCGGGCATGGACGTCGACCTCGCCCGCATGCCCAAGCGCGAGCCGGGCATGAACGGCGTCGAGGTGATGACGTCGGAGAGCCAGGAGCGGATGCTCGCGATCGTCACGCCCGCGAACCTCGACGCGGTGCTCGAGCTCTGCAGTCGGTGGGAGATCCGCGCGTCCGTGATCGGACGCGTCACCGACACCGCGCGCTTCCGGGTCTACGACGGCTTGTTCGACGCCGTCGGCGTACCCGGCGCGAACCCGCCGGTGCCGCGCGGCGACGATCCCCCGGTCGTGTCGTCCGACGTGCCGCTGGTGGCCGATGTCCCGGTCGAGAGCCTGGGCGACGGTCCGGTGTACGACCGGCCCCGCACGCCGCCGGCCGATCGCGCCGCGGTGCACGCCGACGATCCCGCGCCGGTGCTGGCGCAGCGCTTCCCCGACGGCACCGACCTGTCCGCCGAGCTGCTCGCGCTCCTCGCCGCCCCGACCATCGCCGACAAGTCGTGGGTGTACCACCAGTACGACCACCAGTTGTTCCTCAACACGGTGGTGAAGCCGGGTGGTGACGCGTCGGTGCTGCGGTTGAAGGGCACGGCGCACGCGCTCGCGCTCACGACCGACGGCAAGGCCCGGTTCTGCGCGCTCGACCCCTACTCCGGTGCGCGCCTCGTCGTCATCGAGGCGGCGCGCAACCTCGCCTGCGTCGGCGCGGTGCCCAAGGCGCTGGTCAACTGCCTGAACTTCGGCAACCCGGAGCATCCCGAGGTGATGTGGCAGTTCTCCGAGGTGGTCGACGGCATGGCCGACGCGTGCCGGGCCCTCGGCATCCCCGTCGTCGGCGGCAACGTGAGCTTCTACAACGAGTCGCGCGGGAACGACATCGACCCCACGCCTGTCGTCGGCGTCGTCGGCCTGATCGACGAGCTGACCTCGCTGCCCCCGGCTCCGGAGCTGCACGACGGCGATGCCATCGTCCTGCTCGGTCACACCGAAGCCGAGCTCGGCGGGTCCGAATGGGCGACCGGTCACGACCTCCGCGGGGGCACCCCGCCGGAGGCCGACCTCGCCGTCGCCGCCGCGCTGCACGATCTCGTGCGCGACCTGGTCGTCGCGCGCGAGGTGCGCGGCGTGCACGACGTGTCCGATGGCGGGCTCGCGGTCGCGCTGGCCGAGATGGCCGTGGCCGGGGAGACCGGCTTCGACGTGTCGCTGGCCAGCGAGCTCGTTCCCGCGCTCGTGTGGTTCTCGGAGTCGGCGTCGCGCGTCGTCGTCGCCGTCGATCCCGCCGCGGCCGACGCGCTCGTCGAGCGCGCCCGTGCCGCCGACGTGCCCGCGCAACGCCTCGGCACCGCCGGCGGCGACCAGCTCGTGGCCGCAGACGCCTTCGCCGTCTCCCTCACCGACGCCACCCACGCCTGGCGCGACGCCCTCCCGAACGCCCTCGGCGCCGACGTCCCCCCCACCTCCTGCACCCGAACATCTCAAGGTTCGCGTCCGTATATGACGGTCAACTCCGAGATGTTCGGAAGGATGCGGGCGGGGTCGGGGTTGACACGGGGGTGTGTGGAAGGATGACGTGGTGAACGACGCCTCGATCGGCCACGCCTGCGGCGTGTTCGGCGTGTACGCGCCCGGTCAGGACGTCGCCCACCTCACCTACCTGGGCCTCTACGCCCTGCAGCACCGGGGCCAGGAGTCGGCCGGCATCGCGGTGAGCGACGGCCAGACCATCACCGTGTCCAAGGACATGGGCCTGGTCACCCAGGTGTTCGACGAGCGCCGCATCGCCCCCCTCGAAGGCCATCTCGCCATCGGCCACGTCCGCTACAGCACCACCGGGTCGAGCAGCTGGCGCAACGCGCAGCCCGTCTACCGCTCCGTCGGCGACGCCGGCTTCGCCCTCGGGCACAACGGCAACCTCACCAACACGCTCGAGCTCGCCGAGCAGCTGGGCATGCTCCCCGGCCTCGCGCCCGCCGACTCCATCTCCGGTCTCGACTCCACCACCGACTCCGCGCTCGTCGCCGAGCTCATCGCCCACGACTACGACGCGCAGACCCGCTCCGACGGTCGCGACCTCGAGCAGGCGCTGCTCCACGTGCTGCCGAAGCTGGAGGGCGGGTTCTCGTTCGTGATGATGGACGAGGCGCATCTGATCGGTGTGCGCGACCCGCACGGCTTCTGGCCGCTCGTGCTCGGCCGGATCGAGGGCGGGTGGGTGCTGGCCAGCGAGACCGCCGCGCTCGACATCGTGGGCGCGCACTTCGTGCGCGAGGTCGAGCCGGGAGAGATGGTCGTCATCGACGCATCCGGGCTGCACGACGGCCAACGCTTTGCCGACGCCGATCCCAAGCTCTGTCTGTTCGAGTTCGTCTACTTCGCCCGTCCCGACACCAACCTCTACGGCAAGAGCGTGCACGCGGCGCGCCAGCGCATGGGCGAGGAGCTCGCGCGGCAGGCATCGGTCGACGCCGACATGGTGATGCCGGTGCCCGAGTCGGGCATCCCCGCCGCCCAGGGCTACGCGCGCGCGTCGGGCATCCCCTACGGCGACGGCCTGGTGAAGAACCGCTACGTCGGCCGTACGTTCATCCAACCCAACCAGAAGCAGCGCGGCCAGGGTGTGCGGCTCAAGCTCAACCCGCTGCCCGAGAACATCCGGGGCAAGAAGCTCGTGGTCGTCGACGACTCGATCGTGCGGGGCACGACCACCCGCCAGGTCGTGCAGCTGCTGCGCGAGGCCGGCGCAGCGGAGGTGCACTTCCGGGTGTCCTCGCCGCCGTACCGGTGGCCGTGCTTCTACGGCATGGACACCGGCAGTCGTTCCGACCTCCTCGCCGCGGACATGTCGGTGGGAGAGATCCGCGACTACCTGGGCGTCGACTCGCTCGCGTACCTCGAGCTCGACCGCCTCACCGCCGCCACTGGCGCGTCGTCTGATTCGTTCTGCACCGCGTGCCTCTCGGGCCACTACCCGGTCCCGGTGCCGCTCAACGACTCGAAGATGGCGCTCGAGGACGACACCCCGACCGCGCCACCGTGGCGGCTCGATGACGCCTAGCGAGGGCAGCGAGGCCGACCGGCCGCTCACCTATGAGGAGGCGGGCGTCGACATCGCCGCGGGCGAGAAGGCGGTCGAGCTGATCAAGGCGCACGTCCGCTCCACGTTCCGGCCCGAGGTCGTGGGCGACATCGGCGGCTTCGGCGGGCTGTTCGAGTTCGACCCGAAGCGCTTCGACCGTCCGCTGCTCGTGTCGTCGACCGACGGCGTCGGCACCAAGTCGATGATCGCCCGCCTCACCGGCCGCTACGACACCATCGGCATCGACCTGGTCGCGATGTCCGTCGACGACATCGCGGTGCAGGGCGCCGAGCCGCTCTTCTTCCTGGACTACATCTCGATCGGCAAGCTGGTCCCCGAGATCGTCGACGACATCGTCGGCGGGGTCGCCCACGGCTGCGTGCAGGCCGGCTGCGCGCTCCTGGGGGGCGAGATGTCGGAGCACCCCGACCTCATGGAGCCGGGTGAGTTCGACCTCGTCGGCTTCGCGGTCGGGGTTGTCGACCGTGGGCGCGTGCTGCCGAACGGGGTGAAGCCCGGCGACGTGGTCATCGGCTTCGCCAGCCCCGGCCTGCGCTGCAACGGGTACTCGCTGGCCCGCCGGGCGCTCCTCGACCGGGCCGGGCGCCGGCTCGACGACCCCGCCTGGGCCGGCGCACACCACTCCCTGGCCGACGAGCTGATCCGCCCGAGCGTGATCTATGCCCCGGCCATGCGGAAGCTGCGCGAGCGCGTCGACGTCCACGCGTTCGCCCACATCACCGGCGGGGGCCTCCCCGACAACCTGGAGCGAATCCTCCCGGCCCACTGCGACGTTGTCCTCCAACGTGGGGAGTGGGACGAGCCGCGGATCTTCGCCGAGATCCAATCCGCCGGCGACGTCGCCGACGAAGAGATGCAGCACGTGTTCAACCTGGGCCTCGGGATGGTTGCAGTCGTCGCCCCCCACGACCGCTTCGACACGCTCGACGCAGTGCGCGCCGCGGGTCAGGAAGCCTGGATCGTCGGAGAGGTGTCAGAAGGCCGCGGTCGGGTAAGTATCACCCGCAAATGATTCCGGGTGCTGCACGACCGGGCGGAATGTGCACGGAAGCTGCTACTCTGGGCATACGGGACCGTATCCTCCCGAGCCCCCCGGTGAGGATCCGTACGACTGCGAGGACGCCATGCCCCAGAACCCCGCTCCCGAACCGGAACAGCTGCTCACTCCCTCGGAGGTCGCGGCGATGTTCCGCGTGAACCCCAAGACGGTCACGCGCTGGGCCCGGGCGGGCAAGATCTCCGCCATCCGCACCCTCGGCGGCCACCGCCGGTTCAAGGCGTCGGAGATCCGCAAGTTCCTCGAGCAGACCGACGAGGCCAGCGAGCTCTGACGCTCCGCGGTCGATCCAGTCCCGCGATCAATCCAGTCCGGTGATCGGTGGGCCGGCCATGATGCCGCCGTCGCAGACGAACTCCGAGCCGGTCGAGTACGAGCTGTCGTCCGACGCGAGGAACACCATCAGCTTGGCCACCTCGTCGGGCCGGCCGACACGCGGGATCGGCTGGGCGCTGTAGAACCCGTCGCTGTCGACGTCGTCGAACTCGTCCAGCGCCACCATCGCGGTGTCGATCCCGCCCGGGTGCACCGAGTTCACCCGGATGTTGTCGTGGCCGAGCTCCATCGCCGCCACCTTCGTCATCCCGCGGACGGCGAACTTCGACGCGGTGTAGGCCGCCAGTCCGGCCACGCCGATGAAGCCGGACGTCGACGACGTGTTCACGATCGAACCGCCGCCGTTGGCCTTCAGTGCCGGGATCACGGCCTGCATGCCGAGGAAGCAGCCCACCTGGTTCACGTTGACGACGGCGAGGTACTCGTCGAGCGGTTGTGACTCGATGAGGCCGAGGCGCAGGATGCCCGCGTTGTTCACCAGCACGTCGAGCTTGCCGTACTCCGAGAGGGCGGTCTTCACCACCCGTTCCCAGTCGCCCGGCTGGGTCACGTCGAGATGCACGTACGTGGCCGCGGCACCCAGGTCGGCCGCCACCTGCTCGCCTTCCGCGTCGAGCACGTCGCCCAGCACCACGCTCGCGCCCTCGGCCACGAACGCCCGGGCCTCCGCCTCGCCCTGACCTCTCGCCGCGCCGGAGACGATCGCGACCTTGCCGTCGAGCTTGCCCATTCGGTCCTCCTGTCGTGCCGTTGGTGCGTCCGGTTGTGCCGTTGGTGCGTCGTGGGTCAGGCGTCGATCGTGCTGCCGGGCGGCAGCGCGATCGCCTTGACCTCGGTGTTCTCGGCCAGTCCCTCGATGCCGAACTCGCGCCCGATGCCCGACTGCTTGCGTCCGCCGAACGGCAGCGAGAAGTCGAGCGTGTAACCGTTCACGCCGAACGTCCCCACGTCGGATCTGCGGACGCGAACGACGAGCGCGCGGTCGAGGTCGTCGGTGAACACCGCGCCCGACAGCCCGTAACGGGGTCGCGTTGGCGACTGCGCGACCGCGTCGTCGTCGCCGTCGTGGGGGATGATCGCGACCACCGGGCCGAACACCTCGTGCTGGGCGAGGTATCCCGCTTGTCGACGTCGCGAACGATCGGTCGGGTCCACGTACCAGCCCTTCTCCAGGCCGGTCGGACGTCCGCCGCCGGTTGCCACCACGCCGCCGTCGGCGCGGGTGCGTTCGACCATGTCCTCGATGCGCGCGCGGTGGCGCTCGGAGATCACGGGGCCGAGCACGGTGGCCTCGTCGTGTGGGTCGCCGAGCGTCATCGCGCGCGCCGTCTCGACCGCCGCGTCTCGACCACCTCGTCGTAGCGCGATCGCGGCGCCAGGATGCGGCTCAGTGCGATGCACGCCTGGCCGCTGTTGAAGAACGACATCGGCAAGATGGTGCGATCGACTGCTCGATCGGAGCATCGTCGAGCAGCACCGCGGCCGCCTTGCCGCCGAGCTCGAGCGTCATTCGCTTGATCGATCCCGGCGCACGCATCCGCGATCGGCGCGTCCGGCGGCGGTGCTGCCGGTGAACAGCACGCGGTCGACGCCCGTCGTGCGCAACCAGCGCGGCGCCGACGTCGGCGTCGCCGGGCACGATGTTCACCACGCCGGGCGGGATGCCGGCGGCCTCGGCCGCTTCCGCGAGCACGAACGCGTCGAGCGGCGTCTCGGTCGCGGGCTTGAACACGATCGGGCAGCCCGGACGCCAGCACGGGCGCGAGCTTGGCCGCGGCCGACATGATCGGGCCGTTGAACGGCACGACCGCGCCGATCACGCCGACCGGTTCGCGCACCACCAGCGCGGGCGCCAGCGCGCCCTGCCGGACCTCGCGCCACGGGAACGCGCGGGTGAGCTGCTCGAAGTAGCCGAACATCGGCTACCGGGCCCAGCTCGCGTGCGTGCGCGAAGGTGATCGGCACGCCGGCCTCGTCGATGTTGAGCTCGGCCAGCGGACGCGCCCGTTCGCGTGAGGTACTCGGCCATTGCGACCAGCGCGTCGGCGCGTGTCCTCGGGCGACGGTGCGCGGCCACGGTCCGTGCTCGAACGCGTCGCGCGCCGCGGCGACCGCGCGGTCGACGTCGGGTGCCGACGCCAGCGGTGCGTGCCCGATCACGTCTTCGGTCGCCGGGTTCACCACGTCGACGCGCCCGCCGTCGACCGGCGCCACCCACTCGCCGCCGATGTACAGGTGGTCACGCTCGTACATCGGTGCTCCCTCGCTCACTGGCCGGTCTGCAGGTCGGCGTCGGGTCGGCTCGCAGCGCCGCGGGCACCGGGTGGTGGAACAGCTCGGAGGCGTTGCGCCACGCCAGCCGCTCGATCTCGTCGGACGGGAAGCCGCCGATCTGCGACCACACGATCGCCTGCGTGTCGGGCCAGGTGCCGTCCTGGTGCGGGTAGTCGGATTCGAGCAGCAGGTGGTCCACGCCGATGTGGTGGCGCTGCTCGAGCCCGGCGATGTCGTCGATGGTGCAGAACCAGAAGTTGCGCTGCATCACCTCGCGCGGCGTGAGGTCGACGCCGTTCCACGTGCCGAAGATGGCCTGGTAGCGCCCGACGTGGTCGAGGCGGTCGAGCAGCCCGGCGACCCAGCCGATGCCGCCCTCGGAGAGGCAGATCTTCAGGTCGGGGAAGCGCAGCGGCGACCTTGGAGTACAGCCAGTCGACCGCCGCGAACATCGCCCAGCCGAAGAACAGCACGCCGATGGTGTCGGACGGCGCGCCCGCTCGACGTCGCCGGCGCCGACGACGACGAGCCCGACGTGCAGGCACATCACGGTCTCGGTCTCCGCGCAGGCGGCGACGAACGGATCCCAGTAGCCGGTGTGCAGCGACGGGAGCCCGAGCCGCTCGGGGAGCTCGGGGAAGGTCACCGCGTGGAAGCCGCGCGCGGCGTTGCGCGCGGATCTCGGCCGCGCCTTCGACTCGGGGTCGAGCAGCCACGGGATCTGCAACGGGATGATGCGCCCCGGGTACGTGCCCGCCCACACGTCGAGCTGCCAGTCGTTGGCCGCGCGCACGACCGCGCGGGCGAGCTCCGGATCGCTCACCCCGAGCTGGTAGCGCTGGCCCGAGAACCCGGCGAGCGACGACGGGAAGCACAACGACGCGTACATGCCGTTGAGTCCATGTCGTGGACGCGGGCGTGGATGTCGTAGGCGCCCCGGCGCATCTCGTCGAACCGGGCCGGGCTCGAACGTCCGCTGGTGCAGCGGCTTGCCCACCACCGCGTTGAGCCCGACCTTGTAGTGCTTGCTGGCCGTCGTAGAGCCAGTACTCGGTGCGCGCCGTCGTCCTCCGTCATCACGCGCGGCGCGGCGTCGGCGAACTTCGCCGGGACCCGACCCTCGAACATGGTCCGGCGGCTCCACCAGGTGGTCGTCGACCGAGATCAGGGTGACGTGGCGCTCCTGCGCTCGGGCTCGGGGAGCCAGTCGATCTCGGCCTCGGGCTTCTCGCCCTGGTCTTGAAGAAGCCCTCGCGGCTCTCGATCTCGTCGAAGCTGATCGAACTGGTCATCGCCGCGCTCACCGGGTTGCTCCACGATTCGATGCTCACGGGTCGACCACGATCACGCCTCGCGTCATCCGGCCGTGGTGCAGGTCGTCGAACGCCTGGCGCGTCTCGTCGAGCTTGTAGCGCGGTCGAGGATGGCGCCGAGGTCGAGGCGCCCCTGCCAGGTACAGCTCGACGAACTCGGGATGTGGCGGCGCGGGTGGATCGACCCGCCGTAGGTGCCGGTGAGGACGCGCTGGCGCAGCAACGCCGTCGTGTCGAGGTGACGGCGACCGCTCCAGCGAGCGCCCGATGACCACGCACGTGGCGCCCGGGACGGGTGGCCGCGATCACCAGGTCGAGCGTGCCGGTGACCCCGGCGGCGTCGAAGCCGTAGTCGGCGCCGCGGCCGTCGGTGAGCTCGAGGACCGCCGCCACCGGGTCGTCGTCGTCGACGAGTCGACGCCGTGGGTCGCGAGCCCGAGCTCGAGCGCCTTCGTCGATCTTCGTCGCCAGCCGTCGACGGCGACGACCGTGGTCGCGCCCGCGAGCGCGCGCCCATCATCGTGGAGAGGCCCACACCGCCGGCGCCCACCACGACGCACGCTCGAGCCCGGCTGCACCTCGGCGCGCACCATCGCCGCGCCGAGACCGGTGGCGAGCCCGCACGCCAGCCCGCACACCACGTCGAGCGGCGCGTCGGTCGCGGATCGGCACCACGAAGCGCTCGGGCACGATCGCGTACTCGGCGTACGAGCCCTGGTAGTGCAGCGTGTGGATCGGCGTGCCGCCCTTCGACAGGCGGGTGGTGCCGTCGAGCATCGTGCCGGTGAAGAACGGCGCGTTCTCGCACAGCGCCGTGGTTGTCGTGGAGGCACTGGAAGCACTGCTCGCACGGCCCGATGATCGAGCAGATCACGTGGTCGCCGACCGCGACCGCGCGTCGACGCCGGCGCCGCACCTCGACGACGACGCCGGCCGCCTTCGTGGCCGAGGACGATCGGGTATCGGCACCGGCACCGCCCGCGGTGAAGTTCAGGTCGGTGTGGCACACGCCGACCGCGGCCGATCCTCACCTTCACCTCGCCCGCGCGCGGGCGTCGGGTCGTCGATCTCCTCGACCCGGACGTCGCCGGGCGCCGCAGCACACGACCGCTTTCACGCGCGCCTCCGACGCGCGCGCCGCAGCAACGTGCCGGGCCGTTCGGTCATGGTGCCCACGCGCGACTCGCCGTGGCTCGGTGATCGCCACGCCGTTCACCAGCACGTGCTCGATGCCGCGTCGGGCTCGTCGGCGATCAGGCGCTCCTCGTCGCCGGGGAGGTCGCGCACCCGGCGCAGCGGACCCGGATCGACGCGTCGTCGAGGTCGAACACCACGACGTCGGCCGCCGCGCCCGGCGCCAGGCGGCCGCGGTCGGACAGGCCGAAGAGGTCGGCCAGCTCGGCGGTGAGCTTGTGGACCGCGTGCTCGAGCGTGAACGCGCCGCCGTCGCGCACCCAGTGCGCGAGCAGCTCGGTGGGCATGTTGGCGTCGCACAGCTGCGCGACGTGCGCGCCGGCGTCGGACTGACCGAACACCGCGCCGGGCTGGCGTCATCAGGTCGATGACGGGGCCGTCCTCGTCGTTGCCGAGCGTCACGAGGAACCGGGTGCTCGAGGTCGTCGGCGAGCGACAGGTCGCACAGCACGTCGATCTCGGTGCACGCGCCGTTCGCGGCGATCGACGCGACGCTGCGCCCGATCGAGCTCGGGGTGCGCGTCGGTCTCGGCCACGAGGAACTTGTCCCAGATCGACCGGCGGCTTCACGTCGGGCACCTGCCGGGCCGCCTCGGCCCGCCACGCGGGGTCGGCGTAGAACCGCGGGAACTCCGACGGCGGATGCCCGAGCAGCTCGAGGAAGATCGGCGACGGTGCGGAAGTAGTAGGGGTTGTCATCCGGATCTGGATCTTGAGCGGCAGGCAGGTCACCTGCGGGTGCACGTCGGCGCCGGCGGCCCGCCCGTCGGCGTGCTCCGCCATCATCGCGCGGTGGTCGGTCTCCGGATAGGTCGGTGAGCATCGGCGTCCACATGAGCGGGCGGCCGATGCGCGGCTGCAGCTCGTAGCTGTCGCGCCAGGTGACCGGGCACGCCCGGCGCATAGCCACCGACGCCGCGGCCGAGCTCGCCGAGCACCGACGCCAGCGCGACGAACTCGCTCGACGCGTGCCGTTGCGTGACGGCACCGGGCAGCCCGCGGTCGCCGCGGTGGTTGGCCGAGAAGCTCGACGCGAACCCGAGCGCGCCGGCGCGCATGCTCGTCGGCCACGACCGCGCGCATCGCGCTCGATCTCCTCGGGCGCTCGCCTCGCGCTCGTAGCCCGTCGTCGCCCATCACGAAGAGCCGCACCGGGCTGTGGCCGACGTAGCAGCCGAAGTTCAGGATGGTGCCGCGCGCGCTCGACCAGCGTCGAGGTACTCGGCGAAGGTCTCGAAGCTCCAGTCGATGCCGGCGTCGAGCATGCGCTCCGACATGTCCTCGACCGCCTGCAGCGTGCGCACGATCGCGCCGCCGGTGCTCGGGCCGCGTCGGTGCGATCGAGAAGCCGCAGTTGCCGGCGACGACCGACGTGACGCCGTGCCAGCACGACGACGAGAGCCCGGGATCCCAGAACACCTGCGCGTCGTAGTGGGTGTGGATGTCGAAGAACCCGGGCGCGACGACGCGGCCCGTCGGCGTCGATCACCGTCGTCGCCGCTCGAGGTCGTCGCCCACCGCGACGATGCGCCCGTCGTCGCACCGCCACGTCGGCGCGGCGGGCGGGCGCGCCGGTGCCGTCGACGACGATGCCGTTGCGGATGACCAGTCGGCACTCATCGGACGTCAGCGTCCACCGCTTTCACCAGCTGTTCGGGATCGGCGACCACGGCGTCGGGCACCGGGTGGCGGAACAGCTCCGACGCGTTGCGCCACGCGATCTTGTCGGCGGTCGGCACGCGGCAGGTGCCCGAGCTGGCGCCACAGGATCTCCTGCGAGTCGGGCCAGGTGCCGTCGAGGTGCGGGTAGTCGGTCTCCACCGTATGTGGTCCACACCGATGTGGCCCGATCACGTCGAACGCCGACTCGTCCTCGAGCGAGCAGAACCAGAAGTTGCGCTGCATCACCTCGCGTGGCGTGAGGTCGATGCCCTCCCACGTGCCGTAGATGGCCTGGTACTTGCCGACGTGGTCGAGGCGGTCGAGCAGCCCGGCCACCCAGCCGACGCCACCCTCGGAGAGGCAGAGCTTCATGTTCGGGAACCGCACCGGGATCTTGGAGTAGAGCCAGTCGACGGCGGCGAACATCGCGAATCCGAAGAACAGGACGCCGATGCAGTCGCCCGGCGCGTCGCTCGACGTGGTGGGCGTGGCGCCCGACGACCCGACGTGCAGGCACACGACCGTCTCGGTCTCCTCGCACGCCGCCAGCAGCGGGTCCCAGTAGCCGGTGTGGATCGACGGCAGGCCGAGCGGTTCGGGGTTCTCGCTGAACGAGATCGCCTTGAAGCCCGCGTGCCGCGTTGCGGCGCACCTCCTCGGCGGCGACCTCGGGATCGAGCAGCCACGGGATCTGGCACGGGATGAAGCGGTCGGGGTACGCACCCGCCCACGCCTCGAGGTGCCAGTCGTTCGACGGCGCGCGTCACCGCCGAGCGCGAGCTCGGGGTCGCTCACGCCGAGCTGCAGGCGGTGGCCGCAGAAGCCGGCGAGCGCGGAGGGGAAGCACACCGACGCGTACACACCGTCGAGGTCCATGTCGTGCACTGCGCGCGTCGATGTCCCACGTCGCCGGGCGCATCTCGTCGAAGCGCACCGGTTCGTAGGAGCACTCCTCGATCGGGCGACCGGCGACCGCCGCCAGACCGATCTGGGGTTGACCTTGCCGTCGAAGAGCCAGGCCTGGCTTCCCCCGTCGCGATCCACGACCCGCGGCGCCAGGTCGGCGAACTTCGCCGGCATCCGGCCCTCGAACATGTCCGGGGGCTCCACCAGGTGGTCGTCGGTGGAGATGATCGGCAGGTGACGGTGCGCCCGGGGCGGATCGGGCAGCAGGGTGACCTGCTCGGGCTTGCGGGACCGCATGAAGCCCTCGCGGGTCTCCATCTCCTCGAGCTTGATCTCGGGCACTCGTCCCCCCGCGGCGCTCGACAACGCGCGCTGCGTCCGCGAAGCTAACGATCGTTCGTTCGTGGTGCAACCGACGCGCGACAGGAGACCAGCAGGTGAAGCCCGCGGTGAACCGTCGCGACGAGATCCTCGACGCTGCCCGCGAGCTGTTCGCCAGCCACGGGTACGCGGCCACGTCGATGCGCGACATCGCCGACGCCGACGGCATCAAGGCGAGCAGCCTCTATTCGCACTTCCGGTCGAAGGCCGAGATCCTGCGGCTCGTGGTCACGCCGTTCACCGACGACGTCGTGCAGGCGCAGCTGCAGGCGCTCGAGGTGGGTGGCTCCGGGCGGGACCGGTTGCGGGCGATGGCCGGAGGGGTGCTGGCGGTGTGCATCGCGGACGACCGGGCCATGTCGATCCTGCACTACAGCTGGCCGCAGATCCGCGACAGCGAAGATCTCGCCGCCGTGGTCGACGTCAACGCCGAGATCTTCGTCCGGTGGCAGCAGGTCATCGTCGACGGTGTCGCCGACGGCTCGCTGCGGGCCGACGTCGACGTGCGGGTGGCCGCCCGCCTCGTCACCAGTGCAGTGCAGGGCATCGCCGACCGCGAGCGCTACGTCGATCCGGTGGGCCTCGCGGCGCGGTGCGGTGCGGAGCGGCTGGTGGCCGACCTCGACACGGTCGTGCTCCGGGGTCTCGTCGCCGAGCGCGAGGTGGCGCCCGCGCCATGACCAGCTGGGCCGACGAGCGCGAGATCTTGAACCTGCTCTTCCGCTACTGCGAGCTCCAGGACGCCGCCGACTTCGTCGGGGTGGCCGAGCTGTTCCGCCACTCGGCGTACCGCGTGCTCGACGGCGACGAGCATCACGGCTACGACGAGGTGTACGCGCTCAAGACGAAGCACGACAAGGTGTACGACGACGGCACGCTCCGCACGAAGCACATCACGCACAACACCATCGTCGAGTTCGACGCCGGCGACGTCGCCCGCACGCGGTCCGTGTTCACGGTGTACCAGGCAACGCCGCAGCTCCCGTTGCAGTGCGTGATCACCGGTCGCTACCACGACACGTTCGAGAAGTTCGACGGCCACTGGCGCTTCCGCGACCGACTCATCATCGGCGACCTGGTCGGCGATCTCACCCAGCACCTGCGTGACAACCCGTTGGATGCCCGCTGATGGAGTTCGGTCCCGCGACCCCGTCGACGCTCTTTGTCGCCTTCGCCGACCCCCCGGCCGCACGCGACGCCGAGTTCAACGAGTGGTACGACACCGTCCACGGTCCCGACGCGCTGGCGAACGGCTCGTTCGTCGCCATGCACCGCTTCCGCGCCGCGGGCGACGGTCACCGCGCCGCGCCCTACCTCGCACTCTGGGAGGGGCGCTTCGAGTCGGAGGCCGAGGCCTGGGGCTACATCGGCCCGCGCGCGCAGGCGCTGCGCGAGGCGGGACGCGCCGGCGACATCGCTTCGGTACGGTTCGCGCTCATGACCGTTCCGCGCCGCCACGCCGCGGGGCTCGCAGTGCGAGCCGGTGCAGGCGCTCACCACGGTCCAGAACGACTGGCGCGACGTCACCGGCGCGGCCGGCGCGCAGTCGTGGTGGGATGCATCGGGCCTCGAAGCGATCGACGCGCCCGCGCGATGGTTGGTCACCAGCGATCCGGACGGGCGGGGCGCGGGCTACCACCTCGCGGTGTTCGCGCACGCCGAGCCTGCGGCCGAGCTCCCGCCGCTGCCCACCGGCCTGACGCCGGGCACGTCGCCGCTGCCGCCGTACGAGACGATCTTCGGGGCCACCGCCGGCGGCGATGACGCGCCCGCGGCCGCTCCCGATCCTGCCCCGGCCTGGGCCATGCGCTGGGAGCCGATCACGAGCATGCGCGCATGACCGGGGCCACCACGTACGACTTCTTCTCCGACGCGACGCGCGACGACCCGTTCGGGCTGTTCCACCAGCTGCGTGAGCACGATCCCGTCTACGAGACCGACTTCGGGTACTGGTACGTCTCGCGCTACGACGACGTGGTCCGCCTGCTGCGCGACACCCGGCTCACGTCGGGCCGTGGTGTCCCCGACTCGCTCGGCGTCACGGGCGGCCCGCTGCGCGACATCATGGACTCGTGGATGATGGCGCTCGACGGCCCCGAGCACCGGCGGGCGCGTGATCTCATCAGCCGTGCGTTCACGCCCCGCGCGGTCGACGAGCTCCGGCCCGCCATCGAGGCGGCGGCCCGGTCGCTGGTCGACCGGTTGGTGGCCGAGGGCGGCGGCGACCTGGTCGAGTACCTCGCCTTCCCCCTCCCGATGGAGGTCACCCGGTTGCTCTTCGGCGTCGATCCCGCCGACTGGGACACGAGCGTCGTCGCGCTGTTCGACCCCCGCCGGCGGTCGGGACTCGGTTGGGTCGACGACATGCAACGCCTCACCGACTCGCTGCGCCGCGTGGTGGCCGCGCACCGCGCCGGGACCGCGCCACCCACCGGACTGTTCGCCGCGCTCGGTGCCACCGACGCCGACGGTCACGGCCTCACCGAATTCGAGCAGCTCGCCAACGCGGTGCTGCTCGTGACCGCCGGGTTCGAGACCACCATGGGCCTGCTCACCAACGCGGTGCGCACGCTCGCCCTGCATCCCGACCAGCTCGCGCTCCTCCTCGCCGATCCTTCGCTCGCGGCCGGGGCAGTCGACGAGGTGCTGCGCTTCGAGCCGCCCGCGCTGTTCACCACCCGCTACGCCACCGAGGCGGTCGAGGTCGCGGGCACCGTGATCCCCGCCGGCGCCAACGTGATGTTCTCCTCGGTGGCCGCGAACCGCGACCCCGCGCGCTACTCCGATCCCGACCGCTTCGACATCACCCGTCGCGACATCCGACCGGTGACGTTCGGCGGCGGGGTGCACAGCTGCATCGGCAGCACCCTGGCGCGCGTCGAAGCCGAGATCGCGCTCACCACCTTGTTCTCCGCTGCGCCCACGCTCTCGTTGGTGCCGCCGTTGAGTCCGTTCCAGCACGACAACCCGAGCGTGCGCATGCCCGAGCACCTGCAGGTTCGCGTCGGCGCACGTGAGGGAGACTGAGCGAGCAGCACCGGCACCGAAGTTCGTCCGCGCGCGACGAGGGAGAGGGGGGAGTGCATGGCCACCGAGGCGGAGCTCGAGTCGCCGCGTCGCGACGCAGGTGCACCGGTGCTGCACGCGGTCGACGTGTCGGTCCGCTTCGGGGGCGTGGTGGCGCTGCACGAGGTGTCGGTCGAGGTGCACGCCGGTGAGGTCCTCGGCCTCATCGGACCCAACGGCGCGGGCAAGACCACGCTGTTCGACGTGCTCTCGGGGCTGCGCCCACCGTCGAGCGGGCGCGTGGTCTACGGCGGTCGCGACATCACCCGTCGCGGTCCGACGTGGCGGTCGCGGCAGGGCATCCGGCGCACGTTCCAACGCCAGCAGATGTTCGGGTGGCTCACCGTCGAGGAGAACGTGCTGGTCGCGCTGGAGTGGCGAGGCGGCGGGGGTGGGCTGCTCGCCGACCTGGTCGCGTCACCGACCCGACGTCGGCGCGAGCGTGCGCGGCGGGCGCGCAGCCGACGAGGTGCTCGAGCTGTGCGGACTCGACGAGGTGCGCGCGCAACCGGCAGGGAAGCTGCCCATCGGGCGGGCGCGCATGGTCGAGATGGCGCGCGCGATCGTCGACGAACCCAGCGTGCTGCTCCTGGACGAGCCGACGTCGGGGCTCGAGGAGGCCGAGACCACGAGCCTCGGCGCATCGATGCAGCGGGTGTGCCGGGAGCGCGACTGCGCGGTCGTCCTGGTCGAGCACGACGTCGGGTTCGTGATGCAGCACTGCGACCGGATCGTCGTGCTGAACCTCGGTGAGGTGATCGCATCGGGAACACCCGACGAGATCCGCGGCAACGCCGCGGTGCAAGAGGCCTACTTGGGAGAGAGCAAGCCGTAGCAACTCGAACCAGAAACGGGGGGAACGACAATGCAACGAGTGTGGACCAGGTGGCTGGTCGTCGCGGTGGTGGGTCTCACCATCGCAGCGATGAGCATCGGTGGTGCAGGTGCGCAGAGCACCGGCGCCACGACCAACGGCAACGCCAAGGCCGCCAAGGCGGTGAAGAACAACCCGCTCACCGGCACCGCGGGCTCCGGCCTCACGCGGGGCGTGTCGTCGTCGACGGTGAAGGTGGGGTGCTACCTGCAGCAGGAGTCCTTCGCCGGTGCCGACGACGGCTTCAAAGCGCGCTTCGAGCGGGCCAACAACGACAAGGAGCTGCCCGGCGGCCGCAAGATCGACTTCAGCGCCTGCGAGGACGACGGCAACAACCCGCAGAACAACCTGCAGATCGTGACCAGGCTCACCCAGCAGGACGAGGTGTTCGCCGTGGTCGGCATCTCCGCCGACTTCCTGCAGCCCAGCGCCGACTTCCTGGCCCGCAACCAGGTGCCGTACTTCGGCTGGGGCTTCGTGCCCGGCGTTCTGCGCCAACCGGTGGGGGTTCGGCTTCGACGGATGCCTCGTGACCGAGTACCCGGGCGCCAAGCAGAAGGTGTACCAGTCGAACCTGGCCCTCGGACCGATCGAGGCCGCGGGCCTGACGCCCAAGACCACCAAGGTCGCGCTCCAGGCGGGTGACGACGACGCCGGCAAGTCCGGCAACGTCACCATCGGCGACCTGTACAAGCTGGAGGGGGCCGACGTCGTCTACAACGAGTCGAACCTCCCGGTCCCCGGTCCGCCGGCCAGCTTCACGCCCTTCGTGCAGGCGGTGAACGACAAGGACCCGAACCTCCTGCTCACCCTCACCAACTTCCAGACCGCGCCCGGCTTCACCGCGGCGATGACGGCGAGCGGGTACACGGGCGCCAACGTGAACTTCGTCGGGTACGTGCCCGGCCTCCTGTCGAGCTCCGCGCAGTTGGCGGCGGCGCTCGACGGCGCGTACGTCAGCTCGCAGATCGTGCCGCAGGAGCAGCAGACGCCCTACATCAAGCAGATCGAGGAGGACCTGCAGGCGATCAACGCCAAGACCGGCAACTTCATCACGCTGGCCGAGGCGATCGCCTACGTCGAGGCCGACCTCCTGGTCCAGCAGTTGAAGGCGGTGGGCAAGAACCTCAACACCAAGACCTTCGACCAGAAGATCAACGGCGGCGGCTTCACGTACAAGTCGTCGGCGGAAGGCGGACCGGGGCAGATGGAGTTCCCGGCCATGCACTTCATCGCCGCCGACTGCGCGGCGATGCTGAAGATCAACGGCACGAGCTACGACGTGAGCGTGCCGTTCACCTGTTACGACAGCCCGGTCAAGAAGAAGTAGCGCACGACCTCGACCGGCCGGTGACGGGCCGGCGGTGAGTCACCGCCGGCCCGTCCCGTTCGGTGTCGGCGCGTGGAAACGGGGGAATCGAGCGTGGAGAAGTTCCTCAGCCTGACGGTGAGTGGCGCCGTGACCGGCGCGATCTTCTCGCTCATCGCGTCGGGCCTCGTGCTCTCGTACAGCGCCACCGGCATCTTCAACTTCTCGTACGGCGCGGTCGCGTTCATGAGCGCGTTCCTCTACTACCAGCTCAACACCGGTCTGCACTGGCCGATCGTGCCCGCCGCCGCGTTCGTCGTGCTCGTCTTCGCACCGCTGCTCGGACTGCTCCTCGACGTCGCCGTGTTCCGGCCGCTCGCGCGCGCGACGGAGTCGGCGAAGATCATGGCCACCGTCGGCCTGCTCATCGCCTTGCCCGCGCTCATGACCTGGATCAACGACCAGCTGGTCAACACCTTCGGGTTCGGGATCCCCAGCAGCTCCGACGTGCTCCAGGTCGGCTTCCCGTCGGGCGTCGGGCCGGTGCCCAAGGTCGACTGGAAGTTGCCCGGCGACGTGCCCTTCGACTCCAACGAGCTGTCGGTGTTCATCGCCGCGCTCGTGGTCGCGGTCGGGTTGTGGGTGCTGATGCGCCACACCCCGCTCGGTCTCCGGATGCGCGCGGTCGTCGACCGCGCCGACCTCGCCCAGACCCGCGGCGTGAACGACCGCACGACGTCGCGCTGGGCGTGGGTGATCGGCATGATGCTCGCCGCCATCGCCGGCGTGGTGGGCGCGCCGATCATCGGATCGCTCGACTCGTCGGCGTTCGTCGCCATCGAATTCGTGGCGGCGGCGGCCGCGGTCCTGGGCGGGCTGCGGTCGATCCCGCTGGCGTTCCTCGGCGGGCTGCTCCTCGGCGTTGCCGAGAATCTGGTCTTCGGGTACGCCGACTTCGCCAAGGACATCACCGGCTTCAACAGCGCGGTGCCGTTCGTGCTGCTGCTGATCGGCCTCGTGGTGATGGCGCGCGACCGCCGGCGGCGGGGAGGTTCCGCCGCCGACGAGGTGCCCCCGCCCGACTACCTCGCCGACCTGCCCTGGTGGCGCCGCGCGCTCCCCTGGACCCTCGCGACCGCGTTCCTGATCGTGTACGTGCTCGTCCTCGCCAGCGACTTCTGGGTGGGCATCATCGCCACCGGACTCACGTTGTCGCTCATCTTCCTGTCGTTCGTCGTGGTCACCGGTCTGGGCGGCATGGTCAGCCTGGCGCAGGCGACGTTCGTGCTCGCGGCCGCGCTCACGACCGGGATGCTCGTGAACCGGTACGAGTGGGCGTTCCTCCCCGCCATCATCGTGGCCGTCGCCGCCACCGTCGCGTTGAGCAGCGTCGTGGCGCTGCCCGCGCTGCGGTTGGGAGGCCTACCGCTCGCGCTGGCGACGCTCGCCCTCGCGTTCCTCGGCGACCAGGTGCTCTTCCAGTGGAACTGGCTGCGCAACTTGCAATCCGGCTGGAGCATCCCCCGCCCGGTCATCGGCCCCTTCGACATGAACAACAACAAGACCTTCGCGATGTTCGTGCTGCTGCTCGTCGGGATCGTGGTGCTCCTGATCCACAACCTGCGCCGGTCGGCGTGGGGTCGCGCCATCGTGGCGACCCGGTCGTCGGAGATCGCGGCGAACACCTCCGGCGTGTCCGTGCTGCGGGTGAAGCTCGGTGTGTTCGCGCTGTCCGCGGCGATCGCGGGGGTCGGCGGCGTGCTCTACGCGTCGTTCCAGCAGAGCATCACCAACCTCTCGGTCACCGTGGTGACCGGGCTGCTGTGGCTGGCCACGGTCGTCCTGTTCGGCATCCGCCGGCCGGGGGCCGCGGTGGTCGCGGGCATCGTCTCGGCCGCGTCGCCGGTGCTCCTGCAGTCCGGGTTCCACATGTCGTACCTACCGTCGTTCTTCAGCTGGAACGGGACCACGTCGGCCGAGATCCCCGCCATCCTGTTCGGCCTCGGTGCGGTGCAGCTCGCCCGCAACCCCGACGGGGTCATCTCGATCACCGCGGCCCAGAACTACGCCCGGCGCATGAAGCGCAAGGCGAAACGCGCGGCCGCGCTCGGCGTGCCGGCGTCGACGATCGAGGCGGTGGTCCAGTCGGAGGACCGCGCCGATGCCGCCGCGACCGAACGGCAACGCCAGGAGCTCGTGGCGCAGCGGCGCGGTGGGCGGAGACGGCGCCAGCGCGACCCAGACGGGCGACGCGCTGCTCGTCCTGCAGGGTGTCCACGCGGGCTACGACGACGTCGAGGTGCTCCACGGCGTCGACCTCGCGGTCTACGCCGGCACCATCACCGCGCTGCTCGGTCCCAACGGCAGCGGCAAGACCACGCTGTGCTCCACCATCTCCGGCCTGGTGCCGCTGCGGGGTGGGTCGATCATGGTGCACGGCGCCGACGTGTCGCGGCAGGCGCCCTACCGGCGAGCGCGCGGCGGCGTGCTCGTCGCACCCGAGTCGCGCGGCATCTTCCCCGGCCTGACCGTCGAGGAGAACCTCGTGCTCCGCCTCCCGGGCGCTGCCGCGCGCGACGAGGTCTACGAGCGGTTCCCGGTGTTGCGCGAGCGGCGTCGGCTCGCGAGCGGGAGCCTGTCCGGGGGAGAGCAGCAGATGCTGGCGCTGGCCCCGGTGCTGGTCGATCCGCCGAGCATCGTCGTCGCCGACGAGCCGACCCTCGGGCTCGCGCCCCGCATCGTCGACGACGTCCTGCGCGTGTTCGAGGAGCTGCGCGAGCGGGGCAGCGCGGTGCTCCTGGTCGAGGAGAAGGCCCGCAACGTGCTCGAGATCGCGGAGCAGGTGGCGTTCCTGGAGCTCGGTCGCGTGGCGTGGAGCGGCGCCCGCGCCGACATCGACGACGAGCGCCTCCTGGCCACCTATCTCGGCGCGGGCCGAAGCTGACCCAGCGTTTCTGCGTCGAAGGAGGGCGATTATTCGTCCACTTCGACGCCGAAAGTCGGGGAGCGAGTGCTCAGCGCTTCGCCTTGCCCTGGAGCGCGGCGACGATCATCTTCGCCTGGGCCTTCATGCCCGCGGCGTTGGGGTGGAACGACACTGCGGGTGAGGCCGGCTCCGCGCCCTCGACCCAGCGTTGCGCGGGCGTGGCGCACGCGTCGTGGCCCTTCGGCACGTACGAGTCGACGAAGCGCACCTTCGCGCGCGTGGCCGCATCCTTGATCGCGGTGTGGAGCCGGTCACTGGAGCCGGAGAGGTAGTACAGCGTCGGCGTGTCCATGGGGACGCTGGGCGGGCACGGCACCGGTGGCGCAGGGAACACGCGGCAGGTACGGGAGCACCACGACGGTGGCCTTCGGCGCCTTGGCCTTGATCGCCGCGAACGTGGCGTCGAGCTTCGCCGGGAGCGCCGCCATCTTGGCCTCGAGGTCGTTCGGCTGCACGCTCGTGCCCAGGCAGCCGCGCCCGGCTTGCGCGTCACCGGCGCAACCGAGGTTGGTCACGGTGTAGTCGACGTCGTTGCCACCGATGGTGATCGTGACGAGCTTGGTGTCGGGAGTCACCGCCTCGATCTGCGGCGGGTGGTCCTTCTGCGGCGTGGTCAGGATGTTGTCGGTGGTTGCGGCGCCGCACGACACGTCGGTGAGCGACAACTTCAACGCGCGCGCGACGAGTCCCGGGTAGTCGTCGGTCGACCGGAGGCACGACGCGTCGGCGACGGGGGGAATCAGCGGTCCCGAGGCGAACGAGCTCCCGAGCGCGACGTACTCGTCTCCCGGCTTCAACGTCGTCGATGCCGCGGCAGCCGGCAGCACCAGCGCCGCGACCGCCGCCAGCACGAGTCCGGCCGCGACGATGCATCGACGTTCCCCGCGAGTCTCCACGGCCGCGCACCCTACCGCCACGGGGGCTGACCGGACGCGCGAGACACCGGCCGACCACATTTCTCCGGCGCCGCGTCGTCCGTACCGTCGACGACATGCCGTTGGCCGTACCTTCGCTGCGTGAGCTCGCGCGCCGCGCGCTGCCCCAAGCGCTCGAAGCCGCGATCGTGCCCGCGATCCTCTACGTGCTCGCGTCGCAGGTCGCGGGACCTCGTGTCGCGATCTTCGCCCCGCTCGCCTGGGCCGTCGGCGCCGTGTGGTGGCGTGCCGCCCGGGGCCGCAAGGTGCCGGGGATGATGCTGCTCGCCCTGGTGACCTTGATCGCCCGCTCGATGATCGCGTTCGCCGCCGACAGCACCTTCGTGTACTTCCTGCAACCCAGCCTCGGCGGCATCGCGCTCGCGGGTGCGTTCTTCGTGTCGGTCGCGATCGACCGGCCGCTGGTGCGCCGCTTCGCCGGCGACTTCTGTGTCCTCCCGCCGGAGGTGCTCGCGCGGCCCGCGGTGCATCGGGGCTTCCGGCGGCTCTCGGTGGCGTGGGGCATCTATGGCCTGGCCAACGCCGCGCTCGGTCTCTTCATGCTCACCGTGCTCACACCCACCGTGTACGTGGCGTTGCGCACGCCGCTGTCGGTCCTGGGCACCGCGGCGATGGTGGCGTTGTCGACGGTGTGGTTCCGCCACGTTCTCGAGCGAGACGGTCTCGAGCGAGACGGTCTCGCACGCGACGACGCGGACGCGACGCCGGCGTGCTCAGGCGGTGGCGAAGACGAGCTCCTCGCGATGGGCGGTCCGTAGCGCCCAGCACACGGTGACGACGACCGCGCCGGCAGTGATGAAGAGCGACGCGGCCGGCTTCAGCACGACGAACAGCGTCGTCGGCAGGCTGAACAACATGCCGAGGGTCGCGCCGGCGTTGATCAGCTGCACCGTGGCCCACAGCAACGTCAGCCCGACGAAGAGGCGCACCACCGACGGGCGTGCCGCGACCTCGGGTGAGATCGGGCAGAAGTCGTGCGCGATCCGGGCGATGAGCGGACGACCGATGAGCACGGACCCGAAGAACAGACCCCCGACGGCGACCGTTGTCGCCACCGGTTGCAGGAAGTACGCGAACGTGCTGCCACTCACCACGCCGACGAGCGTCTTGACCGTGAGCCCGCACATCGCGAGCACCAGCACCATTGGCACTTCCTTGCCGTGCAGGACCCGGCGCAGGATGGTGCCGTACCCCCACACGAGCACCGCGATCATCGCGGTCGTGGCTCCGAAGGATCCCGTCGCGATCAGGAAGATCGCAGACGGAACCAGCGATGCCTCGATGATGCCCGGCAAGCCGCGCCGCGCCACCGCCGCGAGCACATGGCGACGCGGCAGCGCCGACCGCGTCGCGCCCGTCGCGTCGTCCGGCCGCGAGCTCAGCGACCAGCTCGGCGCGACGGTCGTGCGCCTGCGCATCACGGGTACGAGATCGGAAGGAGTGCCGCCTGCATCATCTGAACCTCGTGGCTGGGGGGTACTCACCGCCAAGGGTCCGGAGCAGCGAAAGCGACGACGCCGAGCAGCGCATCGCTCCCGCGCAGACTACGCCCTGGGGTCGTGTCGCGACGAAGCCCTGGCCCAGCGTAGTGCTGTGACCAGGGCTTTCGTGGTGGCCGGGACCGGCGTCGATCCGGTGACCCCGCGCTTTTCAGGCGCGATCGGGCTAAATGTCACCGAGTGCCCCGACCGGCAAGAACGCGGTGAAAGTCCTGGTCAGAGCCCACTTGTTCGTGCCGGGCGGTATCGGGCCGTGCTGCCTCGTGACGCGAAAAACCACTCCGGTGTGGCACGGGTGTGGCACGGGGTGTTGCACCGAGCCGGTGCAACGCATCCTCACATATTCGCATTCTCGTTGATATCATCGAGGATGTGAGTAGATCGGCACCGGCCCTCGCACCGCTCTTCCGATCGGACCAGCAACTGCGGATCCTGACGGTGCTCTTTGTGGGGTCCGAGCTCGAGCTCTCCATCCACGACCTGGCGGAGCGAGCCAACGTGGCGCAGGGCACGGCAAGTCGCGAGGTGGCTCGTCTCGCCGAGCATGGCGTCGTCGTCACCCGCAAGCTCGGGCGCAACACCCTTGTCCAAGCCAACTGGTCCCTGTCCTGGGCCAAGGACCTGCGATCAATCCTGCTTCAGACCCTCGGAGTCCTCGGGCAGCTGGCAGATGAACTGCAGAAGATCGATGGCGTCGAAGAGGCGCTCATCTTCGGGTCGTGGGCGGCCCGCTACGAAGGCGAGCCGGGGCCGCCGCCCCGAGATGTCGATCTCCTGGTCGTCGGCGACGCCGATCTCCGCGCGGTGCGCCGCGCCTGCCAGCCCGTCCAGGATTCGCTGCGCGTTGAGATCAACCCCATCGTCCTCACCGTGGCGGAGTGGACGGCGACGCCGCCCGATCCCTTCGTCGCCCAGCTCAAGAGCCAGCCCCTGGTACCCGTCCCGGTGAACCGCACGTGAGCGCGCGAGACAGCGTGTGGCTCCGGGAAGCACTCGCGACGCGTGACCTCGAGCTCAGATCGATCCGTGGGAACGCGACGCGCTCGCCCAGCTCCGTCACGGTGACCCCGACACCGCATTCGCCGTCTACGAACAGCACGGTCGCGTGGTCCACCTCGACGATCCCGAACAGCTCCGTGAACGTCTCGTCGATGACTGGTGGGCCGCCCGCTGCTGCGGTTCGCAGGCGCTCATGATCGCCAGCCGCAACGAAGACGTCGACGACCTCAACCGACGCGCCCGCGCCCGACTCGTCCCCGCCGACATTCTCGGCCCCTACGACCTCGTCGTCGCCGGGCGCAGCTTCGCGATCGGTGACGAGATCATCACCACCCGCAACGACCATCGCATCGGTGTGCTGAACGGCACCCGCGCCACCATCACCGCCATCGACCACAACCGTCGCGAGCTACGCCTCCACGCCGACGGACGTGTCGTGGTGCTCCCCTCGTCATATCTGGCAGCAGGACACGTCACGCACGCGTACGCGGTGACGTTCCACAAAGCGCAAGGTCTCACCGTCCGCGACGCGTTCGTCCTTGTCGACGACACTCTCGACCGCGAACGCGGCTACACCGGCATGTCCCGCGGCACGCACACCAACCAGCTCTATATCACCGATACGCCAGACGAACGAGGCGAAGAACGCCACGCTCCCGAGCCAGCGAACGACGCGGTCACGCGAGCCCGAAGATCGCTGGGCCGCAGGCTGTCGCAGTCCATGGCCGTCGACCACGTCGATGGTCCCCGGTCGATCGTCCCGGATCGTCGGCACCGCGAACCCGAACTCGGGCCGTGAGCGCGTCCCACGGGGGCGCCGAGGTTGGCCCCGATGGGTCCTCTCAGACCGTGCCGCGGACGAGCCGATCGGCAGTTCTGGCGCACCTCAACTGCAAATCTGCAGCGCGAGCACCTTCCCGTGTAACCCCTCGCTCAACGCCACTTCGGTGTCGTAGTCGAATCCCGATTGGCGCAGGTACCGAATGCGTTGCCCGTGGGCCTTGGTCTGTGCTTGCGTCAGCGTGCCATCAGTGGATCGACGGACCATTCGTCGCCACAAGGCGTCGGCGTCCCCGGCTACGGCGTAGACATCGAGCGTGCCGGTGGTACAGCTCCGGCCTTGCAGCGCGGCGAGCCGCTTCCCGGCTCCGCTGGTCACGTTGTTCGCGAGCAATGCGTAGCCACCGGGCGCGCCGTTCGTAGGCACTCCACGATGAAGAACGGGCTTCCGTGGCAGGTGCGCTCCCCGCGTCAGCCCGTCGAGCGCCGCCTTGATCTGCTCCGATTTCGTAGGTGGGTCCGCCGACTCCGTGGATGAGCAAGTCACCAACGCGATCGCCATGAGCGCCAGCGACAGGACACCAACCAGCCGTCTGCCCACCCACGCATATTGTCCGCTCAGGCGCATTTACGCGGGCGGAGGGACAGACCTCGCGTGTGGTCGACGGCTCGTCGGGCTGGACCTACCGTACGAAGTATGGCGAAGACGACCACGGCGACGGAACAGGATCGTCTCGAGGTCGCGCGCCTCGTCCTTGGAGGGATGGCACGCGACGAATCCCCCGACGACGTACTGATGCAGTTGCGCTCCTTCGCGGACTACTCCTTCCCGTTCCCGGGGGACGTCCTCACCGAGATCGGTGCCGCAGCCCTCGCGGTCGCGGGTGCGGCTCCGAGTACCCCGCTTTCCCTGAGCGGCGCGACCGAACGGCACCTGCCGGAGTGGACCGTCAGCGGCAACGCCGCGCGACAGAAACATCGAGCGGCGATCCAGGCGGCCGTCGCGCTGCACGCGGGGATCGTCATCGACTACGACGAAGTGGCCGGCTGGTGGCGGCTCCAGGACTACACGCTCCACGCGTTCGAAGCGGCGGTCGTGTTGATCCGCGTCGCAGCCGAGCACATCGGACAGCCGGCGAGATCGATCTGCGAAGAGATCGCCGTCCGACGCGGTGGATCGCTCGACGACACCAGCGACTAGGACAAGCAACTGCCATAACCGGGCCCGAGCGGGCATTATGCGTGCAGTCTCCTCGCTCCCGCCGGAGATCATCCTCCCTGCGGTCGCGCCTTCCATAGCCGGCGGGGTCGACGCTGCATGACTGGCGGCTTGATGGCGACAACGACGAAGCTCCTGTTCGCCTCCTGTATGGAGCGATGCGATCGGCTGACGAGCGCGACGAAGCCGATCTGTTCCAACAGGTCGACAAGGTCGGCACCGAAGTCCGTGAACACGAGTGCGGGCTTCCCTTCCGGCGATTGGTGGTACTGCGCCGGCTGCAGATGAAGGACCCGACCCCCGCGAGTCTGTGCTCGCACAACCGATTGCCCCTCCAAGCGTCCCGGTATCGAGAAGATGTATCGACCGGCGGGCTTGAGCACACGAAGGGCCTCGGCCAGCGCGGCAGCCGGATCCGATACGTGTTCAAGGACATGGCTGCTGACGACGAGATCGAATCGATCGTCGGGAAACGTAAGCCGCTGGTGGTCCTGATTCGTCCGGTTCGGATGGCGCTCCATCGCCTGGCCGAACGGCACATCCGTCCTGTAGCAGGATTCCGAGTAGTCATCGAGGTGCTTGAGGCGGTTCCGGGTCGGTCCCACATGGCCCACGTGGAACACGGAGCGTCGACGGAAGTCGTCATCTCGCACAAGCTTGTCAAGGCAGAGCAGCTTCTCCCGCCCATAGGAGTCGAGGATCGCGGCGGCTTCTGCCTGGTGGCGTAGCGAGCTCCCGCAGCTCCCGCAGCGGAAATCCCGCGCTACCTCGTCGCGAGGCCGGCTCAGCACGAATGGTCCTGCCCACCCGCACAGCGTGCAGATCCCGTCGAACCGCGGCAAGCGGAGCGCGGGTCTCCCGTCGACAGGGGTCATGGCAGCCCCCGGTATAACCCAACATCGAGCTTCGTGCACTGGCCGACCTCTTGGCCCGAGCGCGCTGCACCCCGGTACGCAATCTAAGACGGGTGCCTGTCGGCAAGGTCACGGAGGGTTGTGAAGCCGCGTCGAACCGCGCCAGATCTGCCGAACTGGGCTGCGCTGATCGGGCAATCTGGAGCTGCGGTGGGCACCGCGAAGGAGAGGCGCTCCTGATGGATTCGAAGATCAAGGCGGCGCTCGATGGTGCGGCTCGCCTGTTCGCGAAGCGACCTGACAGGGCCGCGCTCACGGTCAGTGTCCAAGGTGACCTCGTAGGCGCCACGGAGGTGCGTGTCGACATCGGCCACCACCTCGTCACCTACGACGAGGCCGACTACCTGGGTGGACAAGACCACGGCCCGAACCCCGTCGCGATGACACTCGCGTCGTTGGTCGCGTGCGAGGCGATCATCTATCGGTTCTACTCAGAACGTCTCAGGATCCCGTTCGACGAACTGTCGGTTCAGGTGGAGGGAGATCTCGACCTCCGGGGAGGACTCGACATCGAGGACGTGCGCGCCGGGTTCCAGGAGATTCGCCTGGTCGTGCAAGTGAAGGGAAACGAGAGCGCGGATCGATATGAGGCGCTCCACGAGGTCGTCGCCCGGAACTGCCCAGTACTCGACTCGCTGAGGAATCCCGTTCGGGTCTCCACCACGCTCCGGATCGGCTGACGACGACGGCGTCAAGGTACAGGGCTGCCGATCGGCGCACGAGTTCGGGTGGGTACCGGGAGAGCGGCGTCCGAGCCCGGTCTGTTCAACGGAACTCACGCGGCGAGCTCGTCTCGTGCGATCGCGCTAACAGGACCCGGCATCAGCGAACACCGGCCGGCACGAACCAACACGACGAAAAAGTGGCACGATGTGGCACGTGTGTGGCACGCCGGTCAGTTCGCGACGAAGCCCTGGCCCAGCGCAGTGCTGTGACCAGGGCTTCTGAGGTGGCCGGGACCGGCGTCGATCCGGTGACCCCGCGCTTTTCAGGCGCGTGCTCTGCCGACTGAGCTACCCGGCCTCGCGGAGAACCGACGCCGCGACGACGGTTTCTCCAGCGGTCCTGACGGGATTTGAACCCGCGGCCTCCGCCTTGACAGGGCGGCGTGCACTCCAAACTGCACCACAGGACCTTGTGCCCCCAGGGGAGTTCGAATCCCCGTTACCGCCTTGAAAGGGCGGCGTCCTAGGCCACTAG
The DNA here is from genome assembly GCA_963756895.1 of uncultured Actinomycetes bacterium. Classification (GTDB taxonomy): domain Bacteria; phylum Actinomycetota; class Acidimicrobiia; order IMCC26256; family DASPTH01; genus DASUAS01. The sequence continues at coordinate 60,276 of CAVWPI010000002.1, read as the reverse complement.
ACGATGGGGGCTCGCCTCACCTGAGGGGGCAGATGGTAGCAGCACGCCTCCACGCCACATCCGGTCGAAGAGCACGTCAGCGGGGGACCGGCGCGTCCTCGGCCCGGTGGCAACCGCGTCCCCCACAGCGCCGCAGCACCGTGATCCGGTGGTCGAGGCGCTGCTCGACCACCGGCAGGGTGCCGGCGAGGTTGTGGACCTCGTCGGGATCGTGCCGCAGGTCGTAGAGCTCGCGCTCACCGGTCGCGTACTCCACGTCGACGTAGCGACCCGTCCGCACCCCGTCGTAGTCGGGGATCTCGGCGCCGCGGTTCAGCAACATCGCGTCGCGGATCTCGCGATGGCGCGGTTGGCCGTCGGGTCCGGCCTGGTCGGGATCGGGCGGTTCGAGGGTCGAGTCCCGCGTCGGCGCTGCCCGCGCGGGCTTGGTCAAGCCGGTCTCCGTGCGGTGCTCGAGCAGGAACGAGGTCCGCCAGCGCGCCGGGCGTTCGCCGTGGAGCAGGGGAAGCAGGGACCGACCGTCGGTGAACGACGGCGACGACGCGCCGGCCATGGCCTCGAAGGTGGGCGCGAGGTCGGTGTTGCCGACCAGGCGGGTGGCGTGCGCGCCCGCGCGCACGCCCGGTCCGCGCACGATGAGGGGCACGTGGAGGTCGGTCTCGTACGGCGTCTGCTTGCCGGCGGGCATGCGGTGCTGACCGAGGTGGAACCCGTTGTCGGACGCGAACACGATGTACGTGTCGTCGAGCTGCTTCGTCGCCCGCAAAGTGTGCACCAGACGCGCCACACCACGGTCGAGGGCCTGGAGGGAGCGGATCCGCCTGCGGTAGAGCACGTCGATGGCGTGCGTCTCCACCGGATCGAACGGCGGGAGGTCGCGCACGTACGCCGGTGAACGACTCACGTCGGCCTGGTCGAAGCTCGGAGTCCGCGGTGCGCGCGCGTGCGGGAACCGCCGCCGGTCTTCCGGCGCAGGCGTCGCGGGTTGGTGCGGTGTGTACACCGACAGGAAGGCGAAGAACGGGTGGTGCACGCGGGCTGCGCCCCGGATGAACCGGTCGGTGAGGCGCACGTACACGTCGGTGCCGTAGTCACGCGGCAGGTGGCGATGCACGCGGTACGTCTGGTCCTGGTTCAGCACGTACCCGTACTCCGAGTACGGGTTGCCGTACACCGCGCTCGCCCAGTGGTCCCATCCCGGCGGCACGTCGTCGGGCTGGGCGCCGTTGGGGTAGCCGTTCAGGTACTTGCCGGCGAGCGAGGTCGTGTACCCGGCCCGGTGGAGGCGGGTGGCGACGGTGTCCTCCTCCACGCCGGTGGCGTGGGCGCGCTCGAAGCCGCCGTTGTCACCGCCGTTGGTCCACACCCCGGTGTTGTGGGCGTACTGCCCGCGCAGCGTCGTGGTGCGCGAAGGGCAGCACAGCGAGTTGCTCACCAGGTACTGGTCGAACGTGGTCCCCGGGGTCGCGATCAGCGCCCGCACGTGCGGCAGCGCATGCAGCTCGGCGAGGTCGAGGTCGTCGGCGAGGACGAAGAGGATGTTGGGGCGGCGCCGGATGGCGTGAGGCGTCGCGGCCACCGCGGTGCGGCCCCCCACCGGCACGGCGGCGGCGAGCGCGGCCAGCACGAGCGCAGTGAAGGTCGCCCGACGGCGGTGGCGGGACGAGAGGAACACGGGGGCTGTCTAGCCGTCGACGACGCCAAGCGGCGCGCGCGAGCCATCCGGAAGCGGTTCCACGGCGAACACCGGGGGTACAGCCGGACGATGCGCCAACACCCGGGGCAAGTGGCCCGGGGCGCGCGGGTGAGGTGCCGCGACGTGGCTCGGTCGACAGAACACGAGATGGTGGGTGACCGGGCCGTGCCCGAGCCGCACGTGGAGCTGCCCGAGCGATCGACGCCGCCGCGGGCGGCGGTGCTCATCCTGCACGGGGGCAAGGCGGAGAGCCGGGAACCGGTCGCCGCCGGTCAGCTCACGGTGCGGCGGATGCACCCCTTCGCCCGCGACCTGGCCGCGCTCGGCGACGACCTCGCGGTGGCGCAGCTGCGTTACCGCATCCGGGGGTGGAACGACACCGGTGTCGGCGTGCTCGCCGACGTCGCGTTCGCGCTCGCCGCCCTCGACGCGCGCTACGGCGGCGTGCCCACCGTGCTCGTCGGTCACTCCATGGGCGGCCGGGCCGCGCTGCGATCGGCCGCCCATCCGGCCGTGCGCGGCGTGGTGGCCCTCGCGCCATGGCTCCCCGGGACCGAACCGGTCGAGCAACTGGCCGGCCGCGACCTCGCGGTGTTGCACGGCACCCGCGACCTCACCACCAGCCCGCGAGCGTCGGAGCGGTTCGTGACCCGGGCGCTCCCGTTCGCCCGTCGGGCAGTGTGCCTCCAGGTGCCGTGGAGCGGACACGGGATGCTCCTGCGCGCGTCGACCTGGCAGCGCATCACCGCTGCGTTCGTCGCCGCCATCACCGACGACGCACCGTTCGACCGACCGCTCGCGATCGCCCGGGCCGCGCACGCGCGCGACGTCACTGGCGGGCCCGGGGAGACGTCGGAGGACGGATCGTGAGCGTCCACCAAACTCCAGGACGCCACACTCCAGAGCGCCACACTCCAGGGCGCCGGCGGGTCGCCGTCGTCGGCGCGGGGGTTGCGGGGCTCACCGCCGCCTACGTGCTGCAGCGCGAGCACGACGTCACCCTCTACGAGGCGGAGGCCCGCCTCGGCGGGCACGCGCACACCCACGACGTCGAGACCCCCGACGGGCGCGTCGTGCCCATCGACAGCGGGTTCATCGTGCACAACCTCAGCACGTACCCCAACCTGCTGCGCCTCTTCGGTGAGCTCGGCGTGGAGACCCAGCCCACCGACATGAGCATGTCGGTGCGGTGTGACGGCTGCGGGCTCGAGTACGCCGGGGCCAAGGGTCTGGGCGGGATCTTCGCCCAGGCTGCCAACGCGGCCAATCCACGGTTCCTGCGCATGCTCGTCGAGGTGAAGCGGTTCCACCGCGCCGCCCGGCAGCTGCTCGACGACACCAGCCTGGCCGACGGCGAGCCGACGGGCCCGCACGGTGGGCCGCTCACGCTGGGCGACTTCCTCGCGGCGGGGAGCTACACGCCGTACTTCCGCCGGCACTTCATGGTCCCGTTGGTGTCGTGCGTGTGGTCGTCGCGCGCCGCGCACCGCGCTGCTGTACCCGGCGCGCTCGCTCTTCACCTTCCTCGACCACCACGGCGCCCTGAGCGTCACCGGGTCGCCGTCGTGGCGAACGGTCGTCGGCGGTTCGCGCAGCTACGTCGAGCGCGCCGCCAAGGAGCTCACCGCCACCGAGCTGTCGACGCCGGTGCGCAGCGTCCGTCGCATCGCCACCGGCATCCAGATCCGCGACGACGCCGACGATCTCCGCACGTTCGACGCCGCCGTCGTCGCCACCCACGCCGACGACGCGCTCCGACTGCTCGTCGCACCGACGGCGGCGGAACGGGCGACGCTCGGCGCGTTCTCGTCGTCGGTCAACGAGACGGTCATGCACACCGACGGCTCGGTGCTCCCGACGCACGCGCGTGCCCGTGCGTCGTGGAACTACCTCCTCGACCACTGCGCGTCCGCCGCCGACGAGGTGCACGTGAGCTACGACATGAACCGGCTGCACCGCCTGGTCGAGTCGCGCGACCACGTCGTCACCCTCAACCCCGGTGATCGGGTCGACGAGGCCCGCGTCCTCGCCCGCATGAGCTACACGCACCCCGTGTACACCGCCGAGTCGGTGGCGGCGCAGTCGTCGCTCCCCGGGTTGAGCGACCACCGGCTCGCGTTCGCCGGCGCGTACCACGGGTGGGGCTTCCACGAGGACGGTTGTCTCTCCGGTGTGAAAGCCGCCGCCGCGTTGGGGGTGGAGTGGTGAAGCCGCGCCTCTACCGCACGCGCGTCGCGCACGGCCGCACCGAACGGGTTCGCCACGGCTTCGCGTACCGGCACGCGACCTGGCTGGTCGACCTCGACGAGGTACCGGTGCTCCCGCGCCCGCTGCGCTGGCTGGCCCGCTTCGACGCCCGCGACCACCTCGGTGATCCGGGCGCGTCGATCCGCGCCAACGTCGGCGCGTATCTCGCGACCGAGGGCGTCGACGTCGAGGGCGGACGGGTGCTGATGCTGGCGACGCCTCGTTCGTTGGGGTACGCGTTCAACCCGCTGACCGTGTTCTGGTGTCACGACAGCACCGGCGCGCTGGCGTGCGTCGTCGCGGAGGTGCACAACACCTACGGGGAGCGGCACTGCTACCTCCTGCGCCCTGACGCCGACGGTCACGCAGACGCCGAGAAGGCCTTCTACGTGTCGCCGTTCTTCGCGGTCGACGGCCGCTACGAGATGACCTTCACCGACCCCACCTCCTCGGGCGACGACGAGCTGCGGATCGGGATCACCCTGAACCGGGAGGAGCGCGTCGTCTTCCGGGCCTCGGTCGACGGCCGGCCCGACCCTACCGTGCCCTCGTTCCTGACCGGCTCGCTGCGCCACCCGGCGACCGGATTGCGGGTCACGGCGTTGATCCGCTTGCAAGGGGTGCGACTCTGGTCGAAGCATCTCCCGGTACTGCCCCGACCGGCGGCGCCGGTGCAGGAAGGAGTCATGTCATGAGGGGGGACACGCTGAGCGGAGGGTCGGCGCGGCGGGCGTTCGTCCCGTTCGAAGCCCCTCGGGGTCCGTGGCGGGACCTGGGTCCGGCGCCGTTGCACACGCCCGTGCACACCGCCATCGCCCGGGCCCTCTTCCACCGCGTCGTGCCGTCACTCGCGGTGCGGGTCGCGCTGCCCGACGGGCGCGTGATCGGAGGCGGGGGACCCACTGCGCCGCTGATGCGCGTGCGCAGCGACGACTTCTTCCGCCGACTCGGATCCGACGGGCTCATCGGGTTCGGCGAGGCGTTCATGGCCGGCGACTGGGACGCCGACGAGCCCGCCGCGGTGCTCACGCCGTTCGCAGCACGGATGAACACGCTCGTCCCCGCGTGGATGCAGCGGCTCCGTCACTACTACGTGCGTCATCAGCCGTCGGCGGAGCGAAACACCAAAGCGGGCGCACGCGCCAACATCCAACGGCACTACGACCTTTCGAACGACCTGTTCGAGCTGTTCCTCGACGACACCATGACGTACTCGTGCGCGCGCTTCGATCCCGAAGCGCTGGGCGATTCGCTCGCCGACGCGCAACGGCGCAAGATCGACGCGCTGCTCGACGCGACGAGCGTGGGGCTCGGGAGCCGACTGCTGGAGGTCGGCACCGGATGGGGTGCACTCGCGGTGCGCGCCGCGCAGCGCGGGGCGAAGGTCACCACCCTCACGTTGTCGGAGGAGCAGGCCGCGCTCGCGCGTGAGCGTGCGCAACGGGGCGGCGTCGCCGGCCGGGTCGACGTGCAGCTGCGCGACTACCGCGACGTCGAGGGCCGCTACGACGCGATCGTCAGCGTCGAGATGATCGAGGCGGTTGGCGCGGAGTACTGGCCCGTCTACTTCGCGACGCTCGACCGGGCGCTGGCGCCCGGCGGCCGGATCGGGGTGCAGGCGATCCTGCTCGCGCACGACCGGATGCTGGCGACGCTCGACCAGTACACGTGGATCAGCAAGTACATCTTCCCCGGAGGTGCGCTGCCCTCGCTGCGCGCGATCGAGGAGACCGTGCGCGGCCACACCGCGCTGTCGATCGAGTCCGTCGACGCCTTCGGCGCCGACTACGCACGCACGTTGCACGCGTGGCGGGAGCGCTTCGACGCGCATGCGCTGCGAGGTCGATGCGCTGGGCTTCGACGCGACCTTCCGGCGCATGTGGGACTTCTACCTCGCGTACTGCGAGGCCGGATTCGCCACCGGGTATCTCGACGTGGTCCAGATCGTGTTGAGCAGGAACTCGCGATGAGCCGTCCCGTCGCCCCGCTGCTCGCGGCCACCGTCCGGCAGCTGGTGGGCGACGACCTGCCCGTGGGGCTGCGGGCGTGGGACGGGAGCCAGGCGGGTCCCCTCGACGGGCCGGTGGTGGTGCTGCGCAACCGGCGGGCACTGCGCCGCCTGCTCTGGCGCCCGGACGAGCTCGGTCTGGCGCGCGCCTACGTCACCGGAGACGTCGACGTCGACGGCGACCTCGGCGACGGCCTCCGCCGCGTGTGGGCGTTCGCCCGGGAACGGGGCCAGCCCGGACATGGGCCCGGAGATCGTGCCATGCACGTCGGCGCGCGCGATCGCATCGCCGCGATCGGCACCGCGGCGCGTCTCGGAGTGTTCGGTCCGCCGCCGCGCCCGCCGGCGTCGGAGGCGCGCATCCACGGCCGCCTGCACAGCCGGGCGCGCGACCAAGCCGTCATCGCACACCATTACGACCTCTCCAACGACTTCTACGCGCTGCTGCTCGACGAGGCGATGTCGTACTCCTGCGCGTACTACGGACCGGAAGGCACCGACGACGCATCGCTGGTCGACGCGCAACGCGCCAAGTTCGAGCTGGTGTGCACCAAGCTCGGTCTGGAACCGGGCATGCGCATGCTCGACGTCGGGTGTGGGTGGGGATCGCTCAGCATCCACGCGGCGCGTCACCACGGCGTGCACGTCACCGGCGTCACCCTCTCGCGCGAGCAGCTCGACTTCGCCCGCAAGCGCGCGGCCGACCAGGGTGTCAGTGACCTCGTCGACTTCCGCCTGCTCGACTACCGCGACCTGCGCGATGGTCCCTACGACGCGGCGGCGTCGCTGGAGATGGGTGAGCACGTGGGCGACGAGCAGTACCCGACGTTCGTGGCCACGGTGCACCGATCCCTGCGCCCGGGCGCACCGTTCCTCGTGCAGCAGATGTCGCGCGCCGCCGGTGACTCCCCGGGCGGCGGCCCGTTCATCGAGGCCTACATCGCGCCCGACATGCACATGCGCCCGCTCGGCGAGACCATCGGCCTGCTCGAAGCGGGCGGGTTCGAGGTGCGCGGCGTGCAGGCCTTGCGCGAGCACTACGTGCGCACGGGCACGGAGTGGTTGGCCCACCTCGAAGCGAGATGGGACGCCGTGGTCGCGCTGGTCGGCGAGGAGGTGGCCCGCGTCTGGCGCCTCTACCTGGTCGGCGGTGGCCTCGCGTTCGAGGAACGCCGGATGGGTGTCGACCAGATCCTCCTGCGCAGAGCACACCCGTGAGCGGGTTCGCCACCGGGGAGTTCTTCGTGACGGTGGCGGTCAGCGGCGCCGCGGTCCTCGTCCTGATCCTCGCCACCTGGTTCGTGGGTCGTGCGGTCGGACGCTTCAACGTGATCGACGTGGCGTGGGGGCTCGGTTTCGTGCTGGTGGCGTGGGTTGCGTTCGCGCTCTCGTCGGGCCACGGCGACGACACCCGTCGGATCGTCGTCGCGCTGCTGGTGACGGTGGGCGCGGGGCGGTTGGCCGTCTACATCGGGTGGCGCAGTCGTGGGAAGGGCGAGGACCCGCGGTACGCGGAGATGCTCGCGGGCCACGCGGACCCTGCCCGGCGGGCGCTCGGGATCTACCTCACCCAGGCCGTCGCCATCTGGTTCGTCTCGCTGACGGTCCAGGTGGCGATGTTCGAGACCAGCGAGCCCGGGGTGCTCTTCGTGGTCGGTGTCGTCGTGTGGGCGATCGGGTTCGCCTTCGAGAGCATCGGCGACTGGCAGCTGGCCCGCTTCCGCGCCGATCCCACGAGCACGGGGCAGGTGATGGACAAGGGGCTGTGGCGCTTCACCCGTCATCCCAACTACTTCGGCGACGCGACCATGTGGTGGGGGATCTGGCTCGTCGCCGCGCAGCAGTGGCAGGGCGCGGTCACCGTGCTCTCGCCCGCGCTGATGACCTGGACCCTCACCCGCAAGACCGGGACGCCCACGCTCGAGAAGGGCATGGCCGACCGCCGGCCCGGCTACCGCGAGTACGTGGAGCGCACGAGCGGCTTCTTCCCGTGGCCCCCGAAGCCGCGCCCGACCTCGACGTAGCTGCGTAGGCTGCGCGCGTGCTGACGACGCGTGCCGCAGTGTTCGACGGTGAGCAGTTGCGCGTGGTCGACGACGTGCACGTGCGCGAGCCCGCGGCCGGTGAGGTCCGGGTGCGCGTGCTGGCGTCGGGCATCTGTCACAGCGACCTCAACGTCCTCGACGGCACCAGCCCGGTCCCCCCGCCCGTCGTGCTCGGCCACGAGGCCGCGGGCGTGGTCGACGCGGTCGGTGACGGCGTCGACGCGGTCGCACCGGGCGACGAGGTGGTGGTCGCGGCCGCGGTCGCGTGTGGTCGGTGTCGCGCCTGCGCCTCCGGGCGTCCCGGCGAGTGCACCGACGCGTTCGCGCCGAACGCCGCGCCCTTCACCTGGCGGGGCGACGCCGTGCGCGCCTACGCCAACGTGGCGTCGTTCGCGGGCACCACGGTCGTCCGGGCCGAGCAGGTGGTGCCGGCCGCCGGGCTGCCGGCGCCGGAGGCCGCGCTCGTCGGGTGCGCGGTGTCCACCGGGTACGGCGTCGCGGCCAACGTGGTGCCGGTGCGCCCTGGTGACACGGTCGCGGTGTTCGGCATCGGGGGCATCGGCGTGAACGTGGTGCAGACCGCGCGCCTCCTCGATGCGGCGCGCGTCGTCGCCGTCGACGTGAACCCGGAGAAGGCCGACGCCGCTCGCCACTTCGGCGCCGACCAGATCGTGATCGCGCCGCACTCGGCGACGGCCGAGGAGCTCGTCGCGTTGGTGCGGGCCGTCGCCGAGGCCCCGGTCGACGTGGCGGTCGAGTGCAGTGGTGCCACGGTCGCGATCGCCGCCGCGCTCGCGGTCACCGGCGCGGGAGGTACCACCGCGCTGGTCGGCATCCCGTCGCGCGGTGCGACCGGGACGTTCGAAGTGAACGCGCTGTTGCGCAACCGACGCATCGTGGGCAGCCTCAACGGCACCGTCGACGTCCCCCACGACTTCCCGGTGATCGTCGACCTCGCCCGCCGCGGCGAGCTCGACCTCGCCGCCCAGGTGTCGCAGGTGTGGCCGCTCGCCGAGATCGACGACGCCATCGCCGCCGTCCGCGCCGGCCACGTGGTCCGCGCCGTCCTCGACCACACCACCTGACCCTGACCCTCATTTTCCGAACATCTCAAGGTTGACGTACGTATGTGACGGTCAACCTCGAGATGTTCGATTGGCGTCGAGGGGACCGCCGGGGCGGGCGCCGGTGGCGACACCACCCTCCTGGGTCACGACGCCCTCCACCGCGGTGACCCGGAAGCCGCCGGGCGGGCGGGTGAGCCGGGGCGCGCCGCCGGGGAGGTCGTGCACGGTGCGGTCGGCGCGGTAGTCGAGCTCGTCGAGCGCGAACACCGCGACGTCGCCGGCGCGACCCGGCGCGAGCACGCCGCGATCGCGGATGCCGAACACGTCGGCGATGCGGCCGGTCATCTGGTGCACGCCCTCCTCGACCGTCAGGTCACCGCGGTCGCGCACGTGCTCGGTGAGCAGGAGCGTCGAGTCGCCGGCACCGCACATCATCTGCAGGTGTGCGCCGGCATCGCTGGCGCCGACCACCGTCGTCGCATCGACGATGAGCTCGCTCACCCGCTCGGCGTTGTTGTTCGACAGCGCCTCGGCCACCATCCCCGGTGCGAGGTCGTGCTCGAGCACCCAGTCGGCCAGCACGTCCGACGGGTGACCGCCGTGGGCCGTGACCACGTCGGCGAACGAGCGGTCGAGGAACTGCTCCTCGCCGTCGTGCACCGACGTGAGCCGCACCCGATCGAGGCGCGACACGGGGAAGATGGTGAACCCGTCGCCGACGCGGTCCCAGTCCGTGCGCGCCGCGGCCCGCCACACGGGGTCGGCGAGCATCGCCCGCTTCTCGTCGGTGGTCGGCAGCGCGATGAAGCGTCCCCACGCAGGGATGGCGACGAAGGCGGGCGTCTGGTCGAAGCTCACGTGCAGGTCGAACGGGCGCGGCGACACCTGGCCGTACACCCGGCACCCGTCGGCGTGCAGTGCGTGCGCCTGCTCGAGGATCCGCGCGGCGCGCGACGGGTCGCGGCTGTTCTCGGCCAGCTGGTTCCACGTGCACGACACGCCCGCGTCGCCGCACCAGCGCGCGACGCGGTCGATGTCGACGAGCTGGCGGTCGAGCTCCTTGATCCAGGGGAGGAACTCCAGGACGCGCGGCGTGACCGGGCGCGCCGCCGAGCACCTCGATCAACGCGGGAGCTCGTCGTCGTCGGCGGCGCGACTCGGTACCGCGTGACCGTGCCGGTCCTGGTCGACGAACGACGTCGACAGCCCGAGTGCGCCGGCCGCGAGGGAGTCCGCGAGGACGGCAACCAGCTGCGCGCGCTCGTCGGGCGTGGCCGGACGCGTCCACGCATCGTCGCCCATCACGTAGACCCGCAGGTTGGAGTGACCGATGAGCGCGGCGATGTTCACCGCGGTGCCGTGGTCCTGCAACGCGTTGCGCCACTCGCCGTACGACTCCCACGTCCACGGGATGCCGGTGGCGAAGGCGTCGACCGGGATGTCCTCGATGAAGCCGAACACGTCGCTCGCCGCGACGCGGTCGGGCGCGCGCACCGGCGTGAGCGACAGCGAGCAGTTCCCGGTGACCACCGTCGTCACGCCGTGCTGCGGCATCGGGTCGAGCAGGGGGTCCCACCACAACGACGGGTCGTAGTGCGTGTGGCAGTCGATGAAGCCGGGCGTCACGTACGCGCCGCGCGCGTCGACCACGGTCTCACCATCGGGCGCGAGCCCGGTTCCGATCTCGGTGACGACGCCGGCGCGGATGCGGACGTCGGCGTCGCGTGCCGGGCGCGCCGGTGCCGTCGACCACGGTGCCGCCCTGGACCAGCAGGTCTCCCGCCATGGGGAGACGCTAACGGCGCCTACGCGGTGGCGGCGAGTGACACCTCGGCCGCGCGCAGACGGCGACCGAGGTCGCGGGCCAGCGCGCGGGCGAAGGTGGGCGCGTCGACGAGCAGGCGGTCGAGGTCATGGGCGTCGATCTGCCACACCGTCATCGGCGTGAGGGCTTCCACCCGGGCGCGGTAGGTGCGGCGACCGAGCACGTCGGCGTCGCCGAGGACGTCGCCCGCGCCGATCACACCGACCGTGCGCCCCTGCGCCAGCACCGCGGCGCTGCCGCCGGTCACGAGGAACGCGGCCGTGGCCACTGCGCCCTGGTCGTACAGGCAGTCCCCGGGCTGCAATTCCCGGGCTCGGGCCACCGACCGCACCCGGTCGTGGTCGGCGACCGAGAAGCTCTCCAACACGTCCACCGTCATGGTTCCCTCGCCTTCCCTGGCCCCCCAGCCGGTGCGCTCCCCCGGACCCACTCAGATCCAGACTAGAACGCTCTACATACTCTGTATATCACTCTACATACTTTCGGTGCTAGCCTTTTCATCGTGACCACGGCTGCCGACGCTCGCGACACCCGCGACCGCGTCCTCGATGCGACCATTGGCCTGCTCCGTCGCCAGGGCTATACGGCCACCGGCATCAAACAGATTGTCGCCGAGGGCGATGCCCCGCTCGGCTCCGTGTACCACTACTTCCCGGGCGGGAAGGAGCAGATCGGCGTCGAGGCGCTGATGCGCTCGGGGGAGCGGATGCGCGAGACCCTCGAGCGGGCCGGTGACACGCCCGACCTCCCGGCGGCGATCAACCACTACTTCGTGTACCACGCCGAGCGCCTGCGCGACTCCGACTTCTCGCGCGGCTGCCCGATCGCGACCGTCGCGCTCGAGACCGCCAGCGACATCGAACCCATCCGCCAGGCGTGCGCAGACGTGTTCGCGAGCTGGCGCACCACGTTCGCCAAGGTGCTGCGCGATGCCGGCGTCGCCGAGGCCGATGCCGAGCCGCTCGCCACCTTCGTGCTGTCGAGCTACGAGGGCGCGCTCACCATGAGTCGCGCGCTGCGCGACATCCAGCCGATGTTGAGCGCCGGCGCGGCGGTGGCATCCGTGCTGCACTCGCACCTCGGCGACACACCCCAAGCCGGGTAGCGCACCACACCCTCACGTCGCGCGCGAGACTCCCGTCTCGTGCTCGAAGCGGGGTTGTGGGCGGCGCTCGGTCAGTCGGCGTTGATCGTCGGCGCGCTGCTCGTCGCGCGGTTCCCGAAGCTGACGGAGCCGCGCTGGCTCGGCCTGGTCATGGCCTTCGGCGCCGGCGCGCGTCGATCAGCGCGATCACCACCGATCTGGTGGTACCGGCGTACGTTGCGGCCGGCCGCGCGCCGGCCGGAATCGGTCTCCTCGTCGGCGCGGTCGGGTACTACGCGCTCACCACCTGGCTCAACGCGCGCGCGGAGCGCGAAGACCCCGAGGAACCGGTCGAGGAAGCCGAGGACGTCGGCGGTGACGAAGCGATGCCCAGCGGCGCCGACGCCACCGCCGCCCGCAACCTCACCGTGGGCATGGTGCTCGACGGCATCCCCGAGTCGATCGCCATCGGCCTGACCCTGCTCGGCGGCGGCACGGTGTCGGTGGCGCTGGTCGGGGCAGTGTTCCTCTCCAACCTGCCCGATGCCATCGGCGTCGCCGCCGCGCTCCTCGCGGGCGGCGTCGAGCTGCGCAAGGTGCTGTTCAGGTTCGCGGCGATCGTCCTCGTCGGCTTCGCCGCCGGTCTTGCGGGCTACGCGATCCTGAAGCCGAGCGAGGCGGACCTCATCGCCATCATCCAGACCATCGCCGCCGGCGCGATGATCGTCGTGTGCGTCAACGAGATGGTGCCGATCGCGGTGCGCGGCGCGGGGCGTCGTGCGGGGCTCGCAGCCGCGGCGGGGTTCGCGGTCGCCGCCTTCCTGTCGACGATCGGCAGTTGATCGGTTCCACGCGCACGGGAACGGGCGTGCTGGGCCTGGGACCGCCGGCCTACCTCTACGTCGGCGTCGACGACGTGCCGGTCGCGATCGACTTCTACGAGCGCGCACTCGGCGCGGAGTTCCTCTGGCACTTTCGTCGCTTCGGTACGGAAGTCGCCGCCGTGCGCGTCACCGACGACGGCCCGCAGGTCCTGTTGGCGGAGCACCGACCGACCCCGAGTTGCATCCCGATCTGGACCGTGACCGATCTCGACGCGCTCGTCGCGCGACTTCGCCGCACTGGGGTTCGCGGATCAGGGTGTCAGCGACGGCACTCCCGACGGCCCGGTGCACGTGCTGCGCGACCCCGACGGCAACGAGCTCGCCTTCCTCCAACAGGACCGTCCGCACGCCCTCGTCGAGCGCTACACCGACACGGACAACGAGTTCGTGGTTCCGAGAGAGCCGTGAATGGTGCACACTGGCGGAATGGACCCCGAGACGCGTGCGTGGTTGCAGGAACGGATCGACGGTCGGCTCGCCGTGGGAGTGGGCGTCGCCTGGTTGGTGGCGTACGAGGTCGCCGGATCGCTGGAGCCGGTGACCCACCAGCCGGAGCCGTGGTACGGCGTGGCGCTCGGCGTGGCGTTCCTCGCGCTCGTCGCGGCCACGATGGCCGGTCTCATCGCGCAGCGACGGTGGGGTCTCGTGGTGTCCGTCGCGGCTGCGGGGTTCTTCACCGCGTTGTCGGTCGCGTGCCCGGTGTCGGGCCACCACCCGTTCGGCACGTGGTGGTACGGCCAGATGGCGTGCGCGCTCGGGATGCTCGGTGGGAGCGTCGCCGCGCTCAGCTGGTCGACGCGGACGGAGCCGGGCGACGCTCCGGAGTCGACCGACCCGTTGGTCAGCGCAGGTGACGCAGCTTCTCGGGGTTGAGCTGGCTGTAGAGGCGCCGCGCCCGTCCGTCGGGCGCGAACGAGAACGAGAGCGTGAAGTCGGGGCGACCGTCGTCGAGGAACAGCAGTCCTGTCTCGCCGTTCACCTGCACCATGCGCACCTCGAGGGTCGCCAGCGAGCGCTTGGCCAGGTTCACCACGAGGCGCGCGACGCGGTCGACACCGACGACGGGTCGACGCGCCGCGTGGCGCTGCGCGCCGCCGTCGGAGAGCAGCACCACGTCGGGCGCCAGCAGCTCCATGACCGCGTCGATGTCGCCGCTCGCGATGGTCGCGAGCAGATTGCCGACGAGCTCGTGCTCGCGCGCCTCGTCGGGACGCCGCAGCAAAGCGCGCTCGTGGTCGAGCTTGTGGCGCGTGCGGCTCGCGAGCTGACGACACGCGGCCGGTGACATGTCGACCATCGTCGCGATCTCGTCGAACGGGTAGCCGAACACGTCATGGAGCAGCAGCACCGCGCGCTCCTTCGGCGTGAGTTCGTCGAGCAGCACGAGGAACGCCAGCGTGAGCGAGTCGGCCAGCTCGGCCGCCACCTCGGGCTGCGTCGCGTCGTCGTCGGCCACCAACGGCTCGGGCAGGTACGGACCGATGTAGGTCTCGCGCCGGCGCTGCGCCGACGTCAACCGGTCGAGCGCGAGGCGGGTAACGACGCGCACGAGGTAGGCCTCGGGGTTGTCGACCGTGGCCCGGTCGACCCGTTGCCAGCGCAACCAGGCGTCCTGGCACGCGTCCTCGGCGTCACCGACGCTGCCGGTCATACGGTACGCGATGCCGAACAACCGCTCTCGGAGCGCCTCGAACTCCTCTGTGCGCGCGTCGGTGCTCATGCCGTCATCCTGATTGGTGCGGCGACGCTCGCAGCCGCTCGGCCGGCGGCGCGCGGCACTGGCGAACACCGCGTCGGCGAGGAGTCCTTCGGGTCCTACCCAGTCCCCGGCCACGAAGAGACCGGGCACGTCGGGGACCGACACGGGCGGGCGTCCCGCGAACCCGCGGCCCGGGAGGGGCCGGCCGTGCGCCACCACCAGCTGGCGGCCGGAGCGCAGGTCGACCACCTCGTCGCGCCAGCCGGGCTGCGCGCAGTCGAGCAGTGCTTCGAGGCGGGGGCGCCCGTCGTTGTCGGAGTCGGTGTCGTCGGCGTCGCCGTACCAGAGCAGGTGCGCGACCTCACCGGTGCCGTCGACCAGACGCGCCGACGGCGTGTGCACCGAGAAGTAGGTGGGCTCGTCGAGCCCGAGCGTGATCCGTCGCTCGGGCACGGGCAGCGAGCGCAACGCAAGGTCGAGGGTCGACGCGTGGACCGGTCGCTCGCGTGCGGCCCACTCGAGCACGTTCGGGCTCGCGCCCCGCAGCACTGCGTCGGCATCGACTGGGCCGCCGGCGGCGTGTACGACCGCGTCGGCATCGAAGTCCCCGGACGCGGTGTGAACGACGAAGCGCCCGTGGCGCGCGTCGATCGCGTCGACCTTGGCGCGTGCGTGCGTGACGACCCCGCGCATGCGCGCGACGTGCTGCAGCGCGTCGACCAGCTGCTGCCAGCCATCGTCGAGGTACACGACGCCGTGGACCGTCGCCTGCACGACCTGCGCGACACCGGCGTGCGCATCCAGGTTGTCGAGGTCGCCGCAGTACGTCGAGACCCGGGTCAGCGAACTGAGCAGCGTGCGCAGGTTGCCGTCGTGGCTCCGGGCGTCGATCCACTGCTGCATCGACGTGTCGGGCTCGACGGTGTCGAGCAGTCGCGCCGGACGCGCGAACAGTCGTGCCAAATGCAGCTTCGCGCGCGGTCCGAGCAGGTTCGTGTGGAGGAGGCTGCGCGCGCCGCCGGGTAGCGGTGCGAGGGTGCCGTCGGCGCGCAGCCCCATGGCGCCGGCGGCGTCGGGCGCGCGACCCTGCGGGGTGATCCCGAACTCGTCGAGGGTCGCCCACGCCGGGCCGCCGCGGTAGAGGGCGTGGGCGCCCTGGTTGAGGTGGAAGCCGTCGACGACCGCGGTGCGGGCGCGTCCGCCGGCGTGCTCCCGTGCTTCCAACAGGGTGACGTCGGCGCCGAACTGGGCCGCGGTGGCGGCCGCGGTCAGCCCGGCGAGACCGGCCCCGACCACGACGACGCTGTGCGATCCGGACCTGGAGGGGTGGGTCATGGCTGCTCCTTCGTCGTCCTGATGCTCCCCAGACGACGCAGCTCCACGAAGTGTGACGGTCCTACAGCACCAGCACCGACTCGATGTGGTGTCCCAGTGGGACCAGGCGGTCGCGGCCTCCCAGCGCGGTGAGCTCGAGCAGGAAGGTGACGCCCACCACGGTGGCGTCGAAGAATTCGGAGACCAGGAGGCAGGTCGCGGTGGCGGTGCCGCCGGTGGCGAGCACGTCGTCGACGATGAGCACGCGGTCGTCGGGGGTCAGCGCGTCGCGGTGCACCTCGAGGGTGTCGGAGCCATATTCCAGCTCGTAGCTGTGCGTGTGCGTGTCCCACGGGAGCTTGCCGGGCTTGCGCACCGGCACGAAGCCGGCGCCGAGCGCCAGCGCGATCGGTGCCGCGAGGATGAAGCCGCGTGCTTCGATGCCGACGACCTTGGTGATGGGACCGTCGAACGGCGCGGCCAGCAGCTCCGTCGCGGCCCGGAACGCGCCGGCGTCGCCGAGCAGCGGCGTGATGTCGCGGAACACGACGCCGGGCTGGGGGAAGTCGTGGATGTCGCGGATGAAGGGCCAGAGCTGCTCGGCGTTCACGGCCACATCTCAGTCGATCCCGGCGCCCCACACCCCCTCGGCGTTCGTCGTGCCATTCACTCCTAGGAACCGATGAGAGGAAGGGTTCCCGCCCTGTCGCGCCATTCACCCCTAGGAACCGATGACGCGACGAATCTGGGGAGGTACCCCCGTGCCCACCGGCAGTAGGGTCGGCGGGCGGCGGCAAGCACGACTTCCGGGGGGAAACCGACGTGCACGATCTGGTGATCCGCAACGGAACCGTGGTCGACGGCCGGGGCGGCACGCCCGTGCTCGCCGACGTCGCCGTCGACGACGGCCGCATCACCTCGGTCGGCACCGTCGGCGAACCCGGCCGCGAGGAGCTCGACGCCACCGGCCTCGTGGTCACGCCCGGCTTCGTCGACGTGCACACCCACTACGACGGCCAGGTCACCTGGGACCCGATGCTCACGCCGTCGCTGTGGCACGGCGTGACCACCGTGGTCATGGGCAACTGCGGCGTCGGCTTCGCGCCCGCCGCGCCCGACCGCCACGACTGGCTCATCGGTCTCATGGAGGGCGTCGAGGGCATCCCCGGCGCGTCGTTGCGCGAGGCGATCCGGTGGAACTGGCAGTCGGTGCCCGAGTACATGGACGCGCTCGACCGCATCCCCCGCGCACTCGACGTCGCGGTGCAGGTGCCGCACGGCGCGGTGCGTGCCTACGTGATGGGGGAGCGCGGCGCCGCCAACGAAGCCGCGAGCGACGACGACATCGGTCGCATGGCCGACGTCGTGGCCGAGGGCATCGACGCCGGCGCCGTCGGCGTGTCCGCCAACCGGCTCGAGCTGCACAAGGCGGTCGACGGGCGCGAGGTCCCGGGCACGTTCGCCACCACCGACGAGCTCACCGCGCTGATCCGCGCCGCGGGCAAGGGCTCGGCCGACGCGGTCTACAGCACGATCATGCCCGGCGCCGCCGGCTCCGACCGCGCCGTGTGGGATCGCGAGATGGACATGCTCGCGGCCGCGTCGCGAGAGAGCGGCGTCGCGATCACGTTCGCGTTCGGTGGCAGCTCCGGCAGCGACTGGCGCGATCGGCTCGCGCGCGTGGAGCGCGAGAACGCCGGCGGCGCCCGCATCGTCCCGCAGATCAGCTCGCACGGGCAGGGGCTGTTCTGCGGCCTCCGCACGTCGCACCCGTTCCGTGGTCGCCCCAGCTACGACGCGATCGAGCACCTGCCCGTCGCCGAACGCGCCGCCCGCATGGCCGAGCCCGACGTGCGCGCCGCCATCCTGGCCGAGCGTCCCGAACCCGGCGTGCCGCGCCTGCGCGACCTGATGCTGGCCCAAGCCGACGCGGTGTTCCCGTCGCACCTCGTCCCGGTGTACGAGCCCGATCCGTCGACCAGCCTCGCCGCGCAGTCGGTGGCGCAGGGCCGCGACCCGGAGGAGCTCCTCTACGAGTGGACCATCGCCGACGACGGCGAGGCGCTCGTGCACTACTTCCTCGGTGGCTACGCGGGGAGCCTCGACGTGCGCGCCGAGCTGCTCGTCCACCCGGAGACCGTGTTGGGCCTGGGTGACGGCGGCGCCCACGTCGACCTCATCTGCGACGCCGGCTACCCGTCGTTCCTCCTCTCCTACTGGGTCCGTGAGCGCGCCCGCGGCACCATCCCGCTCGAGACCGCGGTGAAGATCCTCACCAGCGAACCCGCGGCGGTCTACGGGCTGCGCGACCGCGGCGCGGTCGAGCCCGGGCTCAAGGCCGATCTCAACCTCATCGACCCGCTCGCGGTTGCGCCGCGCGAGATGGAGGTCGTGCACGACCTCCCCGCCGGAGCGAAGCGCGTGCTGCAGCGCACCGACGGGTTCGTCGCCACGATCGTCGACGGCGAGGTCGTGCAGCGCGCCGGCGACGACACCGGCAAGCGGCCCGGTCGCGTCGTGCGGAGCGCCCCGTGAGGATCGAATAGTGCCGCTGCTGCCCGACCCCGCGCCGCGCGCCCGCACCTTCCCCGTCATCTCCGTCGACGACCATCTCATCGAGCCGCGCGACCTCTTCGAGGGGCGCATGCCCGCGCACCTGACCGACGTCGCGCCGCGCCTGGTCGAGTTCGAGAACGGCAAGCAGGCGTGGGCCTACGAGGACAAGCTGTTCCCCAACATCGGGCTGAACGCGGTCGTCGGGCGGCCCAAGGACGAGTGGAGCATGGAGCCGGCGCGCTTCGACGAGATGCGCAAGGGCTGCTGGGACATCCACGCCCGCATCGCCGACATGGACGCCGCCGGCATCTGGGCCAGCCTCTGCTTCCCGTCGCTCATCGCCGGGTTCGCGGGCGTCGCGTTCGCGCGCAGCAACGACGAGGAGCTCGGACTCGCGTGCGTGCGCGCCTGGAACGACTGGCACCACGAGGTGTGGGCCGGCACCTACCCCGAGCGCATCATCCCGTTGCAGCTGGTGTGGTTGCGCGACCCGCAGGTCGCCGCCGACGACGTGCGGCGCAACGCCGAGCGCGGCTTCCGCGCCATCACGTTCCCGGAGAGCATGAACAACATCGGGCTGCCGTCGGTGCACACCGACCACTGGGACCCGCTGCTGCGCGCGTGCGAGGAGACCGGCACCGTCGTGTGCATCCACACCGGGTCGGGTTCGATCGCGCCGCCGACGTCACCGGAGTCGCCGCTCGAGCAGAGCACGACGTTGTTCCCGGTGCACGGCATGCTCGCGGCGGCCGACTGGCTGTGGGCGCGCATCCCGCTGCGCTACCCCGACCTGAACGTCGCGTTCTCCGAGGGCGGGATCGGCTGGGTGCCGATGCTGCTCGATCGCCTCGACTACGTGATGGAGCACTCGGCGTCGGGCATGGCCGGCGCGTGGGACGGCACCGACGCGTCCGGAGCGAGGATCACGCCGTCGGAGGCGGTGCAGCGCAACTTCTGGTTCTGCTCCATCGACGACCCGACCACACTCCAGGTGCGCGACCGCATCGGCGTCGACCACATCATGGTGGAGAGCGACTATCCCCACGCCGACTCCTCGTGGCCCGACACCCAGGCGCTCCTGGCCGGGCGCTTCGCCGGCCTCCCCGACGCCGACGTGGCCAAGCTCACCCACGAGAACGCCGCCCGGCTCTTCCGCCACCCCCTCCCACCGCCGGAGTGGACGTCGGACGAAGGGCCGGCTGAGGGGCCGGCGAAGGGCCCGCGTAGGGCGCGCCGGGGACGCACTACACTTGGATGACCGGGCCACTGCTGTGCAGTCCAGCAGAGCAGCCCGAAGGTGCCAGGGCGATCGTCTTCGACCGGGCTGACACCAAACTTCGAGAGCGCTGCAGGGTGCTCTCCAGAATCGCCTTCTGGCGGTGACCACGATCGACAGCACGACCACCACCGAGCATCCGGCGCCGCGCGTCGACGACTCGACCTTCGACCTCTACGTCGAGCTCGAGGCCGACGACCTCGCGACGCCCGAGCAGCTCGAGATCCTCGAGGCCGACAAACCGGCCTGGCGGGCTTCGCTGCTGCGTCTCCTCGTCGACGCCGACGAGCACCTCCTCGCGGCGCGACGCCTCACCGGTGAGGAGCGCGATCAGGTCGTCGCCGACGCCGAGTACGTCCACCGCATCCTCACCGACGCCCTGGCCCGTCTGACCGGCGAGCGCCGTCCCGCACCGCCCGGCACGGCCCCGCCCGAACGTGATCGCAACCCGGGCCAGAACCAGAACCCGGGCCAGAACCAGGGCCAGGGCCAGAACCACCGGGAGCCCGAGACCATCGAGCCCGGCGTGGTGCGTCTGCAGCTGTCGTGGGAACCCGGGCGGGTCGTCGCCTGGGCCGGTGGCCCCGGGTGTGCCACCGCCACCGCCGGCGAAGTGGCCAAGTTCCTGGCCGACGCCGAAGCGCCCGCCGCGCCGTGGACCTCGCACCAGGACGTGGGCGTGCCCGGCGGCGAGAAGGCCGCGGCGGTGAGCGCGCCCGTCGGCGAGGTGCTGGGCTGGCTGGTGGCCGCAGGTTCCGGCGACGTGCGCGACGACGTCGGCCCGAGCGTCCGCTGGTTGGGCAAGGTGGCGATGTGGGCCGTCGAGCTCGCGGCACGGGGCGCGATGGTGCCGGTGCTGCGCCAGCGGCGACGCCGGAGCGGCTCGTCGCGCGGCGACCACGCGTCCTACGCGGTGCGCTGGACCCCCGCGCTCGTCGACCCCGATCGGCTCGCCGACGTCGTCGATGCCATGCCCGGCAGCGTGGCCGCGCTCGATCCGAGCGTCGACGCCCGCGCCGTCACCCGCTCCGCGCTCACCGGCATGGTCGACGCCATCGGCCGCGACAGCGCTCGCCGCATCGAGGTGCCCGCGGCGCCGCCCGTCGTGCGCACCGGCAACGACGTCACCGAAGCGTTCCTCGCCCGCCTCGACGGCAGCGCCTTCGACGCGCCCACGCGCATCGTGGGCGAGCTCGTGTCGCGCGCCGAGCAGTGGTCCCGTTCGGTCACGCGCGAGCACGCGCCGTTGATCGTGCGCCTCGACCCGCCCGACCGTACCGGCGTGTGGGACCTCGAGGTGTTCGTCGCGAAACCTCGCTCCTCGACGAAGGGCAGCGGCAACGGCAGCGGCAAATCCGGTGGGGGTGGGGGCAAGGTGCTCGTCCCCGTCGAGCGCGCCATCGTCGACGACCGCTCCAAGCGCTCCGACCTCGACCACGACGTCACTCGCCTCGAGCGCATGGTCCCCGCGCTGCTGCGCGCCGGCACCGACCGGCGTGGTCACGCCATCCTCAGCCAGGAGGAGGCGTGGGAGCTGATGACGGTCACCGGCCCGCGGCTCGCCGATGCCGGCTTCGACGTGCGCGTCCCCGAGCTGTCCACGCGCAAGGCCACGCCGATGCTGCGGGTCTTCGCGGACTCGAAGGAGACCGCGGTCGGCGCCAATCAACTCGCCGACGTGCGCTGGTCGGCGGTGTTCGACGACGTCGAGCTCACCGCGGCCGAGATCCGCGAGCTGGCCAAGCAATCGCGGCCGCTCGTCCGCTCGGGCGGCAAGTGGGTGGCGATCGACAAGGCCGACCTGCGCGCCGCCGCCGACGCCCTCGCCGCCAAGGCCGACACCACCCAGCTCACCGGCGCCGACATGCTGCGCCTCGCCCTCGGCCTCGAGGGCACGCCGCTCGCCGGTGGCATCAGCGTCGAGGGCGGCGGCTGGGCGGCCGACCTGTTGGCCGCCGCGTCCGAGGTGTCGGGCGAACCGGCGCGGGCGCCCAAGGGCTTCGACGGCGAGCTGCGCAGCTACCAGGCCGAAGCGCTGGCTTGGCTCGGCTTCCTCGATGCCGGCGGCATCGGTGGCTGCCTCGCCCTCGACATGGGCCTGGGCAAGACGCCCACCATGCTCGCCCACCTGCTCTCGTCGTCCGACCGCGGTCCCGCGCTGGTGGTCGCACCGCCCGCGGTCGTCGGCAACTGGGCGGCGGAGGCGGCGCGCTTCACGCCGGGGTTGCGGGTGATCGTGCACCACGGTCCCGGACGCGCCGCGCACGACGAGATCGCCGACGAGGTCGAGCGCGCCGACGTCGTCATCACCACCTACGGCACCGCGGTGCGCGACATCGATGCCATCGCCAAGGTCGACTGGGCGTGTCTCGTGCTCGACGAGGCGCAGGCGGTGAAGAACCACACCAACGAGACCGCGCAGCAGCTGCGCCGGATCGGTGCGCGCACGCGTGTCGCGCTCACCGGCACGCCGATCGAGAACGGCCTCGGCGACCTGTGGGCCATCCTCGACTTCACCAACCCGGGGTTGGTCGGGCCGCGCCCGCAGTTCATCGCCAGCCTGTCGGGCGACGAGAACGGCGGCGGCGTCGCCGGCGGCGCCGCGGGGCGCGCCGCGGCCGAAGACGCGCTGCGCGCGCTCAACGGCATCCTCGTGTTCCGTCGTACCAAGCTCGAGCCCGAGATCCAGGCCGAGCTGCCCGACAAGATCGACCAGCTCGACCACTGCGCGATGACGACCGAGCAGATCGGCCTCTACCAGGCGGTGCTCGACAAGCTGGTGCTCGCCAACGACCTGCCCGAGGGCGAGGAGCCGCGCAAGGGTCAGATCCTTGCCGCCATCACCGCGCTGAAGCAGATCTGCAACCACCCCGCCGCGTACCAGGACGACGATCGCCCGCTCGAAGGTCGCAGCGGCAAGCTCGCGCGACTCGAGGAGATCGTGGAGTCGGTGTTCGCGGCGGGCGAGCGCGTCCTCGTGTTCACGCACTTCGCCGAGTGGGGGCTGAAGCTCGCCGACCACCTCACCGAGAAGTTCGACCAGACCGTCGAGTGCTACCACGGTGGCCTGTCGCGCGGCGTGCGCGACGCGATGGTGCAGCGGTTCCAGGACGCCGACGGTCCCGCCGCGCTGGTGCTGTCGCTCAAGGCGGGCGGCACCGGGCTCAACCTCACCGCCGCCAACCACGTCGTCCTGTACGACCGCTGGTGGAACCCCGCGGTCGAAGACCAGGCGCGCGACCGCGCGTGGCGGATCGGTCAGACCAAGACCGTCATCAGCCACCGACTGGTGTGCCCCGGAACGGTCGACGAGCGGGTCGAAGAGGTGGTGGCGGGCAAGCGACGCATCGCCGACCTCGTGCTGCCCAAGTCGAGCTCGCTGGCCGACCTCGACACCGGCCAGCTCAGTGCCGCCCTCGGCATCCGCGCCGACACCGTGCTGAGCGAAGAGGACGCGGAATGAGCCCGGCGCGTCGACGTCGTGGGCGCGGGGGCAAGCCCAGCGCGCAGCAGCTGCGCGACTTCTGGGGCGAGGACGTCGACGATCCCGTCGACGACGAACCCAATCGCGTGATCACGCCCGGCGTCGACCCGACCGCGCTGGTCGAGTCGCTCGGGCCGCTGCCGTTCCCCGGTGCCGGCCTCGCCCACCATTACTTCCAGGCCGTCTACGAACGCGCCGCCGGTCTCGCCGTCGCCCTCGCGGCGGCCGCGGGCCTGCTCGAGCTCACGAACGGCGAGCTGTCCACCAGCAACGGGTTCGACGAGGACGATACGGTTCCCGCCACATGACCGACCACTGGATCAGGGCTACATGACCGAGGTCGTCACGCCGGGCTTCGTCAACGGGCTCGGCATCACGCTCTGGACCGAAGGCGACCTCGCGCTCGCGCGCGCGGAGGTGCAGCCGGAGTTCTTCGCACCGGGCACCGACCGCGTGCGCATGGGCGTGCTCGCCACGCTGGTCGACATGGTCGCCGGCTCGCCCGCGCACTCGATCATCAATCCGACCGTCGACCTGCGGGTCAGCCTGCTCGCACCCGCGCCCACGAGCGGCGCGATCGAGCTGGTCACCTACCCGGTGAAGTCGGGGCGGCTGCTGTTCATCGGCGAGACGCTCCTGCACACCGGCGACCTCACCCGACCGTTCGCCCGGTCGGTGTGCACGTTCATGAACAAGCCGCTCGACTCCGAGCGCACCGGTATCTTCCCCGTCGGCCATCTCGGCGCCGACCACTACGACGCGTCGCTCCGACTGCGCGAACCGGAACCGGGTCTCTTCGAGATGGACAACCACGAGATCGTGCGCAACGGCGCCAACGGCACCGTGCAGGGCGGCGCGCAGGCGCTGCTCGCCGAGGTCGCCGGTGAGCGCGCGCTCGAACTGGGCGGCGTCACCGTCGAGCACGAGGCGATCGACCTCGAGATCCGCTACCTCAACCGGGTCAAGGATGGCCCGGTGCGGGCGCGCGGCGAGGTGGTGCCCGGTGGTTTCGACGGCTTCTGGGTACGGGTCGCCACCACCGAGCCATCGGCCGACAACCGGATCGTCTCCCTCACCACGCTGCAGTACCGAAGCGTCACGTGACGGCCACGGCCGAGCGGGTGGAGCCCCGCTGGATCGACGACGACCAGGGTCTCGCCGAGCTGATCTCGATCCTGGTCGACGAACCCGCGTACGGCCTCGACACCGAGTTCATGTCCGAGCGCTCGTACTGGCCGCAGTTGTGCCTGGTGCAGGTGTCGTGGGCGAAGGGCGTCGCACTCGTCGACCCGCTCGCGTGCGACGTGCGCGCGCTGGAGGAGGTGCTGCGCGCGCCGGCCACGATGATCACCCACGCGGGCGCGAGCGACCTCCCGATCCTCGACCGCGCCATCGGGGCGCGACCGTCGGCGCTGTTCGACGTGCAGCTCGCGGCCGGTTTCGTCGGGCTCGGCCTGCCGTCGCTCGGAACGCTGGTGTCGGTGCTGCTCGGGATCCGGCTCGACAAGTCGGAGCAACTGGCCGATTGGTCCAAGCGACCGCTGTCGGAAGCCACCCGTCGGTACGCCGCGGCCGACGTCGAGCACCTGTTCCCGCTCACGCTGGAGCTCCAGCACCGGCTGCAGGACATGGGCCGCGAGACCTGGGCGGCGAGCGAGTGCGAGGTGCTGCGCACGACCGCCGACCGACGCGTCGATCCCGCGGTGGCGTGGTGGAAGATCAAGGGTGCCTCGTCGATGCGCGGCGAGAAGGCGCGCGTCGCGCAGTCGGTCGCTGCATGGCGGGAGGCGCGCGCGCAACGGCTCGACGTGTTGCCGCGGTTCGTGCTTCCCGACCTCGCGCTCGCCGCGGTCGTCGGCCGTCCGCCGAAGACGCGCGACCAGTTGTTCGCGCTGCGCGGCGTGAACCGCTTGCCCAACGACGTGGTGCACGAGCTGCTCGCCGCGGTCGAGTCCGGGCGCGAGCTCCCGAAGGACAAGCTGCGGCTCCCCGAGAAGTACGACGACGGTCCCGAGCTCGACGCCGCGGTCGCGCTGCTCGTGGCCTACGTCGCCGAGCTGGCGCGCGCGGAACGCCTGGAGAAGCAGCTGCTGGCGACCCGCGACGACGTGAAGGCGCTGGTCTACGGACGCGCCAGCCGTCTCGACACCGGCTGGCGGGCCCAGATCGCGGGCCAGGCGCTCCACCGCCTCCTCGACGGCGAGGCCGTCATCCGCCTCACCGACAAGGGCCGCCACCTCCGCCTCGAGGACTGACCCGCCCCGCCTCTCTCCCTCGGTCACGAACCTGCGTCAGCAGACCCGACATATTCGGGTCTAGCGACGCCGGTTCGCCGAAAGGAGGCCGAGGTGGCTCCGGTGCGAGAGCACGGAGAGCGACGACAGGCTCGACAGCACCGAGCCGAAGCTCGCCCACGACCCGGCCGAGAACGCCGAGTAGGCCGAACCGACCGATCCGATCGAGAAGAACGAGCCGATCGATCCGATCGAGAACGAGGAACCGACCGAGCCGATCGAGCAGAACGAGTTCTTCGACCACAGGGACCAGCCCGTGCGCGCCGGCCCGTCACCCTCCGTCGTGGATTCGGGTGTGGAGTCGGGTGTGGCGTGGGTCGCGCGGTCGTCGCTCATGTGCACGTGGTCGGTGCGGGCTTGCCCGCCACCCGGTCCTTCAACCACGCCACGACGTCGTCCTGCGCGGCGACGATGACCGTGCCGTGGGTGGCGCCGTCGTAGACGCGGTAGTCGACGGTGTCACCGGCCGCGCACGCCTTGGCGTCGAACGCGTCGGTGAGCACCTTGGGGATCGTGGTGTCGGCGCTGCCCTGCACGATCAACACCGGTGCGCCGGCGGGTCGGTTCCCGGCCGAGTTCTGGTGCAGCAACGTCTGGATGACGGGGATGGTCAGCGGATCGTGGGCGAGGACCTCCGGTCCGCTCGTCCCCTGGAACGCGTCCATCACCTCGCCCGCGCACTGCGTGGTCGCCGCTTCCGACTTCGTCTGCGCGTCGGGCGACAGCACCGCGGCCGGATCGGCTTCGGGGTACGCGGCGTGGAAGCCCTGGATGCCCATCGCCAGGTAGCCGGCGCCGCCGCTGATGCTGGCGGCGAGGGGGAGGATGTGCTCCACGTCGGCCGCGGGCGCGGCCGCGGCGACGCCCAGCACGTCGAGCTCCGGCGCGTACGAGGCCGCGAGCTCACCGGCGAACAACGCCGACTGCCCACCCTGGGAGTGGCCGGCGATCAGCACCCGGTCGCCGGCGCCCGAGCCGCTGAGCGCGGCGAGCGGCACGCGCCGCGTCGAGCACGCTGCGCCCCTCGCTCTCACCGACGAGGTAGGGGTGCACGCCGGGCGTGCCGAGGCCCTCGTAGTCGGTGGCGGCGACGACGTACCCCGCGTCGACCAGTTGCTTGACCCACGGCAACGCGCTCGCGGCGTCCGCGGCCTTCGACGGCGCGCACTGATCACCGAGCCCGGTGGTGCCGTGCGCCCACGTCACCAGGGGACGGCCGCCCTTCGGCGCGGCGCCGGTGGGCACGACGACCACGCCCGAGACCGCGATGTCGCGGCCGTCGACCGACCGCGAGTGGTAGAGCACCTTCCACGCCTTGGCGCCCGACGGCGCGGTGATGGGCGTCGAGCGGATGACCGTGCCGGGCGCCTTCTTCGCCATGTTCGCCGGCGGCGTGTAGAAGTCGCTGCCGTCCTTCACCACGGACCCCACCACCGCCCCTGCACCACCGGCCAGTGCGAGCAGCAGGAGGGTGACGACGGCCGTGAGCACGATGACGCGACGACGCACCAGTCGAGCGTAGGTCAGGCCACCGCCGGCTGGTCCTCGGCGGCGCGGGGCCGGTGCCGCGGCCCGAGGATGAGCTCCGTCGCCTCGCCGACCGCATGCGCCAGGAGCGCCAGGTACGGGAGGCGCTGGTCGCGCCGCAGCCCCTGCGGCCACCTCCGCGCCAGCGACGCGGTCGCTCGCGCCAGGTCCCGTCACCGTTGTGCGGGCGTGGTGCTGATCCAACCGCACCGCGTCGGCCTTCGCCAGCAGGCGCTGGAGACCGCGGCCGTAGCTGAACCGCTGT
Organism: uncultured Actinomycetes bacterium; assembly: GCA_963756895.1. Lineage (GTDB taxonomy): Bacteria > Actinomycetota > Acidimicrobiia > IMCC26256 > DASPTH01 > DASUAS01. The sequence continues at coordinate 33,005 of CAVWPI010000002.1, read as the reverse complement.
CGCACGAGCGCGCGGGCGTGTCCTGCAGCGAGTACCGCGTGACCGCGCCCGGCACGAACCCGATCGTGTACCCCGCGTGCGTGGCCCGGACGCAGAACTCCACGTCGTCGGCACCGGTGTCGAAGGCTTCGTCGAACCCGCTGATCGCGTCGTGGACGCGCTGATGACGGCGCGATTGCGCGCCCGGTTCAGCCCGGCGACGGGCTCGTCGACGACGCGCAGCCACGGCATGCGGTCGGTCCACGCGGTCGCCAACGCCCGCGTGCCGTCGGTGGATCCGTTGTCGACGAGCACCACCTCCCACGGCGCTCCGAAGTCCTGGCGGGTCAGCGCGGCGAGTTGGCGGGTCAGCGTGCGCAACGCGCGGCTCACCGGCGTGCGCTGAACCGGGCTCGAGCGGGTCGAAGAGCGGGAGAAAACGGGAGAGTGGTGTCGGTGCGCACCGGGGCGGGAGACTGAGCCCGATGTTCACCATCGGACGCAACTTCCACGCCATCCACATGACCGACGACCTGGCCGCGCTCGGCGCGCTGGTACGAGGACGTGTTCGGGATCCAGTGGTACGTGCTGCACAACTACTCGCCCGAGTTGCACCGGCACGCGTCGCTGGGCGTCGTGGGCGAGCTCTGCCTGGAGCCGATGCAGCCGGCGTTCGAGGACACGAAGTGGAACAAGGGTCCGATCGGCCGCTACTACGAACGGTCGGGGATCAGCTGGCACTCGATCGCGTGGTACGTCGACGACGTCGAGGGGCTCACCGAGCTGCGTGACGGGCTCGAAGCCGCCGACGTCGAGTTGCTCGCGCTCCTCGGCGGCAAGCTCGAGCACGACCAGGATGCGCCCGAGGACCGACCGATCTTCACCCATCCCAACAGCACCGTGACGCAGCTGGAGTTCATGGTGCCCCACCCCTGGATCCCGGATCCGCGCCCGCACCCGGCGTTCCAGCCGTCGTGGTGGCACGACGAGCACCCGCTGCACATTCGCAAGACGTCGCACTTCACGTTGGCGACGCGTGACCTCGACCGCGCCCGCGACCTCTACGTCGACGTCATCGGTGGCACGCTGCTGCACGAGGGCGAGAACGATCTGCTGCGCACCCGCAGCGTGTACATCGCGGTCGGGCGCGACGACGTGGTCGAGCTCGCGGAGCCGCTCGACCGCGGCACACCGATCGCCGACTACGTCGACGCCGAGCACCACGGTCTGTTCGCGGTGTGGCTCCAGGTCGAGGACCTCGCCGGCGCGACGATGCACCTGCGGTCGAAGGCCGTCGCCGCCTCGCTGGAGGACGGCGCGAGCTTCCTCTCCGACCCCGCCACCACGCACGGCGTGCACTGGGGCGTCACCACCGCGTCGATCCCGGGTGACACCCGCGCCGACTGGTAGTGGGTCATTCGCCGAGCGCGTCGGCGGCGAGCTCGGCCCGGAACCGTTGGTCGTCGCGGGCCCGGAAGTGCGGCGACACGTAGCGGGCGAAGAGCTCCAACGAGCGGTTCCACCGGTCGATGGTGACCCACTCGCGCGAGTTGAACAGCAGCGAACCGAACCCGCCGACCGCCGCGTCGAGCTCGCGCACCTGCGCGACCACGTCTTCGGGCGAGCCGATGATCCACGGCACGTTCTCGACCATCCAGTCGAACGTCACCTCGGCATCGGCCATCGAGGCGTCGCGCTTCATCAGTGGCGCCAGCCCGATCTTGAACAGGTAGTCGTACGACTGCGCGAGGCTCTCGCGGATCTCCTCCATCGCCGCGTTCTTCGAATCGGCGACGTACACCTCGCGACAGATCCGCCAGTCGTTGCGGGCGGCAACGGGGTCGCGGCCGGCGGCTTCCGCGGCCTTCACGATCGCGTTGCCCTGCGCGATGAGGTCGGGCATGCCGGGGTTGTCCTCGATCTGCACCGGGGTGAAGTAGATGCTCAGCGCGGCGTACCCGCGGTCGCCGCAGAGCTCGAAGTTGTGCGTGCCCGACATGCCCTGCGATCGAGAACTGCGGACGCTCCTGGTACGGCCGCACCTGGATGCGCTTGTGGTCGAGCTGCCAGTACTGCCCGGCGAAGTCGACGTAGTCGGTGGTCGAGAAGAGCAGCTCGACGATGTCGAGCGCCTCGCGCATGCGCGGCGACGCCTCGTCGCCCACCTGGAAGAACAGCTTGTCGCTCACCAGGCCGCCACCCCCGAACCCGTAGATGAGGCGGCCATGGGTGAGGTGGTCGAGGAACGCCATGCGCTCGGCGACCATGAACGGGTCGTGGTACGGCAGGTTGATGGTCCCGGTGCCGAGACCGATGCGGCTGGTCAGCGCGGAGGCCTTGGCGATGAAGATGTCGGGCGCGGGGATGTTCTCGTACGCGCCGGTGTGGTGCTCACCCACCCACACCTCGTCGTAGCCGAAGCGCTCGGCGTAGACGATCTCCTCGAGCTTCAGGTCGTAGGACAGCGTCCAGTTCGACCACGGGAACGGTTCCGGCATCAGGAACAGACCGAACTTCACGTGCACCCCCCGGTGAGATGCGGCAATCTACCTCCCTATGACCGGCCTGCCGTCGGGGACGGTCACGTTCCTCTTCTCCGACATCGAGGGCTCGACCCGCCTGTGGGAAGAGCACCCCGACGCCATGCGCGACGCCCTGGCCCGCCACGACGAGATCATGCGCAGCGCGGTCGCCGCCCACGACGGCGTCGTCGTGAAGACCACTGGCGACGGCGTGCACGCGGCGTTCTCGACTGCAGTCGGCGGCGTGGCCGCGGCCATCGACGCGCAGATCTCGATCTCTTCGGCGCCATGGGACGGCATCGACGGATTGAAGATTCGCATCGGCCTGCACACCGGCGAAGCCGAGATCCGCGACGGCGACTACTACGGCACTGCGTTGAACCGCGCCGCGCGGTTGATGAGCGTTGCCCACGGCGACCAGATCGTCGTGTCGCAGGTGACGGCTGGACTCGTGCGCGACGCGTTCGCCGACGACGTGGAGCTGGTCGACCTCGGCGAGCACCGCCTCCGCGACCTGCCGACACCGATTCAGGTGTTCCAGGTGAGGCATCCCGAGCTGCCGAGCGAGTTCCCGCGGTTGCGGTCGGTGCAGGCCACGCTCGGCAACCTGCCGTCACAGCTCACGTCGTTCGTCGGACGCGACGACGAGGTTCTCACACTCGCCGACGCAGTTCGTCACGCACCTCTGGTGACCCTCACGGGCACCGGCGGCGTGGGCAAGACGCGGTTGGCAGTGCACGTTGCTGGCGAGGTCGCGGTCGACTTCGCCGACGGCGCGTGGGTGTGCGAGCTCGCCGCCGCCGACGATGAGCTGCTCATGGCGCAGGTGATCGCCAACACGCTCGACTGCCGGCAACGTCCGGGGCTGTCACTGGTCGACAGCATCGTCGAGTTCCTCAGGGTGAGGAAGCTGCTCCTCGTGCTCGACAATTGCGAGCACCTCCTCGACGACGCGGGTGACCTCGCGGCAGCGATCATCCGAACGTGCCCCGACGTGAAGGTCCTGGCCACGAGCCGCGAGGCGCTCGAGGTCGAGGGCGAGCGCGTCGTGCGGGTGAAGTCGCTCCAAGAGGATGCGGCGGTTCGCATGTTCGATGACCGCTCTCGCGATGCCGGCGTGACCACCGAATGGACCAGCGAGCAGAGGGCTGCGATCGCCGAGGTCTGTCGCCGGGTTGACGGCATCCCGCTCGCCATCGAGCTCGCCGCGGCGCGCGTCGAAGCGATGTCACCAGTCGAGATCGCGACGCACCTCGACGAGCGGTTCCGCGTCCTCACCGGCAAACGCCGGGGGCGGGTCGAGCGCCAGCAGACGCTGCGGGCCACCGTCGACTGGTCGTACCAGTTGCTCGAACCGGAGCAGCGCACGGTCTTCGACCGGCTCGGGATCTTCTCCGGCAGCTTCGATGCCGAGGCCGCGAGCGCGGTCGTGTCCGACGATGTGCTCGACCCCTGGCACGTGCGAGACGCGGTCGCCGAGTCTGGTGGCGAAGTCGATGCTCGTCGCCGAGGCCGGTCCCGGCGGGTCGACCCGCTACTCGATGCTCGAGACGCTCCGCGTGCTTCGCGCGCGATCAACTGGACCAGTCCGACGACGCCGACATGTGGCGCCGGCGCCACGCCGCCGACGTCGCGTCGTTCGCCGAGGCGTTCGCCATTGGTACCCAGGGGCCCGAGCGCCTGCTCTGGTCGGCGCGACTCGTTGCCAACCTCGACAACGTGCGCGCCGCGGTCTCGTGGGCCCTCGATCGTGACGATCCGGCCGACAGCTCGCTCGCGGTCCGTTCCCTCGTTGGTCTCGCGACGGTGGGGCAGTGGAACCGGTCGATCATGATCGACCGCATGGCGGTGCGGGCGATCGAGGTTGTGGCCGACGGCCCACCGGCATGGCGAGCGACCATCCTCGGACTCGCCTCGTATCACGAGCTGAACCGCGGCCGCGCGGAGCGTGGGCTCGAGCTCGCTCGGCTCTCGTTGCGCGACGGCATCGTGTGGGAAGCGATGCTTCCGAGCTTCCCCGTCCAGAACCTCATCTTCGTGGAGCTCATGGTGGGCAATCGGGACGAGGCCAACGCGTTGATCGACGAGGGTCGAGCCGCGTTTGCCAATGCCGCTCCCTATGTCGAGGCCGCCTTCCTCTCCTCGGCCGGTACGTACCTCGCCTTGTTGGGTCGGTACGACGACGCGCGTGTCGCCTCCGAGCGGGCGGTTGAACTCGCGCGCCGGATCGGGAGCCAGCCCGTCCTCGTCCACGGACTCTCATCCCTGGCGTGGTCACTCCAGCGCACGGAGCCCGAGGCGGCACTCGCGTGTCTCGATGAGCTCATCGTGCTGAACGGGGACAACGAGTTCTCGGGGGTCATGTGCACCGCCTTGGCGCTCAGCGGGGGTCTGAAAGCCCGGTTGGGCGAACAGGACGCCGCGCTCGGTTTGCTCCACCAGGCCGCGTTGATCGCACGCGACGAAGGGGTGCGCCCGCAGCTCGGTTCGGTCCTCGACTGGAGTGTGCTCCCGTTGCTGAGGACGGGTCGTGCTGACGCCGCCGTCGTGTTCCTCGGCGTCCTCACCAAGGGCGCATTGGCCGATGTCAGCAACTACCTGCTCACCGGCGCGTATTCACGCGAGCAGGCTCTCGACCGGCTCCGGCCGGAGGTCGGCGACCTCGACGCCCTTGTCGACCGGGGTGCGGGGATGTCGTACGACGAGGTCGTCGACTACGTGCTCGAGCAGCTCGCTCCCGTGCCCGCTTGACGAACTAGGGCAGGACGCCCGCCTTCTGGAGCACGTCGCTCACGTCGACCACGCCCCAGCGCTCGGCGATCTTCCCGTCGGCGACGCGCCAGATCTCGATGCCGCGGATCGTGATCGCCTCACCGCTCGGCGGGATGCCCATCGCGTCGCCGGTGTGCCTGCCGGTGAAGATCCAGTTCTCGACGACGCGCCCGTCCGGTGTGTCGAGGTGCTCGGCCTCGATCTTGCGATCGTCGAAGGTGCCGACAACCATCTGGGCGAGCGTCTTGATGCCCTCGCCGTTCGGAGGCAGGCCCGGCATCGGATCGTTGTCGACGAGGTCGCCGGCGATGATCTCGTCCCAGGTGTCGAAGTTCCCGGCGATGAACGCCTCGTCGGTCAGGCGGCGGACGACGTCGGCGTTCGTTCCCATGGGATCCCCTTCGAAGGGTTGGCGCGCGAGCTGAGAGTCTCGTCTATGCGTCGTTCCCTGTCGACCGGTCCCGCGTCAGCGCCTTGAACTGGCACTGCGACCAGAACTCGCCGGCCGGGTGATAGAGCTTCACGAATTGGCTGTGCGCCTTGCACCACCCGTACGCGAGGCGGTCGTCCTGCGCGTCGAAGTGCTTGCACGCCCGGCAGTCGCGGTGCTTCGCGCCACGCGACTCCGCCAGTTCCTCCAGGGACATGCTCACGGCAACACCACCTCCGACGGGATGCGTCCGACGGGGTCGCCGATGCGCGACTCCCAGAACCCGGCGACGAAGCGGTCACCGACCTGGATGCGGTCGGCCCACTTCACGCCCTTGTAGCCCCACAGCTCGGACGGCGGGACGAACCGCACCGGTCCGCCCTCGAGCGCGGGCAACGCAACCCCATCGCGCGTCCATGCGAGGAAGCCGCGGCGCGCGTCGTGCATCGGCAGGCACGCGGAGTACTCGTCCGACGCCGAGTGCACGGTGACGTGACTCCCGGTCGCGCCGACGAAGTCGAGCACGCGGTCCAGGCCGATCCCGGTCCAGCGCTCCTGCGGCCGCGACCAGCCCCACACGCAGTGGAAGTCGATGATGCGTTCCTCGACGTCGAGGCGCGCGAGGTCGGCGAGCGAGAAGCGCCGCGGATGCGCGACGTGCCCTTCGACGAGGAAGTGCTCCCAGGTCGGGATCTCGGGCTCGAGGTGCACGACCGGCCACCGCTCGGGGACCCGTTGCACGCGCTCGACCTGTGGGAAGTGTTCGGCGTTGCTCATGCCGCACCCGCGAGCTCGGACTCGGCCGCGGGCCGGTCGCCGTATCCCCGCTCGCGCAACCGGAGCTCGATGGCGGCGGCCACCACGTCGAGCCCGATGCGCCGGTAGGTGACGCCCGCGGCCTCGCCGGGACGTCGCAGCGCCACCCACACCTCGGTCGCCGCGAGCACCGCCGCCGGGACCTCCTCCTCCAGCAGGCGCAGGACCGGTTCGCCCAGCGCGCCGCCCGCCAGGTCGGCACCGAGCCACAGCTGGTAGCCGAGCCCGACCTGGCCGTCGAGCTTCACCTTGGTGCCCGACAGCCCGAGGTCGGCGACCTGCTGCTTGGTGCACGAGTTCGGGCAGCCCGACACCGCGATCGACAGGTCGCGCGGCAGATCCGGGCGCGCGTTGAACGCGCGCTCGACCGCGATGGCGACCGGTTGGCTCCCGGTGATGGCGAGTGAGCAGAACGAGAGACCGGGGCAGGCGCGCACGTCGGCGGCGCCCCGAGCGCCGTCGGGCCCGAGCCCGAGATCGGCGAGCGCGCCGACGAGCCGCGACACGTCGTCGATCGGCACCGACGGCACCAGTACGTTCTGCTCGCGCGTCAGCACGAGGCGGCCGGTCGGCGACAGGTGCGCCAGCGCGACCAGGTCGTCGGCCAGCAGATCGCCGAGCGGCACCCGCACGGTGATCGACGCCAGTCCCGCGCGCCGTTCCGGACGGATGCCGTCACGCCAGCCGAGCGTGGGCGCGCGACCGAGCACGAGGACGGGGGCGTCGGCTTCGGGGAGCTCGATCGGCGGGGGCGTCGGGAGGGAGTCCTCGTCGCGCATCGCCGCGAAGCGTTTGGTGAACGCGGCGCGGAACGCCTGCTCACCGCGCGCCTCGACGAGGAACTTCAGCCGTCCCTTGGCGACCTGGTCGACGTCGCCCTCGGTGACGAACCACTCGATGATCGACCACACCGCCGGCCAGAGGTGGGCACGGGCCACGAACGGTCGCAGCATGAGCGAGAGGCGGGGAGCGGTGCCGAGGCTGCCGCCCGCCCAGACCTGGTAGCCGGGCTCGCCGTCGCGCACGCACGCCACCAGGCCGATGTCGTTGGTGAGTGCCTCGAGGCCGCACGCGGTGCAGCCGCCGAGCGAGATGTTCAGGCGGTTCGGCAGGGCGACGTTGAGCTCGCGCGAGCCGCGCCACCAGTTGTTGCGACAGCCACGTGGCGTCGACCGACACGTCGAACGGCTCTTCGTTCGACGTCGCCGCTTCCGGACACGCGAGCACGTTCCGGATGGTGTGACCGCACGCCGAGCGACCCACCAGTCCCGACGGCGCGAGCGCCCGGTAGAGCGCCGGCACGTCGTCCAACCGCACCGAGTGCAGCTCCACGTTCTGTCGGGTCGTGAAGTGCACCCAACCACCGGCGTGGGCGCGTGCCGCATCGGCGAGCACGTCGACCTGGGCCCGGTCGAGCACACCGCCGGCGACTCGGAGCCGGATCATGAATCGGTCGTCGTCGCGTTGCGGACACACGCCGTAGGTCTTGAGCCGGTAGTGGTCGTCGGCGCTGAGCGCGCCGGTCCCGGCCGCGCAGCACAATGGATGCCATGTGCGCATCGCTTCGCATCGCCGTCGCTCGCACGAAACGCGCCGGAAACGAGGTGTGAGTCGCGTGACACGGATGCCGCTGCTGCCGCTCGAGGGCTTCACCGTCGGGGTCACCGCCGACCGGCGCGCCTCCGAACAGGCGGAGCTGCTGCGGCGACGCGGCGCACGGGTGCTGGACTGCCCGACCATCGCCACCGCCTACCTGGGATCTGACGAACGGTTGCGCGGCGCGACGACCGCGCTGCTCGAATCGCCGCCGACCGTCCTGGTGGTGACGACGGGGATCGGGATCCGGGCGTGGATCGAGGCGGCGCAGAGCTGGGGTCTCGACCACGCCCTGCTCGACGCGCTGTCCGGCGCCCGGGTCGTCGCGCGGGGCCCGAAGGCGGCGGCCGCGTCGCAGGCACTCGGGCTCGAGGTGTCGGCCACCGCGCGCGACGAGCGGATGACCGGTGTGCGCGAGCTCCTCGGCGAGCTGGGACCGGGCGACCACGTCGCGGTGCAGTGCTTCGGCGACGACACCAGCGACGCCGAGTCGCTGCTGCAACGCAGTGACGTGCGGCTCACGACCGTCCCCGTCTACCGGTGGCAGCAACCGAGCGACGTGCGACCGGCGCACCAGCTCGTGCGCGCGGTGCTCGACGGTCGGGTGCACGCGCTCACGTTCACCTCCGCGCCCGCGGTGCGGAACCTGTTCACGATCGCCGAGGAGGACGACGCCGCCGACGAGCTGCGCGTGGCGATGAACACCACGACGGTGACCGCATGCGTCGGCCCCGCGTGCGCCGAGGCCGCGCGCGCGGTGGGGATCACCGAACCGCTCGCGCCCGATGTCGGCCGCCTCGGCCTGATGGTGCGCCTCCTCTCCGAGCGGCTGGAAGCGTCGCGGTCGGTCATGGAGCTGGGCGGCACGACCGTCGAGATGCAGGGCCGGGCCATGCTCGTCGGCGACGAGCACGTGGAGCTCACCTGGCGGGAGGCCGACGTGTTCGCCGCACTGGTCGAGCGCAACGGAGCCCTGGTGTCGCCGTCGACCCTGCTGCGGACGGTGTGGGGAAGCGCCGCCACCGACGACCACGTCGTCGGTGTGACCGTGGGCCGGTTGCGGCGCAAGCTCGGGAGCTCCGGCGCCTCGGTGCGCACCGTGCCCCGGCGGGGTTACCGCCTCGAGCTCACCAGCGTGACGTGACCTCCGACCACGTGGGGTCAAGGTCGGGCCCGCGATGCCGAGCAATTGCGGATGAGCGCAGCTGCCGTCCTCCCTTCGTGGGCTCCCGAGCTCCCCGAGGTGCTCGACCGTCTGGGGCCCGAGTGGACCCGCATCGACCGGGTGCCCTTCGGTGCCACCGTCGACATCGAGCACGTGCTGCTCTCGCGGTTCGGACTCGCAGTGGTCACCACCCTCGACGCGGTGCCCGAAAGGGTGCAGCCGATCAGTGAGGCCCGCTGGCGCGCCCGCAAGATCACCGCGCTGCTCGGTCGGGTGGCGTGGGTGCCCGCCCGGGCGGTCCTCGTGGTGCCCCGCAGCGACGAATTGGACTGTGGCCCTCGTGACGGCGTGTTCGTCGGGCAGGCGCACGACGCGGTGTGCTGGCTCTCGCACCCGGCGTGGAGCACGCCGATGATCGCGCCCGACGATGTCGGCGCGATGGTCGATCTCATCGTGCGCCACACCCACCGCACCCACGAGATCACGCGGGAGTACCGGGTCCGCGCCGCACGCTGAAGCCGAGCGCGACGCGGAGAGCAGGACACCGACGCCGATCAGGAGACACACTGAGTCGCCAAGCGGCGGCACCGGAGGGTGGGGTCATGACAGGCAAGCAACTGAGGTCGTCGTTGCGCGTCGCATGCGCGATCGCGTTCGCGACGTCCGCTTGGGTCGCAACCGCGATCCCCTCCGCCCATGCGGTCGGCGGCGAGAGCAGCGCGACTGACGAGGCGATCGTCGACGCCGGGCTCCTGACGCTCGACGACGTGCCCCCCGGTTGGACCGAGGCGGCGTCGTCGGCGGACTCGAACTCGGACTCGGAGCTGTCCATGGCTCGGTACGGCAGCGACTGCGCACGCCTGCAGAAGACCGCCGACAAGCTCAAGAGCACTCGGACCGCGCACGGGGAATCGCCCGATTTCGCGCAGGATTCGGACACCGAGATCAGCAACAGCGTCACGACCTATCCGACTGCGGCGCAGACCAAGGCCGCGCTCGCGTTCTTCCTGCAGTCCTCCATTCCGCGGTGCCTCCAGAAGGCGTCGCAGGCTGAGCTCACCGCTCGAGCGAAGGAATCGCCCGGCCTCACGTTCAAGGTGTCGTTCAATCGGCTCTCGGTGCCGAAGGCGGGTGACCGCAGCATCGGGTACTCGATGAAGATCACGGGCAAGGCGCAGGGACGCACGGTGCACCTGGTCGCCGACTACCAGCTGGTCCTGGTCGGACGCGCCGGCATGACGTTCACGTTCCAAGGAGAGGGAACGTCGCCGATGCTCGACCACCAAGACGTGGTGCAAGCGGCTGTGTCGCGGCTCGAGGAAGCGCAAGGCACCTGAGCGATTCGGGTGGTTGAACGGCTACAGAAGCGTGTCGTTGCGCCGATAGATGCAGGATGTCCACTCACGACGTGATCACCTCGAACCGGGCCGGCGACGCGCTTCGAGCCGCGCGCCGCGCTGCGGGACTGAGTCGCAAGGAAGCCGCGGGCCGTGCCGGACTCCGCGTGAAGGAGCTCCGGAGCTACGAGCGCGGTGTCCTTCCCGCGTCGGAGTCCGTCATCGATCGGCTCATCGACGTGTACGAAGGCGATCCGTCGTCGCTGGTACCCGCACGCACGACCGCGCCGGTGGTGCTCGATGCTGCTCGGCTCCAGGTCGGCGAAGCATCGGCGAGGATGAAGTCCCAGGATCCGCCGCGCGACGAGGTGCTCCGCGGGTACCTCGGGCTGTTGTACGAGCTGCGTGGGAAGCGGCCCGGCACGGAGATCCCCCTCCGGACCTACGACATGGATTCCCTCGCCGACGCGCTCGGTGCAGACCCCGACGCGATCGAGACTCGTCTCGTCGAGCTCATGCACGTCACGCGCGAAGAGGCGGCTGCGATGCGCACCGCGATGATCCGGCGCCGGCTCATCCTTCCTGCCGCCGGCATCGCACTCGGCGCGGGCGTGTTCGCAGGTTCCATGAAGTTGGTCGACCAAGGCGGCTCGGCCGGCGCGTCGCATCAGGCACGCGTGGAAGCAACGTCGAACGGCACGCCGGTTGCCATGTCGTCGGCGTCCCTGACGCGCGCGGCGACCATCGCGCCGACGAGCGATGGTGTGGTGGCGCCCGCCGACGGTGATGTCTCGCCGCCGGTCACGCCCCTGTCCTCCACGAGCAACGACGTTGCTGCGCCGAGCACCTCGACCGACGCCGGCGCTCCGGCAGTCGCGACGCCTCCATCTGCCGACGCGCCGCCGGAGGATGTCGTCGACGCTCCCGCTGACGACGTCGTGGATCCTCCGGCTGACGACGTGGTGATCCAGCCGGTCGATGACGTGGTTCCTCCGGCTGACGAGGTGATCGATCCGCCGTCTGATGAGGTGGTGGATCCGCCGGCTGATGAGGTGGTGGATCCGCCGGCTGATGAGGTGGTGGATCCGCCCGTTGACGATGTCGTGACACCTCCGTCCGACGAGGTGGTGGATCCTCCGGCTGACGAGGTGGTGGATCCTCCGTCCGACGAGGTGGTGGACCCGCCGTCCGACGATGACGTGACTCCTCCGATCGACGACGAGGTGAAGAAGCCGGTCGAGTGCCCACCGGACCTCGTCCAGGCCGATGAGCCCCAGCAGCTCCTGAGCCTGCAGTCACTCGACTCGACGCAGAACCGCCTGTCGACGGGAATGCGGATCAACCGCGCGAAGGACGACGCGGCCGGCTTGATCATCGACCAGGACGGGAACTGCGACCCGCCGCCCGAATGCCCCGCCCCGGACGGGTCACAGGACGTGCTCAGCCGCTTGCGCGACGCCGACTTCGCGTCCGAGACCGCAACTCCGGATGCTGCGGCGGATGCCCAGGACGAACCGCGATCGCTCGGTCTGGTGCAGACCCGACTGTCGACAGGGCTGCGCGTCAACTCGGCCCTGGACGACGCCAAGAAGGATTCCGCCGACACCGGTGACGACTGCGCTGCGCCCGACGGCAAGACGATGGACGAGCTCCAGCGAGCCGATCAGGAGCTGCAGGCCATCCTCGAGCTGCTGCGCTGATCGGCCTCAAGCCGGACCCCGGCCGCGTCGATTCCTGAGTGACTGGGATCGAGGCTGTGGGAGGCATGGAGCGATGACGTCGCCATTGCAGGCGTTGTGGGAACCGGTGGAAGACGTGAACGAGTACGGCTTCGGCGCCAACGCGCCCGTGCCGGACGACGTCGCGACCAACCCACCGCACCGGACGACCGACGCACATCCGCTCGCCGCCGCGCACGCTCACGCCAACCTGCCGAGCGACGCGCGCATCGTGATCCCGGTTGTCGTCGGCACCCGCCCCGAGGCGATCAAGCTCGTGCCGGTGATCCTCGCCCTCCGCGAGAGCGAGTACTACGAACCGTTGGTCGTGTCGACCGGGCAGCACGCCCGCATGGTCAGCTACATCTTCGACCTCGTCGGCATCAAGCCCGACGTCACCCTGTGGTCGGGGGCGCGCCACGCCAACCTCAACGCTCGCGTGGCGTCGGTCATGGAGCGCTTCGAAGACTTCTGCACCGAGCGCTTCGGGGTGGACCCCGACGTCACGCCCAGCGGGAAGGACATCATCGCCGGTCGCTTCCCGGCCGCGGTCCTCGTGCACGGCGACACCAGCTCGGCGATGGCCGCGGCGCTGTCGGCGTTCCACATGCGCATCCCGGTGATGCACGTGGAGGCCGGGCTGCGCACCCCGAGCAACCGCTCGCCGTTCCCCGAGGAGCTCAACCGCGAGGTCATCACCCGCATCGCCGCGCTGCACTTCGCGCCGACGTCCACCAACCTCCAGAACCTGGTGCGCGAGAACGTCCCGGTGGGCCAGATCTTCGTCACCGGGAACACCGGCATCGACGCGCTCCGGTGGGCGACCACCCTCGACGTCAACTTCGCCAACCCCGAGTTGCAGGCGCTCACCGAGAGCGACGCCCGCATCGTCACCGTCACCGCGCACCGGCGCGAGAACTGGGGCGACGGACTCGCCGGCATCGGTGAGGGCATCGCGCGCGTCGCCGACGACCAGCCCGACGTCCACTTCGTGCTCCCGGTGCATCCGAACCCGCGTGTGCGCGAGGTCCTCGGCGACAAGCTCCGCGGCCGCGCCAACGTGCTGCTCACCGAACCGCTCGGCTACGCGACGTTCTCGAAGCTGCTCGGTCGCTCGCACCTCGTCATCACCGACTCCGGGGGCGTGCAGGAGGAGGCACCGTCGTTGGGCAAGCCCGTGCTCGTGCTCCGCGAGACCACCGAGCGGATCGAGGGGCTCGAGGCCGGCACCCTGCGCCTCGTGGGCACCGACCCCGACCGCATCTACCACGCGACCATGCGGCTGCTCGACGACCGTGTCGCCTACGAGGAGATGGCGGTCGCCGAGAACCCCTACGGCGACGGTCACGCCGCCGCGCGCATCGTCGCCGCGCTCGAGCACGTCCTCCTCGACGAGCGCCCGCCGGAGCCGTTCGGCCCCGGCTACAGCCGCTACGCCATCGCGCGCGCCGCGGGGCTCGAGCTGCCCGAGGAGTACGCGACCCGCGCCGAGCACGTGCTGGCCACCGAACTCGTGTCGTGACCACGTTCGCAGCATTCCTGTTCGACGGCCTGCCGACGGGGTGGCAGCTGTTCTTCACCGTCGCGCTCGGCATCGTGCTGGCGATGTTCCTCTGGACCGCGGTGCTGTTCGCGCGCTCGTGGGGTGCGGAGCACCGTGCACCCGAACCGGGCCCCGACGGCGCCGACGGGTTCGGGTGGATCTTCCTCGTACCCGCGCTCAACGAGGAGTTGACCATCCGCGACAGCGTCGCCCGCTTGCTGGCGATCCCCGTGGCGCACCGGCGGATCGTCGTGATCGACGACGCGTCCGACGACGCCACGCCCGACATCCTCCGCGAGATCGCCCACCCCGACCTGATGGTGATCCGGCGCGAGCTGCCGGACGCGCGGCGCGGCAAGGCGGCGGCGTTGAACCACGCCTACCAGATCGTGCGCCAGGGGCTGCGCGCGAACCACGACCGCGTGATCGTGGTGGTCGTCGACGCCGACGGCCGCCTCCATCCCGATGCGCCCCGGTACGCAGCCGCGCACTTCGCCGATCCGACCGTCGGGGGCGTGCAGTCGCGCGTGCGCATCTACAACCGCGGTCACCTCCTCACCTGGATGCAGGACGTCGAGTTCGGCGTCTACGGGAGCCTGTTCCAGATGGGTCGCAACGACTGGGGCACCGCGGGCATGGGCGGCAACGGCCAGTGCAACCGCTTGAGCGCGCTCGACTCGGTGGCCGACGAGCACGGTCCCTGGCGCGACCGCCTCACCGAGGACCAGGACCTCGGGCTGCGGCTGCTGACCGAGGGGTGGAAGGGGCGCCAGGACCTGCGGGCCACCGTCGACCAGCAGGGCCTGCCCCGGCTGCGGCCGTTGCTGCGGCAGCGCACGCGCTGGTCGCAGGGCAACCTGCAGGCGTTCGGGCTCACGGGCCCGGTGTGGCACGCGCCGTGCTCGGCCGGCTCGCGCGTCGAGCTGCTCGCCTACCTGATGATGCCGATCTGGCAGGGCGTCATCGGTGTCGCACTCGTGAGCGCGTTCGCGCTCGCGCTCCTCGGCGATCGCGCCGTTCTGGGGCGGCGGTCCCACGTGGCAGCTGCTCGTCGTCTACCTCCTCGCGTTCGGCGGCACCGTGCTCGGCTGCGTCGCCGCTCGACGCGACGACGGCGTGCACGGATGGGTCGTCGGATTCCTCGTCGGGCACGTGTACGCGCTCTACACGTGGCTGATCTGGCCCGTGCTCGCGCGGTCGACGTTCCGCCAGCTCAGCGGGCGCGGCAGTTGGGCGAAGACGAAGCGCGAACCGTTGGACGCGCACGCCGTGGGCGAGATGTCGGTCTCGCGACAAGCCGCGTGATTCGCCCGAACCGGCGCCTCGGGTCACCGCGAGCGTCGCGGTAGCTCGGTAGCCTGCGCCGATGCGGAAGCTCCTTGCCCTCGCGGTGCTGCTGGCGACCGTGTTCGCCGGCACCGGCGTCGCGTACGGGGCGTGGAACCCTGACCTCGGCGAGCCGAACGGCGGTCCTGCGCAGCTGAAGATGGCGGGCACCGGCGCCGGTCACAGCGTCGACGGGTTCCTCGGCCCGATCGGGAGCACCTCCGACCCGAGCGTGCCGTTCCCGACGTCCAATCCCGGCCCGCCGTTCACCTTCAAGGCCGAAGGCTTCGCCGGGATCGTCCTCGGCGACCCGGGCGACGGCGGTGCGAACGTCCAGCTCTACTGCATCAACATCCGCACCGACACCTTCTCCGGCGTCGGCTACGACCTCGGCACCTGGGACGCGGCCAACGTGGCCAACGTCGGCTACGTCGCCCAGCTGCTCAACAACTACTACCCCGCGGTGCCGGCCCAGCCCGCGCTCGGGAACGTGAACGACCGCGCCGCCGCGGTGCAGGCCGCGGTCTGGTACTTCAGTGACAACTACGTCATCAGCACCAGCGACCCGCTCCACGACACCGTCGCCGGGATCGTCAACAACGTCATCGCGCTCGGCCCGCTGGTCAACCCGCCGCCGCCCAGTCTCCAGATCACCCCCGCCACCGACACCGGGCCGATCCAGTCGCTGGTCGGGCCCTACACCGTGGTCAGCCCGCAAGAGAACGCGATCGTGAACGCGACCGGCGGCTCGATGTTCGCCGACGCGTCCGGCACGACGCCCATCGCGAACGGCGCGTCGGTCACCGACGGCACGCAGATCTGGTTACGACGCGACACCGTCGGGAGCGTCACGCTCAGCGCGACGGCGACGGCCGTCGTCCCCGGCGGCAACGTCTACCTCTACGCGCACAACATCCCCGGCGTCGACGACGCGCAGAAGCTCATCCTCGCCCAATCCGGCGAGGTGAGCACCACCGTCTCCGCGACCGCCGACTTCTTCGACACCGCGTCGTTGCTGCTGAGCAAGATCGTCGACGGTCCGGCCGCGGGGCTCCAGTCCGAGGTGCGCATCTCGGTCACGTGCGGCGACACCGCGTTGGCCGACTTCGTGATCCCCGCGGGCGCGACCGGCACCGTGTCGACCACCTACGACGACATCCCCACGCCCGCGACCTGCGAGGTCACCGAGACCGTCGACGGGGTGAATCCCTCGGTGCGGGTCACGACCGTCAATCCGACGCAATCGGTGACGCTGCCGGAGAACGCCACCCCGAACGACCCGGTGACCGCGTTGCCGGTGACCGACACCTACGAGGCGGCGACCGCGTCGCTGCGGGTCGGCAAGGCCGTGGCCGGCAGCGCGGCGGGGTTGCAGTCGGAGGTGCGGATCACGGTCGTGTGCGGCGCGACCACGTTGCCCGACTTCGTCGTCCCGGCAGGGACGAAGGGCACCACGTCGATCACCTACGACGACATCCCGACGCCGGGCTCCTGTGCCGTGACCGAGACGGTCGACGGCGCGAACTCCGCGGTGACCGTCGCCACCGTCAACGGCAGCCAGACCGTCGTCCTCCCCGACACCGGTGAACCCGACCAGTCCGTGTCCGCGCTCGCGGTCACCAACACCTACGACGCCACCGCGGTGGGACCCGACGTCGTCGTGGTGCCGAAGCCGGTCGTGATCCAGCCCGCCTTCACCGGCTGAGCTACGCCTGGCGCACCGGCGGTCGCTGCAGGGTGACGGTCGCCTGCGCCACGACGAGGTCGTCGGCGCCCGCGTCCATGGCGACCACCCGGCACACCACGTGGTCGTCGACCTCGCGCACGACGTGCGTGTCGGTGCGGATCGGCCCGACGCGCGCGCTGGCGAGGTAGTGGATGTGCAGGTCGCTGCCGACGTAGCCGGGCGCGATGGCTTCGGCCGCGCCCTGGAACACCATGCCCAGCACGCCGCCGTTGATGCGACCGCGGCTGTTCTGCACGTACGGCGAGTTCGGGAGATCGACGACCCCGCCCGCGGCGTCGACGACGGTCATGCCGATGCGCTCGAGCAACGGCTCGGTCGGCAGCTCTCCCGCACGCTCGAGGTGACGGCGCACCCCGATGGTCGACATCGGGTCCCACGTCTCCGACACGCTCGACGTCGACGCCGGGACGCGAGCGAACGTGACCAGCCCGGTGGCGACGCGGGGAGCTCGATCTCGTCGCCGAGCTCGTCCATGTCGGTGAGCCCCTCGCCGTCGTAGATGTCGACACCCACCACGATCAGGCGTGACCCGGCACGGGTGAGGTGGCTCTCGAGGATCGCCGGCCCGTGCCGCAGCGGCGCGACCTCGTGGATCATGAGATCCGCGGTGGCGGTCCAGTCGGGTTGCGACGCGCAGAGCCCGACCATCGCGGTGTTCACGTCGACCAGACCTACGAGGTAGCCGAGGCCGGCCGCGCCCGAGGCGTCACGGACCGCGTCGGTGACCGGCGCCATCGACCGGGCGCTGGTCGCGCTCGTCTGCTCGGTGGTGATGTCGAGGTCGCTGATCGACCCGCCGGTGGGCGAGGGGTCAGGCGGACGTGCCGTCATGCGGCCACAACGTATGCGCCATCACGAGCGCCCCGCGAGCCGGTCGCGCCGGTACTCGATCGCCCGCCGCAGCTTGTGCACCGCCCGCGCTCCGAACGGAAGCCCGCCCACGCGGTCGAGCCAATCGTCCACCGACCCGACGAGGTCGTCGAGCATTCGTTCGGTTGCGCGGGTGCGCACGCCGACCCGCTCGCCGAGGTCCACGAAGTCGGCGCGCCCGATTGATTCGTCGAGCTTGCCCTGCAATGGGAGCGCCAGCGTGTCGTCGCGGTACGGGTGGGTGGTGAGCACGTCGTAGGCGGGGCTCACCCGCCATTCGCCGTCGAGCCCCTGCAGTATCGAGAAGTTCTTGGCGTGCGCGTCGCCGTTCACGGTGAGGTACGCGAACGCGAACTGCCGAAGCAGATCGCGGGCCGCGACGAGCGGGGCGCCGGTCACGCGGGCGAGGCCTTCCATGACCTCGGTGGTCGCGATGTTGTATTTGTCGGCTGGATACCGACCGAGGACCTGACACGCGTCTTCGAGCGCAAGCATCGCCGGCGCCCCGTCGTCCGCGACTCGGTCGAAACGCTGCACGAGGAGACCAGGCGCGCCGTCGGCATCGCGCACGACCTCGGAGTCCGCCGCGTCGAGGCCGCTGCGACGCGCGGCACCGAGGAAGAAGTGCTCGTTTGCGACGAGGTGTGGGTACTCCGGTGGTTCGAGCTTGAGGATGAAGCGTTCGTGCGCGAGCCGGACGGGGAGCGACACCATCGCGGTCGACACCTTCTCCTGTACGCCTGCGAGGCCTGCGCCGGCACGGTGCAGCCGTTCACCGGTGAGATCGGTGTACAGGTCGGCGAATCGGGTCGCGGCCCAGTCGTCGACGTGCAATGTCGGTGTCTCGTTGGTCAGTGCGTAGCCGCGAGGTGACACCTGGACGTCGCCCACGGTGTCGGCGCCGACCGCGAGCAGCAAGGTCAGCTCGTCGTCGGCCGAGGTCTTCACCGAGCGTCGGAGGGCACCGAGGCGGCGTCCTTCGGGGAGCAGGCCCGCGAAGAACGGGGGCACCGCTCCTGCGGACCCGCTGGTGACCGGCACGCTGGATCGCGGCAGGCTGGTGGCGACAGGTGGGAGCGCGGGATCGGCCAGGTAGTCGGGTTCGTATGCGAACTCGACGTGGTCGACCTGGCGGATGAGCCGGCCGGCCAGTCGACCGCGCTTGTAGACGTCGCCGGCGCTGACGAAGCGCAGCTCCTCCGGTACGACGTCAGGTGCGGTCATGAGCGGAGCCAGAGGTTCCCGCGGCGGTGACCGTGCCGTTCCCAGGCCCGATCTCGAGCCCCAGTCCGAGCACGGCGAGGACGTCGAGCACCTTGCCGAGGTGGACGCTGGCCTTGCCGGCTTCGAGGGAATACACGAAGCGCTCGGACGATCCGGCGAGGTCGGCGACGTCTGCTTGGCTGAGTCGCAGCGCTCGGCGTCGGGCGCGCACCTGGCTCGTGAGGGCGGTCAATCGGCGATCGTCGGGTTCTGCCATGGGTGTGCCCCAGCCGTTCCGCACGATCGTGCGGGTTCGTCGTGATCTGGTGCCTGATTGGGAACCAAATCTTGTGGAACCGCACGATCGTGCGGCCAGCACTCCATGATTGCACACTCTGACGACCCGTGGAAGCAATTTCCGCACGATCGTGCGGCTCGGATACCTGGTCTTACAGGTACTGCCCGAGCGTCCGGGTGTCGGGCGGGTTGCTGAGCTCCTTCGCCCGTCCGCGCAACGTGTCGGCGACTGCCTTCGCCTGGTCCCGGCTCACCGCGCTCACCAGCGCCATCGGGCCGCTCGTCGACGCGAGCACCGTGTAGCCGAGTCCCTTGGCCAGGAGCGCGGTGTCCTCGTCGTCGACCGCCGAGCGCACGATCTCGACGTCGGGCGGGAGCACCGCGTCGGGATCCGTCCCGTCCTCGAGGGTCAGGAACACGCTGTGGGGCTCGCGCCCCTCGATGAGGGCTTGCGGAAGGCGGCGGTCAGGAGCGCGAACGGCCCGTCGGCCCCGCTGAACAGGTTCGGGCGCGAGGATGCGATCGGCTGGGCCGAGGACGTTCACCTCCGGGATGTCGTCGAACGTGGTGCGCATGGTGGCCTTCCCCGCCGGATTGCGGACCAGAGAACATACGCACACCGTGGGACCCGCCGCGGCGATTTACGCAGATCTGGCAGCATGCGCACATGAGCTCGACACTTGGCGCGGCCGTCGTCGGCACCGGCTTCGGCGTCATCACCCATGCCCGTGCACTCGACGCCGCCGGCATCGAGGTGCGCGCGCTGGTCGGTCGCGATCCCGACAAGACCGCGCAGCGCGCCGCGCTCTTCGGCATCCCGCACGCGACGACCGACCGCGCCGAGGCGTTCGCGCGCGACGACGTCGACGTGGTCGCGGTGACCACGCCGCCGCACTCGCACGCCGAGATCGTGCTCGACGCCGTCGCCGCGGGGAAGCACGTGCTGTGCGAGAAGCCGTTCGCACGTGACCTCACGCAGGCACGCGACATGTTGCGCGCCGCCGACGCCGCCGGCGTCGTGCACCTGCTCGGCACCGAGTTCCGCTTCGCCCCCGGTCAGGCGCTGCTGACGCGCACCGTGCGGTCGGGCGCGATCGGCGATCCCCGGTTCATGCTGTTCGTGCTGCAACTCCCGACGCTCAACGATCCCGCGGCGGAGATGCCGGCGTGGTGGGACGACGCCGCCGAGGGCGGCGGGTGGCTCGGCGCGTTCGGCACCCACGTCATCGATCAGGTGCGCACGACGATGGGCGAGATCACCCGGGTGTCGGCGTCGCTCGAGACGTTGTCGCCGCGGCCGATGACGGCCGACGACACCTACACCGTGCAGTTCGAGACCGCCGCCGGCGCCACCGGGCTGCTGCACAGCTCGTGCGCGACCGGCGGCCAGTTCGTGGCGGCCAGCAAGGTCACGGGCACCACCGGCTCCGCGTGGATGCAGGGCGACGAGGTGTGGATCGACACCGGCGCCGGACCGACCCAGGTGCCGCCCGCCGACGACCTCCCCGCGGTCGCACCCGTCCCCCCGCCGGGCGAGCTCCTCCACACCACGTACGACATGTGGCACTCCAGCGGCATGGACCTCGCGCCCTACACCCGTCTCTACGAGGTGATGCGTGACCGCGTCCTCGGGGTCGACGTCGCCGACGACCCGGTGGCCGGCACCTTCGCCGACGGGGTGGCCAACCAGGCCGTGGTCGACGCGATTCGTTCATCTTCCGCTCACCGGTCCTGGACCGCCGTGACGGGGTAGGGATCAGGGGTGAGGTCGTCCGCCACATCCAGCCGCCCCGAGGTCAAGCTGGAGGCGATGACGGCCGAAGGTCCCAGGGTGGACGACGGGGGGAGCCGGACGCGATGCCCCTCCCACCCCCGCTGGCCGGTACCGTCAGGGGGAGCGGCCCGCTGCTCCTTCCCTCCACCGCCCGGCCGCCTCCATGCCTGAGCTCTCTCCCGACGCCTTGGCGGCCGCGCTGGTCGACGAGCAAGCGTCCACCGACACACCGCCGCCCGCGCCCCTGCGCGCCTTCGACGGCCCGCGCCTCGGTCGCGTGGTGCGCAAGGGGATTCCCTGGATCCTCGGTGGCGGCGTCGTCTACCTGCTCGCGCCGTCGATCCTCGGGGTGCTGGCGGCGTCGAACGAGCTGGTCGAGATCGACTGGTGGTGGCTGGTCGCGCTGGTCGTCGCGCAGCTGCTCGTGCTCTACCTCACCTGGGTGCTGCAGCGACTGCTGATCCACGACGACGTGGCCGGCAGCCCGTCGCTCGCGCTGATCGCGTCGACGCAGCTCGTCGGCAACGCGGTCGCGACCGCCGCGCCCTTCGGCGGGGCCGCGGGCACCGCGGCGCAGGTGCGCGCGCTCCAGCGGCGCGGCGTCGATCCACGGCGCTCGACTTCCGGCATCCTGACCTTCTCGTTGTTGCAGGTCGCATCGGTCGGCGCGCTCGCCGTCGTCGGACCGATCATGGTGCTCTTCGGGGTCGCGGTGCCGCCCACGCTGGCCAAGACCGCGCTGCTCGGGTGTCGGCGCGCTCGTGCTCATCACCGTGCTGCTGGTGGTCATGCTGCGCACCGACCGTGCCGTCGACTGGATCGGCGCCGCCATCGGCAAGGTGGTGCCGCGCCAGAAGAAGCGCATCATCGTGACGCTGCGACGCGAGCGCCGGCACCTGCGACGCGCGCTGTCGGGCCGCGGCCGCGCGCCGAAGGTGCTCGGCGTGGCGCTGGCCCGTTCCATCGCCGACTACCTCTGCCTGCTCGCCGCGGTTGCCGCCGTCACCCCGACGCCCAACCCCGCGCTGGTGCTGCTCGCGTTCGTCGCCGCCGCGGTGCTGCGCCTGCTGCCGCTCACGCCGGGTGGCCTGGGCCCGGTCGAGGCCGCGCTCATCCCGCTGCTCGCGGTCGGCGGGTTGGAGAAGTCCGGTGCGGTGCTCGCGACCCTCGCCTACCGCATGGCGTCGCTGTGGCTGCCGCTGCTGTTCGCCATCCCGGCGGTGTGGTGGCTTCGCCGCAACAGCACCGAGGCCGACTCCGCGGTCGCCCCCGCCTGAGAGTCAGTCGCCGATTGGCTTGAGGTGAGGCCCGCGATGCCGACATATCGGTGTGGGCCTCGCACGTGCTGTGTCCCGACTGTCGGCCGTCGCCGCCCTCGCCGTCCTGGCGGGCGTGGGCATGGGCGCGAGCACGGGCGGAGCCGGCGCGGTGTCGACGGTCGAGGTGCGTGACCTGACCGTCGACGTCGAGCGTGGTCTCGGCAGCCAGTTCGGCGGACGCGTCGACGTCACCGTGCACTTCCGGGTGGTCAACACCGGCCGCGAGCCGGTGCAGCCGACCACGCGCATCAGCCTCGAGTCGCAGATCGGCGGCGGCACGACGAGTGCACCGATCGCGTTGCCCTCGATCGCGGCGGGCGAGCACGTCGACGTCACCCGCACCGCGGGCTCCTTGCTCCCCTTCGGCGGCGCGCACGTCGTCGTGACCGTGCGGGCCGACGGCGGGTCACGACCGCGAGCGCGTCCGCGGCCGTGATCCCGTGGCTCCTGTTGCTGGCTCGTCGCTCGCGATCGCGCTCGTGATCGGGCTCGCGATTCGGCGCGTCTCCGCCGGCACGCCGCCGCGTAGCCGAACGGTCACGTCGTCAACGGGTCACGGGAGCAGCCGGCGCTCCCGGAACCTCGCGAACCAGTCGCGGAACATGTCCTCGGTGTCGATGCACTCGCCGAACCCGGCCTGGCGCAGCTTCACCGTGCTGAGCAGCGCGGGCAGCGATCGCCGCTCCGATCCCGCGAACAGGATGTCGGCGTACTGCCACGACCCGCCGACGAAGTCGCCCAGCACCCGCGGCGAGCGCAACCCGTGGCGGTCGACGAGCGCCGACCACTCGTCGGCGCGCGCGGGCATCGTGGTCGCGAGGCGCTGCGGGTTCGGCTCGCCGACGTCCATGCCGAACGCGTCGGCGATGGTCGGCCACACGTCGTGCCAGTCGAACACGTCGCCGTTGGTGACGTTGAAGGTCTCGTTCCGCGCCGCCGGCGCGTCCGCCGCCCACGCGAGCACCCGCGCCAGCAACCGGGCGTCGACGGCTTCGTGCACCGCGCGACCGCCGCCGGGGAACGAGAGGGGTCGGCCGCGTTCGCGTTCGAGGCTCGCGTAGACGCCGATCGCGGGCAGCAGGTTCATCGGGCTGGCGAACGACTCGCCGTACACCACCTGCGGACGCAGGATCGTCCACCCGAAGCCGTGACGACCGGCGAGCTCGAGCAGCGCGTCCTCCTGCAGGAAGTAGAAGTTGTCGTGGCGGTCGCGCGGCGCGCGCTCCTTGGCCGGGATCGGGCTCTTCCCGACGTGCAGCGCGTACGCCTTCGCGCCCTGGAGCAGCGAGACGTGTTCGACCGTGTCGCCGTGCGCGGCGAGCAGCGGATCGAGTGCGTGGCGGAACATGCGCAGGTTGCGGTCCATGAGCTCGGTGTCGCGCCACCCGGCGACCAGGTCGGGCGACTCCTGGAGCGCGGCGTACACCACGTGGGTGGTCCCGGCGAAGGCGGGCCCGCCGATCGCGTGCGCACACGCGGCCTCGTCGGTCAGGTCGACGGCCACGTGGGTGACGCCCGGAACGTCGACCGGCCGACGCGACACCCCGACCACCTCGTCGGCCACGGCGCGCGAAGTGCTCGACCGCGGCGCGGCCCACCACGCCCGTGGCTCCGAAGACGACGACCTTCACGCCCGTGACCGTACCGGGACGTCCGACGTCTTCGTTGCCGCCGGGGAGCGGTGGAGGTATCGTCCCGCGGTTCACACGGCTGGGGCGGCTGGGGGCAGAGTGATGCACGGCGACGCCTCACCGAGCACATGACCGAGGCCGTCCTCGCGTCGGAGCTGCGCCTCGCGCTGGCGATCCGCGGCGGCGTCAGCCTGTCGGTGTGGATCGGCGGCGCCGTACGCGAGATCGAGCGATTCCGCGGTGACGTCATCGTCGGCAGCGCCGAGCCGAACGGCTGGCCCGAGAGCGCGCTCGCGGCCGTGGCTCGCGCCGCCGGCTACTCGAAGGTGCAGATCGACGTGCTGTCGGGCGCGAGCGCCGGTGGTCTCAACGCGGTGATCCTCGGTGCCGCGATGGCCAACGGCCGGTCGCTCGACATGCTGCGCACCGTGTGGCTCGAAGCCGCCGCGATCGAGAACCTCCTCAACCAGAGCTCACGGACGCCGCACAACTCGATCCTCCGCGGTGACTACTTCCTCGACGCGCTCCGCGGGAACCTCACCGAGCTCATGAAGGCCAAGGGCGAGGACCAGACCCTCGCCGTCGAACGACTCGACGTCTTCCTCTCGGTGACGTCGGTCGTGTCGAACCAGCTCGACGCGGTGCTCGATCCCACCGCGCCGGTCACCGAACAACGGATCGACGGCCAGATCCACCTCCGCAAGCGCGACGCCATGCTCAACGAGTTCGCGCCGGCACGCGTCGACGATCTCGCCGCGCCGGCGCGCTCGACCGCGGCCTTCCCCGTGGCGTTCGAGCCCCTGCGGGTCGAGCCCGATGCACTGGTCGGTGACATCGACTTCCGGCCCACCCGGCCCGATCCCCTCCTGCTCTTCGACGGCGGCGTCACCGACAACATGCCGGTCGGGAAGGCGGCGCACGCGCGATCGAGAGCGCGCCCGCCGACGGTCCCACCGACCGCCTGCTCCTCTACCTGCACCCGAGCCCGGGGGTGCCCGACGCGACCGCGGCGAAGCGGGCGCTGGAAGCGCGCGCCGATCTCGCCACGAACGGTGCCCGACCGTTCGACGTGATCCGTACGACCATCCGATCGCTGCGCACGAAGTCGTTGCTCGACGACCTGCAGGCCATCGAGACCCACAACGAGACGGTCGAGCAGCAGCTCACCGACCGCGACCGGCTGCTGCAACCGCTCACCCGGTCCACGCCCGCGCCGACCACCGAGACCAGCGCCGTGATCGCACCCGAGCTCGACGCCGAGCGCCTCGTCGATCTGTTCGCAGCTCCCGTGGGAGCACGTCGCCGAGCACATCCCTCCGGTCGAGTTCGCGCCGCAGGCCGGCGGACGCAACGGCGAGGGGCTCGACCGGCTCACCCGCCGCCTGGCCCAGGAGCTGGCCGCGACCACGCTGCCGCGCGCAGCCGACCTCCCGGTGTTGTCGAGGAGCTCGCTCCGCCCCTGGGGCGCGGCGATCCGGATCACCTCGCTGCTCGTCGAATGGTGCCAGTGCGCCGGCGAAGACGCGCGTGTCGTCGACGCCATCGGTGCGAAGAAGCTGCGCCTCTACGAGCTGCGCGACGCCGGGGTGCGCACCGCCGCCGCGCTCGACGTCGAGACGCTCGCGCAGATCCCGGACCTTCCCCATGATGATGCCGACGCCGCGCGCGCTGATCGTGCGCCGACGGGTCCCGAAGGTGACCGAACAGCTCGGGAGCGTCGTCGAGCAGTGGAACGAGATCACCGCGATCGCCGCCGACCTCGCGGCGCTGATGCCGCGCACCGTGTCGCAAGCACAGCAGTCGTTCGCGTTCGCCGACGGCGCGCCCGAGCCCGCGATCGCAGGCGGCGCGGCCGGGCACGAGCTCCGGCGCGCACTGGAGCGGCTCCTGCCGCCGACGGTCACCGCCGAGGACGCGAGACGAGCACTCGACCGGATCGATCTCGCCCTGCTGCCCCTCCATCGCGGCGAGCCGCGCGGCAGCCTCGAGCGCATCCGGTACCTCACGATCTCGGGCAACGCCGGCACCCCGCTGGCCGCGTCCTTCACCTGGCCGTCCGAGCTCGCCGAGCCCGAGCCCCGCTTCGCGACGGTGCGCCCGCTGCCGAAGGGTGAGAGCCCGACCGGCGACCTGCAGTTCGACCACACCCGCAGCGACGCCAGCTCCAAGCTCGCGGGCAACCAGCTCCACAACTTCTCCTCGTTCCTCGAGCGGAGCTGGCGGATCAACGACTGGATGTGGGGCCAGATGGACGCGGCGGCCACGCTCGTCGACCTCGTGCTCGATCCCGCGCGGCTCGCGCAGATGTCGACCACCTGGCGCCACGACCTGGCCGACTCGATCCACCGCATCTGCACCGGGCCGCTGCGGGTCGGCGGGTCGGTGCACCAGTGGAGCCGCGCCATCGTCGAGGTCGCGGAAGGCGTGTGGACCGACGACGTGATCGAGCACGTGCGCGACGAGCTCGCCGCGGTGGCTCCCGGGTCACCCGTGCCGCCGGTGACGCGCACCCTGCTCCTCTGGCGGCGGCACACGGAGATCGCCGCGGTCGAGTTCGACCGCGAGCAGGACAACGGCCCCACCGGGAAGCCCCGTCCGGCCTCCCTGACCGAAGGCATGGGTCAGTGGGACGCCACCAGCCGTGCGATCACCGACAAGTGGGGTGAGAAGAGGGTGACCGCCCTCGGGATGCGCACGGTGTTCGTCGGCTGGCGGGCCCTGTTCGCCGGCGTGAAGTTGTGGCCCTTCGGCCTGGTGCGGTCCCTGCTGGGGCCGATCCTCGCCCCACTCGCGATGTTCACGTTGTGCCGGCGGCGGACGTCGTTCGCGTTCGCGGTCTTCCTGTTCGGCTTCGTCGTGCCGCGGGTGTGGAGCAGCGGCGTGGGCCGGGTGCTCGTCGGCGTCCTCGCGGTCGCCTTCGCGTCGGTGTGGCTGTGTGCTCACGCGCGCCACCTGGGTCGACGACCAGGGCCGACACCGGCGCCGCTTCGACTTCGTCACCGAGTTCTGGGGCGCGGCCACGATCGTCGCCACGCTGGCCGTGCTGGTCGAGCTCGTGCTCGTCAAGGCGAGTTGGTTGCGCAACGTCCGTCCGGAGACACCGCTGCGAGGTGGGCTGTGGCCCTACGTCCTCCCCGTGGGCGCGGTGGCGATCGTCACCTTCGTCACCTGGTACTGGGCCAAGCTGCGGTGGCGGGTGGTGATCACGGTGCTCAACGCCGCCATCGCCGGAGGGTGGGTGTGGTTCGCGGCCAAGACCGCGACCGACGAACACGAGCCGTGGCAGTCGCTCCAGCTCGTTGGGATCGTTCTGGTGGGCGCTCATCGTCATGATCCTGGTGACGACGCTCCTCGGCTACAACGTCGACTTCGCCGATCTCCCGGAGCCAGCCGACGCGTGACGTCGCAGCCCGTCGCTCAGAGCTTGTAGAAGGTGCGCGCGCTGGCGCCGACGATCTGGCGTCGTGACTCGTCGGGCAGTGGCTTCACCGCGTCCATGAGCTCGGTGACCACGCCGGGGATCTTGGCGTCGGGGTGCGGGTAGTCCGACGCCCAGAGGATCTTCTCCGCCCCGAGGTGCTCGGCGGTGAACGCGGACCGCGACCTCGTCGGGATCGAAGCTGATCATGCACTGGCGCGCGAACACCTCGCTCGGCAGCGTCGACTGGTCGGAGCTGCCGAAGATCTCGAACTGGTGGTCGAAGCGCTGCAGCATCGGCACGATCCACCCGCCGGTGCCCTCGAGGAACGCGACCCGCAGGTTCGGGTGCCGTTCGCAGATGCCGCCGAGCACGAAGTAGGCGACGGCCATCTGCAGGTCGAACGCGTTGGTGAGACCCTGGCGCAGCGCGAGGCCCTCGGTGGGGTTGATCACGCCGTCGGCGAGGCCGAGCAGCCGGCAGCTGTTGGGCATGTCGCCGTGGGGTGAGGGGTGCACGCCGATCGGGCAGTCGAGGTCGGCGGCCGCGGCCCAGAACGGGTCGTAGGCGGGATCGTTGAGCTTGCGTTCGCCGATGTAGCGCGCCGGGCGGATCATCACCGCCTTCGCACCGAGCTCGCTGACCGCGCGCCGCATCTCGGTCGCCGCCAGTTCGGGGTCCTGGAGCGGGACGAGCGCCACCGGGTAGAGGCGGTCGGGGTCGGCCGAGCAGTAGTCCGCGAGCCAGTTGTTGTAGGCGCGACACGCCGCCGCGAAGATCTCCGTCTCCTCGATCCACGTGAGCATGGCGGTGGGGTACAGCACCGCGACGTCGATGCCCTCGGCGTCCATGTCGACCAGACGCGCCACCGGGTCGTAGCCGCCCGGCCGCGCCATCTTGTGCTTCGACTCCTCCTCCCAGTTGGTGTCCTCGGCGACCGCTTCCCAGTGGTCCTCGCCTTGACCAGAGAGGAACGACGCCGGCATGTCGGGATAGGCGCGGGTGATCCCCGTCGCCTGCACGTACCCACCCACGCCGGAGGAGAGGAGCTCGCGGAACTCCGGATCGGCGTACTCGCTCCACACCGTGTCGGGCTCGATCACGTGCCCGTCGGAGTCGATCACCTCGTAAGCGCGCAGCTTGTTCGGCCATGGCACGACCCCCTTCGGTCGCCACCACCCTCCTTCGCCGTCGCCGATCGCGCAAGGATCGACCTTCTCGCTCGAAGTACCGGATGATCCGGACGTCTCGCATCCGGCGTCCGCGTTTCGCGCTCACCGGAGTTGCGCAGACGCGCAGCGTGTCGTGTTCGTGTGGCATCGGTCTCGCAGCACGCGCGGGCCGCGAATCGCAGTTACGGTGCGCCGAACCCAAGCACCGGTTGATCCCCCGGAGGAGAATTGTGAAGCGACTCGCGCTGCTCGTTGCCATCGCCCTCGGCGCACTCGCGGTACCCGCGAGTGCGCTGAGCTATGACAAGAACGAAGGAGCATTCGGCCAGCCTGGCAGTCAGCTCGTCCTCGGTACCGAAGCCGTGCCGAGCTCATCGGTCGGGCTGGAGTGTCAGGTGATCGTCGACATCGGCAACAACGAGTCGGTCCGCCCGGGCTCCGACATCACCGTCACCACCGGCACCGACTCGCGCACGTTCCTCAACACCGAAGGCAAGGCTGGAGACCCCGGCCCGACGACGATCCTGATGGTCATGGGACCGACGCTCACCGCCACGTTGACCTTCGGGCCGAACCTGAACGTCAACGGCGATGCCGAGTTCTCCGGAGCCGGGACCGTGGAGCTCGGCGCGTGCGTGTCGCCGGCAACCGTCCCGCCGACGACGACGGTGCCGATCGAGGTCTCCCCGGAGACCCTGACCAGGCCTCAGACCGCGCCGGCTGCCGTTGCCACCGCGGTGGCTGCGCAACCTGCCTTCACCGGCTGACCCCGACGCGAGCCCGACGACGTGAAGGTCGCGAGCGCGACCTTCACGTCGTCCACATTCGTCACGGTGCTCGCGTGAGCTCGCCGGCGAGAGCGAGGCCGCCGAAGTCGTAGTAGACACGGACACCACCGCGTGGAGGTGACGCCGATGGCGCTCTCGACTTCGCAGTTCGTGTACGACCCGTCGACGCCGGAGTTCCAGGAGCAGATCTGGGACGTCTACCGGACGTTGCGCGACGAGCACCCGGTCTACGTCGACGAGGCCAACCACCAGTACGTGCTGTCACGCTTCGACGACGTGTGGCGCGCGGTGAACGACTGGGAGACGTTCTCGAGCGTGGTCGCGGAGGCGGACAACTTCCTGCCTCAGATGATCTACATCGACCCGGTGCGCCACACGCAGCTGCGCGCGCTTGGTGTCGCGGGCGTTCACGCCGAGGCGCGTGGCGGAGATCGAACCTCGCACCCGCGCCATCGCGCGCGACCTCCTCGACGACATCGCGGCACGCGGTCGGTGCGACCTGCAACACGACTACGCGTCCGTCCTGCCGAGCGTGGTGATCGGCACGATGATCGGCATCCCCGACGACCGCATCGAC
Organism: uncultured Actinomycetes bacterium; assembly: GCA_963756895.1. Taxonomy (GTDB): domain Bacteria; phylum Actinomycetota; class Acidimicrobiia; order IMCC26256; family DASPTH01; genus DASUAS01. The sequence continues at coordinate 3,004 of CAVWPI010000002.1, read as the reverse complement.
GACTTCCGCAGCTGGACCGACTCGTTCCTCGAGATCCAGGGTCCGCAGGACTACCTCGACTCGCTCGGCAAGTGCTACGAGCTCTTCGCCGAACTGCTGGCCGAGCGTCGCCGCGAACCGCGTGACGACCTGATGAGCGCGCTGCTCGCCGCCGAGGTCGACGGCCAGCAGCTGACCGAGGAGGAGCTGCTCGGCTTCTGCTTCCTCCTGGTGCTCGCGGGCAACGACACCACCGCCAGCCTCATCGGCTCCGGCACGGTGCTGCTGGCCAACGATCCCGAGCAGCGCGCCATGCTCGTGCGCGATCCGTCGTTGTGGGCGAACGCGGTCGAGGAGATCAACCGCCTCGAGTCACCCGCGCAGGTCCTGCCCCGCACGACGACGCGCGACGTGGAGCTCCACGGCACGGTGATCCCGTCGGGATCGAGGGTGATGCTCGTGTGGGGCTCGGCCAACCACGACGAGCGCGAGTTCCCCGAACCCGAGCGCTTCGACATCCGTCGCGAGATCACCAAGCACCTCGCGTTCGGCCACGGCACCCACTTCTGCCTCGGGTCCAACCTGGCTCGGCTCGAGGCACGCGTCGCGTTCGAAGAGCTCCACGCCCGGCTGCCCGACTACGAGCTCGACGGCACCCCGCGGCGGATCACGTCGATCTGGGCCCGCGCCTTCGGCGAGATCCCCCTGCGCTTCGGCTGAGGGCGGCACTCAGGGCGAAACCGGCGAAATCACAGTGATGTAACTGTCACACCCCCTGTTCAAGCTGTCTCCAGCGCAACCGAACGGGAGCACGATGACCATTTCCTCGATGACATCCGAATGCAGTCTGCACTTGGTCGACCTCGAGAACCTCGTGGGCGATCCGCGTGCCGGGGCCGCACCCACGCTCGACGTGTTCACCGCATACCTCGAGCTCGCGCACTGGGAGGCGGGCGACCACGTCATCGTCGCCACCAACCCGTGGCTCATGGCCAAGATCGCTTTCGATCTCCCCGTGACGTGCAGCCGTCACACGGTGCACGGGCGCGACGGTGCCGCACCATGCTCCTGTCGCTCGCACCGCCCGAGCACGTGGTGAAGCGCTACGGCCGCCTCGTCGTCGGCAGTGGCGACGGTCTGTTCGCGGTCCGTCCGCCGGGCGCGAGAATAGCGGTGTCGTCGTCGATGTGGTCGCGCGTCGCTGCGGTTGCTCACGTCGTCTGCATGAGTTCCATCGCACCGTACACGCACCGTGCGCGGCCGATGTCATCCTGGCGGCCTGACGATGGCTGCGCGCCGCTCGCACTGCCCGTTCTGTGGATCGGACGACAGCCGACCGATCCTGCTACAGCCTCGTCACGGAGTTCTCCGACGATTTCGTGCCCGGAGGTTGCACCGTGTTCGAAGGGCAGCCGCACCTGGCCTGCCGCGCTTGCGACCGCAGCTTCGAATATCCGGGAAACCTTTGGCCAGGAACCCCCCACGCCGACGCGTTGGGATGGGCCATCGACCTCGTTCGGGTCCTTCCCGGCGACGACCCCTACCGGCTTCGCGACCAGCGGTGGGGCGGGCTCACGTCAATCGACGACGCACTTGCGGAACCGCGCACCGACGACGCATGGGTCTTCAGCGTGGTCGGGATCGTCGACGATCTCTGCTCGGGCCTCGTGCTCACGGGTGACCCAGCACGCCGGAGGTGCTGTGGCACGACGGCCGGGTCCTTGCACGTGCCACACGTGGCAGTCCGACGGACCGTTGATCGCCGACGTGACCCCCGACGGGGTGTTCCTCTCCGTCCGGCCTGGGCGCGGCGGTGCTGATCGGGTCGACACGTTCGCCTCGCTGTGGCGGCTCTGCGTCGCCCTGGAGGAGCGGGCGGGATCGTCCCATTCTCGATGTTCGACGACCTGCCCGTCGACACCTCGCTCGATCTCGATGAGGCTCGGGTGCGATACGGAGACTGGCTGTGAATCACGACTCTGCGGAGCTGACGATGTACACGTTCGAAGCACCTGCTGCGCTGGCAACCCGCCTGAAGATCGGGCAGCAAGAGTTCGCTCAACGGCTCCTCACGTCGTTGATCCTCGACGGGCCGTACCCACGCTGGAACACTCGATCTGCCCCGGCGCCTGTCGGCCTCGAGTTCCTTGGCCGGTTGTACGAGCGTTGCTTCGCCGAAGAGCTGCTCGATCTCGAGTGCGCCTTCGTCGACAGCTCGAACTCCGGGGCCGAGACGAAACAGAGAGGGGTGGCGCTCCGGACTACGGCGTCATCTGGAACGACCGTTTGTGGATGATCGAGATCAAGACCGAGGCCGGGAGCCATCGTCATGACCAGGTGCCCGGGTACTTCACGCTGGCGGCGCACCACTTCCCCCAGGCCCGACTCGACATCACCTACCTCACCGGACCGATGACGTACGAGTACGAGCCGATCCACGCTGGTGAGCGATACAGCCACGTCACGTGGTCCGCGATCGTCGATGGCATCCGCGAGCTGTGGGGTGGATCGAACAATCCGAGCCAGCAGGCCGTCGTCGACCACCTGTGTCGTCTGACGGAGGACCTCGTGCATCCCGCACCGGGATGGCGCACACGCCTGGATACGAACCGGTCGAGCCGGTTCCGGCAGTCGATCGGATGGAGCGTGCGTTGCGGCTTGCCGACGAGACCGCAGCCGATGGTGCGCAGCGCGCACTCGAAGTCGAATGCAGCGACCTCGACGACTTGCTCGAGCTCCGCTCCGAGATTCGCACCGAGCTCGCGAATGCTCCGGCTGGATCACCTCGACGCAAGGTCATGCCCTGGATGTGGCGATGGGAGAGCACGGGACAGCCCATGACGAGCAATGGCGCCGCGACCGGCTACGAGATCCGTCTGTCTGCGTACGCGGAGGAGCTCGACGCATGCGGGGCGTCGGCTTGACGGACGCCGCCTCAGGTCCCCGCCCGTCGTGGCCGAAGCCTGTAAGACTCGGCACCACCCAGGCGCTGAGGGTGGGTAGCGGGGGATGCATCTTCTCCTTA
>CAVWPI010000001.1:5000-155715 GCA_963756895.1 uncultured Actinomycetes bacterium | reverse complement strand
GCTTCCAGCTCGTGTACCTCGTGTTCAACACGATCGGCAACCTGACCACTCAGGATCAACAGGTCGCGTGTTTTGCGAACGCCGCCGCCCACCTCGAACCCGGTGGCTACTTCCTGATTGAGGTCGTGGTTCCCGACCTGCGCCGCCTCCCGCCCGGCGAAGACGCCCGTGTGTTCTCCCACGCCCCGGGCTACCTGGGCTACGACCGTTACACCGACCTCGTCGCCCAGCAGGCCACGTCGCACCACTTCTTCGCCGACGGGTCAGCTGTGCGCGAGTTCACGACGCCGTTCCGGTACGTGTGGCCATCCGAGCTCGACCTGATGGCCAACCTTGCCGGCATGAGGCTTCGCGACCGCTGGGCCAACTGGGACCGCTCGCCCTTCACCGGCGAGAGCACGTCACACGTCTCTCTGTGGGAGAAAGTCTCTCGTAGAGCTCACCGCGGAGCCGTGCGACGAACACGCGGTTCGGAACCAAGAGTCGCGCCAGCCGGCGTTAAGGGCGCCTCGACGCGTCGTTCTGCGCGGTGGAGTTGGTGGCCATGCGAGCATCACTGGGCAATCTGGCGCGTCGAGTCCGCCGTCGTGTCGTGTCAGGGAAGCACACCGACGTACCGCTCTGGGCGGCTGCTGGTGATCGTTCGGGCGCGCGTTATGGCGCGGCGAGGGCCCGGTCGGCTTCGGCGCGTAGGTAGGCGACGGCGTCGGTGATGTCGAGGGCGGCGCCCCGTGCGGCGAGCGTCGCGACCTGTTGTTCGCCGAGGGCTTCGAGGAGGGCGGCGTCGGTCGCCGCGAGCATTTCGAGGCTCCAATCCAGTCCCCATCGTTCCGCCATCGCGTCGGCCTTCCCGAAGAGGACGGCCGCGGGCTCGCAAGACCCGAGCGCGCACAACGCGACACCAGCCGTGTAGAGGGACCTACTCACGACTCCATGATCACCGAGTTCGAGCGTCTGTTCGGCGGCGTCGACGGCCCCTTGGAGGGCTGTTCGCCAGTCACCACGTCGCGCCGCGATCCTCGCTTTGACTGCCGTCGCGTTCGAGACGCCCCGGCGGTCACCGATCCGGGTGGCGATCTCGATGGCTTCGTCGAGCAGGCCGAGCGCGCGTTGCGGACTCCTCGAGCGGGAGCCAAGTCGCGAGCGACTGCGAGGGCGATCGACGAGCGCCGCGTCGATGCCGGCGGCACGGGCGACGCGCACCGCTTCGTCAACGGTCGGCGATCGCGGCGTCGAGCGTCGGTTCGGTGATCTGGAGCGCGCCGCCGAGCATGATGAGTGCGTGTGCGAGTTCGTAGGGGTCCCCGGATGCCACGCGCGAGCTCGACCCACTCCTCGGCGTGACGTCGTGCCTCCTCGAAGTCATTGCGATAGAACGCGAGGGTCGCCTGAGCCCGCGCCACGGACCCAAGCCGTATACCGAGCGCCGCTTGGGCTCGTTCCGCGGCAGCGACGAGGTCTGCGGCCCGCTCGAAATCGCGACGCCATCGTGGCGCCCCACGCGGCCCAGGCGGCGACCACGGGAAAGAGCGGGTGACCGTCGCCGCCGGGGATCGCGATCGCGGTCGCGGCCCAGCTCCATCGCGAGTTCGCCGATCCTGCCTTGCACCGCCAGCGGGGCGACCAGGCGCAGCGCGTGCTCCGGTGAGGGTGTCTCGACCGCCCAGTCGAGCGCAGCGCGGAAGTTGTCGATGTCGCGGGCGACGACGCTGGTCCACTCGAGGTGTTCTCGGCCCCGCAGGTGCGGACCGGCCGCTTCGGCCAGCGCGACGTAGTGGTCGGCGTGGCGACGTCGCACCGCCGACCGGATCGCCACTCGCGTCGAGGCGCTCCCGCGCGTACTGGCGGATGGTCTCGAGGAGGCGGTAACGCACCCCGCCGTCGGTGTCGTCGACGACGACGAGGGACTTGTCCACCAGTTGACCCAACACGTCGACCACATCCGGCCGCGTCGAGGTCGTCGTCGGGCAGCACCGCTTCCGCGGCCGCCAAGATCACAGCCACCCGCGAACACCGACAGCCGTTGCAACGCATGACGTTCCGTCGGGGTGAGCAGGTCATAGGACCAGTCGATCGTGCTCCGCAGCGTCTGGTGGCGTTCCAGTGCCGCGCGACTGCCGTGCGTGAGGAGCTTGAACCGCTGATCGAGGCGGGAGACGAGATCCTCCGGTGACAGCGACCGCACCCGCGCCGCCGCCAGCTCGATCGCGAGCGGGATCCCATCGAGGCGTCGACACAACACCCCGACGGCACCGACGTTGCGGTCGGTGAGCGCGAAGTCGTGCTTCGCCGCGCTCGCCCGATCCCAGAACAGACACACCGCCTCCGCCCGCCTCACCTCGTCCACGTCCGCATCACCGGCCGGGACACCGAGCGGCGGCACCGCGACGATCCGCTCCCCCGCCAACCCGAGGCCCTCCCGGCTCGTCGCCAGCAGCGACACGTCTGGGCACTCGTTGCTCGATCGCATCCACCAGGCGCGCGACCGCATCGAGGAGATGCTCGCAGTTGTCGAGCACCAACAACAGCCGCTTGGTCGCGAGATAGTCGAGCACCGACTCGTCCAGCGTCCGACCCGGCAGCGGCTGCACCCGCAGGCACGCCGCAACGGTCTCCCACACTGCCTCCGGGTCGGTGACCGGCGCGAACTCGCACAACCACGCACCGTCGGGGAACTCGTCGATGACCTCCGCCGCGATCTGGAGCGCGAGTCGGGTCTTGCCGACCCCGCCCACACCCGGTCAGCGTCACCAGCGACGACCGACAGACCAACCCGGCGAGCGACGCGATCTCCGCCTCGCGTCCGACGAACGTCGTCACCTGACGCGGCAGGTTGTTGCGCGGGATCCCGTCCTCGGCCCGGCGCGGTGCAATCTCATGCACGGGCGCCCAGTCCAACTCCGGCTTCTGCAACACCATGGCCTCTTCGAGACTGCGCAACGCCAGCCCCGGCTCGATCCCCAACTCCTGGCCCAAGAGGCTCCGGACCCGCCCGTACGCCCGGAGGGCCTCCGCCTGACGGCCCGAGCGATACAACGCCAGCATCAACTCTCCCCACAAACGCTCCCGGAACGGCGACTCGCCGACCAACGTCTCGAGCTCACCCACCTGCTCCTCGTGAGCCCCCAACGCCAGCCTCGCCTCCACGCGGTCCTCCGTCGCGACCCACCGCAACTCCTCCAGGCGGCGCCGCGTCGACACACGCGAACTCCGCAGACGCGAACTCCCCGAACGCCGGTCCTCTCCACAATCCCAACGCCTCATCCAACAATCCGAGTGCCCTCGCCGGGTCTCCGCCACTCGACACCTCGCGCGCAAGCGACACGAGGCCCTCGAACCGTGCCGCGTCGAACGTCTCTTCACTGACGCGCACCTCATATCCCGGCGCCCGCGTGACCACCAGCTCGTCCGCACCGTGGCCGAGCAACGAACGCAACCGATAGACGAGCTTCCGCACCGAGCTCGACGCCCTCGCGGGCGGCGCGTCGCCCCACAGCGCCTCGACGAGGCGATCCGTCGAAACCACGACGTTCGCATCCGCCAATAGCGTCGCCAGTAGCAGCCGAACCTGCGCGCTGCCGAGGCTGACCGCGCGCTCGCCCGCGACGACCTCCACCCGGCCCAGCACCCGAAACACGACACCGCCCGCGCGGTTCACCATCACACGATGGTCCCACGCTCCACCCCTCAGCGACGACCAAAGCCCTGCCCAACGTGGCTGGTCTTGTGCTCAATGAGGTCGACCGCGTAGCTGACGTGATCCGGTGTGACTGGGCGAGCGGGCGCCGCGATTCAGCGGCGACCGAGCGGCGACCCCCCGGCGACCATGACGGCGGATCCTCGGAGGCGAGCCCGAAGCCGGGCCGGAACCGAGGAGAGATCCATGAGCACCGAGGTCGTCACCAGCCCGACTGTCCCTGAACACCGATCGCGGACCTGGTTTGTGGCCGTCGTGGCGCTCGTCGTCGGTCTCGTCGCCGGCGCCGCGATCGTCGCAATCACCGAGACCGATTCGTCGACGTCGAGCCGGGCGTCGAGCCCGCCCGCCGCGGCGCCAATGGCCACCGTACACACCACCTGTAGCGGGGACGGCGGCGCGCTCTTCACCGTGGTCACCGCGATGCCGACCGCCGACGCGGGCAGGGTCACGAACCAGCTCTCCCCACAGACGCGAGCGCTGCTCAAGAGCAGTGCGCTGGCCAGCGCGGGGACGTCGACCGTGCCGGCCAGTCCTGATCCGGCGACTCTCGCCGCGGTGTTCTCTCGTGTCGGCACCCAGGACGCGACCACCGTCACGAGCGGACTCTCACCCGAAGCTCGCGCCGCGATCGGATCGATCCCGACAACCCCACAGCCCTGTCGCTAGTACCGGTCCTCTCCCGACCACGCACATCGATTTCGTACCGATGCGTCGGTTGATCGACTTCGAGCCTGATTGGGCCGGTCGCCCCGTCGGGAAAAGGCGACCCATGGCCACCGTGTGTCTCGAAGACGAGGCCGCAGTGGAGTCCTTCAGCGACTGCCTCGCCCTCCTCCGCGTCCTCGAGACCGTCAGCGAGACGACCTGTCGAACCCGCAACCCAGATGGGAGACCAATGAAAACAATGGAGCACGTCATGACCGCGCTGCAATCACCGCAGCGAAAGAGTTACACGGCGAAGACAATCCTCGGATTGCTCCTGGCCGTCATCATGGTCGGAGCGTTCGCCACCGCAGGCACTGCCGAGAACACCGGTACGCCGCGGATCGGATGGCTTCACATCACGAAGGAGTGCCATGAGTTCTCCGGCCAAGCCGGTGGGTTCTGCACGATCACCGGGTCGAACCTGAACGCGATCAGCCCCGGCACGAAGGTCGTCTACACCAACCCAGCCTTTGCGCAAGGCGTGTTGAGCAGCGACCTCGTCGTCGACGGCCCGGGCAACAACGATGCCTACGGCCACGTCCAACTCAATCTCACGACGTGGCTCGGCCCGCTCTTCTTCTCCGGTGGTAGCGGCCAGCTCAGCGGGTTCCACGCGGCCGTCTTGGTCAACTGCCGCCCCGCCGGCAGCCCTTGTACGTGGGACGGACCGTACTGGTTCACCCAGGCCAGCCACGACAGATAAAGCAGAAGCAACCCCGGAGGATCACCGCCACAACGGCTTGGGACGGGTGGACCCGTCCCGAGCCACGTGGCTCAGCGTCCGCCGAACGACTGAATCGCCGAACTGACCGACTGACGCACCGGAGGGCCCCATATATCTGCTCCGCGTCGGGCATTCTGTACGCGTGGACGAACTCACACTCGTGCAGGAGTACTTCGCCGCGTGGCGTCGTGGCGATGCCGAGCATCTTGAGACCCTGCTCGACGATTCCGTCTCAGCGATCGGCCCATTGGCCACAGTTCATGGCGCGCATGACCATGCGGCTTCGCTGGCTCGGTCTTCGCGGTTGTTCCGCGACATCACTGTCGATCACATCGTGTCCGACGGTCCCTATGTGCTCACCTGGTTTCGCTTCGAGCTGCGCAGCGGGTCCACAGTTCGCGCGGCGAACTGGTGCGAGGTCGCTGATGGGGTGATCACCAGCATTGAAGTCACCTTCGATCCGCGTCCTCTCATCACCGAGCAGCGAACCTGATCCCCGCGCCAGAACTGCCGAGATGCGTCGGCGCGCATGCCTCTGTCGCGCGCCAGAACACGCGCGCAGATCGCCGCGGGCGCCGAACCGGCGTTCGGGGCGTGCTCATCAGTCGCGCTGTTGCCGCAGCGAAGGCGCGAACGAGAGATCACGCGCTGTCAACGAGTGAGGCGACACTCTGAGCCAGAGGGCATCCGGTTCGTGCAAAAGGTAGCGATGGAACCGTGGGTCCCAGGTCGACAGCTCCGACCCGAGGTAGCGCTCCAGCATTCGCTGCCCTCGCTGCTGATCGAAGGGCAGGAGCTCACCCATTCCATGGACCACGACCTGAAGGCACTCACCAGTCGCTAGGTCACAAGTGTCGATCACCAGCGCGACGCCTGCACTGTTGGTGATCTCCGCGGGGACGTGACTCCAGGGTCCGGTGAGTATCCAGAACGACCTCTCTTCCCAGAGGTACCACACCGGCCGCACGGCCGGACCCCCGCTCGCGAGACGCGCGGTCAAAGGTTGACCAAGGAACTCGTCGATGTCGAAGTCCCGTCGGGGCATGCCAGGATCTTCGCGCCCGGCACACCTGCTTCGTCGGACGCGGCCTCGCGCTGCGGAGAGGCGGCACGGCGCGAGGTTCGGTGGCACGTCAACAACGTCGCGAAGCACGATGTGGGGTATGGACTCGGATCCGAACGAGCTGCTGGGCGGGGTCAGCGATACAGCTCTCGGTGCGGCAGAGATGCGGGCAGAGGAGAGTCTTCGGCCCGACCGTCTCGTCAACGATCCGTACGCAGCAGCGTTTGTCGCCGCGGCTCCTCCTCTCCTCCCCGATGTTCCCACGCTCGCTGACGACACGGAACTCGCCGCTCTCGTAGAAGCCGGCATCACTGCAGTCGCGATCCGCACACGATTCTTCGACGACCAACTCGAAGCTGCATCCATCGCGGGATGCCAGCAGGTCGTACTCCTCGCTGCCGGGCTCGATGCCCGCGCCTTTCGGCTCGACTGGCCCAATGACGTGCACCTGTTCGAACTCGACCTTCCGGAGCTGTTCGCCTTCAAGGAACAAGTGCTCGCGGAGCAACGTGCATCGCCGAGGTGTGATCGCCACGTCGTTCCCGTCGACCTTCGAGAGGATTGGCCCGCTCAGCTGACCGCTGCGGGCTTCGAACCGGATCGCGTGTCCGCGTGGATCGCGGAGGGACTGCTGGTCTACCTCTCACAGGATGACGCGGCGCGACTGTTGACGGAGGTGACCGCTCTCTCCGCACGCGAGAGTCAGTTGTCGTTCGATCACGACCTGCCTGGCCACGAGTCAACCGTTCAGCAGGTGCGCGACATGGCAGGCATGGAGAAAATCGCGGCGATGTGGCACGGTGGTCTCGGCGAGGACCCCACCGAGTGGCTCCGTCAACGCGGATGGAACGTGGAATCGATCGGCCGATCGGCGTTCGCCCAAGCGTGCGGACGGGAACTCCTCGATGTGACGGGCGGATACTTCACTGCGGCCCGCACTCAATAGACCGCAGATCAGATCGACGCAGTGCTGAGCCGGCGTTCGGGGACGCTGCGCAGCGCTGATCTGTGCGGCTGAGCATGGCGAGATGACGCCGCTCCGGGCACTATGGCGCGTCAACTCGGCTGAGCGCGCGTTCTGCGTTGCAGCGGCGAACGCCGATCGTTGCCGTCGAGGTACGCAAACGCGGTCGCCTGACGATGGGCGGCGTGCATCGTCATGGTGTAGCGAAGGTAGCGCTGACCGCGCCGACGCCCTCGTACTCCGCGCGCACGAGGGTGCCCGCCTCGACCGGGAAGAAGCTCGTGGACGAGTTGGTCACGATGACGTCGCCCGCCCGCGCTCCGTGGTGACGGCGCAGACGGTTCAGGCCCACTACCACCGGGAAGAAGGGGTTGTCGAACGGATGGCAACCCACGATCGACACCAGTTCGCGGTCACCCTCACACATGCGGAGGTGCACGTCTTCGAACGCGACGTCGCGCCAGGCGGGAACCGAGTCGCCGACGACGATGCAGCCGTTGGCCAGGTGGTCGGACAACGCGCCGTAGAGCGAACCCCCGCCGCTCGCCGACCCATCGCTGCGGAACCGCGACCCGATGATCTCGAAGCCGACCACCGCGGTCACCACATCGGCGAGCTCGTCGGCGTCGTACCGCACGTCGCGCGGCGGCAAGTCGCGGTCGACGCGAAACATGATCTCCGGTTCGATCAGCCGCGCCGGAGAGATGCCGGCTGGGATCTCCGCACCGCTCGGGAACACCTCGTAGATAGGCGCGTACACCGGCGGGTTCATGGGCTTGTAGAGCGTGTACACCTTCCAGCCATCGATCCGCCGATCAACCCGGGCGCTCACCGCGTTGATGATCCGCTGCACGTCGCCCATGTGCTCAGGCGCGACATCGGCAGGGAGCGCGGCGAGCGCGCGCCGTCCCTCGCCGCGCGTCGACGAAGAGGTCGGCCGCAGCCTGGATCTCGTCGTCGGTCAATGTCCGCATCACGCAGGATCGTAAACGCGACGGCAAAGTCGGGTTATCGAGGAGGAGAGGCTCGACTGCGCGTAGCGCTCCCGACCGGGAGAGCGGCTGCGTGGCCCGGCTCCCGACTACAGCTTCGCCAAGACACAGACCACCGACCTTGCGACGCGCTATCAGACGGCGTCACCACGACGCACCGCGACATGGTCTTCGGAACACGCCAGAACTGCCGAGATGCGTGGACGCATAGCGTCCGAGGCGCGCCAGAACGCGCCGACAGATCGACGCGGTATCTACCTGGCGGTCGAGGACATTTCTCGTGCTGTTCGGTCGAACGACGCGGGCATTCAGCTGGTTGTTGCCTGCCAACTGCTGATCTGGGCGATCTCGATGAGCAGCACGGGCCCCGTCGGTCGATGCTCGCGATATTGCCGGTACTTGGCTACCAGCAGATCGATTGCCTCCTCGCGCTCGTTGCCGTATTCGATCACCCGGCCACGCCCCGAGATCCGCAACCACCACAACGACGACCAGTCGTCGTCGTCGTAATGATCGACCACCAACTGGACATCGGGCGTCCGGCGCACGTTCTCCAGTCGCTGTAGCTGCACCGTCCGCTTCGGCTTCCCGTCGACGACTGACACGACCCGATCACCGGACATCGCGAAACATATCGGCACCACGTGCGGCCGCCCGTTCGGACTGACAGACGCGAGCCGCCCAACTCGCGCCGCGGCGATTCTCCGCCGCGCCTCTTCCTCGATCATCCGGCCATCTTCGTCCCCCCGAGCGCTCCGAAGGGCGACAGGCACCGCGATGGGGAGTGTGACCTGCCCGAAGCGTGTGGACCAACAAGGTGGTGGCCTCTGTGCGCCAGAACACGCGGGCAGATCGACGAGGGCCTCGAGCCGGCGATCGGGGACACTCGCGCCGTTCAGTGCGACGCCGCCGCATTCAGCTGGTAGCTGCCTGCCAACTGCTGATCCGGGTGATCTCGATGAGCAGCACGGGCCCCGTGGGGCGATCCTCGCGATATTGACCGTACTTCGCGGCTAGCAGGTCGACTGCGTCCTCGCGCGCGCTGCCGTGCTCAATCACTCGGCCACGGCCCGAGATCCGTACCCACCACAACAATGACCAGTCGTCGTCGTAGTAATCGACCATCAACTGAACATCTGGGGTCCGACGCACGTTCTCCAGTCGCCGCAGCTGCAACGTCCGCTTCGGCTTCCCGTCGACGACCGACACCACTTGATCACCGGAAATCGCGAAACAGATCGGCACGACGTGCGGCGCACGTTCGCATCCACCGACGCCAGTCGCCCAACGCGCGCCGCGGCGATCCTCCGTCGTGCCTCTTCTTCAATCATCCGGCCATGTTCGCCTCCCCGCAACGCTCCAACGAGGACTCGCACCACAATGCGCATCCGCGCGCTAGTGGGCGCCCAGCCGGCGTTTTGTGGGCGGTCGCTGTCGTGCCACGGGCCTGGATATGCCATGTGGCAGATGTAGAAGGGCTTTGGGCTCCGCAAGATGGCGGTATGACGACGAGCGACGACCTGGCAGACTTCGGAACCGTGAACGAGGACCGACTCGGAGCCGAGGCGCAGCTCCAGACCGGAACCGTCACCTTCTTGCTCAGTGACGTCGAGGGATCCACGCCGATGTGGGAAGCCGATCGCGATGCTGCGGCGTTGGCGATCGGCAGACACTACGAACTGCTCGACGCGGCGATTGTGCTGCACGGCGGTTCGCGGCCATTGGAGCAGGGTGAAGGCGACAGCGTCGTGGCCGTGTTCACCCGCACGTCCGATGCACTCGCGGCGGCGCTCGACATCCAGCGGGCATTGACGGACGAAGTGTGGCCGGGTGATCGACCGCTCCGCATCCGCATGGCGTTGCACACGGGCGAGGCCCAACTCCGCAGCGAACGGGTCCCACGTCCGGGCGGGGGCGAACTCGAAGGCAACTACGCCGGACCCGCCATCATCCGGTGCGCGAGGTTGCGGTCGCTTGCGCACGGCGGCCAGATCGTCGTCTCCGACTCGACCCATGACGTGCTAATCGACACTCCCGCCGATGGCGTCACCTGGCGCGATCTCGGCACCCACCGGCTCAAGGGGTTGGTACGACCCGAGCACGTGTGGCAGCTCTGCCACCCTGACCTCGCGGTGGATTTCCCGGCGTTGCGCTCGGGCGACGCGACTCGCAGCAACCTACCGGTCGCGCTCACGACCTTCGTGGGTCGTGAGCGCGAGGTGGCCGACGTGCGCGACGCGCTGCACCGCCATCGGGTCGTGACGCTCACCGGTTCCGGCGGTTGCGGCAAGACGCGACTTGCTCTGCACGTCGCCGACGCGAGACGGAGAACTTCGCGGGACGGGTGCGGTGGATCGAGCTCGCACCACTCAGCGATCCCGCGCTCGTGCCGCTCGCGTTGGCGTCCGGCCTCGGTCATCGTGATGACCACGGCCGGCCCTGGACCGAGACCCTGCCGGAACAGTTGGGCGACCTCGATCTCCTGGCCGTGCTCGACAACTGTGAGCAGGTGCTGGACGCCACCGCCGCATTCGTCACCCAACTCCTGCACCTGCTTCCGCGGCTGAGGATCATCGCAACGAGCCGCGAGCCACTCGGCATCCCGGGTGAGATCTCGTGGCGCGTTCCCTCGCTCGACGCTGAAACCGCGGAATCGCTCTTCGTCGAACGGGCACGGCAGGCTCGTGCCGGATTCGATCCCGACGCCGGCGAGCTCGCGGCCATCAGACGGATCTGCACGCGACTCGATCATCTCCCGTTGGCGATCGAGCTTGCCGCGGCACGGGTTCGGATGATGCAGCCGGCTCGCATCGCCGAAGCGCTCGACGACCGCTTCAGGTTGCTCACCGGCGGCGGTCGAACCGTCATGCCCCGCCAGCAGACGCTCGAGGCATCGGTTGCGTGGAGTCACGAGCTGCTCGACGACCAGGAACGCGCGGTGCTGCGCCGGCTCTCGGTGTTCTCCGGCGGCTTCACACTCGAGACCGCCGAGGCGGTGTGCGCCGATGATCTCGTCGATTCGTATGCAGTGTTCGAACTGGTCACCCGCCTCGCCGACAAGTCCCTCGTGCAGTTCGACCACCAATGGAGCAGGTACCGCCTGCTCGAGACGATCCGCCAGTACGCGAGCGAAAGGCTCGTGCAATCGGGTGAGAGCGCCGGTGTTCGTGACCGTCATCTCGGCGTCTTCTTCCGCCTCGCCGAGAAGGCCGCCCCCACCTTCGTGACCGGTGAGGGACCGGCGACGCTGGCTCGGCTCGACGGCGAGCACGATAACCTGAACGCCTCCCTCGACTGGGCCGAGGCGAGCGGTGCACACGAGACGATGCTGAGGATGGTCACGGCGCTCGCGCTGTTCTTCGAGCTGCGCGGCCACCTTGCCGAGGGCGTGCACTGGTTTGCGCGAGCGCTCGAAGCCGACGGCCCCGAAACCCCCGTCCGAGCCCGCGCCCTCTGGGGAGCGGCGCACGTCGCGTTGTACGCACACGACTACGGAACCATGCTCCAGCGCGCGCCCGAAGCGCTCGCGTTGGCTGAAGCAACCAGTGACACCTGGACGCAGGCACGCGCGCTCAACACGATCGGCTACGCCGAGGTGTTCCTCGATCCGAGCCGAGCACTCGCCACCCTGGGGCGCAGCATCGCGTTGGGTCGCGAGATCGACGATCCGTGGGCCGTCGCCGACGGCCTCAAGATGTTGAGTGCCGCGTTGATGACCCAGCACGCGCTGGATCCGGCTCGTGCGACGATCAACGGGCTCCACGACGTGGCGCAGAAGCTCGACAACCTCTTCTTTCGCGCCTGGTGTCGAACTGGCGACGGCTTCATCGCCCTGTACCGCGGGGATCTCGGTACCGCTCGACACGAGTTCGAGCTCGCGATCGAAGATTGCCGGACGGTCGGCGATCCCGCGACCGGCTCGATCGCCTCGTCCTGGCTCGTCGAGGTCGATTCGCTCGCCGGTGAACACGAAGCCGCGGCCCGCCGGCTCGACGCATTGAGCCGACCCGCAACCGCCGACGATTTCCCCGCCGACGAGCCCACCGTGATCGCGTCCGCCACCCTCGCGCTCCGTCTGGGCGACGCCGAAGCGGCCCTCGCGGACCTCGAGATGCTCTCGTTCGCCGAGGAAGTGTTCATCGTCCCGATCTGGGCGGCTTGGTCATCGATGTTGCGGGGAGCCGCGCACATCGCGCTCGGCGACGACGAGGCCGCTGGTGACGCGCTCGAGGCCGCGCGACTCCATGCCGGCCCGCCGCTCGACAACCCGTGGCTGTCAGCCGCGACGACGTACCACCTTGCCCTGCTCGCTCGACATCGCGGGCAGCTTCGTGAGTCCGAGCACCTGCATCACGAAGCGCTGACCGTGCGCCACAGGCATGGATTCCTCCCCGGCGTCGTCGACTCCTTGGAAGCCTTGGCCCAACTCGCAGCCGACGGCGAGAGCGCCCGGGAGTCGGCTCGACTCCTGGCCGCAGCGTCGAAGGTCCGTGGATCACACGGCCTTGCCGCGACGGCCGGTCGACGTCGCAAGCTACGACGCGTGCGTTGCTCTCCTCCAGGAGACGCTCGGCGCCGAGGAGCTCGCAACCGCCTGGGCCGAGGGCGAAGCGCTCACGATCGACGAGGGGGTCGCGTATGCCAGCGCGTGCACGCGGCGAACGCAAACGACCGTCGTCGGGATGGGACGCGTTGACCCCGATGGAGACTCAAGTCGTCGCGCTCGCGTCGGAGGGCCTCACCAATCCCCAAATCGCCGAGCGGTTATTCGTGGCGCGAGGCACCGTGAAGATCCACCTCAGCCACATCTTCTCGAAGCTCGGCGTATCGACACGGGCCGAGCTCGCCAGCGAAGCCACCCGACGTTCCGAACACGCCAAAGCGAAATCGGCTCCGAACGCTGGCTGAATCGCGAGCCGCGAGCCTGTCCCCGAAGTGCCGTTCTGGGACGCAGGTCTGCAGGTCTGATATGCGCCCCTGCTCGACTGACTCGCCGGTTCCCTGTGCGCTCCGCCCTGAGGAACTGAATCCACCCCGTCTCCCGCTCCACCTCCCGCTCGACCTCCCACTCGACCTCCCGGTGGACATCCCGTTTGCGTCGGAGAGCAGGTTCTCGGCCGCTCTTCGGATCATCAAGGTTCGCGAGGTGAGCTCGTCGAGCGGCGCGGCAGAGCACCGAAAGCGGGCGCGTTGCCGCTCCATACATCCATACGCCCGCGAAGTGCGATCGGTTGGAGCGGCTTGCGGAGGGTGACGGCCCTCCCGGACGCCATGGCTCTGCCGGGGTGCCGTCGCCCTTGGTGGAGCTGAGCGGACGCGGAGGAGACCTGATGGCGGGTTCGGATCGTACGGCGATGGTGGTGACGGTGCCGGAGGCGGCAAAGCTGCTGGCGATCTCGCGCACGCATGCGTACGAGCTCGTTGCTCGGGGGGTGCTGCCGCACGTGCGGCTCGGGCATCGGATCGTGGTACCGAAGCATGCGATCGAAGCGCTGCTGGGCCTGCCGTCGCGACTGCCGGACGTGTCGTGAACGCCGGGATCCGGATCGTCGTCGACGGAAGCGGGCCAGCACTCGTGATCGACGGCAGCTCGGAAGGAGCGCGCCGCGAGCTCGGTGCGGTGGCGTGGTCGGTGCTCGAAGTGCTCGCGCTCGCCGGCGCCGAAGAGCAGGGGTGTGGTCCGCGGTCACGAACGCGCGCGACCTTGCCCGCCGACTCGGCATCGGCAAGGACCGGGCGGCGGCCGCCCTGGGCGTCTTGCGGCGCGCCGGGTTGGTGGTGGCACACACGAATCGCGAGACCACCACGTCGCGCTTCGCGGCCAGCCGCTACGAGGTGCGCCTCCCGGTCTCCGGAATCGACGCACCTCGCGATCCCAGTTCCCAGCCCATGCGATCGGCACCGTCACGCTCACGCAAGCGCGACCCCTCGACCTCCGAGACCCTCGACCTCTTCTCGACGACGACATGAGGCCGCGCAGCTCCCAGTCCTCCGCGCGACATCCCGGCCTTCATGGCACACCCATGCATCCTCGATGCCCGACACGGCAAGGGTGAGGCGCGGGTGCTAAGCGTCTCGAAGATCGCGTCGGGTCAGGAGCAGTACTACCTCGACACGGTGGCCGACGGGCTCGAGGACTACTACATGGGACGCGGCGAATCGCCGGGAGCCTGGACGGGCGGCGCCACGAAGCACCTCGGCCTCGCCGGCCGCGTCGACGCCGAAGATCTCCGCGCGGTGTTGAGTGGCCGGCACCCGCTTGCCGGGACACGGCTCGGCCAGCTCCGTAAGGACCGGGTCCCGGGTTTCGATCTCACCTTTTCGGCGCCGAAGTTCGTGTCGGTGCTGTGGGGACTCGGAGATCCCGACCACCGCCCATGAGGTGCGCGCCGCGCACGACGCTGCGGTCGACGCGGCCCTGGCGTGGCTGGAGCGCGACGGGTGTCGGTCACGGCGCGGTGTCGACGGTCAGGAGATCGTGGCAGTGGATGGTTTCGTCTCAGCCGCGTCCATGCACCGCTCCAGCCGCGCGGGTGAGCCGCAGCTGCACACCCACGTCCTGGTCGCCAACATCGCCCACTGCGCGGACGGGAAGTGGCGAGCGCTCGACGGGAAGGCGCTGCTCTGGCAAGCACGAACCGCCGGCTACCTCTACAAGGCGCACCTGCGCCACGAGCTGACCCGCCGGCTCGGCATCGAGTGGGGACCCGTCCACAAGGGCGCCGCCGAGATCGTCGGCATCAGTCCCGAGCTCTGCCAGGTGTTCTCGACCCGCCGCCACGAGATCCAGGACGAGCTCGACGCCCGAGGGCTCCACTCCCCCAAGGCCGCCGAGACCGCCGCCTTGGCGACCCGTCGCGCCAAAGACCACGGCGCCGATCCCGAGCGCGCTCCGCCTAGCGGGGCCTCGACACCACCAGCGGCCGACTCCACGACGTCGAACGAGCCCTCGACCGCGCCGTCGACCAACAGCGCCGGCGCACCCGCTACCGACATGTCCATCACGACGACCTCGACCGCCTCGACGAGCTCGAGGCGCGCATCGAGGGCTCCCTCATCCACCTCGTGCAGGTGCAGGCGACGCACCCGCCCGAACACCTCCGGGCGCTCGGCCCTATCCCAGCGAACCGAGCCGCCAACACCTCTGGCAGCGCGCCGCGATCGCCGTCGAGCGGTACCGGACCACGCACGACGTCACCGATGCTCGCAACCCGCTCGGCCCCTCCCCCGCCGACGCCGAGGCGTGGCGAGCCGCGCACCGCGAGCTCCGGTGGGCCGTGCAGACCCTCACGCCACCGACGCAGGCCGAGCGAGGACTCGTCGTCGACCTCTGAACGACGTGCACATCACCGCCGACCCTTGAGGATCGAATCGGCCACCCGCTCAGCCGCGGTCGCGGTCCATCTCGTCGGGGACATGCAGGTAGAGGTCGCTGGTGATAC
Source organism: uncultured Actinomycetes bacterium (assembly GCA_963756895.1). Lineage (GTDB taxonomy): Bacteria > Actinomycetota > Acidimicrobiia > IMCC26256 > DASPTH01 > DASUAS01. The sequence continues at coordinate 140,125 of CAVWPI010000001.1, read as the reverse complement.
CGACGTTGGCATGCCCGAGACGGTCGCTCACGACCTTCACCGGAACCCCTGCCGCGAGTGCCGCCATCGCGTACGAGTGACGCAGATCGTGCAACCGGATGTGCGGCAAACCGGCGGCCTCGGAGAGCCGCCCGAACATGATCGTGAGCCGCTCCGGGTGGACCGGGGAGCCATCCTCCTTGCAGAACACGAGGTCCTGGTCGTCGAACGCGCCTCCCCACGCGACCCGCTCCTCGAGCTGACGGACCCGATGGGCCCGCAACTGCGCGACCGTCGCCGCATCCAGCGCGATGCTGCGACGCCCCTTCGCCGTCTTCGGCTCTCCTACCTCGAGCCGGTACGCGACCGACACGATCGTCTTCACCACGTTCAACGTGCCGCGGTCGAGATCGACCGCGCTCCACATGAGCCCGCACACCTCGCCGCGCCACAACCCTGTGGTGCAGAGCAGGAACCACGCGGCGAACAGCCGGTCGTCCCGCACATGATCGAGGAAGATGCCCAGCTGCTCCGGCGACCAGACCTTCATCTCCGGTTGGGTCGCCTTCGGGATCCGGACACCGATCGCGACGTTGTGCTGGACGAGCTTCCAGCGCACCGCGTCGTTGAGCGAGCGCCGGATCGTCGCGTGGATGTGGCGGATCGACTGCGGCGAGAGGCCGCCCTCACCCCGGATGCGCCCCCCCTTGAGCAGCTGCGCGTACAAACGTTCCAGATCGTCGGCGCCCAGCTCCTGGAGCGCGATCCGACCGAGCGCAGGGACGATGGTCCGCTCCACCCGATAGCGGTGGTAGGCGAACGTGGAAGGCCGCACCGATCCCTCCACCGCCGGCAGCCACCGCGACACCAGGAACTCCCCCACGGTGAGGCGCGATGGCGGCACGTGACGACCCGAGCGACGATCGGCCATCTCTCGCTCGTAGGCCTCCACGGCCTCCTTCTTGGTGCGGAAGCCCGACACCCAGCGCTGCGCGTAGCGCCCGGTCGACGGATCACGCGAGCCGCTCACGACGTAGGCCCACGTGCCCGACGCACGCTTCACGAACGACGCCATCTCCAGCCCTTCCCGCAGAAATTCTCTTAGCAGATTATTAGCAGGGAAGGTGGCGGAGGAGGCTCCTGATCACCGAACAGGCCTCTGACCTGCACTTTTAGAGTCGGGCTGCCGGGATTTGAACCCGGGACCTTTGGTCCCCCAGACCAACGCGCTAACCAAGCTGCGCCACAGCCCGTACACGGCCTGAGCCGCGGACGGTAGTGTAGACGGAGCGTTCGCGGCCCTCCGCTCGGTGAAACCGCGCCATTCGGCACGCCTGCGTGTCAGGACGCGCGGGTTTGGACGGGTCAGCGGGGGCCGACGGCGACGAGCACGCCGACGAGCCACTCGATGCCCTGCATGGCGCGGTACCCGAGGTAGACGGCCAACGCTCCCGCGAGGAGCCACAGGTGCCACGGGATCGGCGGCAGGTCCTCGTCGTCATCGGCGTCGACGGCAGTCTTCGCGTCGACCGCCTTCACGCCGACCGGGTGGGCGTGACCGGGATCGACGACCCGCCCGCACGACGGGCAGGTGCCGTCGACCTTCACCGTCGACGGTGAGAGGAACCGATCACAGTCGTCGCACCACGGCACCCGCCCATTGCAGCACGCGACCGCGAGTTGAGCGCTATTGAATGAGCCTCACGGGCTCGCCGAGGATGTACGCGCTCCACGTCGTCGTGTCGTTGACAGTGGTACCTGCCGGGTAGGCGAACTTGAGTTTCGCCCAACATCCGGTCGCGCTGGCCGTGTCGCACGTGTAGTTGTTGGGGATCGGTATCTCCCACGTCACCCACTGCCCGTTGTAGCTGTGCGTACCGGAATTGGTGACGCCGGTGATCTTGCACCCTGCGCTGGTTGCCGTGAACGTTCCAAATGGAGGCCCGGTGGCGTTACCCGGTGGCTGCGTATAGGTGCAGTTGGAGAACACGCCTCCGGTCAGGTTTCCGTCGGCTGGGGGGACAATGGAGAGATCGCCTGCTGTCGAGGCGTCACCGGTGTCGAAGAAGTTCAGCACCAGCGTCTTACCGGCTTCACCGGGCAAGACCCGGGTGAGGTAGAAGGTCGTGTTGGCACCGGTGGCATTCGCGTAGGCGCCCATCTTGGCGTTGCCGTAGACGTGCAACCCGTTGTTGGACGCGTAGTTGGTCCCCACTCCGGCGCGGATCGAGAAGCGATTGGCACCCCCACCAGCGGGAGTTGTCGTCCCATCGATCTTTTTCGCCGTCTGCACCTGCAGGAAGTAGGTGCCCTGAATCGGATTGTTGACGGTGCACAGGTTTACCCACTGCCGGAAGAACTGTGAGAACTTCATCGCCGGACTCACACCGGGGTAGTTGGTGTTGGCCTTGAGTAGGTTCGACAGGTGCGCGAAATTCGGCGAATCGCTGGGACCGTTGGGCTGATCGTTTGTCCGTTCGGGATAGATGCCGGGGAACTGCGCCTGGCACACGATCGGGTTGTTCGTCGGGTCCCACGTCGAGATATCGGGCGAACGAAGCGTCCACACTGTCCAGGGATTGTTCGTGTTGTCGTACGACATGTCACCGGTGCAGAAGGGACTTGCTGCCCCCGATGCGTACCGGATCGCGGGTGTCGTCGAACCCGAATATCCGGGGATCTGGGCCACACTGAGTGTGGCGGCGTTGTTCAACTCCTGCACGCCGTCGCCGTCGGTGCAGTTGTCACCCACATGTACGAACGCGGGATCGAAGACTTGGACGTTGAGCGCGCCCGAGGTTCCTGCCGGAACGTCGATCCCGTAGAAGTATCCGTTGGCGTCGTAGTCCTTGTTGACGTTGCCGGAGCAGTTGTCGGTCGACGTCGGACACAAGCTCGAACTCGCGGATGGGCCGACAGCCAGGATGGCGTCGCCGTTTCCCTTCGGCGAGGCGGGCCCGAAGATGTTGCCCCAGAGCTGTGGTTGGACTGCCGCGGACTCCGGATCGTTTCCGTACGAGTTCTCCGGACTCCCGAGGTTCTGTGGGAGTTGGTACTCCGCCACCGCGCTCCGAACGATCGTCGTCTGCCCGTAGTTCACCAAGGCGCCCCAGGGGTTCTTGGTCACCACGCTGACCGTCACCTTCAGCTGGTTGGGCAACTTGCCGACCGCGGTGCTGACCGTGACGCCGCCGGAACCGTTCTTGAATCCGTTCAGTGCAGAGATGTTCTGCGCGGTCGTGAACGCTTTGTTGCCAGAGTTCTCCGGCATGAACACGGCGCCGGCCAACGACGCCGCGTCGGCGGCTTTCTGTGCACGCGTGGCGATCTGTTGCCAGCGGTTGTATTCGATCGCGAGCCCCGCGAACGCGGTCAATGCGACGAACGTGAGAGCGAACCACACCATGAAGAAGCCGCGTTCGGTCGCTCTGCCTTCCTGGGCGCGGGCGACGAAACGACGCGTGGACGTCATGGACACAGCTGGGTCGGGGCCGGTTCAAGACGGAACACCGAGTGGTCTGCAAGCGTGATAGACGACGCCGAAGAGCTTCGTGATGAATTTGTGCTTCAGCTTCACGTAGACCCCGACTGAGTCCCAGTTGGTCGAGTTGCAGGCGTTCTGCGTGCTCGCGGCCCATCCGCCACCTGTCGGGTTCGCGGTGTCGAACGTCCGGGTGGCCTGGATCCACGTGTACTTGATGCACTTGGTGGAGCAGGTCGTGAAGTTGCCCGACGCAGGAAGACCGGTGACGTCGTCCGCCTTGTAGATCCACATCTCTTGCGGTTCATCGCTGCCCACGGTGCGGAGCGCGGTGCCGGCGGCCAAGGCGGCATCAGTGGCGAAGGTCGGGAGGAGCGCTTCCGCGGAAGCAACGCGGGCACCGGAGCGGGTAGCGGCAGTGGCCACTGACGACGACTGGTAGGCGGATGAGAATTCGATCATGCCGAACGTGATCACGAGCACGATGGGGATCAGAATCGCCGTCTCGACCAAGGCGGCGCCTCGCTCGTTCCGGATTCGTTCGCGCCAACGGAGTCGCGCCATCTGCTCACACCTACCTTCGGGCCAATCCCGGCTACGAAGCAGGTGTCGGCGGACACGGCAAGAACGTTGAGCCAAAGATCGGGAAATGCCGTCGACCTCGGCGACCCGCGCCCGGTCAGCCGTTGCGGCGGCGCACGCGGAGCTTGATCGGAGTGGGTCCGAGATCGAAGGACTCGCGGATCTTGCGCTCCAGGTAGCGCAGGTACGTCGGCGGGAGCTCGTGGGAGACGAACAGCGTGAACGTGGGCGGGTCGGCCGCGCCCTGGGTGGCGTAGAGGACCCGGGGCCGGTGCTTGCGCGCCGCCGGGGGCGGGTGCGCCTGCTGGGCCTCGCGGATCACCCGGTTGAGCGCCGCGGTCGGAACCCGGGTGTGGTACGCCTCCTCGGCCTGGCGCAACGCCGGCAACACCCGCTGCATCATCCTCCCCGTGAGCGCGGAGACGGTGAGCACGGGCGCGTAGGAGAGGAACGCCAGCCGGTCGGCGACGTCGATCTTGGCCTGCGCCGCGCCCTTCGGCATCGAGCAGGTCCCACTTGTTGAGGATGATGACGATGGCGGTGCCGGCCGCGTCGACCCGCTCGGCGAGGCGCTGGTCCTGGTGGCTCACGCCCTCGTGGGCGTCGACGACGAGCAGCGCGGCGTCGGCCCGGTCGACGGCCTGGAGCGCGCGCACGAGGCTGTAGTACTCGGTGGGCTCGTCGATCTTGCTGCGCCGGCGCATGCCCGCGGTGTCGACGAAACGCAGCGGACCGTCGTCGGTCTCCACGATGGTGTCGACCGCGTCGCGGGTCGTGCCCGGCATGTCGTGCACGACCGAGCGCTCGTCGCCGACCAGGCGGTTGAAGAGGGTCGACTTCCCCACGTTCGGTCGTCCGACGATGGCGATCGAGAAGATGCCGTCGTCGGCGTCGACGGGCTCCTCCGGTTCCGGGGGCAACGCGTCGACGAGGGCGTCGAGCAGGTCGCCGCTCCCCCGCCCGTGGATCGCCGACACCGGGTGCGGAGTACCGAGGCCGAGGCGGGAGAAGGCCCACGTCTCGTTCTCGCGACGGTCGTCGTCGGCCTTGTTGGCGACGAGGAGGACGGGACGATCGCTGCGCTGGAGGATGTGGGCGACCTGGGCGTCCTCCTCGGTGATGCCGACGTTGACGTCGACGACCATGAGGATCACGTCCGCATCGGCGACCGCGCGCTCGGCCTGCGCGCTGACCTGGCGCGCCAGCGCGGCGGCACCGTCGCCCGAAGTGGGCAGCAGCCAGCCCCCGGTGTCGACCACCGTGAACGAGCGGCCGTTCCAGTCGGCCTCGAGCATCTTGCGGTCGCGCGTGACGCCGGGCTTCTCCTCGACGATCGCGTCGCGCCGGCCGACGAACCGGTTCACCAGCGTCGACTTGCCGACGTTCGGTCGGCCGACGACCGCGACCACCGGGAGCGAGGCGTTCACGTGCGCAGGGCCTTCACCAGTGAGGCGCCGTCGGTGGCGACCACCTCGACCGCTCGGGGCAGCTCGGCGGGCGTGCTGTCGTCGAGAAAACGACCGTTCGAGAGCATGACGTCGGGGAGGAGCACGCGTCGCGTCGGCGTCGATGCCGTCGAGGGCGCGGGCGACGTCGGGGCCGGTGAGGAGGCCCGTGACCGCGATGTTGCCGCCGAAGAACCGGTTGGCGACCGGGTGGACGTCGACCGCCGTTCCCGCGGCCTCGCGCAGCTCGCCGACGAGCGGCTCGAGCACGGACGCGCCGTACTCGCCCGTGAGGATCACGACGTCACGCGCGCGGAACTTCAGCGGATTGGGCACATCAGGTGTGCCCGAGTCAGCGCAGCTTCGCTTCACGCGGTGCTCGGTAGCCCTCGGCCGGTGCGCCGTCGACCCAGGCGAAGAAGCCGGTGCGGGTGCCGTGCCGCCCCGATGATTCGGCGACCGCTTCGCCCGACAGCGCGGCGCGCACCTCCTCGGCGAACTGGGCGGCCATGCCCACGCCGTTCTCGTGCTGCGCGAGCTCGTCGTAGTCGGCGAGGCCCGGGAACGGGCGCCCCGCGAGCAGGTAGTACTCGTCGGACGCGTACACCAGCCGCCGACCGAGAGCCGCGTGGTAGCGCTGCTGCCACTCGGTCACGATATCGATGACGCGCTCGGCCTCCGCCCGCGTGTGCGGCCGCATCTCCGGTTCGGTGGTGTGATCGCTCACGCCGAGCGGCACGACCCCGATCGACGCCAGCGCGGGGAAGCGGTCGAGCACACCGAGCAGCGTGTCGTCGAGCGCGTCGCCGTCGTTGATGCCCGGGCACACGACGACCTGGCCGTGCACCTCGATCCCGGCGTCGAGCAGCGCCGACAGCCAACGCAGGCTGGTGGCACCACGCCGGTTGCGCAGCAGGCGCGCCCGCAGGTCGGGATCCGTTGCGTGGATGCTCACGTAGAGCGGGCTCAGCTGCTCGGTGACGACGCGTTCGAGGTCGGCCTCGGTGAAGCGGGTCAGCGTCGTGAAGTTCCCGTAGAGGAAGGAGAGCCGGTAGTCGTCGTCCTTCAACGACAGGCTCTTCCGCATGTTCGGCGGGAGCTGGTAGATGAAGCAGAACGGGCAGTGGTTGTCGCACGTGCGCACCCGGTCGAACACCGCGCTGGCGAGATCGAGACCGAGTGGAGCGCCCGCGGCCTTGTCGACGGTGACGAGGTGTTCGAGGCCGCCGCGCCGCACCTCGAGCTCGACACGCGGCTCGTCGGCCTGGATCTGGTACCGGATGACGTCGCGCACCATCTCACCGTTGAGCGTGAGCAACTCGTCACCGGGGAGGAGCCCGGCGTCAGCTGCCGGCGAGCCGGGCGCGACCGCCACCACGCGGGCGGTCGGCATCACTCCAGTCTACGGGACGGACTCTGCAGAACCGGCCGCGTAGCCTGGAGCCATGCCCGTGCAACGCGTCCTCCTCGCCCAGCCGCGGGGGTTCTGTGCCGGCGTGGAGATGGCCATCAAGGCCCTGTCGTGGATGGTCCGCGTGTTCGAGCCGCCGGTCTACTGCTACCACGAGATCGTGCACAACCGGCTCGTGGTCGACCGCTTCCGCGAGCTCGGGGTGGTGTTCGTCGACGACGTCGACGACGTGCCGGAAGGCGCGCCGCTCATGCTCTCGGCCCACGGCTCGGCCCCCGAGGTGGTGACGGCCGCCCGCGCCCGCGACCGCTTCGTGGTCAACGCGGTGTGCCCGCTCGTCACCAAGGTGCACCACGAGGCCAAGGTGCGAGCCGGCAAGGGCTACACGGTGCTGTACGTCGGCCACGAGGGCCACGACGAGGCCGCGGGCACCCTCGCGGTCGCCCCCGACGCCATTCGGCTGGTCGAGCACGAAGCCGACCTCGCCACGGTGCTGCCCACGGTCGCCGACCCGTCGAAGGTGGCGCTGCTCGCCCAGACGACGCTCTCGATGCACGACTGGGAAGGGATCGCCGACGGCGCGCGTGCGGCGTTCCCCGAGTTGTGGACCGCGGCGCGCAACGACCTCTGCTTCGCCACCACCAACCGGCAGGCTGCGCTGCAGGCGATCGCGGCAGAGGCCGACGCGATCGTGGTGATCGGCAGCGCCAACTCGTCGAACACGCTCGCGCTGGCGAAGGTGGCGAGCGCCGCGGGCTGTCCCACGGTGCTGCGCATCGACGGCCCCGACGAGCTCGACGCCGACGCGCTCGGCGACGCGGAGGTCGTGGGTGTCACCGCGGGCGCGAGCGCACCGGAGGACCTGGTGCAAGCGGTGATCGCGCGGCTGGCGCCGGCCGAGGGCGTGGTCCCCGTGCACGTCACCGACGAAGACGAGTACTTCCCGCCGCCGCGCGAGCTGCGCGAGCTCATGAACACCTTCGACGTCGCCGCACCCGCGCTGCTCGGCGGTCCGATTCCCGGGTCGACCACCGGCGGCGCGTTCACCGACGATCGTCGGGTCGACGCTGTCCGACGTCCTCGCCGGGTAGCGGCTCGTGGTGTGCCAGGCGCTCGGTGGTCCGAATTGCTTCACGCGCCTGGCACCCGCTACAAAAGACGTTCCCTGTCGACGGATTCGAGTCGAGGAGCGTGAATGGCCGCCGAAGAACTCGATCTGACGATCATCGAGGCCACTGCCGAATACCGGCCCGGACACCAGAACGGCACCCGAAACCATCAGAACGGCACGCGCCTCGTCGAGTCGCACGGGGCCGAAACGCCTCTGGAAGAAACGCGCCTGGAAGATGAGATCGTCACGCCACCCGCGGCGGACATCGAGCGGTCGTCGCTCGAGTCGCGCATCGCTCAGCTCGAAGACGACCTGGAGAGCTGGCGACGGCGAGCCGTCACGTGGCGTGAGCGGGCGCTGAGCGTACAAGCCCTCAACGAGGCACTGAGCACGAACCTCGACGACCTTCGACTGGCGGTCCGGGCGATGGCGGCGGGGGCGCCGCCCACACCCGAGGTCGAGGAAGGTGTCGAGGAGGGTGCTGTGTCGGTGCCGGCGAACCAGTACCCGGTGCGTCAACCCCCGTCGGTCACGGTCGTGGAGTGGTGCAACAAGGTGTTCCGGCGCGACTTCTGGACCGGGCCGCGCTGACGATCTGACCCGCTGGGTCAGTTCCGGCTGCCTACCCGTCCGGTTCCGGTTCAACGGCTTGCGGCGGTGCCACCACGAGCTGCCCGCGGCCTTCCGACGGTCCGTACCGCCCGATGCGCAGCAGCGCGACCAGTGCGACGGCACCGGGGACGAACACGAGAGCAGCGCCGAGGACGGGGTGCACCAGGCCCTGCGAGACCAGCACTCCGATCGACGCGGAGAACGCGGTCCCGAGCACCAACATGGCGAGCACCAGGCGGGGTCCGATCCCCAACAGCATCAGGCGATGGGAGCTGTGGTCGGTTCCTCCGATGTAGATCGGGCGCCCGGAACGGACCCGCGAGATGACGACGAGCGTGGTGTCGAGGACCGCGGGGGCGACGAGCAGCACGACGGCAACGGCACTCGGGAAGTGTCCGACGCCGGTCCGCAGCTTGAGCGCGATGACCGCGAGCAAGAAGCCGAGGAACAACGAACCCGCGTCACCCATGAAGATGCTCGCGGGGTGCCAGTTGTAGACGAGGAAGCCGAGACTGGCCGACGCGACCACCACGGCAAGCCCGCCGACGAGGATCTGACCCCCGAGCAGCGCAGTCACCGCGAGCGCGGTCGCGATCGTGGCCGCGATCGTGCTGGCCGCGCTGTCCATGTTGTCGAGCAGGTTGAACGAGTTGGTGAGCACCACGAGCGCGATCACGCTCAACACCGCATCGGCGACGTCACCGAACACCTGGATGCGCGCGCCGGCATACACCGCGACCGATGCCGCACCCACTTCGACGAGCAGGCGGGGCATCGGCCCGAGATGGCGCACGTCGTCGAGCAGCCCCGCGCAGGCGACGATGCACGCCGCCACCAGGATCAGCCCGGCGTCTTCCGCCTCGCTCTTCCAGCCTGGAAGGAGCAGTGCGCACAGCACCGCGCTGACCGCGATCGACACGCCGCCGAGGTACGGAGTCGGATCGCGGTGCACCTTCCCTGGCTCAGGTGCGTCGCAGATCCCTCTCGCGAGCGCGAACCGGCGGCAGAGCGGAACCAGCGCGACGACCAGCACGAACGCCAGCACGCCTGCACCCACCACACGCCAATCGTTCGACATGACCGCAGGGCTCTCCTCGTTCGTCGCGGTCGAGAGGCCTCGCCTGCCGCCCTCCCCCAAACCCCCACCGCTCGCTCACACTGCTACCTCGCCAGCACGCCCCGCCCTGGTAGGTCACGCAAGTCGAGCACACTCCGTGGTTTTTCGCCACTCCGCCGCCATCTTTCCCCAAACGAGCCACGTGGGGTGAGATTCCGGCCACCTCGAGAGCCCTTCGACGAGAGGGACCTAGAGTGACCGGGTGCGACTGCGGACGGTGCCGCTGGCGTCGTGGCCCCCGCTGGCCTGGCTTGCGAGCTGCATCCCCGCCTCCGACGAGGTCACGGTGTTCGTGGGCCCGGGAGTGGAGGTCGATAACGACTGGGTCTGTGAAGGGGTCTGGGACGCGCCGTTCGCCGAGGGCGACTTCGACCGCACCGATCTCGTCTTCGGCAGCGGCGTCCGCGTGCGGGACGACTCGGTCGTGTTCGTGTCGTCGGGCACGACGCTCGATCGGCTCCACGCGTTGGACGGTGGCAACCGGGTGTACGTGTCGAACTCGCTACCCGGCCTCCTGTCGATGGCGAACGGCTCGCTCGATCCCGCGTGCATCCGATATCGGCAGATCGGCCGCAGCATCATCCACGGGCTCGACGAGTACAAGCGTGACCTGCCCACGACGGTGGGGCCGATCCGGCTCACCTACTTCGACAATCTCACGTGGGACGGTCAAACGCTGTGCGACGCGACCGAAGCCGGATGTGCAACGAGACTTCAGCACTTTCGCAGGCCTACCGAGCGCTTTCTCGACGAATCGATGGAACGCCTCTCGACAACGCGGCGGCGACGGCGCGCAGCCAACCGTTCGAGCTGCTCGCCACGCTGTCGTCCGGCTACGACTCGCCGACCGTGGCCGTCCTCGCTCGTGGCGTCGGCTGTCGCCGAGCGTCTTCGGCTTCGACCGCGCCCGCGGTGGCCACGACGACAGCGGCGCCGCGATCGCACGAGCACCTCGGTCTGCGCTACCACGCGGTCGAGACGTCCGCGTGGCGTGCGCAGCCGCTGGCAGCCGTGCCCTTCCTCGCCCCATCACGTCGGGCGGTTCCTCGGTGCCGTACAAGGGAGCCGAGTCCCTGCTCGCCCGCAAGGTCGTCTTCACGGGGTACCACGGCGACAAGGTCTGGGCACCGAGAGCCCGACGGACGCTCGGGCCCGACTCGTCCGGAGCGACACGCAGGCGACGGACCTCACGCGAATACCGGCTCTGGGTCGGCTTCGTCAACTGCCCGGTGCCCTTTTTCGGAGTCCGCCAGATCAAGGACATTCACGCGATCAGCACCGTCCTACGAACTCGGGCCCTGGAACGCGAACCACCGACTACAACCGGCCCATCTGCCGCCGGATCGTCGAGGAACAAGGCGTCCCCAGAGAGATGTTCGGCGTGCGCAAGAAGGCGACCGCGCAACCGCTCCTCCGGACGGACGACTTCCTCACGCGCGACATGCGGTGGGACTACTACCGGTGGCTCCTCTCCCAGCGCCGCACGTGGATGAGGACGCGGACAGAACCGCCCGAGCGTCGCTGGCCGACCTGCGACTTCATCGCTCGGGCTCGCGTCGGCGTGCTCGCGGCGCGCCTGCACGCGGTCGTGCCGCCGTCGAAGCGGCTGGGTGCACGGGCCGACGGGCTGCTGCTCGCCTCTCCGCGCGCTCACGACCCGGCGAGGCGCACCACCAGTTCATCTACCACTGGGCGGTGGACGCGCCAAGGAGCGCTATCGACCCGCGGCGGACTGACGTGGGGCGGTCACAGATCCGATGACCCCGGACGTTCCATCGAGTTCCGGTTCCCCCATGCACGTTCAGCGCCTGGCCGAGGCGCTCGCGCATTAGCTGACCTAGCTCTAGCTCCCTCGAACCGCACCACCGTACGACGAGAGCCGTGGCTCCGGGCGGTTGAATCCCTTGCGCATGATGTCCTGCAAGCGAGACAGGTCGTCGCGCCGCGTCGGGTCGCCGACGAGATTGCGCGACTCGTCAGGATCCTGTTCGAGGTCGAACAGGACGGCGGTGCCGCTCGGGAAATCCCCGATCAGCTTGAGGGGGCCGCTGCGCACCCCGGCCCATCCCGGATTCGACAGGAACAGGGCCGCTCGATCGTCGATCGTCTCCGCCGCGCCGGAGACGAGCGGCCAGAGGCTGCGCGCGTCGAACTCCTCGTGCGGTACGTCGATCGCAGCCGCGTCGCAGAACGTGAGCGCCAGATCGCTGGATTGGACCAAGGTGTCGATCCGGCGACCGCCTGAGATACCGGGACCGGCGATGATGAGCGGCACCCGCACGAGATCGTCGAACGGGATCCACGGAACCTTGCTCGCGAGCCCGCGATGACCGCCGTAGTCACCGTGATCCGAGGTGAAGGCGACGACGGTGCGGTCGAGTGGCAACCGCTCGACGATGCGGCCGACCACGTCGTCGATGTGACGCAGCAGCGCTCGCACCTTGGTCAACCGGACCCGGAGCGCGTCCTCACCGTGCTCGCTCACCCGCCACGTGCCGAAGCTCTTCGTACGGCCCGCGAGCGCGTCGACAAATGGCGTGGGGAGCGACTCGTTGACCTCGAAGCCCGGGTCGGGTATCTCCACGTCGGCCGGGTCGTAGCGGGAGGCGTACGGGTCGAGCGCGTTGAGTGGTGGATGCGGATGTGGGAACGAGACGATCAAGAAGAGCGGTCGGTCCGTTCGTCGTCGGTCGAGGAAGCTCCGGACCTCGTGCTCGATCCAGCTGGTCGCGTGGTATCGGATGTCGTACGGGAACGGAGCAGTGCTGCCGGCGCCCGGTGGCATCGGCTCGAGTTCCGGCGCTCGACCGACTTCGAGTGATCTCCAGGTCGCAAGCCCCTCGTCGACGAGCCATTGGTGATAGTCGTCGACGTCGGGCCTGCCGTCTGCCGTCAGCTCGTGCAGCGTGGCATTGAGATGCTCGCTCGTGCGGAGGACGTCGAAGCCGTGATCGGCATGAATGGGATGGAAGTGCATCTTGCCGATCAATGCGGTTTCGTAACCGTGTTCGGCGAGCGTGTGCGCGATCGTCCAGACACCCGGTTCGAGCGCGAACATCGGCGCTCGACGAGGTACCCGCTTCGGCTGCGTGCCGGTGAGCAGGCCGATGCGAGCGGGTACACAGGTCGCCGCTGCGCTGTACGCCGTTTCGAAGGCCACTCCCCGAGCGGCGAGCGCGTCAAGGGCCGGAGTCTCGTAGAAGCCGTCGGAGACGTACCCGATCTGATCATGTCGCTGCTGATCGGTCATGAGCAGCACGATGTCCGGACGCGACACAAGGGTCACGGTAGTCACGGACGCGTTCCCGGCGCTCCGGATCGGAGCGATGACTACTCTGTGCTTCCGAGCGCAACCGGAGTCAGCGGGACTGCAGCGACGTGAAGATCTTTTGCATCGGGCTCAACAAGACCGGGACGATCTCACTCGACCATGCGCTCACCACGCTCGGGTTCTCGAGCCTCCACTGGGGTGGACAGGCGTCGAGACACGCGGTTGAACGGGCGATCCGGGAAGACAAGCCGCTCCTCGAGTACCTCGGTGACTACGACGCGTACTCCGACATCCAACGCTTGAGCGTGAACTTCGACGTGCTCGATCAGCAGTACCCGGGCAGCAAGTTCATCTTGACCACCCGTGACGTCGAGGAGTGGCTCGACAGCCGTCGCCGGCACGTGCTGCGCAACCGCGAGCGCAAGGCGCAGGGTGAGTACGACGGCACGTTCCTGGAGCTCGAGCCCGACCGGTGGCGCGCACAGTTCGTCGATCACCACCAGCGCGTCGCGGACTACTTCCACGATCGCGACGACCTTCTCGTCATGCGCGTGACCGAGGGCGACGGTTACGACTTGCTGTGCCCGTTCCTGGGCGTCCCGACCGCGACCGAGCCGTTCCCCTGGAGCCACAAGAACACGTCGATCACTCCGTGACCGTGCCGCCACCGGGGCGCGCGAGGCCGAGCCAGAGGACCACCGTCAGCGCGTGGTGGAGCTCGATCTGCCGGCGTCGGTCGAGCTCGCGGTAGCAGCCCGCATCGGCGAGCATGAGGTCGCGGTCGACCAACTCGAACGCGGGGTTGGCCGCGTCGAACTCGACGGCATCACGGATCGCCGTGGCCCGGAGCTCGTCGGCGTGCGTCGGCGCCGGCGCCGCCGGGGCCACTCCCCCACCGTTCGCCGGCGCTTTGCTCCGCCACCGTGTCCCCTGCTCGAAGGACACGTTCGCGAGCGGGAGACCCGCGCGCCGCGCCAGCTCCTCGTGGAACGATGCATTGGCCCGCGCTTCCCAACCGCTCGCCATCGCCGTCCGTACCCCGGCCGGCGAATAGAGCGGGAACACGTAGCGGACGAACCGGTCGGGCTTGTCACCGATCCAGCGTCGGAGCCGGTGCTGGACGTAGAAGATGTCGAAGAGGTCCTCGGGCGCCGCGCCCTGCTCGAGCGGGGCCGCGAAGAGCCGGCGTGACCGCTCCTGTAGGTCGTCGAGTGCGCCCGGGCGCACGTAGTGATAGCGGCCGAACCGAAAGCGTGCGAAGGCGGCAGTCGCGTCGTCGACGGTCGTGAGGCCCGCGACGCGTGGAAAGTTGGTCCGCAAGCTCTCGCCGGTGAGACCGGACAGCGTGATGCCGTTGGTCTCGCGCGGCGCGGCCATCTCCCAGCACGGGATCTGGGCGGACACCCGACGCACGTGCGCGACGAAATTCTCGAGCGTCGGTCCGCCGGGCAGCGAGGGCCAGGTCCCGGTTTCGAACCGCAAGCCGAGCTTCTGCGCGATCTCGGACGCCGCCACGCTGTCGGGCGCGGTCGGCGGCCCGTACGTGCAGAACCGGATCTGGTCGGCCACCCCGGCGAGCGCGGCGAGCTCGAGCACGAGCCGGGAGTCCTTGCCGCCGGTGAGCTCGCTGGACACCGCGTGGGGTGCGGCGGCGACGGCCGCGTGGAGGGTGGCCGTCATCCGGCGCTCGGCGGCGTCGACCGTTCCGGCGGGTACGTGGCTCCGGAGCCAGGGGGCTTCGTGCCACGGCCGCACCGCCACCTGCCCGTCGAGCACGAGATGCGCGGCACTCCCGAACGGCAGCCGTTCCACGCGCACGGTACGGGTCGCGTCTCCGAACATCTGCCCGTTGAGCAGGAGCCAGGCGACCGCGTCCTCGTCGGGTTGGGGGACACGGCCGCTCAGCGATTGGAGCACCGCGGCGACGAGCGCGGCGTCGTTCGCGAGCACACAGGAGGATCCGAACTCGCCGATGTAGAGCGGATGCAGACCGAACGGGTCGTTCACGACCGTGCCCGTTCCATCCGAACGGATCGCGACGAGTGCGTACGGGCCGTCGAGCCGCTCTGTCAGCGCCTCCAGCGCCGCCGTCGGCTCGGCGACGTCGTCCGGGCGCAGGAAGCTCGCTGCATTGCTCGGTTGCGTCACGATCGGGAGTCCGCCGAGCGCGACGACGCCGCCGTCGACGGTGAGTGCCGTGGGTCGCACCAGCTCGTCCGCGCTCCACCAGCTCGCCATGTGCACGAGCCCGTTCGACGAGCACCAGTGGACGTGATCGTGCGGATCGAACGGTACGTTCGGTGGCGCCGGATCCGACAGGAGCCCGATGGTGCGCTCGCCGATCGTCGGTGCCCCGGGTGACGCGACCACGACGAATCGCTGCACGGGCTATCTCGTCTCCCCGACGCCCGCCGCTTCGTCGATGAGCGTGATCACCTGCTCGACTCGGCGCTCCCACGTGTGCGGCGCCAGTGCGTCGACGTCGACCTCCTGCCGCTCCCCGGCGAGCACGTCCTCGATCGCGTCGAGGAAGCCGTCGACACCCTTGGCGACCGTGATCAGGTCTCCGAGCTCGTACATGTTCGCGATCGGCGTCGACACCACCGGCACTCCCTCCGCGCAGTAGACGAACGCCTTCAAGGGGTTCATCGACCGCGTCATCTCGTTGTCGAGATGTGGGATGAGCGCCACGTCGAAGTACCGGATGAACCGCTTGGCCTCCTCGTACGGCTTCACGCCCACGAAATGGACGTTCGGATGCCGGTCGAGGCGCAGGATGCTCTGGTCGAGGTGCGCGGAGCCGACGAACACGAAGTGCCAGTCCGTGCGCGCGCGCGCCAGGTCGTCGAGCAGCTCGATGTCGATGCGGTCCGACAGGTTCCCGACGTAGCCGATCACCGGACCGACCAGCCCCCGCAGCTCCGAGGGCCTCGGGCCGCGCGGTCCCGGCTCGGGGGTCTCACAGCCGTTCGGCACGAGGTGCACGTCGGCGGTGAACTCCCCCATGCGCTCGGCCACGGGCGCGCAGTTCGCGAGCACGACGTCGCTGCGGGACACGATGTCGCGGTAGTTCCGCTCGATCACACCGTGCTGGTGCGAGCCGGGCCGGTGCCAGGTGCTGTTGTCGTCCACCACGTCGGCGACGACGAGGTCGGGCGAGAGCGCGTCGAGCAGGCCGGGCAGGTGGTCGTTCGTGGGATACACCCAGAACACGGTGAGCCGGTTGCCGACGCCGTGCTTCGCCAGCACCGCCTTGACGTACTCGGGATACTCCGAGCGGCTCCGGAGGAAGGTCTGCGAGCCCCGCTTGGCGCCGTAGAGGAACGTCCGGTGGATCAGGTTGTCGTCGTCGCGGCGATGGGCCAGTCGGTTCAGCGTCTGGCGCACCACGAGGCGGCGTTGGTCCGCCCGTCCGGTGCTCGCCAGGTACGTGCGGGTGAGGGTCCCGGGCGAGATCGGGCTGTCGAAGTGCACGATCCTGCCGAACCGTCCGGTGCGCTGCAGGTACTTCAGGAACATGTCCTGACGCCGTCCGTAGATCGACGTGTCGTTCTGCTTCCAGAACACGACGAGGTCGTACTGCTCGTCCGGAGCGGCGCGCCAGCGGCGGGAGCCGGGAACGCGCGCCGGCACGCCCGGGTCGTCGTCGACGCGGTCCTTCGTCCGCGTACGGGCCGCGAGCAGGCTCCGGGGCGCCTTCACCAGCGCGTCGACGTCGTTCGGCAGCACCCCCGGATCCTGGACGAGCTGCTCGAACCACGGCGCGACGCGCTCCGACACGGCTTCGCAGCTGTACTCGGCGAGGAAGAGCGCGCGGCCCTTCCGGGCGCGGTCGCGGGCGTCGTCGGGGTCGGCGAAGATCGAAGCGATCCGCTCGTGGAGCGGCTCGGCCGGATCGTGCACGTGCACCACGCCCGCATCGACCAGCGGCTGGACCGGCGGCGTGGCCGTCACCAGGCACGGCACCCCCATGGCGAGCGCATCGACGATCTTCGCCGGCATCTGGTAGCGCGCGACCGGGTGCGTGGGGTCCTGGAGGACACACGAGAGGTCGGCGGCGCCGACGAGCGGCGCCAGGTCGCCGAAGGGCCGGTACGGCAGCGGCAACACCCACCGCTCGAGCTGCCGGGCCCGGCTGCCCAGCTTCGCGAGCTCACCCACGCCGAAGAGCGCGAGCTTGTAGCGGTCGTCGCCGAGGCGTTCGAGCGCCTCGAGCACCTCGATGACGCCCTTGTGCGCACGCGGGGTGCCGCCGAACAGCAACAGGTGGTCGTACGGCCCGACCCCGAGCTCCCGACGCACCGCGTCTCGGTCGTAGCGCGCCGGGTCGAAGCGTTGCTCGTCGCGGGCGTGCGGCACGATCATGCCGCCGTAGCGCTCCTCCAGCGCGACGTTCGACACCGTCCGGTAGTCGAAGCTCGTGATCACCTGCTCGCACGCACGGGTCCACGCCCGTTCGAACGGGAGTGCGAGGTCGTTCGCCGACAGCTTCCGCAGCTCGTCGAGGCCGAGCCCGTCGTCGACGTCGAAGAACGACAGCTCGTGATCGTCGACGTCGAGCACCAGCGGCCGGTCGCGGAACTGTTTGGCGAGGACGCCGAGCCCGAGCGACGGGAACCGCGGCTTCGAGATCCAGACGGCGTCGGCGTCGATGCGCTCGGCCACCGCCTCCATCGCGCTGAGGTGTTGCGGGAACGACCGGCCGTCGAAGGAGTGGATGGCGATCTCGGGCTTCTCCAGCGGGGCCCAGATCCGATCGCCGTACCGCTCGAACTGCGTCCCCCAGATCTCGACGTCGAAGCGACGGGCGAGGATCTCGGCCAGGCAGTGCGCACGGCCGAGCGGGTTGTGCCCGACGTCCCAAGCGATGACCGCCACCTTGGCCCGGTCGGGAGACCTCGGTGCGGGTGGTGGCCCGGAGTGCCGGAGCGGGAACCCGCCGGGCAGTTGCTCGACGCGGTCCCGTCCCTCTCCCGCGCTGCGGTTCGCGACCTCCGCCGACGATTCGACCGCTCGTCGGACTTCCTCCAGCGGCGCCTGGACCCGTGCGATCCGCCCCCGGTCCTCACGTGGGGCTCCCGGCACGACCTGCTGGCGCAGTCGCATCAGACGCTGGGCGACGTGCCACGCGCGCGAGCGTTCGATGGACTCGAGCTGCTTGTCGGCCTCCCGCAGCCCGTCGTCGACCGACCGCTCCATCCGCGCCGCGTGCCGGCGCGCCGCGTTGGTCTCGTCGCGCGCGATCCGCACGTCGTTCTCGGCGTCGCGAGCCTCGCGCCGGCGGAGCTCGGCGTCGTCGTGCGCGCGGGCGAGCTCGTCGACGCGCGCCTCGAAGTCGCGCAGGGTCACCCATGCCGACTCCGACGGCTCCCGCTGCTCCCACTGCGGGTCGAGCAGCAGGCCGGCGTCGGTCGCGTCCGCCAGCTCGGCCTGCTCGGCGTTGAGCATCCCGCGCCGGTCGAGCGGTTCGCGCTGCTGGCGGTGGAGCGCGGGGTCGACGAACGCGATGACCTCGCGCTCCGACGGGCGGTGCAGCCCCTGCACGTCGTGGGCCTCGAGCCACGCGAGGAGCTGATCCAGCGTGCCGACCGGGTCGCGCGTCGAGATCCTCGTAGCGCACGTGGTAGCGCGGCACGCCGACGGAGGCCTGCAGGCTCCGCAGGGTGTAGTGCTCCCAGAGCGCGATGCCGACCGGGAGCGGGAACCCGTTCCGCTTCGTCACCGACCCGGCGACCTCGAGCGGCTCCCGGGTGACGTGGATGCAGACCGGGATCTCGAGCAGCGGCCGCAGCAATGGCAAGAGGAGGCAGAGGCGCGGCTCCTTGATCACCCACGGCCGGTGCGCGTCGAGCCCCAGCAGGATCTCGCGGAACGCGCCGAGGTGCTCTTCGCGCACCTGAGCGGGGATGGCCTCGATCTCGAAGCTGCCGAGCCGCCACCAGTCGAACCCGGCGTCCTTGAGGAGGCCGTCACAGACGCGGCGCACGTCCTTGCGCTCCCAGAACCCCTTCGGGTTCTCCTCGTTGGCCTCGGTCGCGCTGCCCTCGGGACCGAAGTACGCGCCGGCCATGTTGAGCAGGCGCGTGACCGCCGACGTGCCCGACCGGTGCATGCCGAGGACGATCAGCTGCACGGCGCCTCCGCCCGCACCCGGACAGCCGGCTCGCTCGTGCTCATGCCGCCGCCGCCATCGCGTGCTCGTAGCGGAGGAACAGCCAGGTACCGCCCGCGGTCAGCACGACGGCCCAGATGATCGCCTCGACGACGAGCTTGAGGTCGATGCCACCTCCACCGATGATCAGTTGGTAGTTGACGAACAAGGGGTACAGGGGGTTGAACGACAGGACCGTGTTGAGCTCCGGCGGGAGGAGCGCGATCGGAAAGATGACCGGCGTGGTGAACAGCAGGACGCGGACGATCATGGACAGCGCGTTGTCCATGTCGCGGACGAACACGGTGGCGGTCGACATGATGAGGGCGATCCCGACGTTCGTGAGCGTCTGCACCGCGAACAGCACGGGGAGGAACACCACCAGTGAGAACGTGAACCCGCTGCCGAGGAAGAGGTACACGATTGCGAACACGAAGATGCTCGGGATGAAGAGGAGCACGCCCTTGTAGACCGCCGACAACGGCAGGACGGCACGGGGGAACGTCGAGCTCAACATGAGCTCCCGCGAGTTGCGCACCGAGCGGCCGCCGTCGTTGATCGCGGTTCCCGTGAACCGGAACAGGAACATGCCCCCGAGGAGCACGGGAAGGAAGCTGACGGCCTTGCCCTGGCCGCCGCGGATGATGAAGAAGAGGAAGAGGTAGATCGCCGCCTGGAACATCGGGTCGATCAGGCCCCAGATGCTGCCCAGCATCGTGCTCGACCGGCGCCCCCGGATGCTGGCCTTCGCCAACGCCACCATGAACGGACGCCGCTCCCACAACGATTCGAGGTATGGGCGCAGCTCCGGGCGCACGCTCTTGCCCGCCTCGAACACGGACACGACCATGCCGTCGGCGTCGAGCTGACCGTTGAAGAGCGCAGGGGGTGCGTCAGCATCGCCCGGCGCGCGGGCGGGCCCGACGGACGGGCGGGCGGCGGCGGCGCGGGGAGCCATGCGGGCGCCGTCACCAGAGAGCGTCGCTGCCGCACCGAGCGCGGACGGATCGTCCCAATCGATGAGGTCGGCGCGGGGCCCGGTCGGACGTTTCTCCTCGGCCGAGTCGGTGCCGTCGACGTCGGCCGGCGCGCCCGTGCGCAGACGCTCGCGGGACGGGCCGAGCTCGTGCACCAGCGCGACGACGGTCTCGCGGGTGCGGGGCAGATCGGCGCCGAGGTCCACGAGCACCTGGCCGGCGACGCCGTCGCGCTCGCGCACCATGCCCAGCAGGATGTGCTCGGTGCCGATCTCACGGTGTCCCAGCCGGACCGCCTCGCGCGACGACAGCTCGAGGACCTTCTTGGCCGGCGGCGTGAAGGCGATGCGCTCGGTGTGGCCGTTGGCGCCCTCGCCGCACCCCACGAGCTCGTCGATGTGCCCGCGCACGGCCGTCAGTGAGATGTCGAGCCGCGCCAGCGCCCGGGCGCCGTCGCAGTCGTCCTCGCCGACCAGCCCGAGCAGCATGTGCTCGGTCCCGATCTCCAGGTGCCCGCGCTGACGAGCCGCCTCCTGACCCGACAGGATCACGCGGCGGGCCTCGTCGGTGAAGCGCTCGAACATCCCGGACACGGTACGGCTACGCCCGCGTCGGGAACCAGGGAGTGTGTCGACCTGTGCTCATGCGGTCACATCCCATCGTTGAGGAGGTCGAGGTTCTCCAACCGGCAGTACCGCATGTACTTGGCCAGGATCTCCTCGGGGTCGCCCTGCGCGGCCACCTGCCCCTGATGGAGCCAGATGGCGTCGGTGGCCATCGCCCGCACCGACCCGAGGCCGTGGGTCACGAGGACGATCGTCCGCCCGTGCCCGCACAGCTCGGCCATCTTCTTGGCCGCCTTCTCGCCGAACGCGGTGTCCCCGGCCGACAACGCCTCGTCGATGAGCAGGATGTCGGGATCGAGATGGGCGGCGACGGCGAACCCGAGGCGGGAGCGCATCCCCGACGAATAGGTCTTGATCGGGAAATCGAGGTACTCGCCGAGCTCGGCGAACTCGGCGATCGACTCGGAGAGCTCCGCCAGGCGTTCCGGGGACAGCCCCGAGGCGAGGCCTCCGAGCACGATGTTCTCGCGGCCCGACAACGCGGCGTTGAACCCCACGCCGGGGACGAGCAGGTTCATGCGGCCGTGCACGACGATGCGGCCCGCCTCCGGCACCAGCACACCCGCGATCGCCCGCACCAACGTGGTCTTGCCGGCGCCGTTGCGGCCGATGACGGCCATCACCGAGCCGCGGGGAACTCTCGAACGACACGTCCTTCAGGGCGGGCACGATCCGCTCGCCCTGGCGACGCGAGCGCAGCCGCTTCACGTCGGCCCAGAGCGACGTCTCGTCCAAACGGATCCGGTACCACACCGAGAGGTCCTCGACCTCGATCGCGGCCGAACGGCCCTCGGCCGGCGCGGGCTCGGACGCGGGAACGCTCGTCACCGCGTGCTCCGGCGTCGCGCGCGCGCGTCGTCGAGCGCGACTGCCGTGCTCACGCGTGCTCGGCTCCGAGCGGGTGACCGTCGGCGAGGAGCTGCGCCCGGTCGGCCTCGTGGACGAGGCCGGCGATGTCGTCGTCGATGATCAGGGCGCGAACCTCGCGGGTGCGCCCGTTGGGCAACGTCACGGTCAGGGATCGGCGACCCACCAGCGCGGGGTGCGACCGGGAAGTGGCCACCTCGTTGAGCTCCCGGACCATGCCCGCGACCTCCCGCCAGTTCATCCCGATGATCGCCGACGCGTCGGCCTCGGTGAGCGGCTTGCCGTTGATCACACCGCTGGCGACCGACGAAAGCAGGGCCCGAGCAGGTTCGTCGATCTCCTCGAACACCTGCGCGATCGGCATCCGGGGTCCACGGTTCGACGGATGGCCTGCGAGGCCAGTCGAACGACGAACTGCATGACGTCCTGCACGTGTTCCTCGGGAACCGGCACCATCACATACGGCATTGAAGGGACCTCTCGGCGTGAGAGTACGGGCTGCTCGATGGTCGGGCAAGGCTAGACGACCGCCTCGCGTGGGAGCACGCCCGCGCCGCCGCTCCACCAGTCGCCCCACCACGGTCCACCATTACCCTGAATCGGGCGCGGTCATGCGACGCCCGACGAGGGCGGACCGCAGGAGCCGACCACGCAGTAGGTTCCCCGGGCGTGGAGGTGGCGCTGCCGTGGTGAGCCTGAGCGTCGTCGTCGTCGTCCACGACATGGCCCGTGAGCTGCCCCGCACCCTCGCGTCGCTGGGCCCCGATCGTCAGCGGGGCCTCGACGCCGACGCGTACGAGGTCATCGTGGTCGACAACGGCTCGGAACCCCCGGTCGACGCCGCGGCTTGTCGAGTCGTTCGGGGGCCAACTGCGCCTCGAGCGCCTCGACCCGGCTCCCCCGTCCCCGGTACGGGCCGCGAACCACGGGATCGGTCTCGCGCGCGGCGACCTCGTCGGGCTCCTCATCGACGGCGCCCGACTCGTGTCGCCCGGTCTCCTCGACGCTGCCGTGCGAGCGGCGAGGTGCTCCGAACGACCGCTGGTGACCGCGCCCGCCTTCCACCTCGGCTCGGTCCCGCACATGCGGGCGGACGAGCTGGGCTACGACCAGGCGGTCGAGGACGGGCTCCTCGCGGGCGTCGCGTGGGAAGACGACGGCTACCGGCTGTTCCAGGTCAGCACGCCGGGAGGCTCGTCGAGCCGGGGCTTGTTCGGTCCGATGGGCGAGAGCAGCAGCCTGTTCGCACGACCGGACGTCTGGGCCGAGCTCGGCGGGCTCGACGAACGGTTCACGCTCCCGGGCGGCGGACTCGCGAATCACGACCTGTACCGACGCGCGTGCGACCTGGACGGCATCCAGCTCGTCGTGCTTCTCGGCGAGGCGACCTTCCACCAGTACCACGGCGGGGCCGCGACCTCCCGCCGGTTCACCTGGGACGACATGCACGCCGAGTACCAGGCGATCCGGGGCGTGCGGTACCAGCCACCCCCCAACGATCCCGTCTTCTTCGGGAGCGTGCACCCCCTGGCGCTCGAGCACGTCGAGCGCTCCGCCCGTCAGGCGATCGACCGTCGGCCGCGGGCCCGACGGTAGGCGCCCGACCCGAGGCAGCCGATCCCATGGACTCACTCGACACGCTCACGGTGGCGGTGGCCGTCGCCGCAGCCGGCGCAGCCGCCGTCGCCGGTTGGGCGCTGGGAGCCTGGACCGCCAGGAAGCACCGGTCCGGGTCGCCGCCGTCCAGGCGCTGGCGCGCGGGCGTGACCGCATTCGTCGTCCTGGGCGCGATCGCGGGCGCCGCCGTCGCACCGGCCATCGCCGTGCTCTGGGTGGTGGTGGGGTTGAACTTCCTGCTCGGCCGGCGGGAGAACGTCCCGTTCTCCACCTATCCGATGTTCTCCCGGCCCCCCGACACGGCGTGGGCGCTCCAGTTCGAGGACTCCGACGGCGAGCTGGTCGCCATGGGCACGATCGGGCTGCCCCCCACCATCGTGCGGAAGCGCTTCGAGACGGAGCTGCGGCGGGCGCGCACCCAGGGGATCCACGACCTCGGTGCCGCGCGGCGCAGCGCGGCGGCCGTGGTGGCAACGCTGGTGGAGGAGCACCGGCCCGCGTGGGGACCCTTGGCCACACGTCCCATCACCATCGTGGTGGTCGAGTACACCGTCGACCCCGGCGGGCTCTCCCGGTTGCGCGTCCCGATCCTCGAGACGCCGTCTCCGTGAACCTCCGCGCCCCGGCCTGGTCGATGACCGAGCTCGACGTCATGCGCGTCGGACTCGGCTTCGTGGTGATCAAGAGCTTCAGCGGCATCGAATTCTTCCGTCCCTCCGGCGAGCTCTCCCACCCGGTCGGCATCGCCCGAGTGCTCGACCTGCGATGGGTCGCCTCCCGGACCACGGCCCGGTGGTTCCAGTACGTGGCCTACGCCGCCGCGCTCAGCTACGCCGCGGATCTCCTGGTTCCCTACGCCCTGCTCGTGCTCACGCTGCTCACCGTCGTGGAGCTCACGTTCCAGTCGTCCAACGGATCCGTGAACCATGGTCACCACCTGCTCGCGATCGTCCTGACCGCGCAGACGGCGTCCGTCGCGATCTGGAACGCGGCCGCGCAGTGGCACTGGGACCTCGGCGGGATCCTGGGACAGTCACAGCAGGCGACCACGGCGTGGTGGACGGTGCAGACCATCGTCGCGGTCTACTTCACCTCCGGACTGGTGAAGCTGATCAACACGCGCGGCCGCTGGATCGCACGGTCGCGGGGGCTGCTGCTGTCGTCCTACGCGCGCGTCGACACCGACCGCATGATGGGCGAGCACTCGTGGGGCCAGTCGGGCGAGTCGGCGACGTTGGTCTCGTGGCTGTTCGAGCGGACGACGATCACGCAGTACGTCTTCGCCGCGGGTCTGGCCATCGAGCTCACCGCACCCCTCGGGGTGCTCGGCGAGCACGTGCTGCTCGTCGTGGGCCTCGCGTTGCTCGCGCTCCACCAAGGAAACCGACTGCTGCTCGGACTGCCGTTCCCCGAGTACCAGCTGCTCGTGCTCGTGTACCTCGTGAACCTGCCGCAGCTCGTGCGCTGACCGCTTCTCCGCGAGCTCGAGGGAGTCAGACGACGAGCGGGATCTGCTTGCCGGGGTAGGCGGACGGCGCGAAGAGCCACGTCTCGATGGCGTAGCGCTCACGCGTCATCTCCGGCTCGCACGCGGTGCGGTGCAGGAACAGCTCGTCGAAGAGCAGCGCGTCGCCCGGCGCGAACGCCGGACGGCGCACGGGCGTCCCTTCTGCCGCCCGCTCGACCATGTCCGGCGCCACCGCCCACGGGAAGATCGCACCGTCGGTCCCGGGTTCGACGATGCCGTCGAGCCGCCGCGGGAGCAGGTCGAGCCCGGGCGCGTCGACGCCCGCCGGAGACAGTGCGAGCCACACGTTGAGCGTCCGGATCGGCGTGCCGAGGAAGGCGCCGTCCTGGTGCCAGGCCGCGTTCACGGTGGTGAGCGGCACGCGGCGCAGCGTGCCCTTCGACACCGACATCACCGGCCGCTCGCCCAGGAAGCCACGGATCACCGGGGTCAGGCCCACGCGATCGAAGGTGTCGGTGAGGTCGTACAGCGTGCGGGGCGAGTCCGTCGTCCACGCGCCGCCGCCGGCCCGGACGCTGGCCCGCTTCCCGTGGATGTTGTACCCCTCGCGGTAGCGCGCGCCGGGACGGAACGGCACGAACCAGGGAGCCGTCTCGGATGCCGGCGCGCCCGCGGCGTTCGCGTCGTAGCCGGCGATGGCGCGATCGATGTCGTCGACCAGCCGGTCGACGAGAGCGGGCGGGACGAGGCCGGGGACGTGCAGGCAGCCACCGGCGTCGATCCCGGCCCGGACGGCCGCGGGCGTCAGCTCGGCGGGCGAGACGGTGGGAACGCCGTTCACGCTCCGGACCTCGCTGCTCTTCGAGGCCGGCGGCGCGGCTCGGCGATCGGCGTCGCTGCACGACCTCGTCGAACGCAGCGTGGCGCACCCGCACCAGGCGCGACTCGATCGCCGGGTCCTGCGCCTCTCGGTTGGCGCGGGTGAGCAGGTCGATGGCGTCGACGAAGCGGCCCTTGCGCTCCAGCGTCGTCCGCGGCGTCCAGGGCGTCGGAGGGGGTCATTCCTCGCCGACGACCTCGGCTTCGAGCTTCGTCCGACGGCGGAGGTGCACGATGAGCTCGGAGATGAGCCCGAGCGACACCATCTGGATGGCAACGAGCACGAGCAGGACGCCCGCGAGCAGCGCCGGGCGGTTCCCGATGGCATGACCCATCAGCCAGCTGACGCCCATCCACGCCAAGAGCACCGTGCCGACGAATCCCACTGCGATCCCGATGCCACCGAACAGGTGGAACGGTCGTGCGGTGTAGGTCGTCAAGAATTTCACGGTGATGAGGTCGAGGAACCCACGCCAGAGCCGGGCACGCCCGAACTTCGACTCACCGTGCAGGCGGGGCAGATGCCGGACGTCTACCTCGCAGACGCGGAAGCCCGCCCACGAGGCGAGCACCGGGATGTAGCGGTGCAACTCGCCGTAGAGCTCCAGTGACTGCGCGACCTCTCGCGTCATCATCTTCAAGCCACTGTTGAAGTCGTGACCTTCGACGCCGGTCACGCGCGCCGTGGCGGCGTTGTAGACCTTCGACACCATCCGCTTCGAGGTCTTGTCCTGGCGATCTTCGCGTCGGCCGGTGACCAGGTCGAAGCCGTCATCGAGCGCGTCGAGCAGGTGCGGGATCTCGGTCGGGTCGTCCTGGCCGTCAGCATCCATCAGGACGACCACCTCGCCGTCGACACGGTGCAGCCCGACGCTGAGCGCAGCAGACTTGCCCGAATTCCGTCGCAGTCGGACGTACCGGACTCCGGGCAGCGCAGAGACGAGCCGGCGGGTGCCGTCCGTGCTGCCGTCGTCGACCACCACGATCTCGTAGCTGCACCCGAGCTGGTCCAGCACCTGCGCGGTGCGCGGCACGATCTCGGCCAAGTTGTCACATTCGTTGTAGGCCGGCATCAGCACCGAGAGGCGCGTCCCCATGGGGTCCTCCTCGCGACGCTGCGGACCCGACTGCGATGATACCGAGGTGCGGCCGACGCGCGGTCGGGTCTCCGCCCAGCCCCCAGGGGTGCTCGGCTCAGAGCTCGCCCGGGCGGGCGAAGTCGAGGAGCTGCTGGCGGTCGAGCAGGTACAGGCGCATGCCGACGACCGGCCGTTGTTGGAGCGTGAGGATGCCGAAGGCGTCGGAGCCGTTGGCGTTCGCGCCTGGCTCCAGTTCGACCTCGGTCAGCAGCTTGCCGGGCGGCGTCTTCCCCCCACCCTGACGGGTGACGGGCTGGAGCACCAAGGCATCGTCGACCGTGGCGCGGTCGACCAGTCGGTCGTCGTCGACGAATCCGCGTGAATAGCGCGGGTGCAACACGTCGAGACCCCGGTCGGCGAGAGCGAACGCCATCGCCCGCGAGCCACCACCGAGGAGCACGGTCTGGGGACCCAGCTCGTTCCGGTGGGCCAGGATCGTGTCGGTGAGCCGGTCGAACGCCTGGTTGTCCCAGAGCGCATGCGTGCCCTCGAGTGTGTTGGTCGGGCGATCCAGGGCGGGGTTGACGGCACTGGGGACGATGATCACGACGAGCGCCAACGACACGACCGCGGGCGCGACCCACGGTCGAGTGGAGATCGCGGTGCGTCGCACCAGGCCGACCAGACCGAATCCGAGGACGAGGTAGGCGAAGAACGCCAACACGAACGCCCAGTGGTAGAAGGAGGCCCGGAACTGCTCGAATCCTCTCGGCACCGACGACCCGTTGACGATGCCGGCGACCGCAGCGACGCCGGCCATGAACGCCAGGCGCGCCTTCGACGGACTGGATCTCCACCAGCGGACGCCGAGCCAGGCGACGACGCCCACCACCAGCGCCGCGGAGATCCAGGTGAACGTCGAGGCCCGCACGAGCAGCCACTTGCCGGAGAACTCGGTCTGGCCGAGGAGGGGTGGCAGCCCGAGCACGTGGACGACCTGGTGGACGGCCGATCTGACGCCGAGCTTGTCGGTGTCGCTGTTGCGGGCGTAATCGGCGATGCGCCCGAGGTTCCCCTCGCCGAACAGCTGGTCGATGAGCACGGGCGCCCACATCACCGCTCCCACCACGAGTGACCACCCGCCCCACCGCACCAACTGCCGGCGGACCCGCACGTCGCGCCAGCGGCCGTGCCGGACGAGCGACACGACGAAGCCGAGGAGCGCGCCACCGGTCAGCAGCGCCACCGCGGGGCCGACCGACAGGTGCTGCTGAGCCGCGAAGGACACGATCCCGGTGGCGAGAGGAAGGAGCCGGATGTCGCCGCAGAGCACGGCCCAGAGCAGAACGGCTCCGCACAGGAGCGGGTAGCCCGCCATTCGCGAGCTCACCGGGTCGACCAGCGAGACCGTGCCCGTGGTGAACATGATGGTGCTGAGCACCACGGCGGCCAACAAGCCCCCGGAAGCACCCAGTTGCCGGAACACCGCCCAGGCTGCCAGCAGCACGCAGATCCCGATCACGAGGACCGAGACCAGGGCCATGCCGATGCCCCCGAAGAGCCTGATCGCCCCGGCCAAGAGGTAGAAGTGGACCGGACCGGGATGGTCGACGGAGGCGCCGGAATCGACGTACAACGACGTCGACGACGGCTGCCCGGTGAGCGGCGTCCGCGAAGTCCCGACGTCGAGCGCGCGCAGACCCATGAGCGCGGTGTCGCCCGCCGGCGTCCAGTCGGGGGTCGCCCATCCGAACGCCAGTGCGGGCGCGATCAGCAGCGCGAGGGCGACGGCCACTGCCGCCCACCGCCCGCGACGGTCGAGGTCGCGCAGCCGGTGCACGCGCCGGAAGGCGGCTCGGGCGCGCTCCTCGGCGCCGTCCGCCTCACGATCGTCCCGCGTCGCGGGCGCGGAGAAGTCGAGCGCGTCCGTCACGCGCTGACGGTCCGCGGCGTCGTTGCTTCGGGTGCGAGGTCCCGAGATCGAGCGCCCGGGCCACACCACGCCGGCCGCCACGAACAACGCGATCGTTGTGCGTCCCTACCGCGAGCCGTGCTCGCCCCCGTCACGGTCCGGGACTCTATCGTCACGTGGCGAGGAGCCGCTCGAGCGCGCCCTCGAGGTCGGCGCGGTCGTCTGCGTAAGCAGGATCATCCGCCACGTTCCGCAGCTCGCCGGGATCGGCGTCGAGGTCGTACATCTCGTAGACCTGCGGGGCCTGTTCGTATCGGATGAGCTTCCGATTTCGGGTGAAGATCCCCGCCGCCGGAGGTGGCCAGTTCTCGCGCGGCACGAACACATAGCCGTCGCGGTTGTCGCGGTCGTAGAGCAGCTGCCGATCGTCGAAGCGATGCGGTGCGGCGACGAGCCGAGTGAGGCTCACGCCGTCGAGCCGGAGGTCGGGAGTCGCGTCGCCGAGCTCCGCGCACGTCGCGGTCAGGTCCATCGACATGTGGACCGGTTGGTGGATCGTGGCGTGAGCGAATCCGGGCCCGCGCACCATGCAGGGCACCAGCACCGCCGGCTCGTACGGCAGGTTCTTGCTCCCCGGAGGGAACCGGTGTTCGCCCATGGTCACGCCGTTGTCGCTGGTGAAGATGATCACGGTGTCGCCGAGGGCGCCTTTGTCGCGGAGCGCTCCCACCAGGGCGGCGATGGTGTCGTCGAGCCCGAGCAGCTCGCGCAGACGCAGCCGCTGCACCTGTCGCATCGGGGGGATGACGTCGTCCGCGACCGGCGGCAACCGTTGGATCCAGATGGGCTTGTCGCTCACATCCGCTTCCCGTCGGTCCGGCCAGTTCACCGTCGCGTAGTCGTGCTGATGGTCCGGCGGGGCTTCGAACGCGCTGTGGTTGGCGGTTGGCGTGAACCAGAGAAAGAACGGCTCACGCGCGTCGTGGACGAAGTCGAGCACCTGTTCCCGGAGGTAGTGGCCCTGGTCCAACGTGGGCATGTGCATGCTCTCGCCGTCCCAGACCTCGTAGCCGTACTGGTTCTGGTTCTTGGTCGAGAGCTGCCTACGGAAGTCCCATCCGGGCGGCGAGCTGGCGCCCTCGATCGTGGTGAAGTACTTGCCGATGATGCCGGTGCGGTATCCCGCGGACTGCATCCACACCGGCAGCGTCTTGTGCAGGTCGTTGTACCGGCCGAACGAGTCCTGCTGGCTGCGGACGTGGTGCCGCGTGGAGTACTGCCCGGTCAAAAAGCCGGCGCGCGCCGGCGAGCACAGCGAGATGTTGTGACGCGCGGCGGTGAACACCGTGCCCTGGTCGGCGATCAGGCGCTGGAGGTTCGGCATGTACTTCGCCTCGTCGTGGCGCATGTCGTCGGCCGTGATCACGATCACGTTCGGCTTCGTCGGTGCCGGGCGCGCCGCCTCGAGTGCCCAGGCCCGCCGGCTCGCGCCGGTCGCCGGACCCAGCGCCAGGCCCGCGCCGAGCGCGGCCGTCCCCTTGAGCAGGCTCCGCCGCGTGATCTCGGAGTCAGCGGCCATGGCGGTCCAGCTTCACGACGAAGGCCTCCCGGTTTCCCGATGACGTGCCGAGCGGGTCCACCGTCGCCGGGAAGTCGGCGGACTCCGTTCGTCCGGTGACGTACACGTTCCGATCGGCGTCGATGGCGATGGCGCGGCCGAAGTCGAGCGCGGTGCCGCCGATGAACGTCGAGTAGCCGAGCCGAGAGCCGGTCGGGTTCAGCTTGGTGACGAAGGCGTCCTGATCGCCGACGTGCTTCGCGGTGCGCGCGTCCCGTGTGGTCGGGAACTCGGCGGAGGACGTCGCGCCGGTGACGTACGCGTTCCCGGCGGTGTCGACGACGACGCCGCGGCCGCGGTCGTTCCCCGCACCGCCGAGGTAGGTGGAGTAGACGAGCCGGGAACCCCCGGCGCCCAGTCGCGCGACGAAGGCGTCCTCGCCACCGTGGTAGTGGCGGTCGAACGCGCGCCGAGTCGTCGGGAAGTCGCCGGACTTCGTCCACCCGGTGACGGTCACGTCACCGGCCTCGCCGAGGGCGATCCCCTGCGCCCAGTCCAGCCCCGTGCCGCCGAGGTAGGTCGATGCGAGCAGCCTGCGACCGTCGGCCGAGAGCTCGGACACGAAGACGTCCTCGTCGCCCCGGCGCACGCGGTCGTACGCCTTCGCCGTGGTCGGGAAGTCGTCCGACACGGTGCTTCCCGTGACGAAGACCCGGTTGTCGTCGTCGAGCACGATCCCGGTGATCGCGTCGTTGCACGCACCGCCGATGCGGGTGGCGAACTCGAGGCCGGAGCCGTCGGGCTTCAGCTTCACGACGAAGGCATCGAGCCGGTTGACCTCGCCGTTGTGCGTGGTGTCGTAGCTCTTCGGCGTCGACGGGAAGTCGGGGGATCCGGTGCCGCCCGCGACGTACGCGTGACCGGTGTCGTCGACTGCGATGGCAGCACCGAAGTCACCGGCGACCTCGTTGCCCGGGAGCAGCGTCGAGTACACGAGACGAGAGCCGTTCGCGCTCAGCTTGGCGACCCAGGCGTCTTCGTTGCGTTTGTGCGTCCGGCTGAACGCACCGGGCGTGGTCGGGAAGTCGGGCGACGCACTGCCACCGCTCACGTACGCCGCGGCCCGCGTCGTCGACCGCGATGGAGAGCGCGGCCTCGGCCCCGCTTCCACCGAGGTAGGTCGCGTACACGAGCTTTGAGCCCGAGGCGTCGAGCTTCGCCACGAACGCATCGGCGGCGCCGCCGTGCGTGCCGTCGTACGCGCCGGGCGTCGTCGGGAAGTCGGGGGAGATGGTCTGGCCACTGACGTAGGCGTTGCCCGCCCGGTCGACGGCGATGTCGATGCCGAAGTCGTTCGAGGAGCCGCCGATGAGGGTCGAGTACCCGGGACCGGGATCGATGACGAGCGCGCGCTCGCGGTCGTACGACGGGAGAGCGAAGCCGAACGACTGCGTGGCGCGGTCGAGCACGAAGCGGCTCGGGACCGTGACCTCGGCGCCGTCGATCACCTGCGAGCTGCGTGGCTCGGGATCGCGGAGCGTGCCGAGCACGGTGTCGAGTTGCAGCGCACCGTCCGGTCCCAGCGAGACGTCCCGGGCGCCGTCGTACGCCATGCGGATCCGGGACGGATCCGCGCCGGGTGCGACGTGGAACTCGTACTTCAGCCTGTTCCCGCGACCCTGGAAGGTCAGGTCGATGCCCGGCCAGAGGTCGCGGTAGACGACCTCGTCGTACGCCGTCAGATCGGTGTAGCGGGCAGAACCCCGGAAGTAGCTCACCGTCGTCGGCGCCGCGCCGCGCGCCTCGAGCGTGGCGGCGGGGCTGGCGTCGACCGGGCGCAGGCTGATCACCTGCGTGCGGGTTCCCTCCCGGAACGCCAGCAGCGCTCCCCCGCCGTCGAACGAGTACGCGAAGCCGTCACCCTGCGCGAGATAGCGCACCCGGGCGTCGGTCTGTCCTGCGTTCGTGACGAACGAGACCGGCAGCTGGTCGGACCGGTTGGACGCCACCAGCGTCGCCGGCCGCTCGGGTGCAGGCCGGGTCGGGGTCGGGGTCGGGGTCGGCAGCGGGCGTTCGAACGACACCTGCGCCTCCCGGGAGGGCTCGCCCACGGGACACACCTGCGCCGGCGCGGTGGTGGTCGTCGAATCAGCCCGTGGCGTCGCGCCCTGCGCGGAACCAGTCGCGGCGAACGTCGTCAGGGCCAACACGACGGGGACCGCGAACAGGAGTGTCCGTACTGCATTTCGGTGCGTCATCGGAGAAGCTGGCATCGTATCGAACACCAAGCGGACCGTCTCGGCAGCGGTCAGGTTGCCCGGAACCTGGTGCCGTGCGATCGTGAGCGCGGTTGCACCGGTGACCGGTCGGGCTGCGAGCGCCGTCGAAAGGAGATCTGCGCACCGTCATGTTCCCCTTCTGGGAGATCGTCATCGCTCCGGCCCTCGACGCCATCGCGGCCAAGCGTGTCGTCGAGATCGGCGCGCTCCGCGGCGAGACGACCGTGCTGATGCTCGATCACCTCGGCCCCGACGCCGAGGTGCACGTGATCGATCCGGCACCGGCGTTCGATCCCACCGAGCACCAAGACAAGTTCCCCGGCCGCTACACGCTCCACCGCGACCTCAGCCTCAACGTGCTGCCGCATCTTCCCGCGATGGATGCAGCCCTGGTCGACGGTGACCACAACTGGTACACCGTCTACAACGAGCTGAAGCTGCTGGCGGCGACGGCTCGGGATGCCGGCGCGCCGCTCCCGCTGCTGATCATGCACGACGTGTGCTGGCCGTACGGGCGGCGCGACCTCTACTACGCACCGGAACAGATCCCGGCGGAGTTCCGCAAGAAGTACGCGCAACGCGGCATGAAGCGGGACAAGCCCGGGCTGGTGCTCGCCGGGGGCGGGCTCAACTACACGATGTACAACGCCACCCGCGAAGGCGGAGCCCGGAACGGTGTCATGACCGCGCTCGACGACTTCGTCGCCGAACACGACCGGCCCCTGCGGCGCGTGGTGCTCCCGCTCTACTTCGGCCTTGCGCTCGTCGCCGACGAGGAACGGCTCGCACGCTCGCCGGAGCTCGTCGAGCTGTTCGACCGACTCGAGGTCGAGGGCAAGGGTCGGCAGCTCCTGGAGCTCGGCGAGGAGATCCGACTCGAGGGAATGGTGTACCAGCACTCGACCGAGTCGCAGCACGAGCAGAAGCTGGCGCGGGCGGCCGAGCGGTACCTCGACCTGCTCAAGGGCGCGCTGCTCGACGAGCAGTACCTGGAGAACGAGCTGCGGATCGACTACCTCGCGCGGTGCCTCGAACGCGGCACCCCGGCCGACCCGGCGATCCTCCGCGACCCGACGCGCCGCCAACACGAGGCACGACGGCGCCTGGAGAACGCACAGCGTGCGGGTACGACCGCGGGACCGGACGAGGCGCCCGGCTACGCGTACGCCACGATGGGGCGCGTCCGTCTCGACCACCTCCAGCGGTGCCTCGAGACGATCGTCGACGAGGCCGTCCCGGGCGACCTGGTCGAGTGCGGGACCGGACGCGGCGGAGGGGCCGTCTTCCTGCGTGGGTTTCTCGCCGCGCACGAGCTGCACGCCCGCCAGGTCTGGGTCGTCGACACGTTCCGTGCGCGGTCATCGGATGACGGCGACGCGACCGCCGCCGGGTTCGCCGACCTGAACAACGTGCGCGAAGCGTTTGCGCGCTTCGGGCTGCTCGACGACGAGGTCCGGTTCCTACAGGGCCCGCCGGCGCACACCCTGGTCGATGCCCCGATCGACGGGATCGCGTTGCTGCGCATCGGCGACGACCTCGAGGGCGCGCTCGGCCAAGCGCTCGACGCGCTGTACGACAAGGTCGCGGTCGGTGGCATCGTGGTCGTGGACGGGTTCTCGACGCCGACGGTGGCACGTGCGGTCGAGGAGTTCCGGGGCCGGCGACACGTCGCCGAGCCGCTGGAGCGTGTCGACGGGGCGGCGGTCTACTGGCGGAAAGCCGAGCCTGGGACTCGGTCCGAGCCCGCCGAACGCAAACGCCCGGTGTCCCTCGCGCGCGTGGCGTTCCCGGCTACGACGCGCTCGACGCACAAAGACCTGTCGGTGGTCGTCGCCGTCTACAACATGCGACGCGAAGCGGAGCGCACGCTGCAGTCGTTGTCGCGCGCGTACCAGCGTGGCGTCGACGAACTCGACTACGAGGTCATCGTCCTCGAGAACGGATCGGACCAGGACCAGAAGCTGGGCGAGGACTTCGTCCGCGGGTTCGGTCCCGAGTTCCGCTACGTCGACCTCGAAGGTGAGGCGACACCGTCGCCGGTCCACGCGCTCAACCGCGGTGTCGCCCTCGGCACTGGTGACGCGTTCGCGCTCATGATCGACGGCGCGCACGTCCTCACACCGGGCGTCCTCCGCTACGGGATGGCCGGACTCGCCACCTACGCACCGGCCATCGTGGCCACCCAGCAGTGGTACGTGGGTCCGGGCCAGCAGGGCGAGGTGGAACGGCTCGGCTACGACCGCGAGTTCGAAGACCGCCTGTTCGCGGAGATCGAGTGGCCCGTCGACGGCTACCGGCTCTTCGACGTCGGCCACTTCATCGGCGATCGCGACTGGTTCGACGGCATCTGGGAGAGCAATTGCGTCTTCGTGCCGCGACGGACGCTCGAGCAGGTCGGCGCCTTCGACGAGGGCTTCTCGGTGCCCGGCGGCGGCTACGCGAACCTCGAGCTCTTCGAGCGGCTGGCGTCGACGCCCGGGGTCACGCTGGCCACGATGATGGGCGAGGGCTCGTTCCACCAGGTGCACGGCGGCACGACGACCAACGTGGCGGATGCCGACGAGCGGCGTCGCCGCCTCGTGAGCTACGCGGAGCAGTACGCCGAGGTCCGGGGCCGCCCCTTCCGCGGCCCGAACGGCATGTTGCACTTCGTGGGCAGCATGCCGCCACGAGCCGCACGCACGAAGCCGCGCCGGCGGGCGATCCCGAACCGGTTCAAGGCCGGGCTCCCCGATCCGGAGGGTCTCTCCCCCCAGGCGGTGCCGATCCCCGACGACCTCAAGGCGGAGTTCGTCGACGCGTTCTGGCACAGTCACGCCTGGCAGGACACCACGTGGCTCGGGCGACCGGTGGCCCGGCCCGCGACCGACCTCATCGCCTACCAGGAGCTGATCTCGCGCCTCCGTCCCGAGTGGATCGTGGAGACCGGGACCGGCGCCGGCGGCCGGGCGATGTTCCTCGCGTCGATCTGCGAGCTGCTCGGTGCCGGCCAGGTGCTGTCGATCGACGA
Source organism: uncultured Actinomycetes bacterium (assembly GCA_963756895.1). GTDB lineage: Bacteria > Actinomycetota > Acidimicrobiia > IMCC26256 > DASPTH01 > DASUAS01. The sequence continues at coordinate 104,693 of CAVWPI010000001.1, read as the reverse complement.
GGATCCGGGCGACGACCTGCCGAGGCACCCGCGGATCACCTACCTCGCCGGTCACCCGACCCATGCCGGCACCGCGCAACGGGTACGGGAGCACGTCGGCGAGCCCCCGAACGCGCTCGTCGTGCTCGGCTCGCGCGGCAACCGCCAGCGCATGATGGCGGAATTCGCCCTCTATGCGCCCCTGGTCCCGCCGGGGTCGTACGTCGTGATGGAGGAGACGATCGTCAACGGTCACCCGGTGTGGCCCAGCTTCGGCCCGGGGCCGTTCGAAGCAGCCCGGCAGTCCCTCGCCGCTCGCGACGACTTCGTTCCGGACCTCGACCTCGAGCGGGCGGGCCTGACCTTCAACCCGCAGGGGTTCCTCAAGCGCGTGCGGTGACGCGTTCGGGTCACCCGGGCAGGCGCACCTCTGAGCACGGCTCGACCCGCCGTGCGATGATCCTGCCCATCTTCGACGTCGGGGGGCGTCCGGTGGCAGAGGTATCCGCCATGCACGCGGTCGGGCGGCAGGTCAGCCGGAACGCTGCGGTCGAGACCATCTCGGTCTTCTTCCCGTGTTACAACGACGAAGCCACCATCGCCGAGATGGTGCGCGTTGCCGTCGCCACGCTGAAGAAGACAGGCGTGTGCGACGCCGAGGTCATCGTGGTGAACGACGGGTCGACCGACGGGTCCGCCGCGGTGCTGGCCGAGCTCGCCGCCGAGGAGCCGATGCTGCGGGTGGTCACCCATTCCCGCAACCGCGGCTACGGCGGCGCCCTCCTGTCCGGCTTCGAAGCGGCGAAGAAGCAGTGGGTCTTCTACACCGACGGCGACGGTCAGTACGACGCCGCCGAGCTCGAGGTGCTCGTGCAGCACGCGTCCAACAACGTCGACGTCGTGCAGGGTTACAAGCTGCGGCGCGCCGACGGTCCCGTGCGCGAGGTGGTCGGGCGCGGTACCGGCTCTTCGTGAAGTTCGTCTTCGGGCTGCGGATCCGTGACGTCGACTGCGACTTCCGGCTCATCCGTCGGGCGACGCTCGACGAGGTGGAGCTCGTACACACGACGGGCGTGATCTGCGTCGAGCTGGTGCGCAAGCTGCAGGACGTCGACGCGCGCTTCACCGAGGTCGGCGTGCATCACTACCGACGCGTCCACGGCACGTCGGAATTCTTCCGGGTGGGCGCCGTCGTCCGCACGCTTCGGCGGACTGGCCGACTTGTGGGTGCAGCTCGTGGTCGTGCGTCGACGCCCGTACCGGCGCGCCCGCACCTCGTGAACGTAGAGAAAGCGAAGTCCTCCTCGAGCCCGCTCATGGTCGAAGGCACACGACCTGGCCCGCCTCCCGACGACCGGCACGACCGGTGGGCCTGGTCGGCCGATGGCGCGTTCGCGCTGCTCGTCGTCGGAACCATCGTGTGCTACCTCGTGAAGGCGAACAGCCTCGGCTTCCTCGCCGACGACTGGCGTCTGGCGCAACGGGGCGGGTCGATCGGCGACTACTTCCAGCCGTACAACGACACCTTGAACGTCGTGCCGATCGCGCTCTACCACTCGCTCTATACCGTGTTCGGCTTCCAGACGGCATTTCCGCTCCGGCTCCTCAGCGTCGTCAGCGGCGCCGCCGTCGCCGTGGCGCTGTTCCTCGCCGTGCGCGCTCGCGTCGGGAGCGTCGTCGCCTTGGTCGTGGGGGCCACGTTCCTGTGGTACCCGAACTTCGTGGTGAACCCTTCGGCATTCGACCACTACCTGGCGCTCACCGCGATCATCCTCTGCGTGTGGTTGCTGACGAAGGACGGCGTGGTCGCCGACGTCTCACTCGCGGTGGCGTTCGCCTTCGCGTTGTGCACCGCAGGTCTGGCCGTCGCTGCCGGAGCCGGCCTCCTGACCTATGTCCTGCTGGCGCGCGGCGCCGCGGTCGCGGTGGCTCGCCGTCCTCGTGCCGTTGGCAGGCTGGACGACGTGGTGGCTGCTCTCGCAGACGACCCGTAGTCGCGGTGACAATTCGCTCTCGCAGGTGATCGAGTTCGTGTTCGACGGCATCGCAGCGTCGTTCCGAGGTCTTGTGTTCGACAATCGTGTGCTCGCCGTCCTCCTCGGGATCGCGTTCGTCCTGGTGCTCTGCTGGCGGCTTCGCCAGGGTGTTCGAGCCTGCCGCCACGAGATCGCGTGGACGGTCGCACTCGTCGCCTGGTGGGTCGGTGTGGCGTACTCGCGCGGAGTGGTGGTCGGCACCGACGTCGTTCGGTACGACCTCATCGGCTCGTCGTTCCTCGTGCTCGCGTTCCTGCCGGCGCTGCCGGCGCGCCCGACGACCCGGCGACTGCTCGATCGGCCGGCCGGTCTCGCGGGAGGCGTTGCGCTCGCCGCGGCCGTGGTCGTGTTGAACCACGGCGCCATCTTCGACAACCAGCAGGGGCTGGCGGACTCCTACCGGCTGGTTCGGATCAACACGATCGTCGGGAACCTGGATCCGGCGGTCGTTCCGGACGACGTGACGCTGCGACTCGGCGGGCTCGCGACGCTGTCTGCGGGGCAATACCGACATCTCGTTGCCGAGTACGGCGCGCCACCGGGCTCGCGCTCGAAGGACGCCGACGCGTCGATCATCGCGCTCGCTGACGTTCGCCCCGTCGCGACTCCGAACGCGGCGTCAGCTCGTTGCATTCCGGTTGCGCGCCCGGTACCGGTGGCGGAACGCGCCGTCGTGCTTCGCGCGGGTGCCCGTGACGTCACGGTTCGGCTTCGGCGCTTCGAGGAGACCGCCACCGAGATCGGCACGATTCCCGCCCGACTCGACCGCCACCGTCGGGTTACCCGGGCCGCCGGGCACCCGGCCCTGGATCGTCGACGCGCCGGGCGCGTGTCGTGTCGCCTCCGTGGAGATCACGATGCGCCAGCCCCTCCCCCACGCTCGCCTCTCGGGGGCGACTGCTCTGGTCGCCGAGACATCGGGCACGGTCTCGATCGCCACGGTCGACTTCCGGTTCCGGCGCGATGACGATCCTGACGTGACGACCTTCCGGGCGACGAAGAGCCTCTTCGGTTGGGTCCACCAGCTCGACCCGTCGCAACTCCCGAACGGTCGCTACACGATCACGGCCGCCGCGACGGACGAGACCGGCGACGAGACCGTGAGCGCGCCCGTCTCCGTGATCGTCGACCATTGACCGGCACCTCGCCGGCCAGGAGTCTCAGAAGACGAGCGGGATCTGCCCATCCGGGTACGCCGACGGCGCGAAGAACCACGTCTCGATCGCGTGTCGCAGGTGCGTCATGGTCGGGTCGGCCGCGGTCCGGTGGAGGAACAGGTCGTCGAAGAGGAGGACGTCGCCCGGTTCGAAGACCGGCCGGCACACCGGGGCTCCTTCGGACACGCGGTCGATCAGGCCCGGGCCGACGGTCCAGGGGAAGATCGCGCCATCGGTACCGGTTTCGAGCACCTCCTCGAAGCGGCGCGGCACGACATCGAGGCCGGGGGCGTCGACGCCGCAGTGCGAGAGCGACATCCAGACGTTCAGGCTGCGGATGCCCTTGCCGAGGAACGCGCCGTCCTGGTGCCAGTTCGCGTCCCCGGGCTCGACCCCGACGCGCCGGAGCGTGCACTTGTTCACCGAGAGCACGGGGCGCTCACCCAGGTAGGCGGTGATGAGCGGCGCGAGCCCGACCGCCTGGAGGGTGTCGATGAGGTCGGCGAGCACGCGGGGCGAGTCGGCCGTCCACACCCCACCGGCGTCGCGCACCCACGAGCGCTTGACGCCCACCGAGTACTCCTTGCGCGGTGTGAACGGCTCGAACCACGGCGTCGTCCGCTCGACGCTCTCGCCGGTCGCGTGCGCGTCGAAGCCGGCCATGGCGCGATCGATGCCGTCGACGAGGCGCTCCACGCGCGCCTCGGGGACGAGCCGGCGCACGTGCAGGCACCCGTGCCGCGCGATGCCGGTGCTGATCGCCTCGGGGGTGAGATCCTCGGGAGCGACGACGGGCAGACCCGCAGCGACGAGGTCGTCGCCGGGCGCGATGACGGGCCACGGGGAGTCGGTCGACGGGCGCGGCAGCTCCCAGTAGGCCTCGTGCCGGAGCGGGACGAGCCGACGCTCGAGCTCGGGGTCGTGCGCGCTGCGGTCGGCCTCGGTCAGCAGGTCGACGGCATCGAGCACCCGGCCCTCGGCCACGAGCGCGTCGGCGCGGGCCGCGGCGCGGGCGATCCGACGCGACGCGAGTGTTCTCATGACTCACATTCCGGTGGTCGACCAGTGTCTGACGAGGCGCGCGAGCGTACCAAGCGCCCGTGGGCGACCTCGGCGGGAGGTTTGGGCCGCGGGTATCCTCGGGAACCCGTCTGCAGCGGAGGGGAGGTCCTGATCGATGAGATCCCGGAATCGGCAGGAGCCCGCGGGGCTGGACGGTGCGGCCGATGAGAAGGCGACAGATGAGACAGCTGCGTCGTTGGACGCCGCGGCGGCGATCGAGGCGGACGGACGGCCGCTCGACGCGATCGACCTGCTCATGGACGCGAACCGGGCCCGGCCCGACGGCGACGTCGAGCGTGAGCTCGTGCGGTTGCGGCACGTGGCGTTCGATCACCTCGACCGTTCCGGATCGGCAGTGTCGCCTCCCGTCGCCGAGCAGTTCGCCCCCATCGAGAGCGTGCCGCCGATGGTGTCGTCGGACGAGCTCACACCGGCGGTGCTCCGCAGCGGCATCCTGTCGCACGGTTCACTGCTCGTCCGGGGAGCGGTCGGCGAGCCCCGCGTCCGCGAGCTGATCGACGGCATCGACCACGCGTTCGAGGACGCCGAGAACCATCGCGCCCGGTTGGACGCGGGCACGCTCAGCCCCTGGTTCGAGCCGTTCCGCGCCAGCGACTCCTACCCGGCGGAGATGCGCCACAAGGTCGCACAAGGGCGCAAGTGGGTTCGCATGGCCGACGGCGTGTGGGGCGCCGACTCGCCGCGGATGATGTTCAACCTCCTGGAGACGCTCGACGAAGCGGGCCTGGGTGAGGTCGTCACCGGGTATCTGGGCGAACGGCCGGCGATGACCGTCGACAAGTGCACGTTGCGCCGCGTCGGCGCGAGCGCGAGCACCGACTGGCATCAGGACGGATCGTTCCTCGGCAGCGGGATCCGCACCGTCAACGTCTGGCTCTGTCTGTCGGAGTGCGGACGGGACGCACCCGGGCCTCGACGTCGTGCCCAGACGCATCGATCACATCCTGGAGACGGGCACCGAAGGCGCGATCTTCGACTGGGCCGTCGGTCCCGGTGTCGTCGAGCGGGTCTCCGCATCGGCGCCGGTCGTGCGGCCCGAGTACGAGCCCGGCGACGTGCTCCTCTTCGACGAATTCTTCCTCCATCGCACCGCGACCGAGCCGTCGATGACCCGCCAGCGCTACGCGATCGAGACGTGGTTCTTCGCTCCGTCGGCGTATCCGGGGCAGTACGTGCCGCTCGTCGCCTGACGGTGAACAACTACTGGGCCTTCCTCCCCATGCGCGAGTCCAACGACCTGTTGGGCGATCGCGACGCGCTCCGGGCGCGGTTCGACGAGGACTCGTACCTCTACTTCAAGGGCGTCCTCGACGTCGACACGATCGAGGCGCTGCGCCGCCGCATGCTCAACACCCTCGCCGATCAGGGCTGGGTGCGGAAGAAGCCCTACCTCATGCGCGGCGTGGCGATCGCTCCGCCGGCCCAGGAGGGCGAGGAGGACTACTTCCGCGTCTACGACGAGGTGCAGCGGCTCGAGGAGTTCCACAGCCTGGCGCACGACGAGACGCTGCTCGACATCATGCGTCAGCTCCTCGGCGACAGCGCGTTCCCACACCCCCTGAAGATCGCCCGGCTCGGGTTCCCCGCTCACTACGAGATCTCGACGCCACCGCACCAGGACTACCCCAACAACCAGGGGACCCCGAACCTCACCGCGGCGTGGGTCCCCGTCGGCGAATGCCCACAGGAGCTCGGTGGGCTCGCCGTGCTGCGCGGCTCCCATCGCCACGGTCTGCTGCCCCTCGCGCCGGATCGCGGCCCCGGCAACCGCAAGGCGGTGCTGCCGGAGCAGATGCTCGAGGAGCTGCGGTGGGTGACGACCGACTACTCGGTCGGAGACGTCGTCGTCTTCCACTCGCACACGGTCCACGCGGCGCTGCACAACGCCAGCGAGGTCTTCATGCGCGTGTCGGTCGACTTCCGCTACCAGCTCGAGGGCGAGGCGCTCACCGAGACCTGCCTCCGTCCGCACTTCGAGCGCCTCACGTGGGACGACATCTACGCAGGGTGGAAGTCCGACCGGTACCAGTACTACTGGAAGGGACTCGACTACGAGATCGTCCCGTTCCAGCGGTTCGAGCTGGTGGGAGTGCCGGACCAGGTCGACGAGACGGACGAGCTGGACGCGTACGACCTCCAGGCGTTCTTCGCGTTCGACCGCCGGCGCGACGCTCGGCTCCGGCGGCGGATCGAGCGACTGGGCGAGATGCTCGACTCCGACGAGTCGGACCCGGCCTCCTAGCTGTCGGCCGACCCTGGTTCGACGGGCAGGTCGCAGATGGCCACGGCGACCAGCGGGCTCATCCGCAGGACGCGTCGGCGACTGCCGTCTTCGCCCTCGACCGTCGCGGACTGCACCGTGACGATCACGCCCGGGAAGGGATCGACGGTCGCGTCGTTGACCTCGTGCGCGAGGCCGAGCACCTCACGCACGCTGATCGCGAACCGCTCCGCCAGCTCGACGTCCTCGACCGGCTGGTTGGCGACGACGGCCTGCGCGATGGCGCGCACGAAGGCACGGGTATCGGGCGCGAGCGCCGCGAGGTGCCGGGCCAGCAGCTCGGGTGACCACGTCACGCCGCCACTCGCGGACATGCCGAGGACGAGGACGCGCTCGAGCACACTCAACTCGTACTCCGCCGGTACCGGTACCATCACCCAGTTCGGCATGCAACAGTCTCCCGGGTGCGACGGGGGGTTCCCGGCGAGCACGTTCGTCGTGAACGCGGCCCACGATAGCGTTCCGTCGAACACGAGCTCTCGGGGCCCATCGCGAGATGTCGTCCCAAGGCGAGGGGTGCATGAGCGAAGCCAACCATCGACCGTTCTTCTTCGTGCACGTCATGAAGACGGGCGGTGCGACGCTCCGCAAGCACATCTACACGAACTACGAGCCCGGTGAGGTCTTCCCGGTGCCCAAGGTCGACGACATGGACCGCACGTGGTTGCTCGAGTACGTGCTCACCCTTCCTCCGGAGCGCCGCGCCGCCCTGCGCGGCTACATGGGCCATTACCCGTACGTCCTGTCCCAGCTCGTCGACGTCGACCCGGTGACGTTCACGCTCCTGCGTGATCCGGTCGAACGCACGATCTCGTACCTCAAGCACTGCAAGCGCTACCACGAGCAGCACCGCGATCTGAGCCTGGAGGAGATCTACCACGACCACTTCCACTTCGCGTGCTTCGTCGAGAACCACCAGACGAAGATCTTCTCGATCACCGAGGCCGACCACGTCGAGAGCTACCTGGACGTGATCGAGATCGACGATCGGCGGCTCGAGCTGGCGAAGGCGAACCTGGAACAGGTCGACGTGCTCGGAGTCCAGGAGCAGTACGGGGAGTTCGTGGAGGAGCTCCGTGAGCGGTTCGGCTGGCGGTTCGACCGCGCCGGCAATCGCCGCGTGAGCCGCGAGGATTGGGACGTCTCCTCGAGCTTCCGGAAGCGGATCGCCGAGGACAACGCGGCCGATGTGGCGCTGTACGAACACGCGCAACGGCTCCACGCGCGTCGGCGCCGGGCCGGGACGAGCTCGTGAGCCCGCAGCGGTTCTTCTTCGTGCACGTCCAGAAGGCGGCCGGGACCAGCCTCCTGTTCCGACTCCGCAAGGAGTTCGGTCGGGGGGCGATCTACCCGCTCGAGGCCGACAAGGGCAACGTCCACGCGGTCATCACCGTCGAGCACCTCCTCGAGCGGTGGCGCACGGACCGCGACCGGATCCGCGTCATCACCGGCCACTTCCCGCTGTGCACGGTCGAGCTCCTCGATGCCGACTTCACCACGCTGACGGTGCTGCGCGAACCGGTGGAGCGCACGCTCTCCTACCTCCGCCACCACCGCGAGACCACACCGGGCGAAGCGGACCGGCCGCTCGAGGACATCTACGAGGACCCACTGCGTTACGAGGGCCTCGTGCACAACCACATGGTGAAGATGTTCTCCATCACCCCTCAGGAGATGACCGACGGGGTCCTCACGCCGATGGTGTTCACCCCGGAGCGCCTCGAACAGGCCAAGGACAACCTCGGTCGGGTCGACGCGGTCGGAGACCAGGCCACGTTCGAGGACTTCGTCACCGAGCTCATCGCCCGCTTCGGCTGGCAGCTCGGCGGGTTCACCCATGCGAACCGCACTGCCCCGGTCGAGGTGAGCGACGCCTTCCGCGCCCGCATCGCCGAGGACAACGCGCTCGACATCGACCTCTACGCGTTCGCCCAGGAGCTCGTCCGGAAGCGCCGGACTCAGAACACGACCGGGATCTGATCCCGCGGGGAGTACCCCTCCTCGACATCGGTGGTCATGGCCCCGTACGTCGAGGGACTGAAGAGCCAGGTCTCGATCGCGTGGCGGTCGTGCTCCATCCCGGGATCGATGGCGGTGCGATGCAGGTTCAGGTGGTCGAAGATCAGCGCGTCGCCGGCCTCGAACACGGGTCGCACCAGCGCGCCCGCGGCGACGTCCTCGGCCGCATCCGGGCTGGTCGCCCAGCGCGAACGCGCCGCCGGTCGGGACCAGCTCGGTGAGGCGGCGGGCGACGACGTCGAGGCCCGGCGCGTCGTCGCCGCAGTGCGTCAACGCCAGCCAGACGTTCAGGGACCGGATGTCGGTCCCCATGAACGCGCCGTCCTGGTGCCAGCCGCCGGTGTTGCCGTCGCTCGAGACGCGCCGGAGCGTTCCCTTGCGGGCCAGGAGCATGGGCGGCTCGGCGAAGTACTCGCGCACCAGGCGCGAGAGACCGACCTCCTCGAAGGTCTGCAGGAGGTCGAACATCGTCGGCGGCGACTCGACCGTCATGACCGAGCCGCGCATCCGCTTGCGGGCGCGGTCGCTGATGTGGTCGCGGGCGAAGGGGACGTACCAGCCGTCGACGTCGTTCCGGACCACGCCATCGCGGTGCGCGTCGTAGGCGGCGAGGGCGCGGTCGATGTCGTCGACCAGGACCGCGACGCGTTCGTCGTCCACCAACCCACGGACGAGCAGCAGACCGTGGTGGTCGATCGCGCTCCGGAGGTGCTCGACCGTGAGGTCGTCGCGCGCCAACTCCGGTACCGAGGCGCCAGGGAAGAGATCGGGCACGGTTTCCGGCCACGCCGGGCGCGCTCCGGACCACGACCGCGCCAGGAAGGCGTCGGAGCGCAGCTCGACCAGCCGTTGCTCGATGGCGCGGTCACGGGCGGTGGTGTTCGCCCGGGTCAACCGGTCGATCGCGTCCAGCAGTCGACCCTCCGCGACCAGTCGTTCCGCGGCCGCGAGCTGCCGCTCGGTGGCGCTCGTCCGTCCGTTCCTGCGCCAGGGGAAGCGCGGCATCCGAGAACCTCCTGGCGGGGCCGGGAACGTCCCGGCGCGAAAGCGTAGCGAGCGAGCCGTGCGGTCAGAGGAGGATGGGGATCTGGTCGCGCGGGGAGGCGCCCTCGCCCAGGTCGGTGGTCATGCCGCCGTAGGTGGAGGGGCTGAACAGCCACGTCTCGATCGCATACCGGTCGTGGTGCATGCCTGGGTCGATCGCGGTGCGATGCAGGTTGAGATGGTCGAAGATCAGCGCGTCGCCCGGCTCGAAGATGGGGCGCACCAGCGCGCCGGCCGCGGCGTCGGCGGCGGCGTCGGGGCTGGCGGCCCACTCGGCGAACGCGCCGTCTCCCGTCTGCACCAGCCCGGTCAGGCGCCGGGCGACGATGTCGAGACCCGGCGCGTCGTCGCCACAGTGCGACAACGCCAGCCAGACATTGAGCGAGCGGATGTCGACCCCCATGAACGCGCCGTCCTGGTGCCAGCCACCCGAGGTGCCCTCGGGCGAGATGCGGCGCAGGGTGCCCTTGCGGGCCAGCAGCGTCGGTGGCTCACCGAAGTACTCGCGCACCAGTTGCGAGAGGCCGACCGCTTCGAACGTCTCGACGAGGTCGAACATCGTCGGCGGGGACTCCACGGTGAGCACCGATCCCCGCTTGCGCATGGCGTGCTTCTGCTTGACCGTGACCCCGCCCCGCTCGAACGGCTCGTACCAGCCGTCGACATCGGGCCGGGTCACGCCGTCGGACCTCGCGTCGTACGCGGCGAGCGCGCGCTCGACGTCGTCGATCAGCACCGCGACGCGTTCCTGGTCGACCAGACCGCGGACGAGCAGCGTCCCGTGGTGCCGGATCGCGCTGCGGAGATCGTCGAGCGTGAGCGCCGATGCCTGGATCTCCGGGACGAGCACGCCCGGGAACCGGTCCGGCACGGTGGACGGCCAGTCGGGCGGGTCCTCGGGCCACGACATCTGCAGGAACGCGGCCGAGCGCAGCTCGACCAGCCGTCGGGCAATTCCACCATCCCGCTGCTCGCGGTTCGCCGCGGTGAGCAGCTCGATTGCGTCGAGCACCCGGTCGTCGGCCACGAGACGCGTCGGCGGCGGTCAGCGCCTCGCTCGGGTAATCCACGTCTCCGTTCCTCCGCCATCGGAAGCGCGGCATCGACGACCTCCTGGCACGAACCCCCGGATCCTCCCGGGCGTGAGCGTAGCGATCTCGAGGTGGTGAGTCTCTGGGGCCGGGAGCGAGGATCAGCGCGGCTGCGCCCCGACTCGGCAGGCGCCCTGCGCGCGAACTTGCCAGGGGGTCTCGACCCCGAAGCCGGGGAGCACGACCCGGAGGGCCGTGCCGGGCCTGCCCCTGCCCACCCGGATCCACTGGTCGCCGAAGCGGCGCACGTCGACCGTGAAGGGCGTGTTCGCCGACCACAGGCGCTGGACGGAGAACCGGGCCGGCTCGTAGGTGAAGGGCCGGGTCAGGGGTCGGCAGCTGCCGGTGCGGGTGCCGTCGGGATCGACCCTCACACCTCCCTCGGCGACGTACCGATCCGCCGTTGCGCGCCTGGCCGACAAGGGGTTCCCGTAGTCGGCGAACAGGGCACGCAGTTCGGCGGCGCGGAGCCGGCCCATCTCGAAGGACAGCTCGGTGTCGTCGGGGACGACCCCGGGCCCGAGCTTGACCATCATCGTCTCGCCGCGAGTGACCAGTCCGAGCTTCGACCAGACGTCGCTGTCCGCGCGCAGGTCGTCGCGCACCGCCACACCGCGCGCCGATCCGAGCAGGAGGATGACCAGCGCCCCCAGGATGATGAGGCGCCGGTCGCGATCGATCGGGAAGCGCGCCGGCCAGACGATCGGCCGACGCGGCACGATCGCGAGCAGGATCAGGACGAGGGTGACGTAGCGGTAGCGGAACACCGTGACGCTCGCACCCAGACCGCGACTGTTCACGAGGCCGATCGCCCAGACGATGGCGCCCATCGACCAGGCCACGTAGTTGGCACCGGCGTCGAGCCCTCTCGACAGGATCCAGATGCCGTACGCGACGAAGGCAGCCGCCAGCAACATGGCCAGCACACCGAAGCCGAGGGCAGCGCTGTCGAAGGGCGTGTAGACGACGTCGCGGACGAACTGCAGCGCCTCGGAGAGCGTCATCGCCTGGACCTTGGCCTGGGACGCCTGCCCGACTTCGATCAACCACCAGGCGAACCAGGCGAGCGCCGGGACCAGCACGGCGAGCCAACGTCGCAGCGGCGCTCTCGTGCACAGGTTGTGCACGCCGCAGGCGGCGGCCACCGCCACGCCGGCACCGCCCGAGGCGAGGGCGAAGGCCAGCGAGCCGGCGAGCACCCAATCGGCCCGCCGTCCCCGGTTGAGCGCCGCGGCGCATCCGATGCCGCCGAGCAGGGCGAGGAAGTGGTCGAGCTGGCTGGGGTTGAGCGAGACGTAGCGGCCGTACCAGAGCAGCGGGAGCGCCAGCAGCGCGGCCAGGACGGCGCCGAACTGGCGTCGCGTCGTCAGGAAGTAGGCCGCCGGCACCGTGAAGAGGCCCACGATTCCGAGCACCCGGAACGGCGTGAAGGCGATGCCGAACAGCTCGGCCAGCGCGCGATAGGTGCCGATGATGACGACGCCCATCTGGTCGTTGTACGGACGGAACAACCCACCCAGCGAGGTGCCCTGCTCGAACCCGCGCCAGTCGTCGACGTAGAAGTAGAACGACCGGCTGATGCGCAACGAGTACGCGAACGCGGCCACGACGAGGAGCGCGAAGACGATCTCCACCGCGTGCGCGGCGAGCCACGATCCTGCACGCCCTGACCACGGACGCGCGTGAACGTCCCCCGCCCTGGTCGCCACCCCCGGAGTGTAGATGCAGGTCGTCGCGGCCCGCGTTGGGCGCTCTCCGATGCGGCGACCGCTGAGCTAGCTGCGGCGGGCCCGAGGTCGCTCGGACTCGGGTCAGGTGCCGCTTGCGCGCACGCGCTTGAGGAACCCGCCGGGGTTGAACGTCAGCGAGTACTTCTCGAGCGCCGGATCGGCGACGAAGTCGCCGTTGCGGGTGAGGATCTTCTTGACCCCCTCCGCGGGCCCGGGCCCGAAGCCGGGCCAGACCGGGTTCCCGTTCACGATCGTGTCGGTGACGATGACGTACGACCCGACCGGAACCAACGGCGCCAGGCCGTCGAACTGCTGCGCGGTCTTGTAGAGGTCCTTGCGGGAGCCCAACACCACGACCACCGACCCGGAGTCCTCGATCATCGCCCGGATGCGTGCAGATCCCGGCTTGCTGTGGGCGACGGCCTTGAGGTAGCGGATCCGCGGGTGGCGAGGGAGGTCCTCGGCGAGCGTCTCGTCGATCGAGAGCACCTCGCCGTGTCCGACGAGCTCGCAGATCGAGGCCAGGAAGAGGGTGCGGGCACCGTCGCCCGTCCCGGTCTCCACGATCCAGTCGGGCCGGACCGAGGCAATGACCTCCTGGTACGCGAGCAGGTCGGTGGGCGCACTGGCGATCGCCCGGCCCAGCCAGGTCGTGCGGGTCCAGGGCATGTTCTGCCACACCGCCTCGAGGAACGCGGTCTCGAGGTCGTCGGGCACCGGGAGCGCCTGCTCGGGCGGGCCGTCACCGTCCACCAGCGGCGCCGGGAACAAGGGCGCGGTGCGCCGACGTGACTTGGTGCGCCGCACGGACGGCGACGGCATCCGGCCCACGTAGTGCAGCGGCTTGCCCGGACCGGCGAAGGGTCGGCCGCGCTGCTCCGCGTAGTGACGGCTGTAGCCGAACACCCGGGCCCGGCGCTCCACCGGGTCGGCCTGGTTCGTGGTCGTGCCGCCGTGGAGCTGATGGAACGAACCCTCGCCGATGATGGTCGTGACGGTGACGCCCGGCGCCGAACCGAGCCGCTCGTAGAGCTCGAGGTTGGCGTAGCCGCCACCGGCCATCGAGAACCTCTCGTCGAACCCGCCGACCTGCTCGAGGACCGAGCGCGGCACGAACATGCAGTTGGACTCCCAGAGGCCGTCGAACCAGTCGCGGTCGCCGATGAAGTGGCTGATCTCGAAGAGCCGGTACCCGTCGTGGGGCCACTCGATGGTGTCGAAGAGCCGGTCCTCGTACGCCCGGTCGTACCCGGTCTCGAGGTCCTCGCCCTGTTGGCCGGGACCGACGTACCACTGCTGGGTGGCGACGATCGCGGGCTCGAACGTGCGCAGGCCGGCGAGGCCGAACCGCAGCACGCCGGGCGTCAGCACGTGCGCGCCGTCGATCATCAGTGCGAGGTCGGTGCCGCGCGACTCGCGGATGCCCCGGTTGAGCGCGCCGACCGGTGACGGCGTGGCCTCGTCCCCGAGGTCAAGGTACCGGAACTCGGGGCCGAAGCTCTCCACGAACGCGGCGCCGAGCTTCTCGTCGTCGCGCGAGCCGTTCTCGAGCACGAGGACCTCGTAGCTGACGTCGTCGAGTCCCTCCTGGTACGTCCGTGACAGCGAACGGAGCGTGCGTTGCGCCTCCCGACTCATGTTGTAGAACACCACCACGACGGTGAGATCGACGGCGTCGGTCGGTGCCGGGGCGCGAGGGGCGGCCCGCCTGCGAGTGCAGTGCGCTCCAGGTCGGCACCGGCGCGTGCGGCCGTCTCCGAGGCGTCCCTGCGCCACACGACGTTGGCGCCGTCGACGGTCTGGAGCGGAGCGGTGATGCCGCGTGCGGCACGGAACGCGTCGACCAATGCCAGCGTGTCCGATGCTGCGTTCGCCTCCACCACGACGAAGGCACCGTCGGTGAGTCGGTCGTAGAGCGCTTCGAGCACCGCGCTGACGTCGGCCTCCGCGGCGCGACCGATCCGCAGGAGAGCGAGACGCTCGATCGGCGCGTCGGCGAGCGTCGCCGCCGGCGGACCCGCCAGGAACCGCACCCGGTCGTCGAGGACGTCGAAGCGGGCGAAGCCGTCCCGGACCAGGTTGAGATCGGCGCGGAAGCCGGCGACACCCACTTCGGGCAGCTCGACGCTGGTCGCGGGCGCGGGGGTGGCGCGGAAGCGGTCCGCGACCCACACCTCCGGCCCGGCGAGCTCGTACGCATCGAGGTAGGCCCGCATGAAGATGGCACCGCCACCGCGCCCGGTGCCGCACTCGACCAGATCGCCCTCGATGCCCTCGACCCGCACCGCGTCGAGGCACGCCTCGAGGTGTTCGAGGCGCCCTCGCCCCATTGCCGTGTACGGCAGGAACGAAGCCGCCCCGTCGTCGTCGGGACCGGCCGCGCCCGTTCGCTGCCGTTCGAGCTGCGAATATGCATTGCGATCGACGCGCGCCGGATCACGCAGGTGGTTCACGTTCACCACCCGATCGACTGCGAGCCGGTCGGTGAGGTACTTCAGCCGGATCTCGTTCTCGAGGTAGTGCTCGTCGAGGAGCGCGGCCTTCACGACGCGCAGGTACCGGCGTTGCAGGCGATCGAGCACCTGGGTGCGCTGGTACATGTAGTTGTGCTGGAACACCATCGCCTGGATGCGCGTGTCCTCGGTCATCTTCATCAGGGCGAGGCGACCCTCGGCGCTCTCCAGGTGGTCGAGGGCGGCCGCCAGCGCGGGGGTGCGCGCCAGGCGCTCCTCCTCGACGACGATGGCGAGGCCGAAGTAGACGGGCAGGACGACGGTCCGGACCGGGCGGCCGAGGTCGGCGACGAACTCGTCGACGGCGGTCATCACGCCGTTGTGCTCGCCCCCCTCGATCTCGGCGTTGTACATCGTCCAGTTCATGCCGCCGGTGCGCATCAGCTTGCGCCTGCCGGGCCGCAGCCCCTGCTGCGCGTACGGCTGACGGTGCTCTTCGGGAATGCGCTCCGGTGCGTAGTAGAGATCGCGCCGGCCGTACGGCCAGCCGACGTCGTGCAGGATCATGACCGGGAGCGGGGCGTCCTCCTTGCGCGCCACGTCGGCGAGGAGCTGGAGCTCGTTGCGGACCGTGTACCAGTTGTGGTCGCCGTCGATCAGCGCCGCGTCCATCACCGGGAGCTCCCCGAGCACCTCGAGGCTGGCGGCGCGGTGGAAGACGTACCGGCCCGGAAACGCCCGCTCGTGCTCACTCGGGTCGAATTCCGGCACCGGGTCGATGACGTGGAGCTCGGCCTCGGGACCGAGCTCGTCGAGCATGCGCACGGTCGTCTCGCCCCGGAGCGCACCGATCTCGACGATCCGCTTGGCTTCCATCGCCCGCAACACAGGGGCAATCGCGACATCCCAGAACGGGAACATGCGGTCCGGCTCCTCGAAACGGCTCGCCGTGGTGGCTGGTTGCGCGCCGAGGGCGCGGTCACATCGTTGGGGGCCGACCGTACACTGTGGCGTGCGCAACGGGCAGCGGCGGTCGGCGTCGATGTCGAGACGGACCTTCCTCGCCGGGATGGTGGCCGGTGCGTCGGCGCTCGGTGTGGTCGGCGCCGATCTCCCGGTTGCCGGCGCCGCGACCCGACGCTCGAAGCGTCGCGGCCCGAACGTGTTGTACGTCACCGCCGACGACCTCGGGACCCGTCTCGGTGCGTACGGGCACCCGCTGGTGTCGACGCCCCGAGTCGACGCGTTCGCGCGCGACGCACTCTTGTTCGAACGCTGCTACTGCCAGATCGCGATCTGCGGCGCGTCGCGGACGAGCATCCTGACCGGCCTCCGGCCCGAGACGACCAAGGTCCTCGGCGACACCGAGCAGTGGCGGAAGCACGCACCCGACGCCGTGAGTCTCGGACGTCACTTCCGCGACAACGGGTACCGCACGTACGCGATCGGCAAGATCAACGACCCGCGCAACGGCGCCCTCGACGACGCCTGGATCGAACAACCGGAGGAGTGGGGCATCCACGACACCGTCGCCGCCCGGAAGCTCATGCGCCAGGTGTCGGCGGCCGACGAGCAGGCGCCGTACTTCCTCGCCATCGGCTTCACGGCGCCGCACTGCCCGTGGTCACCGACGCGCAAGTCGCTGGCGCGCTACGACGGTGTCGACGTCCTGCAGGAGGCGGGGCCGGGCCACGGCATGTTCGGCGACTTCATCCACGAGTGCACGCCACAGACGATGCCCGGCGCGACCGGGCGCACCAAGTACCCGCTGTCGGACGCGCAGGTGGCCGACGTCGTGCGCCGGTACCTCGCGTCGGTGACCGACGTCGACACGATGTTCGGCGAGATCCTCGACACCGCGCAGCACCTGGGGATGCTCGACGACACGATCGTGATCTTCTGGTCCGGTGACCACGGCTTCTCGCTCGGTGACAACGGCCAGTGGGGCAAGTGGACCAACTACGACTCGGCGACCCGAATACCCCTGGTGATGAGCGTGCCGGGTGCGGGCTCCGCTGGGAGTCGAGCCGGCGGTCTGGTCGAAGCCGTCGACATGTACCCGACCCTCGACGAGCTGTGCGACCTCCCCCGCCCTCGACAGGCGCTGGACGGCGTGTCGTTCGCCCCACTCTTCGAGGATCCGGGGCGACCGTGGAAGAAGGCGGCGTTCAGCATCTGGGGAGTCGGCGAACGGAGCGTCAAGACCGAGCAGTACAACCTCATCCTGAACTACGGGCAGGGAACCACCAGGCTGTTCGACCTGGCGGAAGACCCCCACGAGAACACGAACATCGCTGCCGCGCGACCCGACGTCGTGGCCCAGCTGCGGGCAATCCTCGCGGCGGGACCGGCGGCGGCGCGACCGGCCTGACGCAGGCCACGCCGCTCTCGGCCTGGGGACACCGAGACGCATCGAGGACTCGGGGAAGTCGGCGAGGGCTACCATCCGGTCGGTGCCCAGCGGTCCACGCGAGTCTGCGCACCCGCTTGGCCTCGCACCCGGCGCGAGCGTGTCCGCCGCCGGTCAGGACGCCAAGAAGTACGGCTCGACCAACCCGATCGTCGTCCGACTGCTCGAGCACTGGATGCGCTGCCTGCGTCGCGCGGCGGACCCAGGCGGTGAAGTGGTGCTGGACGTCGGCATCGGCGAGGGCTTCGCCTTCGAGCGGCTCGGCCTCGACGCGCCCCTGCAGATCGGCGTCGAGTACCGCTTGGACAAGCTCGTGGCGGCGGGGGCCCGGGTGACGAGCCTCTCTCCCGTGCGCGCCGATGCAGGCATGCTGCCGCTCCCGGACGCAAGCGTCGATCTCGTGCTGTGCACGGAGGTCCTGGAGCATCTCGTGCAGGTCGAGCCCGCACTCACCGAGCTGGCTCGCGTGACCCGCGGTACCTGCGTGGTCTCGGTGCCGTGGGAACCGTGGTTCCGTCTCGGCAACCTGGCGCGCGGCAAGAACATCAGGCGCTTCGGCAACGACCCCGAGCACGTGCAGCAGTTCGGTCCAGCCGGGTTCCGGCGCCTGCTCGGCACGGCCTTCGACGAGGCTGACGTACGCAGGTGCTTTCCGTGGCTCGTCGGAGTGTGCCGCCGCTCACGTCGATGAGCGTCGGGGCCGTACCCACCAGGCCAGGACACCTGCGACCGCCAGTTCGCCGATCGTGAACGTGAGGCGTGAAGCCACCGCTCCCCCGGCGATGGTCGCCGACGGGGCCGTTCCGGAGAGCACGGCGCCGTAGACCACCTCGCGCACGCCGGCGCCACCCGGCGCGAACACCGCGACGAAACCCGCCGACCACGCGAGCAAGGACGCCGCGCCGACCGCGCCGACAGACGGCCCTTTCCCGACTGCGAGCTGGCCTGCCGCGGACCCCAAGCCGTAGAGCAGCCAGCCAGGCAGCAGCCAGCCCATCGAGGTCGCCGCTCGGCGGACCGAGATGTCGAAGCGAGCCGCGCCGAAGCGCACGACGACGAGTGACACGAGAGGCGCCAGGCACGCGAGGAACAGGAGGGGGTCGACCGACAGCCCGCCGAGCAGCCCGCCGACGGCAGCCGCCGACGACAGGAAGATCAGCGCCTCGACGCCGAGCGTCGCCAGCCGTCGGCTCCTCTCGCCCGGCACCGACGAGGCGCGCGCCATCGGAGCCCAGATCGCGCCCGGGAGGTACCGCAGCAACTGGCTGTGCACCCAGCGCGCCATGTGGGCAACCGGGTCGTCGTGCGCGTTCAGCGCCACCCACGCGGCGGCGAACAGGGTCCAGGAGAATGCGAACAGGACCATCGAGACCGCGAGCCACCCGACATCGAGAGAGTCGACGTCGAGCCCGCTCACCGCGCGAACGACGACGACGACCATCAGCGCGAGCGAGAGCACCACTCCGACGGCCCACAGCACCCGCACCATGCGGGTACGGGTCTTCGCTGCGAGGGGCACGGCGGGCACCTTAGGCATGCCCGAGGCGAGAGGCAGGCAGCGGCCCGCCCAGTTCGAACCGGTCAGCCGGTCTCGTCCTGGGAAGTCGCCGGTGGCGGCTCGATCGCGTCCGGTCGGGCGGGCGGTACCAGCACCGGCGCACTGGAGGCCAGACCGGCCTGTCGGCGACGCGCCTGCCGGCGATCGCGACGGCTCGCTTCCTCACCGAACCCGCCGGTCTCCGCGCTGTCGGCGCGGTAGAGCACCGAGCCGAGCACCGGCGCGTCGACCTGACGGAGCTCCTCGAGCGCACGGCGGAGCTGCTTCCGGCGGCTGACCCGCGCGCTCGCCACGAGCAGCATCCCGCCGACCGCCGGGGCCAGCTGGGCGGCGTCGGTGGCGAGCAGCACCGGCGGCGTGTCGATGAGCACCAGCGTGTCATCGGCCTGCAGGCTGGCCAGCACCTCGTAGCACCGCTGCGAGGCCAGCAGCGCAGCCGGGTTCCCCGGGATCGGCCCGGTGGGGAGCACGTAGAGGTTCTCGCTGCCCGGCACGCGCTTGAGCGTCTCGGACAGCGGCGCCCCGTACACCACGGACGTGAACCCGGTGTCGTTCGGCACCCCGAAGAAGTCGTGCACCCGCGGCGACCGCATGTCGCAGTCGACCACCACGACCCGCTGGCCCGTCTGGGCCGCGAGCACCGCGAGGTTGACGAGGGTCTCGGTCTTGCCCTGGCGCGACCGGGCGGTGGTGATCGCGACACACTGCTTGCGGTCGGAGGCGGCGAAGTGGACCGCGGTGCGCAACGATCGGTACGCCTCGGCCGCGGGCGTATACGGGTCGGCCAGCGACACGACCTCCGCGCCCGAGGACCGGGACACGGGGATCACGCCGAGCACCGGCAGGGCACCACCGGCGACGCTGAGCAGGTCCTGCCGGGTCCGGATCGAGTCGTCGAGGAACTCGAGGAGGAACGCGGCGAGGACACCGAACAGGAGCCCGGCACCGAGTCCGATGAGCAGGGCCTCTCGCAGACTCATCGACGACGGTGACGCGGGTGGCGACGCTTTCTGGAGCACCTGGACGTTCGTGCCGGCGTTCGGCAGGTCGAGCTGGCGCGTCGTGAGGTTGTCCTGGAGCGAACTCAACTGGTTTGCCAGCAACGTTCGTTCGTTCTCGGTCCTCGGCGACCTGTCGCCGGCCTGTATGAGTGCATCGAGTGCATCGATGCGCTGCGAGAGCGAGTCGATCTCGGGCTGGAGTCGTGCGGACAACGCGGCATACCCGTCGTCGGCCTTCTGCTTGAGGAAATCGACGTAGGCGGTCATCTGCGCGTTGACGCTCGCGGCCGCGACCTTCGGGTCGGAGCTGTCGGCGGTGATCTCGATGCTGCCGCTGTCGCCGCTCTGCGAGGCGGAGACGCCGACCGCGTTCGGCACCTCCTTCTGCGCCAGCTGGTAGACGACCGCGCTCTCCATGATCTTCGCCTGGGTGACGACGTCGACCTCGCCCGTCCCCTGCCGGACGACGACCTCTCCCCTCGCGGTGTAGGTCTTGTCCTTGGTCGAGTACCACGCGTACGAGATCCCGACCGCCAGCACGGTGACCACGACCACGACCCACGCGTGCCGCCGCAGGATGCCGAGGTAGTCGCCGAACTCCATCGGTGCCGTCGCGGGCGCCTCGAACATCCGCAGGATCGTAATGCAGTCGGGCCGCGATCGGACAGGCGCTCGACCACGGTGCAGACCCGATGGGGCTCGTCGAGTGCTCTGCGACGACAATACCCGTCGAAGACCACGTTCGGCGTCCACGCAGCTACTGTGCGCGCGCGCAGCGGCCGGCATCGTGGTCGAGCGCAGGTCCCGATAACCTCATCGGGGTCATGGCGCTGTGCGATGTCTGACCAACCGTCGACCACGTGGCCGGAGGCATCGGCGCGGCCGACCACCGCATCTGCCGTTGATGGGCTTCGCACCGGCGGCAGCGTGGTCGCGTTCCTGGTGCTGGCGACGGGGCTGGTCGCGATCGGGGGGCTGCTCGTCATCCCGCCGTCGTCCTCCGCGTATTGGCTCGCAGCTGCACCCGCGTTCCTCGTCCTGGCGTACTTCGCGCTCGAAGGGCCCGACGTGGAGCCTGGCCGCGATCATCGTCTCGGTCGTCTTCGGGCTCAGCAACTCCTCCATCTCGGCCGGTGGACTCGACCTGCGCGTGACCGACTTCTTCTACGTCCTGCTCGCGTTGTGGGTGTTCGTCCTTCGGGCGCGCGACGGACAGCGCGGCTACCTGGTCGGGCGGCGGATGCTCGCGCTCTGGCTGCTCCTGACCGGGTTCTCCCTGTACCCCCTGTTGGTGGAGGGGACCGGGACCCAGGAGGCGGTCGTCTCCTGGCTCCGCCTGGCTGCGACCTTCAGCCTCGTGTGGCTGGTTCCGTACGCGATCCGCACGGTCAAGGACGTCAACTTCACCCTCGGTGTGCTGGGGCTCGCCACGACCGTTCAGGTGGGAGTGTCGGCGGCGATCAACATCGGGCAGGGCAAGCTCGACGGGCGACTCAGCGGCGCCAACACCCCGAACTCCACCGGCATGCTCGCAGTGCTGATCCTCGTCCTCGCACTGCACGGACCGGTGCCGCGCCACCGTGGCCTGCGCTGGGTCATGGTGATCGTCGGCTCGGTCGGGCTGTTGATGACCCGGTCGCTCGCCTCCACTGCCGCGGCGGTGATCGTCCTCGGCGTCTACGGCGTGCGCAGGGTGTACCGCGGCCGGGACAAGGGGAAGTCCGGCCTGCTGACCCCGTCCCGAATCCTGATCATGCTGGCGGTCGGCCTCATCGTGGCGGGGTTCCTCCGTCCGACGAACCTCCCGGGCGCGGACGGCTTCGGCGACAGCACCACCGTCCACCGCCTCGTGCTCGCCGACGCCGGCCTGCACCTCTTCGCGCAGGAACCGATCACCGGGGTCGGTTGGCACAACACGCCGGACCACATCGGCTCGGAGAGCTTGCACGACGAGCTGCGCAGCGAATGGGGCAGCGACGTGAACCCCGACTTCTTCCCCCTCGGCCCTACCGGCGTCAGCTCGCACAACAGCTACGTGCAGATGCTGGCCGAAACCGGCCTGGTGGGATTCCTGGCGTTCCTCGCCGCGTTCGTCTGCCTCGCCATCGGGGTCACGCGCGTGATGCGGACGGTGAGCAGGAACCGGATGCTCTACCTCTGCATGCCGCGCCACGCTCGTCATGGTCGTGGTCATCCTGCTGTGGCTGAACGACAACCCGCTCTTCGGCGCCCAACCGGAGACGGTGCTCATCGCCACGTTCCTCGGGCTCTTCGCGGCAGCACCCGCCGTCATGCGGGATTCGGCGCCGCAGGAAGAGCTCAGCGCGTCGCCCTGACGCGCACGTTGAAGTACCAGCGGTCGAGCCACGCCTTCGGCAGCCGACGCTGCGCCGAGCGCTTGACCGGATCGTGCACTCGGTTGCGGTACGCGCGATCGAGGCGCGCGGGCGCGCCGGGGATGCGTTTCGGGAGCACTGCGAGCCCGCGGCACTCGATCCGCACGTCGGCGAAGCCGGCGAAGAGCTCTTCGACCTCGTGGCGCGACCAGGTTCGCACCGGCCCGTTCCGATCGCCGTGGCCCAGCAGGTCGAGCCCGAACACGTAGACGCGATTCGCCAGCGCGGCGGGCGTGCTCGCGTTCGGCAGGTCGTTGAACACCAGCAGGCGACCGCCGGGCCGGAGCACCCGGTGCGCCTCGCGCACGACCGCGCGCGTGACGCGCTTGGGGTTGTGGAGCAGGACTGCCGCGACGACAACCGTGTCCACCGACCCGTCCGCCAGCTTCACGTCGTCGATGGATCCGTGGAGCAGCACCAGCGGGGTGCGCTGCTCGAGCTCGCTCGCCGCGTACCGGTCGTGGAACAGCCGCAGCATCGTCAGCGAGCCGTCGAGGCCCACATAGCGGTCGAAGGTCCGGACCGGCAGCAGGTACTTCGCCACCCGCCCGTATCCGCATCCGAGATCGAGGAGACTGCCGTCGAGCACGTGCTCGAGCAGGAACTCGACGTTCCGGCGCGACTTCGTGCGCTCGGCGTCCACGCCGCTGGTGGCGAGCGCGGCGTGGATGGGGTCGACCGCGGCGTCGGCGCTCCAGCGGTCCTGCGGTCGCGCATCGGGAGCGGACCAGATCCCGTCGTGCAGCACCAGCCCGTCGTCGGTGACACCCGAGGGTACGGCCATGGGCAGACGCTACCGGTCGAGCGCCTCGAGCACGATCGTGGAGAGGGTGCGCGAGAGCGCGTCGATCGAAAACTGCTCGACGAAGGTCTCGTGGCCCCGCCGAGCGATCTGTCGGCGCGCCGCGGGATCGTCGCGGAGGGCGAGGAGCGCCGCCACCAGGTCGTCGGCGTCTCCCGGCCGGCACAGCCAGGCGTTCTCCGCGTGGGTCAGCACCTCGCGCGCGGCCGGGGTGTCGGCGGTGACGACGGCACGCGCCACCGCCAGGGCGTCGAACACCTTGTTGGGGATGACCCGTGCCGCCTTGGGCGACGTACCGAAGATGCCGAGGCACACATCGCTCGCCGCCATCTCGCCGGGAAGCTCGTGATACGCCCTGCGACCCAGGAAGTGGAGGTTGCGAACCCGAAGGTCGGACGCGAGCGCTCGGATCGCATCCTCGGTCGCGCCGCTCCCGACGACGTCGATCCGCAGTTCCTCGCCGGCGCGGTCCAGGAGGTGCGCCGCCCGCACGACGTGCTCCAGCCCGTGCAGCGGGATGAAGCTCGCGTAGACGAAGACGCGGAACGGGGTGGCCTCGCGGAAGGGAGCGGGACGCATGACGTCGTCGTCGGAGCCCACCCAGACGCGTCGCAGCTTGCGGCGCGGGACCCCGACCCGGCTCGCGAAGTAGTCGGCGTGCGCGTCGGTGTCGCACACGACCCGGCTGGCGAGCGCGCAGACCAACCGGTCCTCGAGCAGGTTGGAGACCGCGCGCACGCTGCCGGGCGGCGCGGTCCCGCGATCCTCTCCTGTTTCGTAGCGCGAGACGAAGGCGTCGAAGAGCACGGGGACGCGGGCGCGCGTTCCGATCGCGCGCGCGAGGGCGACCTCCGAGTGCCCGGGGAAGCCGACCAGGACGACGTCGGCAGAGGTGTGAGCGAGCTCGCGGAGCAGACGCGGGGTGCGGTGGACGAACGCCCGCCGGTCGGCCACCGTCACGACCGTCGCGCCCGCGCGTGTCAGCGCCTTCGCCATGATGCGGTTGCGCGCGTACCCGGGGTCGAAGTGCCCGACGTGGGCCACCGTCACCCCGGCGAGGGGCAGTCCGCCGGGCGCGGCGGTGCGCGGAGCGATGGCGCGGGACATCGGCTCCGCTCCCCGCCGGACCGCTAGGACCGCACGGACTTGAGCCGGCGGCCGACCTGCCGGACCCGCGCCTGCACCACGGCGCCGAAGCGATCGTGCGAGAGGTCGCGCCGACTGAGCACGAGCTCCACGTCGGCACCCCTCGACTGCTCGAGCGGTTCGAACACGCGGACGAGATCCTCGGTCGCGACTTCACGCGAATAGGTCGATGCGATGAACCGGGCACCCTCCACCGCCTGCTGCTCCAGCTCCGTGACCCGGGCGTCGTACCCGGTGAGGAACTCCTCCGCCGCCGACGCCAGCGCGAGCACGTCGCCGTCCTCGATCGCCTGCGCGAACGGAGGCCGGAAGATCTCGCGGCCGCCCATCCCGTGGAACCCGATGGCGTGGTTGCCACTCGCGATCGCCTCGGCGGGGGGCAACCCGAACCCCTCCGCCCGGGACAGGCTGACGAACAGGACGGACCTCCGCAGGTGGGCCGCGACCTCGGCCTCGGAGCGTCCTTCGAGCGGGTCGAGCCGCCACCCGTCGAGCGCCCCCCGTGCGTTCAGGATGCCGACGAGCTGCTCGTACTCGTCGCGCCGCTTCCTCGGCATGACCGTCACCGTGCGCCTTCGCGCCGGCAGGTCGAGGTGGAACACCGCCGGATCGATCCACTGGTGCACGCGTGCCACCCGGACACCGGGCAGCGCCCGCTCGAGGTACCGCTCGTTGTCTTCGGAGACGACGAGCATGGCGACGAGGTCGGAGGCGTCGCCCAGTTCCGCGGCGCGCGACGCCGGCGCGGTCCGGAGGTACCGGAAGGTGCGGTACGCGTTCTGTTGGAACACGACCTTGCGCACTCCGGGCGCAAGGCCGGCCGCCCGCAGGTACAGGTACGCGGGTGGGACGAGGACGTCACGTGCACCCACCGGGAGGGGCGCGTGCACGACCGGGGTCGTGTTCTCGAACCAGCTGCACCGGAAGCCCTTGCGGGTGTGCACGACCGCAGCGCGGAGCCCGGCGTCGTTGAGGAGGTCGACCGAGCGGTAGATGGTCCGCACCCCGCCGCTCGGGCGCTCCAGGTCGGGGGCGACGAAGTAGATCACCGAGGCTCGGCGGTCAGGCGTTCGTGGCCCGCACCGCGGTCGCCGCCGGGGCACCCGGGCCGTACACGGCTGCCGCCACCGCCCGGAGGTACGCGTCGCCGTGACGGCGGTCGGGTTCCACGTAGTTGCCTTCCGCCCACTCGTTCCAGGACTTGAGGAACACTAGGCGCTGCTCCGGAGGCAACGACTGGGTGCTCTCGATGGCGAGGTGCATCGCTTCCTCGAACAGCTCGGGGGTGGATCCCGTCAACACGAAGCCGTGGCGCGCCGAAGCGCGGCGTGCTGTCCCAGTTCGAGACGACCATCGGCAGCTCCGGGTGCGGCAGCCGGCTCGGCGGGCGCGGCATGCGTGCGAAGGTTGCGTACGGGTACATCTTCGGGCGCCGGCGCAGCACGCGGTCGAGCCGGGGTCCGAGCGGCCCCGGCACCAGCGGTCCGGGGTGGACGTCGTACAGGCGCGGGTGCACCTCGGCGTCGAAGCCGTCCGCGGCCGCCCGCCAGCCGTTCTTCGCCTCGCCGACGAGGTACAGACCGGGCAGCCCTTCGCGCTCGGCGAGCGACCGCCACTGGTCGGCGAAATGCGCCGCGTCGGGGAGGTCGCCCGGCCGGTAGACGTGGAACAGCGGCCGACCGTCGACTCGGACGTATCGCTCGTCCCGGAACGCGGGGAGCAGCTCGCGGAAGTGGCGCTCGTAGTCGTCGGCGCCGGGGTAGGTCTGCTCGACCAGGACGCCGCGGCCACCGGTCCAGATCGTCGTCCAGTGCTGGTTGGCCCAGCCGAGGCAGAACCCGAAGCGCGGCTCGCCGCTCTCCAACACCTCCCGGAACGGCCGCTCGAGGAGTCGTCGCCCCGCGAACCAGTAGTGCCAGTAGCAGAAGGCCTCGATCCCGTGACGCGCGGCCAGCGCCGCCTGCGCCTCGCGCGTCTCCGCCAGCCGGAGGTCGTAGAAGCCGAGCTGCCCCGGCACCTTGGGCTGGTCGTGGCCGCGGAAGAGCGGTCGCGCCCGGGCGACGTTGGTCCACTCGGTGAAGCCCGGCACCCCACCACTCGTCGTTCTCCGCGATCGGGTGGAACTGCGGCAGGTAGTGCGCGACGACCCGAGCCCGCGCCGCCGGCGCGCCCGAGACCAGCTGCCCGGTCATCGGGCTGCGGGCTCGCGCAGTCGGGCGTGGGCCTCGAGGTACCGCGTGCCCCACCGCCGGCCCGGTTCGAGGTGGTTCCCCTCCGCCCACTCGTTCCACGCGTTCACGAACAGGAGGTTCTCGTCGGGCGACCGCGGACGGAAGCGGTCCACCACCGCCCGCAACCACGACTCGTAGAGCTCGGGCGTCGACCCGCGGATGATGGTCGCGCCGTGGTCGGGCCGGCGGGGCGAGTTGTCGAACCCCGGGGTCACGCACGGATAGAGGGTGTACGGCGGCGGCGGAACCGCGAGGTGGTCCTGCACCACCTCGGCGTAGTCGTAGATCTTGTGCCGCGTCACGAGCGGCTCGACCGGCAGGTAACGGTGCGCCACCCGCGCCGGGACGCTCCGGCCGCGCCGGCGCACGAGGTTGTAGAACGGCGCGAACTGCACCGCGGCGTCGAATCCCAGACCGCCGGGGTCGAGGCGGGCGCGTCGGGCCGGTCTGCATCGAGCAGAGGTAGAGCTCGCCCAGCCCGAGGCGCTGGGCCTCGGCCCGCCAGCGCTCGGTCGTCCCCTGCGGATCCGGCAGGTGCGAGGCGCGGTAGACGAGGAACAGCGGCTTCCCGTCGACCCGGACGTAGCGCGGATCCGCGAAGGCCTCGGCGAGCCACCGGAGGTGCGCGACATCGTCAGCCGGAGAGTAGGTCTGGCGCATCTGGATCTCGCGCGCCTTGCCGTCCCAGGCTCGGGTCCAGTTCTCGTTGGCCCAGCACAGGCAGAACGGCAAGTCGGGCGCACCCGAGCTGAGCACCTCGGCGAACGGCCGTTCCAGCAGTCGCCGTCCCTCGAACCAGTAGTGGTAGTAGCAGAAGCCATCGATGCCGAAGGCGCGCGCGCGAGCGCGGCCTGCGCCGCGCGCACCTCCGGCACCCGCAGGTCGTAGAACCCGAGGTCGGCGGGCATGTGCGGTTGGTCGTGACCCCGGAACCGGGGCGTGGCGCGCACGACGTTGGTCCACTCGGTGAACCCGTCCCCCCACCACTCGTCGTTCTCGGGGATCGGGTGGAACTGCGGGAGGTAGAACGCGAGGGTCCGGATGTGGGTCGCGGCCATCGTGGGTCAGTTGCCCCGCCAGGTCCGGGAGATGAGGAAGGGTGCCCTACAGTGGCTCTCTCCCTGCGTGACCGAGGGCGCGGGCGCGACCCGCAGGAGCGGACGCTCGTTGAGAATCGTCATCGTCGGACAGCCGAAGACCGGCACGACCGCCCTGTACTTCCGCATCAAGAGCTCGGTGCCGCCCGACGCGTGGTGCATCTTCGAGCCGAAGAAGTACCTCCGGCCCCCCGACGGAACCAGACCGCAGTGGGTCGTGGCGAAGGTCCTCATCGGGCGAGCATACGCACGGGGTGGCCCGGTCGGAGCAGACGGCTTCACCGTCGACTACGAGAGCTTCGCATCGTTCGATCGGAAGCTCCACATCCTCCGGGACCCGCGCGACAACCTGGTGAGCTCGCTGCTCTACGCCGTCCGCCACACCAGCTTCTACCCGGACGATCGCCGGCTCGACCAGTTCCTCGCGCTCCTCGAGGAGAAGGAGCGGAACCCGACGGACGTGTCGATGCTCCGGCTCCTCGACGTGATGGCCACGCTCGATCACGGCGTCGAGCTGCTCCCCGGCTTCCTCGAGCGCCAGGACCTGGTGCGACAATTCCTCACCCTCTATCCGGAGTACCACCGAGTCTCGTACGCCGGCTTCGTGGACGGTGAGGTCGGGGACCTCGAGGACTACCTGGGGTTCCCGCTCAGCGGGAGTGGCCGCGTCGATTCCCACACGCGCGTGGCACGAACGCGGGGATACGGCGACTGGAAGAACTGGTTCACCGCCGAGGACGTCGCCTTCTTCCGGCCGCTCCTCGACGACTACGTGCGCCTCGCCGGGCTCCCCGACGACTGGGAGCTGGCCGCGACGCCGACCGTCCCCCCGGAGTTCGCGTCCGCGTACGTCCGTCGCATCGTGGACGAGAAGCGACAGAACGATCGCGGGCGGTGGATGCGACGCATCGGCGGGCTGCCGAAGCGCGCACGCACCTGGGGCTCCGAGCAGCGACGCAAGTTGACCCGGTGACGCGCCGGCGGGTTTGCTCCTGAGCGCGCCACCGCGGTCGTGCTCGTGGTCAGGCCGCGAACGTCCTCGGTGGTGATGGTGATCGTCTCGCCGGGCAGCGCGCCGGTCGCTACCACCAACCAGTCCATGCGCCACTGGTACCCCACGGCGTAGTCGCCGCCAGTGACCGTCCAGGTCATCTTGGCCGCACCGGAGCGACCGGACGGGGTGGTCCAGCGCACGGCGCGGATGCCCATGTTGTCGGTGGCGCTCCCCGAGACGAGCGCAGCGTCCGCGGCGAGGCGACCGTTCGCGCCGACGGTGATCGCGGGTGGTTGCGTGTCGACGACGCCCGGCGTGGCGGCCGCCTGCATCGCGGGCACGTACGGCGCGTAGTCGAAGCCGTACAGGCCCGACGAGGCATAGTTCGCGAACGCGTCGCCGGTGCCCCAGCGTCGGAACGCATCGAGCTGTTCGGCGACGAACTGCGGCGACCGGGCGGCGTTGAAGGTGGTCCCTCCGTCAGCGATCCAGGCGAAGGTCGAGACCTGCACCCGGCTCGCGGCGTACGACCAGTTCGACAACCGTCGGCTGAACATCGAGTAGAGCCGGTTGGTGTTGTAGGTCAACGCGATGTCCCAGTTCGAGCGCGGCATGTGGGGCGTCTTGTTGAACGAGCTGTCGAGGAAGCGAATCTGGCCGTATCCGGGCGAGCTGGTCATCCCATCCCAGAAGTTGATGTCGACCCGGGGCGCGTTCGCGTCGCCGATGCCGTTCACGACCTGCTGGGCGAGCTCCTCCCAGCCTTCGGGCAGGCGAAAGCCGATGTCGAGGACCTCGGCGCCGGGGAACCCCGTGACGATGGACTGCATCAGCTGCGCACCGCGCAGCTTCACCTGCGCGCGGACATCGGCCTCGGAGTGGGTGTTCGTCGGGTAGTTCCAGGTCCAGTCCCCGGGCGGTCCTGCCTGGGTGCCGTACAGCTCTTCGTCGAACGCGAGGCCGGCGAAGCCGAGTGCCTTCACTCCCGCAGCGAGGTTCTTCATGTTCGGCAGGACGGTGTTCGTCCACGCGGCGTCGTCGTACCACTCGGCCCAGGGCGTCTTCCAGTTGTAGTAGTTGCCCATGCCGATGCCGAACCACAGCTTGATGCCGCGCGCCGCGGCCCGGCTCACGATCTGCGAATCGCGGATCTGGCGCTGGAGGCTGTAGGTCGCCGTCGCCGGCGTGCTCGCCGGATCGCCGGTGAAGTCCTGGCTCCCACCCAACGCGTACAGAGAGTTGTGCTTGCAGACGAACCCGCCGACGCCCTGGTCGCGCCAGCTGTCCAGCTGGGCGTCGGTCAGCGCCAGCACCTCCGGGCACTTGGTCCAGAAGATGATCCGGTTCGCGGCGGCACCGGCGGTCGGCGGCTGGGGCGCCTGGGGGGTGGGAGGCGGCGCGCACGCAGCGAACACCACGGCAGCAACGAGGGCCAGCACACCGATGCAGACCTTCGGCCGGACCCGTCGTGCGGGTCGACGAGAGGGGCCCAGACGCGGGCCACGGAATGAGCGCATGCCGTCGTATCGACGGTCGAGGTCCCTCCTTGAGACGCATTCCACAGTCGAGCGTCAATCTGACCGGGCCGAGTCGTTGCGTCTGCGTCCGGTCGCGACCGATCTGCACGGTTCGCGCCGCGGCCCCCGGCGACGGGCACCCCTATATGGTGTCGGGCGTGACGCCGTGCGGAGACGTCAGGGACGGATGACGCTCCCCT
Source organism: uncultured Actinomycetes bacterium (assembly GCA_963756895.1). Taxonomy (GTDB): domain Bacteria; phylum Actinomycetota; class Acidimicrobiia; order IMCC26256; family DASPTH01; genus DASUAS01. The sequence continues at coordinate 74,468 of CAVWPI010000001.1, read as the reverse complement.
TCGGCGAGAGCGAGCTCACCCGCCGGGACGCACTGAAGACCCTCGGGCTCCTGGGACTCGGCACCACCGCCGCTAGCGCTCTCCTCTCGGCCTACGACGCGGACCCGAGCGGTGCGGCGGCGGGGGGCGCGCCCGTCACCGCCGCCCGACGTCACCGACGGGCAGGGTGCGTGGCGGATGATCGGCTGGGGCAGCAACAGCGGCTACCCGGCGATGCCCGAGGTCGACGCGGCACGATGGGCCGACCGCGGATTCGGCGGCTTCAAGACCTCGGTCAGCTTCCTCCAGGACTTCGGCGCCGGCCAGTCGCGGTTCCGGGGCAGCAGCGCCCGGCGCGAGAAGGATCCGGCGTTCGTCAACCAGAAGCGCATCGAGCTGTCGTTCCATCCGGCCCGGGCGGGCTGCGAGGGCTACGTCGGTTGCAAGTTCAGGAACGCCAACCGACCGTACGAGCAGTCGGTGTTCGACTGGTGGTCGGACAGCGAGCGGTCGTTGTTCGCGACCCGGCTGGGCGAGCTCGCCGCCTTCTGCCGCTACGCCCGTCTCACGGGCCTCTCCGCCGACACCGAGCAGGGGTTCTGGGGGCTCAACTACGCGGACAACCACCACTCCGACGAGGAGAACATGGCCCGGATCGAGTCGTGGGGCTACGAGACCGGTCGCGCGGTCTTCGAGGCGATGCCCGACTGCATCATGCTCATCTACAACTGGATCCCACCCGGAGGCTTCGCGTACGAAGAGGTGTACCGGCTCGATCCGACCGTCGACCAGCGTCGCTACCACGCCGACGACGACAGCCATCCGACAACGCTCTGGTACCAGTCGGAGGCGGCCGGGCCGAAGCACCTGTGGTGGCTCGGGTACGCGAAGGCGATGGCCGACCACGGCGGCGAGGCCGCGCGCATGGTGAACCTGAACGCGTTCTACTACAAGCCCGTGCGCAGCGCGGGCGCGGTCCAGAGCGCCGCGTACAAGTACGAGACGCAGGGTGCCATCGCGCAGCTCTCGAAGGAGACGTGGACCGAGGGTGGCGCGTTCAAGGTCCAAGGACTCAGCGACGCGCAGTGGAGCAAGGTGTGCGACCGGATCGACTTCACGTTCTTCTCGTGGGCGGGCGACGACCTGCTGGAGAAGCCGGGGTACACCCAGACCCGTGAGCCGGACTACACGAACCAGATCCTCGCGATGCGTCAGTTCGGCATGGGCACCCGGCGAGGCGAGTACATCTACGAGGGGTCGCCCGACAACTACACGATGATCGACGCCACCACGAGGGACGAATCGCACGCAGACGCGAACAACTGGTACGTCTCCGACGCGTCGAACCCACCGGGCGGTCACCTGCCCGGCATGATCGAAGCGGCCTCACGGAAACCCGTCGACACCACCGCACCGAAGATCGACGCCGACGCTCCGGTCCGGAACGCGAACGGGACGTTCACCGTGACCGGCTCGGCGTTCCACCGCGACGGCATCCGCTGCGTGCGCGGGTACGTGCACCCGCACCGCCGCGCCCGCATCGCAGCCAGGCTCACGTGGAACCCGCGCGGCGGCACGCCCCAGACGAACTTCAGCTCCGCCACGCAGGACTTCTCGCTCACGATCCCGGCACGACCCGGCGAGTACCTGATTCTCACCGCGGTGTCGATCCATGATCAGGAGCACTCGATCCGGGTGCGCCTGTAGCGTTGGCGACTCCTCCGCGTCGTCCGGGCCGGCGGTCGGCGCCCGTCACCATGCTGGACGTCACGATGCGCACCTCGGAACGGCGGTCGCGGTGAGCGGGGCCCGCGCACCGGATTTCCTCGGGCTCGGCGCGCAGAAGGCCGGCACCTCCTGGATCTACAGCTGCCTCTACGACCACCCGCAGGTCTGCATCCCGGTCAAGGAGCTGCACTTCTTCAGTCGCGACCGGAATTGGGCGCGTGGCGTCGGGTGGTACGAGGAGCAGTTCGCCCGTTGCGGCCGCGACACCGTGGCCGGCGAGTTCTCGACCTCGTACCTGGCGGATCCGGACGTGCCCGCACGGATCCACCAGCACTATCCGCGCGTCCGGTTGCTCGCGTGCCTGCGGAACCCGGCCGAACGCGCCTTCTCGAACTTCCTCAACGACCTGCAGGCGGGAGCGCTGTCACCGAAGACGACCTTCGAGGAGGCGATCGGATCGCACCCCGAGTACGTGCAACAGGGCGCCTACGCGTCGCAACTGCAGTGCTACCTGGACCGGTTCCCGCGCGACTCGCTGTTCGTCGCGCTCTACGACGACCTCGTCCGGGAACCGCGCCCGTTCATCTCGAACATCTACCGCTTCCTGGAGGTCGACGAGAGCTACGTTCCCCGCATGCTGCACGAGCGCGTGAACGAGGCGCGGGTGCCGCGCTCGGCGAGCGCCGACCGCCTGGTGCGTTCGACCGTGAACGGCATGCGGCGCCACGGGCTCGACCGTGTGGTGTGGCTCGCCAAGCGCAGCGGCCTCCCGCGCCTCGGGCATCGGGTCAACTCACGGCCCACGGTGCTCGCCGGCCACGAGTTGACCCCGGACCAGAAGCAGCGCCTCACCACGGACCTCGCTCCGGAGATCGACCGGCTCGAGCACCTCCTCGACCGCGACCTGGGTGCATGGCGCACGTGAGTCCGGTGCTCATCTGTCAGGCGGTCGACCGCGACGATCCCGTCAGCGCGACCCTCGTACGGTGGATCCGCGCCCTCGCCGGCGATCCCGGCGTGGCGCGCGTCCGGGTGCTCGCCCTGCGCGTCGGGCGCCACGAGCTGCCCGAGAACGTCACGGTCGTGGATCTCGGCATCGGCAAGGCGACCCGGCTGTGGAACTTCTACGCCGAGGTGGTGCGGGCGTTGCGGCGCCGGGAGGCCGACTTCTTCTTCGTGCTCCAGGGCGGTCCGTACCCCGCGTTGCTCCTGCCGGTGAAGCTCCTGAGCGGCCGACGCGTGTACCAGTGGAAGACGCACAGTCACGTGAGCCGCAGCATGGCCTTCTACGCGCGCTGGTGCGACGACCTGGTGTTCACCGCGACCCCGAGCTCGTTCCCCCTCGACCTCGCCAACGTGCGAGTCGTCGGGCACGGCATCGACCTGGATCTGTTCCGGCCGCCGGCGGAGGACATGACGGCCACCGCCGACCTGGTCACGGTCGGCCGGGTCACGCCGGTGAAGCGGGTAGATCGGCTCGTCGCCGCGCTGCGGCGTCGTGCGCGACGTGACGGGACGCGTGTGCTCCCTCGACGTCTGCGGTCCCGAGCTCGACGGCGACCGGCACTACCGCGCCGAGCTCGACGCCCTCGTCGCGCGGTTGGAGCTGTCGGACGCCGTGCACTTCGTCGGCGCGGTGCCGCAGGACGAGCTTCGACCCGTGCTCGGTCGACACCGCGCTGCGGTGAGCTTCTCCGACGGCGGACTCGACAAGGCGATCGCAGAGGCGATGGCGTGCGGCCTCCCCGTCGTCTCGACCAACGCCGCGTTCGCCGAGTTGCTCCCCGACGACCTGCGCGAGGTGCTCGTGCTCGACCACGACGACGTCCACGCGCAGGCACGTGGCATCACACGGGTGCTCGATCTCGACGAGCGCGACCGGCGGGCCATCGGCGTTCGGCTCCGCGCCATCGTCGCCGACCAGCACGGCCTCGCCCAGTTCTGGGGGAAGATCCTGGCGGAGGTCGCCGCGTCGAAGACCGGGAGCGCCATCGCGCCGATCGCACACGACGAGGCCCGGCCATGAGCGTCAAGTCCGCCGCGCGCGACGGCGCCATCGTCGCCGCCGCCTTCGGGCAGCGACTCGTGGGCTCGGGCCGTCGCTCCCGGCAGGTCGTCATGCTGCACGACGTCGAGCATGCGGACGCGTTCCGGACGTGCATCGACTGGCTGCGCACGCGGTACGACATCGTGCCGCTCGGCGACCTGGTGGCGCCGCGCACCGAGCCCGGTCGCGAGCAGCTCGCGTTGACGTTCGACGACGGCTACGCCGATTGGCACGAAGTCGCGGCGCCAGTGCTCGAGGACCTCGCGTGCCCGGCGACCTTCTTCGTGTCGTCGGGGTACGTCGGGCTCGGACCGGCCCAGGCGCGCACGTTCCGGCAGGAACGGCTGCGACGGACGCGCGACCTCGCGCCGCTCGGCCTCGACCAGCTCCGCGATCTCGCCGCCCACGAGCTCTTCGACATCGGGAGCCACACCACGTCCCACCTCGACTTCTCGCTCGACCTGTCGGCCGACGCCCTCGCGTCCGAGGTCGACGGCGACCGGCAGCGCCTCGAGGAGTGGACCGGCCGGCCCGTCCGCTGGTTCGCCTACCCGTGGGGCGGACTCGCCCAACTGGTGCCGGCGGGCGTCGAGCAGGTGCGCGGCGCCGGTTTCGACGCCGCCTTCACCGCCCTCCCGGGCACCCTGGACCGCGCCGACGACCCATTCCTCCTCCCCCGTCAGAGCATCGACGTGCTGGGCCGCCCCGCGCTCTGGAACGCCCGCCTCACCGGCGGGTACGACATCGTCTTCGCCGCCAAGCGACGCTTCGCGCGCTCCGTCTGACCACCGATGCGACGGTTCGTCTTCATCACCCAGGTGGTCGATCCGGAGCATCCCGCGCTCGGCGCCACGGTGGCCAAGATCCGCGCGCTCGCGCGCCGCGTCGACGAGGTCGTCGTGATCGCGCTCGAAGCCACGGCCGGCTCCCTCCCATCGAACTGTCCGCGTCCACGTGGTGGGCGGCGCGTCACGAGCGGAACGCGGGCTGCGCTTCGAGGCCGCACTGGCGGCGGAGCTGCGGCCGAGACCGGTCGCGGTGCTCGCCCACATGTCACCGATCTACGCGGTGCTCGCGGCGCCGCTCTGCCGTCCACTGCGGGTGCCCGTCGTGCTCTGGTACACGCAGTGGCAGACGAGCCGTGCCCTCACCCTCGCGGAACGCGCGTCGAACGTGGTCGTGACGGTCGACGTGCGGTCCTTCCCGATGGCGTCGCCCAAGGTGACCGCGATCGGACACGGGATCGACCTCGACGAGTTCGCCTGCGTCGAGCGCTCGGGTGACGCCGGGCTGCGCCTGCTGTCGCTGGGTCGGTACTCGGACGCCAAGGGCATCGACACCGTGGTCCGTGCCGTGGCGCGGGTCTCGGAGGCGACGCTCACCCACTACGGACCGGCGCTGACCGCGGAGGAGCGCCGCTGCCGCGCCGGGCTCGAGCGTCTCACGGAGGAACTCGGCGTCGGGGCACGCGTCTGCCTCGAAGGGCCGGTGCCGCGGAGCCGGGTGCCGGCGCTGCTGGCCCGGGCCGACGCCCTCGTCAACAACATGCGGATGGGGGCGCCCGACAAGGTCGTCTACGAGGCCGCGGCCACGTGCCTGCCCGTGTTCGCGTCGAACCCGATCTTCGAGGACCTGCTCCCCCGGGAGCTGCGATTCCCCCGCCGCGACGACGAAGCCCTCGCCGACCGTCTCCGCCGGTTCGCGTCGCTCGACCGCCGGGCCATCGGCCGCCGGCTCCGCGAGCAGGTCGAACGGGACCACTCGGTCGATCACTGGGCGGACCGCGTCCTCGACGTGGTCACGTGAGGCGACGAGCCCTCCGGACGGCCGGAATGCAACACCCTGGGGGGCGAGGCTCTACGCTCCGTGACCCTCTGCGAGATACCTTGAACGCTGGCGGCGGGCCCCCGGGCGGAGGCGAACGATGAGAGTGCTGCTCGTCTCCGGAATCTTCCCCCCTGACATCGGGGGTCCGGCCACCCACGTCGCCGATCTGCGACAAGAGCTCGTCGAGCGGGGCCACGAGGTCGAGCTGATCGCCCCTACCGACGAACCGACGTGGTCGCACCGCGAGGGCATGGTCCGGCTCCCCCGCCGCTGGCCCTGGCCCGTCCGCAATGCCCTGGCGACGGGGTGGATCGCGCTGCGGAGCCGTCGGTCCGACGTGGTCTACGCCACCGGGCTGGGGCCCGCCGCGGTGGCGGGCGCTCGGCTGGGGCGGTCCCCCGTCGTGCTGAAGATCGTCGGCGATCCGGCGTGGGAGCGCGCCGTCCGACGGGGGCTGACGAGCGCGACCTTCGACGCCTTCCAGGACGAACCGAACCGGTCGGTCACCGTCCGGGCCATGAAGGCGTTACGGGCCTGGACGGCCCGGCGGGCGACCGCGGTGGTCACTCCCAGCGAGCACCTGCGGCACACGGTGCGGGGTTGGTCGGGTCGTGACGACATCGACGTCGTCCCCAACGGCGTGCGGATCCCGGCCGCGACCGCGCCGGAGCACGGCACCTCGTCGGGAGTGCACGCGCTCTTCGCCGGTCGGCTCGTGCCGTGGAAGCGCATCGAGCTGCTCATCGGTGCGGTCGCCCGAGTGCCCGAGGCCCGTCTCGACATCGTCGGCGACGGTCCAGAAGCGGCGGCGCTCCGCCGTCGCGCCGAGGACGACGGCGTGTCCGACCGCGTCCGGTTCCTGGGCGCGCGGTCGCACGACGAGGTGATGGAGCGGATGCGGGCGGCGGACGTGTTCGTGCTCGCCAGCAGCTACGAGGGCCTCCCGCACGTCCTGATCGAAGCGCTGGCATCGGGGACGCCGGTGATCGCGACCCGCGACGCGGGGACGGTCGACGTGATCGAGGACGGCGCCAACGGTGTCCTCGTCGACGCCAGCTCCGACGGGTTCGCCGCTGCGTTCAGCGCGCTCGCCGCCGACCCCGAACGCCTGGCCCGGCTCCGCGAGGGTGCCGCGGTCAGCGGCCAGACCTGGAGCATCGAACGGTCCACCGATCGACTCGAGGGTGTCTTCCGCTCCGTCGCGAAGCGGCGTCCCCGCGCCGTGTTCCTCGGGAAGAACGCGGTGACCCTCGACGACGATCAGCGGAAGAAGTTCGCCATCCACGACCGGCACCTCGACACGGTCGTGATCGGTTCGGGGACCCGATCCCACGTCGAGCGCGGGCCCGGCGTGCGCGTCGTGGCACTGCGGGCCGGTCGGCCGAAGTTCCTCTCGACGCCGACCTTCTACCTCGTCGCGCCGATCGTCGCCCTCGGCGCGGCCGCAGGCCGCAGGCAGGCTGCGATCGTGTGCCAGAGTCCGTACGAGGCGGTCGGCGCGCTCGTGTTCGGCAAGGCGATCCCGAAGCGTTGGCGACCACGGATCCAGGTGGAGATCCACGGCGACTGGCGCACCGCGACCCGGCTGTGCGGGAGCGTGCACCGGCGCTGGCTGGCGTTGGTGGCCGACGGCCTGGCCAGTTGGGCCGTGCACCACGCGGACCGGGTGCGGGTCGTGAGCCTCTGGCTCGCCGGCCTGACGCGGGACACCGGCTACCGGGGAGACATCGAGAACCACATCGCGTTCAGCGACTACGCCGCCTTCTACGAGCCGCTTCCGCGTCCGCTGCCGCCGCGACCCCACGTGCTCTTCGCCGGCGGGTTCGAGCGCTACAAGGGTGCAGACGTGCTCGTGGAGGCATGGCCCAAGGTCATCGCCTCCGTCCCCGATGCGCTGCTCACCATGATCGGTGCGGGTACCGAGGAGGCCGTGCTGCGAGCGCAGATCGAGCACCTCGGCATCGGATCGACGGTGACCATGGCGCAGCGGCTCCCGCGACCCGTGGTGCGCGAGATGCTCGACACGTCGTGGTGCCTGTGCCTGCCGTCGCGCTCGGAGGGCCTGGGCCGGATCGTGCTCGAATCGATGGCGGCGGGACGCGCGGTGATCGCCACGCGCGGGTGGGCCGGAGGAACTGATCGATGACGACAGCGGTCGGCTGGTGAGGCGTGACGATCCCGACGCGCTCGCGGCCGCCCTGGTCGAGGTGCTCGGGGATCGCCGCCTGGCGGAGGAGATGGGCGCTGCGAGCCGCCGACTCGCGCTGACCCACGACCCACTGGGCGAGTACGAGGCAGGGATCGAACGGCTGTCGTCGTGGATCGCTCGCGGATGACGGCGGCGACCCGGGTCAGCGCAGCGGGAAGAAGACCTCGGCGCGGCCGAGGAGGCACCGGAGGAAGTCGGGCGGCAGGATCTGCCACGCGTCCTCGCCGGTGAGGCGGGTCGTCTGACTCGCGTAGCAGGCCAGCGCGCGCCGCTTGTCGGTGAGGTGACCTCCAGTGGCGACCCGCACCGTCGGAGTGGTCCGCACGTTGCGAACCAGGCGACGCAGCGTGCGCCATTCACGCCGCACACGTCCGGCAGCTCCGCTCCGGCCGGGGCCGGCGTACCAGTACCAGGTGGGGTACTCGAACATGCGGCAGCCATCCCCGAGCACCGGCCGGAGACGCTGCGCCGCCTCGTGCAGGGACACGTGATCGGTGTGCCCGTCGCGGGCCGAGGTCACGAAGAGCTCGTCGGGTACGCCGATCCGTTCGACGACCTCGGTGAGCTCGTCGACCAGCGTCGGGACGCACAACACCAGCGAGAGGTCGTCGTGGGGCAGGAAGACCACGTCGTCGCGGGCCACACCGAGCGCCTCGGCCGCGCGCACGGCCTCCTCGGTCCGGATCGCCGCCAACTCGCCCTCGGTCACGCGACGCGAGCGGGTCGAGTACCGGCCGTCGGTCGCGATCACGATCGTCACCTTCGTGCCCGCAGCACGCTTCCTCGCGATCATGGCGCCACACCCGATGGTCTCGTCGTCGGGGTGGGCGGCGAGCACCATGCACGACGCGCGCGCCGACCGGGCAGCTGATGTCCTCGGACCGCCGGACGAGGGCGCGACGCCAGCCGAGGACCTCGACCCGCGACAGCGCCCGTTCCGCCGCCCTGAGCGCCTTCATGGTTCCACCCGATCCGCGGAAGCTCCGACGAGCCTGTGCCGGTGACCTCACGTTACGATTCGCCGATGGGATCACGCTCCCTCGCCGATCACGACCCGCATCCGCGCGCGAACGTGTCCGACGGCCGGGTCCGCCCAGTATGTCCGACCGAGGCCCGATGACCGAGCCGGAGGACATCTCCCGACTCCCCGTCGTCATCCTCGCGGGCGGGATGGGTACCCGCCTGCGCGAGATCACCGGTGAACGGGTGCCGAAGCCGCTGGTCGAGATCGGCGAGCAGCCCATCCTCTGGCACATCATGAAGATCTTCGGCCACTACGGGCTCGAGCGCTTCACGCTCTGCCTCGGGTACCGCAGCGCGCTGATCAAAGAGCTCTTCCTCCGCCATCGCGAGTACCTCTCCGACTTCACCATCCGTCTCCACGGCGACCACGAGCCGGTCTTCCACAACTCGATGGGCGACGAACCGTGGGAGGTCACCTGTGTGGAGACCGGGCTCCACGCCGGCACCGGTGCGCGGGTGCGACGCATCCGCGACTACATCGACACCGACACGTTCCTGTTCACCTACGGCGACGGGGTCGCCGACGTGGACATCCCGCGGCTCCTCGAGTTCCACCGCGACAACGGCCGGGTCGGCACGGTGACCGGCGTGCGCCCCACGTCGCGATACGGCGAGCTCGAGGTCGAGGGGGGCATGGCACTCGAGTTCAACGAGAAGCCGACCGTCTCCGAGGGCTTCGTCAGCGGCGGCTTCTTCGTCTTCGACCGGGCGTTCTTCGACTACCTCGACGACGACCCTGCGCTCACCCTCGAGAAGGGTCCGCTGCAGAAGTTGGCGCGCGACGGTGAGCTCGCGGTGTTCCCCCACGAGGGGTTCTGGATGGGCATGGACACCTGGCGCGACTACACCGAGCTGGAAGAGCTCTGGAAGAGCGGCGCCGCTCCCTGGAAGGTGTGGGAAGACTGAACGCTCCCCCGAGCTCCCCCTGCCGAGGCTGCGGAAGCGAATCACTCGAGACCATCCTCTCGCTCGGCGACCAGCCGTTGGCCAACGCGCTCCGGCCGGTGGCCGACGCCGACGAGCCCGAGGCGCGGTACCCGCTCGACGTCGCCTTCTGCAACGCCTGTGGGCTCGTGCAGCTGACCGTGTCGGTCGCGCCGGAGGTGATGTTCACGGACTACGCGTACTTCTCGTCGTACGCGCCGACCGTCGTCGAGAACGCGCGCGAGTTGGCAACGTCCCTCGTGACCGCGCGCAGGCTGGGGTCCTCCGACCTCGCGATGGAGATCGCGAGCAATGACGGCTACCTCCTCGAGCACTACCGCGCCCTGGGCGTGCCGGTGCTCGGCATCGATCCGGCCGAGAACGTCGCCGAGGTCGCGGTGGCACGGGGGATCCCCACCGTGTGCGACTTCTTCGGCACGCGCGTCGCCGACGAGCTCCGCGGCGTCAGGACAGCGGGCGTCGGTGCTGCACGCCAACAACGTGCTGGCCCACGTGCCCGACATCACCGGCGTGCTGCAGGGCGCCGCACGCGTGCTGCGCGACGACGGCCGCTTCGTGATCGAGACGCCGTACGTCCGTGACCTCGTGGACGCGGTCGAGTTCGACACCATCTACCACGAGCACCTCTTCTACTACTCGCTCTCGTCGCTCCGTCACCTCCTCGCGGCCGAGGGCCTCGAGGTGGTCGACGTCGAGCGGATCCCGATCCACGGCGGCTCCCTCCGGGTGACGGCCGCGCTCGCCGGCGCCGCGCCCGTCGGACCGGCCGTCGACGCGCTGCTCGACGAGGAAGCCCGGCTCGGCGTCGACGACATCTCGTACTACCGCGACTTCGGAACGCGTGTCGATCTCCTCTGCGACGCGTTGCGCGACATCCTCGGCGACCTGCGCGCGCAGGGTCGACGCGTCGCCGGGTACGGCGCCGCGGCGAAGGCCACCGTGCTGCTCAACGCGCTCGGGCTCGGCGAGGAGACCATCGACTTCGTCGTCGACCGCAACCCGCACAAGCACGACCGGCTGGTGCCCGGCACTCGCATCCCGATCTCGCCGGTCGAACGGCTCGTCGCCGACCAGCCCGACGACACCGTGCTCTTCGTGTGGAACTTCGCCGAGGAGGTGCTCGACCAACAGGCCGAGTACCGCAACCGCGGCGGCCGGTTCCTCGTCCCGATCCCCGAGCCCCGCTTCGCGTGACGTCCGCGACGAGATGACGGGCGGGGTCTGGGGTCTGCTCGTCGCCGCCGGCGACGGCAGCCGCTTCGGTGGACGGAAGCAGTTCGCCGAGGTGCACGGCGTGACGCTCGCCGACCGGGTCGTGCGGCGCCTGCGGACGGTGTGCGACGGCATCGTCGTGGTGCTGCCGTCCGGCGTCGGCTGGGAGGGCGACCGCGTCGACGAGGTCGTCGCCGGCGGGCGCACCCGGGCGGCATCGGTGCGCGCCGGTCTGCAAAGGGTTCCCGCGACCGCGGAGATCGTCGTCGTGCACGATCCGGCCCACCCCCTCGCGCCGCTCCGCCTCTTCGGCGACGTCGTCGCCGCGGTGCGCGCCGGCGCCGACGCGGCCGCACCGGGACTCGCACTGGTCGAGCCCTTGAAGCGCGTCACGGTCGAGGGCACCGTCATCGAGACCGTGCCTCATGGTGCGATGGTCGTGCTCCAGACCCCCCATGCCTTCCGCGCGTCCGTGCTCCGGTCGGTCCACGCCGACGAGCCCGACGCGGTCGAGGACACGGAGCTGGTGGAGCGCGCCGGCGGCCGGGTCGTCATCATCCCCGGCGACGTCGCCAACATCCACGTGACGGAGCCACGTCACCTGGACCTCGTCGCCCGGCTCGTCGACGACTAGCGGCGAACTACCGTTGGCGCGCCATGGGTTCGCCGCGTGTCACCGTCACGATCCCGACCTACAACCGTGCGCCACGGCTCCGTCGCACGCTCGGCAGCGTGCTGGAGCAGTCGTTCGGCGACGTCGAGGTCTTCGTGTCGGACAACGCGTCGGACGACGACACCGCTTCGGTCGTCGCGTCGTTCGGTGATCCGCGTGTCCACTACCTCCGCAACGAGCGCAACCTCGGTCACTTCGTCAACCTCTCGGTCGGACTCCACGCGGGCACCGCGCCCTACCTCACGGTGCTGCCCGACGACGACGTGATGTTGCCCGGCCACCTCGAGCAGAAGGTGGCCTTCCTGGACGAGCACCCCGCCGTCGGCCTGGTGCACTCGGCGTTCCGGCGCATCACGCAAACCCCGGGCGACGAGGACGAGGAGTCCGATGAGTACCCGGGTGGGCCGAACGACTGGGTCGCGCCGAGCCAGTCCGTGGTGCGCCGGCTGCTCGAGTCGCCGTACTACATCAGCTACGCGACCGCGCTGGTGCGCCGGAGCATCGTCTCGTCCACCGAGTGCTTCGCCGCCGAGGACCGGACCGCGGACGACGTCGGGCTCTCCTTGCGCCTGGTCTGCGGCGCCGGCGAGGTCGGCTACCTGGCCCGGCCCCTCGTCGGCATCACCTTCCACCAGGAGGCCCTGAACACCGTCGCCGGTGGACAGGTGCGCGTCGACGACGGGTACATGGCCACGTTCGCCAGCGTCGCCAACGAGTGGCGCGTCAAGCGCCGGTTCCTCGACCGGTTCGGGGCCGCGCTCGCCGACCCCGCCGATCTCCGACGTGTGCTCGACCGCCGGATGCAGGCGGAGATGCTGACGATCGTGAAGCGCCGGACCGGCCCGACGCGTCCGCCGGGCGCGGTGGGCCGACTCCTGGTGGAAGCCGCGGCGAGGAGCCGCGTCTCGCGCCGGCGCCCGCGAGCGCGTGGTACTGGGCGGGCTCGGTGGTCGCCGGCGCGCGGTCAGGTCGCCGGCAGACATCGGAAGCGCTCGACGGTCGGCTGAATCTGACCACGTTGCGTCACATTGCGACGACTGGACGTGAGATCGGTCAGCCGCGGTACCTTGACGCGCATGCGGCCCGATCCGAACGGCTACGTCGGGCGCGCCATCGCCTTCGCCCGAGCACCGGGACCCAAGCTGCTCCGCCGCGCCGACCGGGTGCGCGTCTGGCTCGGGGGCCGGCCACCGGTCGGCCTCGTGCGGTTCGGGAGCCTGCGGCGGTTGCAACCGATCGGCGTCGACCACGGGGCCTGGCGCGGGCAGCCGATCGACCGCTACTACATGGAGAAGTTCCTGGCCCGGCACGCCGACGACATCCGCGGCGACGTCCTCGAGATCCAGGACCGCATGTACACCACGAAATTCGGTCGTGATCGCGTGACGAAGAGCGACATCCTCCACGTCGACGATGCGAATCCGCTCGCCACCATCGTCGCCGACCTGACCACCGCCGACCACGTCCCCGCAGATTCGTTCGACTGCATCATCTGCGTGCAGACCATCCAGATGATCTTCGACATCCCGGCCGCGCTCCGGCACCTGCACCGGATCCTGAAGCCGGGAGGCACGCTGCTGCTCACCACGCACGGGATCAGCCAGCTCGATTCGAGCGCGATCGACCGGTGGGGCGAGTACTGGCGCCTCACCTCCCGTTCCACCCGGACCCTCCTCGAGGCCGAGTTCGACGAGGAACGGGTGGAGGTCGAGGCGCACGGCAACGTCCTGTCGGCGATCGCCCTGCTCCACGGCATCACGGTGGCCGAGCTCCGGACCCGCGAGCTCGACCACCGCGATCCGGTCTACGAGCTCATCGTCACCGCCCGGGCGGTGAAGCGCCCCGGCGCGCCGTGACGAGACGTCCGACGAGCTGGGCGGACCCGTTCGCCAACCGGCCGGCCGCCGGAGACGGCGCCGGGCTGGTCAGCGTGGTCGTGCCGATCTACAACGCCGGCGATCTCCTCGCACGCGCGGTCGAGTCGGTCCGCTCCCAGACGTACGAGCGACTCGAGCTGATCCTCGTCGACGACGGGTCCACCGACGAGTCGCTCGCACTCGCCCGGTGCTTCGCGGCGGCCGACGAACGCATCCGGGTGCTGGCGATCCCGAACAGTGGCGCTCCGGCCCGCCCCCGCAACCATGCCATCCAACACTCGACGGGAGAGTTCGTCGCCTTCCTCGACCAGGACGATTGGTGGTTCCCCGAGAAGCTCGACAAGCAGTTGGCCGTGTTCAGGGAGGGCGACTTCGGCGCGGTGTACTCGGACGCCGTCTACCTCGACGACGCCTCGGAGGAGAGCGGGCTCCTCATGAGCGAGCTGGAGTTCTATCGGCGCCGCACGGGGGCGATGCCTCACGGGGTGGTCGTGCGCGACATCATCCGCTCGAATTTCGTGACGCAGTGCACGCTGGTCGTGCGCACGGAGTGGATCCGTCGGGTCGGACCGATGAACGAAGCGGCCCCAGGGGTCGACTGCTACGACCTCCTGCTCCGGCTGGCGCTCGCGGGCGCGTCGTTCGGCGCGGTGCGGGAGGCGCTGGCAGTCCACGACCGCCAGCACACGAGCCTCAGTCGGGACCAGGTCGCGGCGTGGGAGAACTCGCTCCCCTTCTTCCGAGAGCTCGCGAAGAAGCATCCGGAGTGGTCCGACGAGTGGACGCCCCGCCTCCGCGAGTACGAACACGCCCTCCGGAGCGTGTACCTACACGACGCGCGTGACCCGGGCGCCGGTCTCGGGTCGCGGCTCCACGCCGCGTCAGGACTGCTGGGCGTGCACCCGAGTCGGAACGACCTCTTCCGGGTGGCCAAGTCGTTCGTTCCCCGCCCGCGACACCCCGCGAGTGTCCGACACCGCGTGAAGATCCTCTACCTGTCGCACGAGACGGGCTTCTCCTTCGGTGTCTACCTGGAGGTGATCTCGCGGGCGATGGCCGCGCGCGGCCACGAGGTCCACATCCTCAACTGCTCACCGTTCAATCCGACCCGGCCCCGCGACGCCTGTGAGGCCGGGGTGTGGATCCACCGGCGTCGCCACCTCCGCCCACGCGGCTCGACGCGGTTGGTGTCGAACCCGGTGGTCCGGCCCGTGGTCGACCGGCTCCGCGCTCCCGAGGTCCCGGCGTGGACGAGCCCGCTCACCCGCCTGAACGCGGCCGCCACCAACTACGTCGAGTACCGCCGCCTCGGTTTCGACGCCGACGTCGTCGAGGCGCCCGAGCACCTGGCCGAGGGGCTCGCGTTCGGCGTGCTCCGCACCCGGCCGCTCGTGGTGGAGCTCCACGGCCCCCTCGGCGCCGTCGTGCCGTATTGGGGTTTCCGACCGGGATGGCACCTGCGGGTCTCGGACCGCATCGAGCGCCTCGGCGCGCGCTGCGCGACGGTGACCGTCGCGCCGTCGCGGTTCCTGGCCGACGAGCTCGCACACGCGGGATGGGCAGGCGCACGACACGCGAGGGTCATCCCCCACGCGATCGACGTGGCGACGTGGCAGACCGTCGAGCCCGCGGGCGACACCGCGCCCGTCGTGCTCGCGGTCGGGGACGTCAGCGACGCCAAGGGCGCCGACCTCCTGGTGGACGCCGCGGCGCGGCTCGGCACCACCGTCGGGGAGGTCGAGCTCGTGTTCGTCGGCGGAGCGGTCACCCTGCCCGACGGCGGCTCCAGCGTCGAGGCCATCGCCGCGGAGCGGAGCGCGCCGGCGTCCGCTGCCGGTTCACCGGCCACATCGCCCGGAACGAGCTGTTCGACTGGTACGCCCGAGCCAGGGTCGTCGCGGTGGCGAGCCGGTTCGACTCCTTCTCGCAGGCCGGGCTCGAGGCCATGGCCGCCGGGCGGCCGGTGGTGTGCTCCACTCGTGCCGGCCTGGCCGAGATCGCCGAGCCGGGCGACGTCGGTCTGACCCAGTTCGCCTCCGGCGACACCCGGGAGCTCTCGGCGCGGCTGGAACCGTTCCTGCGGGACGCCGCCCTGGCGGCCCGCGGGGGACCCGGGCGTGTGCGCTGGTGGAGGCACGCTGCGCTCCCGCGGTCGTTGCGGAGGCCCGCGAGGCGGTCTACGAGGAGGCCCGGGCCTCGTGGCGCACCCCCCGTGGCGCTCGGGGTGACCCCAGGCGTTAAGGTCGTACATGACCACTGACGGCCCAGGGCGGGCGGGAGGTCGACGCGTGGGCGGGCGCGGCGACGGACCCGTGACCGTCCTCGTGACCGGCGCCGGGGGGTTCATCGGGAGCCACCTGGTCGAGGCCCTCCTCGCGGAGGGCTTCGAAGTGCGCGGGCTCGTGCACTACAACAGCCGGAACGACTGGGGAAACCTGGAAGCGTTGCGCCGCGAGTCCCCTCCGGCCCTCGACGTGCGCATGGGTGACGTCACCGACGCGTGGAGCGTCGACGACGTCGTCGAGGGCTGCCACCGCGTGTTCCACCTCGCCGCACTCATCGGCATTCCGTACTCGTACCGGGCGCCGGCGTCGTACGTCTCGACCAACGTCGTCGGCACGCTGAACGTGCTCGAAGCCGCGCGGCGGCACGCAGTCGGGCGCCTCGTCGTGACGTCGACGAGCGAGGTCTACGGCACGGCCCGGTACGCGCCCATCGACGAGGACCATCCGCTGCAGGCGCAGTCCCCGTACGCGGCGAGCAAGATCGCCGCCGACAAGCTGGCGGAGTCGTACCACCGGTCCTTCGGCGTGCCGGTGGTCGTCCTCCGGCCCTTCAACACGTTCGGTCCGCGGCAGTCGGCGCGGGCGATCATCCCGACGATCCTCGGCCAGGCCATCGCCGGCCGCGCCGCGATCCGGGTCGGGAACCTCGAGCCCCGCCGCGACCTCACCTACGTCACCGACACCGCCCGGGCGTTCGTGCTCGCCGGGGCGACGGCCGGCATCGACGGGCAGACCATCCATTGCGGCCAGGGACACGCCCTGACCATGGGCGAGCTGGTCGATCGTTGTCTCGCGGTCACGGGCTCCGACGCGACCGTCGAGGTCGACGAGGAACGGATGCGGCCGGCGGGCAGCGAGGTGGGCCTGCTGCAGTGCGATCCGGCCCGAGCCCGGTCGCTGCTCGGGTGGCGACCCGAGGTCGGCCTCGACGAGGGCTTGCGCCGTACCGCCGCCGACCTCGAGGGCCGGGGCGACACCCTGCACCCCGCCGAGTACGTCGTATGACCCGCAGCGCCGGGCCGACCCCGATCCGGGACCTGCGGGCGGTGATCCTGGTGGGCGGCAAGGGCACGCGCCTGTTCCCGTACACGGCCACCTTCCCGAAGCCGTTGGTGCCGATCGGTGAGCGGCCGATCCTCGAGCTGCTCATCCGCCGACTCGCGATCGCCGGTGTGCACGACGTGGTCCTCGCCCTCGGTCATCACGGAGAGCTCGTGCAGGCCTACTTCGGCCAGCGCGACGAGCTCCTGTGCGACGTCGACCTGAGCTACGTCAAGGAGCGCGAGCCGCTCGGCACCGCCGGCGCACTCGCGCTCGTCTCCGGGCTCGACGACACCTTCCTCATGCTGAACGGCGACGTGCTCACCGACATCGACTTCGGGGCGCTGGTCGCTCACCACCAACGGTCCGGGTCGACGCTCACGATCGGCGTGCACCGGCGCCGGGTGAAGGTCGACCTGGGTATCCTGCAGCTCGACGGTGACGACCGGGTGACCGGGTACATCGAGAAGCCGGAGCAGACCTACGACGTGAGCATGGGCGTGTACGTGATGGAGCCCTCGGCGCTCGCGCACGTGGAGCCGGGGGTCTACCTCGACCTGCCGGATCTGGTGCACCGCCTGCTCGACCACGGCGAGCCCGTCGGCGCGTTCGTGACCGACTGCCTGTGGCTCGACATCGGCCGGCCCGACGACTACGCGACCGCGCAGGAGCTCTACGCGTTCGACCCCGACGCCTTTCTTTCCTGATGGTCGGCTCTTTCCTGATGGTCGGCCTCTCCTGATGGCCGGCTGGCGGATCCCGCTCACCGACCTCGACTACGACCAGCGTGAACGTGCGGCAGCCCTCGGCCCGCTCGACGACCGGTGGTTGTCGATGGGACCCGAGGTCCAGGCGTTCGAACGTGAGTTCGCGGAGCTCGTCGGCGTGGACCACGCGATCGCGGTCGCGAGCGGGACCGCGGCGCTGCACCTCGCGTTCCTCGCACTCGGCCTCTCGGCGGGCGACGAAGTCGTGCAACCGGCCATGAACTTCGTCGCCGCCGCCAACATGACCCTCGCGGTGGGTGCGGCGCCGGTGTTCGCCGACATCGTCGCGCTCGACGATCCCACCGTCAGTCCCCGCCACGTCGAGGCCCTCGTCGGCCCGCGCACGCGCGCCATCGTCGTGATGCATTACGGCGGGGCCGCGTGCCGGATGGAGGAGATCACCGCCATCGCGCGGGAGCGTGGCGTGGCGGTCGTCGAGGACGCGTGTCATGCCGTCGGCGCGACCTACGGGTCGGTCGCGGGGCCCGACGCCGACCGCGTCGTCGGGAGTCTGGGCGATCTCGCCTGCTTCTCGTTCTTCAGCAACAAGAACCTCGCGACCGGCGAAGGCGGCATGGTCGTCACCGCCGACGGGCAACTGGCCGAGCGCGTGCGCCTCCTGCGTTCGCACGGCATGACCACGCTGACCTGGGACCGATTCCAGGGCCAGGCGCGCGGGTACGACGTCGTCGGACACGGCTTCAACTACCGGATCGACGATCTGCGCGCCGCGCTCGGTCGGGTGCAGCTCGCGAAACTGCAGGGGGGAAACGCTTCCCGGCGGGCGCGGGTCGAGCAGTACCGGGCGCTCCTCGCGGGCCGCTCGTCCCTCGGCCTCGTGCACGCCGACCGCGCCGCGACCAGTGCGCACCACCTCATGGTGCTGATCGCTCCCGATGCCGACACCCGTGAGGTCGTCGCCGCCGCGCTGCACGACGTCGGCATCCAAACCAGCATGCACTACCCGTGCATCACCGACTTCACCGCCTTCGCCGATCTGGTGGGGAGCGACGTGCCGGTGAGCCGGGCGTTCGCCGCGCGCGCGTTCACGGTGCCGCTCCATCCGAACCTCGACCCCGGCGCGGTCGAGGAGATCGCGGGAATCCTCGTCGATGCCGCGCCGGTGTCGGCGGGCGTCCCTTCCTCCGAGCGGCGATGAAGATCACGTTCGTCTCGCACTCGGCCGAGCTGTACGGTGCCGAGCTCTGCCTCCACGAGCTGGCCGCGAGTCTCCGGGCGGACGGCGACCACGAGCTCGAGCTGATCTGCCCCACCGAGGGCCCGCTGCTCGACCTGTTCGCCGACCTCGGGATCACCACGCACGTCATCGAGTACGGACGGTGGGCGACTCCCCGGGCGTCGCCCCGGCGGAAGCTCCGCCTCTTGAACACGAACCTGCGCGCCGTCGGACGACTCGCCCGGCACTTCCGCTCCCACCGGCCCGACGTCGTGGTCACCGGCACGATCACCGTGCCGAGCGCCGCGGCCGCGAGCCGGCTCGCCGGCGTAGCTCACGTCCAGTACGCGATGGAATTCGGTGTCGAACAGCACAACGTCTACTTCCATGCCGGTCGGTCGCTGAGCCTGCGGGTGCTCGGGGCGTTGTCGACCATCGTCGTGGCGACGTCGGAGGCGCTCGCCCGCGACCTGGGCGAGCACATCAAGACCACGAAGCTTCGCGTCGTGTACTACGCCGCCGACATCGACCCGGTGCCCGCCCGCCCGCCGTCCGACCCGGACGCACCGCTCCGCATCGCCATGCTCGGGTACATGACACCGGGGAAGGGCCAGGACCAGGCCGTGCGCGCGCTGGGCGCGCTGCGCGCCCGCGGCGTGGACGCCTCGCTCTGCCTCGTCGGGCCCGGCGTGCCGTCGTACGTCGAGTCGCTGGTCGAGTTGAGCAAGGACCTCGACGTCGCCGACCGCGTCGATCTCATCGGGTTCGTCGGGGATGATCGCTTCGGCTACTTCGCCACGGCCGACGTCGCACTGAGCTGCTCGGAGCTCGAGGGACTCCCCCGCGTCGTCGTCGAGGCGATGAAGTGTGGGGCCGCCGTGGTCGGGACACGTTCCGGCGGGACGACCGAGCTCATCACCGAGGGCTGGAACGGCTACCTCTACGAACCCGGGGCCGTCTCGGAGCTCGCGGAGAAGCTCGAGACCCTCGCGCAGGACCGTCCCGCGACCGCTCGCTTGGGGAGCAACGCGGCGGAGTGGGCCCGCACCCGCTTCAGCCCCGAGCGCTACGCCACCGACTTCCTCGCCGCGGCGACCGACGCCCTGCGCGCGAGGCGCTCGTAGGGACAGCCGCGGTCGTGCGGGCGAGTGCCGCCATCGAGAGTGGTCGGGTCAACACCCTCCGCGGTATCGCGGGCGTGCCGGTTTGCGACCCGTCGCATCGAGGGAATGTGTGCGAAGATCCGGGCCCCTGAGGCGGCAGGGAGGTGTTTGACGTTGTCGTCGGTGATCGAGGTCCCGGCCCAGGCTCCACTGGATCCGAGCGAGTACCTGCGCATCCTCCGACGGCGCGCCTGGGTCATCGTGGCGGTCACCGTGCTCGCGGTCGCGGCCGCGTACGCCTGGGCCACCAACCAGGAGAAGACCTACACCGCAGTCGGACAGATCGTCGTCGCGCAGACGACGGAGAAGGGCATCGTCGCGACGCAGAGCCAGGTGGTGCAGAGCGACACCGTCCACCGAGCGGCGCTGGGACAGCTTCCCAACGCGCCTGCGGTGGACGCCACGTTCGACGGTGAGAGCGGGAGCGTCACGCTCCGCGCCGTGAGCACGGATCCAGCGCTCGCGGCCAAGAGCATCGACGCGCACATCGAGGCCTACAAGAACTACCTCACCTACATCGCCGGCATTCGCGTGGGGTCCGTGAACAACCAGATCACCGCGTTGCGGCAGCAGGTCAACCAACTCAACGCGCAGGCACGCGGGCAGCCCTCCCCCACCGTGACCAACGAGATCAACTCGTTGACCACGCAGATGCGGGTGCTCCGCGATCGGCTCCCAGAGCTCCGGGTCGCGCAAGCGCTCGCGGGACCCGACGTCGAGGTGCTCCGAGCCGGATCGCCGCCCACCAGTTCGGGCACCATCACGACGGGCCACGCCATGCTCATCGGGCTCGGCGTCGGCCTGTTGCTCGGCGTGCTCGCCGCGTTGTTGCTCGAGCTCCTCGACGACTCGATCCGCACGCAACAGGATCTCGTCCGGGTCGCCGGGGCCGAGGTTCCACTGCTCGGGACGATCCCCCCGACGCGCTGGCGGGACGGAAAAGGAAAAGTGGAGGTGCTCGAGCAACCGGCGTCTCCGGCCGCCGAGGCGTACCGGTCCCTGCGCACGGCGGTGCTCTTCGCGGTGGCCGACCGCGTGCCGTGCATCGCGATCACGTCGGCCCGCACGAGGGACGGAAAGACCGAGACGGCCACCAACCTCGCGGTGTCGACCGCACAGTTGGGGGAGCGAACGGTGCTCGTCGACTGCGACCTGCGCTCTCCGCACGTCCACGACCTCCTCGGCATCCCGAACGACACCGGGTTCACGTCGCTCGTGTCCGGCTACGTGCGCTCGCTGCGGCCCACCGAGGGCAACGACCGGTTGTTCGTGCTCCCGAGCGGGCCCATCCCACCGAAACCGGCCGAGCTGCTCGCGTCGCCGCGCAGTCACGAGGTGCTCGGCGAGCTGCACGCCGACGACGCGCTCGTGATCGTGGACACCCCGCCGCTGCTGCTGGCCACCGACACCGTCGCGCTGGCGCCGGCGCTCGGCGGGATCCTGTTGGTCGCGACTGCCCGCGTGACCCGCAAGAAGGAGCTGCGGAAGGCGCTCGAGCTGCTCCGCCAGGTCGACGCACCGCTGCTCGGGTTGGTGCTGCAGTCCGCCGCCAGCACCGAGACCGGCGGCTTCGGTGAGGAGCGGAGCCGCCGGGAGCGCCGCCAGGTCGATCGCTGGCGGAAGCTGAACGGAGCGGCGCAGCGGGCGATCTCCGACGCATCGCCGGCCACACCCAACGGGTCGGCGGCGGCCGAGCCCGCTCACGCCATCATGTGGTCGGCGGCGAGCGGGGCGTCCCCCAACGGGGCGGGTCACACCACGGAAGGCGCGGATCCGCCGACCGGAACCACCGACGACGGTTGACGGCCGGCGTCCGACGCGGGCCGGTCAGTCGGATGCGGTCGCCGCGCGAGCGAGGATCGGCGGGATCGCGGCGAGGATGCCGAGGAACAGGGCCGCCATGATCGACTCGGGTTGGGAGCCGAACAGCGGGTTGTCGTTCAACCACACCATCGTGGCGACGAGCAGGATCACGGCCGCCCGCGTACTCACGTACAGCGACGGATCGGCGCGCGCGGCGCGCAGCAGCCGGTAGAGGCCGATCCCGATCGTGATCAACGCGGCGAGGAAGGCGAGGAACCCGACGACTCCCGTTTCGGCGAGGATCTGGATGTACGCGTTGTGCAAGGTGGGGCCGCGATCGAGCGTGCGCGGGAAGAGCGTCTCGGCGATCACGCCTTCCCACCGTTGGCGAAGCTCGTCGTTGAGCTCGGGAGATTGCACCTCGTCGGGCGAGCGCTGCCAGCCGACGCCGGTGATCGGGTGGTGGGCGAACAGCCGGAGTCCCGCGTCCGCCATCAGGAGGCGGTGCGCGCTGCTGCTGGAGCGGAACTCCTCGGACCCGGGCAGGTTCACCGGCCGCAGGGTCGTCGCCACGGCGAGCCCCACGACGATCACGATCACGAGGCGGTAGGGCGTGACGAGCGCCGGCTTGGCGTCCGACCGCCATCTCCGGACGTTCGTCAATCCGTAGACACCGAGGGCGACGACCAGTGCGGCCGTGGCGCCGAGCGAGCGCGTCATGAGCAGGCCAGTGGTGCCGACGACGAGCATGACGATGCGAAGCGAGCGCCGCTGCGGTACCGGCCCGTGGATCGCGAGGATCACCACCCAGACGGAGATCAGGCCGGTCGCGTTCGTCTCCCATGATCCCTGCAGCCGGGTCCCCACCTGTCCGTGGAGCAGCGCCGACAAGATCGCCTGTCCGATCTCGACGGTCGCGACCGCGCCGAGTGCCCCGAGCGCGAAGTGGACGTCCCGCCGGGTCCGCAGTGCGTACGGAACCAGCCAGACCAGGCTGAACGTGGCGACGAGCCGCAACCACGGGATCAGCGTGTCGGTGCCGATCTCACCCTGGAGGAGCAGCGGGTACAGCGAGAAGCCGAGCGTGACGAACCACAACGCGAGAAACGACCGGCCCATGAGATGGCCGCGTTGCCCGCCACGCGCCCTGATCACGAGCGCCCATCCGAACAGGATGACGTAGAAGAGATCGGGGACCCGCAGGTCGAACGCCCCCACCGCGACGGTCTCCGAGAACCCGAACACGATCGACCCGATCAAGAAGGCGAGGGCCCACTTGGGGCCGAACGAGGTCACGTAGCCGAGCAGCAGCAGGGCGGGCGTGGCGAGGAGCCACGTGGTCGGGGACGAGGTTCCGAACCGGTCGAGCGCGACGCCCGCCGCGGGGATCGCCAACGCGCAGGCCACGAGGACGAACACCGCCATGCGGCGGGCTCGACTGTCGAGGAACCAGCCGCCGGGAACCCGCCCGGAAGGTTCCAGACCCAGGGATGCTCTGCTCTGGACGATGGACGCGACCCTACCGGTGAATACGTCCCGCTCGCCGAGGACCGCCCCGGGCTAGTCGATCGAGACCGCCCGCACGACGTCGTCGAGGTGCTCGGTCGCCTCGGCCCGCTCGGCCGACGCCACCGCCACGACCCGAGCGCGCAGCGACTCGGCGCGGCGCAACGGGTCGTCACCCTGGGGGTTCATCGCATCTTCCAGGCCGGCGCGGGCGAGGTAGCGCCGGATCTTGTTGCTCTGCCCGTCATCGGCGCCGAGATCCACGACGGCGAAGGGCACCGACTGCGAGAGGGCGAAGATCGCGAGGTGCAGGCTGTAGGTGACGACGGCGCGCGCACCGGCGACCACCGCGAGCATCACTGCCGGCGAGTGGGTCCAGGGCAGCTGGAGCGCCGGACCTCGCCACGGGTACTGGCGCCAGGCCTGCGGGTCGACCGCCACCGTGGGCGTGTCGCGTCCGTGAACCCGGCGCGCGACCTTCGCGACCGCGGGATGGCGGTGGACGACCACGTAGTCGCTCCCGAGCGCACGCAACGGCTCCCATCCCGGCATGCTCGTCACGAAGTCACCCGGCAGCGGTTCCAGCAGCGTCGCCGGGCACGGGCGGGCGCGGACCTTCGGCAGCCGCTCGGCGAGGCGGTCGGCAGCCACCAGATCGCGCACGGTCACCAGCCGGTACTCCGATGCGAACGACCAGTCGACGAGGTCGATGATGTCGGGCTCGACTCCGACCGCGTTCAGCACGTGGCGCCCGGGTTGGCGGAAGTGCGCGAGCAGGTCGGACCAGGGTTCGCCCGGGCCATGACCATGGCCGTGGTCGATGATGTCGCCACCACCGATCACGAGGCACTCGGCGTCGGTGCCGCCGACCGACACCGGCGCGGCCGCGACGCCGGCGTGCGCCAGATGGAGGAGGGTGGCCTCCTCCGTGGCGATGTCCCCGATCGAGTTGTGCCACGGCGCGGCGGTGAGCACGCCGATCATCGGCTCGCTCGTTTGCGTTCGGGGCGACGCGGTGCGATCCAATTCGTGGTGTTGCCCCCGGTGCGGATGAAGCCGCGCACGACCTCGCGCTGTTGCACTGGGGACTCTCGCGGGATGCGGAGGTCGACCGCGTGGAACGACCGCTCGTTGGGCGCGAACGCGAGCAGCGAGTTCGGCGTCGCGTGGGCGATGGCGTCGACGGTGAACCAGCTCCAGGGGAGCCAGACGCGGTTGGATCCGACCCCGAGCACGCGGCCCAGGCGGCTCCGCTCGATGCGCCGGTGGACGCGTGACTCGGCGGGGAGCCGGTCGACCCATTCGCCGACCGCCGCCACCGAACGGCGACGGCCGCGTTCCGCCCGGCTGTCCTTGGGACGGCACAGCAGCGTGCCGAACTCCGCCAGCGAATCGTCGGGGGTCAGGTACAGCTGGTAGGTGACGATCTTCTCGTCGACGTCGCGATGGGGCGCGATGGCGTAGCCGGGCAGGTCGATCTGGAGATCGAACACCGAGGTGTAGTCGTCGGCCCCGTCGGCGAAGAAGCGATGCTTCGCCTCCGGGATCGGCAGGAAGCCGTCGTCGAGCGGGGTCGCGAACTTCGTCAGGAGGGCGTCGGTGAACTCGTCGCTCGAGAACAGCGACGCGATCGCCTCCAGCGGGCCGGTGGCACGGGCGAGATCGCGGTAGGCGAGCCCGTGATCGTGGTAGCGGCGATTGCGGCGGCCGAAGCCGGTGCCCGGGTACTCGACCTCCTCGAGCGACGCCCGGTCCGGGATCGCCTGGCGCACCTGCTCGTAGAGGTCGGCGGGGAGCAGCGGGCTCACGATGATGTGCGGGAAGGGCTCGCGCCGGATCGGTGCCTCGGCGATCGCACCGGCCACCATGGCCGAGAGGCCGCCCGTCATACGGGCCCGGACTCCCAGTTGAGATCGAGGTGCACGGGGCTGCGGAGGACGATCCCCGGCGGCGGGCGGAAGATGTCGGGCCCGACCACGTCGACCGTCGCGGCCGGATGCCAGCTCAGGAGCTCCTCCCCCTCCCAGAACACGGCGAGCCACACGTAGTACCTCCCGCGTGGCAGGGGCACCCGCTCGATGTGGCACCGGGCCTCCATCTGACCGGGCACGAGGTCGATCCGGTGCCGCACGCAGAAGATGGGAGTCGCCGGACCCTCACTCATCCCGACGAGCAACCGTCCGGGACGGGCCTTCTCGCACTCGAGGGTGACGGTGACGTCGAGGGGCCCCTGCGTGCGCGGGTTCCGCCCGTCGGGGCCTTCGGCCACCACCTTCACCAGGCCGACCACGCCGTCGATCTTCCGATCCGTCTCGGCCCGCTGCTCGATGTGGTGCCGGTAGTACGACAGCGCCTCGTCGATGGTGCCCTCGGCCCGGATGACGCCGTGCTCCAGCCAGAGCCCCTGCTCGCAGATCGACTCGACGCTGTGCAGGTCGTGGGAGACGTACACCAGCGAGGTGCCCTCGGCCAGCACCTCGCGCATCCGTCCGAGCGACTTCTCCTGGAAGGTGGCGTCGCCGACCGACAGCACCTCGTCGACGAGGAAGATGTCGGGTTGGAGATAGGCCGCCACGGTGAACCCCAGGCGCATCTGCATGCCGCTCGAATAGAACTTCACCTGACGGTCGATCGCGTCCTCGAGCTCGGCGAACTCGACGATCGCGTCGAAGTGCCGCGCGATCTCGGCGCGCTTCAGACCGAGGATCGACCCGTAGAGCGAGATGTTCTCCCGGCCGCTGAGCTCCGGGTGGATGCCTCCGGTCACCTGGATCAGCGCGGCCACGCGCCCGCGCACGTCGAGACGGCCGGCGGTGGGGTCCATGATCCCGGTCAGGATCTTCAGCAGGGTCGACTTGCCCGACCCGTTGTCCCCGATGAGGCCGAGGGACTGCCCTGGGTCGAGCGACACGTCGATGTCGCGCAGCGCCCAGCGCCAGCTCGTCTCCTGGCCGCGCAGACGGGTCACGGCGCGGCCGAGGGTGTCGCGGATCAGACTCGTGCTCACGTCCGGCCGGAAGCGCTTCCAGATCCCGCCGGCGCGGATCGAGCCGCTAGGTGACGTCAACGATCCCGCCCTCCAGGCGCTTCAACAACCAGAATCCGAAGACGAGGATGGCGAAGGAGCTCAGGGTCGCGAGACCCAGGTACTGCCACTGGGGGGCCTCGTTCTGGAACATCGTGCGGCGGTAGCCGTCGATGATCGGGCCGAGAGGATTCACGATCGAGTAGACCCAGCGCAGCTCGACGGGCATCACGTCGAAGCCGTAGGCGACCGGCGTGACGAGCAGCCCGACCTGGAGGAAGAGCGGGAGCGCGTGGCGGATGTCGCGCCAGAAGACCACGACGATCGAGATGAGGAAGCTCACCCCCACCGTCAGCACGATCTGCACGAGGACGAGGAGTGGCACGTAGACGGTCGTCGGGATCCGGCACGGTCTGCGTCGCGACGAACAGCACCACGAGCACGATCGAGGTGAGCGCGGTGTCGACGCCGGCGACGATCACGGTGGACAACGGGAACAGCTCGCGAGGGCACGCCGTCTTGTTGAGCAGCGAGGTGTTCGAGAGCAGGCTCTGCGACGCGCCGTTCACCGAGCTGGCGAAGAACGTCCAGGCGAGGAGCCCCGTGAAGGCGAAGAGCGAGTACGGCACGCCGCCGGTGTCGATGTCGGCCACCCGGTCGGCGAACACGACGAACACCAGGAGGAGCGACACCGGGGCCGCGAGCGCCCAGACGAAGCCCAGGGTCGCCTGCTTGTAGCGGCTCCGGAGCTGGCGCTCGGTGAGGCTGCGGAGCAGCTCCCGATGGTGCCAGGAGTTGCGGATGGAGTGGACCAGCCGGAGCCGGCGCCGGTACATCAGCTCGGGGGGCGGCTTGTCGGGCACCGTCAACGACCGGTCACCGGGCGCAGTCCCGCCCGGCGCGGGTTCGGGGCGCGGGGTGGACGGGCTCGGCGGGGTGGATGGCCTCGGAGGGTGGAGTCTCTCGTGCCATGTCCCCGACAAGTTAGCGGCCAGGCGGCTGCCGCCTCCTGGTCCAGGCCGGTTCCGGGCCCTCGCCCTGCCGGCGAGGCAGGCCGACGTCATGGGCCGGATGCACGACCGGCGTCGTCGTGCCGCGTCCCTTGCGCTAGCTTGGTCCGCGTCAGCGGGGCCCGGGCGCATGAGCGCATCTGCGAGTCATGCTCCCTGTGGGTGTCGGGCCGAGATACCTGGAGCCCTGGAATGAGCGTGGTGGTCGTCTCCGCAATCCTCCCGTCGGACATCGGTGGCCCGGGGACCGTCGCGCCCGATCTGCGCCCGGCGCTCGTGGTACCGCGCCCCGTGGTCGACGTGGCCACGCCGAGTCATGACCCGCTCGGCGAGCACGAGGCCGGGATCGAACGACTTTCACCGCGGATCGTGCGAAGATGACCTTGCTCCTGATCACCGGCAAGGGGGGCGAGGACGCTCCCGACACCGCGAACCGCGACGTCGCCCGTGCCCAGCAGCTGGCGCGACACGTCGGCGACCTCGTGGTGCTGGAAGCCGACAAGACCTGGTGGAACCCCGGCGGAGGCCCCCAGGCGGAGATCTCCTGGCGACCCGCGCCGGTCGACTCGGACGCCGACGCTCGGCGGTCGAGCCTCGCGGCCGTGCTGAAGGAAACGGCGCAGCGCAAGCCCGAGACCGTCGTTCTCCTGCTCGATGCCGATCTCGAGATGGTGAAGCGGATCCACGCCGTCACCGAACGACTCGACCTCCCACTGCTGTGGTGGCACGAGGCACCACCGTCGGAGGCCGTGGTCGCCGAGGTCGGTGCATACGTCGCCGGGGTGCTCACGTCGTGCGCCGACGAGGCGGCAGTCCCCGGCTGGCTGTGGGGAATCGGCGCCGGGATCGATCTCGGGGTCCCGCTGATCGAGACGTTCCCCGCCCGTCCCCCATTGCGCCTCCTGGCCTGGGCGCCGACGGGGAAGCCGGACCTGAACCGTGTGCTGCAGACGTTCGCGCTGGCGCGTGGACTGAGTGCGGATGTCCACCTCACGATCGCGCTCACCGACTCCGGCGCTCCGAACGGGCAGCGTCACCTGATCGAGGCCCAGATCCGGAACCTCGCGCTCATCCGATCTGCGGACATCGCAGTGGTGGACGGGCCGGGAAGCTTCCCGGAGATGCTGGCGCAGGCGCACGCGCTCGTCGACCTCGAAGGACCCGACGACCCGCTTGCCCTCGATGTGCTCCTGGCGATGGCCCACGGACGCCCGGTGCTCTCGTCACGAGAGCAGTTCGCCAAGGTGCTCGACCCCGCACCGCTCCCGCTGCGATTCGCGCCGGGCGACGAGCGGCAACTCGCGGACCGGATGAAGACCTTGGCGGCGGCGTGGAGCGAGGAGCTCGACAGCGCAGGCCAGATGCTGCGCAGTGCAGTACGGCAGGAACACTCGGTCGCCCATTGGGCGGAAGCAGTGGCCTCGATCGTCGGGTTCGTCCGCGCGCAGCGACAGCCGACGAGCGAGCCGGTCGCTTGCGAGGTCACCGCCGAACCGATCGCCGTCGCCACCAATGGCTCGTCGGCACCTCCTGCCGCGTCGGCGCCCTCCGCCTCGTCCCCAGCACCGGAGCAGGCAGCACCCGAGCCGGCCGCGCTCGACGGTGCGCTCGGCGGTGAGGTCAGCGCCGAAGCGGTGAGCGAAACCGGGTCGGAGGACGCCGCGGTCGGCACGTCGCGGCCGCGCCGACGGCGCTTTCGACGTTCGGGCCGTCAGTAGCTGTCGTGCGCGCCGAGGCCCGATCCGACGGCTCCGACCTGGGCACGGAACTGCACGACCTGTGCGCCGAGTTCTTCCCGATCTGCCGCAGCATCACCGGTGACGGCGTGCGGGCGACCCTCGACATCGTCGGGGAGTACCTGCCGCTCGAGATCCACGAGGTCCCGTCCGGCACGGTGGCGTTCGATTGGACGGTCCCGCTCGAGTGGAACATTCGCGACGCCTACGTGCGGAACGAGTCCGGCGAACGCCTGATCGACTTCCAGCGTTCCAACCTCCACGTGGTGGGTTACAGCGCGCCGGTGCGCGAGCGCCTCTCCTTCGACGAGCTTCGTCCCCGCCTGTTCACGCTGCCCGACCGGCCGCAGTCGGTGCCGTACCGCACCTCGTACTACACCGAGTCGTGGGGCTTCTGCCTCGCCCACGACGACCTCGAGCGGTTCGAAGGTGACAGCTACGACGTCGTGGTCGACTCGTCCCTCGAACCAGGCTCCTTGACGTACGGCGAATGCCTGCTGCCCGGCGAGACGACGGACGAGGTGCTCATCAGCACCCACGTCTGCCATCCGTCGATGGCCAACGACAACGCTGTCCGGACTCGCGCTCGTGACGCTGCTCGGACGCGCCCTCAGCAGCCGCCGGTTGCGACACTCGTACCGGCTGCTCTTCATCCCGGGCACGATCGGCTCGATCGTGTGGCTGGCCCGCAACGAGTCCGGGGTCGATCGCATCGCGCACGGACTGGTGGTCACCGGCGTCGGTGACCGCGGCCCGCTCACCTACAAGCGATCGCGGCGAGGGACGGCGGACGTCGACCGCGCCGCCGAGTGCGTGCTGCGCGACAGTGGCCGGGCGCACGCCGTGATCGACTTCTCCCCGTACGGATACGACGAACGACAGTTCTGCTCTCCGGGCTTCGACCTCCCGGTCGGGCGCATCGGGCGGACCCCCCACGGGGAGTATCCCGAGTACCACACGTCGGCCGACGACCTGGACTTCGTGGATCCGGGCCAGTTGGCCGACGCGTTGGCGTCGGTGCTCGACGTGGTCGACGTGCTGGAAGGCAACGGTCGCTACCTGAACACCAACCCGAAGTGCGAGCCCCAACTCGGGCGACGCGGCCTCTACCGGTCCATCGGCGCCACGATCGACCGGGCGGCGACCGAGATGGGGTTGCTCTGGGTGCTCAACCTCTCCGACGGTGAGCACGACCTCCTGGCGATCGCGGAACGCTCGGGGCTCCCGTTCTCGGCGATACGCCGGGCGGCCGACGCGCTCCTCGAACACGGGCTCCTCGAGCCCCTCCCGTAGTCGGCCGAGATGCAGATCGAGTCGTGGTCGCTCCAGGATGTGGTGCTCTTCCGCTCCGAGCCGTTCGAGGACCACCGTGGGTTCTTCCTGCGCACGATGTCCGCCTCGACCCTCGCCGACGCCGGGCTGGACCACCGGGCGTTCGTCGAGGAGAGCCAGTCACGCTCGCGCCACGGCGTGCTCCGTGGTCTCCACGGCCGCGCCGCGCTCAGCGAGGGGAAGCTGGTGCGCTGTGCGCGCGGCGAGATCTTCGAGGTCGTCGTCGATCTTCGACCGACATCGTCGAGCTTCCTCCAGTGGGATTCGCTCGTGCTCGACGACCGGTCGGGTCTGCAGGTGTGGATCCCGCCGGGGTTCGTGCACGGCTTCCAGGTGATCTCCGACGAAGCCGACATCTGCTACCGCATGGACGCGATCCACGACCCCGCACTCGACATCGCACTCGCGTGGAACGACCGCGACCTCGGGATCGACTGGCCGATCGCCGATCCGATCCTGTCGGAGCGTGATCGTTCGGCGCCACCACTGGCAGCGCTGCGTCCGCACTTCGACGAGTGGTTCACGCCGGCGCGCTGAGGCCGTCGCGCTGAGACCGGCGAGCACGCCGCTCCCCGGCGCCAGTATCGTCCAGCACATGGAGCTGCTGACCATGCGGGGCGTCACGTCCGCACACAAGGCCGAGAGCATCGTCGACGGCTTCCCATCGATCTGGAGCGGGCAAGTTCTCGACATCGGGTGCCGGCGCCGCGAGCTCGATCGTGCCCTCGCGCCCCGCGGGGTGTCGTACGTCGGTCTCGACCTCTCGATGAGCGCCGACGCGGTCGCCGATCTCGGGGTGGGGCTGCCCTTCCCGGACCGGAGTGCCGACGTGGTCGTTGCGCTCGACGTGCTCGAGCACACCGATGACATCCACCATTCGTTCTCGGAGCTCTGTCGGGTCGCCCGTCGCCACGTCGTGTTGTCGCTGCCGAACCAGTACGACGCCCGTTCCCGATGGATGGCCGTTCGGGGCAAGCACTCGGGGAAGTGGGGACTGCCGCTGGAACCGAGTCGGGATCGACACCGCTGGATGTTCACCCTTCCCGAGGCGCGCGACTTCTGTGAACACGTCGGGCGCGAGCACGGTTGGGTCGTCGCGCAGGAGCGAGCACTCGTGGGCCCCAAGCGTGGAGCACCCGTTTCACGGACCCTCGTCGAGCGTTGGCCGGACTTCTTCGCCCCGACCTACGTCGCGGTGTTGCAGCCCAAGCCCTGAAACGACGCTCCTACGAGACCTTCTCCACCATGTCGTCGTCACCGGTCAGGTCGATCGTGACCTGCCCCGCGGGCCGTCGCACCTCGTGCGCGGCATCGGCGATGGCGTCGTCGAGGATGTCGTCGAGCGTGCGGGTCGGCGCCCATTGGGTGAGGGCCGTGAGCTTGGCGGTGTCGGGCACGCGACGTCGCATGTCCTCGAAGCCGTTGGCATAGGCCTGTTCGTAGGGCACGAGCTCGATCTCGGAGGTGCTGCCGGACCGCTCGATCACCCGGCGGGCGAGGTCGAGGATGCTGATCTCGTGGGGCGAACCGACGTTGAACACCTCACCGATCGCGTCCGGATGCTCCAGGAGATCGACCAGTGCGCCGACGACGTCGTGCACGTGGCAGAAGCACCGGGTCTGCAGGCCGTCGCCGTACACCGAGACCGGGTCGCCGGCGACCGCCTGGCGGGCGAGCCGCGGGATCACCATCCCGTACGCCGGGCTCTGGCGCGGGCCGACGGTGTTGAACAGGCGCACCACGATCGACTGGAGGTCACGCTCACGGTGGTACATGAGCGCGAGGATCTCGTCCACTGCCTTGGCGGTGCTGTACGCCCAGCGTGCGACCGAGGTCGCGCCGAGGATCCGATCAGCACCCTCTTCGAGCTTCTGGGTTCCGTTCTTGCCGTAGATCTCCGAGGTGCTCACGATCAGGATCTTGCGACGGTAGCGATGGGCCGCGCCGATCACGACCTCGGAACCACGGATGTTGGTGGTGAACGAGCGGAGCGGCTGCTCGACGATCAGCTTGACGCCCACGGCCGCCGCGAGGTGGACCACGACGTCGCACCGGTGGACGAGCTGATCCACCTTGAGCTCGTCGAGGACCGAACCGACCTCGATGTGCAACCGGGGCTCGCCTCGGAGGGTGCGCAGGTTGTCGAGGCTGCCCGTCGAGAGGTCGTCGAGCACGACAACCGTGTGCCCGGCCTCGAGGAGGCGTTCCGCGAGGTGCGACCCGATGAAGCCCATGCCCCCGGTGATCAGATACGTCTGTTCCATACGAGCGATCTCCCCCAGGGTCTGCGCGACGGTCAAGCGCTCCGATCCGAAACGTTGCAGGAAAGCTCTACCCGAGCAGGCAGACTCGCACGCCCAGGCGCCTCATTGCAAGGGACGCGCCTATTGTTCATGGATTGTTGACGTTCGGAACCGTGCTCGATCCCTCGGAGCGTCAGGGCAAGGGTGTGCCATCTCCTCGCAAGCGCATCCTGCACATCCAACGGGTGAAGGGCATCGGAGGATCCGAACGGCACCTCCTCGGTCTCCTGCCGGCGCTCCGACGCGCCGGGTTCGACGTCCGCATGTGCGTGCTCCGGTCGGGCCGCGGGGACATCTTCGTCGACGACATGCTCCAGACGGGGGTCGACGTCGTCGTCCACGACGCCGGTCCGGACGTGAATCCCGCCCTCCTCGCGTCGCTGATCTCCGAGATCCGCTCGTTCCGCCCCGACCTCGTGCACACCCACCTCGTGCACGCCGATCTCCACGGTCAGGCCGCAGCGTGGATGACACGGGTACCAGCGGTCTCGTCCGTACATGCCGCACCCGACTTCTACCGGCGTGAGCCGTACCGCAGCGCGGGGCGTGCTCGTCGGTCGCATCGCGAAACGCCGCATCGCCATCTCGGAACACGTCGCGCGCTTCGTGCGTGAACTGGGCCTCGCTCCTGCCGATCGCATCCGGACGATCTACTACGGCATGGACGCGTCGACGTTCCGGCGCACGGACGCCGAGCGCGATCGCGCCCGTGCCGCGTTGCGCCTTGCGCCCGACACGGTCGCGATCGGAATCGCATCGCGGCTGATCCCGGGGAAGGGCCACGACGTCCTCATCGACGCGTTCGCGAAAGCCGCGGCCGACGATCCGCGACTGCGGCTCCTCGTCGTCGGCGAGGGTCCCGAGCGAGCGGCGGCGGAGGCACAGGCAGCCCGACTGCTCCCGGCCGGTGCGTTCGAGTTCCTCGGGTTCGTGCACGAGATCGCCGACTTCATGAGCGTGTGCGACGCGATCGCGTTCCCCACGCAGCCGGAGTTCGGCGAAGGGTTCGGCCTGGCCGCCCTGGAGGCCATGGCCGCGGGTCGTCCCGTCATCTCGTCCGACATGGGGCCGCTCCCGGAGATCAACGTGGACGAGGTCACGGGCTTCGTCATCCCGGCCCGGTCCCGAGAGGGGTTCGCTCGGGCCATCGCACGCGTCGGAGCCGATGCGGACCTCCGCCGGCGGCTCGGCGAGGCCGCGGCCCAACGGGCTCGCGACACGTTCTCCCTCGACGCCATGGTGGAGAAGACGATCGGCGTGTACTCGGAGCTGCTGTGAGCCGGATCCGGGTGCTGCGCATCATCGACCGGCTCAACGTCGGCGGCCCTGCGTTGCAGGCATCCGTGCTCGCCGAGCGTCTCGATCCGACCCGATTCGAGCAGCTCCTGTTGGCGGGGGCGATCGACTCGGACGAGGGCGACTACGTGACGCTGCGCGCGCCGGGCCTCCGGGTCGAGCGCGTGCGCGGCCTCGGCCGTGCGCCGAGCCCGCGCGACGACGCCCATGCCCTCGCGCAGATCAGCACCGCGATCCGCCGGTTCCGACCGCACATCGTGCACACGCACAAGGCGAAGGCCGGCGCGCTCGGCCGACCGGCGGCGTGGACCCATCGGGTCCCGGCCACCGTCCACACGTTCCACGGGCACCTGCTCCACGGGTACTTCTCACCGGTGAAGACCCGGGCCGTCGTCGCAGTCGAACGGGGCCTGGCGCGGCCGACCACCGCACTCGTGGCCGTCGGCAGTCGGGTGCGCGACGAGCTCCTCGATGCCGGGATCGGACACCGCGAGCAGTACTCGGTCGTCGCCCCGGGAGTCGACCTCGGGGTCCTCCCCGAGCCCGGCGCGGCCCGACGCGCCCTCGGGCTCCCGGCCGGGCCGGTCGTGACGTTCGTGGGCCGCCTCGCGGCGGTGAAACGACCGGAGCGCTTCGTCGACGTCGCGATCGCGGTGGCACGAACGCACCCCGACGTGTGCTTCGCGATCGCGGGAGACGGGGAGCTCGCCGACGAGGTCCGGGCTCGGGCCGCACCGCTCGGCCGGCGCATGGTCTTCCTCGGATGGCGGGGCGACGTCGAGACGGTGTACAGCGCCAGCGACGTGGTCGTGCTCACATCGGACAACGAGGGGATGCCGGTGTCGCTGATCGAAGCTGCCGCGTCGGGGACGCCGACGGTGACCACTCGAGTCGGCAGCGCGCCGGAGGTCGTGGCCGACGGCGTCACCGGTTTCGTGACCGACCAGGACGCGCGGCGCTCGCGGCCGCGGTGACCCGCCTTCTCGACGACGTGACGCTTCGCACTGCGATGGGTCAGGCGGCATCCCAGCGAGCCAAGGAGCGGTTCGGCGCAGGCCGCCTGGCGTCCGACATCGGGAACCTGTACGAAGCCCTGGCCTCCCGGCTAGCCCTGGCGACTGATCGCGATCCCGGTGTCGTCGAAGTCGACTGATCCTCCGGTGACGAGGGCGGCGGCCCGGCGCGCCGAGATCACGCACGCGTCAGTCATCAGGTACTTCCACTCCGCATAGCGGCCGACGAGCAGCACACCGACGCGCTCGAGGTACTCCGTGATCTCGGCCATGGCCGACCGCCGGTCGAGGTCGAAGATCGGGTTGCCCTGCGGGACGAAGGTGACCCGGACCGATTCGACCGCGTCACGGCCATCGAGGAGGCCCATCTCGACGAGCTCGTCGACGACGCGCGACCTTGACGTCGTCGTGGTCCGTGGGCACGGGTCGGTACTCCGACCCGTAGACCTCGACCTGGATCCCGGTCTTGTTCGGCGGCGCGTTGTGGGGCGAGAAATTCTCGGTGATGCTGATCCGCACACTGAGCTTGTCCTCGTCGTACACGTACATCCACAACTCGTCGCGCCGTGTCGGGTGCCACGCCGCGACATCGACGCGGAGGAAGTTGGTGCAACGGAGGAGCGCGGCCGCATCGCGGACGGAGTCAGGAGCATCCACCGCCGCCGCGATCAACGCCGGGAGCGGCATCGTCGAGATCACGCGTTCGTAGCCGATCTCGGCGCCGCTCGCGAAGCCCATCCGTCGCTTGTCGAAATCGATTCGCTCGAGCCGGGTGCGGTACCGGATGTCCGCACCCTCCGCCATCCGGTGCGTGTACGCCATGAACCCGCCCCGGCTCGGGTACCGAGCGTCGCGTCCGGCCACGTAGTACGTCGATCGTCCGAGCGGCCCCTCGGCGCCGGCGACCACGTCGTCGACATCGGGCTTCAGGACCCGTACGCCGATCCAGTCGGTGTCGAGGTTCGCGGGTTCGGTCGTCCAGTACTTGCGCGTGTACGCCGCCGGGAAGTTCTGGGCGAAGACCGGCCCCATCGACTGATCGAGCCAGTCCTGGTAGTTCCGGGGTTCACGATCGTCGGTGCGGGTGTTCAGGAAGCTGGCGAGGCACTCGCTGCGCAGCGGCTCGGGGACCTGGTACAGGTGGGTCTGCGCCGGGTGTTCGATCCAGTGCCCCTGGTAGTAGTTGCTGGGGCGGATCGGGCACTCCTCGTACGCACCGTCGACCAACTCGGCGAAGAGGCTGCGGACGTATTCGTTCGTCGTGAACGAGATGTGCGGGCCGTCGTCCCAGGTGAAGCCGTCGCGGACCTCCGAGTGCACGTGACCGGCGTAGTGGTCCGTGGTCTCGAAGATCGCGCAGTCGCGATGCCCGAGGTGATACGAGGTGGCGAGGCCCGAGATCCCGGCACCGATGATCGCGATCTTGGTGTCCGCGTCAGGCATGGGCCGCGCTTCCCCTCTCGATCCGACGACGAGCGAACGAGCGAGAGTAGCCCCCGGTGGTCGAGCCGCTACCGAGCCAGGCGCTCGGCGTCGTCGAAGCAACGCTGCAACGACGTCTGCAGCTGCTCGGTGAGCGCCTTCGCCGCACTGCGGCGCGCCCGGCCCTCGAGCACCGGTGGGTGGAGGGGCTCCCCCACCGACACTGCCACGCGGTGGACGCGTGGGAGGACCTTCCCCTTCGGCAGGATGTGCTCGCTGCCCCCGATGCCCACCGGCACGATCGGCACGTCGTACTTCACGCTCAGGTACGCGGCCCCCGCGAACAGCGGCGCGATCACGGGACCCGCGTGACGCGTGCCCTCGGGGAAGATCGCGACCGGCTCCCCCCGCTGCAGCGCGCCTTCGAGGGCGCGCGATGGCGCCGCGGTCGGCGGTGCCGCGCTCCACCTCCACCGCGCCCAGCGCGTCGAAGAGTCGTCGGCCGAGCGCACTGTCGAACAGGTCGTCCTTGGCCAGGAAGCGCACCGTGCGAGACGTCACGTAGGCGGCGAAGGGCACGTCGAGGATCGACCGGTGCGACGGCGCGAGGATGTACGCGCCCGTCGTGGGCACGCGCGCCTTGCCGACGACCCGCACCCGGAACACGACGCGGAACACGGCGAGCACGACACCCCGGGCGAACTGGTAGAAGGTCATCGGCCTACCCGAAGACCCGTGCCGCGCGCGCGCCACGAGGTCGGCGATCACTTCCTCCGCGGTCACGTCGCTGGTGTCGACCACGACCGCATCGGCGGCCGCGTCCTCGGGCCGGGTGGCACGACCGAGGGTTCCGTCGGCGCGGTCGCGGCGGTCGAGCGCGTCGCGCACCGCGCCGACCTCCACCGCGCGCTGCGCCGCCGTTTCGTCGCGTTGGCGGCGGGCGGCGCGCACCTCGTCGCGGGCGGTGATGAACACCTTGAGCGGCGCGTCGGGGAGGACGACGGTCCCGATGTCGCGGCCCTCGACGACACCTCCACCGTGCTGGTGCACCCACGCGCGCTGGCGTTCGACCAGCACCGCCCGCACCGGCGGATGGCCCGAGACGCGCGAGACCGCACCGGTGACCCGGGGACCGCGGATCTCGGTCGAGACGTCGCGACCGTCGAGCGTCGTGACTCCCGCTTCGACCGCGACGTCGGCGGCGCGTGCGACCGCGGCCACCGCGGCGGGGTCGTCGAGATCCACCTCGGCCTCGAGCGCGGCCAGCGCGATGGCGTGGTACATGGCCCCGGTGTCGAGGGTGGGCAGCCCCAGCGCGGCGGCCACGCCCCGCGCCACGGTCGACTTCCCCGACCCGGCGGGGCCGTCGATGGCGACGACCTTCACGAAGCCGGACCTTCCGTGAGCGCGGCGAGGTCGGTGGTGAACTCGGGGTACGAGGTGGACACCGAGCGCCAGCCCCGCACCCGGGTCTCGCCCGCGATCGCGAGCGCGGCCACGGCCGCGGTCATGGCGATCCGGTGGTCGCCGTGGCTGTCGACCTCGCCCGGCACCAGTCGACCGCCCCGCACGACGAGCCGGTCGTCGCCGTGCTCGGTCCCGACGCCGAGGCGCGTGAGCAGCTCGCCGACCGTGGCGATGCGGTCGCTCTCCTTCACCCGGAGCTCGGCGGCGTCGCGGAATTCGGTGATGCCCTCGGCGCACGCCGCCGCCACCGCCAGCACCGGGATCTCGTCGATCAGCCACGGGATCTCCGCACCCTCGACCGTGGTGCCGTGCAGGGACGCGCTGGTGACGCGCAGCTCCCCCACCGGCTCACCGAGCCGTTCACCGGTGGTGACCACCTCGATGGCCGCGCCCATGCGCACCAGCACGTCGACGAACGCGAGGCGCGTCGGGTTCAGGGCGACGTCTTCGAGCACGAGCTCCGAGCCGGGCGAGATGGTGGCGGCCACCACCCAGAACGCGGCCGACGACGGATCGCCCGGCACTGCGAATTCGAACGGTGCGGGCGCGCCGGCGGTGGCGCGCACCGCGCGTTCGTCGAGCCGCGTGACGGGCGCACCCAGGGCACCGAGCATGCGCTCGGTGTGGTCGCGGCTGGGCGTGGGCTCGACCACGTCGGTGGTGCCCGTGGCCTGGAGGCCGGCGAGCAGCAGCGCGGTCTTCACCTGCGCGCTGGCGACGGCGAGATGGTGGGTGCACCCGACGAGATCGCCGCCGCGCACGACGAGCGGGGGGCGGGTCGCATTCGCGCGACCGTCGAGCTGGGCGCCCATCGCGCGCAGCGGCTCGACCACACGCGCCATCGGTCGCTCCACCAGCGACTCGTCGCCGCTGAGGATCGACAGGAACGGCCGGCCTGCGAGCAGCCCGGTGAGCAACCGGATGCTGGTGCCCGAGTTGCCGCAGTCGACGATGCCGCCCGGCTCGACGAGCGCGTCGAGGCCGCGGCCGTCGATGGTGACGGCACCACCCCCACCACCACCGTCGTCGGCGTCGGCGTCGGCCGTGGTGACCACGCCGAGCTGACCCAGCGCGGCAAGCGTGCGGCCGACGTCCTCGCCGCGTGCGAGCCCGGTCACGCGCGAAGGACCGTCGGCCATCGCGCCGAAGAGCAGCGCGCGGTGCGACATCCCCTTGTCGCCGGGCACCCGCAGCCGTCCCCGCAACGGCCGCGGTCCGCTGAGCACCAGTTCGTCAGTGGCCACGGTGCTCATGCCAGCGGCGTCCGGGCGACGTGGTAACCGTGCGCGAGGAGCGCGGCTTCGAAGGCGTCGAGGTTGTGCTCGGCGACGACGAGCACGAGCACACCCTGTCGGCCCTCGAGCGAGTGCGCGATCTCGAGGTCGGCGATGTTGATGCCGAAGCGCGCCGCCAAGGTGGTGACCTCGGCGATCACGCCCTCGCGGTCGGGTACGGGCACGCGCAGCTCGACCAGCGTCTCCTCGACCGGCAGGCCGACGGGCAGGTTGCGACGAGCCGCGCGCGCGTCGGCCAACAGCTCGAGCAACCCTTCGCGGTCACCGTCGGCGACGATGCTCCGCACGCGGGTGAGCTCCTCGAGGTAGGCGTCGAGCGCGCCGACGATGGCGTCGCGGTTCGCCAGGCAGATGTCGGGCCAGATCGCCGGATGGCTCGACGCGATGCGGGTCATGTCGCGGAAGCCGCCGGCGGCGAGCCGCAGCATCACCGCGTGCTCGTCGCTCCCCTGGCTGGCCACGTTCATGAGCGTCGACGCCGCCAGCTGCGGCACGTGGCTCACCACCGCGACCAGCGCGTCGTGCAGCTCGGGCGCCACCGCGATGACTTCGGCCCCGAGGTCGCTGACCCACGAACGCACCTCGGCGAACACCGCGGGGTCGGTGCGCGGGGTGGGCGTGAGCACCCAGGTGGCGCCCACGAAGAGGTCGGCGCTCGCACCGGCCAGGCCCTCCTGCTCGGAGCCGGCCATCGGATGGCCGCCGACGTAGCGCGTGACCGCATCGGGGCGGGCCGCCTCGACCGCGGCGACGACCGGCGCCTTGACCGAACCGACGTCGGTCACCAGGACCGCGCCGGCGTCGAGCGCCTCGATCACGGTGTCGGCGACGAAGCCCACCGGCACCGCCACCACGGTGAGGTCGGCGCCGGTGACGGCACTGGCGAGATCGGACGCGAGCTCGTCGACCGCGCCGCCGTCGAGCGCGGCGACCGCGTGCGCGGCGTCGCGGTCGAACCCGTACACGGTGACGCCGGCGCGCCGGAGCGCGAGCCCGATCGACCCGCCGATGAGGCCGGTCCCGACGAGCGCGACGGACTTGGGCGCGGCCACGACGCGCCGTCAGTCGGCGCCGGCGAGGTCGGCGCGCAGGGCGGCCGCACCCTCGAGGAACACGTGGTGGAGCTGGTCGCGGGGACGATCGGAGTAGCAGTGCACCAGGACGCGGATGCAGAGGCGCGTGCCGTGGGGCACGTCCTGCTCCTGCGCCCCGAGGAGCGCCACCCGGTCGAGACCCAGCGCGGTGCGCGCCGCGGCCGCCGGGAACTCGGCGACGAGGTCGGGGGTGGTGGTGAAGAGGATGCTGACGACGTCGTCCTGGGTCAGCTCGTTGCGCGCGAAGAGCTCCTTCACGAGCAGCGCCGTCTTGGCGTCGATCTCGGCCTTCGAGTCCTCGGTGCACGTGATCGCGCCGCGCAGCGCCTGGAGTCTCATCGGGTGAAGCAGGTTAGCCCGGAGTCCCGTCACGCCCGCCTGGTTTGGCGGGTGGGTTGGCGGCCGCGTCCTCGCTCGGCGACGCGTCCTCGCTCGGCGACGCGTCCTCGCTCGGCGACGCGTCCTCGCTCGGCGACGCGTCCTCGCTCGGCGACGCCGTCTCGTACAACCGGCGCACCTCTCCCGCGGTGAGCGCGCGCCACGTCCCGGGCTTCAACGAGCCGTCACGCAGCGGTCCGATGCGCGTGCGGACCAGCCGCACCACCGGATGCCCCACCGCCTCGCACATGCGGCGCACCTGGCGGTTGCGGCCCTCGTGGATGCCCAGCTCGATCGCGGTCGTCGCACCGCGGCGCTGCACGACCTTCACCCTTGCGGGCGCGGTGAGACCGTCGTCGAGCTCCACGCCTTCGCGCAACGCGCGCACGGTGGCCGGCGCGGGCTCACCCTCGACCTCCGCGAGGTACGTCTTCACCACACCGAAGCGCGGGTGGGTGAGCAAGTGGGTGAGATCACCGTCGTTGGTGAGGAGCAGCAGCCCCTCGGTGTCGTAGTCGAGGCGTCCCACCGGGAACACGCGCGGTGTGGCCGGGACCAGGTCGATGACCGTCGGTCGTCGCTCGGGATCGGAGGCCGTGCTCACGAAACCCGTGGGCTTGTTGAGCAGGTAGTACACGAGGTCGTCGCGCACGACGACGGGGACGCCGTCGAGGGACACCGCGTCACGCGTGGGGTCGACACGACGCCCGAGCACCGCGGTCTCGCCGTTGACGACGACACGCCCGTCGGCGATCAGCTCCTCGCAGACCCGACGCGAACCGAGCCCCGCGCGCGCCAGGACCTTCTGGAGACGCTCGCCCTCGTGATGGTCGACCACCGGTGGGCTCAGTCGGCGCTGTCGCTGGACACGTCGGACGGTTCGTCGACAGCCACCGGATCGTCGCTCACGCGCAGGCCGCGTTCGAGTGCTTCCACCACCGATGCGTCGGGCACGAAGTCGCCCAGCGACGGCAGCGCGTCGAGCGACGGCAGGCCGAGGCGTTCGAGGAACTCGCGCGTGGTGCCGTAGAGGACGGCGGCGCCGGGGCCGGGGTCGCGGCCAACCTCCTGCACGTACCCGCGTTGCAGCAACGTGGTGAGGGTGGCTTCGACGTTCACTCCGCGGATGGCCGACATCTGGCCACGCGAGATCGGCTGCTTGTAGGCAACGATCGCCAGCGTCTCCAGCGAGGGCCCCGACAGGCGCGCGTGCTGGCCGTCGAGCACGAACCGCTCGACGTAGGGCGCGAGGTCGGGATGGGTCTGGAATCGGTACCCGCCCGCCACCTGCGCGAGCACGAACCCGCGCCCGGACTCCTCGTATTCGCGGGCGAGCTCGTCGCACAGCGCCTCGACCCGGGTGACGGGCAGCTCGACGAGCTGTGCGAGCAGCCGCGCCTCGACCGGTTCGGTGGACGCCATCACCACCGCTTCGATGGCGCGACGGGCGAGGAGGTCGTTCTCGGTCTGCTCGGTCACCCGGGCCAGCCTCCGCTCACGGAATCGGACGCCGGCTCGAGCCGGATCTCGTGGACCTCGGGCAGGTCGTCGTCGTCGTGGAAGTCGAGGTCGACGTGCTCGCGCGGCGTGGTGGGATCGTCGGACTCGTCGGGCTCGTCCCAGTCGGCGAGGCTCACGACGTCGAGCACGGACTCGCCTTCCTGCAGGCGCCGCACCATCAGCTCCCCGAAGTTGGTGAACTGCGTGAGGTCGACCATGCCCTGCTTGTAGAGCTCGAGCACGGCGAGGAAGCGCACGATCACCTCGAGCCGGTGCGGTGCGCCCGCCACCAGGGCCCGGAAGCTCATGGCCTCCGAGGTCGGCAGCAGCCGGAGCACCGATTCGACCGCGTCGCGCACGCTGGCGCGCACCGGGGCGACGTGCTCGGTGTCGACGTTGACCACGGGCGGCGCCGCCATCGCCCGCAGCGCGGCGGCGCGCAGTGCGTCGGGCTTCACCCGCTCGAGCGGGTCGGGCGCCATCCAGCGGTAGGGCTCCTCGGGACCGACGGTGCGGGCCACGCTCCGGTCGGCCCGCCGCATGAGGGCTTCGAGCGCCTTGGCCGCGTCCTTGAACGTCTTGCACTCGAGCAGGCGGGCCAGGAGCAGGTCGCGCTCCTCGAACCGCAGCAGCTCCTCGTCGAGCTCCAGCTCGTCGAGCCCGGGCAGCAGGCGGCGGGCCTTGAGCTCCACCAGCGTCGCGGCGATGAGCAGGAACTCGGTGGCGACGTCGAGATCGAGATCGTCCATGCGGTCGAGCTCGGTGAGGTAGGCGTCGATGATCTCGCTCAGCGAGACCTCCCAGAGCTCCACCTCCTGCTTGAGGATCAGGTGGAGCAACAGGTCGAAGGGCCCCTCGAACACCGGGGTGCGGACCGCGTACGACATCGGGTCGAGCGTACCGGCCGCCGACCCTCCCTCAGGGCATCCCGCCCGGTCCTCGGGCAGTGGTCCGGGCAATCGTCATCGGGCGCTTCCGACGACGCTTGTATCCTCACCCGCCATGCCGCGCGTGTTCTCGGGCATCCAGCCCACCGGAGAGATCCATCTGGGGAACTACCTCGGTGCGGTCCTGCACTGGGTCGCCGCCCAGGACCAGTCGGTGGCCCCCGACCAGACCCTCTACTGCGTCGTCGATCTCCACGGTCTCACCCTGCCGTGGGACGCCTCCAGCTACGCCGAAGCGACCCGCCGCACCGCGATGCTGCTGCTGGCCTCGGGCCTCGATCCCGAGCGCTGCACGCTGTTCGTGCAGAGCCACGTGCACGAGCACACCGACCTGACGTGGCTGCTGAACTGCATCGCCACCTTCGGCGAGCTCAACCGCATGACGCAGTTCAAGGAGAAGTCGGAGGGTCGCGAGTCGGTGAGCGTCGGGCTCTTCGACTACCCGGTCCTCATGGCCTCCGACGTGTTGGCGTACGACACCGAACGGGTCCCGGTGGGCGACGACCAACGCCAGCACCTCGAGCTCGCGCGTGACATCGCCATCCGCTTCAACCACCGCTGCGGCGACACGCTGGTGGTGCCCGAGGCGATCATCCCGCCGGTGGGCGCCCGGGTGATGGACCTGCAGAACCCCACCAACAAGATGTCGAAATCGGCCGATTCGCCTCAGGGCACCATCAGGCTCCTCGACGATCCCACGTCGATCACCAAGCGGATCAAGAGCGCGGTCACCGACTCCGACAACGAGATCCGCTTCGACCCGGTGACCAAGCCGGGTGTGTCGAACCTGCTGCAGATCCTCGGCGCGGTCACCGACCGGTCGGCCGACGACGTCGCCGCCGAGTACTCCGGGTCCGGCTACGGCGCGCTGAAGGGCGCGGTGGCCGATGCGGTCGTGGAGTTCGTGCGGCCGCTCCAGGCGCGCTACGCCGAGCTCGAGGCCGACCCCGCCGAGGTGGCGCGCATCCTCGACACCGGCGCCGACCGCGCCCAGTCGATCGCGGCGCCGGTCATGACGCGCGTGCGCGAAGCAGTGGGACTGCTCCCTCGGGGTCGCTGACACGATGTCCGACGACGACGCCGACGACGACGTCCTGCCTGACGGCACGCCGGCGCGTCACTATCGCCGCCGTTCGGAGGAGCTGGAGTTCGACCGCGTGGCGTTCTTCAGCGACGCGGTGTTCGCCATCGCGATGACGCTGCTCGTGGTGGGCATCGGGATACCCCGCGGCCC
This sequence comes from uncultured Actinomycetes bacterium, assembly GCA_963756895.1. GTDB lineage: Bacteria > Actinomycetota > Acidimicrobiia > IMCC26256 > DASPTH01 > DASUAS01. Next base: position 30,154 of record CAVWPI010000001.1, on the reverse strand, counting down.
CAAGTCCGATCTCGGCCATGCCCTCAGCATGAAGGACGCCGAGATCTTCAGCTTCTTCCTGAGCTTCGCCGTGATCGGGTTCTACTGGCTGGCGCACCACCGGTTCTTCGCCCACCTCGCTGCGGTCGACCTTCGCTTCATGCGGATCAACCTGATGTACCTCGCCGCGATCGCCTTCACGCCGTTCCCCACCGCCGTCGTCGGCATCTACGGCGGCGACGAGCCGGTCGGCGTCGTGCTCTACGCGGTCACGTTGGGCGTGGCGAGCTTCCTGGAGGCCGCGCTCCTGTGGCACGCGCAGAACCAGGGCCTGCTGCGGGAGCGGATGCGTGACGACGTGTTCCGCGGCAACATGGCCGCGTCGCTGGCGCCCGTGCTGGTGTTCGCGATCTCGATCCCGATCGCGTACCTCGCGCCGTCGTGGGCGCTGCTCTCGTGGCTCCTGTTCTTCCCGCTCGAGTGGTGCATCGGGCGGTTCGTGATCCCCAAGGACGCGCCCCGCTTCTGACCGATCAGTCGTTGTCGGCTTCGTCGAGGGCGACGACGACGCTCTCGGGGATGGCGAGCTCGCCCCACGTCGAGGGGTCGTGGTGAGCCGCGGCCCAGCGCGCGGCTTCCTCAGGCTCTCCGGCCAGGCGGATGCGGTCGGCACCCAGCTCGGCGTGGCGGAGGTAGAGACCGACGCGGCGGGTGAATCCCGTCGACTCCGACCACGCCGGTGCGTGGTGACGGCCGACCGCGGCGCCGGACACGGTGGCGACGACGCGTCCGTACACGCCGAGACGGCTGTCGAGCTTCCCGATGTCGTGCAGCAGGGCGGCGGCGAGCCAGCGCGGGTCGTCGGCGTACGCGGTGCCGGCGAGTCGGACCTGCACGTCGCGGGCGACGCCGATGGCGTGACGCTGGTCGTGGTTCGGTTGCCGGCGGAACTGCACGAACCCGTCGGGGGTGAGCACCGTCTCCACCCACTCGACGTCGTCGGCGTTCGGCGGGCCCGGCCAGAGCGCGCGCACGAAGCGACCGGAGAGGTGGGCGATCTTCATCGACGCGTCATCGAATCACCGGAACACCCAGTCGAAGAGCTGGTTGATGAACGGGTCGAGCACCTTCTCGAGCGCGCCCGACCAGAAGATGATCACCAGCAGGACGAGGATCCCGTAGGGCCGGAACTTGTACCACGCCGGGAGGTACCGCTCCGGCAGCACCCGCTCGAGCAGCGCCGAGCCGTCGAGCGGTGGGATGGGCAGCAGGTTGAACAGGCCGAGCAGCAGGTTCACCACCGCGAACGTGAAGATGATCCGGGTGCCGAGCGGGAGCTGGTCGTAGAAGAGGACGTCGGGCCCGTTCTGGTAGAGCACGCGGGCGACGATCGCGGCGACGAGCATCAGCGTGAGGTTGGTGGCCGGCCCGGCCAGGCTCACGTAGAGCATGTCGCGACGCGGCTTGTGCAGCCGGTTCGGGTTCACGGGCACCGGCTTGGCGTAGCCGAACACCGGGAGCCCGACGATCGCGCCCATGGCCGGGAGCACGATCGAGCCGAACGGGTCGATGTGCGGCACCGGGTTCAGGGTGAGCCGGCCCGCTTCCTTCGCGGTGCGGTCGCCGAACCACAGGGCGACCACGCCGTGGCTGATCTCGTGGAGGATGACCGCCACGACGAGGCAGCCGAAGTAGATGAACGTCTGTTCGTCGATGTGCACGAAGGACGCGAGGGTCAGGGCCGGGTCAGGGCTGCGCTAGCGACGTTGCGACGCGCAGCTGATGCAGAGCCGTGCCGCCGGCATCGCCTCGAGGCGGGCCTCGGTGATGCGCTGGTGACAGGACTCGCACTCGCCGTACCCGCCGTCGGCGAACTTGACGAGCGCATCCTCGATGTCCTGGAGCGTCTCGCGGAGCTGGCCCGAGAGCGCCTCGACCTCACCCCGTTCGGCGGTCACCTGACCCGAGTCGGCGAAGTTCTCGTCGAAGTCGAGGGCGCCGGCACCGGAATCGGCGGAGGCGTCGTGGCCGAGGTTGGCGAGCTGTTCGCGGACCCGGTCGCGCTCCTCCTGGAGCTGGTCGCGGAGCAGCTGTTGCGACGTCTCGGTCATCCCCGGAGTCTACCGCCGACCCCCTTCACGACCGCCCCGGGTTCCCGCCCTGCGCCTACCGGGCCCGACGCTGCGCCCGGGGGTGGGCGGCGTCGTAGACCGCCCGCAGCCGTTCCGGTGACACCTTCGTGTAGACCTGCGTGGTCGACAGGCTGGCGTGGCCGAGCAGCTCCTGCACGACCCGGATGTCGGCCCCGCGGTCGAGCATGTGGGTGGCGCACGAGTGGCGCAGCACGTGCGGGAACAGGCGCCCCTGCAGCCCGGCCCGGTCGCCGGCCGCGCGGACGATGAGCCACGCACCCTGCCGGGTGAGGCGCCCGCCCCGCGCGTTGAGGAACAGCGCGGTGACCCGTTGGCGTCCGGCGAGCTCGGGGCGTCCGGTGGTGAGGTAGTCCCCCACCGCTTCGCGGGCGGAGCGTCCGAGCGGCACCACCCGTTCCTTGGAGCCCTTGCCCATGACGCGCACCTGGCCGTCGTAGAGATCCACATCGCCGAGGTCGAGGCCGACCAGCTCGCTGATGCGCAGGCCTCCCGCGTAGAGCAGCTCCAGGATCGCGCGGTCGCGCTGCGGGCGCGGGCCGTCGCCGGGCACCGCGCCGAGCAGCGCGTCGACCTCGCCCTCCGTGAGCGCCTTCGGGATGCCCTGCGGCACGCGGGGCGCCCCCACGTCGCCACTCGGGTCGTCGTCGAGCAGGCCCTCCTCCACGCAGAAGCGGTGGAACGAACGCACCGCGGCGAGCGAGCGGGCGATCGAGGACTCCTTGTAGCGACGCTGCCCGTCGTCGGTGCGCGCCTGCTGCAGCTCGTCCACGAAGCCCGCCACGATCGCCTCGTCGACGCCGATGTCGTGGCTCGCCACGTTGCCGGTGACGCCCCGGCGGCGCAGGTAGTCGGCGTAGCGGCGGAGGTCGCGCCGGTAGGCGGCGAGCGAGTTCGGTGCCAGGCCCCGCTCGACGCGCAACCAGGAGTCGTGCTCCGCCAGCAGGCCGTCGAGCTCGTCGCCCACGGCGGCCTTATGTCGTCGCGAGGAAGCGACGCGCGAGCAGGAGCCCGATGATGCTCTTGGCGTCGATGAGCTCGCCGGTGGTGATGAGGTCGTCGACGCGGTCGAGGGGCACGCGCTCGATGGTCATCGCCGCCTCCTCGTGGCTCACCGCGGCGCGGGTGCGCTCCTCGAGCTCGGTGGCGAGGAACAGGTGCGTGTACTCGTCGCAGAAGCCGGGCGAGTTGTAGAACTCGCACAGCTTGTCGAGCCGACCGGCCACGTAGCCGATCTCCTCCTCCAGCTCGCGGTTCGCGGTGGTCTCGGGCGCCTCGCCCTCGACGTCGCGCTTCCCCGCCGGGATCTCGAGCAGCACCTGCCCGGTGGCGACGCGCCACTGACGCACGAGGAGGGCGTCGGTGCCGTCGACCGGGACGACGACGACCGCGCCGGGGTGGTGGACGACGTGGCGGTCGAACTCGTCACCGTCGGCACTCTCGACGTGCAGCCGCGACATCGACAGGAAGCCGGCATCGCAGAGCGTCTCCGAGCCGACGACGCGGAAACCGACCTCTCCCTCGCGGGCGCCGGTCACCCGGTGCCGGCGGGCTCGTCGATCGGGAGCGGGAGGCGCGGGCGCCGGCCATCGGCCCGCTCCCGAGCCGCCTCGACGAACGCGGCGAACAGCGGGTGGGGACGGTCGGGCCGGCTCTTGAATTCGGGGTGCGCCTGCGTGCCCACGAAGAAGGGGTGGTCGGGCAACTCGACGAACTCGACGAGACGGTCGTCGGGCGAGGTCCCCGAGCAGACGAGGCCGGCCTCCTCGAGGCGGGCCCGGTACTTGTTGTTCACCTCGTAGCGGTGCCGGTGGCGCTCGTAGATCACCTCGTCGCCGTAGGCCTTGTGCACGATCGAGCCCGGGAGGAGCTTCGCCGCGTACGTGCCGAGGCGCATGGTGCCGCCCTTGTCGACGACGTTGCGCTGCGCGTCCATGAGGTCGATGACCGGGTGCGGGGTGTGCGGGTCGAACTCGCTCGAGTTCGCACCGGCCAGGCCGCAGGCGTCGCGGGCGAACTCGATGACCCCGCACTGCATGCCGAGGCAGAGCCCCAGGAACGGCACCTCGTGCTCGCGGGCGAAGCCGGCGGCGCCGATCTTGCCCTCGATGCCACGGAAGCCGAACCCGCCGGGGATCACGATGCCGTCGAGGTCGCCCAGGCGCCCCTCGGCCAGCAGGCCCTCGGCGTCGTCGGACGCGATCCAGTCGATGTCGACCTGTGCGCCGCACGCGTAGCCGCCGTGCTTGAGCGCCTCGGCCACCGAGAGGTAGGCGTCGGGCAGGTTGATGTACTTCCCGACGAGGCCGATGCGCACCGGTTCGGTGGCGGCCTCGACCTGCGCGACCAGGGTGCGCCAGTCGGTGAGGTCGGGCTCACGGTCGGCGAGGTGCAACGTGGAGCAGATGTAGTCGTCGAGGCCCTCGTCGTGCAGGACGAGGGGGATCTCGTAGAGCGACGGTGCGTCGACGCACGACACGATGCCGGCCTCGGGCACGTCGCACAGCTGGGAGATCTTCTCCTTCAGCCGGGTGGGGATGGGCCGGTCGGAACGGCACACGATGGCGTCGGGCTGGATGCCGCGGCTGCGCAGCTCGGTGACCGAGTGCTGCGTGGGCTTGGTCTTCTGCTCGCCCGAAGGGCCGATGAAGGGCACGAGCGTGACGTGCACGTAGAACACGTTGTCGCGCCCGACGTCCTTGCGGAACTGCCGGATCGCCTCGAGGAACGGCAGGATCTCGATGTCACCGACCGTGCCGCCGATCTCCGTGATCACGATGTCGACGTCTTCGTCGGCGGCGAGGGCGAGGATGCGGTCCTTGATCTCGTCGGTGATGTGCGGGATCACCTGCACCGTCTGGCCGAGGTACGCGCCGCGCCGCTCCTTGCCGAGCACCGACTGGTAGATCGAGCCGGTGGTGGCGTTCGAGTTGCGGGTGAGCGGCACGTCGACGAACCGCTCGTAGTGACCGAGGTCGAGGTCGGTCTCGCCGCCGTCGTCGGTGACGAACACCTCGCCGTGCTGGAAGGGGTTCATCGTGCCGGGATCGACGTTGATGTACGGATCCAGCTTCTGCATCGTGACCCGGAGGCCACGGGACTTGAGGAGACGCCCGAGCGAAGAGGCGGTGAGGCCCTTCCCGAGGCTGGAGGCCACACCACCGGTCACGAAGATGTGCTTCGCCAAGACCTTCTCTTTCCATCCGTCGCGCGAAATCCGACGGAAGGCGACGGTACCAGACGACCCGCGGCAACCCGCGCACCGGCGACGAAGGAACCTTGGATACGGTGCCGGGATGACCCGGGTCGAGACCGCGCCCCCTCCCCCGGTCGAGCGCTCGGCGCGCACACACTGGCGGACCGACGCCGTGATCCTCGCGATCGCGGCGATCGTGATCCGCATCCCGGCGTTCTTCGCGGAGAAGTCGCTGGTCTTCGACGACGGCGTGTTCGCGTCGTCGGCCCGCGCGATGCGCAACGGCCAGCTGCCGTTCCGCGGCATCTTCTCCAGCCAGGGCCCCGTCTTCCTGCCGCTGGTCTGGGTCGCCGACCTCGTCGGCCTGCGCACGCTGGACGCGCCGCGGTTGCTGAGCGTGGCGGCCGGTGTGCTGCTGACCGTCGCGGTCTACGTGTGCGCGCGCCACGTGACCACGCGCGGCAACGCGCTGCTCGCCGCCGGCCTGGTGACGACCAGCGGCTCGATCCTCTGGGTCACGGTACCGGTGAACGCCGACGGTCCGTCGCTCGCGCTGTCGGTGCTCGCCGTCGCCTTCGCGCTCCGTTACCGCGACGACCCACGAGTGCGCAACGCGGTCTGGATGGGGCTGGCGGCGGGCGGTGCCGTGTCGATCAAGGCGCTGTCGGTGCCGGCGCTGGTGATCGCGGGGTTGATCGTCCTGGTGTGCCAGTGGCCGCGCCGGACGGGCGTGCGCGACGCCACGGTGGCCGCGGCCGTGGCAGTGGCGGTGTACGTCGTGGCGGCACTGCCCTTCGGCATCGCCGACGTGTGGGACCAGTCGTACACGTACCACCAGGACGCCCGGCGCGTCGCCACGCACGCAGGCGCCTTCCGCAAGATCCTCGACACCCTCTGGGACCGGGACAAGCTCGTGCTGGTGGCGCTCGGGCTGGCGATCGCGGCCCTCGCAGTGCGCCTGGTCGTCCGCCGCCGAGCCGGGCGCCCGGCATCGGGCGCCGGTGACCGGGCACTGACCCTCGTGGTCGGGTTCCTGGTGCTGTGGACCGTGATGGTGGTGGCGCTCCTCGTCTGGGAACCGGCGATGTGGCGCGCGCACGTCGCGCACCTCGTGCCGCCGCTCGCCCTCCTCGCGGCGCTGAAGCCACCGCCCTGGAAGGTGCTGGTGATCGCCGGCGTCGTCACGGTGCCGTTCGCGATCGCGAGCAACACGTCGATCCTCTGGCCCGACGGCTACACCGGCCAGGAGGCGGCGCTGGTGTCGCACCTCCGCGCCTTCCCGTCGGACGCGCAGTTCATCAGCGACGATCCGGGCCTCGTGTGGCGCTCGGGCCATGACACCCCCGGCGACTTCGCCGACACGTCCTACCAGCGTCTCGACGACGGCAGCATCACCCAGGCGTCGTTGGTGAAGGCAGCGGCGGCCGACGACGTGTGCGGCGTGATCGTGACGTCACCCACGCACTTCGGCCGCCTCGGCGGGCTGCCCGACGCGCTCGCCGCGCACGACTACCACCCGGTCCAGTTCGGCGACCGCATCACCCTCTACGAGCGCGACACGCCGTTCTGCGGCGCGTGAGGGGCGGCGTCAGTGCGGGCGACGGCTGCCGAGGCGATCGAACCAGCGCAGTGGCGGCACCGCGTCGATGACGCGTGAGAACGACACCAGTTCCGCCGCGATGTTCACCACCAGGAGCGCCACCATCACCACCAGGCGGATGCTGTCGCGCGAACCCAGCACGATCGCGAGACCCAGCACGGCACCGATGACGTTGGCGCCGGTGTCGCCGAGCATGAGGCGTTCGCGCAGGTCGTCGGGCAGCAGACCGAGCGACGCACCCATCACCGGCGCCGCCGCGATGCCGATCGGCGCGGTGCCGATCGCGATCGCGATCGGGACGTAGGCCACCAGTCCGAACTTGATGGTGCGACCGGGAGCCCGGTCGAGCAGGTTGCCGAGGTTGGCGGCGAGCGCGATGAGCGCGGCGTCGACGATGAGCGTGCGGCCCGACTTGAACCCCGGGGTGGCGACGATGACGACCGCCACCGCTGCGCCGCCGACCAGCTTCAGCAAGCCGGTGGTCACGCGCCCCTCGCGCAGCGCACCGAGGTGGCCCTTGAACCCGCGGTCCTCACCGACCGCCGCGAGGTCGTCGATCATGCCGAGGAAGCCGAAGCCGAACACCGCGAACAGGACCGCGAGGCGGGCCTGGGTGAGGCCCGCCTCCGAACCCACGCCGACCGCGCCGAGCACCGAGCGGCCGGCGTCGATGATCAGCACGGTGAGGATGATGAAGAGCCCACCCGCGGTGGCGAGCTTGTGACCGCGGTAGTTGCTGCGCTCCAGCGCGGGCGACGACAGGATCTCACCGCTGACCATCCGCAGGAAGCGCACCGTCACGAGACCGACGAGGAACGCGACGACCGCGGTCACGGATGGCGGCCCGGTTCGAGCTCGGGTTCGCGGGATGACTCCACGCCCGCTTCGGGCTGCGGGACGGCGGGGGACGGACGGAGCACCACCCGCGCGAGGAGGATCACGACCGTAGCCTCGGTCACCGCGGCCATCATCCCGGGGATGGTGATGCCGGAGTCGTTGAGCGCGAACCCGAGCAACGCCACGACGCCGAGCGAGATCGCGGTGGCGCGCGCGGTCGACACCTGCGCGAACAGGGTGCGCAAGGAGCGCGGTCGCACCCAGACGAGGTAGGCCGCGAGCAGCGCGAGCGCGATGATGCAACCGAACAAGAGCGAGTGACCGAGCGTCGACAGGTTCTCGGCCGCCTTGCGGCGCAGGACGAGCGTCGCGCTCCCGAAGTCGGTGCCCGCCTTCTCGAAGAACTTGCCCACGTGGGTGCGCTGGTCGGCCGGGCGCAGGACGTCGACCGCGCCCACCACCAGTCCGGCCGCGACCAGCACCCCGACGAGCACCCACACCGTGCGCCACCGCAGCTCGTGGCCGAGCAGCAACCACGCCAGCAGCGCGAAGCCCGGCGCGGCCGCGATCGCACCACCGAAGTCGTTCCCCCAGAACGGCGACGCCATCACGATCAACGTGACGGCGAGGAGCGCCACCGCGACGCGGCACGCCGCGCTTCGTCGGCACCTGCCACGCGAGCAGGCCGGCGAACAGCACCGCGGCCGCGGTGAGCTGCGAGAAGGTCATGTTGCCCTGACCCACGAAGCGGATCCCGATGGTCGGCGAGTACCCGAACACGGTGTTCCATTCGAGGTGCGCGCCGGTGACGAGGTCGACGACGTGCAGCGCGATCACGGTGCCCAGGCCGGCGAGGACCGCCAGCACCGGGCGCCGACGGGTCGCCAGCATGCACACCGCCGCGATCACCGCGCCCACACCGACCACGAACGTCCAGTAGGCGAACGCACCTCCGTGTCGACCGAAGTGCAACGGCCCGGCGAGGTAGGTCGCGTCGAGGAAGCCCAACAACCAGAGCGCGCCGAACACGAGGAGTCCCACCGCCCACCGCGCCTGCAACCGGGCCCAGCGGTCGAGCGCGATCGCGGCCCCGGCCATGACCAGCGCCACGACCATCACCATGCTCATCGCGGGCCCGACGAGCCCGTCCCGGAAGAGGCCGTCCTCGTTGACGTTGACGAAGAACTCGCGGTGGTCGGCGAACGAGCCCCCGGGCTCACCCGTGTCCATGCGGCGGCCTTCCATCGCGTCGGGTCGGTCGAGGCCGAAGTACGTGAGCACGGTGGGCGCCACGTCGACGAGGTTCACGAAACCGTCGTGTTGCGTCGTGGTCGAGCGCAGCAGGCCCGGAGCGATGCCCGGTGCGCGGAGCGCGGCGACGCTGAGCGCGATGCGCTCCTGCGGTGGTGTCGGCCCCATGACCAGCACCATGTCGCGGTCGTCGACGTGAGCGAGCAGCCGCCCGACGATGCGGTCGGTGTCCTCGAGCGCGCGGGCGCGCATCTTCACCGCCTGCTCGTCGGACGCGAACTTCGACTGGATGTCGGCGCGCACGAGGTCGGAACCCTCGACCAAAACGACCGAGCCGGGCTGCCACGCGTCCTCGAACGCACGCTCCACCCGGTCGGGGTCGAGGCGCACGCCGAACGGCGCGGCGGCGTCCTGGCGCAGCAACCCGTCGTCGACCCGACCGCCGGGAACCTTGCCCGCACTCGTCATCAGCGCGGCGACCGCGGCGCGCCGCCACGGCGTCGACCGTGTGTCGGGGTGCTCGGGTCGGTGCCGTCACCGTTGGTGATCACCGCGCGGTGATACCGGCGTCCGCCAGCTCGTCACCGAGGCGACCGGGCTCGGCGCCGAAGAGCTCCTCGTCGTTGGTCTCGATGGTGTCGGCGATCGGCATGTACACGAGCCCGTCACCGGCTGGCAGCCCGGTGCGGGTGGTGAACACGACACCGGCGCGGTCGCGGCCGAAGTCCTCGTCGACGCCGAATCCCTGGTTGCCGGTGGCGCCGTTGCCGAGCGCGCGCGCACCGGCACCGACGGTCACGTAGCCGCTCGGCAACCCGGTCGGTCGGTCGACGCCGTTGGTGACCATCGCGCCCACGGCAGACTGCGCGAACAGCCGGTCGAGGTTCGGGGTGGACGCCTGCTCGAAATCGGCCCACTCGGTGTCGGGCAGCGACACGATCAGCACTCGGCCCCGGGCTGCCGTGGACGCGGGCGGTGCGGCCGCCGCCGGCGCGGGCGCGGTGAATGCCGCGAACGCCACGACCCCGACGATCGCGCCCGCGAGTGTCGCCACCGCGGCCCGCGCGCCGGGAGCGCGATGGCTCACTGGGTGACCAGGGCCGGGAGTGGCGTGGTGTCGGGTCCATACCCGTACTTGCCGACGACTGGTCCCGTCGGCGGGAGCACGAACAGATCGGAGAGCGCGAGCACCACCGTCGTCGGCCCCTCGGGAAGGTCGAGGTCGTCGACGGTCGACACCGAGGTGGCGAGCTCGTTGTCGCGGATGGGCTGCACTGCATCGGCGCGGTCGGGGCCGTCGGTCACCTCGCTCCACACGCTGGCGACCACGAGAGGCACCTCGGCCGCGTGCAGCGCCTTCGCCGCCGGCGCGGTGACCAGCGCGGGGTCGACCGATCCGCCGTTGCCGACCACGAGCACGACCCCCGCACCACGACCGGGGAACTCGCCGATGGTGGAGTCGCCCACCGCGTCGTAGCCGAGGAACCCGGCGTCCTGGAGGACCACGAGGAGGTCGTCCTCGCCCTCCACGCGCGAGTCGGCCGCCGCGAGGCGCTGCGCGAGCTGCTGGAAGCCCTCGGCGCGCAGCGACGCCTTGTTCTTGGTGGTGGTGCCGAGCGCCTCCTGCAGCGCCTTCACCGAGTCGTCGTCGGCGAGCGCCCACTTGTCTTCCAGCCACAGTGTGCCGGTGGCAGTGGCGTCGGCCTGCTGCGCGCCCGTGACGACAGCCGAGACCCGGTCGCCGTCGACGCCACGCACCGCGACCACGCCCACGTCGTCGCCGAGCAGCCGGCCGCTCACCGCGTGGGGCTGCAAGTCGACGATCATGTCGTTCTGCTGGCTGTTGCGGTCGCTGAGCACACCGTTCTCGGCCTCGATGCGATCCGACCGCGACTGGACACGGTCGAGTCGGCTGTCGAGTGCGTCGACGACGCCGCGATCGATGACGCCCGCGCCGATCACCACCCCGAGCGCGAGGGCGAGGAAGATCGCGATGAGCGAGACGACGTGAAAGCGGAAGTTGATCATCAGCCCGAGAACAAGTCCTTGAGGGTGACCCAGAGGCCGCGCGCGAACACGTGGATGGGTTCGGCGACGATGCCCACGACGAGCATCGCGATCAGCGCGGCGCCGACGAGCAGGAAGATGTCGAGGCGACGGACGCGTCCCTCGTAGAGCCGGCTCACGCCCTTGGCGTCGACCAGCATGGGACCGAGACGCAAGCGGGTGAGGAACGTCGACGCCATGCCCGGGCGGCCCTTGTCGAGGAACTCGACCATGGTCGCGTGCGTGCCGACGGCGACGATCAGCTGCGACTTCGACTCGTAGGCGAGCAGCATCGCCACGTCCTCGCTGGTGCCCTCGGCCACGAACTCGTGGTACTCGACGCCCCACTCGAGGAGCGCGTCACGCCCGGGGGCCCGACCGTCGGGGTGCACGTGGTGCACGAGCTCGGCGCCGCAGGCGAGGCCCTTGGCTGACACCGAGTCGAAGTCGCCGATGATGATGTCGGGCTTGAGGCCGTGCTCGAGCAGCGCGTCGGCACCGCCGTCGACCCCGATCAACACCGGCTGGTACTCGCGGATGTACGGACGCAGCGCGGCGAGGTCGGAGCGATAGTCGTGGCCGCGCACGACGACGAGCGCATGGCGGCCGGCGAACTTGGTGTGCAACGGCGGCAGGGTGAGCGGCTCGAAGGTGAGCCGCGCCTCCTTCTGGATGTACTCGAGCGTGTTGGCGGCGAAGCGCTCGAGCTCGGTGCCGATGGCCGCGCGCGCGGTCGCCATCGCGATCTCGATGCCGGCTTCGTCGAGCACGCGCCCCGCGCCATCAGCTCCCCGTTGCGCCAGATCTCCCCGTCCTCGACGCGGATGACGTCACCCTCGGCGACGGTGTCCATGAACTCGGCGTCGACGTCGTCGACCAGGGTGATCCCGGCCTGCACGATGCGGATCGGTCCACCGTTGGGATAGCGACCGGAGATGGAGGGTGAGCAATTGATCACCGCGACGACACCGGCTTCGATGAGACCGTCGGCCGCGACCCGGTCGAGGTCGCGGTGCTTGATCACCGCGATCTCCCCCGTCTGGAGCCGCGGGATCATGTCCTTGGTCCGCCGGTCGACGCGCTGCCAGGCCCTGGATCGCGAACGGGACATCGGCGCGCTTGCGCAGACGGGGCCGGGCCATCAGCGGCGTCCCCGCCGCGGACTGCCGCCGACAGGGAGGGACGCCACCGCGGTCTCCAGCAGCTCGGCCGCGTGCCCGCGGCGTGGGACGAGTCGCCGACCCCGGCGAGCATGCGCGACAGCTCGGCGACGCGCTCGTCGCCGTCGACCACGTTCGCGTGCGCCACCGTTCGCTCTCGCCGCCCCTGCACGGCATTCTCCCGTTCCACGGCCTTCTCCACCACGACCTGCGTCCCGGCGAACGCTGCCACCTGCGCGAGGTGCGTGACGCAGAGCACCTGGTGCCGCGCGCCGAGCGCCTGCAACAGACGTCCGACCGAGGCCCCGGCTTCACCGCCGATCCCGGCGTCGACCTCGTCGAACACCAGAGTCGGTGGCGCCTCCGAGAGCACCACTCGCGCTGCCAGCATCGCACGGGAGAGCTCGCCGCCGGACGCGGCCCGCGCCAGTGGCCGGGCCCGTTCCCCGGGGTTCGCGGCCAGGAGGTAGGTGACCTGGTCGAGGCCGTCGTCGGTGGGCGGGCCGGCCTCCACCTCGATCTCGACGGTGGCATGGGGCATGGCCAGCTCACGGAGGTGGCCGCTCACCGCTGCACCGAGCGGTTCGGCGGCGGCTCGGCGGGCACCGGAGAGGTCGGCGGCGGCCGCGGTCGCCTCGCGCTCGTGGGCGGCGCGGCGGCCTTCGAGGGCGCCGGCGCGCTCCTCGTAGCGCTCGAGCTCGTCGAGGCGGGTGGCCGATTCGGCGCCGTACGCGATCACGTCGGCCAGGGTCGAGCCGTACTTGCGGCCCAGCTCGTGGAGCTGGTGGCGGCGGGCCCGCACGGTGTCGACGTGTGCGGGGTCGTCGTCGACCCGTTCGACACCGCGACGCAGCTCCTGTTCGATGTCGGCCAGCTCCCCCTGCGCACCGCGGAGGCGGGCGGCGAGGTCGGCGAACGGCGTGCGGCCGTCGAGCGCGGCGAGCGCGGTGCCGAGCGCGTCGAGACCGGGGCCCTCGATCGCCTCGTAGGCGCGGGCGAGCGCGTCGCGGTGCGCGACCGTGTCGGCCAGCAGCGCCTCCTCGGCTTCGAGGGCCACGTCCTCGGCCGGATCCTCGAGACCGGCGGCGGCGATCTCCTCGACCTGATACCGCAGCAGGTCGATCTCGCGCGCGCGTGCACGGGCGTCACCGCCGAGCGCCGCGAGCTCGGCGTCGAGCTCGCGGACCGCGGCGCGGCGGCGCGGTAGCGCACGAGGGCGTCGAGCGCGGGTGCGCCGGCGTACCGGTCGAGCGCACCCCGCTGGATGGCAGGATCGAGCAGCGACTGGTGTGCGTGCTGCCCGTGCAGGTCGACGAGGGCGCGCCCGGCTTCGGCCAGCTCGCCCACCGTCGCCAGGCGGCCGTCGAGGTAGGCCCGGCTGCGCCCGTCGCGCGGCACGACGCGCGGCGAGCACGGTCTCCTCGCCGGTCGCCGAATGGACGAAGCGACCCTCGACGCGTGCCTCGGTGGCGCCGTCGCGCACCAACCCGGCGTCGGCCCGGCCCCCGACGAGGAGCTCGACCGCCTCCACCAGCAGCGTCTTGCCCGCACCGGTCTCGCCGGTGATGGCGGTGAGGCCGGGGCCCAGCACCAGGTTCAGGTCGGCGACGATCCCGAGATCGACGACGTGCAGCTCGACCAGCATCACTCAGCGGTCGGCGAGGCCGAACTTGGCCTTCAAGATCTGGTGGAAGTCGCGGGGCGCGAAGGTGACGATGCGCGCCGACCGGTCGCCGCCGCGGCACGACACGGTGTCGCCCGCGGCGAGCTCGCCGAGCTCGCGCCCATCGGCGGTGAGCACCACGCTGCCGTCGTCGCACACGGTGAAGCGCAACGTCTCTTCGGGGGCGAGGACGAACGAGCGATCGAAGAGCATGTGCGGCGACACCGGCGTGAGCAACAGGCACCGGTGACGGGGAGACACGATCGGGCCGCGCGCCGAGAACGAGTAGGCGGTGGAGCCGGTGGGGGTGGCGACGATCACGCCGTCGGCCGCGTACGTGGTGAAGAAGCTGCCGTTGATGTCGACCTCGAGCCGGGCGAGGCGACCGGTGTGCACCTTCTCGAGCACCGCCTCGTTGAGCGCGAACCAGCGGCCCTGCGCGGAACCGGCCGACTCGACGGTGATCTCGAGCACCATGCGCTCGGCCACCTCGAAGTCGTCGGCGATGAGGCGGTCGAGCGCCGCGCCGAACTCCGACGGTTCCACCTCGGTGAGGTAGCCCATCTGCCCCACGTTCACGCCGAGGACGGGCACGCCGGCTTCGTACGCGGCGTCGACCGCGCGGAGCATGGTGCCGTCGCCACCGAGCGAGATCACGATGTCGAGGCCCTCGGTGTCGAGGTCGCTCCCGCCGTCGCTGATCAGGGACCGCACCTCGATGCCGTGCGCGGCGAGACGTTCCGATGCCTGCGCTGCCAGTCGGGCGGCGGTCTCGCGACTCGGGTGTGCCACCAGGCCGACGGTGCGGACGCTCACGCCGCGCCTGCGTCCGTGCTCGGCACCACGGCGTCGAGGCGGACGTCGTCGAGGGCGGGACCGCGCGCGTCGCAGCGCACCAGGAACTCGACGTTGCCGTCGGCGCCCTTCAACGGCGACGCCATCACGTCGACCACGTGCAGACCGGCGGCGGTCAGTCCGTCGCGCACCTCGTGGAGCACGGCCCGGTGCACCGCAGGGTCGCGTACCACTCCCCCCTTGCCGATGCGGGCGCGCCCGGCCTCGAACTGTGGCTTCACCAGCAGCACCAGGTCGCCGTCGAGCCTCGTGCATCGGGCCAGCGTGGGCGCGACGGTGAGCAGCGAGATGAACGAGAGATCGGCGACGGTGAGGTCGACCGGGCCGCCGAGGTCGTCGGGTTCGAGGTGGCGGACGTTGGTGCGCTCGCGCACGGTGACGCGCGGATCGTCGCGCAGTGACCACGCGAGCTGACCCCGCCCGACGTCGACCGCGTCGACGTGCACCGCGCCCGCCTGGAGCAGGCAGTCGGTGAACCCGCCGGTCGACGCCCCGGCGTCGAGGGCTCGTCGGCCCCGCACGTCGACGACGAACCGGTCGAGCGCGGCGGCCAGCTTCTCGCCCCCGCGGGACACGAACCGGGGCGGATCGCCGGTGACCTGGATCGACTCGTCGGGCGCGACCAGTCGGGTCGGCGCCGGAGCGGGGCTGCCCGCCACCCGGACGCGCCCGGCGGCGATGGCCTCGACCGCCTGGCGGCGGCTCCCGAGCAAGCCCCGGCGCACGAGCTCGGCGTCGAGTCGCCGGCGCACAGTCACCGGTGCAGAGTACGCGACCTCCTTGCCTCCCTCGCTCCCTCCCTCGCTCGCACCCGCTCGCTCCGTCCTGCGAGCGAGCACGGGCGGAGCCCCACTCGCTCGATCGGGGCGAGCCGAGCGTTGCGTCGCTCGCTCCGCCCCGCGATCGGGCGACGGTCAGGTGTGCCGGAGCGCGGTGATGAGGGCGGGTGCCAACACGCCGAGGTCGGCGGCCACGAACGGTGGCGCCGGGTCGGGAATCGCCTCCCCGCCGGGTGGCGTCACCGCCGCGGTGACCCCCGAGAGCACCAGCGCGAACGGCCAGCCGAGCGCGGTGGCCAGCGCGCCGTCGGTCGACGGCCGGTCGCCCACCACCACCCCGACGTCGCCGTAGCGCTCCCGGATGATGCCGACCGTGGGCGCCTCGGGCTTGCCCGCGACCTCGGGCGACGTTCCGGCCGCGGTCGCGACCGCGGCGACGATCGACCCCGCACCGGGGATGAGCCCACCGGGCATGGGATAGGTGGCGTCGAGGTTGGTGGCGATGAGGCGGGCGCCGTCGCGCACCACCCGAGACGCGCGGTCGAGGGCGTCGTAGTCGAAGTCGCGATGGAAGCCCACGACCACCGCCTCGGCGGGGCCGTGGTCGACGGCGACGAGACCGGCGCCGGCCAGCGCCTCCCGGACCCCGGGTCCGCCGCACACCAGAACCCGCGCTCCGGGTGCGAGCGAGTGCTCGAGCAGCCACGCGGCGGCCATGGCGCTGGTGACGACGTCGTCGGGGGTCGCGGGGATCCCCATGCCGCCGAGCTTGGCCACGACGTCGCCGACCGGCGAGCTCGAGTTGTTCGACACGAAGGCCACCCGCAGTCCCGCATCGCGGAGCGCGGCGATGCCGCCGGCGGCCGGCGGGATCGCGTCGTCGCCCCGCCAGACCACGCCGTCGAGGTCGCACGCCACCAGGGGCGGCGCCACCGACGACGTGGTCACGGGCGGGTCACGCTTCCTCGGCCACGCGGGCGAGCGCGGCGCGGTAGTCGGGCTGGTCGGGCCGCATGGCGACCGCCAGCTTCAGGTGCCGGCAGGCTCCCATCCGGTCGCCGCGCCGCAGCAGGCACAATCCGAGGCCGAAGTGCGCGTAGTCGTTGACCGGTTCGATCTCGACCGCCCGCCCGAACTCCTCGGCCGCGCGGGTGATGTGCCCGCTGCCGTAGTAGGCCCGGGCGAGCGTCTCGCGCACGGATGCCTTGTCGGGCTCGAGGTCGCGGGCGCGCTCCAACGCGATCGCGGCGGCGTGGGGGTTCTGCGACGCGAGCAGACGGTTCCCTTCCTGGTACGCGTCGTACGCGGACTCCATGGGGTGCTCCTCTCTGGATCAGCGAGCCCGGTATGCGAGACTCCGGGCACCGGCCAGCAGCACTGGCCCCTGACTGAATCGCGAACGTGCCCCGATTTCTTCCCTTCCCCGGCATCCGCTACGACACGCGCGACATCAGCGCGGTCAGCGCTCCACCCTACGACGTGATCGAGCCCGAGGCGCGTGCCGCGCTGATGGCGAGCGATCCCCACAATTCGGTGCGGCTGATCCTCCCCGACGCGTACGACGCCGCGGCCGCTGCGCTCTCGCGCTGGCGCGACGAAGGCGTGCTCGTCACCGACGCCGCGCCGGCGTTCTCGATCTACCGCATGGACTTCACCGGCGACGACGGACTGCCGCAGCGCACCACCGGCGTGCTCGGTGCCCTCACGCTCGACGACGACGGCGGCGGCGTGATGCCCCATGAACGCACGTTGCCGAAGGCCAAGACCGATCGCCTCGAGCTGCTGCGCGCCACGCGCGCGAACCTCGATCCGATCTGGGGGCTGTCGCTCGCCGCTGGGCTCTCGTCGCTGCTGCACTCGGACGACGCCGAACCCGACGCCACCGCCACCGACGAGGACGGCTTCGAGCACTCACTCTGGCGGGTGGACGATCCCGCGCGCATCGACGCCATCACCGAGGCAGTCGGCTCCGAGCTGGTGGTGCTGGCCGATGGCCATCATCGCTTCGAAACCGCCAACAACTACCGCCGCGAGCGCCGCGCCGCGGGACTCGACGATCCCGGCGCCGACGCGATCATGACGTTGATCGTCGAGCTCGCCCCCAACCAGCTCTGCGTGCGTGCCATCCACCGACTGCTCTCGGGCGTGGACGGCGTGGATCTCCGCGCCGCGCTGAGCGGTCCCTTCTTCGTGCACGCCGCCGGCCCCAACGTGCCCGACGGCGTCGCCGCGCTCGAGGTCGCGATGCGCGACGGCGGCAGCCTCGGGATCGTCGACCGCGACGGCCTCGCGCTGCTCATGCCCACCGCCGAGCTCGAGGCGCGCCTGGCCGACCTCCCCGCCGAGCTGCGCGACGTCGACTCGGCGCGCTTCGACGCCGGCGTGCTCCCCGCGGTCCCGGGCGTGACCCTCGCCTACCGCAACGACGCGCAGACCGTTGCGGCCCAGGTGGCGAAGGGCAACGCCGACGCCGCGGTGCTCCTGCGGCCGGTCACGGTCGACACGATCCGCGCCGCGGCTGCGGCCGATCTGCGCATGCCGGAGAAGACGACGTTCTTCGCGCCCAAGCCGCGGACCGGAATGGTGTTCCGCAGCCTGGACGAACCCGTCTGACTAGTTCACTTCCCAGGTGGCGCCGGTGCCGATGAGCTTGGCGAGGTCGCCGGGACCCTGACGCTCCGACGCGTTGACCAGCTGGCGCTGCACCTCGGCCTCGTACGTGGGCCGGGTGATCGACCGGAACACACCCACCGGGGTGGGCATGGTCGGCGAGGACGACAGGCGCGACAGCGCGAACGCCAGCGCGGGATCGGCGCGGGTCTCGTCGTGCACGAGGAGCGCGTCCTCGCCCACGTCGGCGACCTCCACGATCTCGCACTCACCGAACGCGTTGAGCACGACACCGCGCTCGTTGTCGTTGCCGAAGCGGATCGGCTCACCGTGCTTGAGCTCGATGAGCATGTCGGCGCGTGCTTCCTTGGCCGTGATCCCCTCGAACGCGCCGTCGTTGAAGACGTTGCAGTTCTGGTAGATCTCGACGAACGCGCTGCCCTCGTGCTCGTGGGCCCGGCGGAACGCCTCCAACATGCCCTTGCGGTCCATGTCGTGGGTGCGGGACACGAAGGTGGCCTCGGCTGCGAGCGCGACCGAGATCGGGTTGAACGGGGTGTCGAGCGAGCCGAACGGCGACGACTTGGTGATCTTGCCCAGCTCGCTGGTGGGCGAGTACTGGCCCTTGGTGAGCCCGTAGATCTGGTTGTTGAACATGATGATCTTCAGGCTGACGTTGCGGCGCAGCGCGTGGATCAGGTGGTTGCCACCGATCGAGAGCATGTCGCCGTCGCCACCGATGACCCACACGTCGAGGTCGGGGCGGGCCAGCGCCACGCCGGTCGCGACCGCGGGTGAGCGGCCGTGGATCGAGTGCAGGCCGTAGGTGTTCATGTAGTACGGGAAGCGCGCCGCGCACCCGATGCCCGACACGAACACGAGGTTCTCGGGACGCACGCCGAGGTCGGCGAGCTCGAGCTGCATGGCGGCGAGGATGGAGTAGTCGCCGCAGCCGGGACACCACCGGACCTCCTGGTCGGACTGGAAGTCCTTGCGGCCCAGCTTCACTGCTGTGCCGGCATCTTCGTCAGGCATCGATCATCTCCATGATCTTGTTCTCGATCTCGGTGGCGCTGAAGGGCAGACCCTGCACCTTGTTGAGCGATGTGGTCGGGGTGAGGAACTCGGCGCGCACCAGCCGTGACAGCTGCCCCATGTTCATCTCGGGGACCAGCACCTTCGGGTACGCGGCGAGCACCTCACCGAGGTTCGGTGCGAACGGGTTGAGGTGCACGAGGTGCGCGTGCGCCACCGGGCGCCCGGCGGCGCGCACCCGGCGCACCGCTTCACTGATCGGGCCCCACGTGCTCCCCCATCCGAGCACGAGCACATCGGCGCCGGCGTCGCCGTCGACCTCGATGGGCGGGATGTCGTCGGCGATGCCCGACACCTTGTTGGCCCGGATGTGGGTCATGAGCTCGTGGTTGGCCGGTTCGTAGTTGACGTTGCCCGTCCCCTCCTGCTTCTCGATGCCGCCGATGCGGTGCATCAGGCCCGGGGTGCCGGGGATCGCCCACGGTCGGGCGAGGGTTTCGGGGTCGCGCAGGTAGGGCCAGAACTCGCCGTCGTGGTTGGGCTCGGTCGCGAACGGCACCGAGATGTCGGGCAGCGCCTCGACGTCGGGGAGCTTCCAGGGCTCGGACCCGTTGGCGACGTAGCCGTCGGTGAGGAGGATGACCGGCGTGCGGTACTTCAGCGCGATGCGCACGGCCTCGAACGCGGCCGCGAAGCAGTGGCTCGGGGAATAGGCGGCCACGATCGGCAGCGGCGACTCACCGTGACGCCCGTACATGGCGAGCATGAGGTCGGACTGTTCGGTCTTGGTGGGCAGACCCGTCGACGGGCCACCGCGTTGTACGTCGACGACCACCAGCGGCAGCTCGAGGCTGATCGCGAGCCCCAGCGCCTCCGACTTGAGGTCGAGGCCGGGGCCACTCGTGGCGGTGATGCCGAGGTGACCGGCGAAGGCGGCGCCGACCGCCACCGCGGCGGCCGCGATCTCGTCTTCGGCCTGCAGGGTGCGGATCCCGAAGTTCTTGTGCTTGGAGAGCTCGTGCAGGATGTCGGACGCCGGTGTGATCGGGTACGACGCGTAGAGGATCGGCAGGCTCGCCTGCTGCGCGGCGGCGATGAGCCCGTACGCGACGGCGAGGTTGCCGGTGATGTTGCGGTACTTGCCGGGCTCCAGCTTGGCGGGCTGGATCTGGTAGTGCTCGAGCAGCTCGGCCGTCTCACCGAAGTGCAGGCCGGCCTTGAACGCGGCGAGGTTGGCGTCGCGCACCTGCGGCCGCGACGAGAACTTCGAGTCGATCCACTCGATCGTGGGGTCGACCGGACGTGTGTACATCCAGGAGATGAGACCGAGGGCGAAGAAGTTCTTCGACCGCTCCGCGTCGCGGGGCTTGACCCCGAGCTCCTTGCACGCCTCGAGCGTGAGGCTGGTCATCGGTACCTGGACCACGTGGTACGACGCCAGCGACCCGTTGTCGAGCGGGTTGGCGTCGTAGCCGACCTTGGTGAGGTTGCGGTCGTCGAACGCGTCGGCGTTGACCAGGATGGTGGAACCGGGTGGCAGCTCGGCCAGGTTGGCCTTCAGCGCCGCCGGGTTCATGGCCACCAGCACGTTCGGGGCGTCGCCCGGCGTGACGATGTCGTGGTCGGAGATGTGCACCTGGAACGACGAGACGCCGGCGATGGTGCCGGCGGGGGCACGGATCTCGGCCGGGTAGTTCGGCATCGTCGCCAGGTCGTTGCCGAAGACGGCGCTGACGTCGGTGAAGCGGTCGCCGGTGAGCTGCATGCCATCGCCGGAGTCGCCGGCGAACCGGATGACGACTTCGTCGAGGATGGCGGGCTCGAGCGGCTGGGTCTCGGGTGTCGCGGTCACGCGTCCCTCACCTCGTTGTGTGGGCTCTTGTGGGGATGGATTCGATTTTGTGGCGCATTCGATCTTACCGAGGGCGCCACCGCCCACTTGGATGGGGGCGGGCGCGAGCGCGGCAACGTGGCGTGGCTCATCCCAGGGCCTCGAGCGCCTCGTCGGCCTTGCGCAGCGCGGCATCGATCCGGCGCCGGTCGCGCGCCCGACCGATCAGCTCGGCCTCGACGTCGACCCGTGACCCGACGCCTCCCGGGCGCTGGTAGAAGCGCCGGCGCATCCGACCCACCACCACGACCACGTCACCGGCGGCGATGGTCTCGACCCAGGCGGGCGGGTCCCACACGGTGACGGGGACGGATGTGGCGCGCCCGTCGGCCGCGGCCCTGGACGTGGTGCCCGTGGGGCAACGGACGGCGAGGCTGGCCAGGCGGGTGCCCGACTCGAGGACGCGGATCTCGGCGGGGCCCGAGCACGGGCCGCAGAGCACGGCGAGGTTGACTCCCGGTTCCCCGCCGGGGGGCGCGGACGCGGCGGCTGCGGACCGCTTGGTGGTGGTGGACGGCATCGACTTCCTCCGGTGGAGGGTCCCGGATCGGGACCCGCAGCACGGGGAAGGCGGCGGGGAAGCTGGGACGACCCTACGACGAGGGTGCGACACTCATCCGAGGGTGGCGAGGCGCTCGGCGACGTCGGCGAACGCCGGATCGGCCTTGCGCACCTCGTGGAACAGCTCCCGGGCGCGCGCGAGGTTGCCGGCGCGCTCTTCGAGGTCGGCGAGGGCGTAGAAGAGGCGCAGGTGGTGCTCGGCCGGCTTCTTGATCCGCTCGGCGCGCTTGCGCAGCAGGGCCAACGCCTCGGGCAACCGACCCTGGTCGGCGAGCGCACCCGCGTAGACGATCCGGCCCTCGGTGACGAGCCCCGCGTTCGGTGAGACGGCGGCCAGCTCCTGCCAGAGCTCCTCCACCTTCCGCCACCGGCGCTGGGCCCGGTAGCAGTCCATGAGCACGGGGTGCTGGTCGACCGCGTCGCTCAGGTCAGCGTAGGCCTCGAGCTCCTTGGCGGCGGCGGCGTAGTTCCCGATGCGGTACTGGGCCAGGCCGGTGAGCTCGCGCACGCTCGGCGAGTCGGGCAACTGCTCGCGGAGGGGCCGCAGGATGCGCAGGGTCTCCCGCTCCCGGTCGTTGGCGAAGGCGTCGGCTGCGGCCATGAGGGTGCCGAGGGCGCGGCTGGCGTTGCGCCCGGCGAGCCGGCCCAGCTCCTGCTGGACGTCGGCGGGCCCGCGCTTGCGGCGCCGCCGCGCCGGTGCCGTGGGGCGCGTCGAGCGGCTGGTCGGACGCTTCTCGGCCCGATCGGGCCGCTGCCCCACCGTGCGCAGCGCCGGACGTCCCCCACGGCCGCCCGTGGATTCGCCGGCGTCGTCGGCGCGGCGGGGGCGGTCGCGGGTGTCCTCGTCGCGCCGATCGACGGAGTAGGGGCCGAACCCCCCACCCTTGGGTGCGTCGTCGCGATCGCGCCGCGAGTCGTCACGCCGGCCGTCGCGGGAGCGACCGCCACCCTGGCGGGCACCCGCCGACTGGCCGCGCCCGCCCGAACGCTCGCCACCGGCTGCGCCACCCCGACCACCGGCCGATGCCTTCCGGGGTCCACCCCGGCCGGCCGCGCTGCCGGCGCGGCTCGCACCCCCGGTCCCCGAACCGCTGCGGCTGCTCGAACCACCACGCGTGGAACCCCCGGCACGCGTGGAACCACCGGTCGCTGATCCTCCGCGACTCGACGAGCCACCACGAGTGGAACCACCGCTGCCCGACCCCCCGCGACTCGACGAGCCACCACGAGTGGAACCACCGGCGCCGGATCCGCCACGACTGGACGCGGCCCCCCGGGCCGCGGCGCCACGGCTGCTGCCGCCGGCACGCTTGGCCGGTGGGCGCCCCTTGCGGTCACTGCCGCTGCGTCGCTGTTGGTCTGCCATTCCTGTCCGATCGTAGGGGTGCCCGAGCGCGAAAACGCCCCCGCCGCGGCGATGCATCACCGATACATCGCGCTGGCGGGGGCGATCGAGAAATTCCGGCGACGACCTACTCTCCCAGGGGGTTCCCCCCCAAGTACCATCGGCGCTGGCGGTCTTCACTTCCGTGTTCGGAATGGGAACGGGTGTTTCCCCGCCGCAATGGCCACCGGAAACCTTATGGAATTGTCAAAGCCCTCGTGAGGACTCCAGAGCGAGCACGAGCAGTACCAAGAACCTGGTACGCAAGTAGAAGAAAGAACCCAAGCCCTCGGCCGATTAGTACCGGTCGGCTGAACACGTCACCGTGCTTACACCTCCGGCCTATCAACCTGGTGGTCTACCAGGGGCCTTACCCGGTTAACCCGGTGGGAGATCTCATCTCGAGGCAGGCTTCGCGCTTAGATGCTTTCAGCGCTTATCCTTTCCGCAGGTAGCCAACCAGCCGTGCCCTTGGCAGGACAACTGGCACACCAGAGCTGCGTCCGTCCCGGTCCTCTCGTACTAGGGACAGCTCCCCTCAAATCTCCTACGCCCACAGAGGATAGGGACCGAACTGTCTCGCGACGTTCTAAACCCAGCTCGCGTACCGCTTTAATGGGCGAACAGCCCAACCCTTGGGAGATGCTTCACCCCCAGGATGCGACGAGCCGACATCGAGGTGCCAAACCTTGCCGTCGATGTGGACTCTTGGGCAAGATAAGCCTGTTATCCCCGGGGTACCTTTTATCCGTTGATCGACCGCGCTTCCACACGCCACGGCCGGGTCACTAAGCCCTGCTTTCGCACCTGCTCGACTTGTAGGTCTCGCAGTCAAGCTCCCTTGTGCCTTTACGCTCAACGCCTGATGGCCAACCAGGCTGAGGGAACCATTGGGCGCCTCCGTTACTCTTTAGGAGGCGACCGCCCCAGTCAAACTACCCGCCTGACGCTGTCCCCGACCCGGATTACGGGCCCAGGTTAGATTCCCAATATGTACAGGGTGGTATTTCAACGTTGTCTCCACCGAAGCTGACGCCCCGGCTTCCAAGACTCCCACCTATCCTACACAATACATACCGAAAACCAACATCAAACTGTAGTGAAGGTCCACGGGGTCTTTCCGTCCTTCTGCGGGAAACGAGCATCTTTACTCGTACTGCAATTTCGCCGGGTCTCTGGTTGAGACAGTAGCCAAGTCGTTACGCCATTCGTGCAGGTCGGAACTTACCCGACAAGGAATTTCGCTCTGTGCTGTTACTTGTGAACCGACCGGGGTGGCGTGTCTCCCGGTAGGCGGGTTGACGTTCGTCAACCTCCCTACGTCGCCGCAGGGTTCGGACCATCTCATCTTCTCCTCACGAGATTGAGGAGAGGGTCGGCGTATGGCCTCTGAGGATTCTCAACGCCTCTGATGGCTTCCGATGGTTCATCGTCTGGGTGATCTCCGCGATCTCAATGAGACCGGGCACTGTGAGGTGCCGGCGAAGAGCAACCAGCTCGACGACCTCGGCGAACTTGGCGAAGTTGTCTCGCTTCGCCGTTCTGAGTGGGTGCTGCTCGAAGAACGGAATGATCACACTCCTCAGGTCGCCCAGACGGGACACCTGGTAGGAGCAAAGATCTTCACGATGGTTGTCGTGGCGGCGGTTGATGTAGACCTTGCCGCAGCCGAAGAACTGAGCCATCTCTTCGAGCACGTCGCGACTCGACTGGCCCTGGACGACGGTGAACTGAGGTTGCACCTGCCATCCGAGACGCATCGAGCGTTGGCGGAAGATGGGAGCGCTGAAACAGCCCTCTCCATCGACGAAACCCACCAGCCAACCGATGGTGGTGAGCCTTTCCTGCTGATTGTCCGCACCGGATGGGTTGTCACTGCTCATGCCACATTCTCGCTCGAGGGTGTGACAGTGAACGAGTACCACCGGATACTCGGATTTTCCAGCAAATAGCCGACTGCGCACCTCATGGTCACCCATGAGGGGGGCAGCTTTCCCCTCGCCTGCAAGGGGAACTCCTACCTTAGGACCGTTATAGTTACGGCCGCCGTTTACCGGGGCTTAGGTTCAGAGCTTCGCCTTGCGGCTAACCCTTCCCCGTAACCTTCCGGCACCGGGCAGGCGTCAGTGCGTATACGTCGTCTTTCGACTTTGCACG